>JAVLBI010000009.1:0-60853 GCA_031581365.1 Spiribacter sp. | reverse complement strand
TGTGCCAAAGGTTTATGACGCACTTAAGGTCACTGACCGAGATCTGGTCCTTGAGGTCCAGCAGCAGATTGGTGATGGCGTTGTGCGCACAATCGCCATGGGCACCACCGATGGACTTCAGCGTGGGGTCGATGTCAGTAACTCTGGATCCCCGATCTCCGTGCCCGTTGGTGAGAAAACGCTGGGACGGATTATGAACGTGTTGGGTGAGCCGGTTGACGATGCTGGCGACATCGGTGCCGAGCAGGTCTGGCCTATCCACCGCAAAGCGCCTTCATATGAAGAGCAGGCCGGTTCCACAGAATTGCTTGAGACGGGCATTAAAGTCATCGACTTGCTTTGTCCATTTGCCAAAGGCGGTAAAGTGGGGTTGTTCGGCGGTGCCGGTGTGGGTAAGACCGTGAACATGATGGAGCTCATTCGTAACATCGCCATCGAGCATTCTGGCTACTCGGTGTTTGCGGGTGTGGGTGAGCGTACGCGTGAGGGCAACGACTTCTACTACGAGATGAAAGACTCGGATGTGCTCGGCAAGGTTGCGTTGGTCTACGGTCAGATGAACGAACCACCGGGTAACCGTCTGCGAGTCGCGCTGACAGGACTGACCATGGCGGAGTTCTTCCGTGAGGAAGGCCGCGATGTGTTGATGTTTATTGATAATATCTACCGTTATACCCTTGCAGGTGTTGAGGTCTCAGCGCTTTTGGGCCGGATGCCATCTGCGGTGGGTTATCAGCCAACGCTTGCAGAAGAAATGGGCATGCTCCAAGAGCGAATTACTTCCACAAGTAAGGGGTCAATCACCTCGATTCAGGCGGTTTATGTGCCGGCTGACGACTTGACTGACCCATCGCCGGCAACAACATTTGCCCACTTGGATGCCACCGTTGTGCTCGCGCGTTCAATCGCGGAGCTCGGTATTTACCCAGCGGTGGATCCGCTCGACTCGACATCGCGTCAGCTCGATCCGCAGGTAGTTGGACAAGAACACTACGATACAGCTCAAGACGTGCAGCAAGTGTTGCAACGTTATAAAGAGCTCCAGGATATTATTGCCATTTTGGGCATGGATGAACTGTCCGAAGAGGACAAGCAAACGGTGACACGCGCACGGAAAATTCAGCGCTTTTTGTCACAGCCATTCTTTGTGGCGGAGGTATTCACTGGTGCGCCGGGCAAATACGTCTCGCTCAAAGAGACGATTCGCGGATTCCGTGCCATTGTTGATGGCGAGCATGATGATATGCCCGAGCAGGCGTTCTACATGGTCGGCAGCATTGATGAGGCGGTAGAGAAGGCCCGTAGCCTGTAAGGTGAAGCCATTATGGCAATGACCATGCATATTGATATTGTCAGCGCGGAAGCGTCCATCCACTCAGGGAAGGCGGCGTTTGTTTTAGCGCGTGCGACAGAGGGCGAGGTGGGCATATATCCTCGTCATGTGCCGATGCTCGTTCAGTTACAGCCGGGCGAAGTGACCGTGCGCGATGAATCGGGTGAAGAACAGTTTTACTATGTCTCAGGCGGAACGATGGAAGTTCAGCCTGGTGTAGTGACTATCCTTGCCGATGCGGCAACGCGGGCGCATGACATTGACGAGGCGGCGGCAGAGCAAGCGCGTAAGCGAGCCGAGGAAGCGCTTGTTAATCGCAGTGGTGAGCTAGACTATGCTCGTGCCCAAGCGGAGCTTGTTGAAGCTGCAGCGCAGCTGCGTACTATTCAGAAATTGCGTAAAACCGCCAACAGGGGCTGATCCTCCCGGGCAGCCCATTGCTGCTTCGAGCAGGGAGAGATATGGCTGCTAATCCACTGAGTGTTGTTGTCCTAGCCGCAGGCGAAGGCAAACGCATGCGCTCTGAAACACCTAAGGTGCTGCATTCAGTTGCTGGGCGCAGCATGTTGGCGCGCGTATTCGATACGGCATTAACGTTGCAACCCGAAGCTATTTATGCGGTTTATGGCCATCACGGCGCCACCGTTCGTAATGCTTGTGAAGCGTTTGAGGTAACGTGGGTGTCTCAAACCGAGCAATTGGGAACGGGACATGCTGTCGCCCAAGCACTCCCTTTAATTCCGGATCATCACCAAGTCCTCGTACTTTGCGGCGATGTGCCGTTGATTCGTCCACAGACACTACAGACCCTGGTAGAACACGCTGGCGATGCCGCGGCGCTACTCACCGTTAATATTGAGACACCCACTGGCTATGGCCGGATTTTGCGCGACGATAACGCCCAAGTCAGCGGTATTGTCGAAGAGAAAGACGCCACCGCTGCGCAGCGTCTGATTACCGAAGTGAATACGGGGCTGATGTGCTTGCCCGCAAATAAGCTTCGCGGGTGGCTAGATTCGCTTGATACCAGTAACGCCCAAGGCGAGTACTACCTCACCGACTGCATCGAAAAAGCAAAAGTGGAAAACGTGCCGGTTCATGCGCTTGCCTGTCCAGATCCTTGGGAGGTGCAAGGTGTGAATGACCGCTGCCAATTAGCGGCAGTAGAGCGTGTCTGCCAGCGTCGCCTAGCCGATGCGCTGATGCGCGAACAAGGACTCTGTTTGCTTGATCCGTCACGCTTTGATTTACGCGGATCGCTGCAAGTCGGCCGAGACTGCGTTATTGATGTCGATGTGATTATCGAGGGCGAGGTCGTCCTTGGCGATCGCGTCCGCATCGGGCCATTTACTAGGATACGAGACAGTCACGTTGCATCTGGCAGCAAAGTATTTGGCCACTGCGAGATAGAGGAAAGTCATATTAGTGGCGATTGTTGTATTGGTCCATTTGCTCGGCTTCGGCCGCAAACATCACTGGAAATGGGCGCGCGCGTGGGTAATTTCGTTGAAGTTAAAAACACCCATGTAGGCGAGCGAAGCAAAATTAATCATCTTTCCTATGTCGGAGATGCCACGTTGGGCCGCGGCGTGAATATTGGCGCAGGCACGATTACCTGTAATTATGACGGCCAGCGGAAACATTCCACCAAAATTGGCGATGGCGTATTTATCGGCTCAAATACCGCGTTAGTCGCACCAATTACGATTGGCGAAGGCGTTACGGTAGGTGCTGGCACCACTGTTCGCAATGACGTTGCTGCTGGCAGTCTGGCGGTTGATGACCGCCGTCCGCGGCATATTGAGGATTGGCAGCGCCCTGACGGTTCTACTACCAATACCCCAAACAATACCGCCCCACCTGATCGTGGCCGCCAAGGAGAGACATAAATGTGCGGAATTGTAGGCGCGGTTGCCGAGCGCGACGTGAGCGCAATTTTGCTAGAGGGCCTGCGCCGGCTTGAATACCGTGGCTACGATTCGGCAGGCATGGCAGTACTGGACAGCCACAACCGGCTGCACCGTCATCGAGCGGTTGGCAAAGTGGCAGCTCTAACTAAGAGACAGGACAGTCACGTATTAACCGGCCAATTGGGCGTTGCGCACACTCGATGGGCAACCCATGGCGCGCCGACAGAGGCAAATGCGCATCCGCATATCGCTCGCGATGATGTTGCTGTGGTCCATAACGGCATCATTGAAAATCATGAGGCACTGCGAGCAAGGCTAACTAGTCTGGGTTATACGTTTAATTCAGAAACTGATACTGAAGCAGTGGTCAATGCCATTCATGAGCGTTTAGATGCCGGCGATTCTCTCGTTGCTGCCGTTCGCGTCGTTTCGAAAGAACTAGACGGCGCCTATGCGTTGGGCGTGGTCACTCGGCGTGAGCCCGGCCGATTAATCGCTGCGCGTCGCGGAAGTCCGTTGGTGATTGGTCTCGGAATTGGTGAGCATTTCATTGCCTCAGACGTGGCTGCTTTGCTGCCGGTTACCCGTGAATTTATTGATCTTGAAGAAGGTGATATTGCTGAGCTAACCCGAAGTTCGATTGAAATTTTTAATGCAGACGGCGAACGCGTCGAACGCCCTGTACGCACCACTGAGCTTACCGCAGATGCCGCTGAGCGGGGACATTACCGACATTTCATGGCTAAAGAAATTCATGAACAGCCGCGCGCTATCGCTCAAACATTGGCTGATCGAATTTCCTCCTATCGGGTGCTACCTGAAGCGCTCGGTCCAGAGGCCGCAGCTGTGCTCGAGCAAGCCCAGCGCATCCAAATCGTTGCCTGCGGCACAAGTTTTCATGCCGGTTTGGTTGCTCGCTATTGGTTTGAGTCAATTGCTGGGCTTCCTTGCGATGTCGAAGTCGCCAGCGAATTTCGCTATCGCCGCCATGTCGTACCAGCAGGAACGCTGTTTGTGACATTGTCGCAATCAGGCGAAACCGCCGATACGCTTGCCGCTCTGCGCGAGGCCAAAGGAATGGGGTATTTGGCAAGTCTTGCGATTTGTAATGTGCCAGAGAGTTCTCTAGTGCGTGAGTCAGATTTGATCATGATGACGCGGGCTGGCCCAGAAATCGGTGTCGCTTCAACTAAGGCATTTACAACGCAATTAACAGCGTTGCTGTTAAGTGTTATCGCAGCGGCTCGAATCCATGGGCTGTCGAATCAGGAAGAGGCGCGTTTGGTGACCGCGCTGCACGATTTGCCAGGGCAGATCGAAGCGGTCTTGAGTCTCGAGTCAAAAATCGAAGTGTTAGCGGAGCAATTTGTCGATAAACATCACAGCCTTTTTTTGGGTCGTGGTGCGCAATATCCCATCGCCATGGAAGGTGCGTTGAAATTAAAAGAAATCTCCTACATACATGCTGAGGCCTATCCAGCGGGCGAGCTCAAACATGGCCCGCTGGCATTGGTCGATGCGGAAATGCCGGTTGTTACCGTTGCGCCTAATGATGACTTGGTGGAGAAGCTAAAATCGAATCTACAAGAGGTCCGCGCCCGTGGCGGGCAGTTATTTGTATTTGCTGATGCTGCTTCAGCGCCTGCTGTAGCCGATGACTGTCAGATATTAAAAATGCCGGCGGTGGACGACGTGCTTGCCCCCATCCTCTACACCATCCCCTTACAACTGCTCGCCTATCATGTCGCGGTATTGAAAGGCACAGATGTTGACCAACCTCGCAACTTAGCGAAATCAGTTACTGTAGAGTAATTTTGTCCGTTGAGCGCTCAAGCGTAAATAGTCGTGATATCTATGCCTTGTTAGTTGGCACTCAAGGGATCAATTTTTAGCAAAAAATGATAGGGATACCGTATGACCGATCGATATAATGAGTACAAAGTCATTCATGTTGTTGAAGGTGGTCTTGGCACCATTTTATTGGGTGCATCTGGACTGCCAATGAAAACCATAGAAAACTCGCTCAATCGCCAAGCCGCGGAAGGCTGGCAATTTGTTTTTATGGTGATCGAACAAAAGCGTTTTTGGTTGTTTTGGAAACGAGAGGCAGCGATCATCACATTAGGGCGATAATGTCCGTTTTTGTAAAAAACTGACGCACTGGGCTATTGGGGCTCACTACTGCAGCGGCAGCAGTGGGCTAAACGCCCATCTTGAAATTTGTTGATTGAGGGTTTTCCATGCTTGAGCCTGAGTCGTTAGATGCTAGGGAGGAGAAGCTTCGAAAAGAAGCCGCATCGCTAAGCGACAGGCAACGAGCGGAGTTTTATCGTCTCGCAGAAAAGCGCACGCGCGATCCTGACACTTATGCGGCGTTGAACTGGCTATTTATTGCAGGCCTTCATCACTTCTATTTGGGTCGCTGGCTGCGAGGAGCTAGCAATCTGTTTGTCATGCTAATTGGGGCGTGGTTGTTGTTTACCGATGGCTGGTTAGCCGGTTTGTCGCTGTTACTGGCGCTAAGCATCGCTGAGCTCATTGAGCTTTTTCGGTCACAGCAAGCGGTACGCAACTTCAACTGCGTCGTTATGGAAGACCTTCTTAAGCGCTATTCATCGTAACAACCTAGGTCCTCAACTGGGCGCTACAATACTAGAGTGAAAACTCAGGGCACCCACGAAAGGTCACAACAGCGATCGTCCTCTAATGCTGATGCGCTAGAGCCGCCGGCAGGGCTTATTCAGCTTTTCGCAGGATTCGCGTTGACGCTTGCTATGTTGATGAGCGCCGTGTCTATTTTAACCGGTTGGATTCCCTTGATTTTTGGCGGCATGTTCGCATGGATGGCTGGTTGTCTACTGTGGCGGTTTGTTCCTTTGCGTTCAAAAGTGCAGGGTGCAGTTTTGGCTGGCATTGGTGTGGCGGGCATCATGCTCGGCAATCAAGCCGGAGTTGCCGTTGATTGGCAACATGTTGTTGCTGGCAATACCGGACTAATTAGCATGCTCGCGGCCGTAAGTTTTTTGCGGCTGATTGCCGCGCCAAGACAAGCGCAGCAAAATCCACCACCCACGGGCCGCCGAAGTATTTGGAGCACGCTATTGGGTGTTCACTTCTTTGGCGCTGTTGTGAATTTGCCAACCGTTTTCATCATGGCGCGGCATATGGCAAGAGACGGTAATCTGCAACATGATCAGTATGGCGTCCTCGTTAAGGGCTTCGCGGCCGCGGCTTTTTGGTCTCCGTTTTTCGCTGCGATGGCAGCGGCACTGACTTACGCGCCAGGGGCAAGTCTATCCCTTTTGCTGATCTTTGGTGCGCCACTCGCCGCATTCGCACTGCTGTCGGCTGCTTACCAAACACAGCAGGTGTTCTCTCGCGCAAAAAACATGCCTGTCCACAAATTTGAAGGTTATCCGATGAACCTTGCAGGTTTGTGGCTTCCAGCTGTTTTGGCGCTCGTCATTCTTCTGGTTCACGGCTGGCGGCCAGAGCTTTCGGTGCTTGGATTGATTTCGTTACTAGCGCCAGTTGTGACGTTGATTACACTATTGCTTCGGCGCCGGCCTGTTGGGCGGGATTTGCTGAGTCATATTTGGGTGGGTTTGCCAGCAATGCATGCAGAGCTTGTGCTTTTTCTGAGTGCTGGTGTTATGGCTGTCGGCATCAGTGGTGCAGTGGTTGCTTTCGAGATTACTTTGCCGTTTCAGCACTATGGGGCGATTGAAGCTGCCATGGTTCTTGTCGCGCTTGTTGCGTTGGCAATTGTGGGTGTCCACCCCATCGTGGGCATTGGCGCTGCCGCTGCTGTTATTACCCCACTCAATCCAGATCCAAGTTTACTGGCCAGTACCTTTTTAGCGGCATGGGGCATTGGCATTGCCGTGAGTCCTTTGTCGGCTCTTAACCTTGCCATGCAAGCGACGTATCGAATCAAAGCCGTAGAAATACTTCGGGCTAACTATCGGTTTGGGGCGGCATTGTTGGTATTCGCGGGAGTTTTGTTCACACTTCATCCCGGCGCATAGTTCGGCTCAAGCACAGATAGTTGAGAAGCGTTGTGTTCGCTCGTTTCGTTCCAAGAGAGAACTTTAAGACTTTCCGGCCGTAAAACCCCCATCTGCCAGAATGTCTGCTCCAGTCACAAAGCTTGCTTCATCGCTTAGTAGAAAAGCAGTTACATTGGCGATTTCTTCAGGCCGGCCCAGGCGGCCAATCGGGTGTAATCCAATCAAGCCCGCACGAGTTTTTTCATCAAGTGCGTTTAGGATGGGCGTGTCAATGTACCCAGGGGAAACGCTATTAACTCGAATCTTTTGCGTGGCTGTCTCCATCGCTAACGTTCGAGTGAGATTGATAACTCCACCTTTTGCTGCGCTGTAGGCAGGCGTCTGTGACTGTCCTAAATGCCCAAGAATGGATGCGCAATTAACAATGCTCCCGCCGCCGCTTTCTTGCATATGTTGCAAAGCAGCTCGAGCGACTTTAAAGACGCCAGTTAAATTAATTTCTATCACTCTCTGCCAATCATCATCGGTACACTTTGCACTGGGCGTGATTGCGCCGATTCCTGCATTGTTAAATACTCCGTCGACACCGCAAAACGCCTTGGCAATTTCAAAGAGATTTCCGACGGCTTGAGTGTCGACAACATCGGTGTTGACGTAGCGAACGCGGTCTTGACCGAGTTCCGCAACCAGTGCCTGTCCCTTTTCTTCATTAAGGTCAGCAATTACAGCTTTTCCGCCTTCAGATAAAACCTTGCGAACAGCCGCTTCGCCGATTCCGCTAGCACCACCTGTGATGATGACGCCTTTTTTCTTTAGTCGCATAAGCAACTCCGTTGCTTAGTTTTTGTTCTGATTCAGTAGCGATGCCATGCGCTCTGCCTCTTCACGTGCTGAGACAAGAGCTGTTATGTCGTACTGGACACCCAGGTAATACATGAGGTTCCCCTGCTCATCTTTGAGCGGCTGAATCGTTAATTGATTATGGAATAATTGCCCAGATTTCTTATAGTTACGTAGGGTAACCTCGGTCCCCTCACCTTTGTTTAGCGCTTGCCTAATTTGTTCAAGACCAGGTTGGTCTCGATCATCACCATGCAGGAAGCGGCAATTTCTCCCAATGATTTCATTCTGATCGTAACCGGTCATTTCAGTGAATACCCGATTGGCAAACACAATCGGATTATCCGGTTGATCAGGGTCTGAGAGGGTTATGCCATTCACACACGTGTCTAAGATTTGAGTCAAAACGCTTGGGATAATATTAGGGTCTTTTTCAGGCGTGAAATCCATCACTCCGCTCCTTGGCAGCTATGAAGGACACTCGTTCAGTGGGTGTCTCATAATGAATATGATCTGGTTTGTGGTGGTCCATAAACACGGGCTTTATTTTGACACCTCACCTTCAATTAGTGCTTTTAGGTTGACAGTCACTCGGTCCACACCGCTTTGAACCGCATGGCGGATAAGTTTTTCGAATGGACGGAAGGCTAATCCGAGTTGACCAAGCTCGAAGGCGAAAACTAGCTGTGTCTGTTGATCCGACTCAGGGATGAGGCGGAAGTCGATGTGATATGGGTCTTTTAGGCCACGAAAAGCCACATGGTAGGGCTTTTCAAGCGCAACCACTTCAAAATCTGTGGCCGTCTTCCGGCCTTGGTCTACTCTGATTTGACGGGCTTTCCAGCCAGGAGATAGCGGGCCTTCGCTCAGTGGCTTAAGGCTTTTAACCTCCGGTGACCAGCGGGGATAATTACGAACAAAATCATCCACTACGAACGCGAATACAGATGACGCCGCTCGCTCAATCAGTACACTCGCTTGCGTCTTTACCACAGCCAACCCAATATTTTGGACACCCACGTACTATGGCATGCACGATGCAGGAAACGCTATCGTTCACTGTCGCTGGCGTTACTGACCGATGACAAATCGCTGAGGTGGAAAATGATGTCAGAAAGCTTTTTCAGCTGGAAATGTATGAGTGTCTCAATCGTCTTTTTGCTGTTGGCCGCGGCATGGCCTGCGCTCGCGGAAGCTCAGACCTCGGAGACAGCCTCGTTTATGACGCCAAACCCAGACCGGAGCGCAGAGGATGTGGTTGCCATTCAACTTCAAGCTCTGAAGGATAATGACAAACCCAGCCAAAATGCAGGAATCGAACAGGTTTGGATTTTTGCTCATCCAAAAAACAAGACAGCCACAGGTCCGTTGCCACGATTTACTCGGATGATCAAAGGACCTGGTTATAGCGTGCTGGTTAATCACTCACGACATGAGATCGCAAAGGTGGGAGAGACCGAAAAGGTCGCTATTTTTACGGTTAGAGTGCTATCTCAGGATGGCGATTTCTACGGGTTCAATTGGCGGTTGGAAAAGGCGGAGCTTCCTAGCGGCAGCGCTTGGATGACAACACAAGTATCCCCTGCGCAAATCACCGGAGAGCAGCTTTCAAGGCAATCGAATAAAGAAATGCCAGAACATGGCTAAACTGTCTATGCAAAGGCCTCACTAAAAACTCGCTTTGCGGCCTTTTGTCCTCGAAGAAAGCCGCGGCCTAGTATTTGTGCGGTCTTTTGTATGCTTTGATAAGGTCCAATAACATTATAGAAGCCGCGTTCTTCGCGGCGAATGTAGGACAGGTAACCATCTGAATGAATAGCAAGACGGGCCAAAATCCTTGGTAAATTCTGAGGAATTGCGCCGGGCTTGTTCTTAGCTAGCGCACGGCCACTCCAATCGACGAGCTCGAGATATTCTTGCAGTTTGTAATGATCAAGTCCTCTGCTCATTGCTCTTTTGCGCGGGCCTAGAATAGGCTGCATACGCTGATGACTATTTGCACCGCCACTTTTTGAGAATGTTTTAATGCGCTCTTCGATCGAAGTAAAGGCCGAAGTCTCTGGCGTTTCAGCAAGGCCTGCTCGTATCGGATTGAGATCGACATATGCCATTGCACTGAGCAGGGCACCCTCAGTCAGTAACGCCTGACTCTTAAAGCGACCTTGCCAAAAATGTCCGCTTACATTGTCTTCGTTATTGGCCATTCTAGCGATGGGTTCATTCACAGCTCGCATAAACCAGGACAAATCACATAGCTGATCGCGATAGCGATCAATAAGGCGGTTTATCTCATATGCATCTTTGCTAGAGAGAGACTCACCGCAAATATAGCGCTGGAGTATCGGTGGACCTTTAAAAATCATCCTCCACCGTCGCGCTACTTCTAAATTGGTCCACTTCCTTGCAGCTTCTTGATCGATGGCCACGATGAGATGGAAATGATTCGACATGATGGCGTAAGCATATATATGAAGAGCAAAGGCACTAGCCACCTTATGAACACGTCCTCTAATCCATTCTTTTCGATAAGAAAAATCCCGCCCGGTCTGCCTGTCTATGCCACATAAAAATTGCTGACGCACGCAACGCGACATCACGTGATAGAACGGTGTGGCCTCAAGATTAACCAAACGGTGACGGGGTTGAGGCATCGCTTTAATCGCTCTAATCGTCCAAATGATGCCCCATTGTGAATTAGTTGCTCGAGCTATTCCGTGATTTAGTTGGCGTCAAGAAAATCGAGTTGTGGGTGTCTTATATCCCGTTGGCACTGCATAATCCCGCGGCATGAGCATCCGAAACATTATTTTATTGGCTATTTGCCAAGCCGTGCTGATGACTGGCAGCTCGCTTCTAATCGCCACATCAGCGCTCGTTGGTGCCGCTATTTCTGAGGCCTCGGCGTGGGCAACGATTCCACTTGGCGTGCAATTTCTAGCGATGACTGCAACTGCAATCCCAGCGTCTTTACTCATGCAAGCATACGGCCGAAGAGCTGGATTTCTGTTGGGTATTGGCGCCGGAATTATAGGAGTAGGTCTGGCAGTCGTAGCCATCCTAGAAGCGCAATTTTTATTATTCTGTCTCGCCTCCGTCTTTGTGGGTGTCTTTAACGGCGTTGGCCAATTCTTTCGTTTTGCTGCAGCGGATGTCGCTGGGGAGGGTAACAAAGCGAGAGCCATTTCCTTAGTTTTGGCAGGTGGTATTCTGGCGGGGTTTCTTGGACCAAATATTGGTGCGTGGACTGAGAGTATTTTGGATGTCCGCTTTGCGGCCAGTTATCTAGCCTTGGGTGTCTTCTATCTCATTGGCCTAGTCGCGATCTTGTTCCTCAAAATTCCAGTTCCACCTAAAAATGATGCATTTGGGAGTTCCCACCGTTTACTTTCAATTGCTGCTCGGCCTGGTTTTTTAGTAGCAGTGCTAACCGCCGCGGTTGGTTATGGCGCGATGAATATAATTATGGTCGCAACGCCGCTGGCCATGGACAGCCATCAGTTTGGCTTCACGGACACCGCGTTCGTTATTCAATGGCACGTGGTTGCAATGTTTCTGCCCTCCTTTTTTACAGGTGAGCTCATTCGCCGCTGTGGCGTTGGCTTTATTATTCAAGTTGGTGTGTTACTGATGCTGGGCTGCGTCATTATTAATTTTTCGGGTGTTTCGATTTGGCATTACTGGGCGAGTTTGGTGCTATTGGGAGTCGGTTGGAATTTTATGTTTATTGGTGGCACCACGCTGTTAACGCAAGTTCATTCCGAGGCAGAAAAAGGTAAGACGCAGGCTCTTAACGATTTTATTGTGTTCGGGACAGTCTCTCTAACGGCGCTTGGTTCCGGCGGTTTGTTGGAGTGGGTTGGTTGGCTGCCCTTAAATCTATCTATCGTTCCGTTTTTGATACTCGTATCTCTGGGTGTCTCATATCTTGGTTTAATCTATAAGCGTCGCTCAGTTCAATCCGCGCAGGTTTGAAAATATGGCCCAGACATTTGTAATCCCGCCACCGCCAATAGCGTGGCTGTCCACGACTACCGGTGAGGCTTTTCCCGTTAGGCGAGTCTATTGTGTCGCGCGAAACTATGCCGGTCACGCGGTGGAAATGGGGCATGACCCTGATCAAGAGCCTCCATTTTTCTTCCAAAAGAACCCCAATAATTTAATCCAAAACAAACCGTTTCCATACCCTAGCCAGAGCCATGACGTTCACCATGAGGTTGAGCTTATGGCGGCATTAAAAAAGGGTGGACGAAATATTGCTATGGACAGCGCGCTTGATTGCATATGGGGCTATGGCGTCGCGCTGGATATGACCTGTCGTGATCTTCAAACCCACGCAAAACAGCTTGGTCGCCCATGGATGCGTGGAAAAGCCTTTGAGTCTTCCTCGCCTTGTAGTGCGATTCGGCCGGTATCGAATTGCGGACACCCACATCATGGAGCTATCAATCTTTGGGTGAATGGCGAGCTTCGGCAGGCGGGTGATCTTTCGCAGCAAATCTGGAAGGTGCCTGAAATTATCACTTTTCTCTCGCGTGATTTTGAACTAGCTCCCGGGGATATTATTTTAACGGGCACCCCGGCAGGAGTCGCTGCGGTTCATCTTGGCGATAAGCTTGAGGCGGTAATTGAAGGGGTTGAGAAATTGTCGGTCTCGGTAGTCCATTCTGACTAAGGCGCTGATTCAGACTGGTATTAACTTGTAGCGCTCAAGAAATCTCTCGAGCGCTACAAGCACGATTAATAATAGTTAACTACCGTTGTCCTCCACAATGATTCGCTAGACCAGTGTAGTGTTGACGTCGATGTTGCCTTTAGTGGCATAGGAGTAAGGGCAAACTACATGCGCCTTTTCAACAAGCGCCTCGGCATCTTTGCGGTCCATACCTGGAAGGCCTACGTTAAGGTCAACAGCAATTGAAAACCCCTCGCCATCCTCCCGCTTTCCAAGAGAAACGTCGGCTGTCACTGTTGTTTCCGCAGGGACCTTCAAGCCTTCTTGACCGCCGACAAACTGCATTGCGCCTAAAAAGCACGCGGAATATCCACATGCAAAAAGCTGTTCAGGGTTTGTACCTTCACCACCTGGACCGCCTAATTCTTTAGGTGCAGTCAGCTTAATATCGAGCGCTCCGTCGGCCGTCTTTGCGTGGCCGTCGCGGCCACCCGTAGCAGTGCCGGTTGTTTTATAAAGCGTATCCACTGTTCGTCTCCTAAATCGGTTGAATTGATAGTCAAATTTACACGTTGGCACAAAAACCGAAGCCTGTTTTGGCAGCTTGGTTTTGTTAATTTTGGGACAGATACATTATGTCAATACCATACACTTTGGTGAGCCCGAGAGTCAGCCCAGCCGCGCGGACTCGGTAAATTATTAATAATTGAAGGGTGGTAGGGTCGTGGGTGTCTCATATTTTTCACAAAAATACAGAGGTAATTCGTGAAACGGGAAACTCGATTAATCCACAGCGCTAGGCCGCCGTATGAATCAGGCCGGCGTCCGGTCAACCCGCCAATTGTCCGAGCTTCTACCGTGGATTTTGCCTCACTTGCTGAAATGCAATCCGCCATGCAACCAGGTGTTCAAAGCGCACAGTCGTTTACCTATGGTGTCCGCGGGACCCCTACAGTGTTTGCCTTAGAGTCATTGATTACTGAGCTTGAGGGCGGATATGGGACGAAGCTATATAGTTCAGGGCTTGAGGCGATTAGCGCGGTATTATTGGCTTATTTGCGTCCGGGAGATCATCTTTTAGTGGTTGATACGGTTTATGCACCGGTTCGCAATCTACTTGAGTCTTTTCTCTCAGATCGAGGGATTAATTTTGATTACTACCGCGCTCATGAGACGGACTTAGAATCGCTGATCAAGCCTGAAACAAAAATGATCTACACTGAATCGCCTGGTTCGGTATCGATGGAAATTCAAGACCTCGCTGCTATTGTCGCGCTGGCCACGGCGCGCAAAGACATTTTAGTGGCTTGTGATAACACCTGGGCATCTGGATATTGTTTTCGACCGCTTGAGCAGGGCGTCGATTTATCAATTGTTGCGGGTACGAAATACCTTGGCGGGCATTCTGATGTGCTTATGGGGTCGGTCACGGCGACCGAGTCCGCGTTTGAGAAGCTCCACAACACAAGTGTTTTACTTGGCTTGTCCGTATCAGCAGATGATGCTGCGCTTACTCTACGGGGCGCGCGAACGCTACATATACGCTATCCAGCTCACGCAGAACGGGCTATCGCTGTTGCGGAATGGCTCAAAACGCGCGATGAAGTCGTGCGTGTCTTCTATCCGCCGCTATCCTCGAGCCCAGATCATGCGCTTTGGGTACGAGATTTTGACGGCGCCGCCGGACTATTTTCGATTGAATTAGATCCACGACTCAAGCCACGACTTGCTGCGCTGCTCGACTCGTTACAGCTTTTTGGGTTGGGTGCTTCTTGGGGTGGATTTGAAAGCTTAGTGTTGCCTTGTGATATGACAGCGAATAGAAGTCTCGATGATTGGCATAATCGCGGCCCGGTCGTTAGATTGCACATCGGTCTTGAGGATCCTGATGATTTGATCGACGACCTTTCGGCCGGCTTTCGAGCGATGGATTGTGTCTAATAGTGCCTTTTCGAGCAGATTTATAGCGGTCCAGTAACATCATGCTGAATGGCTACGTAGTGGGTCACTGCGCCGTCGATCTCCACTGGCGTAACAATCCACTCGAGAATAAATTCGCTGCCATCCTTCCGATAGTTAACGGTTTCACCATGAAAAAGTTCACGGCGCTGAATCTGTTCGGCAAGCCTTTTCAGCACCTCGGGTTCCGTGTTGGGGCCTTGAAGCATTCCAGGGCTTCTTCCCAAAACTTCACTAGCTGCGTAGCCGGTCATTTCTGTAAAAGCTTCATTCACGTAAATAATAGGCCCAGCACCACCCTCTTCGCGCGCTTCAGTAATAGTGATGGCGTTGAAAGAATGGTCCGCTGCTGTTTTGAACAGACGGAAACCGAGATCATCGGCGATGTCGATGCTTTGCATTAGTAATCCTCTGGGAAACGTTCTTGTTCCGTGCGCTTTACAGTCACAGCAGTGGTCCGAACTGTCAATGCAATATCGCTTAAATGTCATACGACATCTTTTGTCATGTCCAACCGTAGTATGGATGTGCGATCTTAAGGCAACGTACTTATTGGACTGAGTTTTGGACAGCCACAACCTATGACTGACATATCATTTATGGATAGCCACTCGCCGAGTCCAGGCTTTTACCCTGGCTTATTGGCGATTCATGCGAACCAAGCTGAGGATTTGCGTGATGTGTTGGTGTCTTGGATGGGTAGCTACCCAGTCTTGCCACTTGAGCGTGAGGTAGTGATTGCGCAAAGCAACGGCGTTGCGCAGTGGCTGAAGTTCGCGCTCGCAACACCAGCTGAAATGGAAACGAAGCCTGGCCAAGAAGAATATGGACAGGCACATATTCAATCTCACGCGTTGTCGCCTGGTCTTGGTATTGCTGCCGGCATCGATATGACCTTGCCGGCACGATTTTTATGGCGAGCTTATCGCTGCATTCTTGGCGCAGATGCCGTTCCTGAAACATCTTCATTTGATAAACCGCAGCTTACCTGGCGCCTTATGCGGATATTGCCAGAGGTTATAAATCAACCTGACTTTGAGCCGTTAAAACGCTTTCTTGTCAACGACTTGGACTGCCGACGTCGCTTGCAACTGTCAGAGAAACTGGCGGATTTGTACGACCAATATCAGGTTTATCGAGCAGACTGGCTAATGGCGTGGGCTAACGGCGACGATATTTTGTTGGACGCTAACGGTGGTTCACAGCCGCTGAACGAAAACCGTTGGCAGGCCGCTCTATGGCGTTCACTGGTGGCGGATGTTGCCGAGCAATTCGCTCTTGTTGATTCGAGTGCAGTTGGAGGAAGGGCGGGTGTTCATCAAGCGTTCCTTGAGCGTGCAGCACATTTAGATCCTCAAACCCGACCGAAAGGACTGCCTCGCCGGATCACGGTTTTTGGTATTTCTAGTTTGCCGCAACAAACCCTCGAAGTACTTTCCGTTGTGTCACGGTGGTCGCAGGTCTTTCTGTGTTTGCAAAATCCTTGTCAGTTCTACTGGGGCGACATTATCGAGGACAGACATTTTGTGGGTGTCCATAATCATGCTCGGCAAGCTCGGCACGAGCGTCGTCCGGGAGCGCCATCAGTGATCATGGCTGAAACATTGCACCAACACGCACATCCGCTCTTAGCTGCCTGGGGCAAGCAGGGTCGAGATTTCATTAATCTGCTTTCAAAATTCGATGATCCAGAAAATGCAGAGCGTTGGAGAAATAAGCTTGAATCGCTAGGTCAAAAAATCGACTTATTTCGCTCCCCTGGGCGAGATACGATTTTGCGCCAAATCCAGGATGACATTCTTAACCTAAGACCTATTTCAGAAACCCAGCAAACTTGGCCAGCAGTGGATAGCCACGTTGATCATTCGCTGCGATTTCATATTGCGCACAGCCCTCAGCGTGAAGTCGAGGTGCTTCATGACCAACTGCTTTTTGCATTTAAAAAAGATCCAACGCTACAACCACGCGATTGTATTGTGATGGTTCCGGACATCGAAGTGTACGCGCCACACATTCAAGCGGTTTTTGGTCTTCACAGTAAGGACGAAGTCAGGACTATCCCATTCGCCGTTGCCGATCAGAATGCGCGCCAGCAAGACCCAATTTTGCGCGCGGCTGAATTCTTAACTAATTTGGGACAGTCACGTTTAGGTGTGAGCGAAATTCTGGACTTGCTTGAGGTCCCTGCGTTGCGGCGTAAATTCGGTATTTCTGAAGTGGATGTGCCTGTCCTGCATCGCTGGATCGTAAACGCCAATATTCGATGGGGCCTCGATGATGCGCATGTTGCGAGCTTTGGACTCCCCGATGATCAGCCGCTCCGACATACTTGGGCGCATGGATTGCGTCGCATGCTTCTGGGTTACGCGGTAGGAGACACCCACAATCAAAATGAAGAGACCGGCACGGATTGGAACGATATCGAGCCACAAGCTGAAGCGGGCGGGCTTGAGGCTGCGTTAATTGGCAACCTTGATGAGCTAGTGTGTGCGTTGGAGGAGCTCTGGCTTCATCAGCAGCAGTCTCTTAATGTTGAAGAATGGGTCGAATCCTGGCGCGGCTGGCTGGGTACCTTCTTTCTCGCAGAGACTCAAGCCGAGCAAGCTGCAATCCTTAGCTTAGAGTCAGCGCTGAGAGACTGGCTTGAACAAAGCCAAGCCGCAGAATTTTCTGATTCCCTGCCTGCCTCGGTGGTTGGGGAGTGCTGGCTGTCCCACATTGATCAGCCGGGACTGTCGCAGCCATTTTTTGCGGGAAGCGTCACCTTCGCGACATTGCTACCAATGCGTTCTATTCCTTTTCGGTTTGTCGCTCTGCTAGGGATGAATGATGGCGACTATCCTCGAGCGCGTCCTGCGTTGGATTTCGATCTGATGAGTAACAACGAGCGTCCCGGTGACCGTTCTCGCCGTGAAGACGATCGGTATTTGTTTCTTGAGGCACTACTGTCGGCGCGTGAGTGCCTGCATTGCTTTTGGATAGGGCGCAGCGTCACGGATAACACGGAGCGCCCACCATCAGTGCTTGTTGGTCAACTCCGGGATCATATAGAAGCTGGCTGGCAACACGTTGAAAGTGCATTTAGTGATGTAAAAAGCGTCCTCGATGCCATAACGATCGAGCATCCACTGCAGCCTTTTAGTACGCGTTATCAAACAGATAGCACCCAGCGCGAGAATGAGTCGCTATGCACCTACGCCACAGAGTGGCAACCAAACAATCAAGCACATGAACACCCAAAGCCACAGACACCAATATTTTCCAACCCGTTGCCAAGCCAGACGCATGATGAGCTGATTAGCCTCAATACGTTGTCACGCTTTCTGAAAGATCCAGTGAAAAGCTTTTTTCGCGAGCGGCTTGATGTGGTCCTTGAGCGATGGGTCGATGACGTAATCGATGAAGAAACATTTGCGCTTGATGGTTTGCAGAGCTGGCAAATCAGACAGCAATTATTCCAATTGTTTGATTCCTCAGATATTCGCTCCGAAACCATTCCACAGCAATTGCGCTCAGAGATTGAGCGAATGCGACGTCGCGGCGATTTCCCCGCTGGCGGTGTAGGCGACGCGCAAGCAGAAGAGATATTTGTGGCTGTCCATGACCTCGGTCGGCGCCGTAACGAGATTCTTGAAGAATGGCACGCGCAAGAGTCTTCGCAGTGGTTATTGTATAGAGCAGAAAGCGTATCTGTCGGCGTTGAAGATACATTGGCGGGTTTGTATCGCCATGCCAGTGATGACGGTGAGTGCCTGCAATTAATTATCGAACCAAGCGATCTCTACAAGCAGTCTGCACGGCCAGAGAAGTTATTAAATTCATGGGTGTCTCATATTTTTGCTAACGCACTAGCCGGTTCGACAACAACGCGAGTTTTATCAGCATCAGGCGAGGCGGTGTTTGATTCGATGCAAAGCAACGAAGCAGGAGAGCTTTTGAGTGATTTGCTTGACGTTTGGCAAAGCAGCCAGAACCACCCGCTACCTATCGCACCTTCAACAGCTTTTACTTGGCTAAAAAAACGTTCTGATGCGGCGGCGGCACGCGTCTATGAAGGCGACTCTTTTCAGCCAGGCGAGGTTGCGGCCAGCCCGTATCGGCGGCGAGTCTTTCCTGATTATGCCGAATTAGTTAGCGATAGTGCTTTCTACGCACTTGCTGAGCGAATTTATGGCCCAATTTTTAGCGCCGCTAAAATTGAGACGCCAAAGACATGAGCATCCCTACGCTTAATCCACTCGAATTCCCGCTTGCTGGCAGCCATCTTATTGAGGCTAGCGCAGGGACTGGTAAAACAACGGCGATAACAGACCTCTATCTCCGGTTGGTACTCGGGCATGGTCGTGAAATGGGGCTAATGCCACCGCAGATATTGGTAGTGACGTTTACGGAAGCAGCAACGCAAGAGCTTTGTAATCGCATTCGCTCTCGCTTAGCTGGAGCGGCGGAATGGTTTAGAGCGCCACCACCTAACGAGACGGCTGAAGTTGTGCCTGTCCCAAATCGTTCAGCTTTCGAAATCGATTTTGCGGAGCGCTTGCGCAGCGAATATCCAGCATCTCAGTGGTCAAATTGTGCCCGACAGTTAGAGCTTGCCGCCGAATGGATGGACGAGGCGGCCGTGTTTACCATTCACGGATGGGCTTATCGAATGCTCCGTGAACACGCGTTCGCTAGCGATAACCTGTTTGATCAAACACTTCTAAGCGATCAAAGCCATCAGCTTGCTGAGGCGGTGAGAGATTATTGGCGTCAATTCATCTCAGTGCTGGACAGTCACAAAGCGGCAAGTGTGATGCGATGGTGTAAAGACCCAGAACGTTTGCTGCAACGCGTCTTACCGCTGTTAAATCACTCTCACCAACTTGGTGAAGAATTGTCTCCAGCAAAAGCCATTGATCTGGGAATGCAAAATCACATCGCTTGGGTTTCAGAGCTTAAGAATAAATCGTGGCTGTCCATGGTTGATGACTTCGAGTTGATGCTCGAAGCTGCGGCAGATCGTCAAGCATTTGATCAGCGCAAGCTGCAACCAGCAACGGTGCGCAAATGGCTGGCAGCCCTTCGAACATGGGCCAAGGATATGGAGCTGGTAAAGCCTGGTCTTGGTGACTCTGCATGGGAGAGATTAACTCCGGCAGGCTTGGCCGCCGCATGGAAAGAAGACCCGCCACCCCAGCATGATCTATTAGAGGCTTTAGAAACTCTTAAACAAGGTCTAGCGACCCCGCCTGATGATGGGGTTACGGCATTTCTTGCGCATGCAGCAAGCTGGATACAGCGTCGGTTTGAGAGTGCAAAGGCGCGCCGGTCTGAGATGGGGTTTGATGACTTATTGACCCGGCTGTCGCGAGCTTTGAGAGCAACCAACAATGAAGCGCTCGGTGAGCTTATTCGCAAGCAGTTTCCTGTTGTCATGATCGACGAATTTCAGGACACAGATCCTACTCAATATGACATTTTCGACGCCGTTTATGATATTTCGTCAAATCGATCAGATGTCGCTGTAGTGATGATTGGTGATCCTAAACAGGCGATTTATGCGTTTCGCGGCGCCGACATCTACACCTACCTAGAAGCAAGATCAGCTTGCGCAGACCGTTTGTATACATTGCGAAGGAATTATCGTGCCTCAACGACAATGGTCGAAGCGGTTAATCGCTGCTTTTCTACTGCTGAATCTCGGCCGACTGGATCGGGCGCATTTCGCTTTCGTAAACATGAGCAGAATCCCTTGCCATTTGAGCCCGCTATCCCAAATGGGATTACTGAATATTTGTGGGTGTCTCATTCCCTATCGCCTGACACGGTGTCGGCAGCATTGACGCTTTGGCTCTCACCGACGGCTGAAGATGGCAAGCCGCTCAATAAAGTGGATGACCGGCACGCCATTGCTGAGTCTTTTGCTTCGCAAATCGTGGGCTTACTCAATGCTTCAACTCGGAGCGAGGCTGGATTTGTCGATGATGCAGGTAACCTTCGTCCCGTTCGAGCAGGCGACGTCGCTGTGCTCGTAAACAATCGCGAAGAAGCCGTGGTCATTCGTGAGGCGATGCGCAAGCGTGGCTTGAGAAGCGTTTATTTATCCGACCGAGACTCGGTGTTCGAAACCTCGCAGGCCGCTGATTTAGAGCTGATTTTACAGGCTGTTGCGGAACCCGATGATGCATTGGCTGTTCGGAGTGCACTTGCAACGCAAACACTCTCTCTGCCCCCCGATACGCTAGATCAGCTTGCATATGATGAAGGTCCTATGGAGGCACGTATTGCCCAATTTCGAGGTTATCGCGATCGTTGGCAACGCCAGGGTGTGCTGCCAATGCTTCGCTATTTGTTGCATGACTTTGCTGTGCCAGCTCGACTTTTAGCTGACCGCACCTCTGGTGAGCGCGTATTAACGAATTTGCTGCATTTAGCGGAGTTGCTACAACAGGCAAGTCGCGGTTTTGAAGGGGAACATGTTTTAGTTCGTTATTTGCGTGAACAGCGCGAGGGTGATGTCGATGGCAATGCCAAAAATACCCCTCAAATTCGTCTCGAAAGCGACGCTAGTTTGGTCCAAGTAGTAACTATTCATAAATCGAAAGGCCTGCAGTACCCCCTTGTCTATTTGCCATTCGCTGCAGAAGCCAAGGTGATGAATGCTAATTCACGGCAAACAGTTATGCGCTGGCATGACTCAAACGGTAACTTGCGACTAAGCCCAATTAAAAACGCTTCAACGTTTGCTTTGGCTGATGAGGAGAGACTTGCAGAGGACATTCGCAAGCTTTATGTCGCGTTGACGCGTGCGAAGTACGCCGCGTGGGTAGGTGTTTCGCCACGTCGAGCCATCGCTGATAGCGCGCTCGGTTATCTTCTTGGGGCAGAAAGCGCCGATGACCTCGGCCGAGTGTTTGATGACATTGAAGAGACAGAGCACACCCATGTTGCGATTGCTCCTGCCCCAACCTCGGACATGTTGGTAACAGACGAATCCCAATCCAACGTATTTCAAGCTCATCACTATGACGGTCAGCCGCGGGAGAACTGGTGGATCGCCAGTTATTCAGGATTACGTGACCGTGGTAAAGCGGGCTCCCCGTTTTGGGCTCAATCGTGGGTGTCTCAAAGCGATGCCCGCGACTCAGTCATCCTCGACGATGAAGTGCCTCTGACGGCGCCATCTGTATCGACAGGCGATGAAGCTTCAGCCACCGTTGATATAGAAGCGGTGCATGATTTTCCGCGCGGTGCCGGTGCCGGTAGCTTTTTGCATGACTGTCTCGAATGGGCCGCCGGCAGGGGATTTAATCACCTTCTTGAAGATTCGGAACCGTTGCGTGATGCCATCGCACGTCGTTGCCAAGTGCGTGGTTGGGACAAGTGGATCGATCCGGTGACGGACTGGGTGCTTGCGTTACTTAGCTATTCTCTACCACCAAATTTGCGCCTCGCGGATGCGACGGCAACGAGTGCTGAGCTCGAGTTTTTTGTGGGTGTCCATAACTGCTCAATTACTAAGCTTGATCAGTTGATTACGGAACCGGCACCCATGAGCTTAGATCGTCCGTCGCTTGAGCCGGGGACAATAAACGGCATGTTGAAGGGGTTTATTGATCTCGTGTTTGAACATGGGGGCCGCTATTATGTAGCTGACTATAAGTCGACATGGCTTGGGCCAGACGATTCGTTTTATCAAGACACCGCCATAGAGCATGCATTATTAGCCGGACGATACGATTTGCAATCGATGATCTATTTGTTAGCGCTACATCGCTTGCTCAGCGCTCGTCTGCCAGATTATGACTACGACCGCCATATAGGGGGTGCGCTGACCATTTTCCTTCGCGGCATTAATGCGCCTAATCGCGGAGTGCATTTCGATCGACCATCATTCTCAGTCATCACCGCACTGGATCGGGAGATGCGAGCATGTTGAGTACGGAGAATGCATTATCGATCATTGATGGGTGGCGACAGGCTGAGTGGCTTCGGCCGATTGATGCTTCACTGGCGCGCTTTTTACATCGAGAGACTAGCGTCAATACGGCAACGGGAAATACTACAGGATACCTTCTAATTGCCGCCGCTTTGGCGAGTCATCAGCTTGGTCGCGGTCATGGCTGTCTCGATTTACGCGCCACGCTCAGTGATCCCACTTCAGCATTGTCTCTCCCGCCACAAGATGCATCACACAACTCACCTGACAATCAAACTGAAACGGATACAACTGAACCGGTGCATCCTTCATCTCTTTTCGATGGGTTGGATTTAGCACAATGGCGAGCCGCTTTGTCTCATCCCATGTTAATTGGTGATGGAGAATCGCTAACGCCATTAATTCTTGAGAGCGATCGGGTCTATCTTCGGCGCTATTGGGGATTTGAGCAGGCAGTTGCAAACGGGATTCGTATGCGTCTCGCGCAACCTCCTGTCGGCCTTCCCATTGACATTACACGTAATACTTTGGCTGTCCTGTTTCCCGAGCGTCCACCTAAAGCTAGCATTCATTGGCAGAAAATTGCTTGTGCGCTCGCGGCGAGAAGTCGCTTTTCCATAATTACCGGCGGGCCGGGTACGGGCAAAACAACTACGGTCTTGCGGATGCTCGCATTACTCCAAGCCGTATCATTGCAACAAACCGGTGAGATCTTACGAATTCGCTTAGCAGCCCCAACAGGCAAGGCCGCTGCTCGACTGAACGAATCCATTTTAAGCCGCATCGATGAGCTCCCGCTGGAGGCGCTAGGTCTCTCTACCGAGCAAGCTGACGCAATTCCCAGATCAGTCAGCACACTCCATCGTCTTTTAGGTAGGCGGCTAGCTGGGCGGCAGAACCATCATCATGCAGGTCGGCCATTACCGGCCGATGTCCTTGTTATCGATGAAGCATCAATGGTGGATTTGGAGATGATGGCGGCTGTATTGGACGCTCTGCCAGCTAATGCTCAGTTGATTTTACTAGGTGACAAAGACCAGCTTGCATCCGTGGAAGCAGGTGCGGTGTTAGGCGAACTGTGTCAACGCGCAGAATGCGGTTATTACAACGCCGATACCGCCCGCTGGCTGGCAGAAGTAACGGGAGAGAATTTACCGCCAGAGGTCATGGACACCCACAAACCTGCAGGTTCCGATATCACCCAAAGCTTTGCGCTTGATCAATCGATTACCGTGCTAAGAGAGAGCCACCGCTTCTCTGAAGACAGTCCAATCGGACAACTCGCTACAGCGATCAAAAACGGTGAAGCACCTGCAATCAGTAGCAGCATTGACCTTAAGAATGTGGGTGTCCATAAGCTCATACCCGAGGGACCTACTGATTCCGATTTGAAAAAAGAAATTGTTGCTGGGTATACGCATTATTTGTCCATCGTGCGAAGCGATCATTCTGTTTATGTCTCGGATTTGGACAGTCTTGATCGATGGGCGGGCGACGTGCTTACTGCGCATCGGGAATTTCAAGTTCTCACCGCACTTCGTAATGGCCCTTGGGGAGTGGCTGGACTCAATGAGCGCATCGCTCAATGGCTGTCGCAGGCTGGGTTGATCAATGGTTCCAGTGCTTGGTACGTCGGCCGCCCCGTCATGGTTACTCGCAATAACTATGCACTAGGGCTAATGAACGGCGATGTGGGGATTGCCCTACCCGTTCCATATCAGCCTACCAACGACAATGCTGGCGTGATTGTGGACAGGCACAATCAGCAATCAAAAATTCGCGTTGCTTTCCCGTCAAGCGATGCCGAGCGTCGAGTGCGGTGGGTGAGCCCGTTGCGGTTGGCTGACGCGCAAACGGTTTATGCCATGACTGTTCACAAATCCCAAGGTTCTGAATTTACCCATGTCGCATTAACATTGCCGCCGTCCCGAAACCCGTTAGTGACGCGCGAATTACTCTACACAGGTATTACGCGAGCGCGTGAACAGGTAACGCTAATCTTGCCAGGAGGGATGCATAGCTTAACGACGGCCCTCGGCCAGTGCGTTCAACGTGCAAGCGGCCTTAGTGAACGGATTTGGCAGTGAATTGACGTGCAAGCAAATTAACTAGAGCAAATAATATTGCTGAGACACACACAATAGTCGGGCCGGTTGGCGTATCTAAATGCCACGACCCCCATAACCCACCAAGGACCGCCACCGCCCCTATTGCTGCCGCACCTATGGCCATTTGCTCGGGCGTGCTGCTAAGCGGCCTAGCGGTGGCTGCAGGAATAATTAGCAATGCCGCGATGAGAAGAACACCAACAACCTTGATTGCAACGGCCACTACGATCGCTAGCGATACTGTGAGGATGAGTTCTTCGCGTTGCGGACGAAAGCCTTCGGCATATGCCAAATCATCGCTCACTGTGGCCAATAAAAGAGATGGCCATCGCCACATCATCAGCGCAATAACCAGTATTGATCCACCCCAAATGATGATGACATCACGATTGCCAACGGCAAGAATGTCGCCGAATAAATAAGCCATTAGATCGATGCGAACATCGGTGATAAACGAGACAGCCACAAGTCCGAATGCGAGAGAGGCATGCGCCATGACCCCTAAAAGCGTGTCCATGGCATAACCTCGGCCACTCAATAACGTGACCATTACTGCCATTAAAAGAGAGACCGCGAGTACGCCCACAAACAGCGAAATCGACAGGGCAAGTGACAACGCAACACCCAACACGGCGGCGTGAGCAGTCGCAGCACCAAAAAACGCCATGCGTCGCCAGACCACAAAGCACCCTAGCGGTGCAGCTGCTAGCACCACGCCAAGGCCAGCAAGGGCTGCACGCAGCATAAAGTCACTAAACATCAGCTAGCCTCATTATGTGGCTGTCCCATATCAGCCTTTTTTCTGTTGTCATGCGGGTGGTGATGAAGGTCATGGCGGAATAGAGCAAGTGCCTGTTCGTCCTCTGTTCCAAACAAGGCACGATATTCTGGTGCAACGCTGACAGCTTCGGGATGCCCTTGGCAGCAAATATGCTGATTAAGGCAAATCACGCGGTCAGCGGCCCGCATCACCACATGCAAATCATGGCTCACCATTAAAACGGCGCATCCCAACGTATTTCGGATATCTTCTATTTGTCGGTAAAAGTCAGCTGTCCCTGCCTGATCTAAGCCCTGCGATGCCTCATCGAGCATTAACACATCAGGCTTATCGAGCAACGCCCGAGCCATGAGTGCGCGCTGAAATTGTCCTCCCGATAGTCCTGTCATTGATGCGTCACCTCGCTCTGCAATGCCGGCACGTGCGAGCGCATCGTCAATTATCTTGGGCTCGTGCGCATGTGGCAATTTGAGAAATCGTCGCACTGTTAACGGCAAAGTGGAGTCGATGTGAAGCCGTTGTGGAACGTAACCAACTCGGAGTCCAGGCATTTGTTGCACGGATCCCGTTGTTGGTCGAATAGCTCCGATTAAAGCCCGCAAAAAAGTCGATTTTCCTGAGCCGTTTGGCCCGACAATAGTCACGATTTCGCCGCGCGCGAGATTAAAATCGATGTGCTCAAGGACGTGATTGCCCCCAAGATGCACATTCAGCTGGTGTGCTTGAATCAGTGTTTTATCAACTGTGGTCATAGTGGCCCGGGACACTGCCATAGAAAGTGAATTTGCGGAAGTAGAGAGAATAAGTGTTATAATATAACATAACATTTGAAAGGAGTATGATGATGTTGTTTCGACCCTATATTCAAATACCCATAGCCTTATTGCTTCTGATTATCGCGTCATCGGCGACGGCGATTCGTGTAGCCACTGACATCCCGCCGGTGCACTCATTGGTGGCGATGGTGACTATGGGCGTTAGTGAGCCAGACCTCATTATTCAACGAGGCGCTTCACCGCATAGTTATTCCCTACGTCCCTCGGAGGCCGCTGCCCTTGAGAATGCAGACGTTATTTTCTGGATAGGCCCTGAACTTACGCCCTGGCTCACTGACGCGGTCATTAACCTTGCAGACGGCGCCCAAAGCGTCGAGCTTTTACATGAATTACAAAACACTGAAGCAACCACTCGACTCTCGTTTCGCGAAGCCATCCACTTAGATGATCATACCGCCGAGATAGTGGACAGCCACGAAGGTCATGACGATCATGATAATCATGCCTCGGAAAAAGTAGACAGGCACGACGCGCATGATCATGCGAGTCTCGACCCGCATGCGTGGCTAGATCCGGTCAATGCGCGGGCTTGGTTGGCAGTTATCGCGGAAACCCTCGCGTCAGCGGACCCGGTAAATGCATCCGAATACACCCGTAATGCGGAAGCCGCGCAGCAACAAATTACCACTCTGATGGACACCACTGCTGAAACGATCAAACCGGTTCATGAGCGCCCGTATATCGTATTTCATGATGCCTATCAGTACTTTGAGCGGCGCTTTGATTTAAACGCCCTCGGCGCAATTGCGTTGAGTGATGCTCGGGATCCGAGCGCTTCACATATCGCTGCCATTCAGTCTTTGGTTATCGAACGAGACGTTCATTGCGTCTTTGCGGAACCACAGTTCAACCCCGCGCTTGTTGACACCGTGCTTGACGGCACGCCTGCCAATACGGGTGTGCTCGATCCGCTTGGCAGCGATATCCCAATTGGGCCCGATTTCTACCCACAACTAATCCGCTCTCTCATCAATGGCCTGATGGAGTGTCTAGATCCAGCGTAATCAGGGACTGAAAAATCATGGGTGTCTAGTTTCTCCTATAAATCTCACACCCCATTTCGCTCATTGGCGCGATAGAATGAAACGACAATACGAGACACCCACATTTAATCAGCAAAAGTTGCCGCCGTCGCATGGATGTCATTGCGTTACACAATCTAAAGGGCGGGGTTGGCAAGACCGCTGCGGCTGTCAATTTAGCCGACCAAGCCGCTCGCTCTGGCCAGCCCACGCTGGTTTGGGATCTTGATCCGCAGGCTGCTGCCACTTGGTGCCTTGGCGGTCGTCCAGGACTCAATGAGACACCCAAGAAGCTTTTTAGCCGAAAAGCACCGATTGGTCGCGAATGCCAGCGCACCGCTTGGGCAAATTTAGATTTAATCGCAGCCGACGAATCGCTACGTCATCTCGATCAAATCATCAATAAAGGCAAAGATGGCGCGACCATTTTGGCCAACTTGCTGCAACCGTTTTCCGAGAACTACAGTTTAGTCATTCTTGACTGTCCACCAAGCTTTTCGCGTCTCGCGGAGGCGGTCGTACGCAATGCAAACCGCGTGCTCTGCCCACTCATACCTGCCCCGCTCTCACTGAATGCTTGGAGACAAATGACCGCCCACTTTGATCGTGGACGTTATGGCCGACATAAACTGCGCCCTTTCCTGTCCATGGTGGATCGACGCCGAGGGCTACACCGAACTTGGGCAGAGGCACCACCCACGAGTATTCGTGGATGTCTCAAATCTTTTATTCCGTACTCCACTGACGTCGAGCAAATGAGCATGCGCCGCGCACCATTACAGGTCATTACTCCCCGATCGGTAGCGACCCAAGCATATCAAAGCCTTTGGCGCGAACTAGCGACAGACCTTAAGGCAAAGCCATGACGCATATAAATTTTCGCGATTTGCGCTATCTCGTAGCCGTGGCCGACCATCAACACTTTGGTCAAGCGGCGACCGCGTGTTTTGTGAGCCAGCCAACATTAAGCACACAAATAAAAAAGCTCGAAGAATATCTGGGTGTCCAACTGGTCGAACGCACCAGCAAACGGGTGATTGTCACTCCAATCGGCCAGCTCATTACAGAGCGTGCTCGACGGGTGCTCAATGAGGTTGAAGACCTAGTCAATGTCGCTCGCGCTGCGGGTGATCCGATGAGCGGCGAGTTGCGCCTCGGCATTATCCCAACGCTTGGCCCTTATCTCATTCCTCACCTCTTTCCGGTGCTTCAAGCAAATTATCCCAATCTGCGCGTGCTTCTCCATGAAGAGCGCACTACTGGTCTGATTGAGCGATTGCGCGATGGCTCACTTGATGCAGCGATTATGGGTGTCCCTGTTCCAGATGAGAGCCTTATTCCGCAAACGCTTTTTCAAGAGCCATTTGAAGTAGCGCTACCGGCCGATCATCCATTGGCTCAACAGCCGCGCGTCGAGCGCAATGATCTGGATTCGTTGCCGATGTTATTGCTTGAGGAAGGCCACTGCATGCGCGATCAGGCATTGGATTTTTGCTCACGTGTCGGCGCCCAGCAGCAACAGGATTTCCGTGCGACTAGCCTTGAGACATTGCGCCAGATGGTGGCTACCGGCGCGGGTATTACGTTACTACCGGTTCTTGCAGTTGAGGCCGCCGCGAGCCAGACCGAAGGGCTAGTTGTTCGACCATTTGCTGGTACACCACCGGTAAGAGAGCTTGCTATTTACCGCCGTCGTGGCTGTGCTCGCGAACCCGTTGTCAATGCGCTTGCTCAGTTGATCAGAGAATTGCCACCGGTCAAGGCATTGGCAAACCCGTAGCTAGTGATCACGCTGATATACTCACATTTATGGATGTTTCCGACTTAATCGACCCACTTAATACCGCGCAGCGTGAGGCCGTCACCTCACCCCTCGGTCATGCACTGGTCCTAGCGGGCGCAGGTAGCGGCAAGACCCGGGTGCTGACCCATCGCGCTGCCTGGTTAGTTAGAGTGGAAGGCGCGACCCCTTATAACTTGCTTGCGGTTACATTTACTAACAAGGCAGCGGCTGAGATGCGGGGTCGGATCGAACAGCTCCTTGGTGTGTCTGGCTCAGGCATGTGGGTCGGTACGTTCCATGGGCTAAGCCATCGACTACTGCGATTGCACTGGCAAGAAGCCGGCTTACCACAGAGTTTTCAAATTTTAGATAGCGAAGACCAGCGACGATTAGTTAAGCGCGTAATGCGGGATTTGGAAGTGGACGACAATCGCTGGCCGGTTCGTCAAATTCAGGGCTTTATTAACGCGCGAAAAGACGCGGGTGAGCGACCTGATGATCTAGATGGCAATGATCCTTATACCGGGCAAATGACTCAGGTTTACGCCGCCTATGAATCAGCTTGCCGAAACTCAGGTGTCGTGGACTTTGCTGAACTGATGCTGCGTACTGTCGAAGTGTTACAAAATCACCTTGAGTTGCTTGGGCACTATCGCCGACGTTTTCGGCATGTACTTGTTGATGAATTCCAAGACACTAATGGGATTCAGTATCAATGGCTGAAACTTCTAGCTGGGCCGGAGGCTGACGTTTTTATAGTTGGTGACGATGATCAATCTATCTATGGTTGGCGCGGCGCACGGGTAGAAAACTTGCAGCGCTTCCGTAGTGATTACGCCAATACCCAAGTGCTTCGACTTGAACAAAATTATCGCTCAACGGCGACAATTTTAGAGGCTGCCAATACGCTGATTGCCAAAAATAGTGACCGATTAGGTAAAAAACTCTGGACCGAAGATGAGCAAGGAGAGCCCATCGCTTTGTATGCCGCGTTTAATGAACAAGACGAAGCACGTTTTGTTATTGAGCGGCTAATGGCATGGGTCGAGGAGCAAGAACTTGCACGCAGTGATGTTGCGATTTTGTATCGCTCCAATGCCCAATCGCGGACATTTGAAGAAGCCTTGCTTTCTCGCCGAATTCCTTATCGTGTCTATGGCGGCTTACGATTTTTTGAGCGCGCGGAAATTAAAGACGCGTTGTCGTATTTACGCCTCATTAATAATCGCGATGATAGTGCTGCCTTAGAGCGTGTCATTAATACGCCAACACGCGGAATTGGCAATCGCACCATTGAAGCCATCCGCATTGCTGCGCGCGATCAAAATGTCAGCCTATGGGTTGCCGCTAAAGGGCTTGTTGAAAATCGTGGGGGATTATCGGCAAGAGCGATTAATTCGCTTGGTGCATTTCTGGGTTTAATTGATCGGTTAGCAGCTGAAACCGTCGAAATGGATCTAGCCGATCAGATGGAAACAATGATTGATCGCAGTGGCTTGAGGGCGCACGTTGGAAAAGATCGATCAGAACGCGCACAAGATAAGCTTGAAAACCTCGATGAGTTAATTACTGCCGCGCGTAACTTTGAGCAGGATGCGGTTATAGAAGAAGGCATGGATACGCTCACAGCCTTTTTATCGCATGCCGCGCTAGAGGCGGGCGAGGGTCAGGCAGGCGCTTGGGAGGATTGTGTTCAACTTATGACGCTGCACTCTGCTAAGGGTCTTGAGTTCCCGGTGGTATTTCTGGTCGGATTGGAAGAGGGCCTTTTCCCTCATCGCATGTCAGTCGAAGAGCCTGGTCGATTAGAGGAAGAACGTCGACTCGCTTACGTTGGCGTCACCCGGGCGCGTCAGCGGTTAGTTATTACTTACGCCGAGCGCCGCCGGTTACACGGGCGCGATGAGTTTGGGATTGCTTCACGCTTTATTCGAGAATTGCCACCAGAATTAGTCGATGAAGTGCGGGCGCGCTTCTCGGTTACAGGGCCAGGTATTGCTGCTGGTATGGGTCAAGATAAGGCAGATAGTTCTGTGTCGGAGGCGGGTTTTGATTTAGGCGCTCGAGTGCAGCATAGCCGATTTGGCGAAGGCGTTGTGCTTGGCTGTGAGGGCAATGGTCCTAATGCCCGTATTCAAGTTAATTTTGATGCGGTTGGGTCAAAATGGCTGGTAGCCGCCTACGCCAATCTTGAACGAGTTTAAAGGTCGAGGAGGCGCTCGCGCTCTTCTTGTGAGGGAGTAAAATCTCGGTCGGGATAATGCGCCAAAATCGCATCGACGACGTCCTTCGGTTCATCAAGTATTGAGAACAGCGTTAAGTCACTCGAATCAGCATTACCCGCTGCTACCATCGAATTTTCTAGCCAATCGACTAAGCCGCTCCAAAATGCTGTTCCCATTAAAATAACGGGAATGCGAGGGGTTTTGCCGGTTTGTACCAAAGTTAAAATCTCAGCGAGCTCATCGAGCGTGCCCAGCCCGCCGGGAAAAACCACATAAGCGGATGCGTATTTCACGAACATCACCTTACGCGCAAAAAAGTGGCGAAAATGAAGCGCCACGTCTTGATAGGTATTGGGTATTTGCTCGCGTGGCAATTGGATATTCAGTCCGACACTCGATGCTGATCCCGCTTTTGCGCCCTTGTTAGCCGCTTCCATCAACCCTGGCCCGCCGCCACTGATAATGGAAAACCCTTCCTCAGAGAGTAGCCGCGATGTGCGTTCGGCGGCCTTGTACCAAGGATGATCCGGTGACGTTCTCGATGATCCAAACACCGTCACCGATGGTCGAATCGTAGATAAGCGCTCAAAGCCCTCCGCAAACTCCGTCATAATCTGAAAAATCCGCTCCGACTCCCGCGTCATTAGCGCATCATCAACCGTCAGGCCACTAAGCATAGCCGAAGCTTTTTCTTTCATGAGCGGATTTTCCTCAACGAATGTGCCTGTCCATAATCTCTGGGTATGATCTCGCTGTAAGAACGTGCCTGTCCACAATCTCTCCGTGCCGGGTATCATCGACACTCATCAAAGTAAGGAAGATGTTATGACCGACACGGATAAGCGGCTGTTACTCGTAGATGGGTCGTCCTACCTCTACCGTGCGTATCACGCTTTGCCTCCACTCACCAACCCCCATGGCGAGCCAACCGGCGCAATTTATGGCGTCATAAGCATGTTGCGACGCTTGATAAGCGACTATCGTCCGGTCTATATGGGTGTGGTTTTCGATGCGCCGGGAAAAACTTTTCGCGATGAGCTTTTTGCCGAGTACAAGGCCAATCGTCCGTCCATGCCAGAAGATCTCGCACCGCAAATTGCCCCACTTAAAGAGGTTGTGGAGGCGATGGGCTTGCCGCTCATCGAGGTTGGTGGTGTTGAAGCAGATGATGTGATTGGCACCCTAGCGCAACGCGGTCGAGCGGCCGGGTTGTCGTTACTCATTTCAACGAGTGATAAAGACATGGCGCAGTTGGTCAATGGCGATGTCACACTCTTAAACACTATGTCCAATACCGTACTTGATCATAATGGTGTGGTTGAGAAGTTTGGTGTAGCCCCCGCGTTGATTATCGATTATCTCGCTCTAGTGGGTGATTCCTCCGATAACATTCCTGGTGTTCCCAAAGTTGGTCCAAAAACGGCTGCGAAGTGGCTTAACGAATATGGCTCGCTTGAGGGCGTTCGCGAAAACGCCTCGATGATTGGCGGCAAGGTCGGTGAGAGCTTGCGTGAACACCTCGATGCGCTTGATCTATCACGCCAGCTTGCGACGATTCATTGTGATGTTGATTTACCATTAGCCCCTCTAGACATCCGTCTTGGCACCCCCGACCGCGACAGCCTCGCGCGTCTTTACCGTCATCTTGGCTTTAATAGCTGGCTGCGCGAGATCGAGTCCAAAGATATAGGACAGGCACAAACGCCTGCCCCAGAACTGGACAGGCATGATGCCGACGCGCCTTCTGCTGACTATGTCTGCATTCAGGATCAGGCAACGCTAGATACTTGGATTGAGCGACTAGAAAATGCTGCCTTGTTTGCGCTCGATTTAGAAACCGACAGCCTGAATTATATGGACGCCAAAATTGTGGGTGTCTCGTTTTCTGTTCGTAGCGGCCAAGCCGCCTATCTGCCGCTCGCGCATTGCGGGCCTGATCAGCCCACACAACTGGATCGCGTTAAGACCCTCGAGCAGCTCCGAGCGCTGCTTGAATCCTCAGACCGGCATAAACTCGGGCAAAATCTAAAATACGACATGAGCGTGCTTGCCAATCACGGCATCACCCTGCGTGGCGTGGTTCACGACACCATGCTCGAGTCGTATTGCCTCGACGCAACCGCTACCCGTCACGATATGGATTCACTTGCTAGCAAGTATTTGGGCTATCAGCCGATTAGCTATGCGTCAGTCGCCGGCAAGGGTGCCAAGCAAATAACGTTTGATCAGGTAGCACTCGATCAAGCGGTTGATTACGCCGCCGAAGATGCCGACGTGACCTTTCGACTGCATGAGCAACTTTGGCCCATGCTCGTCGAGAAGAAAGGCCCATGCGCCGTCTACGAGGAACTTGAGATTCCCTTTCTACCCGTGCTTTCGCGCATCGAAAGAACCGGCGTTAAAGTAAATCCCGACCTCTTGAGTGTCCAAAGCCGTGAACTCGCCGAGACTATGCAAACACTTGAAGCCAATGCGCACCAATCGGCTGGCGGCCCCTTCAACCTTGGTTCGCCCAAGCAAATTCAGGAAATTCTCTACGAACGCCAAGGTTTGCCGGTGCTCGCAAAAACACCCAAGGGCGCTCCATCGACAGCCGAGTCAGTCCTCGAAGAACTCGCCGCTCAGGGCCATGAGCTCCCACGATTAATTCTCGATTATCGTAGCGTTTCAAAATTACGCTCGACATACACCGAAAAACTGCCAACGCTCATTCATCCGCAAACCGGTCGCGTGCACACCTCCTATCACCAAGCCGTTGCCGCCACAGGCCGACTGTCATCATCCGATCCAAATTTGCAAAACATCCCGGTGCGCAGCGCTGAAGGCCGCCGCATCCGGCATGCATTTATTGCCGAAACGGGTTATCGGCTCATGGCCGCGGACTATTCGCAGGTGGAATTGCGCATCATGGCGCATTTATCTGGAGATGACGGATTAAAGCGCGCTTTCGCTGAAGGACTAGACATCCACGCCGCCACCGCTGCCGAAGTATTTGGTGGCAACCCAGATCAAGTCAGTGGAGATCAACGTCGAGCAGCGAAGGCCATTAACTTTGGCTTGATTTATGGCATGTCTGCCTGGGGTTTAGCCCGGCAATTAGGCATCGAGCGTGGCGAAGCGCAGGCCTATGTGGATCGATATTTTGATCGTTACCCCGGCGTTAAAGATTTTATGGAACGAACGCGCAAAAGCGCGCATGAAAACGGTTATGTCGAGACCGTATTTGGCCGTCGCTTGTATCTACCAGAGATTAACAGTCGTAATAATCAACGCCGCCAATATGCCGAACGCACCGCTATCAACGCCCCCATGCAGGGCACGGCAGCGGATATCATCAAGCGCGCAATGATTGCTGTGGATGCTTGGATTAACCAAGAGTCACCTGATACCGCGCTGGTCATGCAAGTCCACGACGAGCTCGTGCTCGAGGTACGGGACAGCCACGAATCTGAAGTTGCTGAAAAGATACGCGGTTTTATGGTCGATGCGGCCTCCTTAGAGGTGCCGCTAGAAGTTGAGATTGGCGTGGGCGAAAACTGGGATGCCGCGCACTGAACTCCCGCCTAATTAGTGATGTCTTATTAGTTGCGCCAGTGCCCGGCGCGGTCCGCTATTCCCTCCCTTTTTAGCGGACCATGCGGCTCGGCCACCCCCCAAAGGCTGAGCCCTTAGTCCCCGAAGATCACACCCCATGGTCTTCGGGGTTTTTTATGCCGGCAATAACCAGTGATCAAGTTGCAAGCGAGCCTCTGCCACACCTGCTCGCGTCGTCGAAGAGAATAATTGTGCCGACGCCCCTGGGCAGATTTTCGCGGCATTGGGCCGAACCGATTGCAACGTGTTGCCAGCTGCCCCGCGACTTAATTTATCCGCTTTGCTCAAAAGAATGTGGACAGGCAGTTTTGCCGCTGCGCACCAATTCAGCATTTGGGTATCGAGCGGGCCCATTGGATGACGCGTGTCCATAATCAAAACCATCCCGCGCAGCGTTTTACGACTTTCTAAGTAGCGTGGCAGCGCTTCTTGCCAATGCGCGCGCATGGCCGCAGGCGCTTTGGCATAGCCATAACCCGGCAAATCAATTAGCCGCAGTGCAGGATTTGAATTGGATTCGTGCCTGTCCACTATCTCACTTTCACCGATTGGGAAAACATTGATTTGTTGAGTGCGGCCAGGCGTTTTGCTAACACGAGCGAGCGCTTTTTGGTCCGTTATCGCGTTAAGTGCGCTAGACTTACCAGCGTTGGAACGCCCAGCAAATGCCACCTCTGCACCAAAGTCGGGTGGAAGCTGTTCGGGCTCCGGGGCCGACATTAAAAACCAAGCTTGACGATAGTCGAGTGACACGCTGCTGATCCCCGCGTAAATTGACCCTTAAAGAGTCCATTGATATAAATTCTGCGATTGTACTCGAGAGTATTGCCAACATGATCGTTAAGTCGCTCCTCGCGCTTTTTATCACGCTTGCTGCTGCATTACCGGCGGCCGCCCAATTTGAGAACGCTGACCCCATGCGCGGTCAGAATGCTGCTGCCGTATGCGCTGCCTGTCACGGGCAAAAAGGCAACAGTATGGTGGGTGAGTACCCCAATTTGGCGGGCCAACATCCGGATTACATCTACGAGCAGCTACAGTTTTATAAATCTGGCGAGCGCAATAACGCGCTTATGTACGGCCAAGCTGCCGGTTTAGATAAGCAAACCATGGCGGATTTGGCGCTTTATTTTGCAGGCCTCGACGCCGAAATCGGTGAGACCCCAGAAGAACTGCTCGCAACCGGTCGGAGCATTTATATGGGAGGGATCGATGAAAAGGGTGTGCCCGCTTGCGTGAGCTGTCATGGCCCGGCAGGTATGGGTGTCCCAAGTAGTGGTTATCCGCGCTTAAGTGGCCAGAAAACCGAATACACCATGGACCAACTTATGCTCTACCGTTCTGGAGAACGCTCAGGCTATGGCCAAGCGCACGTGATGAATGGCATTGCGACTAACCTGACCGACGAGGAGATCCAAGCGGTTTCCGCTTACGTTCGCGGACTTTATCCCGCCGAAATGGCCGCGGAATAATCACGACGACTAAACCCTGCCATCAAGCCATCAGCCATTGCCGGTGGCTTGACTAAAAACAAGAATTTCTTGGTAGCGTTGTGGTCTATTAAGTAGCCCAATTGGGTAATCTGTTCAAATCAACAAACGCAGATACGGTACTAATGGCCCAGACCGCCGCCAGTTTCTCTGCTAGCCAAACCCCATCCCGCGGTCAAAATCGCAAGGGACTCGGCGCAATTTGGCTTGAATTTCTTGGGTCGATGAACCTAGCGATCAGCCTTTTGGTGGTCGTCAGTATTGCCTCGGTAATCGGTACTGTGCTGCCGCAAAACCAGGCCTACACCGAATACCTCATCCAATTTGGGCCTTTTTGGTTCGATGTCTTTCGTGTTCTAAACCTCTATGACGTTTATTCCGCTTGGTGGTTCTTAGCGATCATGGGATTTTTGGTGCTATCGACTGGTGTTTGTGTCAGTCGGCACATGCCAGCGGTTTGGCGAGAAATTACCCGCTATCGCACCCATGTTCGTGAGCAATCGCTGCGCGCACTGTCGCAACATCGGCATTGGGACGCCGCAGAGCCGCCTGAGCGTGTTTGCGAAGTCGCTCAAGCGGCATTTGAAGGCCATGGTTTTCGCATGCGCACGGAGACTCGCGGTGAAACCATGATCGTTGCCGGTATGAAAGGCCGTGCAACACGGCTTGGGTATTTGTTTACACATTTCGCTGTGGTCATTATTGCGATTGGGGCGCTTGCTGATGGCAACATTAATCTCAAAATCCAAGAGCAGCTCGGCAATCTCGCCATAGAGACTCGTGACCTACCGGTCTCACAAGTCCCGGCGGAAAGCTGGCTTGCCGAAGGTAGTGGCTCATTTCGTGGCAATGTCACCATTCCTGAAGGCAGCAATAGCGGCGTGACATTTTTGCAGGTCCGCGATGGCTACCTTGTTCAGCGACTGCCATTTGAGATTTTTGTTGAAGATTTTCGTATTAAGCATTACCCCAATGGGATGCCCAAGTCCTATGAAAGCGATCTGGTTTTACATGACCCAGCGCTTGAAGCGCCCATTCGCGAGACCATATCTGTTAACCATCCGCTCACGCATCGCGGGCATACCATTTATCAGGCGAGCTTTACTGATGGCGGCACACAACTCTCGATGACCGGTCATGTACTCGATGGTTCAGGCCAGTCACTACCCATTCAAGCGCGGGTATTTGAAGACCTGCGCTTACAGCTCGGTGGGACAGAACGCACGTTGGAAGTAGATGACTTCCAGCTCTTTAATGTCAACCGAGATCCGCGAGCCGTTGAGCGTACTGGCGCCCGGGATGAATTTGTTAATGCTGGGCCCTCGTTTAATTACACCTTGCGAGATCAAGCAGGTCAGGGCCGCCAATTTCATACCTATATGGCGCCGATAGAAATCGAAGATCGGTGGTATTTTTTACACGGCACGCGCAGCGATAACGCCAATCCGTTTCAATACCTGCATATTCCCGCTGACGATAACGCATCGATGGCCACTTTTATGAGGTTTTATCAGGCACTTTACGATCAAACGCGGGTCAATCAAGCGGCGAGTCGAGCCGCTGATCGATTACTCACGCAAATGGGTGTCGCCGATTCTGAGCTTGCAGCCCGGGTAGCGGGCACGGCGGATGAAATGATTGCTACACTACTAGACGGAGGTTTTGCGGCGGTCAATTTACAGCTAGAAAGCCGTGTGGCAACCGCTGCCCGTCCAGAGATGTTGTTGGAATTTTCGCGTGCCGTGTTACAGCGCACGATGTTTGAGATTTATCTCGAAATATTGGCCGACCAAGAGAGTGTGACGGTGGCAACGCTCCAGCCGGATGCCAATCAGCGGGCCTTCTTTGAAGATGCCTTGAATGCCGTCTCAGCCGTAGCTGAATATGGCGCGCCGGTGTTGTTGGAGCTCGATCACTTCGAACACCGCCAGGCGACCGGGCTACAAATTACCTATGCACCCGGTAAGAATGTGGTTTACGCGGGTTCGGCGCTGTTAGTTGCTGGCGTATTTTTGTTGTTTTATGTCTCCCAGCGTCGGGTTTGGGCAATGATTACACCAAAGGCCGATGGCGGTACGAGTTTATTAGTGGGCGGCACTAACCAGCGCCGACCTGAACTGTTTGCGGCGGAATTCGATGCGCTAACGGATGCGCTCGACCGCCATATCGATCAAGATCATCGAGGGTAAGCATTATGGCCATCTCCCGCGAAGACATGCTCCGTGACATGCGCCAACCGTCGTTGTTGCAGCGACTCACGGGTGCGGATTGGATATGGCTTGCTATTGTCCTGGCGGCAACCGCAACGACTTGTGTGGTGCTATGGGATGCAATGAACACCTACGAGGTGGTGATTACTGCGGCCACTGGGGTGACCATGATTGGCCTAGGTTGGCATTGGCAGGCGGCAAAGCTTTATATGGGCATTGTTTGCGGACTCAGTCTAATCGCCATTAGCCGCTACCCTGAGCTTGGCGCGGCGCAAACCGATTTCTTTCTGAAATATCTGCTCTCAAGCCAATCAGCGATCATGTGGATGAGCGCGCTTTTTCCTGCCGCAACATTGGTTTATGGGGCAGCGCTGTTTACCGGTAATTCATTCACTGGCCGAGTTGCTTCTAGCTTGACCTGGATGGGTGCGGGCGCAGGGTTGATCGGCCTTTTGGTGCGCTGGCACGAAACCCATCTCTACGCTGGCGATATTGGCTATATCCCGGTGAGCAACCTTTATGAGGTATTTGTTCTTTTTGCGGTTATTACGGCGCTCATTTATCTCTACTACGAAGCGGCACAGCGTACACGTTCGATGGGATTTTTTGTTTTGCTGGTGATTTCCGCGTCGGTGGGATTTTTACTTTGGTACCACTTTGATCGCCAGGCCTACCAAATCGAACCGCTCGTCCCGGCGCTCAATAGTTATTGGATGAAGATTCATGTCCCGACTAACTTTATTGGCTATGGCTGTTTTGCGATTGCAGCGATGCTCGGAGTGGCTTATTTAATTCGAGCCCGCGTCGCCGATGACAGCCCATGGGCAACAAGACTGCCGACGCTGAAGCAAATCGATGAAGTAAGTTATCGGACGATTGCGCTTGGGTTTGCGTTTTTTACGGTGGCCACGATTCTTGGAGCATTGTGGGCCGCCGAGGCGTGGGGTGCGTATTGGTCGTGGGATCCTAAAGAGAGTTGGGCGCTTATTGTTTGGCTGAACTATGCCGGCTGGCTACATCTTCGCTACACCAAGGGCTTGCGCGGCAAGCCAATGGCATGGTGGGCGATTATTGGGCTTTTTGTCACAACGTTCGCATTCTTAGGAGTGAATATGTTTCTCTCAGGGCTCCACTCTTATGGCGAACTATAGCGATTAGTTGCAAAAGGAAATTAAGAATGATGCGTGCTTATACAACGCCTAGGTTTTTCCTAGCAGTCTTAATGCTGATCGGTGGATTACTCGGCCAGCCTGTGTCTGCTCAGGATCAAGCTTATCGGCCCATTGATACACCACAGCCGACCGACGGTGATGGTGTTGAAGTTCGTGAGTTTTTCTCCTATGGCTGCTCGCATTGTCATAATTTTGAACCACAACTTAGCGCGTGGACCGATGCAATGGGCGATCAAATTACCATCGTGCATACACCGGTGACATTTGGCCGTGATAGCTGGACGTTGTTAGCGCGCGCTTTTTACGCTGCCAAGGCGCTCGATATCTTGGACCAAACGCATGCGGCGATGTTTAATGCCATTCATGTGGAAGGCCAGTCATTCCGCAATCCTGAGGATATAGCCGCGTTCTATGCAAGTATTGCCGAGGTGAGTGAGCCAGATGTGCTTAATGCACTGAACTCGTTCTCAATTAATGCACAAATGAATCGTGCCGAGCGCCTGGTCAGTACCTACGCGGTGCCAGGCACGCCCTCGCTCGGCGTAGCCGGGCGGTATTTGATTGATGTTCGCGCCGCGGGTGGGCAGCAGGGCATGTTAGATGTTGCTGAATCGCTAGTGGCCGAGGAGCGCAGCGGTCAGTAGTCAGTGATTGATTACGAAGCGAATTTGAATTCGCCACAGTCGTTGCCCGATCGGTTACGGCTGATGAGCTATAACATTCAAGTCGGTATTCAGACGCGTTACTACCACCAGTATTTCACTCGTGGTTGGCGACATGTCTTGCCTGATACCAAGCGGCTGCCAAACCTGCGTCGAATCGCCGATTTGATTGGTGAATTCGACTTAGTCGGCTTACAAGAACTCGACGCGGGGAGTCTGCGCAGTGGCTTTGTCGACCAAAACGCTTTCTTAGCAGATACTGCTGCGTTTCCTTATCGCTACCAACAAACCAATCGTGCACTAGGCCGATTTGCTCAACATAGCAATGGGTTGCTGAGTCGATGGCAAGCGCATGAAGTCGTTGAACATCGCCTGCCCGGCCGTATCCCTGGGCGTGGTGCGTTGATTGTGCGCTTGGGCCGACCAGGTGCGGAGCTGGTGGTCGTGCTTTTACATTTGGCGCTCAGTCAGCGAGCCCGGCTGAGTCAGTTGGCTTATATCGCTGAGCAGATTATTGATAGCGAACATGTCATTGTCATGGGCGATTTGAATTGCCACTCACGCAGCTCTGAACTTGAAACATTGTGCGCACAAACTGGCCTGCGTGAGCCGCTGCACGATTTACCCACCTACCCTAGCTGGCGTCCGGCCCGTAATATTGATCATATTTTAGTCTCGCCAAGTCTGACAGTGGAGTCGGCAGAGGTGCTGGATGCCCCTTTATCAGATCATTTGCCGATGACAATGGATGTCCGCTTACCGGCCGCATTAACGCAAACCACTCCCCGGCGAGCAGCGCTGGCAGCCTTGAGTCGTTAGCGGTTTTTTCCGGCTGAATCGAGCAAGGGCAAAAGACCTTGCCAGATATTCTCAAGAATGATCGGTTGCGCTGTTTGATTGGGGTGAATGCCATCGGCTTGCATCAGTTCTGGGTCTTCAGCAACGCCTGCCAATAGTTTGGGTACAAACGCGACATCGCGTGCGCTCGCCACCTCTTCATACACATTAAGGAACCGTTCGATAAACGCGGTGCCATAGTTAGAGGGCAAACGCACGCCCGCTAAGAGCACTTCTGCCCCCGATTGTCGGGCAGCGGTTATCATAGCGTTGAGGTTTTCGCGAAACGCGTCCAAGGAGACGCCACGCAAACCATCGTTACCGCCGAGCGCAATGATGACTAAGCTTGGGTTGTGCCTGTCCAATACCTGAGCGAGGCGCGCTCGGGCCCCTGCCGTGGTATCGCCACTGATGGCGGCGTTGATTACGGTAGCGTCCTTATCCAAGCGCTCGCGCAGTAAGGCGACCCACCCTGCGGAGCTGGGCATGTTGTAGGCGGCAGACAGACTATCGCCTAACACCAGTACCCGCGGGCTGCTTTCAGGTTCAGCCGCGCTGGCCGCGGCAAGGATTGGGACAGGCACGAACGTTGATAGACACAAAAATACCGCCAGCAGGAGGCGATACGGCATGGCAGCGGATTCGGCATCAGGTTTAGAGGCAGCTAAAGGCGCGTCCAAGGATTCATCCTCCACCGGCTTACCGATCCTGCAAGCGCAAGCGCTGGGGATGCGCTTTGCTGCACCCGAGGGCCAGATAAGCTTGTTCGAAAACCTCGATTTTAGCATCAATGCGGGTGACTCCCTTGCGATTCTAGGCACCTCAGGCTCTGGCAAATCGACATTGCTTGGCCTATTGGCGGGCCTAGACCTTCCCAGCACAGGCACAGTGGTTATGGACAGCCACGATCTCAATACGCTCAACGAGGATGAGCGTGCGGTGCTGCGCGCCGGCCGAGTGGGTTTTGTGTTCCAAGCGTTTCACTTATTGCCCGGATTAACGGCTCTCGAGAACGTTATGTTGCCCGCCGAGCTTGCTGGTGATTCGGCGGCCCGCAATAAAGCAGCGGAAGCACTGGGCCGTGTTGGCTTGTCTGATCGACTATTGCACTACCCCGCCCAGCTCTCTGGCGGCGAACAGCAGCGTGTCGCGTTAGCGCGCGCGTTTATCAGTGAGCCGCAAATTCTTTTTGCCGACGAGCCCACAGGTAATCTTGATCATAAAACGGGTGACCAAATCATCGATCTGTTGTTTGCGCTTAATCGTGACCACAACACCACATTAATTGTGGTCACACATGACCAAGCCGTGGCCTCGCGCTGCGCGCGGGTACGCTACCTGCGCAATGGCGTTTTGACGGCGGAGGCGGGCTAATGCTCGCACTGCGGTTGTTATATCGAGACTGGCGCGGCGGTGAGTTGCGTCTACTCGCGTTAGCGGTTGTTATAGCCGTGGCCGCTGTGACGGGCGTGTCATGGCTCGCTGACCGTGTGGCTGGGGCGACAGAGGCTCGTGCGGCTGATCTACTTGCCGCCGATCGTGCCGTGGAATATCCCGAACCCATTCCATCCGATTGGCAAGCGCAAGCCAGAGAACAGGGACTTAAGACCGCATTAACAGCGGTTTTCCCCACCGTGGTCGTGACCGAATCGGCCAATCGGCTGATCTCGGCGAAGGCCGTAAGCGATCGCTACCCACTGCGTGGGACTTTGCGCGTTCAACCTGAGCTTGGCGCCGCTGAGGAAATTCCAGCAACTATCCCGAAACCAGGCCATGCATGGATAGAATCCCGGCTTTTCGGCCTGCTAGATATTGAGATAGGGGAGAGCCTTACGCTAGGCGCACAAAAGTTTACCGTTAGTGCCGTTTTAAGTTTTGAGCCGGATCGCGGCCAAGGTTTTGGATCGCTTGCGCCGCGTGTGATGTTGAATCATGCCGACCTCAACGCGACCGAATTACTTGGCCCCGGCAGCCGTGTCCGGCATAAGTTGCTATTAGCTGGGTCTCAGACCGATGTCCTGGCTTATACCGATGCGCTTGCAGCGGAGCATGGCAATGCGATTGAAATTGAGACACCGAGCGAACAAGGCCGTGGTGCCGCCGAAGTAATTGATCAGGCGAAACGCTTTTTGGGGCTAGCGGCATTGTTAACAGTGATTGTGGCAGGGGTTGCCGTGCTGCTAACAGTGCGTCACTACGCCGAGCGCCAAATCACCGGCGTCGCAGTGATGCGCGCGATGGGTGCCACTCGACAGAAAGTTCTCTCTTTATTTGTCGGTAAATTGCTTTGGTTAGCATTGTTTGCAGGCGGCCTAGGCGCACTCCTTGGGTATGGATTGCATTTGGCCATGCTCGCTTTAGTCGCTGATTTATTGGGTACAGAATTGCCAGCTGCGGGATGGCAACCGCTTGCAACCGGTTGGTTAACTGCTGGTGCGGCATTGCTTGGTTTTGCCCTTCCAACATTGGTGCGATTGCGCGATGCACCGCCAATGCGCGTATTACGAGAAGATCTTGGTAGCGGGCTATTGCGTGGCGGTATGCCATTGCTTGTAGCGGCGGTGGTTATTTTCGCGTTAATGGGCTGGCAGGCGGGTGATATACGCGTAACTCTGAGCGTCTTTGCTGCTGTTAGCGGCACATTAGCCCTGCTTGCTGCCGTTGCCGCGAGCGTAGTCTACGGTGCCCGGGCCTGGTCACGCCATTATGGACAGGCACGTTTGTTGTGGCTCACTGGCTTTACTCGGCGACCGGTGACCGCGGTGATTCAGATCGTGGCCGTAGGTGTTGGCTTAATGAGCTTATTTTTGCTCGCAGTGGTGCGAAATGATTTGCTCAGTGCTTGGCAGGCCGAAATCCCGCCGGATGCACCCAATCAATTTCTCATCAATATTCAGTCGGATGAAGTTGCTGGTGTGCGTCGTACGCTCGACGATGCGGGCGTTGATACAACTTTTTATCCCATGGTCCGCGCCCGGATGACCGAGCTCGATCGCGAACCCGTTAATGCGGAAGATTATGACAGCGCCCAAGCGCGCCGACTCGCTCGGCGCGAATTTAATCTATCGTGGACAGACACACTCGCATCCGATAACACAATTGTGGCGGGTGATTTTTGGTCAGATGTGGATAATCCACCGCCGCAGTTATCCGTAGAAACTGAATTCGCGGAGGAAATTGGCGTTGGAATGGGCGATCAACTGACTTTTACCTCTGGTGGCAGCAGTGTAACCGCCGAGGTGACGAGTCTACGGGAGGTCCGTTGGGAGAGTTTTAACGTTAACTTTTTCGTTCTTGCCTCCCCGGGTACGTTCGATGCACTCCCCCGTACCTGGCTAACCAGCTTTTATTTGCCAGAACAAGACACCCACGTTCTCAATGATTTGATTCGTGCCTATCCCAGCGTGACACCTATCGATGTGACCAGCGTTCTGCGCATCGTGCGCACTATTATCGATCAGGGCTCGCGCGTGGTTGAGCTAATGGCGCTACTCACGCTCGCTGCCGGCGTGCTTGTGTTGCTCGCCGCATTACAGATCACCGGCGAACAGCGACGTTTTGAAAGTGCCTTATTGCGTGCGTTAGGCGCACGCGGTGCGCGCATTCGGGCGATGGCGCGATTGGAGTTTTGGTTAATCGGTGCGATTGCTGGCGCGCTTGCAGGACTTGCCGCGACAGCTGCCGGTATGGTGATTGCTGAAGTACTTTTTAACCTCGACTATCCATTCCGTCCGCTGACGTTAGTGATCGGCGCTGGCGTGGGCTTGGTCACGGTATGGGCCGCCGGTGGGCTTGGTGCGCGGCGTTACTATCGCGCTTCACCCATGCGCTTGTTGCGGGAAGGATAGACCGCGTTGCCCAGTGGCTAACGCGGCTCGATAGCGAGGTCAGCTAAAACCGTATTCCAGCGCCAACTCGGATCGCCGATGACAACAAAATTGGGGTTAAGCGTGGAGGCCTTGGTGTTGTAACTCAGCGGCTTGCTGTCGGGCTGAATAACTGCGCCACCGGCTGCCTCAACGATGCACTGAGCGGCTCCACTATCCCACTCACTGGTGGGGCCAAAACGCGGATAACAATCAGCCGCACCCTCAGCGACTAAGCAGAACTTGAGCGAACTACCCATTGATATCGTCTCAAACGCCGGCAAGCGCTCGAGTAATTCCTCCACTCCGGGGCTGCGATGCGAACGGCTCACTACAAGCGTTAACTGATCCTCAGGCGCCGAACGACTCGTAATCGCTCGTTCCCCCTCTGTATCCCGCCGCTGCGCCCAACGATTTGGGACAGGCACGTTGTCACCAAAATTGGCGACGCCGACGTAAGTCCGAGATAATACCGGCGCGTGAACAACGCCTATTACCGGTTGATGGCCTTCGATTAGCGCGATGTTCACCGTAAATTCGCCGTTGCGTTTAATAAACTCACGTGTGCCATCCAATGGGTCGACTAGCCAGTAGCGTTGCCAGGTCTGGCGTTCAGTGAAATCCGGGATACCGCCCTCTTCGGAGATGATCGGAAGCGTCGGCGTGAGCTCGCTGAGGCGCGCGTTAATGAGCGCATGCGCTGCCTTATCCGCAGTGGTTAACGGCGAGTCATCTGATTTGGCCTCGACGTCGAAACCGGCTGCATAGATAGAAAGGATCTCTCGGCCGGCCGCCTCAGCAATACTGACCGCCTGTTCGGCAAGCGCATTGAGGTTTTGGACTGGCATGTTTTGGTCAGTATTTTGGTTTGAGGCAGTCATAAATAATCCACAAGCTTGGGTAGCGGCAATATACACGTCTGTCAGATCAAGTTGACAGGCCCAAGCTTAGGGGGATACGCTTCGCCCATCGTGCCGAGTTGGCGCATCCCCCTTTAGAATCATAAATAGTTCAGAACCCGCTTTATCGGTTCACCCATTCTTGATACGCAAGTAGTTTTCATTGGAGGTTTTCTTCGTGAGCGAAAATATCGTCCACGTCTCCGATTCTGATTTTGAATCTGAGGTTATTAACGCTGATCAACCCGTTCTCGTCGATTATTGGGCCGAATGGTGCGGGCCTTGCAAAATGATCGCTCCGATCTTGGAAGAAGTTGCCGGAAGTTACGAAGGCAAGCTAAAAATCGCCAAGCTCAATATTGATGAAAACCCTGACACACCACCTAAGTTTGGTATTCGTGGAATTCCAACCCTCATGTTGTTCAAGAATGGCAGCGTCGAGGCAACGAAAGTTGGTGCGCTCTCAAAAGCCCAGCTCTCCGCTTTTATCGATAGCAATCTGTAAGAGTATTTCTTTCCCCACCAGAGCCACGGTCGCCTATCGGGTGGCCCAAAAGAGACAATGAACCTCAGCGAACTCAAACAAAAACCTGCCGCCGAACTCGTCGAACTTGCCCAGTCATTGGGCATAGATAATATGGCCCGATCGCGCAAACAGGACGTGATTTTCTCGCTCCTGAAAGCGCATGCGAAAAAGGGTGAAGATATCTGGGGCGATGGAGTTCTTGAAATTCTTCAAGATGGTTTCGGCTTTTTGCGATCGACGACAAGCTCCTATATGGCTGGACCAGACGATATTTACGTCTCACCGAGCCAAATACGTCGTTTTAGCCTGCGCACTGGCGATACGATCTCTGGCAAGATTAGACCGCCAAAAGAGGGCGAGCGCTATTTTGCACTGCTTAAAGTTGACGAGATCAACTTTGAAACGCCTGAAGCCGCTAAGCATAAAGTCCTCTTTGAAAACCTCACCCCACTTTTTCCAAAAGAACGTCTGACACTAGAGCGCGGTAATGGATCGACCGAAGATCTTACCGCCCGAGTGATTGATTTGACCGCGCCGATTGGAAAAGGCCAACGCGCATTGATTGTCTCGCCGCCGAAAGCCGGTAAGACCATGCTGCTGCAAAACATTGCCCAATCCATTACCGCACAAAACCCTGAGTCATACGTCATTGTCTTGCTGATCGATGAGCGGCCGGAGGAAGTCACGGAGATGGAGCGCACGGTGCGCGGCGAGGTGGTTTCTTCAACCTTTGATGAGCCCGCGAACCGACACGTTCAAGTCGCGGAAATGGTGATCGAAAAAGCCAAGCGTTTGGTTGAGCATAAACGTGATGTGGTCATCATGCTCGATTCCATTACCCGGCTTGCGCGCGCTTACAATACCGTCGTGCCAAGTTCAGGCAAGGTCTTGACCGGTGGCGTAGATGCGAATGCGCTACATCGTCCGAAGCGCTTTTTTGGCGCGGCCCGAAACATTGAGGAAGGCGGCAGCTTAAGCATTATTGCCACGTCCCTAATCGAGACGGGATCGCGGATGGACGATGTGATCTACGAGGAATTCAAAGGTACCGGTAATATGGAGATCCATTTGGATCGGCGAATTGCCGAAAAGCGGATTTACCCGGCGATTAACATTAATCGTTCCGGTACCCGTCGCGAAGAGCTTTTGATGACACCGGATGAACTTCAAAAGGTTTGGATATTGCGCAAGCTCTTGCATCCAATGGATGAGCTAGCCGCTATCGAATTTTTGCTCGATAAGCTCAAAGATACCAAAACCAATGAAGAGTTCTTCCAGGCGATGAAACGCTGACGTCTCACGCGTTGGATTTATCGCCGCTCCCAGGTTTCAAAATCCATTGTATAGGCATGCTCGGTATCGATCGGGTGATGGGTGCGAGCGGTCAACTGCCAGTCTGGCCCCTCGAATAGCGGAAAGACCGTATCTCCCTCAATTTCTGCGCCCACTCGCGTGAGCTCAATGCGATCGGCTTGCGGTAAAAAAGCCGCGTAAATATCAGCACCACCAATCACCATCACTTCATCCGCATCGCCGGCCGCGCGTAAAGCGTCTTCAGGGTTATGCACCACCTTGCATCCATCAGCTTGCCAGGTTTGGTCTCTTGTCATCACGATATTGAGCCGCTTTGGCAATGGCCGGCCAATTGATTCGTAATTCTTTCTTCCCATCACAATCGGCTTGCCACGTGTAAGGGCGACAAAATGTCGCATATCATCAGGCAACCGCCACGGCAGATCGTTATCCCGCCCAATCACCCGATTCTCCGCCATTGCTACGACCAAAGTGAGTTGGGGTGTTTGCCTATCCATAATTGAAGCCTCGTGGGTTGATGCCTGTCCCCCCATTTTTATGCTCAGACCGCGACGGGCGCGGCGATATGGGGGTGGGCTTCGTAGCCTTCTAGGGCAATGTCATCAAAGCCAAATGCAAATAGGTCATCGATTGCTGGGTTGAGTTCAAGCGTTGGCAGCGGCAGCGGATGGCGGGCGAGCTGCGTGTCGGCCTGATCAATGTGGTTTAGATAGAGATGGGCATCACCCAAGGTATGGATGAACTCTCCCGGCACTAAGCCAGTGACCTGAGCGACCATATGGGTGAGCAGTGCATAAGAAGCAATATTAAATGGGACACCCAGGAAGATATCCGCGCTTCGCTGGTAAAGCTGACAAGAAAGCCGGCCATTAGCAACATAAAACTGAAAGAGCACATGGCACGGTGGCAAGCCCATCCGGTCGATTTCTGCCGGATTCCAAGCGGTCACGATATGTCGACGTGAGTCTGGCTGGCAGCGAATTTGCTCGAGTACTTGTGCGATTTGGTCGATGGCCTCGCCGTGAGGTGAGGGCCAGGAGCGCCATTGCACGCCATAAATCGGGCCTAATTCGCCATTGTCATCAGCCCATTCATCCCAAATCCGTACCCCATTTTCTTTTAGGTAACGGATGTTGCTCTCGCCGGCTAAAAACCACAGGAGCTCATGAATAATTGAGCGCAAATGGAGTTTTTTGGTCGTTACGACTGGAAATCCATCCGCCAAATTAAACCGCATTTGCCAGCCAAATGTAGACAGCGTCCCTGTCCCGGTCCGGTCCCCTTTTTCGATGCCGTGGTGGCGGACATGGCCTAACAGATCAAGGTACTGCTGCATGATGTGGCGGTCTCCGATTGGTCGGTTTTTCCATTGTTATCTAACGTGCTGGCTTCTCGTGGGTGGCAATGGCCCAAGCCATTAACCCCAGACCAATAATGATCATTGGTGTACTTAGCACCTGCCCCATCGTAAGCCATTCTCCAGCAAGATAACCCAGCTGAGGATCAGGCAGCCGAACAAATTCCACCACAAATCGCGCTAACCCGTAACCGAACAGGAAAAGCCCGGTGATTAGCCCACGCGGACGTGATTTTGCGGACACCCACCAAACCACGATGAATAGTAAAATCCCTTCAAGGCCCATTTCGTAGAGCTGAGAAGGATGTCGTGGATCCGGCCCAAGCGGCGGATAAACCATTCCCCATGGCAGCTGCGTGGGCGCACCCCATAGTTCGCCGTTAATAAAATTACCCAGCCGCCCTGCCGCGAGGCCAGGCGGAATCAGCGGTGCAACAAAATCACCTAATGCAAGGGGGTGAATGCGGTGGCGCCAAGCATAGATAGTCATGGCTAAAATGACACCAACCAACCCCCCATGAAAGGCCATGCCGCCTTCCCAGATACGCAAGATGGCGAGCGGATCGTTAGCGAATGACTCGCTGGTATAGAAAAGCGCATAACCGACACGCCCGCCCACAACGACACCAACGGCGCCATAAACCAACAGATCGTCCATCGCATTGGCAGCTACCGGCGCGCCCGGCTGAGCTGCGCGCAATCGCCCAAGCCACCACGCAAGCCCAAATCCAATGGCATACATCAGTCCATACCAGTGGATATCGAGCGGCCCTAGCGCAATAGCAATTGGATCAATATCAGGATATCGCAACATATCGCGCATTGTGACCGAAGTAGCGAATTCGAGACACCCACGATTCTGGCGATATTTTTGTGGGTGTCCAGAATTCGGGGCTTGCGCTAGACTGCCGCTCTAGCTCAGAAGTTCTTGTCATTAGGGGAGTTTGCTCGTGGGGCGGATGCTAAGCGCAGTTCGCGCAGGGATGTTGGTTATCGCGTTAATGATTGTGGGTGTCTCAAATCCTTTGGGTTTGACCTGGCACAGCGCGCAGGCGCAAACCACAGCTTATGTTACCGATGCGCTTGAGATCACCATGCGCAGTGGTCAGGGTAATGATTTTCGGATTATTCGTTTGCTGACCTCGGGGACGCAAGTTGAGGTGCTCGAGCGCGGTGACGATTGGACGCGGGTGCAAATTGGCAATTCCCAAGGCTGGGTGCGAAGCCTTTATTTGCAGGCTCAGCCAGGCGCAGTAGAACGCTTAGAGCAAGCCACAGAGAGGCTTCAGAGTTTGCGTGAAGATAATCGTCGTCTTAGCGAATCGTTGGCACAAGCAGAATCTGCTCGTGATGAGCTGATCGCTAACCAGACCGAGCTTGAGGCCGATAACCAGCGCATGCAGCAGCGCTTGCAAGCAGCCGATGAGGGCCTTGCCCTAGCGGATGAAAACCAAACCTTACGCAAACAAGTCATCGACCTAGAGCGTCAAGTGCAAGACCTAACCCGTGAGACTGAGCAAAACAGCCGGCAGGGCCGGCAGAGTTGGTTTATTGCTGGTGCCGGTGTCGTTGTCTTTGGCATGTTATTTGGCATCTTGATGACGCGTATTCGTTGGCGCCGGCGTAGCAGCTGGAGCGACCTCTAAGGCGGCTCAACCATGGATGAATCACTTCCAAGGCTAGTGAATTGGTTTCGGCATAGCTCGCCATTTATTCATGCACACCGCGGCCGCACTTTTGTCGTGAGTTTTGGCGGCGAAGCGCTGAATAGCGACAATGCGGCCGGACTGATTCACGATCTAGCGCTACTGAGCGGCTTAGGCGTGCGGCTGGTGATCGTCCCAGGTGCTCGTCCACAAATCGAGCGCCGATTAAATGAACGTGGCACGGGCATTGAGTATGTCGATGGCCTGCGCGTGACCAGCGCGGAAGCGCTAGATTGTGTCCAACAGGCTGTGGGCAGTGTTCGGCTAGAGCTAGAAGCGCTTTTTTCGATGGGTCTTGCCAACACGCCCATGGCGGGGACACGGCTGCAGGTGGCCTCGGGTAATTTCGTGACGGCGCGTCCGCTGGGTGTTCGCAATGGCACCGACTATGCCCATACAGGTGAGGTGCGCCGGATTGATGCCGATGCTATTCGCGCCCGACTCGATGCCGGTGCCGTGGCCTTGGTCAGTCCCTTGGGGGTTTCGCCGACTGGCGAGCAGTTCAACTTATATGCCGAAGACGTCGCCGTCTCGGTGGCCAGCGCAATGCAGGCCGATAAGCTGCTTTTCTTGCATGAAAGCGACGCGGTTGTGGATACGCACAACACGCCAATCACTGAGTTTACAATCGAGCAAGCCCAGGCCTGGCTGTCGCAACAATCCACCAAGCAGCCGGCGCCTTGTGTTGCACAGGTTGAGCGTGCGGTTGAGGCCTGTCGCAGCGGAGTGGAACGCGTGCATTTGCTGCCGCGGGCCGTCGATGGCGCACTGTTAGGCGAGCTTTTTACGCGCGATGGCGTGGGAACGTTGGTAACCGCGCAAGCATTTGAGCGACTACGCGCGGCTTGCATTGAGGATGTAAGCGGTATTCTTGCGCTCATCGGCCCGCTTGAAGCCGATGGCACACTCGTTGAGCGCACGCGCGAGCGTCTCGAAACGCAAATTCAAGACTTTACCGTGATGGAGCGAGAGGGAACCGTTGTCGCTTGCGCAGCCTTACAATTCATTGCCCAGACAAAGACCGCTGAAGTGGCTTGTCTGGTTGTCCATCCGGATTATCAGGGCAGCCATCGTGGCGTGCAGTTATTAGATGAACTGCAAACCAAAGCGCGGGCTGCTGGCTGTGATCAGTTATTTGTCTTAACCACACGCACAGCGCACTGGTTCCAGGAGCAAGGCTTCGCGCCAGCAGATGTGGCTGCGCTTCCTGCTAATCGGCAGGTGTTTTATAACGCCCAGCGCGGCTCTAAGGTGTTTGTTAAAGCGCTTCTTTAATACGCGGCAAGGCGAGCAGGTTCGCGCACGAGCTGCGCGCCGGTTACTACCCAGTGCAGCTGGTTATTGCGAATCATCGCCTGAACCTCTTCAACATAGGCTTGGCCACGCTCGGAATAGCTATCCAGCCCGACTGTCATACTCTCAGGCGATAAGCGCTTGCCATTGGTGCGCGCGGCATCACGTAGGAATCGAAAACGCTCATACGCGGGATGCGTGTTCAGATTACGCATATAACTGCGAACCGAATGCCTCAAGCTCTCAAATGTGCGTACATAATGTCTCGCGCCTGTGGCCCGATCCTCGGGCTTTAAGCCGCGATTAGACTCCCAAGTCCATTGGCCAAAAATGTTATTGCCCTCAAGAACAAAGCGAGATGTCCCCCAACCGCTCTCTTTGGCGGCTTGAGCCAAAGCGAGTGCCACCGGCACCTGATCAACTTGTTGCTTTAGGGCCTCGATGTTTTCGTCGGCCAAAGGATCACCCTCAATGCCGTATTCATCGGCAAGTTGCGAGAGCATGATTTTCCGGCGTGAAGCGGACATGAAAGGATCATTAAGTGCTTCAAGTAATCGCGCACGCTGCTCACGAATGCGCGCATTCTCGGCCAATACGAGTGGCAGCACTGCCCGAAAAAAAAGGTCCTTACGTGCATCAGGTTCACGCTCGGCTAAGTCATCGGGAAAGCCCTGCAGTGCGACCGCTGGTACTTGTCGTGACGGCCATACATAGCCTGCTTGGCTGAAAATACCTTCAAGCTGCTCAGCGCTATCCGCCTCAATGACTTTAAGCGGTGGCACTTCACCGTCACTATTTGCCACGCCTGGCCAGCCTAGCCACCAAAGGGCAATAACCAGGGCCAATGCGGTTAATGGAACGGCATCAATGAGGGCTGCTAGCCGATGACTTGCTTTGGGCAGTAAAGGCGTATCAGTCTGCATTGCGGTGCTCCATTTCGAGGATATGCGCCCACTGAGAAGCGCTCACTGGCATGACCGACAAACGATTACCGCGTCGTACCAATGCCATATCTGAGAGTGCAGGATCAGATTTGAGTTCCGCTAAAGTAATGACCCGAGAGAGGTGGCGCTGATAGCGCACATCCACCATTAACCAGCGTGGATTATCCGGATCGCTTTTGGGGTCATAGTACTTAGCATCCGGATCGAATGCGGTATGGTCGGGATACGCGTTGGTGACGATTTCCATGATGCCAACAATGCCGGGCACCTTGGTGTTGGAGTGATAAAAGAACGCCTGGTCGCCGGGCTGGAATTGGTCACGGAACATGTTGCGCACTTGATAGTTCCGGATCCCATCCCAGTGCTCCACCCCATCGGGTTCCGCTGCTAAATGATCGATGCCGTACACATCGGGTTCTGATTTCATTAGCCAATACGCCATGCCACGTCCTAACTCGCGTTGCCTCTCCTATTAATGGGGTAGTTTACCACGTGGTTATTGTCTGATCCGTGACACAAGCCTCAAGGGGCTCATCCCACGGATCGTGCGGCAGGGCGGGCACTTGTTGGCAAGCATGCGCTAGGCCCAACCGAAACGGTCGCCGAAACCGGCCACGTCCCGCGAGCGCGCGATCATAAAAGCCTGCCCCCATGCCTAAACGATGGCCGGCCGCATCGACACCCACAAGTGGCATGACCAGCAAATCAAGTGCCGCGATCGCAATGCTTGCGGCCGCTAGACCGCTTGGGCGAAGCGGTTGAATCGGTTCCGGAATGCCGAGTAATCCTCGGCGTAGTGGGGTATGTGGGGTAAACCGGCGAAACACCAAGCGCCCGGCCCGCAGGGCGGCTTTACGACCGGCTTCGCCACGCGGTGGCCGAATCACGGGTAGATAAACGGACTTATTCGCTTGCCAAGCATGCTCAATTAGTAATTGGGTATCGATCTCGCCATCGCCTGGTTGATAGAGGCCAATCGAGCGTGCTCGTTGCCATAACGCATGGTTGATCAGAGATAGGCAGGCCGCTTGCGCTGCCGCATGCGCTTGCTGCGCTGGAATGGATTGCCGTGCGGCGCGTAATCGCCAACGCCACTGGGCTTTTTCCGATTGACTCAAAAAAACGAGCTCCCCACAACGCCGTTCGGACAACGCCCTTGAACCCTCTGGTTCAGGTCGGGGAGAGCGAACGACTTTTTAGGCTTTCCGCTCATGGCGGACTTGCACACCAAAGGCGTTACAACGATCTCCCCTGAGGCGCATGATTGTAGGGTCAAGAATGCTATCTGTCCGGAATCGAACGTCGCAGGGAGCCCATAGACAGTCTGCATACCCGATCCTTTGCCGTCCAGCTTTGTCTTAGCGCCGACGCAGCTCCGCTGGAATGTCGACATCCTGCAAGTAATCATCAATGCGTGATTCAAGGGCGGTGAGTTGGTCGCTAGCCGCTTGACTGCCCGCGGCTTGATCCTGGGCTTGGAGCATCTCATGGGTAATATTAAGTGCTGCCATAATCGCAATCCGCTCAATGCCCACAATTTTTCCGGTCTCCCGAATCTCTTGCATGCGAGTATTGAGCTGACGCGCGGATTCGAGTAGGCCATCGCGCTCTTCAGCCGGGGCGGCCACCATAAACTCACGATCTAGAATATTGACCTTAATCGGCTCGCTCATTAGCTTTGCTCCAAGGCTTTTAGCCGTCCGATCATCGCTTCAATGCGCGCCCGGGCCGTATCGTTTTTCTCTAATAAAGCAGCGCGCTCGGCGTTTAGCGACTCTTGTGACTGCAGTAATACGCGGTTCTCATCGCGCAACTGATCGCAAAGCGCAATTAAGCGCTCGACCCGCTGTTCAAGCTTGCCAATATGTTCGGTAACGGAATCAGTCACTTACAAGCTCCCTATGGAATCCCGTTGAGGTTAGCACGAATGCTAGAATAGTGCCTATGAACGAATCTGAACGCTATAACGAAATGGCCTCGGCGCTCGCCGGTGTGGAGGCTGATGTATCGGCTGCGGAAGCGCACGGGATATTGTGCGGGCTTTTTTGCAGCGCTGCAGAGCCACCGGCAGCGCGTTGGGTGGCGCAAGTACTCGATGGCCTTTCGCCCAAGGGCGAAGCGGCACGCGAAGCCCTTGAGGCGCTAACACAGCTCTATCACGACACCCGAGATCGGCTGCAAAACGATAGTTTAGAGTTTGAGCCATTACTGCCTGATGACGAAGCACCGCTTAATGCACGGGCAACCGCTTTAGGACAGTGGTGTGAGGGGTTTTTGCTGGGCTTGGGACTAGCCCAAGGGCATGCGCCCATCCCGCTCCCGCGCGAAGCCAATGAGGTGATTAGTGATCTCACCGAAATTGCCCGCCTCGATACCGACACCGAAGCCGATGAGGATAGTGAAATCGCCTATACCGAATTGGTTGAGTACCTGCGCGCCGCAACTCTGCTCGTGCGTGAGCACACGGCCTTGCCCTCATCAGCCAATCCTGAGGAAACCGGCGGCCCCCGCGACACGGGGCTTTTGCAGTGATCCCACTGAGTGAACAAAAAAAACGCCGACAGGGGTTAATGAACCATATTGGCCGCGATGGGATTGCGGTACTGCCAGCCGCGCCTGAGGCCACCCGCAATCGCGATGTGCTCTATCCGTATCGACAGGATAGCGATTTTCGCTATCTCACCGGCTTTGAAGAGCCGGATGCGGTGGCTGTTTTTGTGCCAGAACGCGAGCAGGGCGAATACATTCTTTTCTCTCGCGAACGCGATCCACAGCGCGAGACCTGGGAAGGCCGGACAGTGGGTCAAGCGGCGGTGGTGAGTGACTACGGCGCCGATGATGCCTTTCCGATTGATGATATTGATGAAATCTTGCCCGGCCTCATGGAAGGCCGAGCCAAGGTGTTTTGTGCAATGGGCGCGGATTCGGACTTTGACCACCGGCTCATTGGCTGGGTTAACGCCTTACGTCAACGCGCCCGCGCTGGCGTGAAAGCGCCGCTCGAGTATGTCTCGCTCGAACATGTTGTGCATGAAATGCGGCTGGTGAAATCCAAAGCCGAAATCGCAACGATGCGGGAAGCCGGACACATTACGGCAGCCGCCCATGCGCGTTTACTGAGCGTGATTCGACCGGGGCTAAAAGAATACGAAATCGAAGCTGAGCTTTTGTATGATTTTCGCCGCCACAATGGCGAGCCCGCCTATCCCATTATTGCCGGCGCTGGCGCCAATGCCTGTGTCCTTCACTATATTGCCAATCAGGCCGAGCTTGCCGCGGGCGATTTGATCCTGATTGACGCGGGTATTGAGCGCGATGGTTATGCAGCAGATATTACCCGAACGCTGCCCATTAACGGTAAGTTTTCTGACGCGCAGCGGGCCATTTATAGCTTGGTGCTAGATGCGCAAGAAGCAGCGCTGGCAACGCTGCGCCCCGGTGAGCATTGGAATGCAGGTCATCAAGCAGCGACCGAGGTGCTTGTGGCTGGGCTGATTGATTTAGGCCTGATTGACGGCCCGGTCAGTGCAGCCTTAGAGCAGGGTGAGTACCGCCGGTATTTTATGCATCGTACCGGTCATTGGCTAGGCATGGATGTCCACGATGTGGGTGATTACAAGGTCGATGGTCATTGGCGTGAGCTCGAGCCCGGCATGGTACTCACCGTGGAGCCGGGTCTTTATATTGCGCCGGGCAGCCCGGTTGAGGCGTGCTGGCAAGGGATTGGCGTGCGCATTGAGGATAATTGCGTGATTACCCGTGATGGTTATGAAAATCTCACGCAAGCCGCCCCGAAAACGATTGATGCCATTGAACAAGCCATGAGCAAGGGAGGGTTATGAGCGACACTCATTTTGATGTGGTTATTGCTGGTGGTGGTTTGGTCGGCTCAAGCCTAGCGGTTGCGTTGCAAGGCAGTGGTTTGCGTGTGGCGGTGGTAGAACCTATCCCTGAGGGTGATCCGCGACAGCCAAGCTTTGATGACCGGCATACGGCATTAGCGCCGACATCGCGGCGATTTTTTGAACGCCTTGGGTTATGGCCTGAAATACTCGCCAGTGCCTATCCAATAGAACATATCCATGTCTCTGACCAGGGCCATGGCGGCTTTACTCGGCTCAGTGCCAAGGAGGAAGGCCTGCCCGCACTCGGCCATGTCACCCCCAATCGCGTACTGGGCGCAGCGCTTCGGCCAGCCATGGAAAAAGCCGCTGATTTATTCTGCCCGGCTGAAATTTTAGATAGCGTTATCGTTGAAGGCGCTGATGCCACGGCAGGTCCGTCTGTGCGCCAGGTTCGGGTGAAAAACGCATCCGGCGAGCAAACCTTAACCACACGCTTACTGGTAGTCGCTGATGGCATGCGCTCGAGTACGCGCGATGCGCTGAATATCGCAATGGATGAAAAGGATTATGGGCAAAGCGCCATTATCGTCAATCTGCGCAGCGAACGTCATCACGGCGGCATGGCCTATGAGCGGTTTACCCCGGAGGGCCCGATCGCGCTGCTGCCGGCCGGCGAGAACACGGTATCGCTCGTGTGGGCACTGCCGCATGAGCAAGCTAAGGCTATGGCCCACAATGCATCAGAAGCGGTGTTTTTAGATCGGCTACAAGCTGCGTTTGGTTGGCGCTTAGGAAAGTTCAGTGATTTAGGCCACTGCAGTGTTTATCCGCTCATTGCGGTAACCGCGCAGCAATTTACGAGCGATCGTGCCGTGATCTTGGGCAACGCCGCCCATGCCCTACACCCTGTCGCCGGCCAAGGGCTAAATCTAGCGCTTCGTGACGTGGCGGCCCTGGCTGAACTATTGGGGGCCCCGGTGGATTCTGAGTCGCGACAACAAACGCCTACCGACCCCGGTGGCGCCGATGTGTTGGCCGAGTATGCGCCATTGCGGCAGGGTGATTATCGGCGCACATTTGGCTTTACCAATGGCCTTGTGACCCTATTCTCTAATGACTGGTTACCGTTAGTCGCGGTCCGCAACATGGGATTGACCGCATTAGATCTATTTCCGCCGGCACGGCGATTTTTGCTAAAACACGCCACTGGCGCTGCTGGCAATGTGCCGGCGCTATGCCGGGAAGACTAAAAATCCTCCGCCATGCCGGTTTCCAGTGCTAGCTCGAGAAATCGCACGGCGGTATGATCATGATCACTTATGCACGGGCAATCGATTGATCACCCACACCGCCTAAAGGTTTTTTATGAGCACAATCCCAACGGATCTTAAATACACGAGAACCCATGAGTGGGTGCGCGACGAGGGTGATGGCAAGCTCACCGTGGGCATTACTGAGCATGCCCAAGCCGAGCTCGATGATTTGGTGTTTGTTGAGCTGCCGACCGGCGAGGGTACGGTCGAGGCCGGTGCCGCCTGTGCCGTGGTCGAATCCATCAAAGCCGCCTCGGATATTTACGCACCGGTCGATGGCGAAGTAACGGGTAAAAACACCGCGCTGACGGACGACCCGGAGCGTATTAATAACGATCCTTATGGGGAGGGCTGGATTTTTACCATGGCTGCCGCGGATGCTGGTGCATTGGGTGAGTTACTCGATGCGGATGGCTATGCCGAGGTGGTCGCGGAGGAGCAGGCATGACGCAGGTAACCCGACGTGGTGAGACCGTGGCGCTAAGCGGCGATCTTCCAGCCATTGGCACGCAAGCGCCTGATTTTCGACTCACCCGCAGTGATTTAAGTGATGTGAGCCTTGCCGACTATGCCGGTAAGCGCAAGGTGCTGAGCATTGTGCCAAGTCTCGACACCCCCACCTGTGCCATGTCTCTGCGGCGCTTTAATGAGCGCGCGGCCGATATGGATAACACCGTCGTGCTGAATATCTCGGCTGATTTGCCCTTTGCAATGGCGCGGTTTTGTGAGACCGAAGGCATCGATCAGGTCGAGTCCTTATCAATGATGCGCGATCGCGCTTTTGCAAGCGACTACGGCGTCCTCCAGCTCACCGGGCCAATGGCCGGTATTACCGCCCGTGCCGTGTTGGTGTTGGATGTGGATAACACCGTGCGCTATGCCGAACTGGTGCCGGAGATTCGGCAAGAGCCGGATTATGAGGCTGCCATTCAGGCGCTGCAGGGCGCCTGACAAGTGATACTGTAATTATCGCAGCTTTTAACGTACGCTTTTTAATCTAATCGTACGGTAAGGAGGCGATGATGGAGCCTATTAAACCCTCGCATTTACGTGCGGATCTGTATCGCATCCTCGATCGCGTGCTGGATCGGGGCGAAGCCATCGAAATTATTCGTCGGGGCCGGCGTATTCGGCTCGTGGCCGAGGCGCCGACGCGGCTTGATGCCCTCAAACCGCATCCTGAAGCGATTCAAGGGAACCCTGAAGACATTGTCTCAATCGACTGGTCTGATGAATGGCAGCCGTAGTGCATCTCGATACCCATGCGGTGGTGCTGCTGTATGCGCAGGGCCCGACCGCGGTCTCGGCAGCGGCGCGCACGGTGCTTGAGGACAGTGACCGGTTGGTCGTCTCACCGATGGTGCGCCTGGAGATGCAGTATCTACAAGAAATCGGTCGGTTGAGCGTGACGCCGTTGAGCGTGCTGGATTATTTGACCGGCGTGCTGCCGCTATCAGTCTGCGATCAGTCGTTTGCGCATGTCGCCCGCAGCGCCGAGCAAGAGCAGTGGACGCGCGACCCGTTCGACCGGCTGATTGTGGCCGCGGCTCGACGAGCGAAAGCCCCCTTGCTAAGCCGCGATCGGCGTATCACTCAACATTACAGTCAGGCGTTTTGGTAGGCCAATGATTCAATCCAATTCAACACCGATTGATTCCACCGCGCTTATTGAGACAGCCAAAGCCTGGCGTGATGCCGATCCCGATCCGGTCACGCAAGCGCAATTAAGCGCGTGCATTAAGGCGGCCAGCGCGATTATTGAGCGCGAGGGCGATCACGGCGCAGAAAGTCAGCCCGAAGCCCTAGCCACCCTGCGCGCGTGCTTTGAGCCGGCACTTGACTTTGGTACTGCTGGGCTACGCGGACTCAACGGCCCCGGCCCAGCCCACATGAACCAGCGGCTGGTGGCTCGGGTGACTGCGGTCATGGTGGATGTTTTGCGCGCCGAAGTGCCCGATGCCGCCGAGCGCGGCGTGGTGATTGGTTATGACGCCCGTCATGGCTCGGCTGAACTGGCTGAGACTACCGCCCGCACGGTCGCGGGCGCCGGATTAAACGTACATACCTTTGATGATTACGCGCCGACACCATTGGTGGCCTTTGCCGCACTTGATCTAAATGCCGCCGCCGCGGTGGTGCTCACCGCCAGTCACAACCCGCCGGAGTATTTGGGCTACAAGCTCTATTGGGCCGATGGCGTGCAAATCGTCCCGCCCATTGATCAGCGTATCGCCCAAGCGTTGCACGCCCTGCCGGTGGATGTGCGCATTAGTCAAAGCCCCCAAACCCCCGGTGCCGCGCCAACCAACCCCACCGACCCGACTTGGCACATTCATGGCCAGGCGCTGCGCGAGCGCTATCGTGCCGCGGTCACTGAAAACGCGACCTTAGCGCCGGCGGCGCGCCCCGTGCGGGTGGCCTACAG
>JAVLBI010000008.1:70072-80213 GCA_031581365.1 Spiribacter sp. | reverse complement strand
GTGATGCGGGCGATATCGTCTTGCATGCAATTAACTCGACATTCACCCGCGCTGGGGCGGACGGCCTTGAGCTTGACGAGGGTGATGCCGGTGATGTCTACGCCACGTTTATTGACAGCGCGTTTACCGACAATGGTGCCTACTGTGATCCGGTCATTCTTAACGCTTATCTTCCTAATGAGCCAGAGGCTGAGTTTGCCGATGGTGAGCGTGCTGAGGACGATATCCCTGGTGCGGTTACCGGAACGCCTGACGATAGCTGCTTCGAGCGCGAGGTCAGCCTCTACGACTCGGGCAGTGTTGAAGAGTACGAAATCGGCATCGACATCGATGACGGTGTTGATTTTGATGAAGACGATAATGGGTCACTTAACCTAACCCTAGTTCGCTCAGTGATTAGCGGTAACTATGACGAAGGCGTTGATATGGATGAGGCTGGTTTGGGTGACGCGAACCTGACCTACATCGATACGCGCTCCTATGCCAATGCGGATGATGGCTTCAAGATGTCCGAAGAGGGCGGTGGTTATATCGTTGCCATGGTCGACGGCAGTGTTGCTCGTGATAACGGCGGCAAGGGCTTTGTCTTTGAAGAAGAACAGGGCGGCGATGTCCAAGTGCATGCGCTCAGCGTGCATACAGCGAATAACGATGACAGCGACAATACCGGCTTTGAGGTCGTCCAAGAGGATGGCGGCCAAGGCGAGCTTATCGTTGAGGCAAGCCGAATTGACGATGGTATCGATGCGCAGGGCGTTAGCGTCCAACAGTAAAGCCAAACGTCATTGATTTTGAAGGCGGCCTCTCTGGCCGCCTTTTTTGTTACTGATTGTGCCGATTAAAAATTCGCGTTTGCTCGTTCGCTTCAACGATTAGCGTCGCGTAGGGGTCACGTTGATTACCCATCTCCATGCCGGGCGATCCGATCGGCATGCCAGGCACCGTCAGGCCTTGTGCATCGGGTTGAGTAGTTAGTAGTTGCCGGATGTCCGCCGCCGGCACATGGCCCTCAATAAAATAATCACCAATAACCGCTGTATGACACGAGGCGTGTGCGGGGCCGATGCCAAGGCCGGCTTTTGTTTGGTTGAGCTGCTCACGGCTTACATTGTAAGCGGCAACCTCAAAGCCGTTGTTTTGCAAGTGCTCAATCCAAGCCGTGCAACAGCCGCAGGTTGGCGTTTTAGCCACTTCAATGCGTAGCGCCTGATTGGCAGCGGCGGTGGATGCGCTGATGGCCAAAGCCGCGGTGAGTAGGATTTTAGCGGGTAAATATTTTTTCATGGGCATCTGCTGTTATTCCGTGTGGCGTACCATCGTAGATCATAGTAACCGGGCATTGGTTCACCGTGGCGGCTAGTAAGGCCTAATGATCTTGACCCCCTCGGCCTACACCCCCATAATTCTCGCTCTGGTTCAGCGCCCGTAGTTCAACTGGATAGATCGCCTGACTACGAATCAGGAGGTTGGGGGTTCGAATCCTCCCGGGCGCGCCATTTAATCAAAAGCCGGCCTTGCGCCGGTTTTTTATTTGAGAGTTGGTGGTGACTCAAACATCCACACAATCGGTGTTTACTAATTGCCGGGCCATGGCGGCCAACCCATGCTGCGCCCACCCATCAGGTGGAGATGGATATGCCAGACTGTCTGTCCCCCATCGCGACCGCAGTTGAAAATGCTGCGGTAACCACTCTTAGCAATCCCAAGCTCATCGGCAAGCTTTTTAGCCGTTAAGTGTAGTTGGCCAAGAACGCTGGCATCCCCCGGCTCAATATCCACCATGCTCGTAATGTGCTTGCGGGGGATGATGAGGATATGGGTGGGTGCCTGCGGATGAATATCCCGAAAGGCCACCACATGTTCATCTTGATGAACAATGTCAGCGTCCATTCGGCCGGCGGCAATTTCACAAAAAATACACGGTTGATTCATGTTTTGAGCCTAAGGTGACAATGTCGTTGACGCAAGGGGTTGTGGATCAGAGTTTAGATTCGACACGCTTGCGAAGCGCGCTCGCCAGGGCTTTCGCCTGCGCGTTGTCGCTGTGCTGGATCGGTTTTAAGTTAGCGGCCTTGAGGAATGCTTGCGACCAAGCGTCGCGTCCGGCAGCAAAAGCGGCAAAATCGCCCCACCATGCAATGGTGTAGTGCTCTGCGGTTGTTGCATTATGAGTCTGCCGGCTCGCTTCACGGAGTCCATAGACATCGACTTGGGTTAATACCGGCTCTAGCTGACTTTTAATCTCAATGAGAGCAGGCCCTTTTAAGCCCCAGCGTTGCGGTTCCATGCGCCTGAGCCATTGAGAGATTTCAGGCATATTGCGAAACCACTGTAAGACAATCGTACGCCCGTTATGAGTGGCGCAGCCCACTTGAAATTGGCGCGGGTCACGGCGCTGTGGGATTGCCTGCACATCATCAAAATTTTGACCTTCCCATGCATGCATATATTACTTCCAGTTATGTATCGATGCCGCTTTATTCTTTAGAGATTTCCCCGTCAGCTTTTATGCTGCCCTAAGCATTGACATCGTGTCACGAACAGCAAAGAGGTACGCCATGGGATTACGCATCGGAAGTCTAGCCCCCGATTTTACCGCCCAGACCACGGAGGGTGAGTTACGCTTTCACGATTGGATCGGAGATCATTGGGCAATTTTGTTTTCTCACCCCAAAGATTTTACCCCGGTATGCACCACTGAGCTTGGGTATATGGCAAAACTCAAGCCCGAGTTCGATCGGCGTGATACCAAAGTCATCGGGCTGTCCGTCGATCCAGTAGAAAATCATGCAAGCTGGTCGATCGATATTGAACAGACCCAGGGAACGGCACCCAATTATCCAATGATTGGGGATACCAACTTGGAAATCTCAAAGCTCTACGACATGCTGCCCGAGGAAGAAACGGATTCATGCGAAGGCCGTACCGCGGCGGATAATGCCACGGTGAGAGCCGTTTATATGATTGGACCGGATAAGCGAATTAAGGCCATGTTGGTTTATCCGATGACAAGCGGGCGGGATTTTAATGAAATCCTTCGGTTGCTTGATTCGCTGCAACTCAACGCCCGGCATACGGTAGCGACGCCTGTTAACTGGCGTAATGGCGAGGACATTATCATTCCACCTGCAGTCAGTGATGAAAAAGCAAAAGAGAAGTTTCCAGAAGGCTGGCAAACCCTAAGACCTTATTTGCGCGTTGCTAAGCAGCCTGCTGATTAACGAACGAAGCGCTGTCAAACCGCTGGTCATGTTAGCCTAGGACGTCAAAAGAAAACGACGACTGGCAGGGATGTGATGGCGGCAGCAGAAAGAATTTATCGAGTAATTTTCCACAACCAGGGCAAGGTTTATGAAATCTATGCCCGGGGAATCTCCGATGCGGGTATTTTGGGTTTTGTAGAGATTGAGGAGCTGAGCTTTGGTGAACGCACCCAAGTCGTCGTTGATCCTGCTGAAGAAAAGCTCAAAAGTGAATTCGCTGGTGTGCGAAGGACTTACATACCGATGCACGCGGTTGTGCGGATTGATGAAGTGGAAAAAGAAGGTCAGGCCAAAATCTCCGATACGGATGGCAATGTCACGCCGTTTCCCATGCCTGTCTACGGCCCGGGCAAAGGTAGCGATTGAACGCAACGACCCGGTGCATTAAGCTGCGCAGTCTTTGGAGAGGTGTCCGAGCGGTCGAAGGAGCGCGCCTGGAAAGCGCGTGTACGGTAACCCCGTACCGAGGGTTCGAATCCCTCTCTCTCCGCCAGATAGAGATAAGGGGCCAAGGGCCCCTTTTTTATGGCTGATGCATCCTTAATTATCGGTGCCGAACTTATCTCCCCGCCTTGATGTCTCTAACCCTCCAGTTCCCGCCATGACCTTAGGAGCTCGCTGGTGTTGAGGTCGATCACGCTTGTTATGTTTGCGGCGCTTCAGTGGGGGTTAGCCGGTGGGCTTGCCAGTGTTTTGATGCAAAACGGCTGGGCACCCGATGTGCTGTCGTTCTGGCGGGTGCTAATCGGATTGCTTTGTATGCTGGCTTGGGTCTTAGTGATTTGGATGCGTCGGCAGTTTTTAGCGCTCACATGGTCTGTTTTTGCTTGGGGGCTGCTTGCTGGACTTGGCGTGGCTGGCAACTTTATTTTTTACTTCATTAGTATTCGCGAGGGTAGCGTTGCGGTTGCTGTAACGCTGATGTATAGCGCACCGATTGTCGTTTACCTCGCATCCTTCGCGCTCGGGCACGAGCGCCCGACCTTACTTAAAATTCTTTTTATTGCACTGGTCATGATTGGTGTTGTCCTTCTGACAGGCCTGCATCAAGCGGGTCTCGGGGTAGTGACCGGTGTTGGTGTATTGACCGGGTTGCTGTCGGGGATTTCTTACGCGATTTTTATATTGGGGTTTAAGATGGCAAGCCGTAACGGCATCGCGCCCACGGTTTTGCTTATTGCTTTTACGAGTGCCACGGCATCCTTGCTTCCGTTTATTGATTGGCAATCCGTGCTGCGTGTGCCGTTCTCGAATGACGCGTTCGGGTTTTTGATTTTTGGGATTTTAGGCGCGGGGCTATCGTTTTATTGCTATTTCCGGGGGTTGTTTCTTACGCCTGCAACCACCGCTTCGATTGTGGCAATGATTGAGCCGGTGACAGCAGCGCTCTTTGGATTCTTTGTTTTAGAAGAAGTGCTGCAGACATCAGGGTTTGTTGGCATGACCATTATTTTACTGGCCGTGACAGCGCTCAGCGTATTACGTGAACGATAGGCGTAAACTAATGCTCATTGAGCATTTATAGATAGCGGTGATCGTTGCCATTGGCAAGGACAAATTCCAATTTCATAGGTGTCTGTTATAACACCATAGAAATCAGAGATAATGCTCTGGAACTAACAGCGATAACCAACAGCGGAGACCATAATGGCTGCAGTTGATCTTGACACCGCGGGCAAGTGCCCCGTGATGCACGGTGGTAAAACCACTGAGGGCACCGACAATATGGCTTGGTGGCCAAACGCACTTGACCTAGACATTCTCCATCAACACGACAGTAAGCCAAACCCCATGGGTAAGGACTTCAACTATCGTGAAGAGGTTAAAAAGCTTGACTACGATGCGCTATGGAATGACATGCGCGCATTTATGACGGAAAGCCAATCCTGGTGGCCTGCCGACTGGGGACATTATGGGGGGTTGATGATTCGTATGGCCTGGCATGCTGCTGGCTCCTACCGGACGTCTGATGGTCGCGGTGGCGGTGGCACTGGTAATCAGCGCTTTGCACCACTTAACTCCTGGCCAGATAACACCAACCTTGATAAAGCCCGGCGGCTGCTATGGCCGATTAAGCAGAAATACGGCAATCAAGTAAGTTGGGCGGATCTAATCATTCTGGCAGGCACCGTGGCTTACGAGTCCATGGGCTTGAAGGTATTCGGTTTTGGCTACGGTCGCGCAGATATCTGGCATCCGGAAAAAGACATTTATTGGGGTGCTGAAAGAGAATGGTTAGCGCCAAGCGATGAGCGTTACACTGATGTCGGCAACCCCGCCACAATGGAAAACCCTCTGGCAGCAGTTCAGATGGGCTTGATTTACGTGAACCCAGAAGGTGTAAACGGTAATCCTGACCCGTTGGCAACAGCCGGGCAGGTACGCGAGACCTTTGCGCGCATGGCGATGAATGACGAGGAAACTGCCGCATTAACCGCAGGTGGGCATACCGTTGGTAAATCTCACGGGAATGGCAGCCCCGATTTACTGGGCGCTGAACCTGAGGCAGCGGATGTGCAGGAGCAAGGTTTAGGCTGGAATAACCACTCCACCCGCAGTATCGGCCGAGATACGATGACCAGTGGCATTGAGGGGGCGTGGACGACACATCCTACGCAATGGGATAACGGCTACTTCCATTTGCTACTGAATTACGACTGGGAGCTTACTAAGAGCCCGGCAGGCGCCTGGCAGTGGGAGCCGGTCGATATTAAAGAAGAAGATAAGCCCGTTGATGTGGAAGATCCGTCAATTCGTCTTAATCCGATTATGACCGATGCCGATATGGCCATGAAGATGGATCCAGCGTATCGGAAAATCTCCGAGCGCTTCTATAACGATCCGGCGTACTTCTCTGATGTGTTTGCCCGGGCGTGGTTTAAGCTCACACATCGGGATATGGGTCCCAAAAATCGCTATATCGGGCCGCATGTGCCAGATGAGGATCTGATTTGGCAGGATCCGGTTCCGGCTGGAAATCGCGATTATGATGTCAGTTCGGTGAAGGCGAAAATTAAAGCAAGCGGCTTGTCGACCAGCGAAATGGTGGCTACCGCTTGGGACAGTGCACGGACGTTCCGCGGCTCTGACCTTCGTGGTGGCGCGAATGGTGCGCGCATTCGTCTTGCCCCGCAGAAAGATTGGCAAGGCAATGAGCCCGAGCGTCTCCAAAAAGTGCTATCGACGCTAGAGCCGATTGCTAAGGAAACGGGCGCAAGCGTAGCGGATGTCATCGTTCTTGCCGGTAACGTCGGTATTGAGCAGGCTGCCCAAGCTGCTGGCTACCGCATTGATGTGCCTTTTGAGCCCGGTCGTGGCGATGCCTCCGCGGAACAAACGGATATCGACTCATTTGAAGTCATGGAGCCCGTTGCCGATGGCTTTCGGAATTGGCTTAAAAAAGACTACCTCGTGAGTGCCGAAGAGCTCATGCTCGATCGAGCCCAATTGCTCGGATTAACCGGCCCGGAGATGACGGTGTTAGTGGGCGGCATGCGTATGTTGGGTGCCAACCATAGCGGCAGTCAGCATGGCGTGTTTACTGACCGTGCTGGCACGTTAAGTAATGACTTTTTCGTTAATCTTTGCGACATGGCAAACACTTGGCATCCCACTGGTAGCAATACCTACGAGGTACGCGATCGTCAGACTGATCAAGTGAAGTGGACGGCGACGCGAGCAGATTTGGTGTTTGGATCAAACTCCATTCTGCGATCATATTCTGAGGTCTATGCCCAAAACGGCGGCGAGGAGAAATTCGTCAACGACTTCGTGGATGCTTGGACCAAAGTAATGAATGCAGATCGGTTTGATCTTCTTGCCTAAGCGTTTGCTTAACGATTAAGCGATTTGAAAACAAAAAACCCCGTCGCCTTGATGCGCTGCGGGGTTTTTTATTGCGTCTCTAATAGGAGGCGCGTTCGCTACCCTCTGGCGCGCTAGTGGGAACAAGCGCTTTAACAAGATCTTTCATATCGAGAACACCAACCTGCTTGCCATTGCTCATCACCCGGTAGCAGATCTGAGTGTCACCTTCTGATTTTGCAATCAGTGACTCGAGGTTATCGTCCGCATCCACATCACCAGCAAGATTATCAGGCTTGCCTTTGCCCTGATCCATCACTGAGCGTACGCGGAGAACGCGAGCGCGATTAATATCACTGATAAAGTCAATAATGTAGGGATCATTTGGGTGGAGAAGTATTTCTTGGGGCTCACCTTGTTGGACGATGTAACCGTCTTTTAGGATTACAAGGTGATCGGCAAGCTTAAGCGCTTCGTCGAGATCGTGTGTGATGAATACAATCGTTTTATGCAGTTCCTGCTGCAGTTCAAGCAATAGGTCTTGCATATCGGTACGAATTAGCGGATCGAGTGCTGAGAAAGCTTCATCCATCAGCATAATGTCTGAGTTTGAAGTGAGCGCCCGTGCAATACCCACTCGCTGTTGCATGCCGCCGGAGAGTTGGTGGGGGTGCTGATTATCGTTACCCTGCAATCCGACTCGCTCTAACCATTTGTGACCTTCTTCAGTGGCAGAATCCTTATCCTCGCCGCGGACAATTAACGGGGTTGCTGCATTCTCTAACACCGTGCGATGAGGCAGCAGGGCAAATTTCTGGAAAACCATCGACATTTTCTCGCGACGCAATTGCCGGAGCTGCTCCTCACTGTAGGCCAGAACATCTTCGCCATCGACGATAACTTCACCAGCGGTGGGCTCAATTAACCGATTTAAATGCCGGATAAGCGTTGATTTGCCTGACCCAGATAATCCCATAATGACGGTGATTTTTCCGGCAACGATATCGACATTAATATCTTGGAGGCCCAAGACGTGAGCGTATTGCTCAAGCAAATCGGCTTTACCCGTACCGGCTCTGACGTGTTCGATCGCGGTTTCTGGGTCATCACCAAAGATTTTATAGAGGTGTTGAATTGAGATTTTAATTTCTTGACTCATGTTTTTGCTCCCGCGCTTATTGCTGCGAGGTGTTCACACGGGCGAGAGCCGCCTTAGTGACACGATCGAGGATGATGGCAAGCAGCACGATGCCGAGCCCTGAGACGAGTCCAACGCCAAGTTCGAGGTTACGGATCCCGCGTAATACCAACACACCCAAACCGGGTGCGGAGACAAGCGAGGCGATAACCACCATCGCCAAGCTCATCATGATCGTCTGGTTTACACCTGCCATGATGTTGGGCAGCGCCAGAGGAACTTGGACTCGGTAGAGCTTTTGCTGATCTGTCATGCCAAAGGCATCGGCGGCCTCAATAACGTCCTTATCAACTAAGCGGATCCCAAGGTTAGTAAGGCGTATTACGGGGACGATGGCATAAAGGATAATGGCAATGCCGTAGAGCTTGGGCTCGGTCACCGAGAACAAGAAGATCAACGGAATCAGATACACAAATGGCGGCAACGTCTGGAGCATATCCAGTACGGGTATTATTCCTCGTTGCAGGCCGTCACTGCGCGACATTGCAATGCCAATCGGGACACCAAATAAGACACAAATAAACGAACACACGAAAATGATGGCAAGCGTTTGCATGGCATAGTCGTAGTGATCAATAAACGCTAAGAACAAAATAAATGACGCTACAAGGGATACCAGCTTCCAAGATTTGGAGGCAATAAATACCACCACGAGTAGGGCGGGAATCATGAGCCACCACGGAACGGTATCAAATGTCGCCAAAGCCCCATTAAGCAACCAACTTAGCGGTTGGGTAATTGGGTCCAAGAAAAACTGAAGGCTGTCTTTAACAGTGAGAAAGCCACTCTCCAGACCACTGGTTAAACCACGGGTCTGGGCAATAGCTGGACACGCATCATGTAAATTATCAAGGGAAGGGAAGGGAAGTTCCCAAATCGTTAAATCTTGGCCTGACCGGCTTCTCAGGAGATCAGCCATGCTCATTGTTGCGTCGGTCTTTTCACCGCACCAACTGCGTAAACCAAGGCTATCGAAAATAAAGTCGTAAGTTGCCATTGCCCGATCCCTTTTTCTGATAAAAAAGGCGCCGAAGCAGTGCCTCGGCGCCTACGCTGGACCCTAAAGTGGCTTAGAAAAGCCCTTCAAGGTTGGCCTGAGCGTCCTCACTGAGCCAGCTCATCCACTGATCCTGATTATTTTGCAGGAAGTAAACCACTGCTTCGTCAACGCTTGCATCATTTTCCTCATGCCAGGCGAGTAATGCACTCATCTGATCGTTCGGGAAAGTGATGTTTTGCATGAGTTCAAAAGCTTGCGGCTCACGTTCCGCGAGATCCGCGGTCACCACATTGAACACAGAGGCAGCGGGGAAGGAGGAAACGCCCACTTCGTTACACTCAGTGTCTTGGTTGCAGGCATGGACTTCTTCGTCATAGGGACCTAAGTCGACGTTGACGAGGTTGTATTTACCTAGCGGCGCGGTTGGGCCCCAGTAATAGCCGAAGTAAGGCTCTTCATTCTCGTAGGCCGATGCCATGGCCGCAGCGAGTGTTTCACCTGAACCATGGTGGAAGACTTCAATGCCGTTACCCTCAAGATCAAAGGCTTCAGCGAGGGCATCACTGACGATCCGGCAGCCCCAGCCATCTGGACAGCTATGGAACATCGCGCCGACGTCTTCTGGATTATCAAGAATGCCCTCAATTGTGGCGAGTTCTGGATTTTCTTCAACCAAGTAGTCCGGGACGAGCCAATGCTCGGTGCCACCTTGGGCAAAAGCGTCCGAAGCCTTAACGAGTTTTCCTTCCTCAGCGAGATCAAAATAGGCAGGCGCCGAGTTGACCCACAACTCAGGAACAATATCGGGTTCATTATTCTCTGCAAGCGAGGTTATTGCCGTGGTGGTAGCCGATGGGACGACTGTCACATCACATC
>JAVLBI010000008.1:0-69974 GCA_031581365.1 Spiribacter sp. | reverse complement strand
TCTGTTGCTAGTTAGCAGTTAATGATTGGCGGAGTGGTCCACCGATTGCCGCCCACAGAAATCTTGCGGGTAGCGGTTCGATGTTCTTGGAATACGTAAGGCTGGCGAGTGCAGCCTGAGTGTTTTAAGTCTGCCTGGGAATGTCTGATGCCCGGGTCTCCGTGTTCAATTAAGGTTTAACTATAGATCAACTTTGCTGATCTGCCAAATCGTTCAAATCAATTCATTCGTATTAAGTGATCATAGAAAACGCTAATGATGAACACTCTCCCGTGTGAGCGCGCGCCAGTTTTCAAACCGCTCTAAATCAATGGTGCCGTTTTGCAATGCGGCTTTAACCGCGCACTCTGGCTCATGATCGTGATGACAATCACGAAAGCGGCAGTCCTTTGCGACGGTCTGAATCTCTGGAAATCCGCTGAGTACATCACCCGGTGATAGGTGATCTAAGCGCAGTGTGCGTACCCCCGGGGAATCAATCAGTGCGCCACCATCTAGACATTCAAAGCGGGTGGTCTCTGTGGTGGTATGGCGCCCCTGACCGCTTAGTTTTGAGATTTCACCCACTCGCAAATCGAGACTCGGGATCAGCCCTTGCGCGAGCGATGACTTACCCACGCCAGACTGTCCCGCTAAGATGACGGTGTCGGTGGCAATTAGTTTTCTCAGTGCCGCAAGGCCTGCGCCGGTTATTGCACTACCGAATAGCGCCTGAATACCCAGGGATTGATAGCGTTTTAGCAATTGTTCAAGCCGGCTACTTCGCGTTGTATCCATTAGATCGGTTTTGTTGATCCACAGGCTAATCGCGAGTCCCATTGCGCGGGCAAGCACTAGGTAGCGATCAATCAATAAAGCATCCGGCGTTGGCGCGGGCGCAATGACAAGAACCAATCGATCAATATTGGCTGCAAGCGGCCTTGGATGACCCCGAAAGTCGCCACGCTCAAGGACGTTATGGCGGGGCGCTATTGATTGAATAAGCCCCCCTTCATCCATCATTTTCCAGCTGACATGGTCGCCACATACAGGCCGTAAGCCGCGCCGGCCACGAAGTTGGCAGCGATGCAGCGTGGCATTATCAGCGGCCACGATGCAGTGATTGCCCGTGCTTGTCACCACGATTCCGTGTTGATCGCTCAATGCAGATACCTCGGTGGCAGCAGCCGGGTTTGGTAGACTGCCCTTCGTTCTAGGGTTAGCAAGGAGTGGCGGTCATGGCGTATTCGGCAGATAACTTGATATGGATTGATTTGGAAATGACCGGCCTTGATGTTGATTATGATCAGATCATCGAAGTTGCAACGATTGTGACCGATGCGGAGCTGAACATTTTGGCGGAAGGCCCGGTATTCGCTATTCATCAGCCCGAATCCGTGATGACATCGATGGATGAATGGAACCGCACTCAACATTCGCAGTCCGGCCTTTGGCAACGCGTCACTGAAAGCACCATTGATGCGGCTGAAGCAGAGCGCCAAACCCTCGCGTTTCTCGAGCAATGGGTGCCGCCCGGCGTCTCGCCAATGTGCGGGAATAGCATCTGCCAAGATCGGCGATTTTTGCATCGACTGATGCCCAGGCTGAGACGTTATTTTCATTATCGACATATTGATGTCAGCACGCTCAAAGAGCTAGCGCAGCGTTGGCTTCCAGCGGTGGCTGAAAGTCTCACGAAGGATTCTTCGCATCTAGCGCTTGATGACATACGTGACTCTATTAATGAACTGAAACATTATCGAGCGCACTTTTTGGTGGAAGCGGCGCGTCAGTCCGGTTGATCGCCCTTGGCAATCGGAACCTCAGGGTCATTACCCCATTCTGACCATGAGCCATCATAGGCTTGGGCATAGGTATAGCCCAAGTAACGTAGAACAAAAAAGCTTAATGACGAACGGTGATGGGTTTGGCAGTGCGTGATGACCTGTTGATCTTTTGCTAACCCTGCCCCTTGATACATCGCCTCAAGCTCTGCTTTAGGTCGCAGACGATACGCATTATCGGGATCGATATTGTCAGTCCACTCAATATTGACCGCGCCGGGTATATGCCCGCCACGCGCAGCGCGAACATCCTCGCCCCGATATTCTGCCGGTGAGCGGGCATCGACAATCGCCATGCTAGCTGACTCAAGACCTTTTAAAATGCCATCACGCTCGGCTCGGGCTTGCGGGTGGGCGAGAACCGCGGGATATAACTGAGGATTTTCCACCGCTGGCGCTGGGCCTTGGGCTGTCGTGCGCGCTTCACTTAGCCAAGCGGGTAAACCGCCGTTTAATAAACTGTAGGATGGATGACCGAGGCACTCCAACGTCCAGAGTAGGCGTGCAGCGCGCGCGTTACCACTCGCATCTAGCGCAATCACACGGGTTTGCGGCGTGATGCCGGCGGCTCCAAGAACACGAGCTAACCTCGACATATCAGGCAGTAGTCCGCCAGCCGGTGGGCGTTGGGTGTTTAAATCTGCGTAATCCATTCGTACCGAGCCGGGGATATGCGCTTGCTCATAAATGGCGGCCTCATCTACAAAGACGATACGCAAGTTCTCAGTCGATAACTGGCTCGCGAGTTCAGCCGGTTCAATGAGTAGCGGGAAGCGGCGCTCAGCCATTGTGCAAGGCTCCATCAGCATGCTTAACCTTGCACTCTATCATTGTGAAGCGAGTGGGTGCGGCCATTAAGCTGCCTGTATTAGCTCTAACCAATGGCGTACGGGAATAGAGGAGGCCTCATCGAGGTGGACCAGACAACCAATATTCGCGGTCGCGATCAGCTCAGGCGAGCCACTACTGAGGTTATCGAGCTTTTGCTCGCGCAGTCGCTCTGCTAGCGCCGGCTGGAGTACCGAGTAGGTTCCCGCTGAGCCGCAGCAAATATGACTATCAGGAACCACGGTCAACTCAAATCCAATGTGTTTTAACAACGCGTCCACGCGGCCATTTAATGGTTGTGCATGTTGTAAAGTACAAGGCGTTTGAAAGGCGATTCGTCTTGGTGCATTGGCAGCCGGCATAAGCTGATCAGCGTAGCGTTCGAGTAGCTCGATTGGATCAACCGCCAAGGCGCTTACGCGTTCAGCTTTGGCAGCGTAAATGGGATCATCTGATAATAGATGCGCGTAGTCTTTCACCTGCGCGCCGCAGCCACTTGCATTAACGACGATGGCCTCCGCGCCCGCTTCAATATGCGGCCACCAGGCATCAATATTGCTACGAATACGCGCTCTGGCCTTAGCCGGTGCGCCTAAATGTTGATCAATCGCGCCGCAGCATCCGACCTCAGACGTTCGTTTAACGCTGATTTCGAGCTCATCGAGCAGTCGAGCTGTTTGGGGGTTAATCGGCGGCTCTAACGCAGGCTGTACACAACCCTCAAGCATAAGCACAAAACGCGCATGCGCTGCGTTTTGCGGCCAAGCGGGTGGGCGGCGCCGAGGGCGGATTTTTTTTCGTAGAACCGCTGGCACAAACGGACGGGTTAATCGGCCCATGGCTAATAAGCTCGCAAACAGCTTTGGCCGTGGGAGAAGGCCCCGTAGTGCGGAACGCAGCCATCCTTGCAGGGCAGGCCTCGGAACGTTTTGATCAACGATTTCGCGGCCCAAATCAACTAATCGGCCATATTCAACCCCAGATGGGCAGGTTGTCTCACAGGCACGACAGGTTAAGCATCGATCGAGATGCAGTTGCACACTCTCCGTGGCGGCTTCGCCTTCTAAGACTTGCTTGATCTGATAAATCCGCCCACGCGGACTGTCTAGTTCATCACCAAGCAGTCGATAGGTTGGGCAGTTGGCAAGACAAAATCCACAATGGGTGCATTTGCGTAGAATCGCATCCGCCTCTTGGCCGGCTGGTGTGTCTTTAATAAAATCAGCGAGATACGTTTGCATACTCAGGCCTCTTCAAGATCAGGATAGAGCCGCCCCGGATTAAAGATGGCATGCGGATCGAACGATTTTTTAATCCTTTGATGCAGCTGTTGTTTGACCGCATCCAATGGTTGGAATGCGCTAATGCCATCGGGCTTATTTCGAAAGGCAGTGGCATTACCGCCGAGTTGGGCTGCTTTCGCACGCAAGGCCGCTGCGTCCTGTACGCCTCGCAGCCAGAGTTGCTGGCCTGACCACTCGCTGAGCTTCTCACCATCGAATTCATTGGGATTAATACCTGGGGGTAGCGATAGCCGCCAAATAGGATCCTCCGTGGCGAAAAAAGCATGCGTTTGGTTGTGCACGCTGGCCCAAAAAGTATCAGCATGCTTATCATCAAGCGGCTCGCCACCCAGTTGGGTGCGTGCATCCGCCACTGCGGATTCGGTCCCCGAGAGTCTTACATAGAGTCGCTCTCCATCATGCAGCATGGCACTGAGAGGCCGTCCGGCTCGCAGCCATTGTTCTGAGCGCGTGTGGCAGTCGATCATGGGAGCTTCAAACACAAGGCTTGCATGCTGTGCTGGTGCGGGGAGTACTTTTACCGAGACCTCCATAATAACGCCTAGCGTGCCAAGGGCGCCGACGTTAAGTCTTGCAACATCATAGCCAGCAACGTTTTTCATGACTTGGCCGCCAAAACGCATCAATTCACCTTTGCCATTTAACAGCTGGATCCCTAAAACCATATCGCGGACTGATCCCCAATAGGGCCGCGCTGGCCCTGATAGTCCGCTGGCAATAGCGCCGCCTAGCGTGGCATCAGCACAGAAAGACGGTGGCTCAAAGGCGAGCATTTGGCCTTGTTCGCCGAGTACGCCAGCGATCTCACTGAGCGGTGTGCCGGCACGTGCGGTCAGCACAAGCTCCGTTGGCTCATAGTTCACAATGCCCCGGTGGGCAGTAATATCGAGGGGAGCAGCGGTGACGCGATTGGCGTAGAAAGATTTGCTTCCAGCGCCCAGGATTTCTAAGGCTTGCTGATCTGCTTGCGCGCTATTAACCTGCGCGGTGATCGCCTTCGTGCAATCGGCATCCGTCATCAAAGACGCTCCAAATCCGGATGTGGCAGCTCGCCATTATGGACGTGCAGGCGGCCAAACTCCGCACAGCGATTAAGTGTAGGAATGGCTTTCCCTGGGTTGAGTAAACCCTCTGGATCAAATGCGTTTTTGAGTGCGTGGAACTGCTCGATCTCAGCGGTTGCGAACTGCACGCACATTTCGTTGATCTTCTCAACGCCCACGCCGTGTTCGCCGGTCACTGTGCCGCCAACCTCGACGCAAAGTTGGAGAATTTCACTGCCGAGGGTCTCAGCCGCATCGAGTTGGCCGGGTTGATTGCCATCAAATAAGATCAACGGATGCAAGTTGCCATCACCCGCATGAAAAACGTTGACGGTCTCTAATCCTTGCGCAGCACTCAGCTCGCTGATGCGGCGAAGGACATAGGCGAGGTGCTTGCGTGGGATAGTGCCATCCATGCAGTAATAATCGGGTGATATCCGTCCCACAGCGGGAAAGGCAGCTTTACGTCCTGCCCAAAAGCGTTTCCGCTCTTCATCGTTCGCAGCCACTTGAATGGCGCTTGCACCATGTTTGCGCAGACACGCCTGAACGGCTGTCATTTGGTCAGCGACTTCCGTTTCACTGCCATCTAATTCGCAAATCAGAATCGCCGCGGCATCCGTGTTATAGCCTGCTTTAACAAAGTCTTCAGCAGCCTGAATTGCCGCACCGTCCATCATTTCTAAGCCACCAGGGATGATGCCATCCGCGATAATCCCAGCGACGGCATGGCCGCCTGATTCAACATCGTTAAATGAGGCCATAAGCACTTGCTTGGTCAGTGGCACCGGTAGAAGTTTGACCGTGACCTCTACGACAACGCCTAACATGCCTTCTGAGCCATGCATCAATGCAAGCAAGTCATAGCCTGGCGAATCGAGTGATTCGGCCCCAATGGTAGTGAGCTCACCGGCCATTGTGATTACTCTAAGGGCGAGAACGTTATGAACGGTTAAGCCATACTTTAAGCAATGCACACCGCCGGCATTTTCACCCACATTGCCGCCAATTGAGCAGGCAATTTGTGATGACGGATCGGGCGCATAGTAAAGCCCATGTGGTGCAGCCGCTTCACTAATGGAGAGATTACGAACACCGGGCTCGACGCGAGCGATGCGGCGTTCCGGATCAATCTCACGAATGCGATTGAATTTACCCATCGCTAGCAGCAGGCCTTGAGGATGGGGCAGGGCGCCGCCTGATAAGCTCGTCCCCGATCCGCGTGTCACCACGGGGACGCCGGCTTCGTGGCAAATGCGTAAAATCGCCTGCACCTGCTCGATGGTCTCCGGCACGGCCACCAGCAAGGGAAGTTGCTTATAGGCGGCGAGTCCATCGCACTCGTAGGCGCGCCGGCCGGCCTCGTGAACAATTAACCCATCATTGGGAAGAATTTCACTGAGCGCTTGGATCAGTGGATCGAGCGCCACGTCAAATTGTGTATCTTCCTGCCGAAAAAGGGCATGCGCTGGCATGGCGGCTCCTCCTCATAATTGGTCTGACCAAACTAGCGCATATCGGGGAGTGACTCAAGTGTCTCTGATGAAGTGAATTCCTCAGTTACTGATCGGCTTGCTCATCGCCCAAATAAAGCCAAGTCTCAACGACGCTGTCCGGATTAAGCGAGACGCTATCAATCCCCTCATCCATGAGCCAACGGGCGAGATCGGGGTGATCCGATGGGCCTTGCCCACAAATGCCGACATACTTATTCGCTCGGCGTGCGGCCTGAATGGCCATGTGCAACAGGGCTTTGACCGCCGGATCACGCTCTTCAAATAGATGCGCAATCAAACCAGAGTCGCGATCCAGACCGAGCGTGAGCTGTGTTAAGTCATTTGATCCAATCGAGTAGCCATCAAAAATTTCAAGGAACTCATCAGCAAGCAAAGCGTTAGAGGGGAGCTCGCACATCATAATGATCTTAAGCCCATCCTTACCTTTCTCTAAGCCATTTCTCTTCAATAGCTCAATGACTTGCCTACCCTCGTCGGGTGTGCGAACAAACGGAATCATCACCCAGACATTGCTAAAACCCATCGTGTCGCGAACTTTGCACAACGCTTGGCATTCCAGCTCAAAACATGGCTGGAACGACTCGGCGATGTAGCGTGAAGCGCCGCGAAAGCCGATCATTGGGTTTTCTTCTTCAGGCTCATACGCCTCGCCACCGATGAGGTTGGCGTATTCATTCGATTTAAAATCAGACATACGAACGATGACTGGTTTATTCGGGAAGCTAGCCGCTAACGTGCTAATCCCCTCGGTGAGCTTATCGACATAAAAGCTCACTGGATCGGTATAGCCAGAAATTTGATTGCTGATCACCGCCTGCAATGCCTTAGGCTGTTGATCAAATTCCAGTAACGCCCGCGGATGTATGCCGATCATTCGGTTAATAATGAACTCAAGCCGCGCGAGCCCGACCCCCTCATTGGGTAGCTGAGCAAAATCAAAGGCGCGATCCGGATTACCGACATTCATCATAATTTTAAACGGCAGTGCAGGCATGTCACCAAGCGCAACCTCACGGATTTCATAATCCTGAATACCTTGATAGATATACCCAGTATCCCCTTCCGCGCAGGAGACCGTCACTTCCGCACCGGGGTTGATTTTCTCGGTTCCATCGCCGGTGCCAACGACCGCAGGGATCCCTAACTCACGCGCTATAATGGCAGCATGACAAGTTCGCCCACCGCGATTGGTGACAATGGCAGCGGCACGCTTCATGATCGGTTCCCAATCGGGATCTGTCATGTCGGTTACCAACACATCGCCTGGTTCAACCTCGTGCATATCGGCAATGGCATCTACTACGCGCGCTTTGCCGGCACCAATTTTCTGTCCAATTGCGCGGCCTTCAACCAAGACCTCACCACGCTCATGAAGCTGATAGCGCTGCAGGCTCTGGCTGGCGTCTCTGCTTTTCACCGTCTCAGGCCGGGCTTGTAAGATAAATAGCCGCCCGGTTTGGCCATCTTTACCCCATTCAATGTCCATGGGACGGCCGTAATGCGCTTCAATGGTCATGGCTTGCTGAGCCAGTGACTCAACCTCGGCATCGGTGAGGCAAAAGCGCAGTCGATCGGCGCTGTCGGTTTCAACAATCTCCACCGTTTCGCTTGCCTTAGGCTCACGGTTGTAGACCATTTTGATGGCTTTCTCACCCAAGGTTCTACGCAATACGGCAGGCCGTCCAGCGGCTAGCGTTGATTTATGGACGTAGAATTCATCAGGGTTAACAGAGCCCTGCACCACGGTCTCACCTAAGCCATAGGAGGCTGTGATAAACACAACATCCCTGAAGCCGGATTCGGTATCCATGGTAAACATAACGCCCGATGCGCCAGTGTCTGAGCGAACCATTTCTTGAATACCCGCCGATAGCGCCACCTGCTCGTGAGCAAAGCCATGATGGACGCGATAAGAAATGGCGCGATCGTTGAACAGTGAGGCGAATACATCCCGAATGTAGTGCAGGACACTATCGAGTCCACGGACATTAAGGAAGGTCTCTTGTTGACCCGCAAAAGAGGCATCAGGCAAATCCTCAGCCGTTGCCGATGAGCGCACAGCAACGTCAAGATCTTGCTTGCCGGTCCGCTCAACGAGCTGCTCCCACGCTTGAACGATTTGCTCATGGAGCGCGGGCGGGAAGGGCGTGTCGATGATCATTTGGCGAATTTCAGCGCCTGTTCTTGCCAAGGCTCGGACATCTTCAACATCTAGGCCTTCTAGGGCAGACTCAATGCGCGCTCGTAAGCCACTGTCATCAAGGAAGTCCCAATAGGCTTGAGCCGTTGTGGCAAATCCGCCGGGCACGCTTACCCCGGCATCGGCAAGATGGCTGATCATCTCCCCGAGAGAGGCGTTTTTACCGCCAACGCGCTCGACATCATTCATGCCTAACGACTCAAACCAGACAACGTATTCGCTCACTAATACTCTCCCGTTCAACAATGACCGCAGATTAGTACACTAGTCCGCAAGATCTATTCCTCAAAAAAAGGGGTATACCATGGCCGCCGCACGCAGCGTGTTTTTTATTTCCGATCGTACTGGTATTACTGCTGAGACGCTCGGTCAAAGCTTGATGACGCAGTTTCCGCTGATCAGTCATCCGGTTAGCTTGCCGTTTACAGACAGTCCTGATGCGGTTGATGACGCGATCGAGCGAATTGAGGCTGCCGGTCTTGCGAGTGGCGAGCGCCCGATTGTCTTTAGCACGATTATTGATGCAGGACTGCGAAATCGGCTGCGGCGAGTTAACGCCGTTGTGTTTGATTTTTTCGACACCTTCATCGCCCCGCTCGAAAGTGAGCTGGGTATGGAGTCGAGTCATATGATTGGGCAAAGCCACGGAATGACCGACCCGCGTGCGTACAACTTGCGGATTGATGCGATGAACTACGCTCTGTCCGCGGATGACGGCGGCGTTGTCCGCCATTATGAGCAGGCCGATGTGATCTTGCTGGGCGTCTCGCGCTCGGGTAAGACCCCGAGTTGTATTTATTTGGCTTTGCATTACGGTATCTTTGCTGCTAATTATCCGTTGACTGATGAGGACCTGTTGAGTGGTCGGCTGCCAGAGGCGCTCAGAGCTCATCGTCATCACCTCTATGCCCTTACAATCCGCCCTGAGCGGCTTGCGCAAATTCGTGCGGAACGACGACCGAATAGTCGCTACGCTTCTTTGCGGCAGTGTCAGTATGAAACAGCGCGCGCTGAGGGTCTTTTTCATCAAGAAAAGCTTCCTTGCTCTGATACGACCGCCATGTCGATTGAAGAGCTCGCTGCGACCATCATTCAAACCTGTCATTTGCCGCGCAAACTTTATTAGAAAGCGTCCCTAAATTCTATGGCCAATCGCTGTGCTACCATCAAAAATATGATTTCCACACGGACTATCGACCTGCTCGAGCGCCAAGATGAGCACAGTTTCGCTGCGCTCATGGAGCTCTACGAGAATAACTACATATACCTGCGGCGTTTAGTGCCACAGCTTGATGGTCAACGCGACGCTCAGGTATCAAGTGTTGAGCGCGGACCGGATTTGCATCTAGAAGTCATTGAACGCTGCCCCTACACCACCAACCTTTTACTGACGCATCGATTTGAGCAAGTGAAAGGTGCTGAAGCATTACCCGATTTGCGAGTGCGAATTTATCACGATGCGCGCGTCGCTGAGGTTCTTTCGGATCACTCGCCTGAAGCGGGGACATTGGCATGGCGCTGGGCGTTAAATCGATTTCTTAATCGTTGGCTGCGCTACTGTTTAGGTGAGGGCCATGCATTTGCCAATGATAACGAGCGGGCGGTGATTGAACGTCCACAGGCAAGACGTTGGGCGGTTTGAGAGGGCAGCGATGAGGCTTTCAACGAAAGGTCGTTTCTCGGTCACCAGTATTCTTGATTTAGCTGAACATCAAGCCGCGGGGCCAGTGACGCTTGCGGATATTTCCAAGCGCCAAGGATTATCTTTATCCTACCTTGAGCAACTCTTTGCGCAATTACGACGTAATGGTCTTGTCACTGGTGTGCGCGGGCCGGGAGGCGGCTATCGCCTAGCGCGATCAGCGGCAAAGATTAGCGTAGCGGATGTTATTTTGGCAGTGGACCAGCCCGTCGACACAACACAATGCGGCGGGCTTGAAGATTGTGACCGGGGTGAGCGTTGCCTGACCCATGATCTTTGGTCTGAGCTTTCCAGCCAAATTCAAAATTTTCTTAGTGGCATTACGCTTGCTGAGCTTGCCGAGGATTAACGCTTAAGCACTGACGATGCCGAGTTTTACAGCCGCAAGCGTTGCCTCTGCGCGAGTGGATACATTTAGCTTGAGATAAATGGCCTTAATGTGGCCAGCAACTGTGGAGGGGCGAATGTTTAGCGTTTCTCCGACCTGATGCCGATCTTTGCCTTGCGAGAGCAAAGCAAGTACTTCGATTTCTCGATTCGTTAATCCACGCGCTCGGGCATGATCAAGATGGTTAGTGGTCTCATCGCCGTGCTCAGAATCCCGTTGTTCAAATTGCCTTAATACTTGACGAGCAATCTCTGGGGATAAGCCCGGTTCGCCTTTGCCAATGTGGTGTAATAAGCGCTTAACACCGCTGTCGGCTTGATCTTTTAGAATATAACCATCGATCCCGTGTTTCAGTGCCGCAAGTATATGCGCATTATCATCATGCCGAGTGATGATAACGCGAGGTGACTCTGGGTAGAGCCGGCGGACTTGATCAATTAATTCAAGCCCTGAGCCATCCGGCAAGTAGAAATCGGCAATCAGTAGTCCCGGCATGGATTGGGTTAATAATCGATAGGCATCATTAAGGCCGTTGCCAACCGCGAGATCAATAAACGGCCATAGATTGAGCAGCACTTGGCTGAACCGGTGTTGCTCCGTTGTGTCTGGGTCGATAATTAGGGCTCGTTTCATTCCGCGATCCTTGCGTCATCGTTTAAATACGAGTGATGGCGTATCTGTTTTAGAAACTTTTGCGGCCGCGGCGATTCGGAGTCACCCTTTTGTTATTAACGCTTACCGAAACGGAGGCGCATAAAGGATACCGCCATTTGTCCAAAGCGCGTTATTGCCGCGGGGCAGGCCAAGCGGCGTGTTAAGCCCAAGATTGCGCTCGAACATTTCGCCGTAATTTCCGACCTGAGTGATTACGTTGAGCATAAAGTCCTCACTAAGCCCAAGTATCTCGCCCATATTGCCTTCGCCCCCGACGATGCGTTGGATATTAGGGTCAGTGGAATTAAGCCTATTCGCCACATTCTCAGAATTAATGCCATATTCCTCAGCATTAATCTGACCGAATAACACCCATTTAACAATGTTAAACCAGGCATCATCGCCTTGTCGGACAACCGGCCCAAGCGGCTTTTTGCTAATCTTCTCCGGTAGGATATTAGCCGCGCTTGGTTCACTTAATTGAGCACGGAACGCCGCAAGCGCGGAGCTATCCAAGCTCAACACATCGCAGCGATTGTTAATAAAGCCCTGCGCACTCGCCTCCGAAGTAGCGAAGACTTCAGCGTCGTAGCTCATGTTATTTGCCCGAAAATAATTGGCTAAATTAAACTCAGCCATCGTGCCTGTTTGCACGCAAATCGAAGCCCCATCAAGTTGGTGTGCACGACTAACATCGAGGGCAGAGTTCACCAAAAACCCTTGACCGTCATAGTAATTAATACCGCTAAAGTGAACATTCAATGCGGCATCACGGGTGGTGGTCCATTGAGTATTTCGCGCGAGCATATCGATACGGCCGGATTGCAACGCGGTAAACCGCTCTGAGGCGGTTAGCGGGATAAATTCAACAGCACTCGCATCACCAAGGACTGCCGCGGCAACGGCACGGCAGGTATCCACGTCCAACCCACGCCAACGGCCATTGCGGTCAGGCTGTGAAAATCCGGGCAGTCCATTGCTCACCCCGCAGCGAAGCTCACCGGCGTTGAGTACATCGTCTAACGTGGCGGCAAGTGCTTGGCTTGCTAATGTCAGCATGCTGATTGTTGCAAGACTGATTACTAAAGCTAATTTTCTCATCAGGTCTATCCTCAGGGCTTTGATTGAGGTCGAGCAAATTTTCATTTTGACGATATTTCGCTTGTTATTATGCCGCCACGCAAGTCTGCGCTCTAGGTTAGCGAGGTACTCTAACGGAGAAATGCTTGTCAGAGGGATTAGAAAAATACTGCATTACCTTATCTGGAAAAGGTGATTTTATGCCGAGGCCTGATTTTAGTCTGCATTTGCCCACACAAATTATTTTTGGTCGCAATAGTGCCGGCCACCACATTGCCAATATTGCGGCGATTGGCGAGCGTGTGTTGCTTGTGCATGGCGCCAATGCAAAGCGCGCGGCGTGGTTAATCACGGCACTTCAGGCCGAAGGCCTTGTCATCGATACGGTCGCTTGTCCGCGAGAGCCTGATGTTGCACTGATTGAACAATGCGTGGCGCGGGGAAGAGCGCATGCCTGTGATGCGGTGATCGGGCTGGGTGGCGGTGCGGTCATCGATACGGCAAAAGCGCTTGCTGGGCTGATTCCAGCGACGGGCTCCGTGCTTGATTATTTAGAGGTGGTTGGCGAGGGCAAACGGCTCGATGCGCATCCGCTCGCTTGGGCGGCTTTGCCAACAACGGCAGGCACAGGTGCTGAGGTCACGCGCAATGCGGTGATTGATGTTCCCGCCGCAAAGCGCAAGGTCTCGCTGCGCGATAATCGCTTGTTACCAACGCTTGCCATCATTGACTCGGCTTTAACCGATCAAACGCCACGGGAGGTCACGCTGGCAAGTGGTTTGGATGCGATTACTCAAGTGATTGAGCCCTGGATTAGCGGTCAGGCAAATCGCTTTACCGATGCACTATGTCGGGATGCTATTGCGACTGGGTTAAATGCGCTGCAAGCGCTGATGGCAGTCCCCGAGGCTGAGATGCAGCGGCAAACCTCTGCCCGCGATGAGATGGCTTGGGTGAGCCTGTGTGGCGGCCTAGCGCTCGCTAATGCCAAATTGGGCGCCGTTCATGGTCTAGCTGGGCCGCTGGGCGGTGTAATCAGCGCCCCACACGGCGCCATTGCGGGGCGTTTGTTGCCGTATGTCTTGAGTGCCAATCAGCAAGCCTGTCGTGGAGAAGCTAAACAACGCATTGATGAAGTCCAAGATTGGATTGCACAAAGTTTTAATATTTCGGCTGTGCAAGCGTTCGCACATTTGGCGACTTGGTCGCAACAACAGGGGTTGCCGGGACTCGGGGCCATGGGTCTTTGCAAAGCCGATCGGCCCAGAGTGGCACAGGCGGCTTTAAGTTCATCTTCCATGCAGGGCAATCCCGTTGTGTTATCAGAGGCAACGCTCATTGATGTTCTAACCAATGCCGATTAGCAAAACCCCGCGTCTTTAGCCACTATTGATCCATAGCTGACGGCCCTCTGTGGCTCTGCTACTCTTTGCATTGAAAAAAATGAGGAGTGAGTTAGTGATTTACTGTAATCCTGCGATTCGGCATTGGGCTCAAGGCAATCTAGCCCGCCAAGGCATCTCGGTGCTTGCCGGCACGTTACTACTGGCAATATCCGCCAAGGTAGAAATTCCATTTTGGCCAGTGCCGTTTACCATGCAGACGTTTGTGGTTTTGGCCCTGGGAATGGTTTATGGCCCCGCTCTAGGCGCAGCCACGGTATTAGCCTATATAGGCCAAGGTCTAATGGGACTGCCGGTGTTTGCCGCCGGCGGTGGACCCGCTTACTTGGCAGGGCCAACGGGTGGTTACCTGTTAGGGATGGTGCCGGCGGCTTGGATTGCTGGTCATTTGGCAATGCAAGGCTGGGTGCGCCACCCGCTTGCCGCGATCATGGCAGCAGCCCTTGGTAATATGGCCGTTTATGTCATAGGGGTTGCTTGGTTGAGTGTCTTGCTAGGCAGTCTTGAGCAAGCCGTTGTTGCAGGTGTTCTACCCTTTCTTCCAGGTGCTGCATTAAAAGTAACGGCGGCTGGGCTGATTGCTTGGGGGCTTTTGCGCATGACGCGGCAACGCTGATTGAGCCGCGGTCTAGGAGGCCGCTGAAAAAGGAGGAGAGGGAAATGGCGCTATCGGCTGGATCGCACGTGCTTATGCCCATTGCGCCGGGTCTCTACCGGTTCGATACGGGTTATTTACGCGCCTCGCACACGGCTTGTTATATCGTGGTCGAGGCGGGCCGCGCCGGTATTATTGATACAGGGGTGCCAGCGAGTGTTCCGCCGCTACTGGGTGCGCTTAATGAATTAGGCGTTGCGCATAGTGCGGTTGATTGGGTGCTTCCTACGCATGTCCACTTAGATCATGCCGGTGGTGCGGCGGCCTTGATGCAAGCCCTGCCTAACGCACGATTAGGCATTCATCCCTCCGGTTCTCAGCACATGATTGATCCCTCACGCCTTGAGATTGGCGTGCGTGGGCTCTATGGCGATGATTTCTTTGATCGTGAATATGCGCCATTACTGCCCATTGAATCCGACAGAGTCGATTCGTTGACTGACGATGCGGTTATCGAAGTCGGCGGGCGTCGCCTAAGAATTATGCACACACCAGGGCATGCCTGGCATCACTACAGTGTGTTTGACGAAACCTCAATCACTTTAATGGCCGGTGATGCCTTTGGCGCGGGCTATCCGGATTTTGGTGAGGCAGGTGCACCTTTTGTGGTGCCGGTCGTCCCACCTCCTCAGCTCAACCCTGAGGCGTATCAGCAAACGCTTGCAAACATCGTGGCGCTGGCACCAGCACAGATTGCGCCAGCGCATTTTCCGCTGATTGAGACCGTCGCTGATACCGCGCAAAGACTGGCCGCCATGTTTGATGCGGGGCTTGAGCAAGCGGCCGAAGCAGATTCTGCGAAAGACCTTGAGGCTCGGCTGACAACGGTTTGGTCGCAGTGGTTACCCGGTCGGGTTGATCGGGCTGACTACCAAGCGGCTTATGGAAAAGATATTTGGTTAACGTCAGAGGGAATGTGGCTTTGGCGTTGTAAACAGGAGCGAAAAGAAGGTGTGCAGACATGACCAAGCAATACGAGGCGCTCTATGAACAGTCAATTGCCCATTCAGAAACCTTCTGGGCTAAGCAGGCTGAGAACATTCATTGGGATAAGCCATGGAATCAGGTTCTCAATGATGCAGATGCGCCTTTTTATCAATGGTTTTCTGGCGGTGCGCTTAATATTTGTTACAACGCGATTGATCGCCACGTGCTTGCAGGGCGAGGCGAGCAAGACGCGCTTATTTGGAATAGTCCGGTAACCGGGAAGACGGCACATTATTCCTATCGTCAACTTCAAGATCGCGTTGCAAAAATCGCCGGTGTGCTGCAAGGCATGGGGGTTATCGCGGGCGATCGGGTTATTGTGTATATGCCCATGGTGCCGGAAGCTGCCATGGCAATGCTTGCTTGCGCTCGTATTGGTGCCATTCACTCGGTGGTCTTTGGCGGCTTTGCTGCGCCTGAGCTTGCTAAACGGATTGATGACGCCACACCGCGAGTCATTTTATCGGCCTCGTGTGGCATTGAGCCTTCTGGAGTCATTGATTATAAAACGCTGCTCGATCAGGCCATCGCCTTAGCATCTCATCGGGTCGAGCAATGTTTAATTCTGCAGCGAGAGGCACGCCCCTGCGCCCTCGATACCGGCCGTGATCAAGACTGGTTAAGTGCCGAGAATAGCGCCACCGGTGTTGATTGTCTGCCAGTCGATGCCAATCATCCGCTTTATATCCTCCATACCTCAGGCACAACGGGCCGGCCCAAGGGCATTGTTCGTGACCATGGTGGTTATGCGGTTGCCCTGCAGTGGTCAGTGCCTAATATCTATGCGGTTGCACCCGGCGAGGTCATGTTTACCGCCTCTGATGTGGGCTGGGTGGTTGGCCATTCCTATATCGTCTACGGCCCGCTAATTAATGGCTCGACAACCATTATGTTTGAGGGTAAGCCCATTGGAACGCCGGATGCTGGCGTGTTCTGGCGCATGGTTGAGCAATATTCCGTGCGCGCGTTGTTTACTGCACCCACCGCATTGCGGGCCATTAAAAAAGAAGATCCCGATGGTAAGGCGATTGCTGCGCATGATATTTCGACACTGCGGGCATTTTTCTTGGCGGGTGAGCGTTCAGACCCTGATAGCGTGCGTTGGGCACAGCAGCATCTAGGCGTACCGGTACTTGATCATTGGTGGCAAACAGAGACCGGGTGGGCCATTGCTGGTTATCCATTTGGGGTAGAGGAAATTGCCGTCAAAATTGGCGCTGCTGGACGTCCAATGCCTGGCTATGCGGTGCGTGCGCTTGATGACCAAGGCGAGGATATGCCAGCCGGTGAGCTTGGCAATATTGCAATTCGCTTACCGCTGCCGCCCGGCACCTTTACCAGCCTATGGGGTGATCGTGAGCGCCATTACAGTGGCTATCTTGCGCAATACCCGGGGCACTATCTAACGGGTGATTCGGGCATTGTTGATGGCGATGGCTATGTTCATATTATGAGCCGCATTGATGATGTCATTAACGTTGCAGGTCATCGCTTATCAACCGGAGGTATGGAAGAAGTTCTCAGCAATCATCCGGATGTCGTTGAAGCTGCAGTTTTTGGTGTCGCTGATGCAACCAAGGGCCAAATTCCAATGGGGCTTGTCGTCGCTCGTAGCCACTATACCGGCAGCGAGGCTGATTTGGTGGCAGAGCTTATTCAAATCGTACGCGATCAAATCGGTCCCGTTGCTGCATTTCGTCAATGTGCGGTGGTTAAACGTTTGCCCAAAACGCGATCGGGTAAAACCCTGCGCGGGACAATGCGGAGTATTGCCAATGCGGAGGATTGGAATATGCCAGCGACCATTGATGATCCAGCCATTCTTGATGAAATTGCGGATGATTTAGCGAGGCTGCGGGCCGCTCGCTAATCAATCGATGGTGTAACGCCAAGTATCCATCCCTCAATTTGTGCTTGGGCGGCGGTGTCAGTGTCCAAATAGGGCGTCAACAACCCATCAAGCGCGCCGCGGTGATCAAGCGCTTGTAATGCAGTGGCAACGACGTAGGCATCATGCTGATCGGGTGTGCGATTGGCGCGCGGGTAGTCAGCGCTCCATAAGCTTGGATAAATCTCCGCAATCACTGAACGCCCGCGAGGAACCGACCAGCCATCGAATGGCCAGCAATGGACTCGCTCGCCCCAGCGCTGACGGAGGGTGTCTAGCCAAGGCAATCCCGCATGAGTGGATTTAGCCACCGACCCCGGCACATCGAAATGAAAAACGGATTTAGCCCGGCTACCTTGCTCGGTCAATCGTCGCCAGCGAGCGTTGCCATGACGCTTAAAGCCTTGGCCCGCTTTTCCCGTGCGAATAGCTTCAACGCTAATGCCGGCTTTATCGGTAGGCCAATGCGCAGAAAAATCGGTTAAGAACGCGGTCCAATCGAGGTCAATTGCATGCGTGTGAAAATAGCGCAGTGGAAAAGAAAACGCGTGATCGAGTCCTATAATCGTGGGCCTTGGGTCACTGAGTTGTTTGTCAATCCACCGCGCAAGCCCGCGTCGGCTCCAATGGCGTTTGCCGGTGGCATCGGGTGTGATGGCTTGGGCTGTGTTCGCATTACTGGCGGTATACACCCGTATTCCCGGTAAACCGGTATCCGCGTTAGCGGCACCCGAGTAATCAATACCAATGTAGCGCTGGAATAGCGGATCAATGCGGTGCATAGGGATTAGGCGGGCGCTAAGCTTGCTTTAGCGGCGGCCAGTCCCGCGGTTTCTCCGGCTAATAGCGCGCCCTCAATGAGCCCCGGGCTTTGCTCGGCACTTTCAGCAGCACAAAACCAAAGGCGCTCCTCCAAATGGCCAGCACGCAAAATATCGGGGCCAACCGCTGGATGGGCGGGGGCTTCTGTGCGGTCCGCCTCACTACAAATCCATGGTTCACAAGCCCAATCTCGAATCACTATCTTTGAGGGCTGTGCTGCTGCGGGGCCAAAGCAACGTTCGAGCTGAGCGAGAATAGCGGGTTTGAGTAAGTCGATATTACGATGCGCAGGGGGCGTTGAAATAAACCCAAATAAAGCGGGCGCGCCCTCAGCGCTCGTATGATCATGGCATTCAAACAGTGGACCCTCTCGGCTTGCTATTCGCCCGGATAAATCTTGATCGCGCCAAAACGCGTTTTCGTAACAGATCACCGCGCGGGCCTGTGCGGCCATCCACGTCGGTGTACTGGCAAGCGCTTGGGTAACGTCCTGGCTTAGCGCATCAGGGAAACGGATGCGCTCGCCAGCTAACCGAAGGGGGGCGGCAATAATGACTCGTTCGGCATGGCCAATAAGTCCATGTTCGCCGTGCAGGTTTAATCCACCGTGGGCGTTCTTTGTGATTGCTTGGACGGGGCTATGCGTTTTGATAGCGGACTTCGGTAGCGGTTTGGCTAATGCCTGAACAACGCGGCCTGGCCCGCCTATGATACGCGCCATACCATATTGACCGGGCAGTGGTTGTCGTCTTGGGTGTTCTGCAAAGCCATCTAAAATGGCATCGCCGTTATCGTATTGATCAAATGTGGATAGGCCCAGCGTATTAAGCCAGCGCGCGATACCTGGCTGAAACGGCGGCCAAATCCAAGTTGGGCCAAGATCGGCTAGTGGCTCACCGAGGGCATTTAACAAGCTATCAACGCGCCCACCAATGCGGTCATTGGCCTCTAACACGCGCACCTGACAGCCGGCCTGATGCGCACAATATGCTGCGGTTAATCCGGCAATGCCGGCACCGATAATGGTAATGGGAGCGTTATCCATGGCTGTTCAATAACCTTGTTTAGGCGGGGTTAACCCCCGGTACGCGATACTCCCGGCGTAGCGCACGCATCAGACTAACGCTACAGACGAGTAGAATAATGGCAACTGGTAATCCAGCGGTCAGCGCGCCGGTTTGCAGGCTTTGTAGCGCTTGCTCACCGCCTACCATCAGCAGGGTGGCCGCGACCGCGCCTTCAGTGATGCCCCAAATAACCCGTTGCCGACGCGGTGAATGTCGCGAGCCACGTGAAATTAAGGCATCCACGACAAAGGTGCCGGAATCCGAAGAGGTCACAAAATAAGTCGCAATCAACAGCGTCGCAAGCGCGGAAGACAGTGTGCTCCAGGGTAACTCGGCGAGCATTAAGTACAGCGCGACGGTCGTGTCTTGGTTCACCGCCTTAGCAATACCCGTTGTCTCACCAAAAAGTTCTAAATGCAGTGCTGTACCGCCGAAGACGCTCAGCCATGCAAAAACAAACAAGGTAGGCAGTCCGAGCACACCAACAATAAACTCCCGAATGCTGCGGCCTTTGGAAATGCGTGCAATAAAAATACCGACAAATGGTGACCAAGCAATCCACCAGCCCCAGTAAAACATGGTCCAATCTTTTTGCCACTCGGATCCCTCGATGGCGCCGGTATATAGGCTCATGCCAATGAGTTGCTGGAAGTATCCCCCCACGGAATCCAAAAAAAAGCGCAGCAAAAATAAACTAGGCCCGGCTAGAAATACAAAGGCCATGAAAATAAGCGCTAGGCCAAGATTAAACAGGCTGAGCCATTTCAATCCGCGATCAAGCCCAGAGAGCACGGAAATTACAGCTAGCCCGGTGATCGAGCCAATAATGCCAACCTGCCATGCTTGTGAGACCGGGAGGCCAAATAAAACATTCAGACCGGTATTGAGCTGCATAGCGCCAAACCCTAATGAGGTGGCAAGCCCGAAGAGCGTGCCAAATACCGCGAGTACATCAATCGTGTGTCCAATGGGCCCGTAAATGCGCTCCCCGAGCAGGGGGTAGAAAATCGAGCGTATCGTCAGTGGCAAGCGATGCCGATAGCTAAAGTACGCGACTGACAGCCCAAGCATTACGTAGACCGCCCAAGCATGGAGGCCCCAATGAAAGAAGCTATAAATCATGGCTTGGCGTGCCGCATGTGGCGTGCCGCCTGGACCAGTGGGTGGATTTTGGTAGTGGAGAATAGGTTCAGCCACACTCCAAAAAACAAGCCCTATCCCCATGCCAGCGCTAAAGAGCATGGCAAACCACGCACTAAACCGGAACGCTGGTCGATCATTGGGCTGACCCAATCGGATGCTCCCGTATCGGCTCGCCGCAAGCCAGAGTAGAAAACCGACGAAAAAGGTGGTGGCGAGTAAATACCCCCAACCTAAATACTCGGTAATAAATCTTTGCAGCGCGCTGAATACCTGAGCGGCCAGGGTTGGGGCAAATACGCCAAAACTAACAAACCCAACGATAACGATGGCTGAGGCGATAAACACACTTGGATTGACGGTGGCAAAAAACGCATTAGGGCGGTAGCGGACGTGTGACTGACTCATTGCGCTGATGCCTGGCGTTGAATAGTGCCGTTTAACTGCGCTGTCGCAAGAATATGTCCCTTGAGCGCAGTATCAAAGTGCTGACGGTTCGATCCTTGATGAAGCGCTAAACGGGTATCGAGGGCGAATAGGGTGAATTGATAACGATGCCGACCTTCCGGTGGTGTAGGCCCGACGTAGCCAATTTTACCAAATCCACTCATGCCCATTTGATGCTTACCCGCGGGGGCAAGTGCATCGATGCGTTGGGTGTCGGCTGGAAGATTCCAAGCTAACCAGTGCGTGATTTTACCCACCGGCGAATCAAGGTCTTCTAATATAATCGCTAGGCTGACCGTGCCAGTAGGAAGCCCTTTCACCTCAAGCGTAGGCAGACGATTTTCATTGGCTGCAGAGACAGTCCAAGGCATTTCGCCGCCATCGCCAAACTCAGGGCTGGTGAGTTGCATACGCAATGACTCAGCGTGGTACGGCGTAGTCTGCCAAGATATCTAGGCTTATCACAGCAAGCGTTTCCTCATGTGTCGCCTCAAGATTGACTAACGGTGCGACACCGGCTTTATACGCTTCGAGCCATCGTCCCGCGCATAGACACCACTGATCACCGGGTTCAAGGCCTGGGAAATCAGCCAAAGGCACCGCTGCGGTTAAATCATTGCCTTGGCGCTTGGAGAATTCAAGAAACGCCTCGGTCACAATCGCGCAAACCGTATGCATACCGCCATCGGCGTGGCCGGTGTTACAGCATCCATCGCGAAAAAATCCAGTAACAGGATCCATGCCACACGTTTGCAGCGGCTCGCCAAAGACATTAGTGGATTCGAATGCTTGCATTTTTGACATGATACGCCGTCTAAGGTTAAGTCAGCCACTGATCGATAACTGAATCTGTGTGAGGTCAATATTTTGTTGTATTCGATGCTTATCGCGTTAAAGCCTAGCCGCTCGCTAATGTTGGCCTTGACGGTCAGCTTTGCGGTATTGAATAACGCTTCGGGTCACTCTAACAGCCTCGATAGTAATCCAATGCCTGGCGCTGTGTTAACCACGCCGCCGGATACCTTAAGCGTTAATTTTGATGCGCCCATGCGCATCATTAGTGTCCGTCTGACGGATGCAGCGGGTGAACGGTTCAATGTATCCGCTAAAGCCGGTCGGGCGTCTAGCCAATCACTCACTGTAACGCCGCCGTCATTAGCCAACGGCCGCTATGTATTAGAGTGGCGCGGACTCTCAGATGATGGGCATACATTATCTGATCAGCTTGAGTTTGTGGTCGCTATTGATTAAATGATGGATGCGCTTGCCATTGCAATAAAAACACTGAGCTATTTGGCGATGGCCATCGCCATGGGATCTGTTCTGTGTTTAGCGTTGTTGTCTTGCTTGCCGGTTACCGAGCAAAAGGCGCTACGCAGGCTTATCCCTGTGGCAGCGAGTGTTGGCTTGATTACACTTGCGGGCCGAGTTGGTATCGAGGTGGTGTATCTTGCCGGTGGGGGTCTTGAGGCCTTGGTTGATGCGGAGCTTATACAGCTCGTTCTCAGCGGTGCGCTCGGGAGAACGCTCCTTATCCAAGCAGGCGGGCTGGTACTGAGCGCAGCGATAGTGTTTCCTGCGGTGGGTCTACCGCTCGGACTCATTGGTGTATTGGCGGTCTCAGCATCCTTTGGTTTGAGTGGTCATGTGGCCGCGTATAAAGGCCAGTGGCTGAGCGTATTAATTACGCTACATTGGCTAGCGCTTGGATTTTGGCTAGGGATTTTTATACCGTTATATCGCGTCTGTGGTTATAGCCATCGTAATGCCGCGCGAGTCGCTCATAGCTTTGGCCGGCTTGCCTTAGTGACAGTCTCGGTACTGGTGGTCGCCGGCGGTGTGACGCTCTATCAATTAACTGGTGGCCGTTTACTGGCCCTGGAGACAGGCTATACGCAGTTGTTTGCGATTAAGCTTGCGGTATTTGCCTTGGTTCTATCATTGGCAGCACTGAATAAACTCTCGCTTACGCCGGCATTAAATCGTGGTGATAGTCTAGCGCCGGCTCGAATGCAGCGCTCGTTGATGCTAGAGGGTGCATTGATCGTGATCATTATGGGCGTGAGCGCCACGATTACAACGCTGACGGCACCGGGTGGCTAGACGACGCGCAAAGTGTTTTATCTCCCTGGCGATCAATAGTAATATGGCGCTATGCAAAGGCGGGAGAGTTCGGCAACCCTCAAGGGTATGCCGGCGCCGAAGGAGCAACGACCCCGGAATCTCTCAGGCCAACGGACCGCCTTTTTGCGTGCAAAATTCCGAAAAGCAGTGACGCGAAGTCGATCACTCGCCGAAGGAGCAAGTTAGCCGAGCGTTTTCTCGGTTGGCGAATCTCTCAGGCACCAGGACGGAAGGGGTATAAGCCGCTCGTCAGTGAGTGGGTCTATGTGTCCGACCTGACCGGGAGAAGCATAATGCAAAACATTGCCATTATTGGTGGGGGCGTTACCGGCATTACCACTGCCTATGCGTTACTTAACCGTGGCTTTGAGGTAACGGTTTTTGAGCGCAATCGCTATGCAGCCATGGAGACCTCGTTTGCCAACGGTGGCCAGTTATCGGCTTCAAACTCCGAAGTCTGGAATCACTGGCCGACCATCGCAAAGGGCCTGAAATGGATGTTTCGCGCGAACGCGCCGCTGCTTATTAACCCCAAGCCTAGCTGGCATAAACTGAGTTGGTTTGCGCAGTTTATTGCGGCGATTCCGCGTTATGCCGAGAACACAACGGCAACTGCCAGCCTTGCCATTGAAGCACGTGATTATCTGTTTGAGTGGGCGCGCAAAGAGGCGATTGATTTCGATGTAGGGCGTCAGGGCATTTTGCACGTCTATCGCCAGAAGGCGAGTTTTGAGCATGCCGCGTATGTGACCGAACTATTAAAAAAAGGCGGCTTGGAGCGGCATGCCGTATCACCAGCCGAGATGCGCGAAATCGAGCCTAATCTTGCTGGGGATTACTACGGTGGCTTTTATACGCAAAGCGATTCCACGGGTGATATCCATAAATTCACCCATGGTCTGGCCGCGGCAGTGCAGCGACGTGGTGGGCATATGCGTTATGCCTGTGGCATAACCGATTTGGGGGCCACCAACGATGGTGCATGGGTAGCGAGTGATCAAGGCCGTGAGCGGTTTGATGCCGTGGTGGTGTGCGCGGGCGTTAGCAGCCGTGCAATTGCTGCAAAGCTTGGCGATCGAGTGAATGTCTATCCTGTTAAAGGTTACTCAATCACCGTGGCATTGGATGATCAGCAATCTCAGCAAGCTGCACCGGTGATGAGTTTGCTCGATGACGAAACAAAGTTAGTCTCTAGTCGCTTGGGAGAGGATCGCTTGCGGGTTGCAGGTACCGCTGAGTTTAATGGCTTTAATCGCGATATACGGGATGATCGCATTCAGCCGTTGGTCGATTGGGTGGCGCGTTGTTTTCCCGGTGTCAGTACTCGCAAGGCGATTCCTTGGGCCGGATTGCGCCCGACAATGCCCGATATGATGCCCAAAGTGGGTGAAGGTCGGCGGCCTGGTGTGTTCTATAACACCGGCCACGGTCATCTTGGTTGGACCTTATCCGCCATCACAGCCGAGCAAGTGGCAACGGCGGTCGCTGCAGCCACAAGTCAGGGCACATTCGCCCAGCCGGTGACTCGCTAAATTTTGCCTTAGGCCAGCTATTGAGTCGCGCGCGGCCCGGCAATAAATTCAACCACCATATGCGGCACAGTCAGTGCGGCTAGGCCAATGAAAATTAGCCTGAGCACAATGGCATCGGCTGGCAGGCCAATGAGAAAGGGCACCGCTGCAATAACCAACAGATAAGTGGCAATCGTTGTGGGCGCGACAGCCCAGAGCCTCTCGCGCCAGCTATCTAAACCAAGATCGCGCGAGGCGAGCGTTAAGTGTCGTGGGCTGTGGAGGAAACACCAGTAGGCAATAAAGTAGGCAAGCGGATGAAGTAAAGCTGCACCAATGGCAAGGAGCAGCGGATCACGCCAGTCACTGACAGCGCGTTGCGGATGCCTTATTAGCCCTGTTGCCAACATCAGACCGCCCAATGCGAGCGTATAGGGCGCTGCCATTATGATTAGCTCAGCCTGATTGCTCCCAAGCGCTTGGAATAGTGGCAAGACGGTTTGCGGTTGCAGTACAACCGGTAACGAGACAATCCATAGACCATAGCCTGTGCCCCCGATTCGGCCAATACGTACGGCGACATCGTCACCAAAATGCACGGCAGAGTAGAGTAAAAACACGGCTAAAGCCGCATTGGGTGCTTGCCACCAAAGGCCAATTACAAGCGCGCTCAATGCAAGGTAAGCGATGAAGAAACTCATCAGACGAGCAGAGTTATGTAAGTGCAAATAGTGCTTAGCAACCGCTGTATCAAGACTGCCATGGGGTAGGCCAAGCACGGCGGTGCTAATGGCAAGAACCCCATACAATGGCCACTGCCCTGGAAGCATCGAGAAAGCGACTGCCAGCAGTAAACCGGCAGGAAAGAGCCAGTGGGCAGGGGGACGTTCGGCTACGTTCATCACGCTCTCCGTTATTCGCATCGATTAATAGGCCGCTTCTGCGTAATTATAGCAAGCGCTTTGCCGGCGGGGTGAAAAGCTAGACGTCGCGCACTTGATCTTAATCAGTGTCTTAAGCGGTTAAGTCGATACGACCCACGCAGCTCGCCCACCTCTGGGTCGATGACGATGCCTGCCCGATGCTCATCCGGGAAGTGCTTTATGGAGTGGCTCAGTGAGTCCACGCTCGCGAGCTTCGTTCGGATTAGGCCGCTGTTGTATAGGCATCTAGCTCACGCATATCGGTATCACTGAGATGGAGCCAAAATGCCGTGACGATGTGATTCCGCCGTTCAATCGCACTTCCCTGCCAGCGTTGATCTTGCTCTGCAATGGTCGTGGCCCCGGGGACTGGCCAAGTAATTGATTGTCCGGGTTTAATGGCAGTGCGCTCTAAAACAACACCAATAAGCGTTGGGGTAATGCGGATCATTTGGAACAAAGTCGTGTCCAATGCCCAGCGATAGTGAGCGGGTGCTTCGGTGGACTTGGCAAGGCCAATGCCAGCTAGCGCGTGATGATTGAAGTCCTGCCAAGCGCGGGTAATCTCCATGCGATCTAAACGCCGCTCCCGAGTGCCAGTTTGGACTTGATTTAAGGCAACCTTGAGCTCATCGAGATCGGGGTTAATAAGAATGATGCGTCCTTGAGTCATTTGCTCATAGAGCGATTCGGGAATTTCTGGGCGGATGTAATTGCGTGCCATCGCTACGCCTCCTTATTAAAGCGAAAACATCACATTGGCAGGAAAGTGACAGACTCAACTGTGAATTCATGCACGTTTTTGTGCTTGCTTTGAATGGCTATGAGAGCATAAGAGGTTATGAGTTTAATCCAACTGGATGATATTGAATTCTCCGTGGGCGGGCCGCCGCTGCTAGAGCATGCTGAGCTTACGATCGAGCCGGGCGAGCGGGTGTGTATTGTCGGCCGCAATGGCGTGGGTAAGTCCACTTTATTGCGATTGCTTGATGGCAGTCTGCAGCCTGATTCCGGTCAGGTTCGCTATGGCCCGAGCGTTGAGGTCTCGCGCCTTGAACAAGCCGTACCCGCAGGGCTTGAAGGATCGGTTTTTGACGTCGTTACCGCTGGTATGGGCGAAATTGGTGAATTACTGGCGCGCTATCATGGTCTTGCCATGGCAATGGCGGATGGTGCTGATGGTGATGCATTGGCAGCGGTTCAAGCGAGCATTGATGCAGCGGATGGTTGGCAGGTTGAGCAGCGAGTTGAAGCGGTATTAAGTCGTTTTGATTTACCGCCAGATGAGCGATTTGATGCGCTCTCTGGTGGCTTACGACGGCGCGTTTTGTTAGCCCGGGCCGTGGTTAGTCGGCCGGATGTGCTGCTGCTCGATGAACCGACTAACCATCTTGATATCGACGCGATCACATGGCTTGAGGGTTTTCTGCGCGAATTTAGCGCTAGTGTCGTGTTTGTGACTCATGACCGTGCATTTCTCCAGGCGATTGCGACACGCATTGTGGAGATTGACCGAGGTGTGCTGACAAGTTGGCCTGGTGATTATCAAAACTATTTACGCCGCCGCGCCGAGCGGGCCCATGCGGAGGCACTCGATCAGGCTCGCTTTGATAAAAAGCTCAAACAAGAAGAGGCCTGGATACGCCAAGGAATTAAAGCGCGTCGCACGCGTAACGAAGGTCGTGTGAGAGCGCTTCGAACGATGCGAGAGACGCGCGCTGCTCGGCGTGATGCACCCGGCCAAGCAAAGCTTACAATGGCCTCCGGTGAACGCTCAGGCCGTTTAGTGGCTGAGGCTGAGCACGTTGATTACCAAATTGATGGCAAGACGCTTGTGCGTGATTTTAATACCCGAATTTTGCGCGGTGATCGGATTGGCATTATTGGGCCGAATGGCGCGGGCAAGACGACATTAATTCGGTTGTTGCTCGGCGAAATCAAGCCAGATGCCGGTCGTGTGCGCTTGGGGACCGGTTTGCGGATCGCCTACTTTGATCAGCATCGGCGGTCATTGGACGATACGCGTAGTGCCCGTGAAAATGTTGCTGGAGGCGAGGAATTTATTGATTGTGGTGATGGCCGGCAGCGTCACGTGATGGGGTATTTGCAAGATTTTCTCTTCTCACCCGATCGCGCCAATGCGCCAATCACTCGTCTTTCGGGCGGCGAGCGTAATCGTTTGTTATTGGCCCAATTATTGGCTCGTCCCACGAATCTGCTGATTTTAGATGAGCCCACCAATGATCTTGATGTAGAAACCCTCGAATTGCTTGAAGAACGGCTACTGGATTTCTCTGGAACACTCATACTCGTCTCTCACGATCGAACCTTTCTCGATAATGTTGTGACTAGCGTTTTAGTGCCTGAAGGCGGTGGTCAAATTGGCGATTATGTGGGGGGATATCAGGATTGGATGCGTCAGTGCACAAAGGCGCAACAACCGGCAAAGCCAAAGAGGACGTCTAGCCACTCGGTAGCCCAATCAACAACGCCCCCGACAAAACGAGCAACGGCGGGTAAGCTCAGCTATAAACACGCGCGTGAGCTCGAGCAATTACCCGCCCAGATCGAATCGCTCGAAGCTGAAGTTGATGAGGCTAGCGCGCAAATCAACGACCCGGCGCTGTATGCGCGTGGTGTTGATGAAATCCAAGCGGCAACCGCCAGGCTCGAGCAAGCCCAAGCCGCCTTAAAAGCGGCTTATAGTCGTTGGGAGTCACTTGAGTCGGAGCGAGAGCGGCTTGCCGCCCGATGACGCAACGACCCGCTAGTTCGCGCTCGTTAACGGGATTATTTCGCCTAGCTCGTTATCTCAAACCCTATTGGCCACAAGCGCTTGGCGCTGGCAGTGCACTTATTATCGCCGGCGCGATGGTATTAGCGATGGGGCAGGGGCTGCGATTATTAATCGATGAGGGGTTCGCGGCGCAGTCCCCTGCAATGCTCGACCGAATGCTTTTGCTGACGGCTGGCGTTGTGGGGGTATTGGCCGCTGCTTCAGCGCTGCGATTCTACTGGATTACGTGGATTGGTGAACGGATAGCCGCGGATTTACGTAAGGCTGTTTTTCGCCAACTGCTCTTGCTGGAGCCCGATTTCTATGCAGCCAATGGAGTCGGCGAAATCCAATCACGAATGACCACTGACACTGCTTTACTACAGACCGTGCTCAGTTCGACATTCTCTATGGCACTACGTAATGCCTTGATGTTGGTTGGTGCCCTTGTATTGCTCGTCATTACGAGTCCTGCACTTACCGCTATGGTATTGATTGGCATACCGCTTGTGCTGTTGCCGATGCTTGTTTATGGACGTCGAGTCCGGCGTTTATCGCGCTTGAGCCAAGACCGCATTGCTGATGTCGGTAGCTATGTTGGGGAGACATTAAGCGGTATTGAGACGGTGCAGGCGTTTGGGCATGAGGCGGTTGATCAAGTCCGTTTTGGTGACCGAGTGGAGCAAGCGTTTACCACTGCGGTGCGGCGCATTAGACAGCGCTCAGGCCTGAACGCGGTGGTATTAGTGCTCGCCTTTACTGGTGTGGCATTGATCTTGTGGCGCGGCGGACATGCCGTGCTAGCGGGTACAATGAGCGCTGGCGAGCTATCCGCTTTTGTTTTCTATGCGGTGCTCGCAGCGGGTTCATTGGGTGTGCTCTCGGAGGTGGCCGGTGAGATTTTCCGTGCGTCAGGAGCGGCTGAGCGCTTATTTGAGCTGCTCGATACGAAACCCACTATCCTCACGCCAACCACCCCGGTTGCACTGGCGTTCCCGGCTCGGGGCGAGCTTGCAATCCGTTCGCTTGGCTATGCCTACCCAAGTCGACCGGATGCCGCGGTTTTAACAGATATTACGCTTACGCTAAATGCCGGTGAGACGCTTGCTTTAGTCGGTCCATCTGGCGCGGGTAAAACTACATTAATGCGTTTATTGTTGCGCTTTGTGGATCCACACTCGGGCGCAATTGATTTGGATGGCGTGGATATTCGTGATGCCGATTTAAGCGAAGTACGCTCACGCATGGCGTTTGTCTCGCAATCACCGGTCTTATTTAGTGGCAGCGTTAGGGACAACATTCAGTTTGGTGATCCATTGGCGAGCGATGCGGCAGTATCTGATGCGGCGGAGGCGGCCAATTGCCTGGCATTTATTGATGCGCTGCCGATGGGGTTGGACACTGATATTGGCCCGGGCGGGGTGCAGTTATCAGGCGGGCAGCGCCAGCGGATTGCGATTGCCCGGGCAATCTTGCGCGATCCCGCGGTGCTGTTGTTGGATGAGGCAACGAGTAGTCTTGATGCTGAGAGTGAACGTCAGGTGCAGCTTGCGCTTAGTCGATTGATGCATGCGCGTACAAGTTTGGTCATTGCGCATCGATTTGCCACCATTCGCCATGCAGATCGGATAGCGGTGCTCGATCAAGGCCGATTAAGTGCACTTGGCACGCATACGGCATTGCTCGCGGATAGCCCGCTTTATGCGCACTTAGCCGCATTGCAATTTCAAGATGACCGGGCAGGTGTTTAGATTGATTTTCGCTGATTTTGCTCGTTCACAAAGATAAGCTTGGGCTGCCAGTCTTTTGCCTGCTCGGGCGTTAGCAGCGCATAAGCGGCAATAATGACCTTATCCCCTGGTCTGGCGAGATGCGCGGCCGCTCCATTAATGGTGATATCGCCGGCATTGTAAGGACCCTCCATAATGTAGGTCTCAAAGCGATGGCCATTGCTAATGTTGTAAACATGGACTTGTTGAAAAGGTAGTAAGCCACTGGCTTGTAGTAAAGCCGCGTCTATGGTGATGCTGCCTTCATAGTCGAGATTGGCATCGGTAACCGTGGCGCGGTGAATCTTGGCCTGCAGTACAGAAATATTCATGTTGACCTTTAAAGCGTTACTGGTGTGTGGCGCGCTCTCTACGAATCATTATGCTGATGATACCGAAATGCCGCTTTAATCATTGTTCGCTTGGGTAGGGCGAGGAGGACGCGGCAGACATCACTAAAACGCGCTTGACTCATGAGAAACCGGCATAGTGCGCTCGCGGGTGTGCGTTCAAACAATCGCATGAATGTCTTAGCGGGGGGGTGATTGGATTGCCATAATGACTCAAGGAAAATTCCGTCTAGCCAGTCCATTAAGCCCGAGCGACGCGGCGGAATCGGCGTATTGCCTGCGAGTAATGCATTGGCACATGCGTTTGCCCAACGTTGAATATTATGAAAAGCATAGCCTGTAGCCGGTCGCATGCTGCCGCCGGCTGTGCCAATGCGCATCCACTGCGCTTGGCAGTAGGGTTTAATCGGCGCCATGGGTAAATGCCCAGACTCCTCTCGTAGAATTTGCTCAGGCGAAATTCCGCGTGCACTAAGATGCGCTTGAAGGGCTTCTCGGAGCCGATTTTCATCGGCCCGCTCGGGGGTAAATCGAGTGAATTCAATTAACCGTTGTTCGGCGTTAATGGGGAGCTCATAGATAAAGCTAACAAGCGGTGTGTCATCGTCTATAAAGTCCATGAGTCTGACTGTGTCGTTATCGCTAAAGCCCTTGGCTTTGACTTCGACGCCGATGAAGCTTTGCCAGAGCCAAGGGCGCTTTAAATTGAGCGTTGGCGCTCGTGCATCCATGACCCAGTGGGCATGGACGCTACTTTGATCATCGAGGTGTAATTGCCAGCCATTGGCGGTGCGATCGGCATTTTTCAGCGCGCGAGCGCTGAGACACTGCCAGTCATCACGTTGGTCTATTAGTGCTTTGCTGCGCTCTCTGAGCGCACCGGCTGTGAGCATTTGATAGGGGGTCTGTGCCGAATGGCGGATGATAGAGGTGTCTGCGTGACTAACCGCCCATTGCGTCCAAGTGCGGGTGAGTTGGTCTTGGAAAGGGTGATCGCTCGGTCCCCAGCCACACCAGGTTCGATCATTTCGTTGCGTGTCAGCCGGTTCAATGAATACCGCACTGCCGGACCAATGGCCTTGCGCAAGTCGGCTCGCCAAGCTCATCGCGGCAGCGCCTAACCCAATAAAGGCGATATCAAAGGTTTTCATGCATTCGGTGATCCTAGCTTTTGGCCAACACCGGCGAAGGTTATCAGTGCTACGCGTGCTCGTTCACGAGCATTGAGTGAAACACGTCCCTCCCAATAGCGACAGCCTTGGGCTTTGACGCGTAAGCCAATGGCTCGATAAAGACGCGCAGCAATACGAATCGCTTGGCGGTTGCGCGCTGGTATGAGTAAGAGGCCGGATTCGCCCTGTTGGTAATAGGTTTCCGCCAATTCTACGGTTCGTGCAATGGCAGCGCGCACCGGTTCGCGATGAATCGGTCGTGCCTCGGCAATGAGGGCAGGGGATAGCTCACCCAACCAGCAGCCCGGCAGGTAACGGCGGCCGCGCTCAGCATCTTCGAGGACGTCACGTGCAATATTGGTCAGCTGCATGGCAATCCCCAAGGCAACAGCTGCGCTTCGTCCTTGTTGGGCATCAGCCCCAATGAGCGGGCACATCAGCTCGCCAACAGTGCCTGCAACGCCATAGCAGTAGTCAACAAGCGCTTGTTCGCTCTCCAGCATTGGCGGTGTCGTTGATTCGGCACATGCGGTTTCAGCCAACGTAATAAGCGGAGTGAGATCGAGCGCTCGGCGTCGGGCCATCTCCGCAAATCCATCGACGGGAATGGCGTTAAGTTCTCCGTTGCGCAAATGGGTAATAACATCATTGATTCGTGCCGATTCATTGATCTGCTCATCAGCTAGATCATCAATTAACCGGCAAAGCGCATACAAAATCGTAATGTCTTTGGCATCGGCCGGACGCAAAAAACGGCTTGCTAAGTGAAAGCTACTTGCATGTCGGGCCAATATTTCCCGAGGGTTCATGCGCTCTCCGCCGCCGGTAAGATCCGATCAAGAACCCGCGCACTGGAGAGAACGCCGGGTAGACCCGCGCCCGGATGCGTTCCTGCCCCCACCAAATAGAGATTACGCATGCCTTCGGCCCGATTATGAAACCTAAACCAAGCCGATTGACGGAAAAGTGGCGCGATACTAAACCCGCTGCCGTGAACGCTTTGGTAGTTCTCTCGGAAGTCCTCAGGGGTCATGTAAAACGGTGACTGAATGCGGGTGTCTAGTCCGGGCATGATGGATTCAGACAGCGCTTTAATAATACGTGCCTGGAGTCGGGGCCCTTCAACGTCCCAGTCAATATTGCCAAGCAAATTTGGCACCGGGGCGAGGACATAAAAGCTATCGTGGCCATCAGGGGCAAAGCTTGAGTCCGTGGCGGTAGGCCGATGTAAATAGAGTGAGAAATCTTCTGAGAGGATTTTTTTATCAAAAATATCGCTCAATAATTCACGATAGCGCTCACCGAGCCAGATGGTGTGGTGAGCCACATTTGGGTACTGACAATCGGTCCCAAAATACAGCACGAACAAGCCCATTGAGGTCGTTGCAAGTTGACGTTTGACCCGAGCAACAGGCGGTGGTGGATCCATGAGCTCACCATATAAGTGCATCGGGTCAAGGTTAGAAACAAACGCATCCCCTCTCCAATGGCGTCCATCATCAAAGCTGACCGCTTTGACGGTTCTACCCTCGCGATGAATGCCAACGATGCTGCGCCCACTCTCGACATGCACGCCCTGACGCTCTAGTAATCCGGCCAGTGTATCCACCAGCGCACCTGTACCGCCCATGGCAAAATGCACCCCCCATTCGCGCTCAAGGTAATGAATTAACCCGTAAATACAGGTGGTATGGAAAGGATTACCGCCCACCAATAGGGGCTGCAAGGAGAGTGCTTGGCGGAGATAGGGATGTTCGATGTGACTCGAAACCATGGCATAGACGCTGCGATGAATACGCAGACGCAACAGACGTGGAATTTGTCGAAGCATCGTTGAAAGTCGATCAAAGGACTGATCGCCCAATTCTTGGAAACCAATATCAAAGAGCTGTTTGGATTCAGCTAATAAGCCGTGGTAACCGGCGACATCGTCCGGATTAAACCGCGCAATCTCCGCTTCCATGTTGGCAATGCCTGGGCCGTAATTGAACTGACTTTCATCGGCAAAGCGAAACCGATACCAGGGATCGAGCGGTGTGAGCTCAATGCGATCGGCAATGTCCTCACCAAATAATGCGAACAATTCGGCGAATAAAAATGGGGCTGTAATGACGGTTGGCCCCGCGTCATGTCGATATCCGCCTCGCTCAAAGACTTGGGCTCGGCCGCCTAAGCGTGGGCAACGATCCACTAGGGTGACCTCATGGCCGCGCGCCCGCAGCCGCAACGCCGCAGCAATACCACCAAAACCACCGCCCATTACCAATGTTTTCATGGCGCTCGGTTGCCTCCGTGCGAAGTCAAAAATGAATGGATATCAGCGTCGTATTACCAAGCGGACAAGGCAAACGACTTAGCCTACCGTGGGGCTACTGAGCCGCCTTAACGGTGAGTTTCTCGATAAGCTCCTCGACACAACCTCGCAACGGAGTTGGGAGTTGAGTGGCGAGCGTGCTAGCGCGTCGCAGGGCAGCGCGGACATGCCGAAGGCAGCGCTGGGTAGTTGCGACAGTATCGGTTTCACGGCAAGGAATTTGGTGATGCCACCAGGCGTGTAAACGATGGACTGAGGGCGCAGATTGCGTCGAGGCGGCAGCTTGGAGATCGTCCAAATCATCAAGAATTTGGTAGGCCAAACCAATCGCCTCTGCCAGCGCTTCAACACTTTGTGCCGATGCTTGGTGTGTTGTGGATTTAAGCATCCCGATGCGTATAGGCAGCTCAATGAGCGGTGCCGTTTTAGCGCGGGTGGCCGTTAAGTATTGGCGCCGTGTTGGTGTTGTCGGTTGCGTCTGATCGGCCAGTTCGATGCTCTGCCCGCCGATAACGCGAGCGGCCGTTTGAGCCATCATGCGCGTCAAATACAGACTGGTCATCGAGTCTTTGATCTGACTGGCTGCCATAAACGCAGCACTTAAGAGTAAATCACCGGTGCATAGTGCCACGCCCGTTCCATAGGCGGAGCGAACGGTTAATGCGCTTCGACGAAGAAGGTCTCCATCGCTGATATCGTCATGCACAAGCGATGCGTTATGCAGTAACTCACAAGCGGCTGCCGCTGCTGTGCAATCCGTCGGATCAAGGTGGATAGCACCGCTGGCTAATGCCAGTCGAGCGCGCATTCGTGAGCCACCTGTATTGAGATGATATAGCGCTGCCTCTTGAGCCGGCGTCTGTCCGCTCGAGGCAATCAGATCAATCATGTATTGATCGACGCTGGGTAATGGGCCCCGGGCGTGGACACGGGACTGGAATGTTTTGACATTCGTCGCGGCCAATTGGGTCACCCTTTCGATTTAGGCCAAGTTGGGTGCCTGCTCAACGATCGGTCGAACAGGCACCCGCATGGCGTTGGCTATAGAAGGCTAATCGATAGTCGATTAGGCCTTTGCACCACCTTCGGCTTCTGACTTGCGCATCGCAATGTTCAGAATCACGATGCCAAAGACAGCCTTAGCAACGATATCCGCAATCGTATAGCCCACTTCCACAGCCGTAATGGCGGTGCCACCGGTAATTCCGATGAGCGGGAAGAGGTAGACAATTGGGTAGAACAACCAGGAAATAACCACCAACGTTGCGGCGCCATTAATTAGGCCGCGCACGTTCTCAGGCTGCTTGCTGATCGAGCCTTTCAGGCCTACAACGAGCTGGTAGACGATGTAGATGAACGGAATCATCGACAGTACCCAGAAGGTAAAGCGCGTACCGGCATCTTCTGCCACCTCACCTGGGTAACCCAGAATGATCATGAGTGCAGCAGCACCACCAAGCCATACACTCTTCGAGACGGTCTCGCTCTTCGATAAGCGCATAACAAGGATTAGCTCAATGAGCAAAAGCGGCACAGTCAGCAACCAATCAACGTAACGGTAGGCTTGGTTGTATGGTTTGCCCGTGACGTCAACAAAGTTGCCGGATACTGAGAATGCAGACTCCCATGACAGCATGATCTGCAGGTAGTGGTAAGCAGCGATTGCGGTCACAAGACCACTGATCGTGATTGCCATCCGATAGCCCGGTGCGACATTGCCGCGTGAGAGCCATAGGAAAAGTGTTGCGGCTGCCATGACGGCGAAGCCGAACGAGAATGCGTTCGCAATGAACGTATATTGGCCAAGGTTGATAACCGAGAGATCCATCTTGAGTCCTCCAGTGTTTGAACTAACGGGAACTTACGTGGCGAAAGCCCTTTGGTCAACCATTTCAGGCGCTCATGCCCCCCTTTTAGAAGTGTTGCACCATCAATGATTGATCGGGATCATATTTTCCACAAATCCAAGGCAAATGTCTTGTTTTTTTCAAATTCTGTCCTCTGCTGGGATTTTCGGCTCCACTGGCAGGCAAACAAAACAGCGGGATTGATATGACAAATTGGCCAAAATACTTCCTGATTCAGCGCATTTTGCATTGGAGCATTGCGACATTGGTGGTGATCACTTTAGGCATTGGCGCAACGCTTGGCACATTGGGTTTTAATCACGCCGTCGATCTATTCGGAATGGCCACGACAAATACCCTTTACGTAGTACATAAAACGGTTGGGGTGTTAATGATTGGCTTAATGATTGTGCGGATTACGGCTCGACTCGCCCTTGGCAAACCTGCCTATGCGGTTGCATTAGCGCCAGTACAAAAATTCGCCAGCGAGACTGTGCACGGGCTTTTCTATGCACTCTTAATAATCATGCCGCTGATTGGTTGGGCTGCAACGGATGCGGGCGGTTATCCGATTAATTTTTTCCATTGGGTGCTGCCCTCCATTGTCGAGAAAGATTCGGGCTTTGCCGAAGTACTATTTCAATGGCATGCGATTATCGGTTGGCTACTAATGGGACTTGTACTCGTCCATATTTCCGGTGCGCTTTATCATTGGTTAATTCGGCGCGACGGAGTGATGCAGCGAATGTGGCCGGGTGCCTAGCCAAAGTTTTGCTTGATCGCGGCAATATGCGCGGGTCCAATTTCGCAACAACCCCCAATGATCTCGGCGCCAGACGCAATCCACTGGGCGCAAAACGCCGCGTATGCCTGTGGGGTGAGTTCTTCGCGAGCGGCCAAAGAATCAACGGTGCCGCCGGGTTTGAGGTGAGCGGCAGCAACAAAACCATTGCCATAACCACCAAATGGCAATCCGGTAGCCGCTAAAATCGGCATCGATATAGAAATGGCCTCAGGCGCTGAGCAGTTAACTAAAAGCGCATCGGCCCCGGCGCTTTTAATTTGATTGGCTGCTTTTGCAAGCCATTCACCTGATCGAAGTCGATCACCGGCATCATCAGCAACGCTCAATGCCATCCACACGGGTAATCCACTGTGTTTAGCCGCTTGGGTCGCGGCACAAGCCTCGCGTGCAAGGGTGAGTGTTTCGCCTAAAAATAAGTCAACACGATTGGCTTGGGCCGCCACTATTCGCTGATAATCGCGCAAACATGATTGCGCATCCGGCACCACGTCTGCGTGATAGCTTGCTACCAGTGGCGGTAAGCATCCAGCAATTTGCACATCGTCGCGCCCGCTTTCATCGCGTGCTTGGTGGGCGGCATCAAGCGCCGCGCTATGCAGGCGATCAAACCATGCGGGTGCGCCATCACGGGCAAGGCGTGGAGGCGTTGCAGCATAGGTATTCACCGTAATGACTCGTGCGCCCGCGTTAATAAAATCGCGATGCACATCGACGACTAACTCAGGCTCATCCAGCATGACTTGGGCAGACCACAATGGAGTGACTGATTTTTGGCTGCGCCGACGCAGCTCTTGGCCCATGCCCCCATCTAAAATGGTAACGGTCATTGCGCTTTTCTCTATGAATTCGGGTTGACTTAGGCCAGCCGGCTGCCGTTGGCTACTTCTCGCTCTGGTTTGCAAAGCACCACGGCCCCGTCATCGCGATGGAAGCCAGTAACCAAGCACTCTGACATAAACGGGCCGATCTGTTTAGGTGGGAAGTTCACAACGGCAACCACTTGGCTGCCGATCAATGAGTCGGAGTCGTATAGATCAGTGATCTGTGCACTGCTTTTGCGCTCGCCAATATCCGGCCCAAAGTCAATTTTTAAGCGCCAAGCCGGAACACGGGCTTCCGGGAACGCTTCAACCGCAGTGACAGTACCCACCCGCAGGTCAACCTGAGCGAAGTCATTAAAACTAATCGTATCCATTTTCCGATCCAATGTTGAAAGCGAGCCGCGTATTAGGAATTGAACGGTATCCCGAGGTCAACGAGTTCGCGCTTTTGTTGTCTAATCTTGTAGACGGGAATTCACGCATAGATGATGGAGGCGAAGACATGAAAGCACTGGTTTTTCAAGGGCCTGGCGAGCGTCAGTGGCAAGATAAACCCCAACCAACGATTGAAAAATCAACTGATGCGGTGGTCCGTATTACGCACACCACTATCTGTGGCACCGATTTGCATATTCTAAAAGGCGATGTGCCTACCTGCGAGCCAGGCCGCACGCTTGGTCACGAGGGCGTTGGTATTGTTGAGTCTGTGGGCGAGGGTGTCTCAACGCTAAAGCCAGGTGAGCGCGTTTTAATCTCCTGCATCACCTCATGCGGGCGCTGTGATTATTGCAAACAGGGAATATATTCCCAGTGTCGTGATGGGGGCTGGATTTTAGGCCATCTCATTGACGGGACGCAGGCGCAAGCCGTACGCATTCCGCATGCGGATAACAGTCTTTATAAACTGCCTGATGGCCTTGAGGACGAGGCTGCGGTTATGTTGAGCGATATCCTGCCTACCGGGCATGAAATTGGCGCATTGAATGGTGAAGTTAACTTAGGTGACACCGTCGCTATTGTAGGGTCAGGGCCGATTGGGTTGGCTGCATTGCTAACAGCTCGATTTTACTCGCCTGCTCGCTTAATAATGATTGATCCGGATGAAAACCGATTAGAAACAGCGCGAGCATTGGGCGCTACCGATACGATTAGTGCCAATCCGATTGATAAAATCATGGAAATGACCCACGGCGAGGGGGTGCAGGTGGCAATGGAAGCGGTTGGCATTCCCGAGACCTTTGATACGTGCCAGCGAATTGTAAGAGCGGGTGGGCACATTGCTAATATCGGCGTCCATGGCAAAAGCGTTGATTTCCATCTTGAGGATTTGTGGATTAAAAACGTCACGGTTCGCACCGGGCTAGTCAACACCAACACCATTCCCGTGCTGATGCGCATTCTGGAAGCGGGCGGTGTTGATGCTAAGAGCCTTATTACGCATCACTTCGCGCTTGATGAGGTTGAAAAAGCTTACGATGTGTTTGCCGATGCGGCGAATGAGAAAGCCATTAAGATGATTCTAACGGCTGCATAGGGATTAAATCGGTGCGTACACAACGTGTGCGCACTGTTCCCGGTTGCGGTGTCGGTGGTTAAACTAAAGCCAATATCATCAAACCCGTAAAAGGGGCGGTTATGTACCCATTTCTTATTGGCGCAGGCTGTCTTGGCCTGTTATCGGTTGCCTTTGGCGCCTTCTCCGAGCATGCATTGCGGCCAAACGTGGATGCCGAGTCATTCCGTTACTTAATGACAGCGGTACGCTATAACCAAGTCCACGCGGTCACGCTGCTTGCTTTGGCATTTGGGCTGGCAGCCCCGCTGGCGGCAGATACGGCGTGGCGAGTTCGTTTCAGTGCCTGGCTTATGTTGGTAGGCACCATTTTATTTAGCGTTAGTATTTACGTAGCGGTACTCCTCGATGCCATGCTGATCACGTTAATCACTCCCATTGGCGGTACCGTACTGATGATCGCTTGGGCGAGCCTGATTTGGGCGGGTTGGAAAGCACGGAAGGGATAGTATTTTGATAAGGACGTCTCTAATCGGGATTTTTGTTGTTTTAATGCTGACAGGATGTAGCGGTATTCCCCTTGTTCCCGGCATTTAATGCGATGTTTGCTGTCCAATCCTTGAGTCAATAGGAGTTAAGGTTTGCGCAATCGTCTGAAAAAAGGCTTAAGAAATTCTCTAGTCCTCTGTGTCGTAGCAATTGCGCTAATCGGGTGTCGTGCTGATCAGCTATTGCTGGCGATTGATGTTAAGCAGCTGCGCTCAGCGGCCGCAGGCAATGAGGTGGTGGCTGAATTTAAGATTATTTTCTCTCACCCAGAACGACTCACCACCGAGCAGAGTGCTCAAGTCGATGAGGTTTGGAGTGCGCTTAAGCAAACCATAGAGATTAGTGATTTTCGACGTGAGCGGGTTGATGATGGTTTGCGGGTCACAATCGAGGGCGAAATTCCGATTCACACAAAAGAATCTGCGCAAAGCGCCTATTTTATTTCGCTGACTGAGTCCGCCCAACAGCCTGGGTTCCACCAAGTAGCACTGCAAACGGGGCAAGAGTTCAGAGCACTGCGCAATGCGTTATCAGCGGTTAACTATGCCATTGACCTGAAAGTCTTCCACCCCACCGTGTTCGCGCTAACCGGTCAATCCGAGCGCTTGCTAGCACCGATACAGGCGCAAAGCACAGAGCAGGAATTTGACTTTGATGGCCCGCTCAATGGGCGTGTGCGCTTGGCTGAGCAAAACAGTGATCACGGGGCTGGTGGGCGTAGGCCACCGGGATTTCTCATTCGTATTCAATCCCCCTGATTGGAGTGCCTTATCAGGCCATTAGGGCACAACCCATTGGCCAGCCCAGTCATCATCGCGCTGAAAACGGGCCCGGCGATGGCGATGGCCAAGGTGCAAGATATCCATTTGCTGGATACTGAGTTCGAGCATCGCAAATGCCTTTAAGTCTGGGTATTTTTCGTATGCCAAGCTCTCTGCAATGACATCGCCTGAGGCCGGATGAAAGCCATAGCAGCTTTGCGCGTGATCGCTTAATTGCTCCCAAATCGATTTGAGTGCTTCACCGGTATGTACGACCACCTCAGTGGAAAAGCGGATTTGCAGATGCGCGATGTTGTCCCAAATATGCAGTGCCGCGTATGGGTTGGCACGCACTTCGCTGACCTTATCGGCATGGCAGTCTGTGTAGATATTGAGCGAGGCGGTATCGTGGTGGGCTGCACGCAGAACAACGGTTCGTGCCTGCGGCATGCCTTTGCCATCAACACTCGCTAATGTGGGGTGACGTGCGGGGGCGCGGCGATCAGCGACACCGCGCTCCAATCGCTTCCATACCTGAGTGTGGAGCGTATCTAATGCGCGTGCCCATTCGTGAAGTGCTTCAGCCATAGAGATTGACCTATATCGATTGCTAGCGATCGTTAAGCCAAAATATACGGTTGATCGCATATATGGAAAAACGTATATTTTGCTGCGGCGCAGATCATGTATTTCTACCTTCGATTATTGAGGATAACTGATGGCTGACAAACGAGACACCGCTGGCACTCACGCGCCCTCGGTGAAAGAGGGGATGGGAATTTTTGAGCGCTATCTCAGTGTCTGGGTGGCGCTGGGGATGCTCGTTGGCATTTTGCTAGGGCAATTTTTACCGGTCGTGCCAGATACCTTGTCTCAGTTCGAATATGCCCAAGTCTCTATACCGGTTGCCATTCTCATTTGGGCGATGATTTATCCGATGATGGTGCAGATCGATTTTGCCTCCATTGTGGGGGTGCGCCGTCAGCCCAAAGGCTTAATAATTACCACGGCAGTGAATTGGTTGATTAAGCCATTCACCATGTTTGGCATTGCCTGGTTTTTTTTAGTGGTCGCATTTGAGCCGTTTATCCCCGCTGGCCTTGCTCGGGAATATCTTGCTGGGGCGATTTTGCTCGGCGCTGCACCGTGCACGGCAATGGTTTTTGTTTGGAGCTATCTGACCCGGGGCGATGCGGCGTACACGCTTGTGCAGGTATCGGTGAATGACATCATTATGTTGTTTGCGTTTGCTCCGATTGTCGTATTTTTGCTTGGAATTTCGAATATTCAGGTGCCATGGGACACCGTGGCATTGTCAGTGGTTTTATACATTGTTATCCCGCTATTCGCCGGTTATCTCACACGCGTGACGCTGATTCACAGAAAAGGGGTGGAGTGGTTTGATACGGTCTTTATGAGACGCCTTGGACCCATCACTCCCATTGGTCTAATCCTGACCTTGATTTTGCTTTTTGCGTTCCAAGGTGAAGTTATTTTGAATAACCCCCTGCATATTCTGCTCATCGCAATACCGCTAAGCATTCAGACCTTTTTGATCTTTTTTATCGCTTACCGCTGGGCTAAAGCGTGGCAGGTTGAGCATTCTGTCGCCGCACCGGGGGCGATGATTGGGGCAAGTAATTTCTTTGAGCTTGCGGTCGCGGCGGCGATAGCGCTGTTCGGACTTCAATCCGGTGCTGCCCTTGCCACTGTCGTCGGTGTGCTCGTGGAAGTCCCATTAATGCTCGCCCTGGTTAAAATCGCCAATCGGACTCAACATTGGTTTCCAAAGACAATATCGCCAGGGCGCACACCGGCGTCCGTGCCTGATTCGGGATGAGTGCTGTCACGATAAGCCCAAAGGCACGCGATTGGGTCACCGCACAAGGCGGTGTCATCACATTACGAGCCTCGCCGCAGCATGGTTGCTGTGGCGGGCATGCGGCCCTGCCAAAAGCAGATGTCCGAGTCCCCGACGCCGAGGATCAATATCGACAAATTCGAGTAGATGGTGTCATTGTGCATGTGGCGAATGCGCTATCAGAGGGGCCTTATCATGTCGATTTGGATGGTGTTTGGCGTTGGCAGCGGCTCGTTGTGGAGGGGGGGCTTAGCCCTTGGCGACCGAGTGATGAATCTTGAATAAGAACCTGGCGCGCGGCGCTTGCGAAAAAGGCGAATAACCAACAGGCTGCGACACCATGGCGCCTATCCTTGTCTTTGATGTTAATGAGACTCTGCTGGATCTGAGCACACTTGAGCCTTTTTTCGTGCGGTGTTTTGGCGATCAAAATGCCATGCGTGATTGGTTTGCGGAGCTAATTCTCTACGCTCAGACCATGACGCTCAGTAGGCGCTATTGGCCATTTAATGAATTAGCGCTGGCTACTTTGCGTATGCGCGCAGAAATCTCGGGTATTGCGATTACACAAGCGGATGAGCAAGCGCTCGCTGAAGCGATTCGGTCAATGCCGGCTTGCCCGGATGTGATGCCTGGCCTTGAGCGATTAAAAGCGGCCGGCTTTCGCTTAGTGACATTGACGAACTCACCGCCATCCGCTTCGCCAACAGCGCTTGAGCATGCCGGCATTGCAGATTATTTTGAGGCACATTACAGCGTCGATTCAGTGGCCCAGTTCAAACCCGCTGAGGCCTGCTATGCTCAAGTGGCATCAGCACTCAATGTCGCTACCCGCGACCTGTGTTTAGTGGCTTGCCATGGTTGGGATACGATTGGGGCTCAAGCGGCAGGCTGTCAGGCGGCGTTCATTCGCCGCCATGGCAATGCTGAAATCCGCCTGAATGGGCTTCCAAGGCCTGATGTTATCGCCGCTGACATCGCGCAGTTAGCCGATCAGTTGATTTAGGCCCCATCACGCTATACCCGATATCCAAGTGCCTCTGGCAACCACAGCGATAGTCCCGGGAAGAACACAATAACCGCCAGGGCAACGATCATGCTCAGGACAAACCATAACGTCCACCCAAGCGTGGATTCGATACTCACCCCAGCAATGCGAGAGGTTACTAGTAAATTTACCGCCACCGGTGGAGTAAACTGACCGATCGCAATGGTCATGGCCATAACAATGCCAAACCAAACGGGATTCCATTCAAAAGCGGCAACAATGGGCATAAGAATTGGAATGAGGATGATGTAAATGGACACGCCATCGAGCACCATGCCGATCAGAATTAAAAATACCAGCACCAAAAAAAGCACAACAGCGGGATGCTCTGATACAGACAGCACGGCCGCAGCGGCCTGATCAAACGCGCCTAATGTGCTCCCCGCCCAAGCGAAAATCCCTGCCATAGAGATAATTAATAAAATAACGCCCGACATCATTGCCGCATCGACCAATGCTGAGTAAATGACTCGAGCGCTTAAATTGCGATAGACAACCAGGCCAATGAATAGCCCATAGGCAACGGCAACAACCGCCGCTTCGGTGGGTGTGAACAGTCCGCTCCTCAAGCCTCCTAAAATGAGAACAGGCGCAAACAAAGCGGGCAGTGCTCGAATGAACGCTTTTTTAATACTCGGTCGCGCCTCTGCCTCACCCGACTCAAATTGATGTCGCCGTGATAGCCAGAGTGCCGGTAGAAGAACGGCTCCACCGGCGACAAACCCTGGAATGATGCCTGCTGCAAACAACGCCCGGATATCCACGGATGGAACAAGAATTGAGTAGATAATTAACGCCACTGAGGGCGGGATCAATATAGCGGTCGATGCAGATGCCGCAATCACCGCTGAGGAAAAAGCTTTGGGATAGCCTGCCCGCATCATGCTCGGGATCATAACGGTGGCAACCGCGGCGGCATCGGCAGGGCCTGAACCCGACATACCCCCCATAATCATACAAACAATAACCGCAACCGCTGCTAGACCACCCCGACGCACACCAACAAGCGCTCGGGCAAAATCCACCAGGCTTGCCGCCACGCCGGATCGCTCAAAAATAATCCCGGTTAAAACGAACAGCGGAATCGCCACTAATGGATATTTAGCAATGGCATTAAACGTATTCGTCCCAAGCGTTGCCAGCATAGCGGGCGGGAGGCCAGCGACAATGCCAATCACCCCGGCGACACCCAGCGCGGTAGCGATCGGTGTGCCAATGACAATGGCAGTGGCCATAACCACGAATATCAGTAGCTCAGGACTCATCAATCTGGCACTTTTTGCCGGATTTGGCGTTGGAAACGACCAATAAGACGGGCGATGATGACCAATGCGGCAATCGGCAGCCACATGGAATAAAGCCATGCTGGGATGCCAAGGCCTGGCGTTGTCGCATTAAAGCGCCAGTCGTCATACGCAAATTTGCCACCAAACCATACCATGAGCATGAATATTGCGAGATTGGCCAATAGCGTAATGACCGTTGCCCCCCAGCGAAACTTCGTGTTCATTCGCTCGAGAAAAAATGTAATACGAATTTGCTCATCTTGAGCAAAGGCCACGGCTGAGCCGAAAAATGCGAGAATGATGAGCATAAAGACCGAAATCTCTTCGGTGAATGCAAAAGAGAAGTCGGTGAAGTAGCGCACCAGTACATTGGCAAAGCTAATCACGCAAATAAGCGCTAGTGCGCCGGCGATCACTGCTTTTTCGATCGCAAGCGGCACGCGGAAATCCGCATGCCGCCCATTGGTCTCAAATTTCATAGAGCAGCGCTAGCGTATCGCTAGCGATTCGCAATGGCCTCACGGGCCGTTTCTACTAACGCCTCACCAATCATGGGCGTCCATTTCTCATAAACGCTCATCGTCGCCTCGCGGAATGCGGCACGTTGCGCATCAGAGAGCTCGGTTACCGTTACGCCATGGCCTTCAATTGTCTCACGTAGCGTTGGGACAGCCGCGCGCGATCCTTCAATCTCCCAGAGCCCTGCATCAATCGCTGCTTGCTCGATCATTGCTTTATCATCGGGACTAAAGTTTGCCCAAATATTGCGATTAGCGGCGAAGATCAAAGGATCGGCCATGTAGTGCCAGCGCGTTAAATAGGTTTGTCCAACCTCATGAATATTGGCGATGTTGAAAACAGACAATGGATTTTCTTGGCCATCAACAGCGCCAGTGGATAGTGCCGGCTTCGCATCCGCCCAGCTCATCTGCGTTGGATTCGCGCCAAGGGCATTGAACGTATCCTCAAACAGCGGTGAGCCTACAACACGGATTTTCATACCCTCGAGGTCTGACGGTTTGGTAATGACACCTTTAGAGTTTGATAGCTCCCGAAAGCCGTTCTCACCCCAAGCCAGCGGGACAACGCCTTTGTTGCGTACCGCCTCGAAAACCATTTCACCGGCTTCGCCATTGGTCAAAGCGTCGATGGCTTGATAGTCGGGCATAAGAAAGGGCAGGGAGAAGAGGTTGAGCTCAGGGACCTGCGGTGACCAGTTAATGGTCGAGCCGATGGCAAAATCGATAACGCCGGCGCGCAATGCAGGGAACTCACGAGTCTGATTGCCGCTCACTAATTCAGCGTTTGGATATACCTTGAAATTGATTTTTCCATCACTACGTTCGGCAACAAGATCAGCCCAGCGCTCGGCGGCCTCACCCCAGGGAAAGGGTGTGGGCAGCACCGTCGAAATGGTGTATTCGTCTTTATATTGTGCGATTCCTTGCGTCGATGTCAGTGCGATCAGCACGGCAGCCATCAATGCCAAAGCAGTTATTTTTTTCATAATTTTCTCCTGTTTGAATAACCCTAGTAAGAATCCTATCTTGACACGAATGATTCTGCACCCTAGTTGCGGAGCAAGCCGTCAAAATAACCATTAGCAGGTACACTTGGCATAAAAAAAGGGCAGCGAGAAGCTGCCCTTATCGGGTTAACTTAAATGTGACTCAGCGCTTTACAATCGCATAGTAAATGCCTGCACCAAGTATGGCGCCGATAACCCAAGAGAAGCCTGACAGGCTCTCAAGTGCGGGCACCCAAACCGTGCAGATTGAGAAAATGCCGGCAAGGCCGAAGGCGATCATCGCGCGCCGGTTCCAGCCATTATCATAAAAATACTGGCCGCTCTCATCCGCACTAAATAGTGCTTCTAAGTCAATACTTTGTGATTTCACAAGGTAGTAATCGGCAATCATAATGCCGTAGACCGGCGCGAGAATCGCGCCTAGGGTATTCACGAATCCGAATATCCCGATTTGCGAAATGGTCGAGACCCAAAGTGCCCCGATAATCAATCCACAGATCGAAGTAATGGCACCACCCACTTTAAAGTTGATCTTCGAGGGGGCTAAATTCGCGAGGTCATAGACCGGTGGGATGAAGTTAGCGACCAAGTTGATGCCCACGGTGGCGGCAAAAAACATAATCGCTGCAGCAATCGTCAGTGGTAGTGAGTCGACGCGTTGAATCATTTCGGTTGGATTCGTGAGCGTCTCACCAAAGACGACGGCCGTTCCTGCTGTGACAATCAGCGCAATCAATGAGAAAAAAGCAATGTTAAACGGTAAGCCGTAGAGATTGCCTTTTTTCATTTGGCGTTCGGTCGCGACAAATCGGGAAAAGTCGCCATAGTTGATGACCACCGCGGCGAAGTAGGCGATCATCGTGCCAACCACAGCAAAGAATGCGGCGATTGAGGATCCTTCATAGCTTCCCATGCCTTGGAAGATTGTGCCTAGCTGAGGTAGCAGGTCTGCGCCGGCTTCATACCAAATAATGCCAGCAAGGATAATCATCACGAGATAAACGAACGGTCCTGCAAAGTTTAAAAATCGACTAATCCAGTCAATGCCCTGCCAGAACAGCGCGACTTGGAAGCCCCAGACGATCAGCAAAGCAATCCAGGCAACGCCGGTCATACCCAAAAATTGGCCGCCGGTCGCGTCAGATCCGCCAAACATTGCATAGATCAACATGGCAACGGCGGTCGATGCGAAATAGGTCTGAGCGCCATACCAGAAAATCGCAACAATGCCTCTGACCATCGCTGGGAAATTAGCGCCGCGTACCCCCATGCTTACCCTAGCCATGACCGGGAATGGTATGCCGTGCTCAACACTCGGGCGTCCCATGAGATTAACGAGCCACATCACGAAAAAGCCCGCGATTAATATCGCTAAAAAGACGCTCCAGCCATTTAGCCCATAGCTGATAAACAGCGAAGCGGCGAGGGTATATCCAAACAATGACTGGACGTCATTGGCCCAGACATTAAAAATTTCAAACGCTCCCCATTTCCTTTCGGATTTTGGTATGGGTGCGAGATCATCGTTAAATAGTGATGGATCACGGTGTTGTAACGGTGTGCTCATAACTCTCCCCAGGCATTCCCGGCCCTGCTAGCACAGGGCCAGTTTTTGTTGTTTATCATCTCCGAACAACACGCTTCTTACCGCATCAACAATGTGTATGCAATAGTTAATTTTATCGGATACTCTTGTGTATACAATAAACGATGCCTGTAAAACGAGGATGGTCTTTACTGATGAGCCGTGATGAGACGATCTATCAGCAATTACGAAATGCCATTGTGGGCCAAGACCTTCTATCTGCCACCCGGCTTCCTGAAGATGCGTTAAGTAACGTCTTTGGGGTCAGCCGCACGGTGATTAGAAAAGTGCTACAAAGACTCGCACTAGAGCGGCTAGTCACGATTCGTCCGCGACGCGGCGCTGAGGTGACCGAGCCCACCGTTGAAGAGGCTAGGAATGTATTTGCAGCCCGACGGTGTATTGAATGTCATGCGATGACAGACGTGGTTGCGAATTCGACACCGGGGGCGCTGCGCGATCTCAATGAGATGGTTGCCCAAGAACAGGCAGCTGAGTGGCGCAATGATCAAAGCGAGGCGATTCGATTGTCGGCGAGTTTTCACGTTCAACTCGTGGCGATTGGTGGGAATGCACTGATTACCGAATTTCTCGAACAGCTCACATCAATGTCGTCATTGATCATCGCTGTGTATGGTTCGCGGGCGAGTGTGGGATGTAAGCCCGGCGGGCACTCTGAACTTTGTGAGTTAATCGAAATTGGTGATGCAAAAGCGGCAAGTGATTGGATGGAAAAGCATTTAAGGCAAATTGAATCTACGCTGGATTTTCGTAAAAAAGCCGCAGATGCACCGGATTTTGCAAAGCTTTTTTCGGCATCCGCTAATAAACGCAAGGAGGCCTAATCAGACACATGGAAATGTGGCCTAATCGGAACTTCGTTGGTTATGGGAAAGAGCGACCTAATCCGGCCTGGCCGGGTAAGGCGCGGGTGGCTGTGCAATTTGTCCTTAACTACGAAGAGGGCGGTGAGCGTTCGGTTCTCGAGGGCGACGCTCACGCAGAGACTTTTCTCTCCGAAATTATTAATGCACCCGCGGTCCCCGATCGGCATATGAGCATGGAGTCAATCTATGAATATGGCAGCCGGGTTGGTGTTTGGAGGGTGTTAAAAGAATTTGAGCGACGAGCGCTTCCACTCACCGTCTTTGCGGTAGCGAATGCGCTTGAGAAAAACCCTGAGGTCGCGCTGGCATTGACTGAATCCGAGCATGAAATTGCGTGTCATGGATTACGCTGGCTTGATTATCAGTCGATCGATGTGCAAACCGAATCAGCCCACATCAAAGCCGCGGTTGCGAAGATTACTGCCCTCACGGGCCAACCGCCGCTGGGTTGGTATACCGGACGAGATAGCCCAAACACTCGCCAGCTCATTGTCGATCACGGTGGGTTTCTCTATGACTCGGATTATTACGGGGATGACCTGCCGTTTTGGCAGCAGGTCACTCGAACTGACGGTGAGACGGCGGCGCATCTTGTGGTTCCTTACACACTTGATAGCAACGACATGCGCTTTGCTAGTCCGCAGGGATTTAATACCGCGGCGCATTTTTATACCTATCTTCGCGATGCGTTCGATGTCCTCTACGCGGAGGGGGCAGAGCAACCTGCTATGCTTTCGGTCGGGCTACATTGCCGGCTTATTGGGCGGCCTGGGCGCTTTCGGGCACTGCAGCGTTTTCTCGATCATATCGAGCAGCATAGCCATGTTTGGGTGTGCCGGCGTGTTGACATCGCTCAGCATTGGCATGCGCACCACCCAGCCTCGATGGCCTTGGATTAATGCACTCCATCGTTGCAAAGCCACTGACAGCGGATGCCTTTGCCCCATTTGGCAGTGTGATTCAGCAGGCAGGCGCGCCGCATTTTCCGATCAATGCAGGCAGTACCGAGCGCTATCATCGCCTAGCGGTTACCCAAGCTTGCCAAGCGGAGGGTGAGGATAACTCAGCGCAAACGATTATTAGTCTATTTGCAGGACAACCTTTCGATTTGCCGGTGACCATTGAGCTCATGGAACGCCACCCATTGGGTACGCAGGCTTTTATGCCCATTGATGGTCATGATTGGCTGATCGTTGTGGCGGCAACGGATTCAGAGCCGCAGCCTGACGATCTGTATGCCTTCTTTGCCACCGGGGAACAAGGCGTTAATTATGCCCGCGGCGTCTGGCATCACCCGTTATTGGCGCTGAATACGGTTTCACGATTCGTTGTCGTTGATCGCGAGGGGGCTGGTAATAATTTACATGAATGTCGCTTGAGTGAAGCCGTTTTGGTGCAAGGGGAGTAGGCCAACTTATGAGCAGCTATGAATATATGACACCGCCAGGCGGTATGCCTGAGCAATCCCAACCAATCACGGATCGTTCGGTATTCACGACCGCGTATGCGCTCATTCCTCGGGGGGTATTGCGGGATATCGTGACTAGCCAATTTCCGCACTGGGAGAAGACGCGAGCTTGGGTGCTGGCTCGGCCGATGTCAGGGTTCTCTGAGACCTTTGTGCAATCCGTGCTGGAGATCCAGCCGGGCGGGGGGAGCGAGCAGCCAGAACCTGACCCCGAGGGTGAGGGCGCTTATTTTGTACTGTCTGGGGCGCTAACGCTGACGCTTGAGAATACTGAGAAAACGCTCGGCCCTGGGGGGTTCGCTTGGATTGCGCCCGGCGAGCGCTATCGTGTTTTCAACAAAGGTGATGAGCCGGTGATGTGTCATTGGATTCGTAAGCGTTACGAGCGCGTTGAGGGGGTCGCCTTGCCCGATAGCTTTTTTACAAGCGATCAGGCAACTGATCCGATGCCGATGGCGGGCGCCTCCGGTCGCTGGCGGACGACGCGTTTTATGGATCCTGCGGCGTTGGGCTATGACATGCACGTCACCATCGTCACTCTAGAGCCAGGTGCAGTCATTCCTTTCGCAGAAACTCATGTAATGGAGCATGGGCTCTATGTCCTACAGGGTAGAGGTATCTATCGCTTGAATACGGATTGGGTTGAAGTGACAGCCGGTGATTTTATGTGGCTTCGTGCATTTTGCCCGCAGGCTTGTTATGCCGGCGGCGATACCGCATTTCGCTATTTGCTCTATAAAGACGTCAATCGTCATCCTAGCTTGAGTTAACGCGGGTATTGTCGTGATTCAGCCGCTTAGCGCAGTTGGCTGTCTTTGCTTGCGCGGCGATTATAACCCGTGGTGTGTGCATGGGCTTTGTCTCTAGACGCTTGAGAATGAATGCATAAACGCACCCCAGGCATGGCCTTGCGACGGCCTTCGGGGATAGCCAGTGTATGCGGATGCGGATTACCTTTCATTGCTAAGTCGTGGCGATACGCGTGTTGATTATTTATATTTGCTGCCAGACATTACACCGGGGACAGCGGGGTATGAGAGCGCTTATCATGTTGCATTCCGGGTTCCAGATCGCAAAGCTTTGCGCATTATGCTCGAGCACGTGCAGGCCTCAGGCATGCCGTGTTCGGGTGAAGTCGACCACTTTTATTTCCGTTCTGTGTATTTTCGTGAGCCCGGTGGCATGCTTTTTGAAATTGCAACGGATGCGTCAGGTTTTAGGGTTGATGAGGCAGAGCAATCGCTTGGCCAAGCACTCAAGCTCACCGTTGGGCGTGAATACATGCGCTCGGCGATTGCCGCCGAATTGCCGGCGCTGATTCATCCGGATACCGTGTAACGGAGGACGCATTCAATGCCAGGAATCAATGAGTGGATAGCCGTTGCAACGGGTGGGGCTGCCGGAGCAACGCTGCGCTTTAGTGCGGTGTTAATGGCAGAGCGATGGCTACCGAGGTCTTTTCCCTGGGGCACCTTGTTTGTCAATGTGGTGGGTAGTGCGCTGATTGGAGTGGCGTTTGTGTTGCTCATTGAGCGGGGATTGCTAAGCCCAACGTGGCGGGGCTTTTTAACCGTTGGGTTATTAGGTGCGTTCACTACCTTTTCTGCGTTTTCACTGGAAGCGCTCGCATTGATGGAAGGCGGTGAGGTGGGGCGCGGCATTATCTATGTGCTGATGAGTGTGTTGTTGTGTCTCGCTGCAGCCATGGCTGCGGTTGCACTGACCCGAGGCTTAACCTCAGGCATTGTTTGATGGCCGCGACGTATGCGTGAGTTATCTCGTTGTGCTTGGTGCGCTGGTGTTCCTGAACTGATTGTCTACCATGATACGGAATGGGGTTTTCCTGAATTCAATGATCAGCGGCTATTTGAGAAAATTAGCCTGGAGGGATTCCAGTGTGGCTTGAGTTGGCGGACGGTTCTTGCCAAGCGTGAGAATTTTCGAGCGGTTTTTGCTGACTTTGACTTCAATACCGTGGCTGAATATACCCAAGCCGATGTCCAGCGCTTATTGCAAAATCCGGGCATCATTCGCCATCGCGGCAAAATTGAAGCGGTTATTAACAATGCCCGCCGAACGCAAGCGCTGCTGTCAGAGTTTGAAAGCCTAGCGGCGTATATCTGGCAGTATCGGCCCGATCCGCAAACCCTGCCTTCACCGCAATCAGTGACCCACTCGCCCCAATCCGTGGCACTCTCGCGTGACCTAAAACACCGTGGGTGGAAGTTTGTTGGCCCCACCACGATGTATGCATTTATGCAGTCGATGGGGCTGTTGAATGATCATGAGTACACGTGCTTTATGCGGGCCCGCATGCCTGTGGTGCTGAGGCGCTAACGCGCTGATTAAGTTGATGTATTTCCGCTTAATCGATAATTCAGTTACTGTTAGGTAATTGGAACTACGGAAGGTTCTCAAACGCTTATGTCCGATACGCTCCTCCGGCAGCTGGTTATGTTGCGGCGCATTCCACGTCATCCCCGGAAAATAACGGTCCGCGAGCTAGAGTCGCATCTCGATGATCAGGGGTACACCGTTTCTGAGCGCACCATTCAGCGTGATTTGCTAACGCTCTCTGGGCGACTCTTTGGTTTGCTGCTGGATGATCGCAGCAAACCGCATGGTTGGTGCTGGCAGCAACATGCCGCTCCGCTCGATATTCCTAGCATGGATCCACAGACGGCGTTGGCTTTCAAATTAGCCGAGCATTTTGGTCAGCGTTTAATGGCGCCTTCCACGGTTAGTACGCTCGAGCCGTATTTTCGCCAGGCAGAACAAGTCCTGGATGATCACCCAAGTCCGGTTGGGGCTTGGCCGCATAAAATACGTGCGATTACCCGCGGTCAGACATTAATGGCGCCGGTTATTGATGCTGATGTGCTCAGATGTATTTATACCGGGCTATTTAATGACCGGCAGGTTAAGGCACGTTATCAGCGGCGGTATGATGGGCAGACAAAAACCTATGTCATTAGCCCACTTGGGATTGTTTTTCGTGATGGCGTGGTCTATCTGGTTTGTCAGCGCAACGATAAGGCGGCTGTGGTGCACTTAGCGTTGCATCGTTTCATCGAGGTTGAGCCCCTCAGCGATCCGGTTGAGCGCCCAGCCGGATTTGATTTAGGTGAATATGTCAGCGGTGGTGGCCTGGATTTTAAGCTTGGCGAAGCGATGCTCAACATAAGCCTGCGACTTACCAATGAAACCGCGACCCACCTAGAAGAAACACCGCTTAGCGAGGATCAGCAGCTAGCTCCCACCTCGGATGGGCGTATTCGATTGAGCGCGACGGTGGCCGATACCTTACAAATTCGCTGGTGGTTACTGGGCCTTGGTAATCAGGTTGAAGTCATTAGTCCCCAATCCCTGCGTGATGAGATTGCGGATCGACTAGCGCAAGCAATGGCCCAGTATCAGACAGGGTAGGGCAGCGTCACTTTGACTCTGAAATAATCAGGGTCAAAGCACGTCCTTGTGCCATGACCCTAAGCAGCGTAAACGACAAATGCGACAGTTTTTGTCGCAGTGTGGTTTGGTTTGTTTAGAAGTGGTAACTGGCGCCAAGGGTTATCGCTGAGACTTCGTAACTCGATTCATCTAGATATTGAACCCACTCTAAAAAGCCTGAGACGTTTTCAGACATGTCAATTTGCGCGCCAACTCCATAGGAAAAATCCGTGTCGTCGCCATCAAAATTAAGCCCAACGACATCAATTGAACCTTCGGCGTACGTTAAACCAGCAAGCCCATAGAGTGAGAACTGTTCAGCCAGTGGTAAATAGCCTACCGCGTAGACTCCCGCTATCTGCTCGATATTTACATCTACGTTGATACCAAGAACATCGATGTCGTCATCAGTAAGGCCAAACCCTAGCCTTCCCTCGATCGCAATGTGGTCAGCTAAACCGTAACCGAGCCGGCCGATGAGTGCTGTTGGATTAGCCTCTTCAATACCTGTTTCATCATAGCTTGCGTATCCAAGCCCACCGCCGAGATAGGTTTCTCCCTGTTCTACGGCGAGGGCGGGTGTAGTCATTCCCGCGAGGATAAGTGATAGCGGGAGTAATTTTACAATGCGCATGGCTGCATCTCCTTTTGCAATCGATTGATTTCCAGCAGCGCGAGGATCGAATTCGTTTACGACAGAATGCGTCGCAGGGATTTATAAGCTTGAGAAATTACCCAACAAGCAAGAAGATCTCGTCCATGGGGTTATTTAAGTTCGGTGAAAAAAACGCCGATGGTCAACAAAAGCGTATTGAGCATACGGGCCGCTATTTGCGGGCAAGTCGAACAGGCGGGATATCGCTAAGAGCTCAAACGCGGGTGGCAGGCGTTAATCTTACCGGCAACACAAGCCATGGCGCCCGGATTTCAACACAGCTTGCGAAAAACACCCAAGTGGCTTTTCAGAATGGCCGATTTGTATTGCGCGGCCGCTATGGCAGTGATGCGGCTAAATTTAATCTCTCTAAAAGTGGCGTGACCGTATCCACGAAGACGGATGTGGGAGCGTTTAATTGGATAAAACCAGCGCGGTCATCGTTTAAATTCGCTGGCGTGAATATTCGCGGCCGCAATGCTGCCTATCTCCAGGCTGCCTATCATGCAGTAAAGCTAGTCGCCGAAAGCGCTCGCGTTGCCGCGATGATTCTTCTGCGTCTAAGTCGCTGGATTGCTGCTGCGACAGGCCATGTCTATTTGCGCTACCAGCTTGCCCAAGAAGCGCGCTCGCGCGTTAATCTCTCCCTCTCCGAGGCCCAAGTGGCTGGCCAATCTGTGCTTGACTCGCATGCAGTCACGTTCAAAGACTGGAAGACAAGTGAGCTGATGGCTGGCATGATTTTTACCCTGGCAGTGCTCGGCCGCGGGGATAATGTCTTTCCTCTCGCGCATAGGGACATCATCGCGAATGATAAGACCACCCGCGAGCGATCGTTTCAAGAAATCACCGCGGCAGGCGAGCTAATAAAAGCATGGTTAGGCGTGACCTCCCAGTCGCGGGATCCAGCGGCTATTATTGGTGTCATGCTGGAGCTAACACACGCATGGGCAAATCGGGTGGATCAAAATGAATACGCTAAAGCCCTATTCTTTTTAGATGATGTTTGTCTAGCCTTGGGTCCGCGCACAATCCTCCAAAACGAAATAATCGATCGACTGCCAGAACTTTTGGATCTTGAGATTGAGGTGCTTGCCGAGGGCGGATAGGAGGTCATCACCGCTTAGCGACTCCAACGCAACGTCCGCGGTGAAAATTCCGGGATTCTCTTATCAACAGTTATCTTGACCTTGGGTGCTGTAGCCAAGCCAGTGATGCAGGAGTCAGGCGATGCAATGGGTCGACGGTTGCATCTATAGAGCAATGCCTTTCCAAAAAGACCACCTCTACACTAGCAAAAGCGCGGGGCGTAACGCCTGCAAACGAGCTCATGTGGAGGCTTTTGCTTGACAACACCAACAGGGGAGTTATATACCCGTTGGGTCGGCGAGCGGCCAATCGGGCCATTAGCGGCAAAAACCTGCAGGAGAAAGGCTATGAGATTCAATCGATTGCAAATCGGATTTTTAACGGTCGCACTGGCTATGATTCCACTGGGTAATGCGTTTGCTCAGTCCAGCAGCCAAGTGCTTGCCAGAATTGCTGAAGATGGCGTCATTAATGTTGGGCATCGCGAATCATCTGTTCCATTCGCCTACATTGGTGATGACGGTGAACCGATCGGTTTTAGTATCGATCTATGTCTGAACATCGTTGAAGCGGTTGAAGATGAAATTGGCATGGATGTGGAAATCAACTGGGTTGCTGTTAATCCACAGACACGGATTCCGCTTATGGCTAACGGCACCATCGATCTTGAGTGTGGTTCTACAACCAACAAGCTGTCGCGGCAGGAACAAGTCGATTATGCCTACACAACCTTTATCACAGGCACCAAGATTCTGACCAAGCGCGACAGTGGCATTAACAGTGTTGATGACTTGGCGGGTAAGGCAATTGCGCTTGCCCAAGGGACAACCAATGAGCGGGCGATCAAAGCCGCCATTGAACAGCGCAATATCAGTGATGTGAGCATTCAATCCGTTCGCGACCATAGTGAGGGCTTTTTGGCGCTTGAGACAGATCGGGTCGATGCGTACTCAACGGATGATGTTCTGTTGTTTGGGCTGATTGATAAGGCGAGAAATCCAGACGACTACGCGGTTGTCGGTGAGTTTCTCTCTTACGATCCTTACGCGCTGATGGTCCCGAAGGACGATAGCGACTATCGTTTGCTAGTCAATCGCACGCTAGTGGGTTTGTTTAGCAGTGGTGAGTTCCATGAAATCTATGACAAGTGGTTCGAGCCGCTCTCGATTCCAATGTCCTCGATGCTTCAAACTGCAGTTGATATTCAGACTTTCCCTGAGTAACGACTGATTGGCGCTAGGGAGGCCTTAATTGGCCTCCCTTTATTATGTTTAACCCCAAGAGGCATTAATGGAATACAACTGGGATTGGTCAGTACTTTTCCAAGTGCCTTACTTCGGCTGGCTTATCTCTGGCATCCAATGGACGCTCCTGGTTGCAGGATGCGCTTGGGTGATCGCTTTCCTGTTGGGCTCGCTCATCGGCGTTAGCCGGACGCTACGTAATCCGATTCTCCGCGGGATTGGAGCCGTTTATGTTGAAGTCTTCCGCGGTATCCCACTGTTGGTACAGCTTTTTATTTGGTATTTCGTGGTCCCTGAACTATTGCCGCAGGATGCGGGAATGTGGGTTAAACGAGAGTTGCCTCAGCCCGAATTTACGACTGCGGTGATTTGCCTTGGCACTTATACCGCCGCGCGGGTGGCTGAGCAGGTACGATCAGGATTGCAATCGCTTTCTGGCGACCTTTCGAATGCGGGCCGCGCGATTGGCCTGACGGAACGTCAAAACTATCTCCATATTCGCTTGCCGGTTGCCTATCGGATCATACTTCCGCCGCTCACCTCGGAGTTCTTAACCACTTTTAAGAATTCCTCGCTTGCCCTTACGATCGGTGTGTTGGAGTTAACCGCCCAAAGTCGGCAGATCGAGAATTACACCTTCCATGGATTTGAAGCGTTCACCGCTGCCACTGTGATTTATTTAGTCATAACGCTCTCGGTTGTTGCGATTATGCGCGGTGTTGATCGTTATTTACGCATACCGACTAACGCTGGCGGGTCGTCTTAACGTGCAAAATTTTGACTATCAGGTAATCATCAATGCCTTGCCGCTGCTCTGGGAGGGACTTCAGCTTAGCTTTCTGTTGACAGCGCTCGCGCTAGTGCTGGGTCTGCTCTGGGGAACCTGCCTTGCCATTATGCGCGTCTGGGGCAGTGCGCCACTGCGTTGGTTTAGTGCGATCTATGTTAACGCATTCCGGTCTATCCCATTGATTTTGGTCATTTTTTGGTTTTACTTTTTAGTGCCAATGTTAACGGGAGAGTCGGTCGGCCAGTTCTACAGTGCATTAATCGCGTTTACGCTGTTTGAGGCTGCTTATTATGCCGAAATTATGCGTGCTGGCTTTAATTCGGTCTCCCGAGAGCAATACCAAGCGGGGCAGGCGATTGGCCTGACGTATACCCAAAATTTACGATTTATTGTCCTGCCACAAGCCGTGCGCAACATGACCCCCGTGCTCCTGACACAGGCCATTATCCTGTTCCAGGACACGTCCTTGGTTTACGTCGTTTCTTTACGCGACTTCATGACGACCGCTAGTGTGATTGCGACCCGTGAGGGCAGACTCATTGAGTTATATCTCTTCGCGGCTGCGGTTTACTTTGTCATTTGCTTTAGCGGCTCACTCCTTGTTAAACGCCTACAGAAAAAAGTAGCGACATGATTCATATAAACAATATAGATAAGTGGTTCGGTGATTTTCAGGTGCTCGAGGATTGCAGCCTTTCGGTGGAGAAAGGTGAGGTGGTGGTCGTTTGTGGGCCATCCGGGTCGGGTAAGAGCACGTTGATTAAGTGTGTGAATGGATTGGAACCGATTAACGCCGGGAGTATTGTCGTAGACGGACAGACGATTACTGACTCAGGCGTTAACCTCCCGAAACTTCGATCACAGATCGGAATGGTTTTTCAGCATTTTGAATTATTCCCGCATTTATCCGTCACTGAAAACCTCACTTTAGGGCAGCTAAAGGTGCTTGGACGCAGTGAACGTGAGGCTAAAGACAAGGCCATAAAGTTGCTACAGCGTGTCGGGCTTGAAGATCAGGCGGATAAGTACCCCGGCGCGCTCTCTGGCGGCCAGAAGCAGCGTGTCGCCATTGCTAGAGCCCTTGCAATGGATCCCGTTGCTATGTTGTTTGATGAGCCAACATCGGCACTTGATCCTGAGATGATCGCTGAGGTGTTGGACGTAATGGTCTCGCTCGCCGAGGAGGGCATGACGATGATTGTGGTGACACACGAGATGGGGTTTGCCCGTAAAGTAGCCAATCGGGTCGTTTTCATGGATGAGGGACGAATCGTTGAGGTCGCTGCCACTGAAAAATTCTTCCAAGGTGCGCAAAGCGAGCGTGCTCGCTATTTCCTATCGCGTATTCTCTATGATTAATGCCTCGTGTAGCGGTTGTGCGCTGGGGTTCGTTAAAAGCCGCCACCCTGCAAACGCGCTAGCGCCTGCCAGGCCGTGGCGAGGGCCACACGGCTGTTATCGATAAGTTTTAATGCCACCACATTGAGTGCACAGCTGGGTAGCCGATCCGATAAATCGGTGATGGCGCCAGATTGGATCCTCGCCTTACCCACTGACTCGGGAATCCAAGCGATGCCACTACCGTTCTCAGCAAGCTCGAGGGCCGCCAGCGTCAGTGAGGTCTGCACGCGCAGATCGGTTGAGTAAGTGGCACGTAGCTGAGGCAGGATGGCCCGGCTAAATATGCGTCCAAAATAAACGGTGTTTGGATAACTAATAATCGGCAAGCGCTCAATACTCGCTAAATGCTGCCAATTCTCTCCCCCGTAGACCGGAATCAATCGATCAGAGCTGACAATATGGCTTTCAACAAAGTCAGCTTCAATGACCATGTCTTGGTCATCATGGTGGCGATAGATGAGCGCAAGGTCGGCTCGGCGGGCGAGAAGCGAGCCAATGCATTCGTCAAGGTTTTCAGAGACTAATTCAACGCTCAGTCCGTTAGCGCCCTGTTGGAGGTGATGGATAAGGCGTGGCGCAAAAACGGTGGTCAGCGAATGCTGGCTTGCGATGGCGAGCTGGTTTTGTTCAACCAAACTGCCATAGCGAAGATCAGCGATGAGTTGCTGGAGATCAGAATCCAATTGAGCAAATTGCTCTCGGTGCGCCAAAACGCCCGGGAGAAGCTGGGTGGGTTTTTTGCTTCGATCAATGAGTTCGACGCCAAGCACATGCTCAATGGCACGAATGCGTCGAGAAAATGCCGGTTGGGTAAGATTTCGCCGCTCTGCCGCCTTTGACAGTGAGCCGGTTTCTACAATGGCTAATAGGTCTTCAATCCAATTGAGTTTCATAAATCGGTTTATTATGCGTTTATTGCATCTTACAGCATCAATTTCGCATTTGAACATGCAGTGATTGTATGGAATCTTTCAGAATCCCTGCTATTGGAGAACTGTTATGCATTTGGCCCGCTTCCCTCGCCTGTTTCTGGCGCATTTGCCCACACCGCTCGAGCGGTTGGATCGTCTATCGGAAGCACTGGGTGGGCCGGAGATTTGGATAAAGCGCGATGATTGCACCGGTATGTCCACTGGTGGCAATAAAACGCGCAAATTGGAATTCCTGATGGCCGAGGCACAGGCCGAAGGAGCGGATATCGTTCTAACTCAGGGCGCGACGCAATCCAACCATGCCCGACAGACAGCGGCGTTTGCTGCCAAGCTCGGCCTAGACTGTCATTTGCTTTTAGAAAATCGAACGGGCTCTAAAAATCCAGACTACAACCACAATGGTAATGTGTTGCTAGACCACCTCCACGGCGCAACCAGCGAAACCCGACCCGGTGGTCTTGATATGCATGCCGAGTTAGAAGCGGCTGCAGAGCAGTTTCGCGCGCAAGGCCGCCGGCCCTACACCATTCCCGGCGGTGGTTCTAATCCAACTGGCGCGCTTGGCTATGTGGATTGTGCTTATGAGTTGCTTGGACAGGCGAATGCTCGTGGCCTTGTGATTGATCATTTTGTCACGGCAACGGGAAGTGCGGGCACGCAAGCAGGGCTTGTTGTGGGTTTAAAAGCCATTAATTCTGGTATTCCGTTGCTTGGATTTGGTGTTCGCGCGCCGAAAGCCAAGCAAGAGGAGAATGTCTATCAGCTTGCGCTAAAGACCGCAGAGAAATTGGGATGCCCCGATGTTGTTCAACGGGAAGATGTTGTTGCGGATTGCCAATATGTTGGTCAAGGCTACGGCATTCCCCGCGAAGACACCATTGAGGCCATCCGTGTTTTCGCTGAGCTAGAGGGTATTCTTCTCGATCCCGTGTATTCCGGCAAAGGCGCTGCAGGTCTAATCGACTACTGCCGACAGGGTCACTTCAAAAAAGGTGAGCGGGTCGTGTTTTTACATACCGGTGGCTCTGCTGCATTATTTGGATACACCAAGTCATTGGGTGCAGATGACGATGTCATTGACTGACAGCAGACCAAAATCACTGCCTATGTTCACAGCCGATCTAACGCGTCAGGAGGCATTGCCTCCCGCGGCGATTGAGGCGGTGAATGCGGTGCTTCAATCAGGGCGATTGCATCGCTATGAACCGCTTGATAACGCTGAACCGGAGACAGCGGCGCTTGAGCGCGAATACGCCAACTGGCAAGCGGCTCCCTACTGTCTGGCGCTCGCCTCAGGTGGTCAAGCGTTGCAAATTGCAATGCGAGCCGCCGGTGTAAAGCCAGGCGATCCGGTCCTAGCCAACGCATTTACCCTTGCCCCTGTGCCCGGGGCGATTGCAGCCGTTGGCGCTGAGGCGAGGCTGGTTGAGATCAATGAAGATCTGGTGATTGACTTAGACGATCTCGCGGCGAAGGCGGATCAGGCAAAGGTATTGATGCTCTCGCACATGCGAGGCCACCAGTGCGATATGGATGCGTTAATGGAGATTGCCAATGCGGCAGGGCTAATCGTCATTGAAGACTGCGCGCATACCATGGGGGCTACATGGCGGGGTGTGAAATCGGGAAATTTCGGACACGCTGGATGTTTTTCCACACAAAGCTATAAGCATATTAACTCGGGCGAGGGCGGTCTGCTCACAAGCGCTGATCCTGAGTTCATGGCGCGGGCGATTGTCCTGTCAGGCGCTTATATGCTCTACGAACGCCATGGTGCGCGCCCGTCACTTGAAGTGTTTGATCCGATTCGGCTTAACACGCCGAATATGTCGGCCCGAATGGATAATGTCAGAGCGGCGATGTTGCGACCGCAACTCTTAGAGCTCGATGAAAATATTCGTCGCTGGAATAGAATTCATGACCGAATTGTGGATGGAATTGATCACTTAGCAAAGATTCGGCTTCCTCAGCGCTCATCAAAAGAGCACTACGTTGGATCATCGCTGCAATTTATCGTTAAAGGCTTAACACCCGCGCAAGGTGAGGGTTTGGTTGCCGATATGGCGGCGCGTGGAATTGCGCTTAAGTGGTTTGGTGCGACTGAACCCAAGGGGTATACCTCAAGTTTTGATAGTTGGGAGTATCTGCCGGAGCAGTCGCTGCCAGTAACGCGAGCTATTCTTGATGGGCTATTTGATCTGAGATTGCCGCTCACGTTGGATGATGATGACTGCGATTTAATAGCAGCGCATATCTGCGAGGCGCTCGAGGCGCTTGCACAGGCGGGAGGCATAAAATGAGCCTGCCTCGTATCGGCGTATTGGGCGGCATGGGGCCTGCAGCGACGGTGATGTTAATGCAGCGCATAATTGCCGCTGTGCCGGCGCGTGACGATGCCGATCATCTCCCGTTGCTGGTTGATCAAAACCCGCAAGTCCCATCACGAATTGCACGGCTGATTGATGGCAAGGGCGATGACCCTGCCCCGGTCCTGAGCGCCATGGCACAGGGCCTCGAGCAAGGCGGCGCGCGGGCACTGGTAATGCCCTGTAATACCGCACATTTTTATGCAGATGCGATTCGCGAAGCGGTCGATATACCGCTAATCGATATGATCGCGCTCACGGTTGAGAAAGCAGTCCAGTCGGTGGGTAGGGGCGGGAAAGTCGGCGTACTGGCCTCGCCTGCGGTCGAATCACTAGCGCTTTATGCTCGACCCTTGCGTGAGCACGGCTTAACAGCAGTTTATCCGACTGATACCAACGCATTGCTCGAGGTAATTCAGTCGGTGAAAGCGCATGGGCCGACGCTCTCCTCACGCACTGCGTTTGAAGCGCTCTCGTCTGCGTTGTTGCAAGCCGGTGCCAAGACTCAGCTGATTGCGTGTACCGAATTCTCGCTAATTGCTGATGCGATTAGTGCGGATGCAACCGGTTTTGATGCGCTCGACTGTTTAGTTGAGGGCACGATTGAATTTGCGTTCCGTGGAGACGCAAATGAGGCGTTGGTCAATCATCAATGAGTGACCAATCTCAAAGCTTCCACATGATCTGATTGTTGATAATTAATGGATTTGAGGAGAGATAGGATCATGCGAATTAGAAATAAATTGATCACAGGGATCGCCCTTTCGATGGCCGCAGGCGTTGCGGCTGCAGAAACGGTCACGATTGGTCATTTTGGTAATCCAACGCCAATGCAGGTTGCGCGCGCCGAAGCCGCGTTTGCCGATGCGACAGGCTGGGATATTGAATGGCGTGAGTTCAGCTCAGGCACGGATGTGATTGCTGCATTAGCCTCAGGTGATGTGCAAATCTCTGAGCTTGGATCGGCCCCATTAGCGATTGCCTCTAGCCAGGGTGTTGATGCCCAGCTTTTCATGATGGCGCAGGTGATCGGAGAGGCAGAAAGCCTTATCGTTCGAAATGGCACCGGTATTGAGACCATTAATGATTTAGAAGGCCAACGAGTCGCTGTTCCGGTGGGTTCTACGGCGCATTTCTCGTTAATGGGTGCGTTAAACCATGCGGGTGTGAATGAGAGTGATGTCAATATCATAAACATGCCGCCGGATCAGATTGCGGCCGCCTGGGAGCAGGATGCGGTTGATGCAGCATTCGTCTGGCAGCCGGTCCAAAGTCAAATCCGTCAGCGTGGTGAGTTGCTCGTTGGTGCGGATAAGACGGCGGAATGGGGTAACCCAACGTTTGATGGCTGGGTTGTGAATACAGACTTTGCTGCGAATAACCCCGATAGTATGGCTGCTTTTGCGGCGACGATGAATGAGGCCAACATCGCCTACACATCTAACCCTGCAGCGTTTACGCCTGATAGTTCATCGGTCCAGACCATTGCCTCGCTGACCGGTGCTGATCCTGAACAGATCCCTGGCATTCTTGAAGGGTTTGTCTTCTTGCCCTTAGACGAGCAAGCGACTGACACCTGGCTAGGAAGTGCTGCTGATACGTTGAAGGGAACCGCTGAGTTTTTGGCAGCGGCGGGTCGCATTGACGGTGCACGTGATGATTACTCGGCGTTCGTCAACCTTGAAATTGTGGACAGCGTCTTAGACTAAGTCGCTATATCGGGTCGGCATCGTCGATGTCGGCCCGATGGTTTGAATAAAAGGCTGACAGCATGGGCTTAGAGATTAGAAACGCTTCCATTGTCTACCCGGCAAGTGAGGGTGATGCGCCGGTAGAGGCACTTAAAGGCATTGATCTGAGAATGGAAAACGACGATTTCGTCGTTGCCTTGGGGGCATCCGGATGCGGTAAATCCACGCTACTCAATGTGATTGCCGGTTTTTTGGCACCGTCTACCGGTGAAGTGATCCTTGATGGTGAGTCCATATCGGGGCCGGGTGCGGATCGGTCGGTTGTATTTCAAAAACACGCCCTACTGCCGTGGTTAAACGTTATCGATAACGTGACTTTTGGTCTAAAACTGCAGGGCTACGATACAGAAACGCGTAATGAGGCAGCGCTTGAGTTTATTAAGCTGCTTGGATTGACTGAATTTATTCATGCGCCGGTCTATAAGCTATCCGGTGGCATGCAACAACGCGTTGGTATTGCGCGCGCGCTCGCTTGTGATCCAAAAATACTGCTTATGGATGAGCCGCTCGGCGCGCTTGATGCGTTAACGCGCGAGAAGGCGCAAGAATTAATACTTCGGGTTTGGAATGACACCCATAAATCGGTTTTTCTGATCACTCACTCAGTGGAGGAGGCGATTTTTATGGGAACAAAGCTCATTGTGATGTCGCCACGCCCGGGCCGAATCACGTATCGCTTTGATTTGCCATTTTCGCGCCAATTTCTCGCTGGCCACAGTGCGCGCGATGTCAAGTCATCCCATGAATTCATTGAGCTGCGTGAAAAGGTATTGGAAATTGTCTTCGCAGATCAGGAGGAGACGGTCTGATGGGCGAGAAAGCTGAGCAAATTCAGAAGACCGCCGATAAAGCGGTGGCTGCGCCCGTTACAAAAATGGGCTTTTTCGCGAGCTTGATTCGAAGTCGGGCAACTAACCCGGGTGAGACATACGGCGTCCCGGGTCAGGGCAGAACATTTTGGCTTTCGGTGGGCTCCGTCCTCACGCTTTTATTTGTGTGGTGGCTAGTGACAACGCTAGGTTGGGTTAAGCCGTTGTTTATGCCATCGCCGCAGGCAACAGTGGGTAAGTTTTTCCAAATACTCGATCAAGGCTTTACCAATACCGCGTTTGCCCATCATGTGGCGATATCTGCGGCACGGGTTTTCGGTGCCTTTATGCTGGCCTGCGCGATTGGTATACCGCTTGGCCTAGCGATGGGTATGAGCCCGCTGGTCCGTGGCGTGTTCGATCCACCGATCGAATTCTACCGTCCGATCCCACCGCTTGCGTATTTGCCACTCATGATTATCTGGTTTGGTATTGGCGAGACCTCCAAGGTGTTGCTCATTTTTCTGTCCATCTTTGCCCCCGTCACCTTAGGGGCCCGCTCGGGGGTGCGATCAGCAGCGATTGAGCAAATTCATGCCGCCTATTCGTTTGGGGCGAGTCGCTGGCAGGTCATGCGATATGTCATTTTGCCATCGGCACTCCCAGAAATTTTGACCTCGATGCGCATTGGTGTCGGGTTTGGCTGGACAACACTCGTGGCCGCAGAAATGGTGGCTGCAACCGAAGGACTTGGCTATATGGTTTTATCCGCGAGCCAATTTCTCCAGACCTCAACAGTGATTATGGGCATTGTGGTTATCGCTGCGATTGCTTATTTGTTTGATATGACGATGCGTTTTACTGAAAAGAAACTTGTGCCCTGGAAGGGGCGCATGTAATAGCGAGTACATTTATGCCAACTGAATACCTGAAAAGGGCCCCAAAAAACGCGCATTCGGGTGAGCACGATGTTCGTGACACCGTGGAGAGAATGCTCCAAGAAATTCGTAAAGGGGGGGAGTCGGTTGTACAAAACTACGCGCGTGAGCTCGATCAGTGGACGGGGGATATCGCGCTGAGTGATGAGGCCCGACAGGCCGCCTGTGATGCGCTGCCTGAGTCCCTCAAAGATGAAATCCGGTTTGCGCACGGCAATATCAAACGCTTTGCTGAAGCGCAGCTTAAAACAGTTCAGAACTGTGAGGTTGAGGTCATCCCCGGACTGCGTGCCGGGCAGCGTCAAATTCCTGTTGCCGCGGCCGGATGTTATGTCCCTGGTGGCCGTTATAGCCATATCGCTAGTGCGATTATGACGATTACCACCGCGAAGGTGGCAGGTGTAAGCCAAGTGGTTGCTTGCTCGCCGCCACGTCCTGGCGTGGGTATTCCGCCAGCGATCATCTTTACCATGGATCTTTGTGGTGTCGATAACATCCTTAATTTGGGGGGTGTCCAAGGCGTCGCAGCCATGGCCAATGGCTTATTTGGTAATAAACCGGCAGATATTTTGGTGGGCCCTGGCAATCAGTTTGTGGCCGAAGCAAAGCGTATGCTCTATGGCGAATTCGGTATTGATATGTTTGCTGGACCAACCGATAGTTTAGTAATCGCTGATGCGCAGGCGGATCCTGACCTTGTTGCCTGGGATTTAGTCGGCCAGGCCGAACACGGCGTGAACTCGCCAGTTTGGTTGCTGACAACCGATCGTGCACTGGGTGAAAAAGTCATGGCATTGGTGCCTGAGAAGATTAATTCGTTACCGGATCTGAATGCGCAGAGTGCAGCGGCGGCTTGGCGTGATTATGCCGAAGTCATTGTTTGTTCTAATCGGGAGGAGGTCGCGGCGTTATCGGATCAGTACGCACCAGAGCATCTGCATGTCCAAGCGCAAGATCTTGACTGGTGGCTTAATACGTTAACGACTTATGGATCGCTCTTTTTAGGTGAGGAAACCACGGTTGCGTTTGGCGATAAATGCGCCGGCCCCAATCATGTGCTACCCACATCGGGTGCAGCTCGGTATAGCGGTGGTTTGTCCGTGCATAAATTTATGAAAACGGTGACTTGGCAGCGTGCAACGCAACAGGCGAGCCGTCGGATCGCACAGACCACCGCGCGGATATCACGACTGGAGGGAATGGAAGGCCATGCCAGAACCGCTGATATTCGGTTAGCGAAATACTTCCCTGAAGAGTCATTTGTACTTGAGGTTGACGCTAAGAACGCAGGTGTCTGAGGCCTTATTTTAATCTATCTCATGCAAGACATCGTTTAGGATATTGCAAATCTCATCAATGGTCTTAGGTTCACTGATAAAGGGCGGTCCGAGTTGAATCGTATCGCCCCCGAAGCGCAGATATAGCCCGCGTTTCCAAGCTGCCATGGACAGCGCCCAAGGCCGCCGGCCTGGCTCTCCAGGGATCGCCTCAATCTGAATCGCTGCTGCTAATCCAAGGTTACGGATATCCACCACATGAGGCAGGCCGCGGAGTCCATGCACTTGTTCTTCAAAATAGGGCGCGAGTGCTGCGGCGCGCTCGAGCATTCGGTCACTCTCAAAGATGTCCATGGCGGCAAGGCCTGCCGCGCAGGCGATTGGATGGGCGGAGTAGGTATAGCCGTGCACAAATTCCGGCATATAGGCCGGGGTGTTTTGTTCCATAAAGGTTTGATAAATCTCTGTGTTAGCGAGTACTGCACCCATAGGAACTGTGCCGTTTGTGAGATTCTTGGCAATTGTCATAATATCCGGTGTCACCCCAAACAGATCAGCGCCAAAGGCGGTGCCCAGTCGGCCAAAGCCAGTCAGTACCTCATCAAATACCAATAGGATGTTGTGTCGATCGCAGATCTCGCGAAGCCGCTGCAGGTAGCCAGCCGGCGGGATAATGACGCCGGCCGAGCCGCTCATGGGTTCGACCATGACAGCGGCAATATTGGCGGGGTCATGCAATGCGATGATCTCCTCGAGCCGGTCCGCTAACTCAACACCATGCTCGGGAATACCGCGGGAGAAACGATTATCCGGAAGTAGGGTATGCGGCATATGATCGGCATCGAGCAATGGGCCGAAGTCTTTGCGATTTTGTGGGATGCCGCCAACGCTCGTCCCCCCGACGTTGACGCCATGGTAGCCCTTAACACGGCCAATAATTCGAACCTTCTCAGGCTGGCCTTTAAGCCGCCAGTAGGCACGGATCATCTTTACGGCTGTATCCGCCGACTCTGAGCCTGAGTTGGTAAAGAAAACATGGTCTAAGCCCTTGGGGGTGATCGCCTTTATGCGATTGGCGAGCTCAAACGAGAGCGGGTGAGCAAATTGAAATGCGGGCGCATAATCAAGTGTTTGCGCCGCCTTAGAAAGGGCAGTGGCGATTTCTTCGCGACAATGACCAAAGCTTGCACACCAGAGCCCGGAGAGACTATCTAGAATTTTTCGGCCATCCGCGGCGGTGTAATAGCAGCCCTTTGCACTTGTAATGAGACGCGGGTCAGCTAAGAAATCACGGTTGCCGGTGAAAGGCATCCAGTGGGTCTTGAGATGAGCTTGCTGTCTCCAGTCAATCTCTGCTGGATGATCATTCAGGGTTGACGCTTTGCGGGCCATACTCATGATGCGCTCTCCTCAAGCCGGCCCCTTGATTATGCCGTATTCAGGGCAGGGAACGCACTAGGGCCAGTCGGTGGGCGTCGAGATGGATACCAGCACAGGTCTAAATTAGCAGTAAGCCCCTAATTGAACGGGCTTTATCCCCTCAACGTGACATCGATTTCTTGCATTTGTACCCTCAGAGTCATAGTTCGTTTTAGCACCGAAGCCACGGAGGTCAGGAATGCTTGATCGAATGTTGGATGAGGGAATTCGTGCGGGTTGTCTCCAATTTCAGACGGCTGATGGACGCCAGCGCTGTTATGGCAACGGTGATCCGGTGGCAAGCGTATGTATTCACCAGCAGGGCATTGAGCGAGGCCTGATGAGTGACCCAGATTTTATGCTGGGTCAGACGTATATGGACGAGGGTTGGAGTAGCCCTGATTTGCGCACGCTACTCGATGTATTGATGCGTAATTTTGCTGAGCAGGAGCCAGGCCGCGGTCAACGGGCGATCCAAAGTCTTCTCCGGCCGCTGTGGCAATGGAATCGGCGCGCCGCGAGCCGCCGTAATGTCGCCCATCACTACGATTTGGATGAATCGCTTTTCCGCCGCTTTCTTGATGATGATCTACAGTACTCTTGTGCTTATTGGGATGCGGGGGTAACGGATTTAGAGGCAGCACAAGCGGCCAAGCGTGCACTGATTCGCCGCAAGCTAAAGTTGCAGGCCGGACAGACGGTGTTGGATATCGGCTGTGGCTGGGGCGGACTAGCGATTGAGCTTGCGGAGCAGGCTGGCGCTCAGGTGGTGGGGCTTACCCTGTCACAGGAGCAGGCTCGGGTGGCCCGTCAACGAGTGGCTGATCGGGAGCTGGGTGACCGGGTAGACATCCGAATGCAGGATTATCGGGATGTGCCTGAGCGTTTTGATCGTATTGTAAGCGTTGGGATGTTCGAGCACGTGGGGGCACGCTATTACGACACCTACTTCGGTGCAGTCCGGCGTCACCTCGAAGCGGATGGCATTGCGCTTATCCACAGCATTGGTCGAACCGGTCGGCCAGGGGTGACCAACCCCTGGATCCGGCGCTATATTTTTCCCGGAGGATATATTCCGGCCCTCTCTGAGGTCTCTGCAGCGATTGAGCGTCAGCGATTGCTCTGCACGGACTTGGAGGTCTTGCGGATGCATTATGCCTACACGCTTGCCGCTTGGTTTGAGCGCTTTCAGGCGGTACGAGAGGCAATCCGCTCGGAGAAGGGTGAGCGCTTTTGTCGGATGTGGGAGTTCTATCTTGCCGCAAGTGAAATGGCGTTTCGCCATCGCGGCCTGGTGGTTTTCCATTTCCAACTCGCGCGTGACCAGCATGCCGTTCCCCGGACCCGGGATTATCTCTGGCAGCCAACCCACCCTGTCGCTTGATAGACTGTTTATAAGGCTTTATGGGATAGGCTCATTTATGTGTGGTCGCTACGTCCTCAATGCCTCTAGCGCAGATATTGCTGATGCGCTTGGAGTGACTAAGGGGCGGGATTTGATACCGTCTTTTAATATCCCCCCGGGTACCGCGCAGTGGATTGCCCACTCAGCCGGTGGCGATGAGGTGGTGTTTGAGCAGCTTTGGTGGGGGTATCGGCCTGTCTGGGCGGGCGATGACGCGCCGAAGCCCATTAACGCCCGAGCGGAAAAGGCCGCAAGCTCGCCGTTTTTTCGTGATGCCTTTGCCCGCTACCGCTGTGTGGTGCCTGCAACGGGCTGGTACGAGTGGCAAAAGCAGGAGGGGGCGAAGACGCCGTATTACGTCACTACCAACAGCTCACTGATGTTTTTTGCCGGACTCTATGACCCGCCGCGAGAGAATAGTAAGGGGAGTTTTGCGATCATTACTCAGCCTGCAGCTATACCAATCGGATTTATCCACCCGCGTATGCCGGTGGTCTTGGATCCGGTTTGTTTAAGGGATTGGTTAGATCCATCCCGCACAACCCGAGATGAGCTCAGGGCCGTCACCCGCCCTCTAGATCCGACTGAGCTCACCGCCTGGCCGG
>JAVLBI010000007.1:0-81112 GCA_031581365.1 Spiribacter sp. | reverse complement strand
CGATCTGGTGCCATGTCCCCTCCCCTTAATAAAGCCGGGAGCGTACCGCAAAATGCAATAGGTGCGGTACTTTCCACACCTCGATCAATCACCACCAAAGCGCAATAACCTACTGCATCTAACACCGCGTCCGGTCAGTTCACCCACGGTGGGGAAGCAATAACGAATGAGTTTGAAGCCGAACGGCCTCCAAATTAACCTGCAGCCGCTTCCATAGGGAATACGGTTTGAATGGTGCCCGGAGTGGGACTCGAACCCACACGGCATAAAGCCCCAGGATTTTAAGTCCTGTGCGTCTACCAGTTCCGCCATCCGGGCAAAGATCTGGAGGCTAGGGCCGGAATCGAACCGGCGTACACGGCTTTGCAGGCCGCTGCATCACCACTCTGCCACCTAGCCTTGATACAAAAAACCCCAATCCACTGGATCGGGGTCGAGTTCTGGAGCGGGAAACGAGACTCGAACTCGCGACCCCAACCTTGGCAAGGTTGTGCTCTACCAACTGAGCTATTCCCGCATCAGCCTTCGTATTCTAGTGGCAGGCGGGTTTCTGTCAACCCCGACATCCCGCCAACATGCGCTTAGTGGCCGGATAAATCGTCCACAGCGCGCAGCGCTGCCGATAAATATAAAACCATAGAATAAAGCGTCAGCGCAGCCGCGATGTATAAAAGAACAACCCCCACAGACCAAAGCGGCAACCCAACAAAATCATGTCGATAGAGCAACAACACAATCGCAATCATTTGCGCGGTAGTTTTGATCTTACCCAACATTCCCACCGCCACACTGGCTCGTTGGCCTAATTCAGCCATCCATTCCCTAAGCGCTGATACCGCAATTTCTCGACCAATAATGATCGCCGCAGGCACAGCAACGAGTGCGGCAGGACTCTCAACAACAACAATAATAAGCGCAATCGCAACGATGAGCTTGTCAGCCACAGGATCCAAGAACGCGCCAAAGGCCGATACTTGATTCCAGCGTCGTGCCAAATAACCATCCAGCCAATCGGTGATACTCGCGATACCAAACACCGCCGCCGCCGCCGCATTTGCCCACGGCGCGGGAAGTAAAAACAACAGCCCCAGCACCGGGATCATCACGATGCGCAACCAGGTCAACACATTGGGGAGCGTTATTTCCATGTCAGCAAGACTATCATGGCGGAAGGGCCAGAAGATTAACCATTGAGATGGTCATGAATCCGCTCAGCAAGCGCCTGACTAATCCCCTTCACTCGGGCGAGATCATCACGCCCGGCACGCTGTATCCCCTTGAGCCCGCCAAATTGCTTCATCAATGCTGAGCGTCGCTTGGGGCCTAGACCGGCAATATCCTCTAAGGCGGAGCGCTGTCGCGGTTTGCTGCGACGGCTTCGATGCCCGGTAATAGCAAATCGATGCGCCTCATCGCGCGCTTGCTGGAGTAAGTGCAGACCTGGGGAATCCGCCGCTAACCGAATACTACCGGCACGCCCGGCCACCGTTAATACCTCCTCTCCGGGACGACGGCGGGGACCTTTAGAAATTCCGACCGGGGTGACATCAGAGATCTGATATTCCTCGAGCACCGCTTCAGCTTGCTTGAGCTGGCCTGCCCCGCCATCGATCAGCAAAAGATCAGGGACTACCCCCTCGCCCTCTTTTAGCCGCTTAAAGCGACGCTCAAGAGCTTGGTGCATTGCCGCGTAGTCATCGCCTGCGGTAATACCCTCAATATTAAAGCGCCGATAATCATCTTTAATCGGACCCTCACGACCAAAGACCACGCAGGAGGCGACTGTTGCCTCACCGCGGGTGTGACTAATATCAAAACACTCAATGCGCTCTGGCATATAGTCGAGCTCAAGCCCCTGTTGCAGGTCCTCAAATCGCGCCTCCATTGAGGCCTCGCTTTCCAGCCGCGCCCGTAGTGCGTGCTCGGCGTTACGCTTTGCCATACCCATCCAGCGCCGGCGATCACCGCGAAGGCGCGCCGATACTCGCACACGATGGCCCGCATCATGACTCAGCGCTTCTTCCAAGATCGCGTACTCGGGCATTTCATGGCTGACGAGTAATTCACTCGGGGTATCGCGACCAAGATAATGTCGGGCAATAAACGCATAGAGAATCTCTTCAATATCCGTACCCCCGGGCGCTTTAGGAAAATATGTCTGATTGCCTAAGTTGCGGCCATCACGAATAACAAACACTTGTACACAGGCGAGATTCTCTTGGCGCTCACAGGCAATGACATCGACATCGCCTTTAGCACCGGCGACGTATTGCCGCTCCTGAATCCGCCGAAGACTCGCAATACGATCGCGCAGCCGAGCCGCCTGCTCAAACGCTAAATCCACTGAAGCTTGCTCCATACGCTTAACTAGCTCATCAATCACCTCGCTGCTCTGCCCCGAGAGAAACATCTCGACATGGCGTACATCTTTAGCGTAATCCGCTTGACTGATTAAACCCACGCAGGGGGCGGTACAGCGTCCAATTTGATGCTGCAAGCAAGGCCGTGAGCGATGCCGATAAAAACTATCGCGGCACTGACGTACCGGAAACACCTTTTGCAAATGATTGAGCGTCTCACGCACTGCCCCTGAGGAAGGGAACGGTCCAAACGACATTCCATCGTCCCGCCGTTTGCCGCGATAAAAAGCAAGTCTCGGGAAATCTTGCTGAGTACTGAGATGGATATAGGGATAACTCTTATCATCACGCAGCAGCACGTTATACCGCGGCCGATGTGACTTAATCAGGGTATTTTCAAGGATAAGAGCTTCGGCCTCGGTATGCGTGACGGTAACTTGTAAGTCCGCCACCTGGCCGACGAGCGCTTGTGTTTTGGCGTTATGCGCGGATTTTTGAAAATAACTGCTCACTCGGCGCTTAAGGTGGCGAGCTTTGCCGACATAGATCACTTCACCACTCGCATCAAACATCCGGTAGACGCCCGGTGCGGTGGGGAGTGTTTTTAAGATTGGGGTGACATCAAACGAAGCAGAACTATTCATGGTAACTATTCTAGCGCGCTCGTGCCCGATACCGTATCGTCCACCCCCATGAATCGAGCGATCTTGCCCTGCTATCCAACCGTGGCCGAGCCGCGCGCTTTAAATGGACTTTATCTAGAGGCCGATCTACCGGCGAGCGGTCATCATGGCCCATTGGTTTGCGCTAATTTTATAACAAGCCTTGATGGCCGTCTTAGCGTGGCGGATGCGACTGGATGTCAGTCGATACCAAGCAGCTCCTTGATCAAGGCCGATGCGTCATTGTGTTTACGACCAGTCAGCCTGATCCAGAACGCCGTCTTGGGCATGTTACTGCGGGCGTTGAAGTCGTACCCATTGTAGGTGTCGATCACCCCGGCGGCGAGGCACTCGTACACGCCATTGCCGGGCTTGGCTATCAACGCATCGACGCAGTGACCGGAGCGCATTGGCGAGTATTTGTGAGAGTAAAGAGCTTACTACGCCCGGTGACTTCGGCTTAGAGACGCTTTATCACCATGCCCATGGCCCTGAAGGTTGCAGCCAAACCTTTGCCCGCTATCAGCGCCTTGCCTAGTCAGCGCCGGGAATGCCGCCAGCGGTAAGTGACTTAGGATCAAGCAAACGCTCCAGCTCAGCCTCTGGCACATCGGTCATTTCTCGCGCAATGTCGATTAATGGTCGGCCCTCTGCATACGCTTGCTTCGCAATCTTTGCCCCCAGTTCGTAGCCAATCACCGTATTCAGTGCGGTAACGAGAATCGGATTGCGTCCTAACGCCTGCTCAAGGCGTTCTTGATTAACGCTAAACCCGGCGATGGCTTTATCGGCGAGGGCGCGCGAGCCATTGGCAAGTAAACCAATGCTCTGTAGCAGATTATGCGCGACCAATGGCAGCATGACGTTAAGCTGGAAATTCCCTGATGATCCGGCAAGCGTAATCGTTGTGTCATTACCAATTACCTGCGCACCGACCTGGGCGACGGCCTCAGGGATAACCGGATTCACCTTACCGGGCATGATACTGCTACCCGGCTGTAGCGCAGGCAGCGCGATCTCACCTAACCCAGCCAATGGCCCGGAATTCATCCAACGCAAATCATTACTCATTTTCATTAGACTAACGGCAATCACCCGAAGCTGACCCGAGAGTTCAACCGCGGCATCTTGGGTGCTTAAACTCTCAAACTGATTTGGACTTTTGCAAAACGCAATACCCGTGCGTCTTGCCAGCACAGTCGCGACTTTTCCACCAAATTCCGGTCGCGCATTAATTCCCGTTCCCACAGCGGTGCCACCCTGTGCGAGCGCATGAATGCGCACGAGCGTGTCGTTAACACGCGCCTGCCCCATGCGAATTTGATGAGCCCAGCCGCCCACCTCTTGGCCTAAGCTCACGGGCATCGCATCCATTAAGTGCGTACGCCCCGTGGTAGTGATGGGCGCAAGCTCACTCGCGCGGGCTTCTAGGGTTTGCCCTAAATGCTCGAGCGCCGGTAGTAGTTCCTGCGTGCAGGCAATCGCCGCTGAAACGTGAATCGCGGTTGGAATCACATCATTACTACTTTGGCTCATGTTCACATGATCATTGGGGTGGACACGCTGGCCCAGGGCTTGCGTGGCTAAATGCGCAATTACCTCATTGGCATTCATATTGCTCGAGGTGCCGGAGCCGGTTTGGAATACATCGATGGGAAACTGCTCATCATGCTCACCACGCGCAACCGATTCGGCAGCGGTAACAATGGCAGCGGCGATATCTGCATCAAGATCACCTAATTCGCGATTTGCCTCGGCACAAGCCGCTTTAATCAAACCTAGCGCTTCGATGAAACGCCGCGGCATAGCAAGAGCGCTAATCGCGAAATTATCCACAGCGCGCTGCGTTTGTGCGCCATAAAGGGCACTGGCTGGCACTTGCAGCTCACCCATACTGTCTTTTTCTGTTCGAAATGCCTGCTCGCTCATCATCTTCCCCCAGGTTCTAGTAAACTGCTGTTTTGTTTGCTTACGGATAAAAGGCTATGGAGCTCAGTCAACTCACCGCGATTTCTCCCATTGATGGTCGCTATGGTCGCAAGACTGCAGCGCTACGGCCACTGGTTAGTGAATATGGCCTCATCCGTCATCGGGTTTTGGTTGAAATTCACTGGCTTCGCGCATTGGCGGCCGAGCCCGGCATTACTGAAGTGCCACCTTTGAGTCAAACCGCTGACACCACGCTATTGGCCATCGCCAATGAATTTAACGAAACCGCCGCTCAGCGCATTAAAGCTATCGAGTCAGCCACGAACCACGATGTTAAGGCCGTGGAATACTACATCAAAGAATGTATCGAAGATGACACCGAACTCGCCGCTATCAGTGAATTCGTGCATTTTGCATGCACCTCAGAGGACATAAACAATCTAGCCTATGCGCTGATGCTTCAAAGTGCCCGTGATGAGGTGCTACTACCAGCGATTGATGCGCTGATCACTCCGTTAAAACGCCTAGCGAGCGAGCATGCCAACACCGCAATGCTGGCTCGAACGCATGGTCAACCCGCCTCGCCCACCACGCTTGGAAAAGAGTTTGCCAATTTTGCAGCCAGGTTAATGCGTCAGCGTCGAAGTCTTGCTGAGATCCCTATTCTTGGAAAAATCAACGGAGCAGTGGGTAATTTTAATGCCCATATAAGCGCTTATCCTGAGATTGATTGGCTCGCTTTTTCAGAACGTTACGTCACTAACCTCGGGTTAGATTGGAATAAACATACAACGCAAATTGAACCCCATGACGGCATTGCTGAATTATTTGACGCAATGTGTCGAATCAACACGATTGGCATTGATTGTGTTCGTGATCTTTGGGGCTACATTGCTTGGGGCTATTTTCGGCAACAAACCGTGGCCGGCGAAATCGGCTCATCAACCATGCCGCACAAGGTGAATCCGATTGATTTTGAAAACGCAGAGGGCAATTTTGGTCTTGCCAACGCGGTACTTGAGCATTTAGCCCGAAAACTCCCCATCTCGCGCTGGCAGCGTGATCTCACAGACTCAACTGTGCTCCGAAATATCGGCGTTGGGCTTGCCCATAGCGTGATTGGATATGCGGCCGCGTTGCGAGGATTAGATAAGCTCGCTGTCGATCAAGAACGCTTAGCTGAAGATCTTGAGACTAATTGGGAAGTATTGGCTGAGGCCATACAAACAGTGATGCGGCGCCACGGCATTTCTGAGCCCTATGAAAAACTCAAAGCCCTCACTCGTGGTAAACGCGTTGATCAGGCAGGTTTAATTGCGTTTGTGGATACCCTAGACCTACCTGAAACTGTTCGAGCGGAGTTACGAGCGCTGCGCCCCGCAAAGTATATTGGACTGGCCGCCGATCTGGCGGTTCATCTCGAGGATAAAGGCAAGTAGGTATTCCATCGCCATCTAGCCGGCGGGACGGGTAAATAGCGCCATCGCTTCAGCATGTGCAGTGTGTGGGAACATATCCATAACACCAGCGCATTCAAGCCGATAGCCATGCTGATGGACGAGCTCGCCTGCATCACGAGCTAATGTGGCCGGTCCACAAGAAACATAGACAATGCGCGCCGGTGCAAGCTTTGCGATCGCTGGAAGAACTTCGAGTGCACCTGAACGTGGCGGGTCCAGGAGCACGCGATCGATATGTCCGCCTAACCACTCGGCATCGGGCTCAATTTGGGTTAAGTCCGCGGCATAAAACTGAGCATTCTCAATGCCATTACGCATTGCATTTTCCCGACCTCGCTCAACCAGTGACTCGGCACCCTCTACACCGATCGCGACTGCCGCTTGCTGAGCGATAGGTAAGGTGAAATTACCCAATCCACAAAATAGATCTAATACCCGATGCGCCGGCTCAAGCGCGAGCAGCTCAAGCGCCTGTGGCACCATTTGCCGATTAATCGCGGCGTTAACCTGAGTAAAATCCGTCGGTGAGAACGCAAAGGTTAGCCCCATCTCGGCTAGCGCATAGTCAACACGTATCTGGCTATGACCAAGCGGTGCAACGGTTGATTCATTGCCTGGCTGCTCAAACATCAAGATTTGGTGGGTTTGACCAAAAGCAATTAGCGCCTCGCGATCATTACCGGAGAGTTCACGCAGATTACGGAACACAAGCCCGACCGACTGGTCACCCGCAGCTACTTCGATTTGGGCAATACGATCAGGGATACTCAGGCCACGAATGAGTTCTGCGAGTGCTGGCAGCAACTGTCCGATGCGCGCATCAAGTACATGACAGCTATCCATATCAGCAACAAACGGACTAAATCGCTCACGAAAGCCAACCAGCACGCGGTCACCTTTACGCGGGACGTATTTAACCCCTAACCGGGCACGCCGACGATAGCCCTGAGTGGGCCCGGTTAATGCGGGCAACCAGCGATCTGGCGAGACGCCACCGACATGCGTTAGCAGATCCGCTACGCTCGCTTGCTTGTGTCGGACCTGGGCGGCGGAGTCCATGTGCTGGAGGCTACACCCACCGCAAATTCCGAAATGCGGGCAGGGTGGAGACACCCGATCATTGGCCGGAGCGCTTATGCTCACGGCTTCGCCCTCGTCCTGACGCCGTCGCCGGCGGCGTATTTTTACTTCTGCCTGCTCCCCAGGCAATGCCCCTTGGACGAATGCGGTTCGTCCATCATGATGGGCAATCCCTCGGCCTTCATGGCTTATGCGCTCAATGCGCATGCTGACCGGTTCGATCGGCAAACGCCGACCGCGTCGTCCGCCCATAATCTTTAATCGCTCCAGGCGTTGAGAAAACGTTCGAAATGCGGGCGATTTGCCTCATTTAACGTATCGCGGACGCGTTGAGACTCTCGGGAATGGCCCTCGTGATCGAGCGCTCCGCGCATTAGTTCGTAACGCAGCCACAATAAATACGTGTTCAACACATCGTGCTCGCAGTAATCGCGCACGCCGGCGAAATCACCCTTTTCAATATGCGAGCGCACCGCCCCACCGCTCATTCCCAATTTCCCCGGCAAGCCGCAAAGCGTTGCCACCTGATCAAGCGGAGCCACCGCGCGGCCGGAAAAACCTGCGAGGACATCCATTAGATCGGTATGTCGGTCATGGAAGCGATTGTGGTAATTGTTAAAGCGAAAATCACGATCCTGATCCCCGGTCTCCCAATACCGCGGAGCGCTTATACCGTGCATTAACGCTCGGTAATGCAGGACGGGCAAATCAAACCCGCTGCCATTCCAGCTCACAAGCTTTGGCACATAGCGCTCGATGCCCTCGTAGAAACGCTCAATAAGCTCTCGCTCGTCATCGCCCCCCTCGCCTAGTGAGAACACGGTGAATTTCTCGCCAATGCGCGCCGCCACAGAAATAACGGCCACCCGATGCAGAGGTAAACGCAGAAAGTCAGCGCCAGTCTCCTCCCGGCGCATAGCAAGCAGCGCTTCAGCCACATCGTGATCGTTTAAATCATGTAAATCGTATAGCCGGCGGCCACCGGCAACATCAGGGATAGTCTCTATATCAAAGGCAAAGATGTTCATTGATCAGGAAATACACCACTGGAGAGATAACGATCACCACGATCGCAAACGATGCTTACAATCGTTGCATTTTCAACTTCTTGAGCAATCTGTAGAGCCGCGCACAGCGTGCCACCACTGGAGATACCAGCGAAAATGCCTTCCTCTGCGGCGAGGCGTCGCGTCATCTGTTCAGCCTCTGGCTGTGAGACTTCAATAATGCGATCAACCCGATCTGACTCGTATATGCCTGGCAAATACGCCTCAGGCCATTTACGAATACCAGGAATACTAGCGCCCTCTCGCGGCTGGGCACCAATCATCTGTATATCGGCGCGCTGTGATTTTAAAAAGCGAGATACACCCATAATGGTCCCGGTCGTGCCCATAGAGGCCACAAAATGCGTCACCGCCCCTTGCGTATCCCGCCATACTTCAGGGCCCGTGCTCTGAAAATGAGCGCCCCAATTATCTGGATTAGCAAACTGATCAAGGACTCTACCCTTACCCTCATGCTGCAAACGCGCAGCAAGATCACGAGCGCCTTCCATTCCCTCCGCTTCGCTCACGAGCACAAGCTCTGCACCATAAGCACGCATCGATGCGCGTCGCTCTGTGGTCATATTGGCAGGCATAATCAGCCTCATCCGATAGCCTTTAACGGCAGCCGCCATTGCAAGCGCGATCCCTGTATTACCACTCGTTGCCTCAATCAATGTATCACCTGGATGAATCTCGCCGCGCGCTTCGGCCTGCACAATCATATTCATCGCAGGGCGGTCTTTGACGGAGCCAGCCGGATTATTGCCCTCGAGCTTTAGCAGCACGGTATTTGAACCGGTCTCGGCTAACCGCTGCAGCCTCACAAGCGGCGTATTGCCAACACATTGATCAACGGTTAAGTCATTCATAGGCGCAGTCTAATTGATTATTTCGCGTTTTTTTCTGGATCCGGCTGTAAGGCAATTTGCGCGGGTGGCGCGTTTCCTGATTTATCCTCGCCAAAGTACAACGTCATATGCGGGAACGGGATTTCGATACCCACTTGGTCAAAGACCTCTTTGACGGCACGATTGTAGGCACGCCCTACCGCCCACTGCATACCTGGCGTGGTTCGAATACGAACACGCACATTTACCGCACTATCGCCCAAACTACTCACGCCATCGACTTCAAGTGGCCCGGTCACGCTCTCGTTGATCGGTACCGTTTCGGTGAGCTGCGCATACGCTTGATGTAAATGATCCACCACCTCACCGATATTCTCCCGGTAAGCGACACCATATTCCGCTAAGTGATAACCAAAATCGCGGGTGTAATTCGATACCGTATCGACAGATGAAAACGGCACCACATGCAGCGTGCCGGATAAATCGCGTAGACCCAGTGAGCGAATACTCAAACGCTCAACGGTGCCGGCAATACCGGCTGCACTAATAAAATCATCTTTATGGATGGCATCCTCGAGTTGAATAAAAACGCCAGTAATAATGTCTTGGACGAGTTTTTGCGCGCCAAAACCAATCGCAAGGCCGATAACCCCAGCGCCGGCAATTAGGGGACCAATATTGATTCCAAGTTCAGACAGCGCCACCATGCCAGCGATTGTGACAATGGCAACGGCAATCGCATTACGAAAGAGCGCTAGGAGCGTTTTTTCGCGGGCGCCAGGCTCACCCTCACCGGTCTCTGGGTTGAGTCGATCTTCCACCCAACTGGCCGCAAACAGCCACGCCGCTAGGGCCAGCAGGCCAACACTGAGGATGCCAAATAGCGTACTGACAACGGCTTGCCCAGCCGAGCTCGAAAGCCATGCCGATAGATCCACGAGCTGCCAAATGCCCAAAATAACAGCGATTGCTGCTGCGCTGAGTAGTAAATGTGTCACGCGCAATAGTCGCGGCATCCAATAGCGCAGTTGATTTTGTAATAAGGGCAGGCGCTGCTGCAGTGACAGCGGCAATACCCACTCAGCGCTTAAGCCGCGGCCTAACCAATGTCCCAAAAAGCCTGCGATTAATAAGACAGCCACGCTTTGAGCGCTTGCGATTGCCACGAATACAAGCCTATGCGCGGGCGCCGCGATTGCAACCACGGCGACACTAGCGGCATAAATAATGCCAAACCACTGCCCAGTCAGTGCTAAACCGCGCAAGCTCGCTTTGAGCAATCCGCCACGGCTTTGCGTGGCCATGCCTCTAAGCCATTCGCTTATCGCAGGATTGGCTGCACGAATCACCGAGACAACGCCCCAAAGGGCAAATCCGATCACCAACACTTTAATGAAAGTCGCCATCGCTGGCAGCTGTGTGGCAAGCACTGGTACGAGAAAGGCAAGTCCATAGCCGACAAAGCCGGCTAAGCGTACTAAGCGGGCCGACCAGTGTTTGGCCGTTTCAGTGTCAACCGGAAGTAGCCGTGCGCTTTGGCTTGATGGCTCGAGAAAACCCTCAATTACCAATCGGGCTAAGCCGACAAGGATAAACGCGTTGAGCAATTCACTGGCAATTCGCTGAACCGCTTCGCTACCGCTAAATCCCACCAAGATAAAGCCATAACCAGCAATCGATGCACCTGCAAGAGAGAACACATGAACACCGATAACCCCGAGTCGTGTGAGTAAGCGTCGCAATGGAATCAGTCCACTTGACCCGCCAGCGCACCACACATCAAGCCGATTAACCAACGGCCGCCCCCCTCGCCAGAGCTGATGCCGAACTAACCCGATCAGCCCACCAAGTGCCAGCAATAGCACCACATCAACAAGGACAGTGTGGTCGAATAGCGTTTCAAGACCGGATGGCAGTGTTTGAAGCTCCGCTAACAACTGACTAGCCCACTGCATAGCGAGGTCTCGCCAAAGATTAACAAGACTGCCGATAGACGATGTGGAGTGCTCGATCATATCCATTCAACTCATACTGCCTAAGCTGCCAGCATATCAAATGAGCGGCGTAAAAAATGCTTCATATTATGAGTGTTGCATCGCACCAATTGTTCTTGTATATTGCACTGCAACAAGATCAGAAACGGTCTTGGAACACCGTAACTGTAAGAGGATATAGGCTATGACGAACGAAAACTTTACGAAATACTCCGAGCAGGCTGAGAAGCTTTTCATGGCGCCAAGTCGCGACTACGCAAAGCTCGCCATGGATTATGCCGAGAAGCTCATCGATGCACAGATGGCCGCCGCTCGCACTTACAGCGAGATTGGCCTAAACCAGGCACGTGCCGCCCTTGAGGTTAAGGACACCAGCGCGCTGCAGGCCTATGCTGAAGAGCAGCAGAAAATTGCCAAAGATCTCACCGAGCGGGTTAAAGGCGATGCCGAGAAGGTCGTTGCCATGAACCAAGACTTCGTTAACGAAGCACGCAAGCTGGTTGAGACCAACGTTCAGACTGCTTCAGAAACGGCAGCCAAAGCCCAGAGCAAGTAAACCACTCGCTCAAGAAAAAAGGCCATCGGTCACGGATCGATGGCTTTTTTTTGTTCAAATAAAACCATAAATTAAAAAAATTTTTTAAATCAAGCAGTTAAAGCAAGAACTAAAAGCATCACTGGCAGTGCAAAGAGATAACTGAGCATAATCGTACTCGCGACCAAGGCCGTATCCCCTTCCATATGCTGAACCAAAATAAATGCCGCCGATGCCGTTGGACAGGCAAGAAAAATAAGCACAAGCCGCAGCTCCTCATTACTCAGCCCAATCCAAAGCCCAAGCATCAAGCCAACCAATGGGCTTACCGCTGTTTTGAATGTCGCCGCAGCCATCGCCCAGCGTCTTCGGCCACGTATGCGGGTGGCATAAAGAGTCCCGCCGATCCCTAACAAAGCCAACGGCAGTGCCATCTGACCGACTGCCGCAAGCGTACGCTGTGCAAATGCAGGAAATTCTATACCAGTCAACGCCATCGCCATTCCGGCAAGCGTAGCCAATAAAATGGGGTTGGTAACTAACCCAGCACCAATCCGCTGCAGCGCCATTAGTGGCTGCCAACCTCCCGGCGGCTGCATTAAAATTACGGCTGTGACGTTATAGAAAATCACCATAGGCACAGATGCCACTAACGCCGCTGATTCAAGCGCACTCGCCTGAGGGCTACCAGCAAAGGCATAAATCACCACGGGCAGGCCAACAAAAATCAAGTTGCCACGAAATGCCCCATGAACCAATGTCACCGATGCGCGTGCTGGCAGTCGCCAAATCCAGGCGGCCAAGGCAGATAACAAAATGCAAGCCACCGTGGCCCCCATCAAGACCAAAAGCATTCCACCGATACTGGAAAGTGCCGGTGTTGCTGAGCTGATCCGTTCAATTAACAAAGCCGGTAGACCGACCCAATAGGTCAGTCGATTGAGTTCACTGAGCGCCGGCGAGGAGAGAAATCCAATTCTCAGCAATCCCCAGCCAAGGCCGATAATGAGCACCACCGGCGAGAGAATCTGAACAATAGCAATCAGCGCAATCCGCTCCCGTTACCGGCGCTGGTGATCATTGGGCTCATCGCGCCGCTCATAATCGCCCTCTATGGTATAACCCCCGTCAGCGGATCCCGACCCCGGCCCTGACGGCGGTGGACCAAAACGCACCGCAAGCCGTGCCAGCACGGCTCGCACCAACCAATGTCGCGTTAATGGAATCAGGCAGGCAAAACCAATGCCATCAGTGACAAGCCCTGGGGTGAGTAACAGCACACCGCCGATGAGCAGTGCCACCCCTTCGAGTAGCTCAATGGCGGGAAGTGCACCGCGATCTAAGTTTTGCCGCGCGCGGGCTAGCGTTTGCAGGCCTTGTTGCCGAAGCAACGTCGCGCCAAGCATCGCGGTACCAAGACAAAGGGCAATGGTTGATAAAGCACCAATAGCTTGACCAACCTCAATAAGCAAAAAAAGCTCAGCAAGCGGTATGGTGACAAAAAGAATGAGTGCAATAGGCACAAATGCCTCCAGAATAGGTTTTTTTTCATCATAAAGGGTACCATCACACACAGCTCGATTGGGGCTCGGAGGAATGGATACGATGGCGTTGGCTCTACGTACCACAATCACCTTCCTGTTATGTAGCGCTGCCGGAGTAACGCTCGCGAGTGCATCAAAGTTTGATGCATGTCTTGATCGCATCCGTGCGGAGGCCATTGAGCAAGGCATTGATCAAACAACAGCGGTTGAGCTCCTTGCTGATGTTAGCCCTGACCCCCGGGTTATCGAGCTTGACCGTCAGCAACCTGAATTTACCAGCACCCTAGGAGGCTACCTAGAGAGCCGACTCACGCCAGCCCGTCTCGAGCAAGGCCAACGCTTACTTGCCCGCCATGAGCGATTGCTCGAGCGCATCACCAAAAAATATGGAGTGCCTGGGCATTATCTGATCGCTTTCTGGGGCCTTGAGACCAATTACGGCAGTTACACCGGTCGAATGTCTACCGTGCGCTCATTAGCCACATTGGCGTGTGATCGCCGGCGCGGCGATTTTTTTGCTCGTGAGCTTCTGGCCGCATTGCAACTTGTGGATCAACATGTGTTAAACCCAGATCAACTCCAAGGCTCATGGGCAGGGGCGCTCGGCAATTTTCAGTTTCTCCCGAGCGTCTATCGTGATTATGCCGTTGATGCAGATGGTGACGGTCGCCCTGACCTATGGAGCAGTTTTGAAGATGCCGCTGAATCAGCGGCTGCTTTTTTGAATGCACGCGGTTGGCAGGCCGAGCAAAGTTGGGGCCTCGAGGTGCAACTCCCCGAGGGCTTCGACCTTAGCCTTGTCGAATCAACGCAGCCCATGCCCCAATGGCAAGCGGCCGGCATCCGCCAAGCCAACCAAGCGCCCCTGCCTGACAGTCATTTAGCAGCTGAGCTCATATTGCCCGCCGGTCTACGCGGACCTGCATTTTTAGTTCACGCCAACTTTAATGTCATCATGCGCTGGAACCCATCTCGGTTTTACGCTTTATCAGTGGGGTTGCTCGCGGATCAAATCATGGGTGGGCCGAGCCTTTTTACTTCGCCTCCCGATGATCAGCCCCTGCGTATTGAACAAGTACGATCGGTACAGCGAGAACTCAATCGCCAAGGCCATAACGCCGGCAATGTGGATGGTCGCATTGGCCCCGGTACGCGCAATGCCTTACGATCATTCCAAGCCGCAACGGGTTTGCCAGCTGATGGCTATCCAGATCCACAAACCCTAACGGCGCTTGGCATTGACCTTAACGCTAGTGAATAATGCTCATAAAGCAAAAGGGAGTATCTATAATGTGGAATGATCTCGTGCGACGCTGGATGAAACTTGCTTTTTGGTGGGTGCCAGGCAATCAGGAGCCGCAAGCGCCTAGCCAGACCCGCACACCGCCACCACAGGCAACCCCACAACCGCCTGAGTCGGCTCGGCCAAGCCGTGCACCGGAATCGAGTGGCACGCCTAAATCAGCCTCAAGCGGAGGGGATTTAACGGGCATTAAAGGGATTGGTCCGGCAATGCAGACGCGCTTAACAGAGCTTGGAATTACCACTAAAGCGGATTTAGCCGCCGCCGAGCCGGCAACGCTTACCAAGCAACTCAAAGCAGGTCGAGCGGTTGTCTCAGAGAGCAAGGTACGCGCTTGGATTGAAGCGGCAGCGGGATATTAACCATTTACCGTCAATTCGGCGAGGCGGACTCTGCCTCGCCGACTTGTCCTAAGAGACTAACTTTCTATGCCGCCAACTGCGCTAACGCCAGAACAACAACTCGCCTCTTTCCACACCACTAAAGCTAATCAAGTTCTCATTAGCGCCGCCCAAGGCAGTCGATTTGCCAAAGAGGTAGCGGGTGATCACAACCCCATCCACGATGAGGATGCACCACGATTTTGTGTTCCCGGTGATTTGCTTTTTGCACTCATCGCTGCACGCTATGGGCTTGCCTTGGATCTGCGCATTCGCTTTAACGGTATGCTCCGGGCTGACACGCCGCTGCATTTTCCATTATCACCGGGATCTGAATTCTCGGTCCTCGGAGATAATGACAAAGCCTATGTGAGCGTGACTCGGGGCACCGATTTGAGCACACCCCTGCCTGCCCTATGGGCATTTATCAAAGCCTATGTTGCTTGCTCTGGGACCACCTTCCCTGGGTTATTACAGCCCTTACTTAAGGCCAAAGACGTAATGTTTAATCCACAGCGCCCGCTTGTCGTCTATGACAGTATGCGCATTACGCTTACCACCCCACCGCAAAGTCACCCCACCATTTCGCTTCAGCACGCCGATCTAGCAGTCACCGGCAAGCGCGGCGATGTTACTTTTAACTTTTCGATCAACGAGCAAGGCAGGCGTATCGGAGAGTGCGCTAAAAAGATGGTGGTCAGCGGGCTTCGTCCGTACGATTCGGCAACAATGATGGATATCATTGAGCGTTATGAATCAAGCAAGAAACAACATCGCGATTAATACCCTTGATGCAAAAATGCAGCACCAATCGCAACGCTCACCATCAATGCGAGCAGCACCCAACCTGCGATCGCTTGCGGTGAACGACCGGGAGCCGGCGTTTGATTCTGCGCGACCTGATGACGACGCCGACGCGCCTGTATAATCAACACAACAATCGCTGTTACCGCTAGTGTGAGTAGAATTTGTTTAATCACACCCAAGCCTTTTCTCACCAACGCGCATAAACATCACCTGAGCCTGCATCTTCAGCATTAATCTCTAACCAAGCAAGAATAGCGTGCGCTTTTTGCCAATCTTCAAACACGAATTGGCGCTGTTCACCTATCGTGAGGTTAAAAGTCTGCATTCCTAACTGCTCGAGTCGCTCAATGCAGCGTCGATACTGAACTTCCCCACCATAGAGATATTCAAACGATAACGCCGGCAACGGCTGGCTGAGCCCCTCGAGTACTTCGGCTTCAAACCCTTCCACATCAATCTTACAGAATGCCGGTTGCCCGTAGCGCTCAATTAACGCATCCAGCGTCGTTACAGCCACCTCAATTTCACGCTGCCAGGCCACATGCGAGAATCCTGGGTTATCTTGACCCATTTGCGATCGCCACTGGTTGGAGAGCGTGGCAAGGGTTGGATGCCGATCACTCATTGCTAATACCGCAGTCCCTGGCTGAGCGGCAAGCGCCTCACCTAATACGACATGCTCAGAGGAACGCCCTAAACGCCAACGCAGATAACGTTGTGGAAACGCTTGCGGCTCGACCGCGATGACTCGAGCCCCAAGTCCAGCAAATGCAGCACTGCGATCGCCCAGATGAGCACCGATGTCAAATACTGTATCGCCGTGTCTCATAAACGGCGCATAAAGCCGTCGCAATGCACGCTGCCGCCAAGGCACTGCGTAAATCAAAAACGACCGGGCAAAACCAACCCCTTGGGCTATTCTTATACCCACAGCGTGTATCCCAGCCATGCACCAGCAACGATGAGCACCGCGCCAAGCCCGCTTGCCACCAAGACAGCCATACGCCCCCGGCCAATAAACACCGCTAATCCAAGCTTGACTGTGGTATTCGCCATGGCGGCGATTAGAATCGCTCGCGCTGCAACCGCAGCGGATAATCCATCATCAGCCATTTGCGTAATTGATAGCGTAATGGCATCCACATCAGTGAGTCCTGAAAGTAGTGACACGGTATAGACACCGACGTCACCGGCATAACGCCTCAGTGCTTCAGCTGCCACCATCACGATGGCCAAAAGGACGGCAAATCGCAATGCCGTTGCCAGTTCAAAGGGGTGTTGCATGGGGGGATGACTTGGCTGGCCCGTTGCCCGTCCGGCCGCAATAGCTAACAACACAGTCGCAATAAAACCAACGAAGCTCATGAGCGCGATCGGAACGTATAATGCAGTCAACAACAACGGATGAATGACCGCTACTAACACTAAAACGCGGGGGAACATCGTTGTACTCGCAAGCACCACTGAGGCGGCAAAGATCGGTTGATAACTCGGTTGCTGACGCCCTGCACGCGATAACGTCAATGTCAGCGCCGTTGATGAGGCCAACCCCGCAAACAACCCTGTCAACAACACCCCGCGACGTGCGCCCACGACCCGCACAGCAAAGTGTCCAACAAAGCCAATTGCGCTAATAAGCACGACCATCATCCAAAGCCGGCGGGGATTGAGAACCTCCCAGGGCCCGTATCCGGTATTGGGCAAAAACGGCAGCACCACCGCGGTAATCAATGCGAGCTGCAAAATCGCCCGCAGCTCCGGGCCATCAAGTTTATCGAGCAGCGCATGAAGGCGCGGCTTAAAGCCCAAAAGCGTCGCGGTCACCACACCGCCGGCAATCGCGAGAAGCGGCTCGCCATGGCTAGCGAGCACGCCAAGCAAGAACGTTAACAATGCGGCAATTTCGGTCGTTATACCGATATCCCTTCGATTTCGGCTTATTCGCCAATAGCCAAGGCCAATCACCAAAATGACCCCACCGAGCGCTACCGGAACCAGCCAAGCGGTAAGCGTCTGCGCAAGCTGCCCGACAACCCCTCCCATTAGGGCAATCAGTGCAAAGGTACGAATACCCGCGACACGCTCACCATCACCGGCAGCGCGCAGACGCCAACCACGCTCTAAGCCAATAACAAGGCCGATCATTAACGCGGCAATAAGCCCAGTCCAATGCGCCGCATTTATCATCTGAAGGCTAACATCTAGCGTTTGTCCGCCTCCTGATGAGCCAAGGGCTGGGCATAATCTAACCGCGGATGCTGACTCTTAAATGCCTCTGCGAGAACGCCTGGCTTTGTCTCCTCGGCATCGAGCGCTTTAAGCGTCTCAGCAACCGCGTGAGTGCACGCGAGGACATCATGCGTGCAGCCGCTCTCTGAAATGGTGTGCATATTGCGAATAGGCATGCCAACTGAAGTGGCAGCACAGTCAACATTGCCCAATACCCCAGCCATTCCATCAGTACCCGTATCGGCACCCACCACATCACGCTGCATCGGAATAGCCTTCGCTTGAGCCACCTGCTCAATACGCCGATTGAGTTGTTCGCTGACAATCGAGCCCACACTCATTGTAAAGCCTTTACCCATTTCTATGGCGGCCATGCGCTTATCACCAATGCCCGGGGCAGCAACGAAGTCATGGTTAACATCGACACCAATAATGCAATCAGGTCGCATCTCACTTACAAGGACCCGACTACCAAAGCGCCCTATTTCCTCATACGTTGCGGCCGCAAATAACATCCGAACGTGATTGGCGCCGCCGGATTCAGCGACCAAACGTGCTGCCTCTGCGGCGACAAAGCAGCCCAATCCGTTATCAAGATAGGCCCCATAAAAACTATCGGGGCCAAATCCACGCTTAATGGGGCGGTTCATCAGCAGGCTATCACCCGGGCGAATTCCGAGCGCTTCAATCTGCTTTTTCTTCTCTTTGCCATGAATCTGAAGCTCTAAATACAGCTGCTCTTTGCGAACGCCCTTCTCACCACTGCGCAGCTTCGGGTCGGCAAAGTGAATAGCGCCGAGTGCTTCTACGGTGCCGCCATCAAAACGACGGTAACTTCCCGGCGCGTTGGGATCTTCGCTAAATACGCTCACTTCATGCCCGATTAACGTTGTGGGCAGAAATGAATCGCTATTAATCCATACCTTGCCATCCTCGCCGATGCTGCGAACTTGCATGCGAATTTTATCAGCGTGACCGATGACCATGACGGTAAATAAATCATCGCGGCCAGGATGAGTATCGAGCACGACACCGGCATGACCTTTAAAGGTTTGAACCGCCCACCCGCTTGGCGCAAACGTTTCGAAATACGGTTTAAGCACGCCGTGAGTCATAGCGCCTTCGAGCCCAATAGGGCTGGGTGCAGCGAGAATGTCATGCATGAGCTGAAACTGGGCGTCGGGCATTGAGTTTGCCCAAGGCTTAGCGGATGCGGCCATTGGTGGCTCCCTGTCTTTTACGTGAATGGTCTATACCCCGTAGGATAACCTGCCACGCGCATTCGGCATAAGTATTGATTACCCAATAAGGAATGAGCATGACCTCGCCAATCGCGACCCGCAGTGAAGCCATTGCAAGACTTTCAGCCTGCCTGCCGATGACCGGATCGGTTTATGCACAATGGCGCAATACCGATTTTGGTCCCGGGGGTGGTAATCGTGTCTCAGGACTTTCACCGTGGTTACGGCATCGGTTTGTGCTGGAATCCGATGTTATTGATGCCGCTGTTGCTGAACACGGAATCGAGGCCGCTGAGAAATTTATTCAAGAAGTTTGTTGGCGATCGTATTGGAAAGGCTTTTTAGAGCGGCGCCCGGTTCACTGGCATGACTACTGCCAAGCGCGCTCAGCGCTTATCGCAAACGCGCGTCAATATCGTGATTTAGGCGCTCGCTTAGCGCGTGCCGAACACGGTCAGACCGGCATTGAGTGCTTTGATAGCTGGGTTAACGAGCTCATCGAGTTTGGCTATTTACATAACCATGCCCGAATGTGGTTTGCGAGCATTTGGATTTTTACCCTCGAACTCCCCTGGGCACTAGGGGCGGATTTTTTCCTGCGCCACCTCCTCGATGGAGATCCAGCCTCTAACACGCTCTCCTGGCGCTGGATTGCCGGTTATCACACCCCAGGGAAAACCTATCTCGCCCGCGCGAGCAACATTGCACGCTATACCAATCATCGATTTTCGCCAGGTCATGCGCTTGCCAATGATGCACCCGCACCGGAAGGTGTTGAACGCCCCCCACTCGAGGCAGTGCCCCGGGCCGTGGAGTGGTCTTGTAGTGAACAAACCGGCCTATTAATCACCGAGGAGGACCTTAATCCTGAGTCACTTTTTGGCCATCCCAACTGGGCGGCAACGATCGCTCTACAGGCCACACAATCGCGCAGCCCACACCCGGTTGCCGATCAAGTAGACGCGTTTTCCCAGCAAGGATTAACCGATGCGCTTGGGCGCAATGAAGGCCGCTGTCCACTGGGTGTCTTAGGCATTGATACGCCCCGTCAGCGTCATCAGGTGTGCGCACTGATGCGTCAAACAGGTGTTCAAGAATGGCTGACCCCATGGGTGCCAACTGGGCCTAGCGCTGATGCGCTAGGTTTGCTCAGCAGTCAGCTCCAAGCCGATGGGATTTACCTCAAACCAGTCCCACGCGACTGGGATCTAAGCGTTTGGCCTCACGCAACCCATGGATTTTTTCGCTTTTGGAAAGCGATCGGCCCCATGCTTGCTGATCGATAAATTACAGTAAAACGCGCTCCACTCCACCCTGACTAGCGCGTTTTACAAACGCCTTAGACCAATTCTCACCCAGTAAGTGTTTGGCCATTTCAATAACGATATAATCCGCATCTACGCCGGTATCCTCGCGATAGCGCGATAGCCCCTGCAAGCACGCCGGACAGGAGGTAAGCATTTTCGTCGTCCCTCTATCAGCAACCGGCTCACCCGTTAGCGACTCGACCCCGGCATTGATCTGTTCTTCTTTCCGAAAGCGCACCTGAGTGGCAATATCTGGCCGTGCCACCGCAAAGGTGCCAGCCTCACCGCAGCAACGGTCATTAAGTGCCACCGACTGGCCCATTAACTGGCTGGCAATCTGCTCACCCGGCTGGCTTTTCATCGGTGTATGACAAGGCTCGTGATACATGTACTGAACCCCATCAACTCCATCTAGCCGATAGCCCTTCTCAAGCAAGTACTCATGGATATCGAGCAATCGACAATCAGGGAATATCTGCTGGAATTCATATTTCAACAACTGATCCATGCATGTTCCACAGGAGACAATCACGGTGCGAATATCTAAATAATTAAGGGTGTTGGCGAGGCGATGGAAAAGCACACGATTTTCCGTGCTGATTGCTTGACCTTTTTCAATATCGCCTGAGGCCGTTTGTGGATAGCCACAACATAAATACCCCGGTGGTAATACCGTTTTTGTCCCGGCGTCAGACAGCATTGCAAGGGTTGCTAGGCCAATTTGGCTGAATAACCGCTCTGAGCCACAACCGGGAAAATAAAATACCGCCTCAGAATCTTCAGCCGATTTATCGGGATCTGAAATAATCGGGACATAACGCGGGTCTTCTGCCCCCAAAAGCTGACGCATTGTCTGCGTTGGTAAGCCCCCAGGCATGGGTTTTTTCACAAAGTGAATAACCTGCGCTGGAATATTTGAGAGATCACGCGTGGGCTTTGGCCGTTGTTTGATTGCCGTATCGGGGCGCTCACCACGCGTGCCGGCTAAACCGCCCTGTTTGGCGACATAGTGCGCTAAGCGCTGGGCCCCATAACCCCACTGAATCATACCGCGACGCATTATGTTGATGCGCCCAGCATCCTTAATATTTAAAAACGCCATCGAGGCTTTTGACGCCAATGCCTCCCGCCGCTTGCCCTGGTTTTTAAGCGCATGCCGCATCCGAATGGTCACTTCGCCAAAATCGATGTTGACCGGGCAAGGCGTCAGACAGCGGTGGCAAATCGTGCAGTGATCGGCGACATCATTCATTTCCGCCCAATGTTGAAGCGATAATCCACGTCGGGTTTGTTCTTCGTACAAAAATGCTTCGATCAGTAAGTTCGTGCCCAAAATTTTATCGCGTGGCGAGTAGCGTAAATTCGCTCTTGGCACATGCGTTGTGCACACCGGCTTGCACTTACCACAACGAAGACAATCTTTAATATCATCATTTAGGCCGCCTAATTCACTTTGCTCAAGAATAAGCGCCTCTTGCTCAACCAAGCGCAATGAAGGCGTGTAAGCCTGGTCAAGGCCACTGCCCGCTGTGAGCTTGCCACGGTTAAAATGCGCCTGCGGATCGGTTTGCTGTTTATATTGACGAAAACGCTCAACTTGCGTGTCTTCGAGATACTGAAATTTTGTCAAGCCAATCCCATGCTCCCCAGAGATCACACCGCCAAGCTTTTGCGCGAGCGCCATAACCTCATCCACAATGCCGTTGGCTTGTTGCATCATTTGATAGTCATTGGAATTAACGGGGATATTGGTGTGGACGTTGCCATCGCCTGCATGCATATGCAGCGCAACGAACAAGCGATTTTGACGATGGGCTTGATGGATGCCGATTAAACGCTCACGAACCGGCTCAAAGTCACGTCCATCATAGATTTCCATGAGTTTCTGAGCGACTTCTCCGCGGTAGGAAATTCGCAGATCACGCCGCAAGAGCAGTTGCGCGATCGAATCACCCGGTTGTATGGCTGAAGCTACTGCCTCACCCAACAACGACGTATACGCTTTAGCCGGTTGGTCTAACCCATCCATTAACGTCTGCCAACGCAAAGTGACCGCATCGAGGTGGGCGATTGCAGCGGTGCGCTTACGCGCAAGAATCGTATCGCCCTCCGTGCTTGTGTGCAGGTTTTCTCTTGCTTGATAATTCGTAGGTTGCCCAAGCTCACTCATCGGCCCTTGCAAGTAGTCGCGCAAAGCCGCAACGATGGTTAACTTGTTATTCAGGCTTTGGATAATGTTAATTCGCTCAATCCCCTCGCTATAGTCAGCAAGCTGAGCAATCGGAATAACCACATCTTCGTTAATCTTAAATGCATTGGTATGCGCGGCGATGGCGGCCGTACGAGATCGATCGGCCCAAAAGGTTTGTCGTGCCTGCGTTGATGCCGCGATAAACCCATCCGCATTGCGGGGTTCAATGCGCGCGACCATGGCTTGAGCCGCCGCCTGACAAGCCGCCTCATCATCGCTTGCCAAATCGGCCAGTAACAACATTCGTGGTTTGCGGCCACGCTCACCTTTTGGCGCGTAGTCCACTGCACGAATATAGCGCTCATCGAGATGTTCTAATCCAGCGAGTTTAACCGCCGCGTTAGCCGCAACATCATCGATAATCTCCACAATGGCAGAAACCGCTTGATGCAGATCAGCGCCATAGAATTCCATACACACAGTACGCATGTGTGCCGGCATGACATGCAAGATAAAGCGTGCTGAGGTGATTAACCCATCGCAGCCCTCTTTTTGCACACCCGGGAGGCCACCGAGGAATTTATCGGTGACATCTTTACCCAGTCCGGCTTTACGCAAACTCGAACCCGGAAAACTAAGCACTTCTGGCTCACCATTGGGTGTGCAGCCGTCTGGTCCATACCGAGTGATTTTAAAGCGAACTATATCTTGCTCGTGAATTTTGCCAAGGTTGTGCTCAAGGCGTTCAACATCAATCCACTCAGCCTGCGGTGTAACCATGCGCCAGCTCGCCAAGTTATCCAAGGTTGTCCCCCAGAGCACGGCCTTTTTACCGCCTGCATTCATCGCCACGTTGCCACCAATGGTGCTGGCATCACGTGAGGTCGGGTCAACGGCAAAGACATAGCCCGCCTGACTCGCTCGATCTTCCACTCGACGAGTCACAACGCCTGCTTCCGCCGTAATGGTAGGTACAGGCTCGGCAACCCCTGGAAGGGAGATAAGATCAACGCGACCAAGGCCCTCGAGCTTTTCGGTGTTAATAATCGCACAGCGCTCATCTAACGGCACCGCGCCACCGGTGTAGCCCGTGCCGCCACCTCGTGGAATCACCGTTAGTCCAAGCTCAATCGCCGCGGCGACCAAACCAGCCATTTCAGCCTCGCTATCTGGCGTGAGCACGACAAAGGGCACGGCGACTCGCCAGTCCGTTGCATCGGTTTGGTGGGCAACTCGGGTGAGTCCGTCAAAACATATGTTGTGCGCCGCGGTATATCCAGAGAATGCCTTGCTCGCGACCTCACGCTCGCGTTCAATCTCAGGAAACCAGGCTGCAAACGCTTGTACAGCATCGCGACAGCGATTGCTGAGTGTTAAGGCATCATGATTGCCATCAGCCCGGGCATCGATCTGGTCGAGTCGATGGCGCATAGCCGCGACTAGCGCATGGCGTCGCGCTGGATTGGCCATTAAATCCTCTTGAATATAAGGATTACGCCCAACCACCCAAAGATCGCCTAAGACTTCAAATAGCATCCGCGCCGAGATTCCTGTTCGCCGCTGGGCACGCAATGTCTCTATTGTCTCCCAGGCACTCGCACCCAGAAATCGCGTAACAATTTCACGATCAGACAAGGAGGTGTAGTTATAGGGAATTTCGCGAATACGCGGACTCGCCATCGTTGCCATTGGTCTAATCCTTAGCGAACGTCTATTTCCTATTAGCATACGGGAGACAAACGAGTTGTGCGCGGGCCGTGGCTGTTTTCAAAACCCAGAATGTGAAAAAATAGATATCGATTTAGCCCATTGCCGTGTCAGGAGAAAAACAACATGAGCACCCTTGAAGTCCCCGCCAATGGCGCGCCCATTACCCTTAAGAATGGGATAATTAACGTCCCCGACAATCCCATCATTACGTATATCGAAGGCGATGGCATTGGTATCGACATCACACCGGTCATGCAACGTGTCGTCGATGCAGCCGTGGATAAAGCGTACAACGGTCAACGCAAAATCCATTGGATGGAAGTCTTGGCTGGGGAGAAAGCGAATAACGAGGTAGGTGCTTGGTTACCTGATGAGACCGTTGAGGCCATTCGTAAATACCTCATTTCCATTAAAGGTCCAATGACCACACCCGTGGGCGGTGGTATTCGCTCACTCAACGTTGCACTGCGTCAGGTCCTTGACTTGTATGTCTGCCAGCGCCCTGTGCGCTGGTTTGATGGGGTCCCCTCGCCGGTCAAAAAACCCGATCAAGTCGATATGGTGATTTTTCGCGAGAACACTGAAGACATTTACGCTGGAATCGAATTCGAAGCGGGCAGTGAAGAAAATCAACGTTTAAAGTCTCTCCTCGAAGAAAACTTCCCCTCGGCCTTCGCCAACATCCGCTTTCCAGATGAGTGTGGCTTTGGGATTAAGCCAATATCACGTGAGGGGACTGAAAGACTCGTGCGTGCCGCCATTCGCTATGCCATTGACAACAATCGTCAATCAGTAACGATTGTGCACAAAGGCAATATCATGAAATACACCGAAGGGGCCTTTCGGACATGGGCATATGCGCTAGCTGAGCGCGAATTTGCTGAACAAACGTATACTTGGAGTGAATGGGAGCGCACCGTTGCCGAGAAGGGCCAAGAAGCGGCCAATGCCGAGCAAGACGCGGCCGTTGCCGCCGGGCGAATTTTGATAAAGGACTCCATTGCCGATATCACCCTCCAGCAGGTGCTGACACGGCCGACTGATTTTGAAGTCATCGCGACCATGAACCTTAATGGCGATTATTTGTCGGATGCGCTCGCCGCTCAGGTCGGCGGTATTGGTATTGCCCCAGGTGGCAATATTAATGAGCAAACCGGACATGCGGTCTTTGAGGCAACGCATGGGACAGCGCCAAAATATGCCGGTAAAGATATGGTAAATCCAGGCTCAATCATTTTGTCTGCTGAAATGATGCTCCGTCATTTAGGCTGGCTAGAGGCCGCCGATCTCGTCCTCGTCGGCATGGACGCTGCAATTGCCAGTAAACATGTGACCTATGACTTTGCTCGTTTAATGGATGGCGCTACCAAAGTGAGCTGCTCACAATTCGGTGAGGCCATCGTCAAGCGTATGCAAGCCTAAGCGCAATCGTGGGTTCTTTGCGAATTCATCAGCCATGACCGACACCGTCACCCAAACACGTGCGGTGGCGGGGGCGGCGTGGCGAATTCATGAGGGCTTTAATCGCTACAACAAGCAGTTCCGACGTATTACCAACCGCGCGCGGCGGCGCTTCGAACAACGCGATTGGAAAGGTCAAATGGCTGATATTGCCGCGCGCGTTGAACTCTATGAAACATGGGTAAGACACACCGTTAATAAACTCAACCACGAGCTCGGTACCCAATTAACAGATCATGCGCTTTGGCCCGAGATACGTGATTGCTATCGGCTCCGCGTTGAGGCCATGCCCGATGCCGGGTTTATGAAAACCTTTTTTAACTCCATCACACGCCGAGTCTTTGGAACGCGCGGCGTTGATGCCTCTGTCGAGTTTGTCCAGCCTCCGCCTGAAGAAGGCATCGAGTCACTGACCATGCGTCGCTACCCCTGCTGGAACGACTTAGAGCATGTCTGCGCTGAGGTTTTGCATGATTTTCGCTTTCCTCGCAAATACGCCACACCCGCTGAGGATGCGGTGCGAATGGCAAACAACATCCGCGAATTTCTCGGCATGGCCGATGCCGATGCCCGCGTTCTGCGCTTTGAACTCATTGATACCCAATTTTTTCAAGGAACACGGGCCTATCTAGTTGGCCGAATGCGCACCCTTGATGGCACAAAACCGATTGTGGTTGCACTTCGGAACGACGACGAAGGCGTCCGCGTTGACGCAGTTTTACTCAATGAAGAGCAAATCGGTGTCGTGTTCTCCTATACCCGCTCCTACTACTTTGCCGATCCCACGTCAGTCGTCGCCGCCGTTCAGTTTTTGCACGACATCTTGCCTGACAAGCCCATCGACGAGCTCTACACCGTTTTAGGCCGACTACGCCAGGGTAAGACCGAGCGCTACCGCTCGCTGATGCGGCATCTACAAATTACTGATGATGTTTTTGTTCACGCGGAAGGCGATCGTGGGCTGGTGATGATCGTATTCACGCTGCCCTCATTTAATCTCGTTTTTAAAATCATGCGTGATGTCTTCAAGCCACCCAAAACCGCAACGCATGATGACGTCCACCAAAGCTACCGACTCGTCTCTGGACATGATCACGCCGGACGACTTATTGACACCCAACACTTTCGTAATCTTGAACTACCACGGGCGCGTTTCTCCGAATCTTTGTTGGAGGAGCTATTCAATGATGCGCCGGGAACCGTAAGCGCCGAGGGCGAGCAACTTGTCTTTCATCACGCCTATGTTGAACGTCGCGTGCGACCCCTAAATCTTTATATACGGGAAGTTGATGAAGCTGAAGCAAAGCGGGTTATTCTCGATTATGGCCGTTGTATTAAAGATTTAGCGGAAACCAATCTCTTCGCCGGTGATCTATTGCTTAAGAATTTTGGCGTGACCGACTCAGGGCGTGTGGTGTTCTATGACTATGATGAGGTTATGCGAGTCACCGACTGTCGCTTCTATGAACTTCCTGAACCCGATGAGGACTACCCGCTGATGGACCATGGCGCCCGGCATTTTGTTGGCCCAAGCGATATTTTTCCAGAGGAGTTTATTCGCTTTCTAGCCATGCCAACGGCATTGAAAAGCATATTCCTAGGCGCCCATCGAAACGTCTTGAGCGCAGAGTATTGGCGCGCAGTTAAATATCGACGCGAGCAAGGCGAGGTTGCCGAAATTGTACCCTATGTTCGGCAAAGCGTTCGCCGCACCGCGCATTAAGCTAACTAAGTTGCTTGAATAGAATGCTAGATGCTCCGCTTCAGCCGGTACTGCGGCAAATAACCACCCCGCTTGCTAGGCGTTTGCTTAGAAGTAACGTGAGTGCTGATCAAATCACGCTGTTTGGATTTCTCGTTGGCATGCTCGCCTTGCCCGCATTAGCAATGCAAGCCTATGGGGTAGCGCTTGGGCTCATTCTGATTAATCGACTCTCAGATGGGCTTGATGGCGCTGTTGCGCGATTAACGAAGCCGACCGACCGGGGGGCATTTTTAGATATTGCGCTGGATTTTGTTTTTTATGCCGCTATCCCACTCGGTTTTGCAGTGGCCGATCCATCAGCCAATGCGCTCGCGGCAGCGACATTAATTGCAGCGTTTGTTGGAACCGGCAGCTCTTTTCTTGCGTTCTCCATCATTGCTGCTAAGCGCGACATGCCGCCAGACGCTTATCCGGCGAAAGGGTTTTATTACTTGGGTGGGCTTACTGAGGGAACAGAGACCATTGGATTGTTTATCGCCATTTGTTTATTGCCCGAATACTTCGGTCTGATTGCTTATGGGTTTGCCGCTGCTTGTGCGCTTACCACCGTTAGCCGTATTTGGCAGGGGTGGCGTGTCTTTAACCCTATCGCTCAGTAATGTGATGCCAACATCACACAGGGGAGCGCTTATGTCTCGTTGGTTTTTCATCCTTATTCTGATGCTGCTCTCAAGTCTAAGCAGTGCGAATAATTGGGAGCGCACGCTAGAGGCCGCCGAAGGCCAAACGGTCTATTGGCATGCTTGGGGCGGAGATGAGCGAACCAACGCTTTTATTCGTTGGGCTGGCAGACAAACCGCGCAACGCTATGGTGTCAATATCCAACAAGTAAAACTCAGCGACACGGCAGAAGCTGTTAGCCGTGTGCTTGCTGAGAAAGCGGCGGGCATTGATAAGGGTGGTGCTGTGGATCTGCTTTGGGTCAATGGGCCTAATTTTCTGGCAATGAAAGAACAGAATTTGCTCCATGGGCCGTTTGTGCGCGAACTCCCCAATTCACGTTATTTGGATCTCTCCAAGCACTCAGCGAATCAGGTCGACTTTACCGAACCGGTTGAGGGCTTGGAGAGCCCTTGGCGCCTTGCACGATTTGTTTTTATTTATGACAGCGAGAAAGTACTCTCACCGCCCACGCGAATTGAAGAATTCATCGATTGGGCTAAGGCCAATCCTGGGCGTTTTACGCACCCAAGCCCAACAAACTTTATGGGCGCGACATTCCTAAAACAGGCATTGATCGAACTAACGGATGATCCCAGCCTGCTCCAGCAACCTGTTAATGAGGCGCGTTTTGCGAAAGCTAGCGCACCTTTATGGCGCTGGTACGAAGCACTTCGCCCTTACTTATGGCGGGAAGGTGAGAGCTTTCCCAGTAATGAGTCTGTGCAAAAACAAATGCTAAGTGATGGCCAAATTGACATCGCCATGGCGTTTGATCCCGCCGCTGCTGCAGCCGGTATTAAACAAGGCCTACTCCCTAAAAGTGCGCGAGTTTTCGTACCTAGCGGCGGTAGCCTTGGCAATGTGAGTTTTGTTGCAATCCCCTATAACGCCGCCCATAAGGCCGGCGCCAAGGTGGTTGCTAACTTTCTACTTAAGCCAAGTACCCAAGCGCATATGCAAAACATTAATGTCTTGGGCGCGTTTTCAGTGCTGGATCCAAAGCGTCTTGATGCCTCTGCCAAAACTGATTTTGACGCGCTACCTAAGGACCCCGCACTGCCTAGCCGAGCATCGTTGGGACCCACACTCAACGAACCCCATGCAAGCTGGATGACGCGGCTTAAACAAGCTTGGGCCGAGCGTTATACCCAGTGATTTCTCGCGCTGATCCCAAAACGCTGCGCCTATCCGTTCTTGGCGCGTTAGGACTTGGGTTAATCCTACCCATTCTTGCCGGTTTACTGGAGACAGGGCGCACAGGCTTTGGTTACGCGCCGGCCTTAGGCGCAATAAGCGTTAGCCTTGAGCCGTGGCAAGCGCTGTTTACACAGCCTGGCGTCTGGACCTCGATACGCTTAAGTCTTCTAACCGGGCTGGGAGCAACCGCGTTAGCCACCCTCTTAGCGCTCGGATTTGCTACCTTTGCTTATCCTTACTTAACCCAAAAGCATGCTTCACGCTGGTTAACGCCGTTTCTGGCAATACCCCATGCCGCACTCGCCATTGGGCTTGCCTTTGTCATAATGCCATCGGGATGGATTGCGCGAGCACTTGCCCCACTGACCGGCATGGAGCCCTTATCGGGCTGGATGTGGGTTAATGAAACATGGGGCTTAGGCTTGACGATTGGGTTGCTGATCAAAGAGCTACCCTTTCTTTTACTAATGATCGTATCCGCCTCAACACAAATTCCAATTCAACAATATCGCCGCGTTGGCCGATCCTTAGGCTACAGCGATGCCAGTGTCTGGCTTAAGTTGATTATTCCAGCCCTTTGGCCGTTAATTCGTTTGCCGGTCATGGTGGTGCTCGCCTATTCACTCTCAAGCGTTGATATGGGCCTTATTCTTGGTCCATCAAATCCACCGGTATTCGCTGTTTTTGTGCTGCAGTTATTCTCTGATCCTAATCTGCTCTTGCGCCTACCCGGCTCGGCCGGTGCATTACTACAAGGGCTAATGGTGATCGCGGCATTTTTGCTGCTCTGGCTCATTGAGTGCGCCTGCAAACCCATCGGCCGATGTTGGGCTCGACGCGGCCAACGCAACATTGCTGCTGCTCGCATGGCCCCCATTGTTGTTGGCAGCATAATGCTCTTAGCAATGATGGGCGGGTTAGCCATGCTCTCGATGCTGATTTGGTCGCTCACTTGGCGTTGGAGCTGGCCTGCTCTTTTGCCAACGCAGTGGTCGTTACAAGCCTGGCAGCTGGGCCAGAGCGCACTGGGTGGGACAGTGCTTAACACCATGGCACTCGCGCTTATCACCACAACGCTCGCATTAATCCTCGCCATCGCCTGGCTTGAAGCCGAAGACCGTGGCGGAAGGGGACGCGCTGGCTGGGCTGAATGGCTCATTTACTTGCCACTGCTCATTCCACAAATCGCCTTCCTACAAGGGCTTAATGTGTTGTTTTTACAGCTAGGCTTGAGTGGCGGGTTAAGTGCGGTCATTTGGGCGCAGGCACTATTTGTCTTTCCCTACGTCATGATTACGCTATCAGATCCCTGGCGTGCGCTTGATCCAAGACTTGCACGATCCGCAGCGTCGCTTGGTGCATCACCGATCAAACGTCTGTTGCGGGTTAAGCTGCCGGTTTTATTAACACCAATTTTAACGGCCGCTGCGATTGGTGTAGCGGTATCGGTTGCGCAGTATTTGCCCACTTTATTGATGGGCGCGGGGCGAGTGCCAACGCTAACAACTGAAGCCGTTAGTCTTGCCTCAGGCTCAGATCGCCGAGTAACCGGTGTCTATGCAAGTCTTCAAGCTGGATTACCTCTAGCCGCTTATTTACTCGCGTTCTTAATGCCTAGCTTGCGCCATCGGCGATGGCAAAAAACAATGGATACAAGATCATGAGCCTCAAGCTTCGGGAGATCACGATTACCACGCCAAACGGCATCACGCTGATCCAAAATCGTTCTTTGACGATCCAATCCGGTGAAATCAGTGTGCTCATGGGTGCCTCTGGCAGTGGCAAATCAACGCTACTTAATGCGATTGCCGGACATTTGTCACCGCTGTTTAATCTTCAAGGCTCAATTGAGCTCAATGCGGTTGAACTCACCACAAAACCCGCTGAAGCACGTCAGATTGGTTTAGTGTTTCAAGATGCAATGCTATTTCCGCATTTAAGCCTCGGGGATAACCTGGCTTTTGGCCTTGCCCCCGCCTACAAAGCCCGGCGCCGCCGTGAGAAGGTTGATCAGGCCCTCGAACAAGCCGGGCTTGGCGGTCTATACAATCGCCATCCCGACAGTCTATCCGGTGGTCAGCGTTCTCGTGCTGCTTTGATGCGCGCCCTGCTCGCTGAGCCGAGCGCTTTGTTGTTAGACGAACCTTTTGCGAGTCTCGATGAAAATCGCCGCGCGGATATTCGGGCGTTTACACTCACCCACATCCAGCAGCGTAAAATACCGGTGCTATTGGTTACGCACGATCCAGAGGATGCAGCGGCTATGGGGGATCAGGTGGAATCGCTTTAATGGACTGGGTTAATTGAGGCTACAATGTCATTGGATTAATTGTTAAAGGGCCATCAAATGGAATTTTTTGCAGATACCGCCGTTGTTGAGGATATTCGTGAGCTCAATCGCTACGGATTACTCGATGGGGTCACCACTAATCCTTCGTTGATTGCCAAATCTGGTGGCGATTTTCTTCAAACGGTTGCCGAGATCGCAAGCATTGTCTCTGGCCCTATTTCTGCTGAAGTAGCCGCCACCGACCATGCCGATATGCTGGCTGAGGCAAAAGTACTGGCCGCCATTGCGAGTAATATTGTTGTAAAAGTCCCGCTCACACTTGATGGTTTAAGGGCCTGCCGTGATCTTCGCGCCGAGGGCATTGCGGTGAACGTCACACTGTGTTTTTCCGTGAATCAGGCACTGCTCGCGGCCAAAGCAGGCGCAACGTATATATCACCATTCATTGGGCGATTGGATGACATCAACCTCGATGGCATAACCTTAATTCATGATATTAGAGCGCTCTATGACCGTCAGGGATTCACCACGAAGATCTTGGCCGCCTCGATCCGTAATCCAAATCACGTCAGTGATGCCGCCCTCGCCGGTGCTGATGTGGCCACTATGCCAACCGATGTGATTCGCGCGCTTGTCAAACATCCGCTGACCGACAAAGGCCTAGCAGCATTTATTGCTGACTGGGAGAAAACAGGCCAACAGATCATCAAGTGATAATGCATTAGCTCGAGCATAACCATGAAGCGTTTCCCTCCCGAGCGCATCGTCTGTCTAACCGAAGAAACCGTTGAGACGTTGTATCTCCTTGGCGAGCAAAACCGAATCGTTGGCGTCACCGGTTTTGCCGTTAGACCTAAAGGCGTGCGTCAGGAAAAACCTCGGGTATCGGCATTCACGAGTGCTGATATTGGCAAAATAACCGCATTAACGCCTGACTTGGTGCTGACATTCTCTGACTTACAGGCTGATATCGCTGCGGAATTACTGCGCGCAGGTATAACGGTTGTAGGCTATAACCAGCGCGATGTAGCCGGCATATTGGCAATGATTGAGCACTTAGGCGCGATGGTTGGTAAGCCAGAGCAAGCGCAAGCCCTGACGAATCAATATCGAGGGTGCCTTGATGAGGTTGCAAAGAGAGCTCAATGTAAAAGCCAAAGGCCCTTGCGGGTTTATTTCGAAGAATGGGACTCACCGCTAATTAGCGGTATTGGCTGGGTCTCTGAATTGATTGAGATTGCAGGAGGTTGTGATGTGTTTGCCGACCGAGCCGCCGCTGCTGATGCGCGATCTCGTATTATCGAGCCAACCGCAGTCATCGATGCAGCCCCTGAGGTCATTTTAGCCTCTTGGTGCGGCAAAAAGGTTCGCTCAGAGCATATTGCCGGCCGAGACGGATGGCAGGCAATTCCAGCCGTTCAGAACAATCAAATTACCGAAATAAAATCACCACTTATTCTACAACCGGGGCCTGCAGCCTTAACCGAGGGACTCGCTGCGATTCGCTCAGCACTGGCTGCTGCTGGTCAATAATCGCTCAGGAGAAATCGCCATTCATAAAGCACAAAAAAGGGGCCGTCGGCCCCTTATATATGTCTGGCGGAGAGGGTGGGATTCGAACCCACGAAGGGCGATAAAACCCTTACTCCCTTAGCAGGGGAGCGCCTTCAGCCACTCGGCCACCTCTCCATAGAATGATTAAGGATACGGTACCAACCCCGGGTAGGTAAACCAGTATCAATCCTCTCCGGTGTCTGGTTTATCAGAAGACGTATTTTCATCCTCATCGCGAATGCGCTCGTAAATCTCTTTCCGGTGAACCGACACATCCTTTGGTGCCTCAACGCCAATGCGCACCTGATTGCCCTTCACTCCTAAAACCGTGACAGACACGTCGTCCCCGATTATCAGGGTCTCCCCAACCCTGCGGGTTAAAATGAGCATGTCATTGTCTCCTAATTTCTATCGCGTGCTACTTATAGCTTAAGACTCCACATGAGACCTCAATATCCCGAAACATAAGCAAAATCTGTCTAGGCTACTGCTACCACTCATATGCATTGTTCTGAGACGTGACGCCTTACTACCTGATTAATTGTATATTAATTATTAATAAGTGTCTCAAAAAACACCCTGTTTGACCCCCCGCATATGAGGGGTTTTTATTAATCGGTAGCGCCTTCAACGCTTACCACATTTCCGCTTTTATCATCTAAATCAAAGGCTTTGTGCAATGTGCGTGTTCCAAGCTCTAAGTATTTCTCATCGACAACCACAGAAATTTTTATCTCTGAGGTGGAAATCATTTGGATATTAATCCCCTCCGCTGCCAATGCATTGAACATACGACTCGCGACCCCTGCATGCGAGCGCATCCCGACACCGACCAGAGAGAGTTTAATGACATCAGTGTCACCGAATACCTTTGAGGCACCTAATGCATCGGCTTGCTCACGGAGAATCTCCATAGCCCGATCGTACTCGGTCTTATTAACGGTAAAGGTAAAATCGGTCAGACCATCATTGCTGATGTTTTGCACGATCATATCGACCTCAATATTGGCTTTCGCAATAGGGCCTAGAATGCGCGCAGCAATGCCCGGCGTATCGGGGACACCAATCATGGTAACTTTCGCCTCATCACGATTGAAAGCAATGCCGGCAATTAGCGGCTCTTCCATACTGCTCTGATTCATATCTTCTCCCTCCATCGTGATCAATGTGCCTGGACCTTCCTCAAATGAAGAGAGCACGCGCAAAGGCACTTGGTATTTACCGGCAAATTCAACTGCCCGAATTTGCAAAACTTTTGAGCCCAAACTGGCAAGTTCAAGCATTTCCTCAAAGGTGATCTGCGAGAGCCTCCGTGCCGTGGGCACGACGCGTGGATCGGTTGTGTAAACGCCATCCACATCCGTATAGATTTGGCACTCATCCGCGTTAAGCGCTGCCGCTAACGCCACCGCGGTAGTATCTGAGCCACCCCGACCGAGCGTTGTAATCGAGCCATTTTCATCGACGCCCTGGAACCCCGCCACCACGACAATACGGCCCGCACTCAAATCCTCACGAATGAGCTCTGCATCAATATCTTGAATACGTGCCTTGCTAAACGCACTGTCGGTGAGTATTTGCACCTGCGCACCGGTATAACAACGGGCCTCAGCACCGAGACGCTCTAAGACCATAGTGAGTAGGGTAATGGTGACGGTCTCGCCGGTTGAGAGCAGTAAGTCAAGCTCTCTTGGCCTTGGGTTATCGAGACCGGCTGCATCATTGGCGAGTGCTGTAAGGCGATCCGTTTCCCCTTTCATCGCAGAGACAACGACAACGACTTCGTCGCCCGCTTTACGAGAAGCCATGGCCTTTCGAGCGACATTTTCGATGCGCTCAATCGTGGCGACGGATGAGCCGCCGAACTTTTGCACAATAAGCGACATGGTCTTCCTTTTTTAGCGATGGAGACGTGTTTGCACCCAGTCAAATACCGATGCCAGCGCCTGTGGTAACTGCTCGGGATCACTCCCACCTGCCTGAGCAAAATCTGCACGACCGCCGCCACGCCCCCCGACTTGTTCGGCCACCAGATTAACTAAATCGCCCGCTCTAATTTGGTCAGTAAGCTCTTGGGTCACGCCTGCGACAAGTCGAACTTTCCCCTCCGAGCAATGACCGAGCACTATAATGGCTTGGCCGAGCTTATTCTTTAATTGATCAACTGTTTCTCGAAGAGATTCACCATCATCTTTAATTTCCACCGCCAATACGGCGACGCCATCAATATCCTGCGCCTGATCAACAAGCTCACTGCCCGCCTGACTCGCAAGACGTTGTTGCATTTGCTCTAGCATGCGCTCTTGCTCACGCACACGCCCGTGCTCCTGCTCAATGCGCTCAAGAAGTGTTTCTGGCTGCGCACGTAAACGCTCAGAGAGACTGGCGATTAACTGCTCATTGGCCTGCACTCTCGCCACAGCCGCTTCACCAGTTACAGCCTCGATGCGGCGCACGCCCGCTGAAACACCCACTTCGTTGGTAATGACCATCAACCCAATCTGACCTGTCTGAGCAACATGTGACCCCCCACAAAGCTCAGTCGATAAATCACCAAGTTTGACCACCCGAACGACATCACCATACTTTTCACCAAAAAGCGCCATCGCGCCCATTTGGATGGCAGTGTCATAGTCAGTTTCAAAGATTTCCGCGGCCTGATCTTGCCTAATCCAGCGGTTTACCAATGCTTCGATGGCCTGGAGCTCAGCCCGAGTGATTGGCTCATGATGGGCAAAGTCAAAACGCAACCGATCAGGCGCCACTAAAGAGCCCTTTTGATGAATATGATCACCCAAAACTGTTCTAAGCGCGGCATGCAGAAGATGCGTCGCTGTATGATTAAGTGTGATTGATGCACGCCGGTCACGATCAATTTTCGCATCAACCGCATCATTGAGCCGCAACACGCCTTGATTGAGCTGGCCATAATGCCCGCGGGCTTTGGCGTAGCGCTGCGTATCTTCAACCGCAAACTCAATGCCTGGCGCTAGCAAATAGCCACGATCTCCAACCTGGCCGCCAGCTTCGGCATAAAACGGACTCCGATCGGTCACAACCAACCCTCTCTCGCCCGCATTAAGTTCATTAACCGGATCCCCGTCGCGGTAAAGCGCAATGACCTCAGCGGCGTCTTCGTGGACATCATGACCACTGAATTCGGTCACTCCATCAAAATCATCGGCGCCGCTATACTCAACGCGAAATGCACTGGCCGCTCGAGCCCGCTCACGCTGTGCATCCATTGCCGTCTCAAAGCCCACCATATCAAGATCTAAACCCTGTTCTCGTGCCACATCGGCGGTTAAATCCACCGGAAAACCAAAAGTGTCATAGAGTTTAAAGACGGTCTCGCCTGGTAGGGTATTGCCATGGAGCTGTGCTAAATCCTCGCCTAACAGCCGCAAGCCCTGCTCGAGTGTTTCACGAAAACGCTCTTCTTCTTGCCGCAAAGCACGTTCAATGCGCTCACGATTAGCTGGCAGCTCTGGGTAAGCTGCTCCCATTTCATCAATGAGGGGGCCGGTTAATCGAAAGAAAAACGTTTCCTCAATCCCTAACTTATAGCCATGACGAACCGCACGGCGGATGATTCTGCGAAGCACATAGCCTCTGCCCTCATTCGAGGGCAAAACACCATCGACGATTAAAAACGCACACGCCCGAATATGATCAGCAATCACTCGCAGCGAACTGTTTTCTAAATCATCGCTTCGCGCAAGCTTGGCTGCTGCACTCACCAAATTACGGAAAAGGTCAATATCAAAATTATTAGTGACGCCTTGAACAACCGCTGCTAATCGCTCCAGTCCCATGCCCGTATCAATGGAGGGTCTTGGCAATGGATTGAGCGCGCCATTGGCCGCCCGATCGAATTGCATAAATACCAAATTCCAGATTTCGACATAGCGATCACCATCCTCTTCAGGCGTACCGGGTGGGCCACCCGCCACCGCCGGGCCGTGATCGTAGAAAATCTCTGAACAGGGCCCACAAGGCCCGGTATCGCCCATTGACCAAAAATTATCGGCTGCACCGATGCGCGAGAATCGATTGGGATCAATCCCGATGTCTTCGAGCCAAAGCGAGGCGGCCTCATCATCCTCCTCGTAGACGGTCACCCATAGACGCTCGGGCGGCAACTCTATGACCTCAGTTAAGAACGTCCAGGCGTAGCGAATCGCATCACGTTTAAAATAATCGCCGAAACTAAAATTACCCAACATTTCAAAAAACGTATGGTGACGAGCGGTATAGCCTACATTTTCGAGATCATTATGTTTTCCGCCGGCGCGCACACAGCGCTGTGCCGACACTGCGCGCTGATAGGGACGTTGTTCACGCCCTAAAAAAACGTCCTTAAATGGCACCATACCGGCGTTTGTAAACAATAGCGTTGGATCGCTAGCTGGCACCAACGACCCACTGGGCACAATTTCATGACCGCGTTCGGAAAAGAACGTTTGAAAGGCCGTTCGTATTTCTGCGCTTGTTTTTCTCATGCTCATTCGCTTTTAGCTGTTAGTCGTCGAATTATGCCCTGCACGCTCTAGCACACCCCGAATATGATCACCGTTAAAGCCGCGGTTGGCCAGAAATCTTGATTGTTTCGCCCATTGTTGACGGTCCGCCGGCGGGCTGCCGAAGCGACGCTGCCAAGCGGCTTGACAGTATGCCCGCCAAGTATCCTCACCAATATCTAGCGCATCAGCAATGAGGGTTGAGGCGACACCGCGTTCAAGTAAACTCGCGCGTATACGCAATGGTCCATAACCAGATTCTAAGCGCGAGCGTACATACGCTTCGGTAAAACGCGCTTCGCTGAGAAGATTCTCCTCCTCAAGCGCATTCAGTACAGATTCGAAAACGGTTGGATCAAAACCACGAACCGAGAGTTTGCGAACAAGCTCTCGGCGGGTGTGTTCTCGGCGGGCGAGTAGCCGAATGCACTGCTCGCGTATTGCCTCAGCGCTCTCAGCGTCGGAATCTTCCATTAAACTCAGGCGTCAGCGCCGTCCTCCTCAGAAGGTTCCGGATCCTCACGACGGACCGGTGCTTTTAACAGCTGCTCACGTAACGTGTGATCAAGCGTATCGGCAATTTCCGGGTGTGCTTTTAAGTGATTGCGCACATTATCCTTACCTTGACCAATACGTTCCCCGTTATAACTGTACCAAGCGCCGGCTTTATCGATTAGGCCCTGTTTGACGCCAAGCTCAATGAGTTCACCCTCACGAGATATCCCCTCGCCATAAAGAATCTCAAACTCAGCCTGCCGGAATGGCGGCGCCATTTTGTTTTTTACTACCTTAACTCGGGTCTCATTACCCACCACTTCATCACCCTTTTTAATCGCACCGATGCGGCGGATATCCATACGAACGGATGCATAGAATTTAAGCGCATTACCCCCTGTTGTGGTCTCAGGGCTCCCGAACATAACGCCAATTTTCATGCGGATTTGGTTAATGAAGATCACGGTCGTGTTTGAGCGTTTAATATTTGCCGTGAGCTTACGCAAAGCCTGCGACATCAGACGTGCCTGAAGACCGACATGCGAGTCGCCCATCTCCCCCTCAATCTCTGCCTTAGGCGTTAACGCTGCCACTGAGTCAACCACCACAATATCAACCGCGCTGGAGCGAACGAGCATGTCAGCAATTTCGAGCGCCTGCTCACCGGTATCCGGCTGTGAGACTAAAAGCTCATCAACATTAACCCCAAGGTTGTGCGCATATTCAGGATCTAGGGCATGTTCAGCATCAACAAACGCCGCGGTACCGCCGGCTTTTTGCGCCTCGGCGATCGCTTGTAGTGTTAGCGTTGTCTTACCCGATGACTCCGGGCCATAGATCTCGACCACTCGACCACGCGGTATGCCACCGATACCAAGCGCCGCGTCAAGGGTTAACGATCCAGTTGAAATGACAGGTACATTGCCGACCGCACGGGCATCACCCATACGCATAACTGCGCCCTTGCCGAACTGTTTTTCAATCTGTCCAAGCGCTGCGCCAAGTGCTTTTTTGCGATCTTCGTCCATGCCTAACCCTTGATTTGCCATGTTTGAGTACGTCGTTGGATTATCCCATAGTCCACGATCACCGCCCACCCCGAGAATCAGCCTTTATACGCCGTTTGCGCATTAATCTAAGCGGCGAATTACTCCGCTTAGCGCATACCCAACGCTGTGGCGTCGAACCGCATCGCGATCGCCAGAGAAAACCGCCTGCTCACTCATCACCGGATGATCTGGCAAACTCCATGCAAACCACACGGTGCCAACCGGCTTATCTGCCGAGCCTCCGCTTGGCCCGGCAACACCGGTAATGGCAACACTTACCTGCTGCGCTTCGCCGGCCCTCGCCCCCCATGCCATTGCTTGCGCTGTTTGCTGACTCACAGCGCCAAAGGCAGACAATGTATCCTCGCTCACCCCGACTAAACGCTGCTTCGCGCCATTGCTATAGGTTACAAAGCCGTGCGAGAACCAAGCCGAACTGCCCGCTAAGTCAGTACAAACTTTAGCCACCCAGCCGCCTGTGCACGACTCAGCGCATACCAACATTAAATCTGCCGCTTTTAATCGTCCAGCAACTTGCTCGGCAAGAGCGTTGAGCTCGATATCGGTTGGCGCGACGTCCAAACCGTCTAACGAACCACTGTGACCGGGCACTGAGCGTGGTGCAAGACCCGCTGGCTAACACTACCTAAGAGCAGGCCTTTAATTCCACTGAGCCCACGATTACCCATGACAACCATGGGCTCAGAAGCGCTAGCAGCGTGCTCAACGATAGCCTCGGCAGGTGCCCCGGACAAAATCGACTCTTCGATCACAATCGAACTCGGCTCAATGGCCTTACGTGCAGCATCAAAGACCTTACGCGCACTCTGCTCGCGTAGACGGGCAAATGCTTCTGGCGAAAAGTATTCAAGTTCCTCAGGATGCGGTGCCTCAGTGGGCACACCAAACATTTCTACCGGATCATTTGGGAAAGCAAATAATAAACGCACAGGCACCTCTAATCCTGAGGCTAGGCCAGCTGCATAACGAACCGCCGCACTCGCACCTTCAGAGCCATCGACAGGAACCAATAAAATGCTCGGTGATATTGTCATGTCCGTGTCCTCACTGTATTGAATAAAAATTCGTCTAAACGCGATGTCAGCGACTAATAGCGAGACCCATTTCTGTCATCATTGGTTCGAACACCCCGCCGACCAGATAGGCAATAATCGCTGCGCCTCCACCCATGAGTAGTGTCTCCAGGCCAGATTGAAATCGCCGTTCACCGACGATAATGCCTTTCATAAAGCCAATACCAAAAAATGTCACTGCCGTTAATGTACTACTGAGGATAAATGCAACATCAAGGCCTAGTGCTGGCAGCATAAATGGCAATAAAGGCACCGAGCCCACGAGTACAAAGGCAGCAAATGTCCAGACTGCAGCACGGACAGGATTGACTCCCTCCAGCTCTAGGCCGTGTTCTTCGCGCAGCATCGTATCAACCCAAAGTGTTTTATCGGCGGAAATCGTTTCAACAATTTCCTCTAAAACATCGCCTGCAAAACCCTTGCGCGCAAATATCTGCCGAATTTCCTCACGCTCACCATCGGGCGCATGCCGAATATGACGATTTTCGGTGGCCCGAGCACGCTCTAGCGTGTCTCGATCTGACTTAACACCCTGGTAATTACTCACACCCATGCTAAATCCATCCGCAATTAAGCTCGCCAGTCCCAGGCTAAACGCCACAAGCCCCGGTAGCCCAGCGCCTGCGACACTAGCGACAACCGCAAATGTGGTTACGCATCCATCGATGCCACCCAAAATCGCATCACGCAAATAACTCGGTTGTCGCCCTTCATCTAATCGCTCACGAATTGCCTCCGGGTGGTGACTGTGTTCTAGCTCTGCCATGTCGGGATCCACATGCGTATCATTAACGGATTTAGAGAATGCCATATTTGCCCAATGCGTTGTCGGGATGTAGATCAATTATGAGTGTGCGTATCGCCATTAATGGCTTTGGACGAATCGGCCGCAGTATTCTTCGAGCCGCCCGCGAGCGCGCTGATACGGCCGATTTTGAAATCATCGCAATTAATGAGCCAAGCGATCCTGAGTCTATCGCGCTGCTAACGCGTTATGACTCCCAGCACGGCCGCCTCAATGGCCATGTTTGGGTGGATAAAAAGACACTGTGCATTGATCAACAACGCATTCAATTGCTAGGCGGACAGCCAATTGCCTCGCTGCCTTGGGGCGCTCTTAAGATCGATTTAGTTTTAGAGTGCTCGGGGCAACGCGGCACACGTGAGACTGCTGAGGCGCATCTACGCGCTGGCGCGAAACGCGTTGTTTTCTCTCAGCCAGCTTCAGCCGATGTGGATATCACACTCATTCCAGGCTTTAATGACCATGAGCGCCAGATTGATCACCAAATCATTTCTGCCGGGTCATGCACAACGCATTGTATTATTCCGGTTCTCGATACGCTCCAGAAAACCCTAGGCCTTAAGCGTGGAACCGCAACCACGATTCATGCAGCCATGAATGATCAACCAGTGACCGATACACTCGCCGGAGCGGATCCGCGCCGACATCGCAGTGCAATGAACGCGGTTATTCCCGTCGATACGGCTTTGGCAAAAGGTATCAGCCGGCTTATGCCCGAGCTTGCCGGACATATGGAGTGCTTACACCTGCGCATCCCCACCACCACGGTTTCAGCCATGGATCTCACCCTTGAATCTAGGCAAGCGACGACAAGCAAAACGGTACTCGATGCCCTAAGCGCAGCGAGTGAGAATCAATATGCCGGGATCATGGCAGGTTGTGCTGATCCTGTAAGCTCGATCGACTTTGCCCATGACCCGCATTCAACCGTTATCGATCAAACCCAGCTACGCGTTGTTGATGAGCACCTTATTAAAGTGCTTTGTTGGTTTGATAACGAATGGGGATTTGCGAATCGAATGGTTGATATCGCTTTAGCGATGTCCACCGACGCTCAATCGCAGGGATGAACGCAAACACTCCAATGCGAGGGACCGGCGGTTACCGTTGTTAACTCAAAACGCCCTGGAAAGTGCTGCTCAATGTAAACTGGCAAACGCTGCAGTGGCTCATGGTGTACTAAAAGGAGATCCTCTCCCGGCTGTAAAACCTCAAGCGCTTGGAGAATCAGCCCAAGACGCTCACGCGGACGATGTAACCGCAGATCAATAACACCGCCGGGATAGGCTGTTTGCTCTGCCATTAAAACCCCAGCTCATTGACTTCACTAAATGGAACAGCCTGTGCCAATGCGCGCTGCAAATCATCCTCACTCATTACCGCTAGCGCCCGCTCTGCCTGCCATTGCGAGTCTGCACTCAATGGCGTTTTGTAGGGTTCAGAGCCATCCTGAGAGCTGAAAATCAAATAAAACGCACCATAAGATGCAAACAGCACATCAACTTGCCAAATTTCTTGTTTTTGCGTTTTAAGCGCCCGCATCAATCACTCCTAAATGCTAAACTCCCGGGTTTATAGACAGGAGGGTGCATGGTCGTAAATCGCCAGCCGAACCACTCCGGTCCCCTTGCCCTACTCTTACTCTGGGGAGCGGGGCTGTATTTACGCATGACCGTGATGGTGGCGCCTCCTCTAGCGCCTAGCATCGCCCGTGAATTAAACCTAGGGCAAGCGGCCACCGGCGCATTGACCACTTTCCCGATCCTAATGCTCGCAGTCGCCGGTATCGCAGCGTCGTGGTTAATTAGTCGCATAGGTGCTCGTTATACCCTTATCCTTGCCCTTGTCCTGGTGGCTGCAAGTTCCTCGGCACGGGGTCTAGGTGGCGTGGCTCCGCTTTTTACCGCAACAGCGATTATGGGCATTGCCATCGCTGGCATTCAGCCTGCGCTGCCAACCTTACTGACCGAGTGGATGCCAGAGCGCATTGCGTTTGGCACTGCGGTGTATATGAATGGCATGCTCATGGGAGAGGTGCTTGGCTCAACCCTCACTCTACCTATGATGTTGCCGCTCGCCGGCGGTGAATGGCGTCTCGCGCTATTGTTTTGGTCGCTGCCGGCTGTCATCCCTGCGCTAGGCTTGTTATTCCTATTACGCAACGCACCCACCGGATCCAATGATGCGGGCAGTTGGATGCCGGCTTGGAGAAAACCGCTTGTTTGGCGCCTTGGGATGTTACTTGGCGCGAGCGGATCGTTATTTTTTGGAACCAATGCATATCTTGGTACTGTGCTCAATGGCCGAGGCGATTCTGAGCTACTCGGCCTTGGGCTGATATTACTCAATGGCACACAATTAATTGCCTCGGTTTCTATGTTCTGGCTGACCCGCCATTGGATCGGTCGGGCACGGCCACTGTTTAGCCTGATGGCTTTAGGCCTCGCCTCGTTGGGCATCTTTGTATTAGTTCCAGGCTTACCTGGATTATTTGCTTTGGCGCCGGCCGGCATCACTGCTGGAATGATGCTGATTTTAATGGTCGGCCTACCCCCTTTATATGCCCGCGGTAATCAAACGGCGGCGCTTGCCGCGGGAATGTTTGCTATTGGATCAATCACCAATTTTCTCATTCCCCTACTCGGTGGCCTAGTCGCTGACTTCACCGGCATGCCCGGTATGGCGGTGATTCCTATTGTGCTCTACTGCCTGGCAGTTCTGCCGCTGGCACGCAATCTCCCGCCAGTGACCCAGAATTAAGCTCGGATTCACCAACAGCAACGGGTTTATCCCAGGCATAAAAAACCATCGGTGGAATATTTAACCATTCCCGCTCTATGACGGGCGTGCCCATCACCTCACGACCCAAACGCCCAACATCACCTCTGAATTGGTAAGCCAAAAACCGCCCTCCTGGCGCTAAGGCTCGCCATACGCTAGAGAGAATGTCTAAAGCGCTAGCCGTTGGCATGGTTGAGAATGGGATGCCGGAGAAGATGACCTCCGGTGCGGGCAAGTCATACCCTCGCATGATCGCGGCCAATGATTGTGCATTGCCTTTCTGGGCAATTAAGCGCGGATCATCAATACGCTTTAACTTTTTGATAAATATCGGGTTAGTATCAATGGCCAGCAATCGAGCATGCGCCGGCATATCGCGCAATACCGCGCGTGTGGTGCCGCCTGTACCCGGTCCTAACTCAACAGCAGTTCGTGCATGAGCGGCATCAATTACTCGTCGAATACGAGCTTCTAGAAATTTTGAACTCGGGATAACCGATCCCACCTCTCGTGGTGATTTGAGAAAGCCCTTAAGAAACGTTGCCTCATCGGTCATTGCCGTATCCCGTGATTACTTACAGTGCTGTAGCGATGATGATCCTTCGCCATCAAAACATTGTCTGCCCACCATTAATACTTAATGTCGAGCCTGTGACAAATGCCGCCTCATCGCTGGCCAGATAAGCAACCGCTTTTCCAATTTCATCAGCCTCGCCCAGCCGGTTCACCGGTATTTGCGCAATAATTTTTTCCAGCACCGCCTCTGGCACTGCCGATACCATCTCAGTACCCACATATCCGGGAGCAACCACATTTGCTGTGACGCCCTTGCGTGCATTCTCTTGCGCCACAGATTTTGTAAATCCAATCAACCCCGCTTTAGCCGCAGCGTAGTTGGCCTGCCCCATTTGGCCTTTTTGCCCATTAATGGAAGCAATTTGAATAATCCGACCAAATCCCCGCTCGCGCATCCCATTAATGACAGCACGCGTCATGTTAAACGCTGAAGTGAGGTTGGTCTTAATGACAGCCTCCCAATCTTCTGGGGCCATCTTATGCAGCATGCCATCTCGCGTTATTCCAGCGTTGTTGACCAACACATCAATGGGGCCCACCGCACTCTCAACAGCGGCGATACCTTGCTCGCAAGCCTGAAAATCGGCTACGTCCCATTTATAGGTAGGAATACGGGTTTGCTCTGAGAAAGCCTTTGCTGCATCGTCGTTGCCTTGATACGTGGCAATGACAGAATGCCCGGTCTCTTGAAGCGCTGTCGAAATTGCCGCCCCAATGCCACGCGTACCCCCAGTAACGAGTGCTTGCTTAGTCATTATCACTTACTCCTTTATCTGCGTTTTTTATCGTTCCGCTTCCCTTAACCCGACCATAACCATGGGAAAGGGTTCATGACCAGCCGCAGCGCAACATGAGCATTCCAAAACTCGCCCCACAAAGGCAAAATGCCTGATTAACTTTCCCAACGAACAGGAGCGACATGAACCAGAGCTCGGATCGTCGTGTACGGAGTCTGCAGCAGAGCGGTGCGCGTGGACTGCTCGGCGGCAGCCGCTACGGACTTGAGAAGGAAAGTTTGCGGGTAACGCCTCGTGGGCATATCGCTCAGAGCCCCCATCCAGCAGCGCTTGGTTCAGCCCTTTGCCATCCAGAAATTACCACGGACTACTCCGAGGCATTACTTGAATTCGTTACACCAGCCCTTGTTGATGCGAATCAAGCCATTGAACGACTATTCGATTTACACCGATTTACCTATGCCCATATTGGCGATGAACTCCTATGGGCAACCAGTATGCCGTGCATTGTCGGCGGTGAGCGCAATATTCCTATTGCTGAATATGGGCCTAGCAACATTGGCCAAATGAAGCATATCTACCGGCATGGACTTGATTGGCGTTACGGTCGCGCAATGCAGGCGATTGCTGGCATTCACTTTAATTATTCGTTGAGCGAGTCATTTTTACGTGCGGTACAAGCCCATGAGCAGGACCAGCGCTCGTTTATCGCTTTCCGGTCTGATTTTTATTTTCGCTTGATACGTAACTTTCAGCGCTATGGCTGGCTCATCCCCTATCTCATGGGGGCATCGCCGGCGATTTGTAAGTCTTTTACCGGCGGCAAAAATCTTGGCTTTGAGACATTCTCTGAGCACACTTTCTATACCCCCTATGCCACCTCCCTGCGCATGAGTGACATTGGCTATAAAAACAACGCCCAAGCTGCTTTAAACATCAGCTATAACGATGTCGACTCTTACGTGGCGAGCTTGCAGGCCGCCATTCGCACGCCCGACCCCGAGTACAGCCGTATCGGTACGCGCGTTGGCGATGAATGGCGTCAGCTCAATGCCAATATTCTACAAATTGAAAATGAGTACTACAGCTTCGTCCGGCCCAAGGCGGCTGCATACTCCGGCGAACCACCGACTTGCGCGCTGCACCGCGCGGGAGTGGAGTATGTGGAAATTCGTGCGCTCGATTTAGATCCTTTCTCACCGGTGGGTATTAATCAGGAACAAACGGCGTTTTTAGAAACACTGCTGGTTTTTTGTTTACTCGAAGATAGCCCACCTATTGATGCTCTGGAGCAAACGCACATCAACGCGAATCAAGGCCTTGTGGCGCGCGAAGGTCGAGATCCTTCATTAACGCTCTACCGCGGCGATGGCGAGCGTGTAGCACTGCGAGATTGGGCCTATGAACTATTTCACGCCATGAAGGGGCCGGCTGAATTGCTTGATGAAATCACACAAGGGCATCGCTATCGGGATACGCTTGCGCAGTATCGAAATCGCGTGAGTGATGCTAATCAAACCCCATCGGCACAAATCCTCAAAGAAATGCGTGATCGTAATGAGGAATTTGTTGAATTTGCACTACGCCTCTCCAAAACACATGCACAGGCTTTGCGCGGTGAGTCACAAGACCCAGCGGCAAACGCCCGCTTGAGGCAAGCGGCTAGACGATCAATCGCTGAGCAAAATCGGCTTGAAAAAGCCGATGAGCTCGCGTTTGAAACCTTTCTGGCTCAGTATTTTGCACAGGAACCGACCAGCGGTAGTTGATTAGGCAACCCCACGGGCGCTTCACTAATGCCGTGGATATTGTCATGGTCAAATTATGGGTTTGGACGGGGACGTTTGGCGCTGCTTCGCTCGGCTTTCTCGCCTGCATCGCTTTTTTTCAACGCCCAACCGGCCTTGAGCGCATATCTCCGCCTCGAATCCTGTCCTTGTTTCTTAAACGCCGGCGACAAAAAGCCTTCATCGCTCAACTGCCTGATGCGCTTCAGGGACTTGCTTCATCACTGCGAGCAGGCACCAATCTTACAAAAGGACTGGAATTGATTTCACGTCGACAGCCTGAACCGCTGCGCGAGGAGTTTGCCCTGTTGCTAAGCCGCCAGCGTCTGGGGGATACGCTAGAGACCGCACTCAATGACCTTGCTAAACGCATTCCTGCTGAAGAGGTCGGTTTATTTCGCAGTGCTGTCATCGTCTCGCATCAAGTCGGTGGTGATTTAGCCAGTACCCTCGATATGCTTGCCGCGACCTTACGCGAACGCGCTCAAGTCGAAGACCGGATTACCGCATTAACGGCGATGGGTCGCATGCAGGGGCGGGTTATGTGTTTATTGCCAGTCGCAATCGGGCTCATGCTCTATTTCCAACAGCCTGATGTGATGGTGCGATTATTCACTGAACCGCTCGGTTGGGTAGTAATCGGTCTTGCCAGCGTCATGATGGCGATCGCTAGTGTGTCAATTCGACGAATTGTAGCGATCGATGTTTGAGCTCAACACGCTTTTATCGCTCGTATGTCTCGGTTTTTCCGGTCTATTGGCGTGTATTGGCCTGATGGATCTAGGCCGACCTCGTCACTGGGCACAAACAGATCGTTGGCGAGACCCCGCTCCGATGCTATTTCGTCTATTGCTACCAAGCGCTCGATTTTTTGCTCAAATCGTGACATTGCCTGAGCACCGCCGCCATCCACTTCAGAGAAAACTCGACCGCGCTGGGATTGGCTACGCCATTCTTGCCGGAGAGCTCTCTGTGTTACGGCTACTAACGGCACTCACAGTGAGCACCCTTGGGCTTTTATTAAGCGCCGCTATGGGACGAGATATTCAGGAGATCCTCCTCTTCCTAATCGCTGGACTTGCGTTAGGTTTTATCTACCCAGACATTTGGCTAACTGACCATGGCCGCCGACGAGAGCAGCGCATTGCACGGCAGTTTCCAGCGCTGCTTGAACTATTAGGCTTAGCGGTCCGCGCAGGTTTAGGCTTCGGTGCGGCATTAGCGCAAAGCACCGCACAGCTTAATGCAGGACCGCTCGATGACGAATTCCAGCGTGTCGCCCGAGAAATTCGTACCGGCCTATCACGGCGCGAGGCGCTCGAGCGACTCGCACAACGCACGGATCTGGCCGCCATACACAGCTTCGTTGCCGCAATCATCCAAGCTGATGAGACCGGTGCGGCCGTAAGCCATGCATTAAATGATCAGGCTACGCAACGACGCCGAGAACGCTTTGCCATTGCTGAGAAAAAGGCCAATGAGGCGCCGGTCAAAATGCTCTTACCGCTAGTCGGACTTTTGTTTCCAGTCGCCTTTCTCATTATTGGTTTTCCCATTGCGATGCAATTTATGGATGGTGGATTGCTGTGAGGTTTGCATGAACTCGATACGGGCGATCACATTGATCCAACCTGACTTTAGTCTTCATATCAGCGCGCGCATCGCCACTACGCCATTGGCAAAGTTACGCGGATTGCTCGGCACAAAGGCACCGCCAAGCCAAGACGTTGGTCTACTACTCGACTCTCGCAGCAGTATTCATACACTCGGAATGCGCTATTCCATCGATATCGCCTTTCTTGATCCAAGCTTACGTGTCTTACGTATTCACACTTACCTACCCCCAAATCGTATGCGTTTTGCACCGAGCTATAGCCGATATTGTCTCGAAACTGCCGCGGGTGTGCTGCCTGCCGAGCTCGAGGGATTTTGCTTTGCTGAAGCGCGGAGACATCATTCATGAAACACCTCACCGTATTCCCATTAATCGCCCCACTGTTGATTCTATTAGTGGGTTGCAGTACCGCTGGATCGCTTGGCACAAGTAATGCCATCGAGCAGTTAGAAAGCGCCGATCGAGCATTTCGAACAGGTGATTTAGAGCAAGCCACTGCCGATTACAAAGCCGTTATTCGGCGCTCTGACGATTTGGCTTCACCGCATTTTCAACTCGGCCGACTGGCTTATCAAAAAGCCAAGCTCAAACAAGCGCAAACGCATTTCGCGGCGGCATTATCTATTGATGCGAACCATGTGCCCGCGACTTACAATCTGGCGATCATTCATTTACAGCAGGCGCGCTTATTACTATCCGAACACAAGCGGCTCGCACCGGTGAGTGCCGAGAAACCAGCGCTTGTTGCTGTTCGTAAAGCCATTGAATCCATTGGCAAGGCTAATCGCCAAGAGAGCCGATAATCCACGGGTTATTCGCAGGCTTATTCGGCGTGGCGGCGCTGCCGCCGTTTAACTTTCAATTTTTTGGGTTTATATGGCTTATACCATGGTTTCTTGGTCTTTCTCACCCAAGCGCTAAACGTATTTATTCAGGGGTCGCACTAGGCGCGATTCCAGTATCTCACGCCTTAGCGGGTAGCGTTATTGCTGAGCCCAAACTTGGCCTAATGATACTGAGCGCGGTGATCATATTATTTACCCTCAGCGCTTGGATTGCCGCGCGCCAGACCGGCGAAACGAGCGTGTTGCGCTTGTATGGGATGGTAATTTTCCTCTCTTTAGGGTTAGCAGCACTACGCCAGCTAGGCCTACCTATCTCGCTTAGCCTGCTAGCGCCTGAGCATACCTATTGGTATGGAATGCTCGGCACGATTGACATTATAGGCGTTGATTTATTCTTAGGCTTATTTCAACTCACCGCAGCCCTGAGCATTTGGAGCCTGCAACATCAGGTCCGAGCGCTCGCCCGATGGGCTTCTCGTCTCGCCGGTCTTATGCTCATGCCGGTTTTTTTCTTTTGGCTTACCCCCGGCACTAACGAGCAAGCACCAGCACCCGCTTTTCAAAACCAAAGCGACCTGCCAAAGATTGCTGTCATTCAAACGGCGATCACACCCACTCAACGCCGCTACCTATCCGCTGATGGGGTTCTTGAATGGACCATCGCTAAGCAAAAACAAATGCAAAAAATCGCTTGGCAGCTTGGCGCTGATTGGATTATTTGGCCTGAGAGCTCAACTCCGGGCCTTATACCGCCAGCCGACTCAGAACAAATCAACCGCCCTGGCAGGCAATTACGGCATGGTTATGCTTACCAAGGGCCCGGCGTGATTGATAGCCAAGTCACCATTACGCGCGGACTCAATCCATCGATCAGAATGACCAAACACCACCCTCTTGCTTTCGCCGAGAAATCTATACGCCCGAATAAAAAGCCTTCATCACCAGTCTTATGGAACACCAAGCCAATTGGCGTTTTAATTTGCTCAGAAGCGATCCGATCCAATGCGATTAACCGTCTTGGCTTGGCCGGTGCCGATATTGTTATCAATCCCACCAATACGGCATTTCTAGGCGTTTCATGGCTTGGTGAACTCCATCGCAAGGCCGTTCAAATCGAGGCCGCAAGAGCTAAGACACGCGTTCTTATCGTTACCAATGCAGGGCCAAGCACGTTGGTTTCAGCATCGGGGTACGCACAGCGCCTGGAGAAAAGCTATCGAGCCGGCGTTTCACTAGTCAGACTCAATGCGAGTCGAAAGACACCGACCACCGCAATGCTGACAATCGGTTTTCCTCTCGCTTTTTGGCTAACGCTCGTGAGCATTCCTATTATCCTGCGTGATTGCCGACTGCCTGCACCGAGACAATCCTCTCGCAACAACCCAATCGGTATACCAAGCTTTGCGCTTGGGTTGTTGTTAGTCAGTATTATTTGGCATCAAAATGACCGCTTTCACGCTGCTATTGCCCCCCTTGAAGCACAGCAAAACCCATCGGCTTTAGCGCAGCCGAGGTATCAAGCAGTGACCCATTCAGCGGCCCCGCATCGCGGTGCACTGGCAATGATTGCTCGAGAATTTGGCAAGCCGCTGACATGGCGTGACATTCCTAGCCAACAGTCGGATGCGTTGCAATGGCTTTGTGAAAAGCTTGCCTTAAAACCAATAGCTGGTAACTCAGCATCGATAACTGCACCTGCTATCGGCCTTTTAACAACCCCCCAAGGCCTTCACGCGGTGAAATGGCGGCAAGGCAATCCAGCGATTCGCTTCAACCCAGCCAATGCTCGGTTTATTAAAGTTTTGGATGATTCCGCTCCCATTCACTGGCTTAAAGCCGCTCACCCTACTGATGACTGCCGCTCGGCATTTAATGCGATTGAGGCGACCAGCGGTACTAGCAATAGCCGGCCTGGACAATAGGCTAACTAGGTAATCAACCACCGACCCAAAGCGTGGGTCATCGACAGGGAAATCAATGTTATGCAGCCGCCCATACCAAGCCCTCATCGTCGCTCACTTGAGCATCAACGCGGACAAGGCATGTCTGAATACATCATTATCACCGCACTTATCGCCGTTGCTGGTATCGGAATTTTTTCAGCGTTTGGCGACACTATCTCCAGCCAAGCAGCTGCCATGGCAAGAGAAATGGCAGGTCAGGATGGCAGTGATCAAATTGACCAGGCCGATGATGACTCCCAACGCGCCGCTGATCGATCTGCCGAGCAGACGACATTGCAAAATTTTGATGCGCAGAACTAGCGGCCAGAACGGTCAAGTGCTTCCGGTGCTATTAGCGGTCATTAGCATTGCCATTGCAGCGTTACTAATGAGTCATCGCACGGGGCGAGCGATTGGGCAAGAATCGACACTGGTTAATGCAGCCGATGCGGCCGCGTACAGTGCCGGAAATTGGGCGGCACGACAATTAAATCTCATGGCCTACACCAATCGCGCGATGGTGGCGAACCACATCGCAGTTGGCCATCTTGTTGCCTATATCAGCTGGTTGCGTTACGCCGAAGACGCTTCAGACCAAATTGCTCGCTACTCGGCTTATTTGCCATATGTTGGCGCAGCCACCCGCTCTGCCAATGATTTATTGCGCGGTGTTCTAACCGCAAGCGAGCGGGCAAGTTGGGGGTACATCAACACCGTTGATGCTCTGCATGGACTCATGACGTTATCTCAGCTACAAGCGCGTCGTGCATTAGCGCCTGATGTAATGGCTAGCGTCATGCGTCGTGTCGCGCATACGTATGATGAGGACTTTAAAGTAAATCGTGGCGGCGAGCTCACTGCAATTCCAGCGCCTTACAAAAATGCCCTACAAGCCACGCTTGGAGCCTATCGAGTCGCTATGCTTGCCCGCGTTAAAACCGATAAGCCCGGTACGGATCAGGGTTATTTCAATCGTATTGTCTCACGCACGATTAAACATGATCGCAACCTCTCACGTTGGATCCAGGGGCGTCAGACGAATGCAGGTCCGCGCTTTGGGACAGGCGGGAGAAATTGGTCGCGCTCGATATTCAGTCTTATTCGATTTCGTAAACAAGGCCCTACCAATCTAGCCCCTCGACCTGATGCTGGCGGTTGGCGTTCAGCAGATCGCCTACAGGTCGGTCTCTTTGATTTTGACAAGTTTGAATGGGGCAACTGGAGGACATTGGCCTCAGGACGAGCAAGTGCTGACCAACTAGCAGGTAACTACGATGGCATTGATCGCTATACGCGGGCACCAAAACGCCTACAAGACAAAGGCCAATTCACTATCCCTGCAATGCTGACTAGCGCTATTCCCGGACAAAGCTCTACCGCAATTAATGCTCACCTCAGTGTTGCGAAGGTAATATACGAAATCCCACGTGGCTGCGCCTATCGCTGTCCTAGACGCAGCGCTAAAGCGACACTGTTTAATCCGTATTGGCGAGCAAGCCTTGATGCACCACGCCTTCCCCGTGTGCCATGAACGATCAACGTGGCAGCGCAATCACAGAGACCTTAATTGGCATGCTGGTTTTGCTTCCAGCATTTTGGGCCGTTGATTATCTAGGCCGCCTGCAAGATATCAACCGCAGCACAATCATGGCGGCACGCTATGCGGCATGGGAGGAATTAACCCACCTCGCAAGCGATCGAGCATTGGGTAGTACTATTTCAAAGCGTATTTATAAAGGCGATTTGCACCGCTTTGAACCGCCAAATGAAACACCGGCAGAGAACAAACTGAGCAATCCGCTATGGCGTTATCGCAATGGCCAGCTTTTGATCGAAAAGACGCCAACAGATTTCACTAAATATCCTGCAACAGATGATGAGGATCTGCCCAATACTGGACTCATCATCGAGACTGTCGCTCACGGTGATCGACTACCGCGTCCCATTCGAATGCTTGGCTTATCAGAGAAAATGCTCGATTTATCCAAAGCTGGGCTCGCAATTAGTGAAGTGAAAATTAGCGTTAAAGCTTCGTTAGAGCCATCTCAAGCGACTAACAACTCAATCATATTCGATACCAAAGCGACCCTGTCGAGCGGTGATTGGAGCGCGTTCAGCGACCAAGAGTATCAGCAACGCATCGACGCAATGGTTGCTAGCGAACCGGTCGACACCCTAAGCCTACCTGCCCAAACATTGGGACGCTTTTTTGTTTTTGAGGAAGGACGTTATGCCAGAGCAACTGATTTTATCCCCCCATCGCGGCTCCTACCGCTCCGATAAGTTTTGTGTTTGCCAATTTTGCGCAGCACTTTACGTTTTTATAACGCTATGTGGACTAGCGAGCATTTCCTTTGCAAATGACGCAAACCACTGCGCCGACATGTTGAGTGCAAACGCACTGCCGGCTGATGCTAAAGCAGTTATTGAAGAGCCAATGTTAGTGGTCAATGGCCTTCAATACTGCATTTTAGGATTTGAGACAAAACAAACCACCCGCAAAATCGTTGAGCATTATCGGCAACGCTGGACGCCGCTCATCGCCGGGACTGATGGACAGAATCTCGTTCAATTAAATGCACAACATCTCATGGCTAAAACACCCTCAAGTCACTATTCCCTCGAAATTACCCAAGAAAAGAAAGGCCGGGCGGTCACGGTCAGCCGAATGCATTTAGCCCCTGCAAGCGCTGAGGATAAGCAGCCTAACCCACTGACTATTCCTGGGTTTAAAACGGATTATTATCAAAGCAATAGCGCCGGTCGTTCGTTGATCCTCTCCACCGATCAAACGAATCCCGCAGCGATTGATGCACTGATCAACCATTTCAAAGCGATTAATTGGCGCATTGAATCGCGTGAGCAGCTCAAAGTCGGTAATGGCTTACAGGCCAACGCGGTCATGACTAAGCAGTCACAAACGCTCAACATCACTACTTCTCCAAACCCCAGCGGCACAAGTGCCATGCTCGAACTACTAAGCCCTGACTATCCACATGAATAGTGCTGAATATATTGCCGTGGCTGCTGGACTCATCAGTGTTTGGCAGGGCGTCAGCGCGGTTAAAAAAGCATTCCAAATCCATGAGCAGGCCGTCATTTGGACCTTAGCAATCCCATTTTGATGCCCTGCCATAAAGTAAGGAGACGCTTATGCGACCGCTCCAACGCGGTGCGCTAATGCTAGTGGGTGCAGTCGTTGCCGGTTTTGCTGGTGCTTATTTCGGTGAGCGCCATCTCGCTAACCGAGCCGCGCAAATAGAGGCATCGTTGCGTGCAGATTACGCCACTCGTGAAGTGGTTGTAGCGAGCAAGAACTTAACGAAAGGCACGCAATTGCATGAACGCCATGTTGCGCTTCGAAAAATGCCAATCACCTATCTCCATGAACGCGCGCTTAATCCGAATCAGTGGAGTCAGCTTGCTGGCAACACCCTGACGACAACAATTGCAGCCGGAGAAGTAATTTTGCCAAGCCAAGTTCATCGCGATGCACGCGCTCGATTAGCTGAACTGGTCTCATCCGGTGATCGGGCCATCACCATACCGGTTAGCGGCAGCGCAGCGATTGCAGGATTACTTCATCCCGGTGATCGACTTGATCTTTTGCTGACCTACCGCAGCAGCGATACCGAGGAGACACTGCCGTTACTTGACGATGTCCCTATTCTTGCTACCGGCGAGCGGACTTTAGAAACAACAATGCCTAAAGCGACGGCGGGCTATCGGTCCATAACGCTTGCCGTCTCTCCCGCCGAAGCCGCACGCATCACCCACGCCATGACGGTTGGCGAAATACGCGTCGTACTGCGCGGGGATAACGATCATGAAACGATGCCCTTCGCTGCCGTGAACACCGCAGCCATTACGCAGCCGTCCACCCCAATAAACAGAACTGAGCAGGTAGAGCTTATTATTGGAGGCAGTGAATGAAAGACTTAACCCTAAAAGGCGTTGGGCTGATTAGTACTATTTTCATTGTTCTTGCATTCGGATATAGCCAATTCGCCTATTCAGCAACCATTAAATTAGCGGTTGGGCACACCGAACTAATTAAGGCTGCAGGTGTTGAGCGCGTCGCGCTTGGAGATGGCTCATTGGCCGAAATTGAGGTACTTAAAGATAGCGCTGAGGTATTGCTAATTGGGCTCGCACCGGGCCAAACCGATTTGCGCATTTGGTCACAGGATGGTCGTGTTGGTTATCACAAAGTCCATATTAGCGGACGCCAGCCCGTTGCCCAGCAATCTCAAATCCAGCATCTCGCGCAGCGCATTGCGGGTATTGAGATTACTGATGTCGACGGCCACCTCCTTCTTACCGGACAGCCCGAAAGCCCGCAAGCTGCAGGACGTCTTGCCGCACTAACGGCTGCTCACCCACAAGTTGGGGATTTCACCGATCCAGTAGATTTGGCGCCAACACCAACGGTCCAGGTGCAGGCTCGCTTTGTTGAATTGCGAAAATCCGCATTGCATCAAATCGGTATTAATTGGAACACGCGCTCTCCAGGGATTAATTTTGCTTATGCATCAGACTTAGAGACTAATGATTTTTTCCGTGGAGATTTCGGCGACCAACTGCCGGCTGAATCGCTTCCATTAGACATTGGACCTGCCAATCGCTATTTAGGGGCCGGTTTAAATCTCTCAGCTATGATCGATTTTTTAGATGAATCCGGCGAAGCACAAGTCATTGCAGAGCCCATGCTCTCGACATTAAGTGGCTCTAGTGCGGAATTCCAAGCCGGTGGTGAAGTACCCATTCCAGTCCAAGATGGCGATGGCAACACCGATGTCACGTTCAAGGATTACGGCATTTTACTCAAAGTTGCGCCGCAAGTCGCCGATAGCGGCCTTATTCGCACGCAAATTGAAGTTGAGGTGAGCGATATCGATGAATCCGTAAGTGTGATGGGAGTACCGGGGTTTTCCGTGCGGAACGCGATTACAGAAATGAATGGCCCGAGTGGAAAAACCCTATTAATTGCTGGTTTGATCGATGAAAAACAATCAGAAGCAGTGAGTCAATTTCCCGGCCTAGGTGAACTCCCAATCATTGGCAAACTATTCTCATCGCGCCGATTTCAAAACGAGGAGACTGAACTTGTGGTTTTAATCACACCGCAGATAACACCGGCAGCAAGCATTAATCAACTCACACACACCACTGAACAGAATAGCCAATCGATAACTCCCGCGTTGCCAATGCCAAAAAACCCAGAACCCCTCCGATTGCTGCCATTAGAAGGAGCCGCCGAATGAGGCAATTACAAGTAATTTATCCAGATCATCCCCAATCCGAGGCCGATTCACGCGCACAGCAATCAATCGCTGCGAATACGCGCACTCTGATTGGCTATGGTCGAGGTTGTGATATTCGACTGAGTGCACCAGGGGTAGCCCGACGTCATGCCGAGCTCCGAGACACCCCCGAGGGGCTATACATCCGCACACTGGCAAGCCGTCATCAGCTTTGCTTGAATGATGCGCCCTGTCGCCAAGCTGGTCCGTTGACGCCGGGCGATGAACTCACCATTGGCAGCGTTAGTCTATCGATCGAGTCGACAATTGAGAGTCATCCAACAGCTCCGCAATCACCGCTGCCGGTGGAACAGATTCAATCGCCAGCAGCAGAACTGCCAACAACGAGCCGACCGCCCGCGCAATTAATTAGACGGTTTCAGGAGGCCATTAGTGAAAGCCTTGATCTTTATCGACGTGATGTCCTGCAGACGCTGTCTCCTGACAAGCTACGTGATGAGGCAAAAACAACCGCCTACACGCTGATTTCTGATGGTGAGGTGCACATCCCGGACTCACTCAATGCTGAAGAGGTTGTTGCCACGGTTGTTGCTGAGACCGTTGGCTTAGGACCTATTGAGGCATTAATGGACGACCAAGCTGTGAGCGAGATCATGGTAAATGGCCATGAGCGTATTTATGTCGAGCGTAATGGCCGAGTTGAGCCAACCGCCCAAGCATTCAGCTCAGCCACCTCACTGGCCAGTGTCCTTGAGCGTATCGTTTCACCCTTAGGTCGGCGTCTTGATGAAGGTTCACCACTCGTCGATGCGCGTCTCCCCGATGGATCACGGGTGAACGCCATCATTCCGCCACTGGCTTTAAATGGCCCAGTCCTGACCATCCGTCGCTTTTCTCAAAATAAGATCACACTCGATGATCTCATTGGCTTTGGCGCACTCGATACCGCTATGAAGGATTTTTTGGTCATCTGCATCCATCAAAGACGCAACATCCTGATATCCGGCGGCACCGGCACTGGCAAAACAACGATTCTCAACGCATTATCCGCCCATATCCCCGAGGCGGAGCGCATCATTACCATCGAGGATTCGGCAGAACTCCAACTCGATCAAGATCATGTCGTAGCACTAGAGTCACGGCCAGCCAATATTGAAGGCAGTGGCGCAATACCCATTCGTGATTTAGTCCGCAATGCCTTACGCATGCGACCTGATCGTATATTGGTCGGTGAATGTCGCGGCGGTGAGGCGCTTGATATGCTCCAAGCTATGAATACCGGGCATGATGGCTCGTTAACCACAGCACATGCCAACTCCCCACGGGACGCCCTAGCTCGACTCGAAGTCATGACATTAATGGCCGGCATGGAATTACCCGCCCGCGCAATTAGGGATCAAATCACTGCCGCCATTGATATCGTTGTGCAGCTCACCCGTTTTGGCGATGGCAGCAGGCGTATTACGGCAATTAGTGAGGTTGCCGGCATGGAAGGCGAGCAAATATTGATTACTGATCTTTTTCGTTATCGCCGCCATGTGCATGAAGGTCGTACGCCGGCTAGCGGGCACTTTGAACCCACCGGGCAAATACCTGCTTTTTATGAAGCCATGCGTGAGGAGGGATTATTGCCAGACCTTGGCATTTTCCAACGCGATAAGGCTACATAAATCCAAGCTGTAAACGTGCACTCTCAGACATCCGATCTTGCGTCCAAGGTGGCTCCCAAGTGAGTTCAACTTCAGCGGCTTGCACCCCAGCGACCTGCTCGACCGCAGCTCGCACCATAATCGGCATTTGCCCGGCAACCGGGCAGGCCGGTGAAGTAAGCGTCATCGTTACATCAACAAAGCCTTCAGCATCGATATCAATGGCGTAGATAAGGCCAAGTTCATAGACATCAACGGGGATTTCCGGATCATAAACACACTTTAGTGCGCCAACGATGGCTTCCCGCATTGCATCAACTGATGGACGCTCAGTCATAGCCCTACTCGGCAATAACCTCGCCTTGATCATCGAGAGCAGCCTGCATGGTATGCCAAGCAAGAGTGGCGCATTTCACTCGCATGGGATAGGCCCGAACACCGGCTAAAACGCCTAACTTACCCAAAGAAGCATCGGGCTGCGCATCATCATCGGTGACAAGGAAGTGAAAGCGATCAAATATCTCCCGCGCCTCTGCCAGTGTGTGGCCTTTGAGCATCTCCGTCATAATCGAGGCTGACGCCGTGGAAATCGCACAGCCTTCACCCTGAAATCCAATGTCTTCAATCTCACCGGCATCGTTGGTCCGTAATTCGATATGGACTTTGTCACCACAAAGCGGATTGTAGCCGTCCGCTGTATGATTATGCGGGTCAACCGCGTGAAAGTTACGCGGATGTTTGTTGTGATCGAGAATTACCTCTTGGTAGAGCTCACGCAGATCAGACATGGTTAGCTAAAAATCTCCCTCACCCGCTTAAGGCCAGTAATTAAAGCATCGACGTCAGCTTCATCGTTATACACGCCAAATGACGCTCTTACTGTGGCGGGGACGCCAAAACGCTCCATTAGTGGCTGTGTGCAGTGATGACCGGCGCGAACCGCAACCCCTTCCATATCCAAAATGGTGCCCATGTCATGCGGATGAACGCCATCCAGCGTAAAAGAAATGACACCTGTTTTGTGTGGGGCATTACCGATCAACCGAAACCCATCAATGACCGCAAGCTGCTCGTTCGCGTAGGCAAGCAATGATTGTTCATGGGCGGCGATACGCTCGCGTCCAACTGCCTCAATATATTCCAGCCCGGTCCCCATCGCGATGGTACCCGCAATGTTTGGCGTACCGGCCTCAAAACGCTGCGGCGGCGGTGCGTATTCAGACTTCTCAAAAGTCACCGTGCGAATCATATCGCCCCCGCCTTGATAAGGCGGCATCGACTCTAAATGAGCTAATCGTCCCCAAAGCACACCCGCCCCACTTGGGCCATACGTTTTATGCGCTGAGAAGCAGTAAAAATCTGCGCCCATGGCTTGCACATCAACCGGCATATGCGGGGCTGATTGAGCCCCGTCCACTAACACAGGAACGCCTTTTGCGTGGGCTAATTCTATGATTTTCTCCACCGGGTTAATCGTGCCCAGCGTGTTTGAGACATGAACCACACTGATAAATCGTGTGCGCTCGGTGATTTGGCTCTCGAGCGTTGCCATATCGAGTTCGCCATTATCCAAAACAGGCGCGACCACGAGTCTCGCCCCTGTCGCCTCGGCAACGAGCTGCCAAGGCACAATATTGGCGTGATGCTCCATTCCGGTGATTAAAATCTCATCACCAGCGGTAAGCATCGGTCGGACAAATGACTGCGCGACTAAATTAATGGCCTCTGTCGCACCACGGACAAAGACGACTTCGCGCTCGTCCGGTGCATTGATAAATCGCTTGACAATTCTTCGCACGCTCTCGTATCGCTGGGTTGAATACTGCGAGAGGTAGTAAACCCCACGATGAATATTGGCGTAGTAGGTCTCATAACACTCGCGCTCAGCGTCAATAACGCATTGCGGCTTTTGCGCACTGGCCGCGCTATCAAGAAAAGCCAGGCGATGGCCATTCATCGGTTGCTGCAGAATTGGAAAATCGGCACGCAACGCAGCGACATCGACTGATCGATCAGACACTGGCGTATCAAAAGCCCTTGCACTCACAAAATATCTCCAATCGCCGCATCATCAACGCCCAAGCGCCGCATTAAAACGCCGCGTACGTGATTGCGAACGCCACTGACTTTAAACATATCGACGATTTCCCCGGCAAAGGCTAACGTCAACATACCCTTAGCCCCATCCGCACTGATACCACGAGTGCGCAAGTAAAAAAGCGCTTCCTCGTTGAGTTCACCAACCGTTGAGCCATGAGTGCATTTCACATCATCCGCATAGATCTCAAGCCGAGGATTAGAATGCGCAAACGCCCGCTTACCTAGGACTAAGTTGCGATTTTCTTGCACCGCATCAGTTTTTTGTGCGCCCTCAAACACCTTGACCAGACCATCGAAAATTGATTCCGAACGGCCCTGCAAAATACCTTTAAATCGCTGGCGGCTATAACAATTAGCCACACGATGATTAAACCAAGTGTGAAAATCGGTAAATTGCCGGCCTTCCGTTAGGTAAACGCCATTGCAATCAATTTCACCATGCTCACCTTCAAGATCAGCAATAAGATCGAGCCGGGCAATACGCCCACCATCGCCCACAAACGCCCCACGCAAAGAGGCATTGCGCGCCGAGGCAAGATTCACAGTACCGACATTCATCGTGGCCACGCCATCTTCTTGCAAACGGCTATAATCTAAAATAGTGCTCTCCCCAGCGCTGAGTTCACTTACCGGACAGACTAATGTGCCGCTTTGCGCGTCGCCGATAAAGCGCTCAACAACCCGAACTTCAGCACCATCCTCTGCTTCAACGAGCAGGCGCGGATAGACCGCATGCCGATCGGCTTCAGCACTAATGAGATGGGTCACTGCAATTGGCTTTTCAATCAACGCGCCCCGGGCAACATGAATGTACGCACCATCCGTGAAAAAAGCCGTATTCAGCGCCGCAAACGGATGCCAATCTATATCCGCACGAGCACCCAACGCGTTAACCAGACGCCCAGGCGCCTCTGTCTGATATTCGCTCAAAGGCGTTACTGTCAATCCATTGGGTAAATTTGCGAAATCAGATAGATCAGCAGCAAAGTGTCCATCAACAAAGACGACGCGATAACACTCGCCAATTTCACCTAACCGCTCAACGAGCTCAGCCGCTGGCAGGCCTGGTGTCTTGACTGCAGGAAAGTACTCGCTAGTGATTGGACGCAGCTGAGTTTTCCGCCATGCCTCTTCACGTGCCCCGGGAAATCCACGTGCCTCAAAGGCCCGAATGCCCCGCTCGTGAAGCGCCTCAAGCCATTGCGGACCGGGTTGCTCACGGCCTTTAAACGCCTCGAGATAGACACTATCGGACTGCGCTACTGCTTCCATTAGAATCCCTCCAGGCCGTTTAGGCCGCCGCCTCTTCAAAACTTTCGTAGCCCTTGATCTCGAGCTCTTTAGCTAACTCTTTACCCCCGGTTTTTACAATCCGGCCATCAACGAGTACGTGCACCACATCAGGCACGATGTAATCGAGTAAGCGCTGATAATGGGTGATTACCAAAAACGAGCGATCATCACTACGCATGGCATTAACACCATCGGAAACCGTGCGCAGCGCATCAATATCCAGCCCCGAATCAGTCTCATCCAAAATGCCCAACTGGGGCTCTAAAACTGACATGTGGAAAATTTCATTGCGCTTTTTCTCACCGCCTGAGAATCCCTCGTTAACGGGACGCTGCAAAAGACCCTCGTCAAGCTTGACGCGCTTGGCGCGCTCACGCACGAGCTCGAGGAATTCCATCGCATCCATCTCATCCTGACCGTGATGTTTCCGAATGGCATTGACCGCCGCTTTTAGGAAATACGTGTTCGAAACACCCGGAATCTCCACCGGATATTGAAAGCCTAAGAATACGCCCTCCCGCGCGCGCTCCTCTGGCTCCATCTCGAGGAGATCTTTGCCGTTAAACAAAACCTCTCCCTCGGTAATTTCATAGGCCTCATCGCCGACTAGCGCTTTAGCTAACGTACTTTTCCCACCGCCATTGGGACCCATAATTGCTTGGACCTTACCGGGTTCAATGGTTAGGTCGAGGCCTTTGAGGATTTCAGAACCTTCTACACTGACGTGAAGGTTACGAATTTCGAGCAGTGCCATTTCTAACTCCTGATTAATCGTTCTGTATCAATTAGCCCACTGAATCTTCGAGTGTGATTTCGAGGAGTTTTTGCGCTTCAACCGCAAACTCCATCGGTAATTCTCGAAAGACTTCCTTACAAAAGCCATTAACAATGAGCGAGACCGCATCTTCAGCGGAAATACCGCGCGAAGTGCAGTAGAGGATTTGATCCTCACCAATTTTTGATGTGGTCGCCTCGTGCTCCAACTGCGCAGTGCTGTTATTCACATCAAGGTAAGGGAAGGTATGCGCACCACACTCAGAACCCATTAGCATCGAATCGCACTGAGAGTAATTGCGGGCATTCTCCGCGGTGGGCGCAACACGTACCAGGCCACGATAGACCTGCTGCCCATGTTGAGCAGAGATGCCCTTTGAGATAATGGTACTTCGCGTGTTCTTACCCATATGGATCATTTTGGTGCCAGTATCAGCTTGCTGACGTAACCGAGTCACTGCCACGCTGTAGAACTCGCCGACCGAATTATCTCCACGCATCACCACGCTTGGATACTTCCAAGTGATAGCCGAGCCCGTTTCCACCTGAGTCCAGGAAATCTTTGAGTTATCCCCTGCGCAAAGACCGCGTTTGGTCACAAAATTATAGACGCCGCCTTTGCCTTCCGCATCGCCGGGGTACCAGTTTTGCACCGTTGAGTACTTAATTTCAGCGCTATCAAGCGCGACAAGCTCAACCACTGCAGCATGCAACTGGTTTTCATCACGCATCGGTGCTGTGCAGCCCTCTAAGTAAGACACATAGCTACTGTCCTCGGCAATAATGAGCGTGCGCTCAAATTGACCCGTATTGGCGGCATTGATTCGGAAGTAGGTGGACAACTCCATCGGGCAACGCACCCCTTTTGGGATGTAGACGAAAGAGCCATCGGTAAAGACCGCTGAATTAAGCGCCGCAAAGAAATTATCATTCTGCGGAATGACAGTACCAAGATACTGCTTAACGAGCTCTGGATATTCTTGGACCGCTTCCGACATTGAGCAGAAAATAATCCCCTGCTCGGCAAGCTTACCCTTGTAGGACGTCGCGACCGATACGGAATCAAATACCGCATCGACGGCTACACCGGCCAGCATCTCTTGCTCATGCAATGGAATGCCAAGCTTTTCATAGGTCTCCCGAATTTCAGGATCGATGTCATCTAAGCTTTGTGGCCGATCTTCATCACGCTTCGGCGCGGAGTAATAGCAAATCGCCTGAAAGTCGATGGGATCGTAGTGCACATATTGCCAATCAGGCTCTGGCATAGTCAGCCAGTTTCGATATGCCTCCAGCCGCCATTCCAACATCCATTCTGGCTCATTCTTTTTCGCCGAAATGAACCGAATCGTGTCTTCGCTGAGGCCAGGCTCAACCCGATCCTCCTCAACATTTGTTATAAATCCAGCTTCGTAGCCCTTTTGGGTGAAACGCTCAATTGTCTCAGTGCTCGCGGACATGACGCACTCCGGTAAATTCCAAGTGGTAAGTTTGACCCAGACCCGAGCTGGTATCAGCTTGAGTCATTTCGGCCAATGAGATATCAGACAACGCCTGCAGAACGACATCATTGATATGGCTCCAGACGTTGCTAATGTTGCAATTACTGCCGTACTGACAGGCCTCTTGACCATCTTCAATGCAATCGGTCAGCGCGATAGGACCTTCTAGCACGGTAATAATCTCTGCAATGGAAATCGACTCAGGTTGCCGCGCTAACCCATAACCCCCTTTTGCACCCCGATACGAAACGACAATGTCGCTACGCGCGAGATGCTTGAGGATTTTGCTAACGATTGGCTGCGGCAAACCCCGCGTTGCCGCTAATGAAACAGCATTAAAGCGGCTCTCTGGCGCTTTGGCCATCAGTGTGAGTATGCCAATACCGTAGTCTGTTTCGCGGTTTAACCTGATCATGGTTAAGCATTATAACGGAAACAGGACTGCTTTGGTACATTTTAAACTAGCGAATTAACGCACACCTTCCTCGCTGCCTGGATCTTCCTCACCCACCACCGAATACCAACTCTCTTCATTGGCAACCGCCGCTGCAGCGAGTGACCTTACGCGTGCCCAATCATGCGCAGCCAGCGCAGCCGGTGGCGCCACCCAACTGCCACCCACACATAAAACGTTAGGCAAACTGAGGTAATTCAGATAATTACTTGAAGTAATGCCTCCTGTGGGGCAAAAGCGTACGTTTGGGAAGGGTCCCGCCATGGCTTTCAAGGCGTTGACACCACCACTCGATTCGGCCGGAAAGAACTTCAAATGATCAATCTCCGCCTCGCTTGCACGCATGAGCTCAGAAGCTGTTGAAACGCCTGGTAATAGCGGCAAACCCACTCGATCTGCACCGGCTAGCACTGCCTCAGTGATGCCAGGACTCACTAAAAACGCGGCCCCCGCATCACTTGCCGCCCTTGCCTGTTCAGGCTGGGTATACGTTCCTACGCCGATAATCATGGCGGGTAATTCCTTAGCAATGGCCTCGAGTGCCGGCAATGCCACCGCGGTGCGCAGCGTAATTTCAAGCACTGATAAACCGCCCTCTGAAAGCGCTCGTGCGAGTGGGACAGCATGGGTTAAATCTTCAATGGCTAATACCGGAATCACCGGTGCACGCCCCATGACAAAGTCCATTGATAACGCCGCTTGAGTCATGTCATTTCTCCTAAGCGCGAGCTAAAGGTGATCGCGCCGGTTTCTGCGCCACTGGCGTTCGCGCGCATGCTCGCAAACATATCCCGACCCATCCCATACTGCGGCTCGGTGGTCACCGCGGCGGGTTCACGTAACGCCCACTCAGCCTCCGGCACCTTAGCCGTAAGCACACCAGATTGCGCATCACAGCGAATAATATCGCCATCTCTGATTCGGCTAATCGGCCCATCTGCTGCCCACTCTGGGGTGAGATGAATCGCTGCAGGCACCTTCCCTGAGGCACCTGACATTCGTCCATCAGTCACGAGCGCTACGTTTTGCCCCCGCGCTTGTAGAACACCCAATTCTGGGGTGAGCTTATGTAGCTCCGGCATTCCATTCGCTCGCGGACCCTGACCACGAACCACACAGACAAAATCACCGGTTAGCTCATCGGCACGAAAAGCAGCAAGCACCGCTTGCTGATCATCAAAAACTCTTGCTGGCGCCTCGACCACTTGATGCTCAGGCTTCACTGCAGAAACCTTGATAACGGCTCGTCCCAAATTGCCTTGCAATACGCGCAAACCACCATCGGCGCTAAACGGTGCATCAAGCCCACGAACAACTTCCGTATCGCCGGATTCAGTTGGCGCTGGCTGCCAGCCCACGCCACCCTGCTCGAGCGTTGGCTCACAAGCATAGGCATCTAACCCTGACCCCATGACAGTCAGTACTTGCTCATGCAGCAAACCACCGTCAAGCAATTCACGAATTAATAAACCCATTCCCCCCGCGGCGTGAAAATGATTAACATCCGCCTGACCATTCGGATAGATGCGCGTGAGCAGCGGGATCACTTTAGAGAGCGCATCAAAATCATCCCAATTCACCTCAATCCCGGCCGCCCGCGCAATCGCAACCAGGTGAATCGTATGATTGGTCGAACCGCCCGTCGCTAATAACCCCACAATTCCGTTCACAATGGCCTTCTCATCAATAATACGACCAATGGGCCGATAGGCTTGAGAGTGCGCGGTGATTTCTACAATTCGATGGCCTGCCGCGATGGTCAAGGCGTCACGTAACGGCGTATTTGGGTTAACAAAGGCGGCACCAGGCAGATGCAAACCCATCACTTCCATCAGCATTTGATTGCTGTTGGCCGTGCCATAAAACGTACACGTGCCGGGCCCATGATAGGAGCGCGATTCAGATTCAAGCAACGCATCACGTCCAACTTTGCCTTCAGCATACAGACCCCGTATGCGGGCTTTCTCATCGTTAGCCATGCCGGTAGTCATCGGTCCGGCTGGTACAAAAATAAACGGTAAATGGCCGAAATGCAGTGCGCCAATGAGCAGCCCTGGCACGATTTTATCGCACACCCCTAAGCAAAGACCGGCATCGAAGGTGTTATGCGATAACGCCACGCCCGTAGCCATAGCAATCACATCGCGACTGAACAGCGATAACTCCATACCCGGCTGACCTTGAGTCACTCCATCGCACATAGCGGGAACACCGCCAGCAAATTGCGCAGTCCCACCCGCCTCGCGTACAGCCTGTTTAAGCAGCGTGGGAAAACGCTCTAAGGGTTGGTGAGCTGAGAGCATGTCGTTATACGCCGAGACAATGCCAACATTGGGCTGATGCAGTCCTTTCAAGCGCGCCTTATCGTTGCCTGGTGCCGCGGCAAAGGCGTGCGCTAGATTGGTACATGAAAGACTGCCACGTATTGGGCCCTCGCTCGCTGCCGACTGCAGACGCTTGAGATAATCCTCTCGGCGATCACGGCTTCGCTCAGCAATAGCATGCGTAACCGCTGCGACGGTAGCGTTAACTGTCGTCATTCCATTCTCCCGAAGCGAAAAAATTAGCGTCAATGTTGGATTTTACGCGCTTGGCGCTGAGCTTGCGCGCTTGCGCCTTCTCCTAGTCATACAAGACCCGTAGACTTTAACTCGAATCAACCCACTCGGCGCAGGAGGCATAGTGCAGTCACCCGACCCTTTCGACCTCATCCTATTCGGCGCGACGGGCGATCTTTCAATGCGCAAATTGCTGCCGGCGCTGTACCGACGGCATCGAGCCGGGCAATTACCTGAGAACGGTCAAATTATCGCTACCGCGCGCAGTGATATTAATCGCGAGGCATTTCTTGATATCACGCATAAGAATTTTCAAGAACGCCTTGACGCCGATGAACTCACCCCAGCGGACTGGCAGAGTTTTACTGAGCGAGTTCATTTTGTCTCCATCGATGCTAAGGAGCCACGTGGATTTGAGACCTTACGCGACTGCCTAGCCGGGCGTGAGCATTGCATCCGCGTTTTCTATTTAGCCGTAGCGCCCGCGCATTTTGTTGGGATTTGTGAGCACTTGAATGCCTATCAGCTTGTCGGTGAGCGCGCGCGAGTCGTGCTGGAAAAACCACTCGGCCATGACTTGCAGTCCGCACAAGCGATTAGTGAGAAGATCGGCGCAATCTTTTCAGAAAATGCAATCTACCGTATTGACCATTACCTGGGTAAAGAAACCGTTCAAAACCTCATGGCATTGCGCTTTGGCAATATGCTCTTTGAACCGCTTTGGCGCCGAGATTGGGTCAGAAATGTGCAAATTAGCGTTGCCGAGCAAGTGGGCGTCAGCGGTCGCGCGGGATTTTATGATCGAACAGGCGCGTTACGCGATATGGTGCAAAACCACCTCCTCCAACTCCTATGCATTATCGCAATGGAGCCACCCACAAGCATTGACGCTGGCGCCGTGCGCGATGAGAAGTTAAAAGTCTTACGCGCGCTCAACCGTTTAGAAGGCCAAGATGCTCTGCGTAACACCGTGCGTGGTCAGTACCGATCGGGCGCGATAGGCGGGCAGCCTGTGGCTGGCTACAGTGATGAGCAAGGTGTTCGCACTAATAGCCATACAGAGACTTTTGTGGCTATTCGCGCTGAATTGGCCAATTGGCGTTGGGCCGGCGTGCCGTTTTACTTACGGACCGGTAAACGTCTGCAGGAGCGCAGCGCTGAAATTGTCGTGAATTTTCGCGATGTGCCGCATTCCATTTTTGACGTCACCTACGGCGCAGGTCACCCCAACCGCCTTGTCATTCAACTTCAACCCGATGAAGGCGTGCGCCTGCATATGATGGCCAAAGCGCCCGGGGATCGCATGCAGCTTCGTCCTGTTGCGCTTAACCTCGACTTCGCAGAAGCTTTTCAGCAACGTCAAGCCGATGCCTATGAGCGATTGTTAATGGATGTTCTACGTGGCCGATTAACCCTGTTTATGCGACGTGACGAACTCTATGCCGCATGGGATTGGATCGAACCCATTCTATCCGCTTGGCAGGAAGCCGGTGATGCACCAAAGCCCTATACAGCAGGAACATGGGGCCCTGCCGCTTCCAGCGCTCTTCTTGGCCGCGATGCCGCTAGTTGGCACGAGGAGAGCTGGTGAGCACAGACAATGTAATGGATACAGCACAACGCTTTAGTACGCCCCAGCAGGCGGCATTAGCACTCGCAGAGCGCGTTCGTGATGTGATCGAACTTGCAGTTGAGTCACGTGGACGCGCAAGCTTATTGGTCCCCGGTGGAACCACGCCCATACCGATGTTTAATGCACTTTCAAAAATGGATCTACCCTGGGCGTCGGTTTATGTCAGCCTGACTGATGAACGTCGCGTCGCGGATGATAGCCCGCACAGCAATGCCCGATTAGTGCGCACTGAATTAATGCAAAACCAAGCGGCTCACGGTCACTTTTATCCACTCCATCGTAATAACACCGATGATCGCGCCGATGAAGCGGCTGGCGGTGCCGCGCTGGGGATGTTGCCTCGGCCATTCGATGCAGTCATCCTTGGAATGGGCGAAGATGGCCATACTGCCTCACTGTTTCCGCATGATAACGATTTAGCGCGTGCGCTGGATTTAAAAACTCAGGCACGCTGCCTCACGACAACCGCCCCTGAACCACCGCGACAACGACTTAGCCTGACGCTAGCCACCTTATTGGATAGCCGCTGGATGGCGTTGCTTCTATCCGGACAAAAAAAATGCCAAGTGTTAACGCAAGCTATAACGAGCAAAGATTCTCAACGCTTTCCCGTGCAAGCGATTCTTGATCAGAAAAAAGTACCGATTCATGTCTACTGGTCGCCCTAAATCTAAGTCTTGGCTGATCGCCGATATTGGTGGAACGCGTGCTCGCGTAGGAGAAGTCCTCGAGGCAAGCACGGAGTGGCACTTCGTTGGCGAATGGGAAACCGCGCCTTTTCGTGACCTTGCCGATTTCCTCTCCACCCTTGGACGTCGTTCTGACATCAGCCCAACGCATGTTATCTGTGCCATCGCTAGTCCAATACGTGGCGATGAAGTCGCACTCACTAATGCAGGATGGCGCTTTTCCATCGAACAAACGCGAAAAGCACTCGGCCTCAATGAGCTCATCATCATCAACGATTGGGTCGCTCAGGGCTGGGCAGTCGCTCACGCCCCAGACCATGCACTGACTCCGATCCAACTCGGTGAGCCAATGCCGCAAACACCTAAACTCGCACTAGGCCCTGGAACAGGACTTGGCAGCGCACTGATCACACCGAAACCCGATGGTTGGCAAGTCTTTGCCACTGAGGGTGGACATATGAGCTTTGCCGCTAACAATGCTCGTGAAACCGCGATCGTTGCCAGAATTCAAGCACGCTGGGGGCATTGCAGCGGTGAGCGTCTCGCCTCGGGCTCTGGTTTAGCTAACCTGTACAGCGTTTTAGGCGAAATTGATGGGCGCAATCTCGATCCACTTGATGCAAAAGCAGTATCATCAGCCGCTCAAGCGAATGACCCAACGGCAATTGAGGCAATCAGGCTTATGACCGCAGCGCTTGGCAGTCTCGCTGGTGACTTAGCCTTAGCGAGCGGCGCCCGCGGCGGAATCTACCTCGGTGGCGGTCTGATTGGTGCATTGGCTAAGCAATTTGATGAGTCGGTTTTTCTAGAGCGCTTCAGCGCAAAAGGCCGATTTCGTGAATACCTTTTAGCGATTCCTATCTATCGAATGACACTCAAAAACGCCGCCCTTTATGGGCTTACTGTCGGCCTTGATGCCATTCGGCACCAATCGCGCATGAACTGACGGACTGCATGCGTATCGTCATTGGCGGGTAAACTCTCGAGCGCGGCATCAACCGCCGCATCACCGGCTTTAGCGCGAACACGCTGCATTAACGCAGCGAAAAACTCGCGATCAAATTCAGGATGGCCTTGTATGGTGAGTGTCCGGCCACGTTGGCTTGCATACCAAGGACATTGCACACTGGTTGCTAACCGCTCAAAGCCTGGGGCTGGCTTAGTGACTTGATCTTGATGGACAGCAAGCAATGCCAACGGGCTACCGCTTTTTAGTCCAGCAAACTCTGTTTCACAAATGACCGGATAGGCGCCGAGATGCCAGCCCTGCACTGAGCGCTGCGTCTGCCCACCTAGCGCTGAGTGCACAAGTTGATGGCCAAAACAAACGCCAATGAGCGGTAATGCATCCGCATCAACCGCCTGGACAAACGCTTGCAATGGTGCAATCCACTCAGGTGCCTCATGCACACTAGCGCGACTCCCTGTCACAAGCCACGCGTCAGCCTCATTGGGATGTGTTGGCCATTCACCGTCGTGAACTCGGTAACCCGTTGCCACGAGAGTATTTGGCCGGTCTTGATCGTCTAGAAGTTTCTCAAATAACGATAAATATGAGGGCCAGCGCGAGCGCAACTCCTCGTGGAGGTCATCGCATAAAAGCACGCCAACCCGCGTTGTTGTCGATTTCGCTGTCATCCCATTAGGGTGCCACGCCATGCGTCTTATCGCGAACTTGCCCGGGCAACCAACGCTGGAAGATTCCCCGCAACCGCCGCGGCTTTTGCGAGGCCATTAAACGCGCAGGTGATTGCACGACAGATGATTTCACCGATGTATTCTCTACGCGCTCTAAGACGTGGGCCTGAGCGCGCATTTGCGCGTGGAGGTAATGCGAAAATGCACCGGCAGCACCGAGGCGTTCAATAAACCGCATAATGGCGTCCCGCAGCGCCTCACGATGCAGCCGCTGCTGCAATGATAAGCCGATTTCAGCCAGCTCCGCATCCAAGCGTCCGGCAGCGCCATAGACACGGACAAACTCATCGAGTTGCTCGATTTGAGTATTTAAATCCCAATCCAATGAGGCGGCGACCTCAATAAATTGCTGCTGCACTTTTTACTCCAAGATATAGCGATTAATAACTGATTATAATGCCATTGTGGCGCTGCATTATAGCTTATTACAAGTGACTAATTGGCATCAGATTGTGTCCGTTGTGGCAAAACAAAAACAGCCTATTTAAGCGCGTCAGTATCGCTCATTAGCCGATCTTTCGGTCGCCTCCTGCGAGTGAAAACGCTAGACTCGCCGCTTTAATGGCAAGAGCACACATCAATGCAGGCCGTTTTTAATCTAGCCCTGCCTTTTTTTGCACTGATCTTTACCGGCTATCTTGCCGCAAGGGCGCGTATGCTCGGCCAAAGCACGGTGGGCGGATTAAATACGTTTGTCTTTTACTTTGCCCTGCCTGCGCTATTGCTCATCGAAACCTATCAAGCGCCCGCTGCAACCGGTGCAATCATTACCTTGCTCGCTAGCTACTATGTGCCTGGGATTGCATTATTTTTCATCACGCTTTTGATCGGCCGCTACTTTTGGCGGCTCCGTACCGCGGATGCGGCAATTCAAGGACTTGGATCCGTATTCTCAAACGTCGGCTTTATTGGCTTGCCATTGGTCATTCTGCTCTATGGCAGTGAGGCCGCATTGCCCGCAGTGGCCATTGTGATGGGCGATACCATCATTATGCTCGGACTTGCCACTGCGATGATTGAAGCCGATCTTGGCACGGGCCGAAGCCGCTTGGCTTTTGTCGGTCAAATTGCCGGGGGTGTCGTGCGCAACCCTATTGTGATGGCTGGCGTTGTCGGCCTTAGTCTCAATTTGCTCGCAGTACCGATGCCTGAACCAGTCATGCGCTATGGAGGATTACTCGCCAACGCAGCTGGGCCCTGCGCACTGTTCGCCCTCGGGGCCACCTTGGCAGGTCGACCCATTACTGAGGGGGCCGGTGAGACAGCATGGCTTTGTCTGTTAAAGCTTTTGATTCACCCTGCATTGATAGCGGTCATGGCGCTAATCGTCTTTGATCTGCCCGCGGTCTGGGCGGCGGTTGCTATTTTGCAAGCTGCACTCCCAGTCGCCGCCAACGTGTATGTGCTCGCACAACGCTATGGGCGCCGACCTGAGCAAGTATCGACAGTGATTTTTTTCTCCACCGCACTGGGGGTTATTACCTTATCAGTGCTAATTAGCTGGCTATATACCGGCTAGGTATGCAGGCGTTAGCTTGCGCCTAGAATCGAAACCCCACCTCGGTCGAGACCATATCAACCCCAGGGTTTTCATCATAAAGACTCGCGTTGGAGGTGTGCTGAACACGCAGACCGAGCACTAAAGCGTCAGCCGGTGCCCAAGCAACGCCTAAATGACTGGTGAACTGGAACGGCCCCCCTAAATCCTTACCATTACCGTTATGACTTGAGATTAAGGTGGGCTGTACACCCAGACTCACACGCCATGGCTGCTGCGGTTTTTGCCACTCAAAGACCGGGCCAATGGCGAGAAAACCGTTATCGGATTCACTGCCATCCCAATACGCCACTGTGACATCCCAAAGCGCTTGCCAATGATGCTCAGATGCAAAACCCAACAAATGCGACTGCAACCAAGGCGCTGAGTGACGGTAATACAAATCCAAGCTATCAAAATCATCACCGCTTGCAGCGCGAACACCCACCTCTTTTGTAGAGGATGGACTGCTTGTTTGCGCAGACACAGGAGGAGCGAACGCTAGAGCAATCATTGCCAGTGACAGCAATGCAAGTACACCAATACTTTTGCTAGCCCTGATCGATTGAATGGGTTGCCCATTATTTAATGGCATGAGTGGCATGGTCAGTCTCCCAGTAAAAAATGCTTAGTTAACACCCGGCAGTGCTTCCAGTGGTACTGGACTAGGCGCTGGGTACTCGCACACGTTCTAACCAACAATCAAACGATGCGCCTAGGTCAGTTGCTTGCGGTTTAGGTGAGCAATAATTGGTCGGGGTGAGAGGATTTGAACCTCCGACCACCTGCACCCCATGCAGGTGCGCTACCAGGCTGCGCTACACCCCGAAATCGAGCTTGAATAATACAGCAGCCTGCCCATCAGGCCAATGAATTGATTAGCGCCGAAGGTCCGCGAGGATGTTTTCTAACTCACTGCGGATCTGGCGGATAACTTGACCGCGTTGATTGCCATCATCGCGTGCGCCCTCTCCAGAGAGTTGCTGCCGAGCGCCTCCAATCGTAAAGCCTTGCTGATAGAGCAATGCACGAATTTGGCGGATGAGTATCACGTCTTGCCGTTGATAGTAGCGCCGGTTGCCGCGCCGCTTGACTGGGCTTAACTGGGAGAACTCCTGCTCCCAATATCGCAACACATGGGGTTTTACAGCACATAACTCGCTTACTTCACCAATTGTGAAGTAGCGCTTTGCTGGAATGGCTGGAAGTTCGTTATTACTGCTGGTGTCCAGCATACGCTTCTACCCTTGATTTTAACTTCTGCCCGGGGCGAAACGTGACAACACGGCGCGCTGAAATGGGAATTTCCTCACCAGTTTTTGGATTACGGCCCGGGCGCTGATTCTTATCACGAAGATCGAAATTACCAAATCCCGACAGCTTAACGGGGGTACCCGACTCCAATGCACCCCGAATCTCTTCAAAAAACAGATCGACGAGTTCTTTCGCCTCACGCTTATTAAGCCCAACCTCTTCGAATAGACGCTCAGCCATATTTGCTTTTGTTAAAGCCATCAACCCTTACTCCCTTAGCTCAGCGCCCAGCGCAGCCCTTAATTTTGCCACGACTCGTTGTTGTATTGCCCCGACTTCTTCGTCCGTAAGCGTGCGAGTTTTATCCTGCAAAATCAATCCTATGGCAAGGCTTTTGCAGCCATCCTTTACACCTTTGCCGCGATAGACATCAAACAACTCCAGATGCTCAAGCGCATCCCCGGCTGATTCCACCACACAATCCTCAACGGCTTGAGCACTAATCGATTCAGCCAAAACCAAAGCAAGATCACGGCGCACGCTTGGATATCGTGAAACATCGTCGAACACCGGCACGGCTTTATGCTCAAACACCGAGCGCTTGACCTCGAAAACATAAACAGGTCCCTCCAATTCAAGCGAGCGCAGCACCCGGGGATGTAATGCTCCCAACCAACCTATTCTCTGACCGGCCAACTCAATTTGCGCGCTTTGCCCAGGATGGAGGGCAGGGTGAGTAGCTGGAATAAACCGCAGCGCTTGTACGGATCCCGCGAGCGAGAGCAATCCCTCGACATCACCTTTAACGGCAAAAAAATCAACATTATCGGTCGCATTTGCCCAACGCTCATCCTCCATGGGCCCAGCAGCAATCCCAGCAATCACCGGGGTTTGCTCTAGCTCGGCTAGCTCGCCCCTAAATCGTAACCCCGTCTCAAATAATCGCACTCGTTTGATTTGGCGGTTACGATTATAAGCGAGCGCACGTACTAACCCGGACCACAAAGTCGTTCGCATCACCGACAAATCAGCAGACAGCGGGTTGGTTAGAGCGAGTGGCGTATGCTCAGGATCGAGTTGTTCCTGCAACCTCGCAGAGACAAAACTGTAGCTCACTGCTTCTTGATAACCACGATCGACAAGCAGCGCTCGCAAACGATGCATGCTGATGCGTTGCTCAGACTCTACCGGAATGGCAGCTGGCGCACTCGCGTGGCGGGTCGGCAATTGGTTATAACCGTATACTCGAGCGATCTCCTCAATCAGATCAACTTCACGGGCAATATCAAACCGCCAACTCGGCGGCGTCACCTGCCAGTCGCGCTTACTCTCGTGAGGCGGCATGCCCAGCTGGGTGAGGATCGTGCGCATGGTTGCTTGATCGATTGCCGTTCCTAGTAATTGGTTAACACGCGCTGGGCGCAAATTAACCGGCATTCGTTGCGGCATTTTATCCGCCTCGCAAGCCTCAGTAATTGGCCCGACTTGGCCACCGGCGTATTCAACAAATAAGCCACTGGCACGCTCAATCGCAGTCACTGTCAGCGCCGGATCAACGCCACGCTCAAACCGATGTGAAGCATCCGTGTGCAAGCCATATTGGCGCGCACGCCCTGCCATGGCACTGGGCGTGAAAAACGCAGACTCTAATAGGACAGAGCTCGTTGTGTCACTCACCGCCGTCGCTTCACCGCCCATCACGCCAGCCATCGCGATTGCTGCATTATCATCAGCAATGACTAAGGTATTGGAATCTAACGAAACCGAGTCTCCGTTGAGAAGCGTTAATGATTCATCGCCCAGTGCTTGGCGCACGGTAATGTTGCCACTGACCTTATTAAGATCAAATGCGTGCATTGGTTGGCCAAGCTCAAGCATGACGTAGTTGGTGATATCAACGGCAATGCTAAGCGGCCGGATACCCGCTCGTCGCAAACGCTCCTGTAACCACATCGGGGTGGGTGCCGCTGCATCGATCTCATGAATCACCCGCGCGCAGTAACGCGGGCAAGCCTCCGCTGCATGTAGTGTGACATTTCGAGTATCTTTGATCGCCGAGCTCACCGCGGCTACGGACGGGGTCGGTAGCGTTTGCCCACTCAAAACGCTGACCTCTCGAGCCACGCCAACCATACTAAAACAATCGCTTCGATTGGGTGTGAGCTCGATTTCAATCACGGAGTCATCCAAATCCAACCAATCACGAAAATTCTCACCCACTGGGGCGTGCCTTGGTAATGCGAGCAATCCCGCGCTGTCTTCACTCAAACCAAGCTCACGACCTGAACAGAGCATTCCAAAGGACTTAACGCCGCGAAGTTTTGCGGCCTTTATTTTTAGACCATCTGGCAGTGTAGCGCCGACTTGTGCAAACGGTGCTTTCAGTCCGGCAGCCGCGTTTGGTGCGCCGCAAACCACGGTTTTTATCTCACCCGAACCATCATCTACGCGACAAACTTTAAGCCGTTCTGCATCGGGATGCGGCTCACACTCGATGACCTCGGCAATCACGACATCGGTAAACACCGGTGCTGCGAGTTCAACCGAATCCACCTCTAGACCCGCCATCGTCAGTTGTTCCGCTAGCACGGCAGTATCATCTGGAACAGCAACCCACTCTTGCAGCCAATGCTCGCTAATTCTCATCGACTCCCCCTAGCGAAATTGGCGCAAAAAGCGCAAATCATTGTCAAAAAATAAGCGTAAATCGTTCACGCCATAGCGCAACATCGCCAAGCGCTCGACCCCCATGCCAAATGCATAACCGGTATAGCGTTCTGCATCGATTCCTGCAGATTCAAATACCGCGGGATGAACCATGCCGCAGCCTAGGATTTCCAACCATCCACTATGGCTACAAACCCGACACCCAGTGCCGTGGCAGAACATACATTCCACATCCACTTCAGCCGAAGGCTCCGTGAAAGGGAAATAGGAGGGGCGAAAACGTAAGCCGAGATCGGCCTCAAAAAAGCGTTTCACAAAGTCATCAAGAACCGCTTTTAAATCTCCAAAGGTCACATCCTCATCGACTAATAAACCTTCTACTTGGTGGAACATGGGCGTGTGTGTCAGATCGGAATCACATCGATAAACACGCCCCGGCGCGATCACTCGAACAGGCGCGCCATCTGCCTCCATCACCCGAATTTGCACTGGAGAGGTATGCGTACGCAACAAATGCCGAGCATCGAAGTAGAACGTATCGTGCATGGCGCGTGCTGGATGCTCAGCCGGGATGTTGAGTGCCTCGAAATTATGATAATCATCTTCAACTTCTGGCCCTTCAGCAACGCGAAAGCCTACGCCTTGGAACATTGACTCAATGCGCTCAAGGGTACGTGTGATCGGATGAATTCCGCCTGGCATACTGCCACGTCCAGGCAGCGTAACGTCGACCCGCTCTGCCTCTAGCGCACGATCAAGTTCAGTGTTCTCGAGCTTTTTTTGCGCACTTTCAATGGCTGCAGCCACTTGCTGCTTGGCCGCATTGATCTGTTGCCCGGCCGCTGGCCGCTGCTCAGCAGGCAGCGAACCGAGAGCTTTGAGCTGCAACGTCAAATAGCCTTTACGGCCTAAAAAACCAACACGAACCTCTTCAAGATCAGCCAGTGTATTGGCTGCTCGAATGGCCGTTTCGGCGCGCTCGATGAGTGCTTGGAGATCGTCGCTCATCCTGTATCCCATTGACTGACAAAAAAGGGGGAAGACATTGGCCTTCCCCCCTCGTAGACCGCTACCCCAGGAGGGCTTTAGGCCAATGCCGCTTTAGCGCGCTCTGCAACAGCAGCGAAACCGACACTGTCATGGACTGCCATGTCGGCGAGTACCTTGCGGTCGACTTCAATCTCGGCGAGCTTTAACCCATTCATTAGCTTGCTATAAGACAAACCATTGATTCGGGCGGCTGCGTTAATACGCTGAATCCAGAGTGCGCGAAACTCGCGCTTTTTGACCCGACGATCTCGGTAGGCATATTGACCGGCCTTAATGACCGCTTGGTTTGCTACTTTGAACGTCTTTCGACGCGCTCCGTAATAACCTTTTGCCTTGCCGAGGACCTTCTTGTGGCGGCGGCGCGCAATCACGCCACGCTTTACTCTTGCCATCTTCAGAATCCCCTAATATTCGATAAGTTTACACGTAAGGCAGCATGCGCCGAATCGCCGGCGTATCGCACTCCGCTACTAATGTGGTGGAACGTAGCCGAGCTTTTCGCTTGGCATCCTTTTTCGTCAGGATGTGGTTGTGAAAAGCATGCCCTCGCTTATAACGGCCACTAGCCGTTTTACGAAAGCGCTTAGCTGCACCACGATTCGTTTTGATCTTCGGCATTAACCGATTCTCCGTTGCCGTGTTTTTGATCCATAAATAATACCAAGGATCACTCAAATAAGCCCCTAGGCTCGTTATTTCCCCTTGCGCGGGGACATCGTCATCACCATCAATCGGCCTTCCATCTTTGGACGCTGATCAACCGTGGCATGATCTTCTAAGTCCTTTTCAACCCGCTGCAACAGCTCCAATCCGAGCTCTTGGTGAGCCATTTCGCGGCCCCGAAAGCGCAGCGTTATTTTAATCTTATCGCCATCCTCCAAGAAGCGCTTGAGATTCCGCAGTTTAATCTCGTAGTCCCCCGAGTCCGTGCCGGGACGGAATTTTACTTCCTTGACCTGAATTTGCTTCTGCTTTTTCTTAGCCGCTTGCTGCTTTTTCGACTGATCGAATTTCCATTTACCAAAATCCATAATTCGGCAAACAGGTGGGTCAGCATTGGGATCTAGTTCGACGACATCCAAATTCACGCCAATGGCGCGTTCAATTGCATCCTCGATCGGTACCACCCCAACCTGTTCCGCATTTTCGTCGATCAGGCGAACGTTAGGCACCTGAATGTCTTCATTAATGCGCCGATTCTCACCGGCGCCGGGCTGCTGGCGGCGCGCCCCCGGCTTTCTGCGTATAGCGATGCTTCATTCCTCCAAAAGCGTTCTGCCCAGTCGAGCCATATCACCGTGGAGCCGTTCAATAAACGCCTCCACTGACATTACCCCGAGATCTTCCCCCATACGGGTTCGTACAGCGATCTGTCCCGACTCGCGTTCCTGGTCGCCGACGACGACCATATAAGGAACTCGATACATTGACTGTTCCCGAATCTTAAAGCCGATCTTCTCGTTCCTCAAGTCACAATCAGCTCTAAATCCCCGTTCTTTCAAACTCTTTCGCACCTCAAGGGCATAATCAGCCTGTCGATCAGTAATATTCATGATTTGAACTTGTAAGGGAGCCAGCCATAACGGCCAGTCACCGCCGTAATGCTCGGTCAGAACGCCGATAAACCGTTCAAATGACCCGAAGATCGCCCGGTGGAGCATCACCGGGACGGCGCGATCGCCGACCTCGGTAACGAATTCGGCGCCTAAACGCCCAGGCATCGAGAAATCCACTTGCATTGTGCCGCATTGCCACACTCGATTAAGACAATCGCGCATCGATAACTCGATTTTCGGGCCATAGAACGCCCCTTCGCCTGGATTGACATGCCACTTCATTCCTTTGTCATCAAGCGCCTGACCGAGCGCTGCCTCTGCCTTATCCCATAAAGCGTCCTCACCCACCCGCTGAGCAGGACGTGTCGAGAGCGCTACCTCAACATCATCAAAGCCAAAGTCACGATAAATGCTAAAAGCGAGATCTAAAAAGCCACAGACTTCAGTCTGCAGTTGGTTTTCAGTACAAAAAATGTGCGCATCATCTTGCACAAAATTACGCACTCGCATGAGCCCATGCAGCGTACCTGAGGGCTCATTGCGGTGGCAGTTGCCAAATTCAGACAAGCGCAGTGGCAAGTCACGATAGCTCTTAAGCCCCTGATTGTAGACTTGTACATGGCAGGGGCAATTCATGGGTTTGACCGCATAATCGCGATGCTCGGATTGCGTTGTGAACATATCCTGACGAAATTTTTCCCAATGCCCTGAGCGCTCCCAAAGGCTGCGATCAACCAACTCTGGCGTACGAATCTCTTGATAACCATTGGCCTCTAGGCGCTCGCGCAAATAGTTTTGCAGCACCGAATAGATCCGCCACCCATTGGGGTGCCAAAACACCATGCCGGGGGCTTCTTCTTGGATATGAAAAAGATTTTGACTGCGAGCGATGCGGCGATGGTCGCGCTTTTGTGCTTCCTCTAGCAGTTTGAGGTGATTTTTTAACGCCTTACGGTCACCAAACGCCGTGCCATAAATCCGCTGCAGCATTTCATTATTGGCATCACCGCGCCAGTATGCACCGGCAAGCTTTGTTAGCTTAAAAGCCTTAAGAAATCGTGTGTTAGGCACGTGTGGGCCCAAACACATATCCACATACTCTTGATGATAGTAAAGCGCCATCGACTCGACATCGCTCAAGCCCTCAACCAGCTCAACCTTGTAGTCTTCACCCCGCTCGCGAAACAGCTGCAGGACTTCAAAGCGCGGCGTCACCTTTTTGACGACGTCGTATTCCTGATCAATGAGCTCAGCCATCCGCTGCTCAATGCGCTCGAGGTCTTCTGGGTGAAAACCGGCATCAAAGCGAATGTCGTAATAAAACCCCTCTTCAATGACCGGGCCAATGGCCATTTGCGCTTCGGGGTAGAGCTGCTTGATCGTTTGCCCCAACAGGTGGCAGCACGAGTGGCGGATAATATCGACGCCCTCGGGGTCTTTCGGTGTGATGATTTGCAGCTCGGCATCGGCTTCAATGGCGTCGGTGGCGTCGACTAAATCGCCGTTGACCCGGCCAGCGACCGTCGCCTTGGCAAGGCCAGGGCCGATATCAGCGGCCACATCGAGCACAGAGACTGGGTTGGCATAGTCACGATGACTGCCATCAGGAAGAGTAACTCGGGGCATAT
>JAVLBI010000006.1:0-112727 GCA_031581365.1 Spiribacter sp. | reverse complement strand
CAGACCGGCAAAACCGCGGTTGCCGGTCTGACGATCACCAATGATCAGCTCACGCTGACCGCGGCCGACGGGCACCATGGAGTCCACAGCTTTTAAGCCCGTTTGCACTGGCTGATCAACCGATTGCCGTGCGATAACGCCAGGCGCGACTTTCTCAACCGGCGCAGAGCTATCAGCGCTGACTTCACCTTTGCCGTCAATAGGCTCGCCAAGAGAGTTAACGACACGGCCTAAGAGGCCCTCACCAACCGGCACTTCAAGAATTCGACCGGTTGTTTTAACGCTGTCGCCCTCGGAAAGATGCGTGTAATCCCCCAAGATCACAGCACCCACCGAATCGCGCTCTAAGTTAAGCGCCATTCCATAGGTGTCACCCGGGAATTCAAGCATTTCGCCCTGCAAGGCATCACTAAGCCCATGAATGCGCACAATGCCGTCAGTTACGCTAACGATTGTACCCTCGTTGCGGGCCTCAGCCACTGATTCAAACTGCTCAATGCGTTGTTTGATCAGATCGCTAATTTCGGTAGGGTTGAGTTGCATCTAATCTGTCCTCTTAGCGGCTAAGGGCGCCGGTTAGTCCCGCTAACCGGCCGCGCACTGAACCATCGATCACCAGGTCACCGGCGCGAATCACGGCACCACCGATGAGCGTTTCATCTATTCGTGTCTCTAGCGTGACTTTCCGCTCGAGCCGCTTGGATAAAGCACTTGCTAATCCCTCCGCGGCAGCAGCGTCAACTGGCTGCGCGGTTGTCAGCTCAGCGGTCAGGGTACGCTCGTGCGTGGCGCGTAAGTCATCAAATTGTGCGCGGATTTCTGGCAATAGCGTAATGCGGTCGCGATTAACCAACAACCGAATAAAATTACCCTGATGCTCGTTCAGCGCTTTTCCACTTACCTCAATAATGAGGCTTGCCTTACGGTCATCATCCACGCGCGGGCTTTGCAAAACGACATTCACTCGCTCGTCAGCAACTATCATTGCACCCAGCGCAAGGGCATCGGCCCATTCAGCTAAGCTGTTCGCACTGAGCGCCGTGTCAAATGCCGCTTCTGCGTAGGGCCTAGCCACTGTCGTTTCTAATGCCATTGTTGCGTTGCCTTAAACTTGACTAGCCAACTCATCGAGCATTTGTTGATGCGCTTTCGCATCCACTTCTCGCTCAAGAATTCGGCTCGCGCCCAAAATCGCCAATTCGGAGACGTCTTCACGCAACTTCGCTTTGGCCCGACTGACCTCTTGATCAATTCGAGCCTGCGCTGCCGCCTGTTCTCGCTCGCCAACCAAGCGAGCTTCGGCGCGCGCTTCGTCCACGATTGAAACGCCTTGGCGATTGGCTTTTTCAATAATTTCAGCCGCCTGCGCTTTAGCCTCACGAATATGCTCAGCAGAGCGTTCCTTTGCCTGCTCTAGCTCGTGCTGACTGCGCTCTGCCGAGGCCAGTCCATCAGCGATACGCTTTTCACGCTCACTCATGGCCTGCTTAATGGGCGGCCAAACGAACTTCATTGTGAACAATATGAACACCAGGAAGGTGATCATCTGTCCAATTAGCGTTGCATTAATGCCCACGGTTTACTCTCCCAGACTGCCAATACGCAGATTCGCTGGTTTGCTCGCTGATGGACTCAGCTGAGCGCGCCAAGCAGCGGGTTGGCAAACATTAAAAGGGCAGCAAATGCGACGCCGATAATCGCTAGCGCATCAAGCAAGCCTGCCACGATGAACATGCGAACCTGCAACACACCGGCGACTTCTGGCTGACGTGCGACACCTTCCAAAAATTTGCCGCCTAACACGCCAAAACCAATGCCAGTGCCTAGGGCGGCAAATGCAAAAATTAATCCAATCGCGATGGCGGTAAACGCCTGAACCTGTGCGATAGCTTCCATGATTCCTCCAACGGGGGTCTTTAAGTTAAATCTAACAACATCGGCTTTTTGGCCAACATCAGTGATCTTCGTACGCCAAGCTCAGGTAAACGACCGTGAGCACCATAAAGATGAATGCCTGCATCGGGATAACCAGAATATGGAAAATGGCCCAAGCGACACCGGGGATCCACTGCGCCCAAAATGGCAGCAATGCAATCAGAATAAAGATAATCTCAGCAGCATATAGGTTACCAAACAACCGCATGCCAAGGGAGACTGGCTTGGCGATTAATTCAACAAGATTAAGCAACAGGTTGGCCGGCCATAGCAACGGATGCGAGCCGAACGGATGGCAAAACAGCTCTTTGCCAAAACCTTTAAACCCTTTGCCTTTGATGCTGTAAATAATGATAAGGAAAAACACGGTCAGAGATAGGCCAAATGTTGCGTTCATATCCGCAGAGGGCACGATGCGCATATACTCAAGCCCGAGCGCTAAACCGATCTCTGGGAATAAATCGACTGGGATCAAATCCATGAGATTCCAAAGCAAAACCCAAACGAAGACAGTCAGCGCTAATGGCGCAACAAAATCCTTAGGCCCATGAAAGCTCTCGGCGACCTGATTGTCGATAAATTCAACACACGTCTCTATAAATGTCTGTATACCCGTTGGGGCGTCAGCGCTTGCGCGCCGGGCCACCGAGTAAAACAAGCCAAGAAAGATTAGCCCCAAAATCCAAGACATAGCGAGCGTATCAACATGCACCGTCCAAAATCCTTCTCCAACCGTCAGGTGCTGGAGGTGATGTTGGACATATTCCGTGGCGGAGCCGCTTGCCATACCTAATTTAGTCCTGTTTCGTTAGCGTTTGATCAATATCCGTTAGCAGCACAAACCCGTACGCCAAGAGTGTGACCGCGAGGGTAGAAACAAGCGCGAATGCCTGGTCTCGAAAAACGTAGACACCCACAAATATCAACCCTGAACCGAGCAGCAGTTTCATCATCTCTGCTCGATAAAAACCCCCTAGCAAAGCTCGGGGGCTATTATTCGTTCCGCTTAGTGACCAGCGCAGCGCCACTGAGGCTGTCATCATTGCCGATATACCAAGGCCGATGAGTGCCGCTAGTCCTGCTGCCATGCCATCCACCAACATCCACACGATTATGCTGGCTGTTCCGATCAGCAGTTGAAGCCGAAGCACCTTGAGCGCTGCTTGCCTCAACACTAACCCAATCTCCACGGCATCGCAGTGGAAGCTCGCGAAGTATAATGAACTCGAGGCCGCGCTTCAACGAATGTGCTCAAGAATTCCATCGAGCTCATCAAGACTATTATAGCGAATGACCAGTCGGCCCTTGCCGCGCTGTGTATGTTCAATACGCACATTGGCGCCTAGACGCTCGGCGAGATCATCCTGTAATCCTCGTACATTGGGGTCGGGCGTAGCAGGCGCTGAGGCTTTTTTCCCGCCTTGTTGGCGTTGCCGCACAAGCGCTTCGGTCTGGCGCACCGTCAAGCCTTTAGCCACCACTTGGCGTGCCACTTGTGCCTGTCCCGTTTCATCCAATGCCAATAACGCCCGTGCATGACCCATATTAATCTCACCACTAGCAATGTAATTCTTCACTACAGCGGCTGAATCCAGTAAACGCAAAAGATTAGAGACACCCACGCGTGAGCGGCCAACAGCCTCTGCAATGGCTTGATGTGTCATTTCAAATTCTTCAATCAGGCGTTTAAATGCAGTGGCTTCTTCCAGCGGATTCAGATCTTCACGCTGAATATTTTCAATCAGCGCCACGGCAACAGCCATTTCATCCGGAATATCTCGAACAAGCGCTGGAATACGCTCAAGTTCTGCTAATTGTGCCGCCCGCCAGCGACGCTCGCCGGCAATAATTTCATAGCGCTTGCCGCCGGGCAGCGGCCGCACGACAATCGGCTGAACCACGCCTTGGGCACGAATCGAATGTGCTAGCTCTTGTAGCGCTGTTGGATCAAATTCGCGGCGTGGCTGGTAGCGCCCGCTCTCAAGTTGATCAAGCGGCAGCTGACTTAAGCCAGTGTCCGACTCTGTTGCTTGGGCAGCGTTTGCTTCGCCTAACAACGCGTCCAAGCCTCGGCCTAAACCTCGCTTACGATTGCTCATGCCGCGCCTCCTGCGGTTTTGCCATTGCCCTGTTGACGCCGTAGCAGCTCCGAAGCTAGCGCCATATACGCCACCGCACCGCGTGAGCTGCGATCATACTGCAATACCGCTAAACCATGGCTCGGCGCCTCGGCAAGCCGAACGTTACGAGGAATTTGCGTGCGATAAACCTGCCCCGGGAAATGCTCCAATAACTGCGCACCGACTTGATTCGATAAATTATTTCGGCCATCAAACATGGTCCGCACCAGTCCCTCGATTTCTAAGGCAGGATTAACCGTTTGCTGTACCCGCTGAATCGTATTGAGCAGTGCCGATAAGCCTTCAAGCGCGTAATACTCACACTGTATGGGAATAAGCACACGGTCGGCCGCGACAAATGCATTAACCGTTAAGATATTAAGTGCGGGCGGGCAATCGATGAGGATATGGTCATAGTGATCACGGATAGCCCCCAAGGCCGCCTGAAGACGTTTTTCACGCCCCTCACCACTGCCCATCAAAGCCACTTCAGCCGCCGTTAAGTCGCCGTTAGCGGGCAGTACATCAAAACCACCCGTCAAACCTTGATGGCGCACCGCTTCAGCCGCCGCCTCACCCATAAGCAGTTCATAATTGGTCGCGGTAATGGCCGCACGCTCAAGTCCTGAGCCAACAGTGGCATTACCTTGAGGGTCCATATCAACTAACAATACGCGGCGGCCATTGCTCACCAGCGAAGCGGCAAGATTGACGCAGGTCGTTGTTTTACCGACGCCACCTTTTTGGTTAGCAACGGCTAGTGTCTGAGTCATGGCTTCATCCTGTAGCGGGTCTCGACCCCATCATAATGAGTAAGTGCCGTTCAGCATCAAGCCCGGGAACGGCAAGTGGTTGCGATCGGTAGTTTACGCCGGCTTGATCAAGTGCCGCTAATTCAGCCGGCTTAAGCCGGCCTTTCATTGCAATAGCGATCCCTGACGTTGATAACAATCGCGCTGTGCCCTGCCAAAAAGCGAATGCCTCCGTAAACGCCCGACAAATCACTCCATTAAATCGCGTCATTGGGTTGTATTCTTCAATTCGATTCGGAACCACCGCCACATTATCAAGCTGCATTTCTAAACAAACCTGGCGCAAAAAGCGTACTTTTTTCCCATTCGACTCAACAAGCGTGACCGGACGTGAAGGTTGCGCAAGGGCAATGGGTATGCCCGGCAATCCAGGGCCTGTGCCAACGTCCAGCAGATCGCCATCCGCAAGCCAAGGCAACACCGAGAGGCTATCGAGCAGATGCCGAGTCACCATTGCCTCAGGATTACGCACGGCCGAGAGGTTGTACACCCGATTCCAGCGCTGCAGAAGGTCGCGATAGGCAAGTAAGCGCTGAGCTAGCGCTGATGGCTGTCCCAATGCGCTTAGCCCGGCACTTAGCGTGTCGCTACTCACAGTGACATCCGTACTCAATTAAGCACGCTTGCGCGGTGGGTCACGCCGTAAATGAACGAGCAATAAGGAAATAGCGGCTGGAGTCATCCCAGGAATACGCGCAGCTTGGCCGAGCGTGGCTGGTCTATGATTCGCTAGTTTTTCGATTACCTCGGAGGACAAGCCACTCACGGTGCGATAATCCAAATCGGCCGGTAGCGTTAAGTGTTCACTACGCTCGCTCCGCGCGACTTGATCAGTTTGTCGCTTGAGATACCCAGCATAGCGCGCTTCAATCGTCAGCTGCTCGCCCACAGCGGGATCGTCACTGCCTGGTCCAGCCGCGGATAGCGCCATTAATCGGGTATATTGCATATCCGGCCGGCGCAATAAACCCATGAGATTTTGCTCCCGCCGCAATGGCTGTCCCAAAAGTTGAGCGCCTGCGTCATCACCTAAATCTTGGGGCCTCAGCCAAGTTCCTTCTAGGCGTTTGCGCTCAGTGGCTATCGCATTGCGATAGCGCTCAAAGTCGCTCCAGGCGGCATCGCCGATCAAGCCATAATCCCGTGCAACCGGCAGCAAGCGTAAATCAGCGTTATCCTCACGTAACTGCAAACGATACTCAGCGCGTGAAGTAAACATGCGATAGGGCTCTTTAGTGCCCCGTGTCGTTAGATCATCGACGAGCACACCGAGATACGCCTCATGTCGCGCCGGCGTCCACAGTGGCATTTCCCGAACACAAGCAACCGCGTTAATTCCAGCTAGCAGTCCCTGTGCGGCGGCCTCTTCATAACCCGTAGTGCCATTAATCTGGCCCGCTAAAAACAGCCGCGGCAGATGCAAGCTCTCAAGGCTTGGGTGCAAATCGCGTGGATCTAGGTAATCGTACTCAATGGCATAGCCAGGCCGTGTGATACGCGCCTGCTCGAGGCCCTCAATACTGCGTACAAGCGCTGTCTGAACATCAAAAGGCAAGCTTGTAGAAATGCCATTGGGATAGATTTCCCGGCTCTCAAGGCCTTCCGGCTCTAGGAAAATCTGATGGCCATCCCGTTCGGCAAACCGCACCACTTTATCTTCAATCGATGGGCAATACCGCGGACCGACACCGTCAATTTCGCCACTAAAAAGCGGCGATCGATGCAGCGCTCCGCGAATGATGTCATGGGTTTGCGTATTGGTATGGGTGACAAAACATGACACTTGCCGAGGGTGTTCATGGCCCTGACTCCAGCGTGAAAAGTAAGGAGCCGGATCCGCGCCCTGCTGCTCAGCTAGGCGATTAAAATCAATACTCTCAGCATCAATACGCGGCGGTGTGCCTGTCTTTAGCCGGGAAACTCGCAACGGTAAGGCGCGTAAACGCTCAGCCAATGCATTTGAGGGTGCATCACCAGCACGGCCGCCGGCACGATTATGCTCACCAATGTGAATACGACCGCCCAAAAATGTGCCCACCGTCAGAACAACCGTATGAGCGCGTAGGCTCACGCCTAATCCGGTAACCACTCCGCAGACCTTGGCGTTGTCAATAAGCAAATCACTGACTGTGTCCTGAAAAAACGACAAGCTTGGCGCGGCATTCAGTAATCGCTTGACCGCTTGTCGATACCGTTCTCTATCGGCTTGCGCTCGTGTCGCCCGCACTGCCGGGCCTTTGCTTTGATTTAAGGTACGAAACTGGATGCCGGCATGATCGATTGCCTGTCCCATAACACCACCCATAGCATCGATCTCACGCACCAAATGACCCTTGCCGATACCGCCAATCGCAGGGTTGCAGCTCATTTGGCCAATGCCATCCAAACTTTGGGTCAACAACAACGTATCCGCGCCCATGCGCGCAGCGGCGTACGCTGCCTCGGTGCCTGCATGACCACCGCCAACAACAATTACGTCGTAAATTTGATCTGAATTCATAAGTCTGTGTCCTATTGACCAGCGGCTAAAATACTACTTGCCAATGCAAAACGTCGAAAAAATTCGTCCCAATAAATCTTCTGTACTCACAGCGCCGGTAATTTCCCCGAGCTGACTTTGCGCTTCCCGCAGCGACTCCGCCATTAGCTCTTCACCGAGGCCAGACACCGCCGCCTGCTGCGCTTCAGTCAGCGCTTCGGCCGCGGCATCAAGCGCCACCAAATGGCGACGCCGGGCGGTAAAAATCGTCTCACTTGGCTTTGCTGCCATTGAACCGCGTAAATACGCTCGCAATGCAGGCAGGCCCTCGCCTGTTAAAGCAGAAACGGCCACAACATCATCGACAATGCCTGGCGAGCGGCCGCTTAAGTCAATTTTATTAATTACTCGAGTTATTGGCACATTAGCTGGAAGCGCCGCATGAAAATCATCATGTTCATGATTATCTTCAGCCACCCACAGAATCCGATCGGCCTCAGCCATTGCAGCCTGCGCTCGCTTTACCCCTTCTTGCTCAACAACATCACCCCCTACGCGCAAGCCCGCGGTATCGAGAACGCGCAATGGTAAACCCTCTAGATGAAGGTGGCTGTCCAGTACGTCTCGCGTCGTCCCCGCCAAGCTCGTCACAATAGCGGCGTCGCGGCCAGTCAAAGCATTGAGTAAACTCGATTTACCCGCATTGGGCCGACCCGCAATCACCACAGTTAAGCCTTCTTGAAGTTGCTGGCCCTCGCTAGCCGCTTGGCGTGTTTCCGCTAAAGATTCTGAGAGCTCACCGATGCGCTTGCTAACCTGATCAAGCGCTAACCCATCCAGCGGCTCATCGGAGAAATCCAAGCTCGACTCCAGATGCACCCGAAGCTCGGTTAGCGCTTCTATCAACACCGCAATGCGCCTAGCAAACTCACCTTGTAGCGATCGCATAGCCGCCTGTGCTGCCGCCTCGCTACCGGCTTCAATAAGATCAGCAATTGCCTCGGCACGTGTTAAATCAAGCCGGCCATTAAGAAAAGCCCGTTGACTAAATTCACCAGGTGCGGCGAGCTCGGCACCGAGTGCGAGCAACTGCTGTAATAAACGATCTAATACGATTGGACCGCCATGGCCCTGAAATTCGACAACATCCTCGCCAGTCATTGACCCCGGACCCGGGAAAAATAAAACAAGGCCTTCATCAATCGCGGCCTGCCCCTGATCGCGAAATACGCGCAGACTGGCATAGCGCGGAGCAGGTAATTCTCCGACCACGTGTTCCGCGATAGATTGGGCTTTTGGCCCGGATAAGCGAATGACGCCAACGCCGCCGCGCCCTGGCGGTGTGGCCACAGCGCAAATGGTGGCGGGCGTCATATTACGACTTGGCGCCGGCCTCAATCCGCCGGGTAATAATCCACTGCTGGAGGATTGAGAGACTGTTGTTGGTGACCCAGTACAGCACCAAGCCCGCCGGGAAGAACATAAAGAATACCGTGAATACAAACGGCAAACCCATCATGATCTTCTGCTGAAGGGGATCCATCGGTGCTGGGTTGAGCTTTTGCTGTAAAAACATACTCGCGCCCATGAGCAACGGCAGCACATAGAAAGGATCTCGTACAGATAAGTCCTGAATCCAAAACATCCAAGGTGCCTGGCGCAATTCAACGCTTTCTAACAACGCCCAATAGAGTGCAATAAAAACCGGTATCTGGATCAGGATCGGTAGACATCCACCAAGCGGGTTAACTTTCTCTTTTTTATAGAGCTGCATGAGCTCCTGATTCATGGCTTGTTTGTCCTCACCATAGCGCTCACGCAGTTTTTGCATCTCCGGCTGGAGTTTGCGCATTCGGGCCATGGAGCGATAGCTCGTTTCTGAGAGCTTGTAGAACACCAACTTAATGCCAAGCGTAAGCAAAATAATCGACCAGCCCCAGTTGCCAACAATGTCATGGAGCCAATCAAGCGCAATAAATAGTGGCTTAGAAATAATGGTTAGCCAGCCGTAATCCACTGTGAGCTCAAGGCCCTCGGCAACGGTATCGAGACGATCTTGTTCTTTGGGTCCAACAAATAAGCGGTTTTCGAATTCGCCTGTCTCGCCGGCTGCCACCACCTGCCAAGGCGAGCTTTGGCCTAAGACATACTCCCCACCACTGACTCGCGAGTAGTAACGCAGGGTCTCATCGCGCTCTGGTACCCAAGCAGCTAAAAAATAATGTTGGATCATTGCTAGCCAACCATTAGCAATGTCGTTTGATAGATCCTCACTATCCATATCGCCAAAGCTGATCTTTTTATATTTATCCGCCGGGCTATAGATCACCCCACCGGTATAACTTGCCGCGCCTAAAAAACCAGGCCCTTCACTATCGGTAGTGCGCCGTAGTTGGTTGTACTGATAAGCACGCCAATTCTCGTTGCTTGCATTAACCACCTCATGCGTGACTCGAACTAGGTAGTCATCGCGCTTGAAGTGATAGCGACGAGTCACGCTAATGCCATCGTCATTGGTCCATTGCAGCGGTACCACTAACGTATCCGCATCCGCGTTAAGTGTGTAGTTGCTCTGGCTTGCTTGCCATTGCGCGGTGTGAGCGGGCGCATCAACCGCATCTCCCACCAATCCACTTTGCGCGATGAACAGCGGATTTTGATTGCCCATTAGCGTGTAGGGCGTGTCATCGTCGACCGAAATCGTGTGCTTCAGTAAGCGCGCCTCGCGAATATTGCCGCCCGTTAATGGAATCGTAATATCGAGAACATCCGTTTGTACGCGGATGCTGTCAGCCATCATTGCGGTATCAATAGTCGTATCACTGTCTGGCAACGCTGTCCGGTTATCGGTGCTTGGACTAGCCACATCGGTCTCAGCGTTTGTCGCGCTGGGTTCCGCCGGCTGTGGCGCGGGCTGTTGATCAGCGGTTATTTCACTTCGCTCAGCCACGGGGGCACGCTCTGGGCCGTAATCTCGTTGCCAAGTCGTCCAAATCAACAACATGACAAGCGCCAATGCAACGAGCAGAAATAGGCGTTGATTTTCCATCATGACGGACGACTCACGGTTTCGCTGCCCGGTACCGGATCGAGTCCGCCGGGGTGAAGGGGATTGCAGCGCAGGAGGCGCCGAATGGCGTAATAACCGCCACGCAGAACGCCGTGGCGCTCAACGGCCTCGACGGCGTAGCAAGAACAAGTGGGGTGAAATCGACAACATGGCCCAAATAATGGGCTAATGCAGTAGCGATAAGCGCGAAGCAGGGCGATTAAAATGGTTCGCATTGCTTAGATATCCGTTGCCAAAGTCTATCGAGTGCTGTGGTTAATGTTGCATTATTTGTATGACAGGCAATAGGTCGAACCATCACAACGATATCGGCCCCTGGCAAATTCTGCCGCTGGTGCCGGAACGTCTCACGAATCAATCGCTTTAAACGATTGCGATCGACTGCCCGTGGCGTTGATCGCTTGGAAACAGCAAGACCCAACCGAACCGAACCTGTATCGCATGGCGCCACTAAAATGGTGAAGTAACGATCCGCATGGCGTTGCGCGTTGGCAAAGACCCCTCGATACTCAACGCCGCGAGTCAGTCGAGCTTGCCGGGGAAATTGATTGAATCGCGCAGAACCGTGCACGCAATTTACGGCGTAAGTCGAGCACGTCCTTTGGCACGGCGTCGCGCAAGTACCTTGCGGCCGTTTTTAGTCGCCATTCGAGCGCGAAAACCATGGGTACGCTTGCGCTTAATTACACTGGGTTGGAACGTCCGCTTCATGACGTAGCCGCCTTATTCGATAAATTGTCGGTAAGAAAACAGCCGATAAGAGTAATGTGCGCAGTAACGAAGTGTCAATTTGCATCGTTGATGCATGAATAGATAGCCATCTGGTACCACGTCAGGTCAACCTATAGACTCAACGCCACGCTTAATACCAAAAGGACGGGTTTGTTGACTGATCACCTCTGGAAAGGCTGTCTGCAGCGATTGGAACGGGAATTACCTGACCAGCAGCTCAATACGTGGATACGTCCTCTCCAAGCGAAGGAGGACGGCGATCAGCTACGGCTGTTTGCGCCCAACAGATTCGTTCTCGATTGGGTTCGTGAGCATTTTTCAACACGCATTGAAGAAATCCTTGCCAGTCAAAGGCCCGATTCACCCCCCAAGCTCACTTTGGAAATTGGGGGTCATGCACCGGTGATGATGAGCGTCACACCAAGCCGCCAGCAAACAGAACAAAAAACCAGTGCGCCGGCCTCAACACCGCATCGGGCTAACCTCAATCGGGACTTTACGTTTGATACGTTTGTAGAGGGAAAATCTAATCAACTGGCTCGGGCTGCCAGTATGCAAGTCGTTGATAATATTGGGACTGCTTATAATCCTTTGTTTATTTATGGGGGGGTTGGATTAGGTAAAACACACCTCATGCACGCCATCGGCAATGCACTCCTGACCAGCCGTCCAGATGCGCGAGTTCTTTATCTGCATTCAGAACGGTTTGTTGCCGATATGATTAAGGCGCTGCAGCACAACGCCATTAATGAGTTCAAGCGACATTACCGTGGTGTTGATGCGTTACTTATTGATGATATTCAATTTTTTGCTGGCAAAGAACGCTCGCAAGAAGAGTTTTTTCACACATTTAATGCCTTGCTTGAAGGCCATCAGCAAGTCGTCATGACCTGTGATCGGTATCCAAAAGAGGTCAACGGCCTTGAAGAGCGCCTGAAGTCACGGTTTGGCTGGGGCTTAACCATCGCGATTGAACCGCCAGAGCTTGAAACTCGTGTCGCCATTTTAATGAGTAAAGCAAGTCAGACAGGGATAAATTTGCCGCCCGAAGTGGCATTTTTCATCGCGAAACGTATTCGCTCTAATATTCGAGAACTAGAGGGGGCGTTGCGCCGGGTGATCGCTAATGCTCACTTTACCGGTGATGCCATTACCGTAGACTTCACCAAAGCTGCGCTCCGTGATTTATTAGCGCTACAAGATAAACTAGTGACCACGGAAAATATTCAAAAAACGGTCGCTGAATATTACAAAATACGCGTATCGGATTTACTATCGAAACGCCGCAGTCGCTCAATCGCGCGCCCCCGACAAATGGCAATGGCGCTTGCAAAAGAACTCACTAGCCATAGTTTGCCTGAGATTGGAGACGCATTTGGCGGGCGGGACCACACAACCGTGTTACACGCCTGCCGCAAAGTACAAACATTGCGTGAATCAGATGCTAAATTTGACGAAGACTATAACAACCTGTCGAGAACCCTGTCGTCATGATGTGGATAACATGTGGGTTAAATAACGAGACGATTTTGTCCACAGTTTGTGCAAAGGCCTTGCCAGTAAAAATGACCATTAGTACACAGCTTGTTAGATATGTTTTTTCCATTATAAACAGGGGTTTAACTTAGATATGCACGGAAAATACTCGCCCTTGTTATTACAATTATCTTTAATACAGACTAAAACCAATAAGAGAAGAACAGGACGCTGACATGCAGTTCGAAATCGATCGGGAAGCACTACTTCGCCCTTTACAGGCAATCATTGGGGTTGTTGAGCGGCGGCAAACCCTACCCGTACTGAGTAATGTGTTAATTGAGTCCAGTGATGATGCTTTGCTACTCACTGCCACCGATTTGGAAGTTGAGCTACGGGCAGAAATAAAACTAAACGGCACGCAGGCTGGCCGAATTACCGTTCCAGCTCGGAAACTCATGGACATTGTTCGCAATCTTCCAGAACAAGCCCAAGTCAATGTAGCCCAGGAAGGTGAGCGTGTTGTGGTGAGGGCAGGTAAAAGCCGATTTACGCTAGCAAGTCTGCCGGCCGATGATTTTCCAACCGCCGATAATGTTGAAGCGAGCCATCGGGTAACGTTGCCGCAAGCGCAGCTGCGGTGGCTAATTGAAAAGTCGCATTTCGCTATGGCCTTGCAAGATGTTCGTTATTACCTCAATGGTTTATTAGTTGAGTTAGAACCTAAGCATCTCCGAGCAGTCGCCACTGACGGCCACCGATTGGCTTTAGCAGAGCTTTCTCCAGAACTCTCAATCGAGGAGGCCACTCAGGTCATTGTGCCGCGTAAAGGCATCCAAGAGATGTTGCGGCTTCTTGAAGATACTGATGAGCAAGTGGAAGTGGTATTAGGGACCGGTCATGTGCAGGTCACGCTGCCTGATATTCGATTTACGTCAAAGCTCATTGATGGTCGCTTCCCTGATTATCAACGTGTCATTCCAGCGGATGATGGGCCATTTCTGGTCGTAGACCGGGAAACGCTTAGAAAAGCCCTCGTTCGGGCATCTATCTTGTCCAATGAAAAATATCGTGGGGTGCGGTTTGGTTTTGAGGCTGAACAATTGCGGATTCAGTCTAATAATCCAGAACAAGAAGAGGCGGTAGAGGAAATACCTGCGAGCTATAACGGGGAAGCATTAGAGATCGGTTTTAATGCGAGCTATATGCTCGATGCATTGGGCTCGATCGATGAAGAAACGGTGCATATTCACGTGCAGGATTCCAATAGCAGTGCATTGGTGCTCGGTGAAAAAGGCCGTGATGCTCGCTATGTCGTCATGCCTATGCGTCTATAGGAATGACCGATGGCGGTGTGGATACGGGGCTGAGTCGAATCGGGCTGGAGCACTTTCGGCACTTACACAACACGCGCCTTGATTTTAGCCCGCAGCTCAATGTTATTCACGGTGAGAATGCGGCTGGCAAAACGAGTCTGCTGGAAGCGATTCATTTTCTAGCTCGGGCACGGAGTTTTCTGAGTTACTCATCGAAACGCATCATTACACGCGGTGAAGTGCGAGTCGTGGTGAACGGGGTAATCAGCTCAAGTCGCCAAACCCACCAGCTAGGTGTTCAATTTACTGAGGGTGAAACACGCGTTCGGCTTGATGGCCGAGATGTTCAAGCCCTATCAGAATCGGCCTGGTTGCTGCCGATTCAGGTGATTAACACAGAAACCCAATTATTGTTGACCGAAGGGCCGTCCATTCGACGAGCGTTCTTAAATTGGGGTGTGTTCCACGTGGAACATCAATACCGGGAGGATTGGCGACGCTATCGTCGTGCAATGAAACAACGTAATGCGGCATTGCGTGAGGGGAGCGAAAAACAAGCAGCGGTTTGGGAACCGGAATTAGCGACTGCGGGCGCGGCAGTCAATGCCAAGCGAGAGGTCTTCCTCGAGACATTATTGCCACAGGCCCTCGAGCTTATTCGTGAATGGTTGCCCGCGGTGGAGTGGGATTGGCGTTTTCGTCAGGGTTGGCCGAAAGATTCGGCGCTTGATGTGATACTCGCTCAATCTCGCAGTAAAGAAATTATTCAGGGGTTTGGATTTTACGGGCCTCACCGGGCGGATTTTCGAGTAATGGCTGACGGCGAAGATGCTGCGACTCGACTGAGTCGCGGTCAACAAAAGCTCTTAGTTGCTGCGTTACGTTTGAAGTTAATCGAATACTGGGGAGCGCAAGGTGAGCAAAAGCCAGTGTTGTTAGTGGATGATTTACCGGCTGAGCTCGATGCAAAACACCGTGAAGCGCTTTTGCAGCAATTACTTAACACGCCCGCTCAAAGTTTTGTGACGACGATTGAGCCTGAGCAGCTTCCGGCCGTCAAAGCGGCTCAATGGTTCCACGTGGAACAAGGTAAAATACGCGCAGATCCACAGGTCTAATCCGTGTCTCCTGTCGTTCCTCCAAATCGGTTATAATTAAGCGCTTAGGCGAAAAGGAACACCCATGAGCGCAAATTCCGAATACGATTCCTCGCAAATAAAAGTCCTTCGTGGCTTGGACGCAGTCCGAAAACGTCCTGGTATGTATATCGGTGATACTGATGATGGTACCGGCTTACATCACATGGTCTTTGAGGTGGCGGATAATGCGGTTGACGAGGCGCTGGGTGGATTTTGTTCTGAAATCGAAGTGATTTTGCACAGCGACAACTCCGTTACCGTGGGTGATAATGGTCGCGGCGTCCCGGTAGATATTCATCCCGAAGAAGGCCGATCTGCCGCAGAGGTCATCATGACGGTGCTGCACGCTGGCGGTAAATTCGACAACAACTCTTATAAAGTCTCGGGCGGGCTGCATGGCGTTGGCGTTTCGGTGGTGAACGCGCTATCGGACAAACTTCGTTTGGTGGTAAATAAGTCCGGTAAGGTACACATGCAGGAATATGCGGCCGGTGAACCCGTTGCGCCGCTAAAAGTGGCGGGCGAGACAGAAGAAACCGGCACGCGCATTACTTTCCACCCAAGCCCTGCGGTCTTTACGCATATCGAATTTAACTATGACATCTTAGCTAAGCGATTTAGAGAGCTATCTTTTCTCAACCCCGGTGTGCGCATTGCGCTTAAAGATGAACGTACAGATAAAGAAGATGTTTTTGAGTATGCCGGCGGCATACGGGCGTTTGTTGAGCATCTCAATAAAAATAAAACACCACTGCATCCGTCAGTTTTTCACCTGACCACAAAACGTGATGACATCGTTGTTGAAGTCGCGATGCAGTGGAGTGATTCCTATCAAGAGGCCATCTTTTGCTTTACCAATAATATTCCACAAAAAGATGGCGGCAGTCATATGTCGGGCTTTCGGGGCGGATTAACACGCACCGTAAATCATTACATGGACACCGAAGGCTTTAGCAAGAAGCTAAAAGTTGTCCCAACAGGTGATGACATCCGTGAAGGTCTAACTGCGGTGATCTCGGTAAAAGTGCCAGATCCAAAGTTCTCATCTCAGACGAAAGAAAAGCTTGTCTCATCTGAGGTTAAGGGCGTAGTGGAATCCACTCTGGCAGAAGCGCTTAATGCGTTTTTGTATGAAAATCCAAATGATGCCCGCGCTATTGTTGAAAAAGTCGTGGACGCCTCTCGTGCTCGCGATGCAGCCCGCAAGGCGCGTGAGATGACGCGCCGCAAAGGGGCGCTAGATGTTGCTGGTCTGCCAGGAAAACTTGCTGATTGTCAGGAAAAAGATCCTAGTCTCTCAGAGCTTTATCTGGTGGAGGGTGACTCAGCCGGTGGTTCAGCAAAGCAGGGACGTGATCGGCGCACGCAGGCAATTCTGCCTCTTAAGGGCAAAATTCTTAACGTTGAAAAAGCTCGTTTCGATAAGATGCTTTCTTCTGCTGAAGTCGGCACCTTAATCACGGCGTTGGGTTGCGGCATTGGCCGAGAAGAATTTGACCCGGAGAAGCTGCGCTATCACCGCATTATTATTATGACAGACGCGGATGTGGACGGTTCGCATATTCGCACGCTGCTATTGACCTTCTTTTATCGGCAAATGGCAGCTTTGGTGGAAAGAGGGCATGTTTATATTGCTCAACCACCACTTTATAAAGTCCGTCGCGGCAAACAAGAGCACTATGTTAAAGATGAGCGTGAGCTTATTAATTACTTGCTACAACTGTCCTTATCCGGGGCGAGCCTACTGCCCTCGGCTGATACGCCTGAAATTGGCCCTGAAGCGCTTGAGACACTGATTCGGCAATATCTCGATACCATGGAAATGATCGAGCATCTTGGTCGTCGTTCAGACCCCGTAATTTTGCGTGCTATGGTCGACTTACCACCACTTAATGAAGATAACCTTCGTGATGGTAAAGCCATGGCAGAGTGGTTTGAGCGGCTTAGCGAGCGAATTAACCAAGGCCTCCCGACCGGTACGGAATATCGACTGAAAGTCCAATCCGGACCCGATGGTGGGTTTCAGGACGCCATCGTCACCAAACGAATGCACGGCATTCTCTATCCCTACACGTTTCCAGCACAGTTCTTCCTAGCGCGTGAGTACGAGAGCATTCGTAAACTGGCCACGGCTTTATATGAACTGATCGGTGACGGTGCAGAAATTCGTCGTGGTGAGCGCTCTGCGAGCATCGAAGATTTTGGCAATGCGGTAACATGGTTAATGGATGAAGGGCGACGGGGGCTAACGGTTCAACGCTATAAGGGCTTAGGGGAGATGAACCCAGACCAACTCTGGGAAACCACTATGGACCCAGAAACCCGTCGCTTATTACAAGTTCGCATTGAGGATGTGGTGGGCGCTGATGACATATTCACGACATTAATGGGCGATCATGTTGAGCCACGGCGCGAGTTTATAGAGAAAAATGCGTTACAGGTCAGCAACTTAGACGTTTAAGGGGCTGTTGTAAGCTCGACCATAGCCGCTTCGATCCACGACTCTGTTTCTGCCATAACTTCAGCTGGCGTTTTGTCTTGCGTTGCAATAGCTGGGCCGATGCGCACACGAATGGTTCCTGGACGCATCTTTAAACCCCGGCGTGGCCAATATTCCCCAGCATTATGCGCAAGCGGTGTCACTGCCACCCCGGCGCGACAAGCGAGCAAGGCTCCTCCTTGCTGATAACGGCCCCGATCGCCAACCGCCACCCGTGTGCCTTCAGGAAAGACCATGACCCAACGGCCTTTTTTAAGTTTGTCTTGGCCCTGATTAACCACATCACGCAAAGCATCCCGTGTGGAGCGACGGTTAATTGCAATGGGCTCGAGTCGCCCTAGGCCCCAGCCAAACACAGGGATTTTTAAAAGTTCTTGTTTAAGCACCCAGGTTTGTGGATAGAAAATATCGAGCAGATTTAATGTCTCCCAGGCGCTTTGATGTTTAGAAAGGATTACGCCAGGTGTAGCGGGCCGGTTTTCAAGGCCCTCAATATCAACACGAATACCGCCAATAAAGCGAACGAGCAAAGAGACGACGTAACACCAGCGGGTTATCCACCAGTAGCGCCAGCGAAAGGGAAGTGGAAAACTTGGAATGCTGACAAAAGCCCAAATAATAACCGTAAAAACGATGCTGATATGAAAGCATAACCCTCTGATTAGGCTTGGTTTTCTACTTTCATTTGAGTGCCTATGCATCGCCTGAGCCCTTTTTTAAAAGCGCGTTTACAGCATCCGCTAAATCATCAAACACAGGCAGCGATGGGTCGTTGGACTGGCGCTCGAGCAAAGCGCCGTTACCGCTTCGAACTAACCATGCTGTGATTCCGGCTGCCCTAGCAGCCTCTAGATCACGCTGACTATCACCGATAAAAAGTGCTTCATCGGATCGATGGCTTGTCGCTGCTAACGCTTGCTGACAAAGCCCAGGAGCAGGCTTACGGCAATTACACTGGTCTTGAGGCGCATGTGGACACACAAAGATCCCGCTAAGCTCGCCGCCGACGGCAGTTAGCTGTGCATTTAATTTAGCGTGAATGGCCCTTAGCGTGGCCGCCTCTAGCATCCCACGGCCCACAGCTGATTGATTGGTACAAATGGCGACTTGGATGCCGATTTGGGACAGTCTTGCAATGGCTTCCAGGCTGCCTGGCAGTGCTTCCCAAGCGGCCGGTGTGAGGATGTAATTGGGAGAGTCGGCGTTAATGACACCATCGCGGTCGAGTAAAACAAGCTTTGGCCATGGCATGGGTGTCTCGATCACGGATTACGTCGACTCCGGCAGGGCTGAGACATCCGCAATTGCTAGGAATAATTGCTGGAGTTGGCTCAATATTGCCAGCCGATTGGCTCGAATCGCCGGATCATCCGCCATGACCATGACATCGTTAAAAAACGCATCGACCGGTTCGCGAAGTTCTGCAAGCTGGGCTAAGGCTTCGCTATAAGCGCCTTGTTCGATGCGTTTTTGCACGGGGGCGCGCCGCGCCTCGATGGCTTGGTAGAGCGCGCGCTCAGCTGGATTTTCTAATTGCTCAGAAGCAACAGTCGGTGGTGTTGGTTGATCGGCTTTGCGCAAGATATTTCGTATGCGCTTATTGGCAGCGGCAAGACTGCCTGCGGCTGGTAAGCTCGCAAAGTCGCGGCAGGCCCGAATGCGGCGGTCGAAATCGAGTGGCGCAATATCGCTAAAGCGGAGTACGGACTTTACCGCTTCAAAAAGCTCTGCAGCGAAACCCGCCTCCAGATAAATTGCGCGCAATCGCTCAAGACTGAATGCCACCAATGCCTCAACTTGCTCATCAGCCTTAACATGAGGTGGCTGTCCATTAGCGGCGCTAGCATACAACTCAGCTAAATTGATGCTGTGTTCGCCCTCGATGAGGGTACGCAACAGGCCAACCGCTGCCCGTCGAAGGGCGAACGGGTCTTTAGCGCCGCTAGGTGCTTTGCCAATTGCAAATATTCCCACTAGCGTATCGGCGCGCTCCACAACGGCGAGCAATTGGCCCAAAGCTGATGCGGCGATGGCATCGCCAGCGAAACGGGGCTGATAGATTTCATCGAGTGCTTGAGCAATCGCGTTGGGCTCGCCATCTTCACTGGCGTAGTAACGCGCCATTACCCCTTGTAGGTCCGGAAACTCCCCCACCATCTCTGTGACCAAATCTGCCCGTGCTAATTGCGCCGCATGGGCTGCCTGGTCCGGGTCGCAGGCAAATCGCTCAGCATAAGCACTGGCAAGTGCGCTCACCCGGTCACCTTTATCTTTAAGGCTCCCCAATGCTTTTTGAAACACGACTTGATTGAGTGCTGGCAGGCGATCGGCGAGGGTTTGCGTCCGATCCTGATCCCAAAAAAAGGCCGCATCAGCCAAGCGCGGCCGTATGACGCGTTCATTTCCGCTAATGACCTGTGCGGGGTTCTGACTATCGATATTGGCAACGGTAATGAACTGCGGCAGTAGCGATCCATGGACGTCACGAACGGGAAAATACCGCTGATGGCCCTGCATGCTGGATATCAAAGCTTCCGGTGGTACACGCAAAAAATCTTCATCAAAACTACCGGAGAGCACGACTGGCCATTCGACTAATGCATTGACCTCATCAATGAGGGCATCGTCCATTACCGCATGACCTCCAAGGCGCTCGCCTTCAGCCCGGACGCCCTCGAGAATATGTGCTCGGCGATCTTGACGATTGACAAGGACATAGGCGTTACGCATCTGCGCTTCATAATCATTGGCATGGGTAATGCCAACGGAATTCGGGTGATGGAAGCGATGACCGCGGCTTTCGCGGCCGCTCGCCACATCAAATAGCGTAACCGGGACCGGAGTGTCATCCAAAAGCAGCACAATCCAGTGCACAGGACGAACAAAATCTGTTTTGCGCTCACCCCAGCGCATACGCTTAGGGATCGGTAAATTGGCGAGCGCTGTTGTTAACATTGCAGGCAACAGATCAGCGGTTGGCTGACCTGCCTCAGTGCCGCGGTGAACTAGCCATGCCCCCTGCTCTGTTTCTAGCCGCTCGAGTCCATCAACGCTAACACCGCAAGATCCAGCAAAGCCTTCGGCCGCTTTAGTGGGCGCACCGTTATCATCAAACGCCGCGGCAATTGCGGGGCCGCGGCGCTCAAAATCACGATCTGGTTGGCGCAAATTAACGGTTTCGACTTTGACCGCCAAGCGACGAGGTGAACCTAGCGCATGGCCACGGCCATGCTTGATGCCGGCTTTGTCTAGACCCGCGAGCACTTCATCGCATAGCGCGATTGATAATTGATCGAGCGCTCCCGGCGGAAGCTCTTCCATGCCCAATTCGAATAGCAGGGTTGCATTGGTTTGACTCATGCAACGCTCCGGGCATGATCGCCGGCGCGACAAAGCGGAAATCCTAGTGCTTCTCGCGATTCATAATAAGACTGAGCAACTGCCCGAGCCATGGTACGAACCCGGAGTATGTAGCCTTGGCGCTCGGTGACGGAGATGGCGTGACGGGCATCCAATAGGTTAAACAAATGTGATGCCTTCATGGTCATTTCATACGCCGGCAGCGGGAGGTTTTCTGCCACGAGCCGCAGTGCCTCGCTCTCGCAGTGATCAAATCCCTTAAGCAATTGATCGACATCCGCTTGCTCAAAATTGTAATGCGATTGTTCGCGTTCATTTTGTAAATACACATCCCCATAGGTAACGGGACCCTCAGGCCCATCGGTCCAAATGAGGTCATAGACGCTTTCGACTTCCTGTAGATACATAGCGATGCGCTCAAGCCCGTAGGTGATTTCACCCATCACAGGGTGGCAGTCAATCCCACCTGCTTGTTGGAAATAGGTAAATTGGGTGATCTCCATACCATTTAGCCAAACCTCCCAGCCCAGGCCCCAGGCACCAAGCGTTGGAGATTCCCAGTTATCCTCAACAAAACGAATATCATGGACCAGTGGGTTAATGCCGAGCGCTTCAAGCGAGCCCAAGTATTGTTCTTGGAAATCCGCTGGCGAGGGCTTGAGTACCACCTGAAACTGGTAATAATGTTGCAGGCGATTGGGGTTTTCTCCATACCGTCCGTCGGTTGGCCGACGTGATGGCTGAACATAGGCTGCCCGCCATGGCTCAGGCCCTATGGAGCGCAAAAAAGTCGCTGGATGAAAAGTGCCTGCGCCAACTTCCATATCGAGGGGCTGCATGAGGACACAACCGCGTTTTGCCCAATAGCCTTGCAAAGCAAGGATAAGATCCTGAAAGGTCATTAATTCTCCGACGAGCCTGCGAAATGCTGGGCAGTATAGCCCGCCGGGTCGGGCGGTGTCAGGCGATATCACGGCCAGGTCTGCTCCAAAAAAGTGCAATACCCAGCGTGATTGCACAGAGTTGGTGCATTCTGGTTCACTGTCGGTTGTGGGATATTATTAATTGGCCTGTTTTGGTGCGTTTCGGTGATATTGGCACGATTACTGCTTCATAATCAGCGGAAAACTTTTTTGATTTGACACGACTGGAGGCCGAGACGATGGCAATGACCGCCGAAGACGTTCTCAAAATGATTCAAGATAACGAGGTCCGCTTTGTTGATCTGCGTTTCACCGACCCGAAAGGTAAACAACAACACGTCACCCTGCCTGCGCATGGGATTGATGCTGATGCATTTGCCGAGGGAAAAATGTTCGATGGCTCCTCGATTGAAGGATGGAAGGGCATTAACGAATCAGACATGATCCTAATGCCAGATCCCAATACGGCGGTGTTAGATCCGTTTTTTGACGATGCAACGCTCATTTTGCTTTGCAATATTATCGAGCCCAACACCATGCAGGGCTATGGGCGTGATCCGCGGTCGATCGCTGAGCGTGCTGAAGCCTATTTGCAGTCCACCGGCATTGGTGATGTCGCCTATTTCGGCCCGGAGAATGAGTTTTTTGTATTTGATGATGTCCGTTGGGGCACCGATATGAAAGGATCTTTTTATAGCATTGATTCCGAAGAGGCTGACTGGAATACCGAGCGCGTCTATCCCGACGGCAATATGGGCCATCGCCCGGGCGTCAAAGGCGGCTACTTCCCTGTTCCACCTGTTGATAGCTTGCATGACATGCGATCAGCCATGTGTGAGTGTTTGACCGACATGGGCATCACAACAGAAGTCCATCACCATGAGGTGGCGACTGCTGGACAATGTGAGATTGGCGTGGGCTTTAACACCTTGGTGAAAAAAGCCGATGAAGTGCAGACACTGAAATATGTCATCCACAATGTCGCCGCTGCTTACGGCAAGACCGCCACCTTTATGCCTAAGCCGGTGGTCGGTGATAATGGCAGCGGTATGCACGTGCATCAGTCCATTGGCAAGACCGGCGAAATGTTGTTCGCCGGCGATCAATACGGTGGTTTATCTGAGACGGCGCTTTATTATATTGGCGGCATTATTAAACACGCCAAAGCCATTAACGCCTTTGCAAATGCCTCGACCAATTCCTATAAACGGCTGGTCCCAGGCTTTGAAGCGCCGGTTCTGCTCGCTTATTCAGCCCGTAACCGCTCGGCGTCCGTGCGCATTCCGTGGGTGTCCAACCCGAAAGCACGGCGAGTCGAAATTCGCTTCCCCGATAGCACCGCGAACCCATACCTTTGCTTTGCCGCTATGTTGATGGCGGGCCTTGATGGGATTCAAAATAAAATCCATCCCGGCGATGCGATGGATAAGGACCTCTACGATTTGCCGCCGGAAGAAGAGGCGGATATTCCTAAAGTGGCCTTTTCGCTTGAAGAAGCCCTAGATGCGCTCGACGCCGATCGTGAGTTTCTCAAAGTGGGCGGCGTATTTACCGATGATGCCATTGATGGCTATATCGATATTAAGCGTGAGGAGGTCCTGCAGCTGCGCATGACCACTCATCCCATTGAGTTTGATATGTACTACAGCGTTTAGTCGACGCGTATTACAAGTAAGCCCCTGCTAAGGCGGGGGCTTTTCTAACAAAAACTCGGGGCGCTTTTAAAAGCGTGCATTAAATCACCTGCCCGCACCAATGTGGTGCATTCATTCGCAATGATCTCTACACTCGACCGGGTAGAGCCTCAGTGCGCCAACATGGCGTGTTTCTTGCTGTATCCAAGTGTAACTATGATTGAAGCGACGCCAGACACAGCGAATAGTATTCTCGACCACCTCACTCGCGCGGTGGTGGTCGTCGATGGGCAGTGCCGTGTCCAACGGCTCAATTCCGCTGCAGAGTCGCTCTTTCAGGTCAGCACTCGTCAGGCAATGAATGAGTCGCTAATGCAGCTTTTTCCCGGCCTCACCGTGCTGGATGAGGCAATTGGTCAAGCGCTAGAGCAAGGCGCGAGTTATACCGAGCGCGAAATTCGTGTGGTGATGGGCGCGGACCGAACGGTAACGGTGGATTGCGCCATTACCCCCATGCAGGGTCCCGCTTTGCTGTTGGAGTTTGAACAAATCGATCGGCATTTGCGCATTTCCCGCGAGAACCGATTAATTGCGCAAAATCAGGCGATTCGTGAGCTCATTCGCGGCCTCGCGCATGAAATTAAAAACCCATTGGGTGGCTTACGTGGTGCGGCTCAGTTGCTGGAGTCAGAATTGGAAAATGCCGACCAGCGTGAGTACACCGGCATTATTATTAGTGAAGCAGATCGTTTGCGGGCCCTTGTCAATGGTTTGCTCGGCCCTGATGTGCGCCTAGAGCGCCAGCCCACCAACTTACATGAGGTGCTCGAGCGGGTGCGGCATTTGGCCATCGCCGAAGCACCTTCAGGCCTATCGATCGTGCGTGATTATGACCCGAGCATCCCGTTGTTGCCCGCGGCCGGTGATCAGCTTATTCAGGCGCTGCTCAATTTGGTGCGTAATGCCTTACAGGCCCTTGGTGATAACGGCACCATTACTCTACAAACCCGCACCCAGAGGCGTTTTACGATTGCTGAGACGCAGCATCGTCTGGTCGCGCGCATTGATGTGAAAGACGACGGTCCGGGCATACCAGCGGCCTTACAGGATCAAATTTTCTACCCCATGGTGACTGGCCGGGCACAGGGCAGCGGTATTGGCTTGCCGATTGCACAAACGCTAGTCAATCAACATGGCGGACTAATTGAGTGCAGCAGTGAGCCGGGCTGCACGGTTTTTACCGTCTGGCTGCCCTTGGAGATGGATAATGACTGAAACCACGAACGTGTGGATTGTTGATGACGATCGCTCTATTCGTTGGGTGCTGAAAAAAGCACTAGCGCGCGATGGCATGATCGCCACCGATTTCGAAACCGGTGACGAGGCATTAACCGCCTTAGAGCGAACCACACCGGATGTGCTGATTACCGATATTCGTATGCCGCAGCTCGACGGTTTGACGTTGATGCAGCGCCTGCACGAACACCACCCCGAGCTTCCCGTTATTGTTATTACGGCTCACTCTGATCTTGATGCCGCGGTATCCGCTTATGAAGGCGGTGCGTTTGAATACCTACCCAAGCCCTTTGATGTTGAGGAGGCAGTTGATCTGGTTCGTCGCGCCGCGGCAGCGGCTCGTACCAGTGCGCCGCCGGATGCTAGACGCGAGAATTTGCCAGAAATCATCGGTGAGGCGCCGGCAATGCAGGAGGTCTTCCGCGCGATTGGTCGACTATCGCGATCTAATATTACCGTGTTGATTAACGGGGAATCGGGTACCGGTAAGGAGTTGGTTGCAGGCTCATTGCATCGGCATAGTCCACGTTCTGCCAAACCATTTATTGCGCTCAATATGGCAGCCATACCGCGCGATTTAATGGAATCCGAACTCTTTGGGCATGAAAAAGGTGCCTTTACAGGCGCCCACCAGGTCCGTCGCGGCCGCTTTGAACAGGCCGATGGCGGGACACTTTTTTTGGATGAAATTGGCGATATGCCGGCCGAGCTACAAACCCGGTTATTGCGAGTATTGGCCGATGGTGAGTTCTACCGAGTTGGTGCGCATACGCCAATGCGGGTGGACGTCCGAATTATTGCGGCCACCCATCAACACCTCGAGCGCCTGGTGGAAGAGGGCCGGTTTCGTGAAGACCTTTTTCATCGATTGAATGTGATCCGCATTCACTGCCCAGCGCTGCGTGAGCGACAAGCGGATATCCCCTCTCTGGCTGAGCACTTTCTCCGGCGTGCCGCCACCGAACTTAATGTCGAGCCTAAGCAACTCACCCCCGCAGTGGCTCAGTGTTTTCGCCAACTGCCCTGGCCGGGCAATGTTCGCGAGCTCGAGAACACCTGCCGCTGGCTAACGGTGATGGCGAGTGGTCGTGATGTTCAACTTGAGGACTTGCCGCCTGAGCTCTCAACCGTTGAATCACTGCCGGATACCGTGGTGGACTGGGAAACCGCACTGGCGCGTTGGGCCGATCACCAAGCGGAAAGCCGCACCGATGGCGTACTGAGCGAGGCGCAGACGCGATTTGAGCGTATATTGATTGAAGCTGCACTAAAGCGCACCGGCGGTCGACGGCAAGATGCCGCGCGCTTGCTCGGTTGGGGTCGAAATACATTGACGCGAAAGATTCGGGATCTGCAGATGCAGGTATGATGAGCGCATGCCGCTACATGTTGTTTTGCACGCTCCAGAGATCCCACCCAATACGGGTAATGTCATTCGGCTTTGTGCCAACAGCGGCGCGCGGCTGCATTTAATTCGTCCGCTTGGGTTTGTCTTAGACGATCGACGGTTGCGGCGGGCCGGGCTTGATTACCATGAGTTCTCAGCCATGCAGGTGCATGATGATTTCTCGGCGTTTGTCGCTGCTGTGGCGCCAATGCGCATTTGGGCGCTCACCACACGCGGCACGCAGCGCTTTGATGCGCCTCAATACACGCTGAATGATGCGTTGTTATTTGGTAGCGAAACCGCGGGTCTGCCGCCAACCGTGCTCAATGCGATTCCGGCCGATCAACGCTTAAGGTTGCCCATGCGACCCGGCAATCGATGCCTAAACCTATCTAACAGTGTGGCGGTAACGGTCTACGAGGCGTGGCGTCAGCTTGGCTATGTGGGTGGTGGCTAAAATTCCGCGGTTGGCGCTCGCTGCATAAGTGCCTGAGCGGCTGCCAGGGGCGTGAGTTTGCCGCGCACAACACCATATACAGCGGTACATATGGGAAGCTCAACATCCAAACGCTTTGCAAGCTTGGCTAATTCGCTCGCGGTTCGCACGCCTTCGACAACCTGACCTATGGTTTGCGCGGCGTGCTCAAGGCGTTCACCCCGGCCTAGGGCGAGTCCCATGCGGCGATTGCGTGATTGGTCATCGGTACAGGTCAGAATCAGATCACCCATACCAGCCAATCCGGTCAAGGTCGTATCTTGGGCGCCTAGCGCCTCCCCAAGGCGACGCACCTCGGTCAGTCCTCGGGTGATTAAGCCAGCGCGGGCGTTAGCGCCAAAACCCAGGCCATCGGCAATACCCGTTGCAATGGCTAAGACGTTTTTGACCGCGCCACCGAGCTCCACCCCAATCATGTCGTCGCTGGTGTACACACGAAAGCGTGCATCATGAAAAGCCGGTGCTAGTGTTCGGGCACATTCTGGGTCATTGCTTGCAAGGGCAACGGCAGTCGGGAGGCCGCGGGCGACTTCGGCAGCGAACGTCGGCCCTGAGAGAATAGCCAACGGATGTGCAGGTAACCAGGTTTGCACAAGCTCATGCAGCAACCCGCCACTAGCGGCCTCGAGGCCTTTCGTTGCCCATAGCACAGGGATATGCCGAGGCACATGTGGAGCCATTTGCTCAAGAACGCTGGCAAATGCCGCACTCGGAACGGCAATGAGCACATGCTCGGCCGCGTTGAGCGCGGTCTCTAGATCAGCAACGGGCTCAATGCCGGCTGGCAGTTCAATATCGTTGAGATAATGCGGGTTATATCGCGTGCTCGCCATGTGTTCAATGGCGGCAGCGCGATGGCCCCAAAGCGCAACAGCATGGCCATTGCGGGCAAGTACGAGCGCTAGCGCCGTCCCCCAAGATCCAGTGCCAAGGACAGCGAAGCGGCAAGGGGGTTTAGTCGCTTGCGGCATCCGGCTTTGTATCCGCCTGCTCACCTTGGGCTTGGGCGCTTGTGCCCTCGGCCGCCTGTTGACGACGACGCGCATACAGCGCATCAAAATTGACCGGTGATAGCGTCATAGGTGGAAATCCTGCCTTGGCAGTAAGATCGGTGACCGCCTCGCGAGCGTACGGAAATAACACGCCGGGACAGTAAGCCCCTAAGAGCTGATCAGTGGTGGTCTCATCAAAACCAACCACATTAAAGACACCCGCTTGGTGGACCTCACATAAGTAGGCGGTTTTCTCCTCCATAGTAGCGGTCACGGTGACCGTCACGATGACCTCATAGAGATTATCGCCAATCGCGTTGCGCCGGGTATTAAGTTCGACTTTCGCTTCCGGTTTCCAAGACTGGGTAAACACCTCCGGTGTCCCAGGTGTCTCTAGCGAGCCGTCTTTGAGATATACTTTCTGAATGACAAACTGTTGCTGATTAGCGCTCTCGGCGTTGCTAGCGGCTGCGTTATTTGAGGATTGGGTGCTGGGCTTTTTGGCCATGATGACTCCGTGATCAGTTAACTCGTTGAAAAGGGCCTAGGCTTAGCCACGGCCCTCGGTGGGCATGCTGGCCTCACGCCAAGCATCAAGGCCACCGCGTAGTTGATGGACCGGTGACCAGCCTTGTGCCTGTAGCGCCTGAACGGCTTTCAATGTGCGCTGGCCACGGTCGCAATAAACGACAATAGCGCGATCTTTAAAGCGTTTCAGCCGGTCTTGCTGTTTGTCGAGGTGCTCCATTGGAATGTTGATCGCTCCTGGCAAATGACTACTTTGATAAGCATTTTCATTGCGGATATCGACAAACACCGCGGCATCGCGGTTATACAACAAGGTCGCCTCTGTCGTATCAATCGCATTTCGGCTGCGGCGAAAGTTCATATACTCATTGGCAATGATCGCTGCCAAGACGACAGCCAATGCCGCAATGAGCAGCGGATTATTAAAACTAAACTCGATAACTCTATCCATAACCCAGCACTGTTAGCATGTGTGGAAAGGGCGTGAGTATACCAGCCGAGATGACGGTTCGATGAGACGTTTTATATTAATCGTTGGTTTGCTACTCAGTTTGCCTGTGTCCGCGGATGATGCAAGCGATCTAGCCGAGCGTGAAGCTCGGCTCGAGGCCTTGCGCGAGCGTGTAGCAACGCTTGGCGAAATGCTTGCTGAGCAACGTGAGCGGGCCGGTGGATTAGAGGCAGAGCTTGCGCGGCTTGAGCAGCGCATGGGTAACGAGCGCGCGGCACTGACCGGGCTCGATGAGAAAATCCAAGCAACAAGCAAAGCGGTCGCGCAACGTCAGCAAGCGGTGGCCGAGCAGGCTCAGCAGGCCGAGGCTCATCAGGACTTTTTAGCCGCCACCGTGCGCTCAGCGTATCGTCGTGGTCAGGCGGATACCTTAAAGCTGTTGCTCGGTGATTTTGATCCAGCACAGCTGCAGCGTTTATTGGTGTATCGCCAACGCCTGGGCCAAGCGCGCGCGGAGCAAATTACCCAGGCGCAAGAAGCCGTGCGCGGGCTTAAAAACGAACAAGCGGCGCTCGAGCAAGCACTGAGTGAGCAGCGTCAAGTGCGCCGGCAACGTGAGAAAGCGCTAGCCGCTTTGCAGTCGAGTTTGGCCGAGCGAGAGGACTTATTAGCCGAAGTTGAAGATCAAATCGATAACGACAGTGCTCGCTTAGCGCGAGAAAAAGCTGAAGCGGAATCGTTGTCGAGTTTGATTAAATCGCTGCGTGAACGCCTGGACGCGACGGCGTCGTCGCGGGTAACGACGGATTTGCCAAGTGCTCGTGGCGCCCTTAGTTGGCCGCTGCAAGGACCGCTGCTTGCCCGCTATGGCAGCGAGCGCGCAGCTGGGCTTAATTGGACAGGCCTGCTCATTGGGGGTGAGGCTGGCACCCCTGTTTATCCGGTCGCCGCTGGCCAAGTGGTGTTTGCGGATTGGTTGCGCGGTTTGGGTTTGCTGCTCATTATTGATCACGGTGATGGGTATTTAAGTCTCTACGGTCGCAACCAGGCGTTGTATTTTAATGTCGGAGATAGGGTAAGACGTGATGATGTAATTGCCACAGTGGGCCGCAGCGGTGGGCGGCCGGAAACGGCGTTATATTTTGAATTAAGAGCAGACGGTAAGCCGGTTGATCCGTTAAGTTGGCTCAGTGCCGGTGGTCATCAAGGCTAAGGATAAAAAACCATGCGAATCCCCGGATTGCTTTATGGATTAATGGCCAGCACCTTGCTGGGATTGTTGCTTGTGACGACTCAAGGGGTGTTGGCGCAAACCGACCAAGATGAAAAAACGCTGCCACTGGATGAGCTGCGCAGCTTCACCGAAGTCTTTGAGCGCGTGCAGCGCCATCACGTTGAGCCGATCGACGATGCAACTCTGATTCGCAATGCGATCCGCGGCATGCTCGAAGGCCTTGATCCGCATTCGGCTTATTTAGATCAAAGCGAGTACCAGCAGCTCCAGGAGGGAACGCGGGGTGAGTTTGGTGGCCTAGGCATTGAGGTCAGCATGGAAGATGGCTTTGTAAAAGTGATCGCACCAATGGATGGAACGCCCGCTGATGCGGCCGGTATTGAGCCAGGCGATTTAATTATTCGTATTGATGGCCAATCCGTTCGAGGACTCGATTTGCAACAAGCCGTTGAGCTGATGCGGGGTGAGCCAGGAAGCGAAATTGCGCTCTCGCTGTTGCGTGACGGTGAGGACTCTCCCATGGCCGTAACCCTTGAGCGAGCGGTTATTCGAGTCGAAAGCGTGCGGGCACGGTTGCTTGAGCCGCGATTCGGGTATTTGCGCATTAGCCAATTTCAATCCCGTACTGGCAATGATGTGCTCGAAGCGCTCGATGAATTAGCGCATGTGTCCGATGGGCTTGATGGCCTTGTTCTTGATTTACGGAATAACCCAGGCGGTGTTCTTGATGCCGCGGTTGAGGTGGCTGACGCGTTTTTAAGTCATGGTGAAATTGTCTCAACCAATGGTCGTGCCGAACGATCGAAAAGTCGCTTTACCGCCACGCCCAATGATGCCCTGAGCGGTGCGCCGTTAGTGGTTCTTGTTAACGCGGGCTCTGCGTCTGCTGCAGAAATTGTGGCCGGCGCGCTGCAAGACCACCAACGCGCGGTCATTATGGGTGAGCAGACTTTCGGCAAAGGCTCGGTTCAATCCCTATTGCCGCTACGTAATGGCAGCGCTGTTAAGTTAACGACCGCGCGATATTACACGCCGAATGGGCGCTCTATTCAGGCTGAGGGCATTGCGCCCGACGTCCAGATCGCTAATCTTCGTGTGAGTGCCGGGGCGGATGCGGGGGCAACGCTTCGTGAGTCAGATTTGCCACGGCATCTAAGCAACGCTCGTGACGCTGATGAAACCACAAGCCCAGCCGCGAATGGAGTGCCCAGTTCGGCATTAGCGACACGGGATTACGCCCTAGCGGAGGCGCTTAATTTGCTCAAAGGCCTTAATATTTTAAGTCGTTAGCGGCGGTACGCTCTAGTTGCGCGGCCACGCTGCGAGCCAAACAAGCACGCCTAAGCTGCCAATGACCCAGCTCACTAAAGGCGCCTCACCCAACATCGTGGGGCTTCGGCCATCTAGCCCGGCGAGTACGAATGCAGAGATTACCAGCGCACCGCCGACGCCGGCAGCAAAGCTGCGGCGGCCGTTTTGTCGAACTTCCTGTTGCAGGGCATGAAGTTGGCTGTGTTGCGTGTCAATATGTTCACGTGTTTTCCCTACCTCTATTAACGCTTGGTCGACACGCCGTGGCAGCGTAGGCAACACCTCTCCCCAATGCGGAAGTTCGCGGCGAAGATTTTTAATAACCGCTTGTGGGCCTACTTGTTCGCGCATCCAGCGCTCAAGATAAGGCTTGCCGGTATCCCAAAGATCGAGTTCGGGGTAGAGCTGGCGCCCCAGTCCCTCAATGGCCAACAGGGTTTTTTGTAAGAGCACTAGTTGCGGCTGAATTTCCATTTTAAAGCGGCGGCCGGTTTGGAATAACCGCATCAATAAGGCACCGAGCGAGATTTCTCCCAGCGGGCGCTCAAAAATGGGCTCGCATACCGTGCGCATGGCGGCCTCGAATTCATCGACGCGCGTATCTGCTGGAACCCAGCCGGACTCAACATGAAGTTCAGCTACCCGGCGATAGTCGCGGTTGAAAAAGGCGAGAAAGTTATCGGCTAAGTAGCGGTGATCAACGGGGCTTAATGATCCCATAATGCCGAAATCAACGGCGACGTAACGGGGGTCGGCCGGGTTGCGAATGTCGACAAAGACATTGCCTGGATGCATATCGGCGTGAAAGAAACTATCGCGAAAAACCTGGGTGAAAAAGATTTCGGTGCCGCGCTCTGCAAGTGCTCGCATGTCCACGCCGGCGTTGTGCAAGGCCTCGATATCGCTAATTTGCACGCCATAAATACGCTCCATAACCATGACCCGGCGGCGCGTGGCTGACCAGTGCACTTCTGGGACATAGAGCAAGTCGGAATCACGAAAGTTGCGCTTGAGTTGCGAGGCATTGGCGGCCTCACGCATTAAATCAAGCTCATCATGCAGTGTGTTGTCGAACTCTTGAATGACTTCGACAGGACGTAGGCGATGGCCTTCGCTCCAATAGCGTTGGGCCAGGCGGGCAAAGGTGTAAAGCACGCGGAGGTCTCGATCAATCGCGCTTTCAATACCGGGGCGTACGACCTTAACAATGACATCTTCGCCCGTGTGCATACGGGCGGCATGCACTTGAGCGATCGACGCGGAGGCCATCGGCTCTGATTCAAAGTGCGCAAACCAAGCATCGAGGGGTTGTTGGTATTCCGCCTCAATAATGCGGCGAGCCTCACTCCCAGGAAACGGCGGCACGCGATCTTGCAGTCGCGCAAGCTCGGCGGCGATATCTGCCGGCAATAAATCACGCCGGGTAGAAATAATTTGCCCAAACTTAACAAAAATTGGCCCGAGATCTTCGAGCGCTAGCCGAATTCGCTCCGCGCGGGGTTGCCGATAGCGCCGAAACCAGCGCCATGGCATAAACAGGCGGAGAAATCGAAATGGCCGAAACCAACGGGTCGCGAAAAGGATTTCATCAAGCCCATGACGCAGCAGCACGTAATTAATTTGGGCAAGCCGAATAAGCAAACGCGGGCGCAGCATCATGATGAAGGCTCCGAGGGCTCGCGCCGTTCCAGTCGCTTAAGCCGTGCCTCCAGTCGATCAACATCCTCTTGGATTTGGTCAACCGCCGTTAAAAAATGATTTGCCTCGGCACCGGTGGGCAGCCAACGCCGCTCCTCAGTGGCTAGTTCAGCAATGTTCTCTAACAGCGCCCGAGCACTGCGCTCACTCCACGCGCGTCCAGCGCGCGCTCCTTGGCCTAGACGCGCGGCGAGTGTATCGCCAACCAAGCGACTAAGCTGAGCTTCCATGTCGACGTTAAGATCAGAGAAAATGCTGCGAACTTCTTGTATCGTGCCGATATCTCCATGAAAAGAGACATCTCGACTGCGTCTGCCTCGGGACAGCGCTAAACCGGTTAAACCCGCTAGCGAGGCCTCGAGTAATGCATCGCAGTCGCTCATATCGGTATCGTCGCTAATGAGCGTAAGCCCTTCGCTATCAAAACAAATTCGTAGCGCAAGTGACGGATCGGTAAGGCGCAGACCTAAGTCACGCCCACTCAGTACCGCTAGACGCTCAGCAGACTCGGGGTCAAGGCTGAGGATGCGATTAATGCCCTGCTCTATGGGCGTGAGCGGTAGCCACTCAGTAGACATGGCCGTAGTGCAGCGCCACGATGCCGCCACTTAGGTTGATATAGCCACAGTCTTCAAATCCGGCGTCAATCATCATGGATTGCAAAGTCTCCTGGTCGGGGTGCATACGAATGGATTCCGCTAGATAACGATAGCTCTCGGCATCACCCGCGACCCATTTGCCCATTAGCGGCAGCAGACGAAACGAATAAAGGTCGTATAACGGCTGAAGTGGTTTTAGATAGAGTGAGGAGAACTCTAAAATTACCGCTCGACCGCCCGGGCGCAATGTCTCACGCATGGCATCGAGCGCGCGCGGTATTCGGGTAACGTTTCGAAGCCCGAACCCCATGCTGATGCGGTCAAACGAGCGTGACGGAAATGGCAGCTGCTCGGCATCGGCCAGCACGTATTCCAGCGAGCCGACACGTCCTTCGTTGAGAAGACGGTCCCGGCCTTGCTCTAGCATTTCGCGATTAATATCCGAAACGAGCACATAACCATCACGCCCAACCGCTTCGGCAAGGCCAAAGCTTAAGTCACCGGTGCCAGCCGCAAGGTCTAATACCCGTTGACCGGGGCGGGCGTTAATTAAGCGCAGTGTTTGTTGTTTCCATAGCCTATGGAGGCCCGCTGACATCAGGTCATTCATTAAGTCATAGCGACCCGCCACAGAACTAAACACGGCGCCAACGCGCTGCGCCTTCTCCTGCGCAGGCACCCGCTCAAAGCCAAAGTCTGCCTGCTCGTGGTGGGGGTCATTCGTTGCCGTCATTCGCTAGCGCCTCCTGCGCGTGAATGCCCAGCGGCCTTTAGCTCGTCCAAATAGCGTTGCCAGTAGTGATCTTGATGGGCGCCCAAGTCGTAGAGCAGATCCCAAGTATAAAGACCGGTGCTATGACCATCGTCAAAGTGGATGCGAAGCGCGTAATGCCCAACCGCCTCAATCTGGCTGATGCCAACGTTCTCTTTGCCGACTTGGAGTATGGCCTGACCAGGCCCATGGCCACGAACTTCGGCGGACGGCGAGTAGACACGCAAATACTCAGCACTCAGGGAGAAGGTCTGATCGTTGGCATAGACCAACTCCAGCACACCAGAGCCTCGATGAAGGCGGACATCTTGCGGGATATGGCCTGTGTTTTTACGCTCGGGTCGTTCCATTAAATTCTCACAAAATATACCGGCTAAGATCTTCGTTATCGGCTAAGTCGGCAAGCTGGGCGTCAACATAGTCCGCGTTAATACTGATTTGTTCACCATTACGGTCAGGCGCGCGATAGGAGATTTCTTCGAGCAATCGCTCCATGACCGTATGCAGACGCCGAGCACCGATGTTTTCGGTGCGCTCATTGACCGCCCAGGCAACTTCAGCAATGCGGGCAACACCGTCAGCCGCAAACGCTAGCGTCACCCCTTCAGTCGCAAGCAAGGCTTGATATTGGCGCACGAGCGAGGCATCGGGCTCGGTCAGTATGCTGACAAAATCAGCCACGCCAAGAGAATCGAGTTCGACCCGAATGGGTAAGCGGCCCTGTAGCTCTGGGATGAGGTCAGAGGGCTTGGAGACGTGGAAGGCGCCCGAGGCGATAAACAAAATATGATCGGTATTTACCATTCCGTGGCGCGTTGACACGGTGCTGCCTTCCACAAGCGGAAGGAGATCGCGTTGGACGCCTTCGCGAGAAATATCACCACCGCCGCTTTGCTCGGCACGCTTTGCGACCTTGTCGATTTCATCAATAAAGACAATGCCACTTTGCTCAACCGCCTGAATGGCTTGTTGTTTTATCTCTTCCTCATTCACAAGCTTAGCGGCTTCTTCATCTCGCAAAACTCGCCACGCATCGGCAATCCGTAACCGTTTACGTTCGTTCTTTTGCCCGCCTAAATTCTGGAACATGCCTTGGAGCTGGCTTGTGAGCTGCTCCATACCTGGGGGTGCCATGATATCCATGCCGGCTTGTTGGCCGCGGACATCAATATCGATTTCACGATCATCAAGCTCGCCTTCACGGAGTTTTTTGCGCATTTTCTGACGCGTACTCTCCAGGCTTTCATCCACCTCACCACCTTTTGCTTGCGGCAGTAGTGCATCAATAATGCGATCTTCCGCGGCATCATCGGCACGATGGGTTTGGCGTGCCATGGCTTGCTCACGCACCATCTTGATAGCGTTGTCAGTGAGATCACGAATAACCGATTCGACATCGCGGCCGACATAGCCGACCTCGGTAAATTTGGTTGCTTCAATCTTAATAAAGGGGGCATTGGCTAAGCGCGCCAAACGCCGCGCAATTTCTGTTTTACCCACGCCGGTAGGCCCAATCATCAAAATGTTTTTCGGCGTAATTTCTGGGCGTAGGCCGGGCTCGACCTGCAGGCGGCGCCAACGATTGCGCAGCGCGCTCGCGACGGCCCGTTTGGCATCGGCTTGGCCGATAATGTGTTTATCGAGCTCTTGGACAATCTCTCGTGGCGTCATTTCGCTCATCAGGCGGTCTCTTCCCCCAGCGTCTCAATCGTCTGGGTATGGTTGGTGTAAATACAAATATCGGCGGCAATGCCAAGGGCGCGCTCAACGATGTGCGTTGCTGATAGATCGGTTTCAGCCATGAGGCCCTGAGCTGCAGCTTGGGCAAAGCCAGCGCCAGAACCAATTGCCATTAAGTCGCGTTCTGGCTCAACCACATCACCGTTGCCTGAGATCATCAGCAGGCTGTCGCGATCGGCGACCATAAGCAATGCTTCAAGCCGACGTAAGGCTCGGTCTGAGCGCCAGTCTTTGGCCATTTCAACCGCAGCGCGCGTAAGCTGACCCCGGTAGCGTTCAAGCTGGCCCTCAAACCGCTCAAACAGAGTAAATGCATCTGCCGTACCACCGGCAAAGCCTGCTAATACTTGATCATGAAACAGTCGCCGAACCTTGCGCGCATTACCCTTCATAATGGTATCGCCAAGCGTTACTTGGCCATCGCCGCCTAATGCCACTTGGCCGTGACGACGAACGGCGAGAATGGTGGTTCCACTAAATTGCTGCACGAATGCTCTCCAAGCGTTGCTACTTTGGCATTCTAACGTAGCCGACCGGGCTTGCGGTCATTTGCGCCGTGCGCGCGGATGCGCTTTGTCATAGACCTCAGCGAGGTGCTGAAAATCCAAATGCGTGTAAATTTGTGTTGTGCTGATGTCGGCATGGCCTAAAAGCTCCTGGACGGCTCGCAAATCCCCGCTGGATTCAAGCAGGTGGGTGGCAAATGCATGCCGCAGCATATGCGGATGCACCGGTTGATTGAGGCCACGTTGCTGTGCGAGTTGATTGAGCCGCTGCTGAATGCTTCGATGCGATAGACGCCTGCCGCGACGACTGACAAAAAGCGCGCTCTCATTAACTCGCGCGACTTGATTACGGACGTTAAGCCACGCGCTAATCGCCTCGCGCGCGCTTCGCCCGACGGGCACCATTCGGGTTTTCGCGCCCTTGCCCACCACGCGAATGGCTTCAGGTGTACCCGCTAAATCAGCAGCATCAAGACTAGCAACCTCAGCCAAGCGGAGGCCGGCGCTATACACAAGCTCAAACAAGGCACGATCTCGCAGCGCTAAGCTATCTGGGACATTGGGTGCATCCGCCGGGGCATCTAAGAGCCGCGCGGTGGTATCGACATCTAACGTTGCTGGCAAGCGCCGATGCTGGCGCGGCGCGCTAATGTCGGCTGCTGGGTCGTGACGAGCTAATCCTTCGCGTTGGAGATAGCGATAAAAGCCACGAATGGAGGAGAGCACGCGTTGTAGGGAGCGAGGTGCGAGTCCACGACGATGCCCAGCGGCAATATGCTCTCGGACATGTTCGGCGTCGACGCGCTGCCAATCAGCAATGCCTTGGTTTTCTATAGCGCTCGCAAACGCGACGAGGTCGCGGGCATAGTGCTGGCAAGTAAGCGCAGATAGCCGGCGTTCATCGCGCAAATGCGCTAAGTATTGCTGCAAGCGTTGATTGAGCGCATCGGCGCTCAATCGGCATCTCCTGGCATCGCACGGCGCAGAACTTGGGAGACCAGAGCGCCGAGCTGGCTTAAAAAGATAGTGCCCTGCTCATCGCTGTAGCGTTCGGGGTCGCGGCTACCGATGGCAATAAAGCCTCGCAATGGCGGCTCATCGAGCGGTATGACCGCCGCTGAGCAAAGCCCCTCAGCTTGATCACCAAACACAAGCCGCAAGCGCGCCTCATCAAAAGCGCCCAGTACCGGTGTGTCGCCTGGGAAATGGCTCTCCAAGCGAACGGCATCGGCATCATCACTGGCAAGCGTCGGGATCCCTTCGCCGCTTAATGCCTGACCAATCATAACGATCTCTACAATATCGGCCCGAAAATCCTGTCTCAAACCATCGCGAAGTGCAACGAAGATGGCATCTAAATCATCCGCTGCAAGTAGCTCAAGCGTAAAGCGGTGGAGTTGTTCGGCAAGGCGGTCATTGTCACGGGCAATGTAGAGCAGCTGATCCAGACGTTGTGATAACTCTTTGGCCTCTTCACGCAACACGCCGACCTGATACTCAATGAGCGAAGTGGTGCCTTCGCCTGCGTTATGGGGAATGTCGAGCTCGGTGAGGGTGGCATGGTGACGGCGTAGTAAATCTGGATGGTCACGCAAGTAGTCGAGGACTTGGTTTTCATCCAAGCTTTCCATGCCCGCTTTAGATTCTGGTTTTTGTCTACTCATGACGCTCCTGCCGCTAGCCTACCCTCGAAAACGGCTTGCGCCGGCCCGGTCATCCAAACCGACGTTTCGTCGCCCTGCCAGTGTATCACCAGCGAGCCGCCTGAGAGATCAACTTGAACGTTGCTCTCAAGCCAACCATTGAGCACCCCGGCAACCACGGCAGCACAAGCGCCTGTCCCGCAAGCGGGCGTCTCTCCCACGCCACGTTCAAATACACGGAGACGGATATGCCCGCGATCAACCACCTCCATAAACCCGGCGTTTGCCTGTGCCGGAAAATCAGGGTGGTTTGCAATCGCTGGACCTAGGGTTGTGACCGCCGCAGTAGCGACTGACTCAACACGCATTACCGCATGAGGATTGCCCATTGAAACTGCGGCAATTGGGTAGGTCTGATCGTTAATAACGAGCGGATAGCTAAGCGCTTGTTCATTCGCGCGAAAGGGGATTTCATGTGGCGCAAGAATGGGCGTACCCATATCGACTTGCATCTCACCGTTAGCTAATCGGCTGACTCGCGTGAGCCCTGATTGGGTATGTAGTGTAAGGGGTGTTTTCTCGATCAGCCCCTCGTTATATAAAAACTGCGCGAGGCAACGAACCCCGTTACCGCAATGCTCAACTTCGCTGCCATCAGCATTCCAAATTCGATAACGAAAATCGGCATCGGCGCGCGCACTTGGCTCGGCCATTAACACTTGATCACAACCAATCCCTAAACGCCGGTCAGCGAGCCAACGAATTTGCTCGCTGGATAGCGCGAGCGACTGGCGCACGCCGTCGATGACAACAAAATCATTGCCAAGCCCCTGCATTTTGACAAACCGAAAGTTCATTGCCTGTCCAATAAATGCTCGCCGCGCCATAAATCGCTCAAGGTTTCGCGCTCGCGGATCAAATGTGCCTGCTCTCCATCAATTAATACTTCAGCCGGCCGAGGCCGAGCGTTGTATTGCGATGACATGGAAAACCCATACGCACCGGCATCAAAAATGGCTAATAACGAATCCGCGGCGAGTGCAAGCGAGCGTTCACGACCTAAAACATCAGCGCTCTCGCACACCGGTCCGACCACATCATAAACGCGCGGCTCGGCGTCAACGGGCGTTAGCGTTTCGATACGCTGCCAGGCGTCATATAGAGCGGGCCGAATAAGATCGGTCATTGCCGCATCGACAACAGCAAAATTACGATGTCCGGGCTTGAGATATTCCACTTGCGTGAGCAAGACCCCAGCCTCACCCACGAGGGCCCGGCCGGGTTCCATGAGAAGGCGTTGTGGGCGGCCCTTAAGCAGCGGCTCGAGCCGCTTTGCAAGCGCGGCTGGCGTTGGTGGCTGCTCGTTGTCATAACGAATGCCAAGACCGCCACCAATATCGAGGTGTGCGAGATTTATTCCAGCGGCTTCAAGCCGATCGACAAGTTCGAGGCTACGCGTCAGCGCATCAGCTAGCGGCTCAAGCTCGGTGAGTTGCGAGCCAATGTGAAAATCTAGGCCGGTAACGCGAATTCCTGACAGCGAGGCGGCTTGTTGATACACCGATTCAGCGCGATGAATATCAATACCAAACTTATTCTCTTTCAGTCCGGTAGAAATATACGGATGCGTGCGGGCATCAACATCAGGGTTGACGCGCAGTGATATTGGCGCCTGCGTACCCAAGCGGCAAGCCACTGCGTTGAGGCGCTCAAGCTCAGCTTCCGATTCGATATTAAAAGCAAGAATGCCAGCCTTAATTGCTTGTTCGATTTCTGCTTCGCGCTTGCCAACGCCAGAAAAAACAACCTTTTCCGGATCGCCGCCAGCGGCCAGAACACGGGCAAGCTCACCGCCAGAGACAATGTCAAAACCGCTGCCTAGGCTCGCGAGTAGCTGCAGGATGGCTAAACTGCCATTGGCCTTTACCGCATAGCAGATTAAGTGCTCATGGTTAGCAAAGGCGGCATCATATGCGCGCCAAGCCTCTTCAATGCTTGCTTGCGAATACACATAAAGCGGCGTTCCAAAACGCGCAGCTATGGCATCAAGGGCACAGCCTTCCATGAATAATCGCCCTTCGTGGCGTGCTGTGCTCATGGGCTTGTCTCTTGCTCTGCTGTCTCTGCTTGCTCATCGGGCAAGTACAGATCACCTTTGACCCCGCAGCCAACCAGCCCCAACAGAGCGATCAGCAGCAGATAGCTTGTGATGGTTTTGCCTATGCGCATGTTGCCCTCTGCGTCGCTCTGTATCATTTAATCACTCAGTATACCGGCTGTCGCCAACGTTTTCGGCCCCCCCTTGCTGCGGTAGGCTGATTGTTCTCGAATATTGAACAACACAAGGGATCAACATCATGGCCGAGGAATTACTCAACGCGGTTGAAATTGGGCCATCTGAGGCGCATGCCAGTGTTATTTGGCTGCATGGATTAGGTGCAAATGGGCATGATTTTGAGCCAATCGTGCCAGAGCTCGGCCTGCCCGCACAGGCCGCGGTGCGGTTTGTGTTTCCGCATGCACCGGTGCGCCCGGTGACGTTAAATGGCGGGCTGACGATGCCGGCCTGGTATGACGTTTACGGTTTAACGGCGGGTACGCCTCAGGATGAGCCGGGTTTGGATGCGGCTGCGAGCTGGATTTCTGCACTTATTCAGCGTGAGGCCGAACGCGGCGTGCCGAGTAACCGGCTCGTGTTAGCAGGCTTTTCTCAGGGTGGCGCAGTGGCTTTGCATAGCGGACTTCGTTACGCCGCGGGCCTAGCCGGCATTATGGGGCTATCGACCTATTTGCCGCTAAAAGATCATTTAGCACAAGCACAGGCTGCGGCTAATCGCGATACACCGATTTTTCTTGCACACGGGCGTGACGATGCGGTACTTGCTTATGAGTTAGGCCTAGCCAGTTATGAAACCCTTGAGGCGCTTGGCTATGCCGTTGATTGGCACGAATATCCGATGGCGCATCAAGTCTGCGCGGAAGAGATTCAGGCCATTGGCGAATGGCTCACCCGGGTACTTCGGCTTTAGGATTCTCGCAAACGCTCACGCGCAGCAGCGACTTGTCGGCGGACCTGCGCTGGTGCCGTGCCACCCAAATGATCGCGAGCGGCCAGCGACCCCTCAAGGGTAAGAACGCTAAATACGTCGTCTTCAATGGCCGTTGAAAATTGTTGCAGCTCCGCTAGCGTCATCTCGGCTAAATCACGACCCTGCGCTAACCCAAAGGCAACGGCTTGGCCAACAATAGCGTGGGCATCCCGAAATGCCACACCCCGGCGGACTAAGTAATCAGCGAGATCGGTGGCCGTCGCAAAACCCTCGCGAGCGGCGGCACGGGTGCGTTCGCGATTGACCGTTAAGGCCGGGATCATATCGGCAAACGCGCTTAGGCTGTCACGGAGTGCGTCAGCGGCATCAAAAAGTGGCTCTTTGTCTTCCTGGTTATCTCGGTTATACGCGAGCGGCTGACCCTTCATGAGCGTAAGCAAGGTATGCAAAGCGCCGTGCACCCGGGCGGTTTTGCCACGAACGAGTTCAGCGACATCCGGATTTTTCTTTTGCGGCATGATGGAGCTGCCGGTGCAAAAACGGTCTGGCAACTCAATGAACCCGGTCAGCGTTGAGGCCCAAAGCACGAGCTCTTCTGCCATTCGCGATAAATGCGTCATGCTAATCGCCGCTGCGGAGACAAATTCAATGGCGAAATCACGATCGGAAACCGCATCTAACGAATTGCGTGTGGGTGTCTCAAATCCTAAAGCCGCACAAGTCTGTGCACGATCAATGGCAAACGTGGTCCCGGCCAACGCGGCTGAGCCCAAGGGCATTTGATTTACCCGCGCCCGAGCATCAATGAGGCGGGCTTCATCGCGCACCAGCATTTCATACCAGGCAAGCATGTGATGTCCAAAGCTAACGGGCTGAGCCACTTGTAAGTGAGTAAAACCGGGCATGATGGTGTCCGCTTCACGCTCCGCGAGATCAACCAGCCCGCTTTGAAAATGCCGCAGTAAGGCCGTGCTCTCATCAATTGCATCTCGCAGCCACAAACGCACATCGGTGGCGATCTGATCATTTCGTGAGCGCCCAGTGTGGAGGCGTTTACCCGCCTCACCAATGCGCTCGGTCAAGCGCGCTTCGATATTCATATGAACATCTTCCAAGGCCGGATCCCACGGAAATTCACCCGCTTCAATGTCTGCATGAATGGCGGTTAAGCCATCGCTAATGGCTTTGGCATCGGCCTGATCGATAACCCCGCAGTTCGCGAGCATTTGTGCATGCGCGATTGAACCGCGGATATCTTCGCGATAAAGCCGTCGATCATAGTGTTCAGACGCTGTGAACGTGGCGACAAACGCATCGGTGGCTTCGCTAAAACGCCCGCTCCACATCCCCTTATCGCTTGCTTTGCTCATGCCTTTTTCACCCCACTGAATTGACGCCCTGAGTATATCAGGCCTGATTGATTGACTGATGGCTTTGCTGCGGTGTGACCGGTTTCGCGAAATTCGCTGCGCTGCCTTGCGCATGCTGATCAACCCCATTAACAGGAGCAAACCGATGAAAATTCTTATTGCCTGCCAGCGCCCAGCTTTACGTCACCGTTTGGCGCGATTATCGGCGACTAGCCCAGGCTGTGCTGTGAGTGCTGTACTAGAGGCGGCCGATGCCGCAATGGCTCGCCAGCAGCGTGATCCGGCGGATGTTGTGGTCATTGGTGTATCGAATGAGGCGGACTTAGCGCAGGCCGCTCGGCTCAGTAACTTGGCATCCGCGCCTGCGCTAGTGCTTGCATGCTCGCTCGAAGACCCACTGATGCCACAGCTAGAGGCTAGTGGTGTTGATTATGTCCTAGAGCACGTCCAGCCAGAGCGAATGCGTACGGCTTTGCATCGAGCCAGGCCGCTGAATGCTGTGCAGGCAGCCGCTTTGCAAGCGCCGGGTGAAGATGGCAGGCGGCGGCATATTTTATGTCGGCGACGGGCAGGTTTAGGTTTAATCCCGGTGGACGACGTGCGCTATTTCATGGCGGATCAAAAATACATCACCGTTGAACATGATGACGGTGAAGATTTGATCGAGGAGTCGTTGTATCGCTTAGAAGCCGAATTTGGCCCACGCTTTTTGCGCATTCATCGCAGCGCCTTGGTTGCCCGCGATGCATTGCGCGGTATTGAGCGTGATGAGCAAGGCCGCACGCATGTCCTAGTGGATGGCAGCAGCCAGCGGTTGCCGGTCAGCCGACGCCGCTTGCCGGGTGTGAGACGTTGGCTAAAGGACGCTGCAAGTGCCGGCTAGCAGTTTCCGGACGCGCGCTCAGGCGGTATGGTTAGACCCATGCCAATGGAACACCTCCGTATTGCCACGCGCCGAAGCCCGCTTGCCTTGTGGCAGGCTGAGCATGTGGCCGCTCGGTTGCGTGCGCAGCACCCACAACTCACCGTTGAATTGGTGGGTATGTCCACTCGCGGTGACGAAATCACCGACCGCCCGCTTATGGCCGTGGGGGGTAAGGCGTTATTTGTCAAAGCCCTTGAGCAGGGAATTTTAGACGGCAAAGCCGATATTGCTGTGCATTCTATGAAAGATGTGCCAGCCAGCGTTCCGTCCACCTTTGTATTGCCCGTGATTTTAGATCGAGAAGACCCGTGTGATGCGTTTATTTCGTATCACTATACGAGCGTTGATGAATTACCACTTGGCGCCTGTGTTGGCACGGCAAGTTTACGCCGTGAGTGTCAGCTGCGTGCGCGGCGACCAGATCTACTCATAGAGTCGCTTCGCGGCAATGTACAAACCCGCTTAGGTAAACTCGAGGCAGGCGATTTTGACGCCATCATTTTGGCCGCGTCTGGCCTTCGGCGTTTAGGTATGGGGGATCGCATTACCCAAGTTATGCCCGCGGAGGAAAGTCTACCGGCAGTTGGTCAAGGTGCATTGGGTATTGAATGCCGGGCCAATGACACTGAAGCTGCCGCGCTAATTGCGCGTTTAGATGACGCTGATACTCATGCGCGCGTTGCCGCTGAACGTGCGGTTAATGCCCGTCTGGAGGGCAGCTGTCATGTCCCGCTAGCCGCTTATGCGGTGTTAGAGGGTGATCAGTTATGGCTGCGGGCGCTGGTGGCAAGTCGTGATGGTCAACAAATGCTGCGTGCTGAAGGTCGTTGTCCGCGGGCCGATGGTCCGGCTCTGGGGCATGCGCTCGCCGAGGAGCTGTTGGCTCAGGGTGCCGGTGCAATCTTGGCTGAGGCCCGTTGAGCGCATCACTCACCGGTTTACGCGTTTTAGTAACCCGGCCTGAAGGCCAGGCTAACGGGCTAATGGCGGCGTTGAATGCAGCAGGCGCGAGCGTTCTTCACCGTCCGGCGCTAAGGATCCAGCCACTTAACCCCCCCGCTCCTGTGTTGAGCGGCCCGATTCACTGGTTAGTGCTCACCAGCCCCAATGCCGTTATCCATGGCAGTCGGTGGCTGGATCATTATGCGCTTACACCGCAGCGCATCGCAGCGGTGGGACCCGGCACGGCACTTGCTGCAGAGCAAAGGGGTTTAGTTGTTGATGTGGCACCCTCTGTACGCGGAGGTGCTGATGATTTATTGGCAGTGCCAGATTTTTCACCGACCGCGGGAGAGCGCGTGCTAATCGTTCGCGGCCGCGGCGGACGCCGTCAGTTACAAACGGCTTTGAGTGAGCGTGGGATCACGGTAGTGGAGATGGCCGTTTACGAACGCCTAGCGGCCGCAGAAAAACTGGATATTCCGCGGCCATGGCAAGAGCGCCCGCTAGCGTTTACCGTCGTCACCAGTGGTGATGGCCTGCAACATCTGCTCGGCATGGCCGATGCAGTCACGCTAAAGTGGCTATATCAAAGCCAACTGGTCACGGTGAGTGAGCGGGTTGCAAAAGCGGCGCTAGCAGCGGGGTTTAACCAGCCAGTTATCGCCGATGGCGCGAGCGATCAGGCCATTGTGAACGCGATTGCCCATACCTTGGAGTAAACAATTGCATGACTGAAGAGCAAAAAAAGACCCCAGCCGAGCCCACTGAGCCGGAAGCGTCAAGTGCAACCGATGAGGCGCTCAAACCAGCGCCGCGCCGCAGTGTTGCAGGGATTATTGCGCTGTTGAGCGTGTTGGTACTTGCCGCTGCCATGGCTGCTGGTGGTTGGTGGGGCTATCAACAGCTGCAGCAACTCCATAGCGCCCAGTCAGCGCTGGCGAAACAAGCGAGCCTCGAGGCTTTAGAGCAGCGCCAGCAAATGCGTTTAGGCGAGTTAGGGGGGCGCGTTAGCAATCTTAACGAGCGGCTTGAGTCGCGTTTGCAAACATTGGCCCAAGTCGAAAATCGCATGCAAGACGAGGTGGCGGCGCGGCGCACTCTCACCGATCGCGTTGATCAATTGTTTCGGCGCATGCAATCGGAAACAGCAGATTGGCGCGAGGCAGAGGCCGCTTATCTAGCGCGCATTGCCGCGCATCGAGTGCAATTTAATCGTGATATTGGTGGCGCACTCGAGGCGTTAGAAGCCGCCGATTTGCTTTTAGCTGGACTCGGCGGGCGTGCGGTTGACCGCCGTGAGGCACTCACCATAGCGATTAACCGGCTATTAGACGCTGAGCGAGTGGATTGGCTCGGCGTTAATCGGGGCTTAGATGCGATCGCTGGCGCGCTTGATGATCTACCGCTTGCCGAAGGAATTGCACCGACGGTGACAGAGCCAGAGTCGACGACAACAGCCAGCGCCGAAAGCGCATCAGATCGCGGTTGGCAAGCCCGGCTAGAGCGGGCTTGGGAGCAAATCAAGCTAGGCCTTGGCGGATTGGTGACGGTGAGCCGCAATCGCCAAGTCGAACCCTTGCCTGATCCTGAGTCACGCTTTTTGTTGCAGCAAAATTTGCTTTTACAAATTGAAACCGCGCGGCTAGCCGCGCTACAGGGCGAAACTGCAATTTATCAGCAAGCACTCTCGCGCATTGATGAGTGGGTAAGTGCGTATTTTGATTCGGCCGCCAAGTCAGTGAATGACGTGCGCGCTGAACTCAGTGCTTTGCAGGGAATGACTGTCGTGGCCGACCGCCCCGCCATTGCGACGGTGCTTAAACCGGTGATTGAGGGGGGCGAGTCGCCATGATGCGGCGCGTATTCATTACCCTTTTATTGCTCGTTATTAGCGTGGCGGCGGCGCTGTGGTTTGAGCGCCAAGGCGGGTTTGTCATGATTCGGGTGGCAGATCTTACTCTGCAGACAAGCCTATTTGTCGCGCTAATTGTGGTGTTAGCGACAGCGGCCGTTTTCGCGATCGTTGGCCGATTATTGCGCAATGTAGGCCAGCTGCCCGGACGGTTTCAGCAGCGGATTGTGCATCGGCGAGGGCGGTTGGCCCGGCAAGAGCTCGTTGATGGCTTAATTGAGCTTGCCGAAGGCCAATATGCGCGTGCCGAGAAGCGCCTTGAGACCACTAGCGATCATGCTGTGCAGCCGCTCTTATATCATTTACTCGCCGCATTAGCCGCTCAGCGCCAAGGCGAGTGGGAGCGGCGCGATGATCAGCTGGCGGCAGCTGATGCGGCCGAGCCGCGCGCGCGCTTAGCCGTGGGTTTGGTCCAGGCGCAGCTGCAGGTCGAGGCCAAGCAATGGGAGCAAGCCCGCGCCACTTTAGGCTGGTTACGTGAGAAAGCGCCGCATAATCACCGCGTGCTGATGTTGTTAGCGCGAGCGATGCAGGCGCTTGATGATCAGGACGGTTTGGCCGCTTTGTTGCCTGAACTACGTAAGCAACAAGCGCTAAGCGACGAGGAAGTTCAGCTGATCGAAAAACGCACGTTAGTGCGTGAGTTTGAGGCCTTGGGTGAGACCCCAAGCACCGATGAACTCGCCCGCATTTGGCGTGCGCTGCCGCGGCCGCGACGGCGTGATCCAGGATTACGCGTTTGTTATGCCCGCGCATTAATAACGGCAGGCCATGATGATGTTGCTGAGCGCATGCTGCGGCGTTGGTTGGACGCGAGCTGGGAGCCTGCGCTCGTCGCCGTGTATGGCGAGCTCTCAACGACGTCAGAGCAGCAGGCCTATAAGCGCATTACGGCTTGGCTAAAAGAGCGCCCAGACGATCCGACCTTGCTGGTTGCAGCGGCCCGGCAAGCCAGTGCCTGTGCCCTGTGGGGTCAGGCGAAAAGTTTTCTTGAAGCCGCGGCTGCGCGCAGTGATGCGCCGGAGGTGGATCGGCGCTTAGCCGAACTCTATGAGCAACTCGACGAGCCCGATCAAGCGCGTGCTGCCTATCGGCGTGCGCTAGACCACCAACAAAGATGACCCGGTCGTTTGCCGGGCTTCGAGGGCGCGGTGCGCATCAGCGGCCTGAGCCAGTGGCCATTCGCCCCCTACACAAATATTGACCGCACCAGCGCGAACCACTTCAAATAAGGCGTTGGCTGACGCCTGTAATGCGGCTGGCTCGTTAATGTAATCAAAAAGCGTCGGTCGAGTTAGAAATAGCGAACCGCCAGCGGCAAGCTCACCGACTTCAATCGCAGGTGGTTTGCCCGAGGACTGACCAAAGCTCACTAACATGCCGCGGCGAGCTAAGCAGGCTAGAGAATCTTTTAGCGTATCGGCGCCCACTGAATCGTAGACCGCGGCGACGCCAGCGCCCTTAGTAATCGCGTTAACCCGCTCAACGAGGGCTTCGTCGCGATAGAGAATGGGATGATGACAACCATGGGCTTTGGCAAGCTCAGCTTTTTCAGCGCTGCCCACCGTCCCAATAACGGTCGCGCCAAGATGCCGAGCCCATTGGCAAGCAATTAGCCCAACACCGCCAGCTGCAGCATGGATGAGCACGCTATCGCCAGCGCGTACGGTATACACCTGCGCGAGCAACATATAAGCGGTCATGCCTTTGAGCATCATGGCGGCGGCTTGGGCATTGGAGAGTTCATCGGGCAAGGCCACTACACTATCGGCAGCGATCACCCGATCACTCGTGTAAGCGCCTGGCGGCCGGGCCGCATAAGCGACACGTTGGCCGCATTTGAGACCGCTAACGCCCGCGCCGACGGCAGTGATCTCGCCAGCCGCCTCTACGCCAGGTGTAAACGGCATGGCTGCCGGCTGATACACACCATTACGAAAATAAACATCGATGTAGTTAACACCAATATGGGTCTGGCGCAGACGAATTTGGCCAGGGCCAGGCTCGCCAACCTCGATTGTTTCCTGTTTTAGTGCTTCAGGTCCGCCAAATGCGTGAACACATATCGCCTCAGTCATGGTGTTTTTTCCTCTTTATCTTCAGCCATCGCCGCCTCTACACAGGCAAGTGCTGTCAGGTTAACCACGCCGCGAACGGTAACCGAGGGTGTCAGGATATGCGCGGGCCTCGACATGCCAAGTGTAATGGGCCCGATGGACACGGCATCAGTGACCGTTTTTAGCAGGTTAAAGGCAATATTTGCGGCATCTAGCGTGGGCATGATCAGCAGATTCGCTTGTCCCTCGAGGTGTGAGTTGGGGAAAATACGTCGACGAATTTCTTCATTGAGCGCGGCATCGCCGTGCATCTCACCATCGACTTCAAGACTGGAGTCACGGTCTTGAATAAGCTGCAGGGCCTCACGCATCTTTATCGCATCTTGTGCATCTGAACTACCGAAGTTGCTATGCGAGAGCAGTGCTACTTTTGGCTCCATACCAAAGCGGCGGATTTCATCAGCCGCAAGCACGGTCATTTCTGCAATTTGATGAGCACTGGGGTCTTGGTTGACATAGGTGTCACATAAAAACAGTGTCCCCTTGGGTGAAATAATGGCGTTCATTGCTGCTAAGTTACGTACGCCCGTACGCCGTCCTAGTACTTCATTCACGTAATCCAGATGCCGGTGGTACTTACCAATGGCGCCAGATAGCACCGCATCGGCTTCGCCACGGCGGACCATTAATGCGGCAATGACCGTGTTGCGGGTGCGTACAATTTGCCGCGCACGATCAGGACTGACGCCGCGCCGCTCCATAAGCGAGTGGTAGAGCTGCCAGTACGCTTTAAAGCGGGGGTCATCCTCGGGGTCGACTAACTCAAGATCCGTTTCCAGGTTCAGCCGCAGACCTAAGCGCTTAACGCGCATTTCGACGACACGCCGACGGCCAATAATAATGGGCTTGGCTAGGCTATCGTCGATGACCACCTGGATGGCTTGAAGTATCCGCTCATCCTCACCATCTCCGTAAACCACGCGTTTGGGGTTCTGGCTAGCGCGCTCAAAAAGCGGCTTCATCAGCAGGCCTGACTGGAAGACATAATCCGATAGACGTCGGCGGTAGGCAATGAAATCGGTAATAGGCCGGGTGGCAACACCACTTTCCATGGCGGCGCGGGCTACTTCGGGCGCAATGCGGGTAATTAAGCGCGGATCAAAGGGCTTAGGAATGAGGTAATCGGCACCAAAGGACAGAGGTTTGCCGCCGTAGGCCGCGACCACAACATCGGATGACTCGAGTGTGGCCAAATCGGCAATGGCACGCACGCAGGCCTTTTTCATTTCGTCATTAATGGTGGTTGCGCCCACATCCAATGCACCACGGAAAATGAACGGAAAACAGAGCACATTATTGACTTGATTGGGGTAATCCGAGCGCCCTGTTGAGATGATCGCATCAGGTTTTGCCGCGAGTGCATCCTCCGGCCAAATTTCTGGCGTTGGGTTGGCAAGTGCCATGATCATGGGTTTATCCGCCATGCTGGCAACCATTTCGCCACTCAGCACACCGGGGGCGGATAAACCAAGAAAGATATCTGCTCCGGGTAGCGCATCAGCTAATGTGCGGGCGTCGGTATCGGCGGCATAAACGCCTTTGCGCTCATCCATGTATTCTGTGCGGCCCTTATAGATGACGCCTTGGCGGTCAGTAACGATGATGTTCTCAGGTTTTAGGCCCATTGAGACGAGCAAATCAAGGCAGGCCACCGCTGAGGCGCCGGCGCCTGAGGTTACGAGTTTTACCTCCTCAAAACGCTTGCCAACGAGACGTAAGCCATTGTAGATCGCCGCTGCTGCCGTAATTGCCGTGCCATGCTGGTCATCATGAAATACGGGGATATTCATGCGCTCGCGCAGCTTCGCTTCGACTTCAAAGCACTCGGGCGCCTTAATGTCCTCGAGGTTGATACCACCAAACGTAGGCTCAAGCCGAGCAATGGTCTCAACGAGTTTATCGGCATCGGTTTCATTGATTTCAATATCGAACACATCGATGCCGGCAAACTTTTTAAACAACACACCCTTACCTTCCATGACCGGCTTGGAGGCGAGCGGGCCAATGGCGCCTAGGCCAAGCACGGCGGTGCCGTTGGTAATTACGCCCACCAAATTACCGCGAGCCGTTAAATTGGCAGCTTCACGCTCATCCTCAGCAATCGCCTCGCAAGCCGCTGCCACGCCGGGGCTGTAGGCCAGCGCTAAATCACGCTGGTTGGCTAGCGGTTTTGTCGGAGCGACTTCTATTTTGCCGGGCGTGGGATAACGGTGGTATTCCAGCGCGCTGTGTTTAAAATCCTCTGCCATGGGTCTGTGTTCCTTTGCTCAGTTTTTATTGTCTTTTGCTAAAAACTCGCTGAGTCGTTGGGTAAAGTCTGCCCTAGCTTCGGCGTGTACCCAGTGCCCAGCTTCGTTAAAGCATTCCAGTTCAGCCGTCGGGAAAAACGTTTTTATGGCCCGACGACCCTCATCCTCCACATAGTCTGATGCCCCGCCATACATAAAATAGGCGTTTCCCTGCCAGGCGGCGGCCGTCATCGTTGGCCAGCCCTCTAGAACGCCGAGTTGATCAGCCAAAATCGAAAGCGGCAACCGCCACTGCCAGCCTTCATTGCTGTGCTCTAGGTTGGTGAGCAAAAATTGCCGCACCACTGGCTCAGCAATGTCTTTGGCAAGCGCGGCATCGGCATCACGACGATCTCGCAACGAGGCTAAGTCCATGGTCTCCATCGCTTGAATAATACCGCCATGCTCATGCGCGTGGTCATAGGCGATTGGTGCGATGTCCACCACTGCAAGTTTAGCCACTCGATCAGGAGCGGTTAAAGCCATTGCCATTGCTACTTTACCGCCCATGCTATGTCCGACTACATGGGCCTTGGTAATCCCCTTGGCTTGCAATAGCGCCACAACATCAGCAGCCATATCACGGTAGTCCATCCGCGGGTGATGCGGCGAGCGGCCGTGGCTGCGTAAATCTGGCAAGATTACTTGGTAGGCGGTTATAAATGCGGGCGTAATACCACGCCAATTATTGCCGGCACCATATAGCCCGTGCAAAAACACCAATGCCGGCGCAGCGTCATCGCCACTGATTTGATGAGCGAGAGGGACGGTTTCACTCATGCGGATAACTCAGCCGATGGGCTAGTGGCCAATTGTTGGAGTTGCTGCATAACAACGCCGAGCATGGCGGTGTCGGGCTGGGCGGCAGCGCAGACTTGCTCCACGGTTTGCCGAAACGGCTCAATGCGCTCAGCCTGTTGCTCGGCCCAAGCATTAAGGCATTGGTCTGGATCGTCGCCAGGGGTCTCGGCCAGGATAGTTTGCGTGAGATGACGTTGTTCATCATGCAACGCCTCTAATAGGCCATCGCGATAACGCGCCTGCCAATCATCCGCCGGAGTGAAGGTGTTGAGCAGCTCACGATACCCCCCCAAGCCCAGCACCTCGGCGGCGCCGAAATGCACGCGGGCAGCATCTTCGAGTTTGGCCATGCTATTTTGCGCGGCTTCACTAATATCCAACGCCAAATACAAACTCGGCAATCGGCTAATGTGTGATGCGAGTGCCTCGGGAACGCCGGCGGCCTGATGTTTGTCTTGTTTTGCTTGAAGCCGGGCATGATCCGATGCTGATAATAGCGTGGGCAAGGCACGCTCAAGCGTTTCTATGGCGGTATGCCGCGAGGCAATATCCGCTGGCGCCGCAATTGGGCCAGTTTGGCGGCGCAATAACCATAGAGTGGCGCGCTCTTGGAGCTCGCAAAGCGCACTTAGAAGCTGATACTGGTGGGCGGCATCGATTTGATTATCGAGGGCATCCACTTGGTGCCATAGTGTGCGGAGTGCATAGATATCGCGCGCCGCCAGATAGGCCCGAGCCACTTCGGCCAAGCTGGCACCGGTTGTCTCTGTCATACGCATTAAAAAGGTCGCGCCCATGCGATTGAGAATGTGATTGGCCAGATTCGTGGCGATTATTTCACGCCGTAGCGGATGGCAGTCGATTCGTGCGCTAAATCGCTCACGCAATGGTTGCGGAAAGTAGCTCAGCAAATCGGCAAGATTTTCTTCGCCGTCGACTAAATCGGATTCAAGCAGCTGCTCAAAGCTATGTATCTTGGCATAGGCTAAGACGATTGAGAGTTCAGGACGCGCAAGCCCAAGGCCCTGTTGTTGGCGCTCGGCGAGTGTTTCGTCATCGGGCAGTTGTTCAACCGCGCGATCAAGCCGCCCGGCGCGCTCGAGTAAACGCATGTAGCGAGTTTGCTCGGTAATCTGTCCGGCCGAACGCTCTACCATTAGGCTTAAGCCTTGCGTTTGGCGGTAATTATTGGCCAAGACATGATCAGCGACTGCATCGGTCATGTCGGCTAAAAGACGATTGCGCTGTTTGACCGTTAAATCACCGTCATCAACGACGCCGTTCATGAGAATTTTGATATTGACCTCATGGTCGGAGCAATCCACGCCGCCTGAGTTATCAATTGCATCACTATTCACTTTGCCACCGGTGAGTGCAAAAGCGATGCGGCCCAGTGGTGTGACGCCTAGATTGCCGCCCTCGCCTATGACCTGACAGCGAAGCGCTTCGGCATCGACGCGGAGGTTATCGTTGCCTTTATCACCAACATCGGCGTGGCTTTCTTGTGCTGCCTTAATATACGTGCCAATCCCGCCATTCCAGAGCAGATCAACCGGTGCGCACAAAATTGCGCTAATGAGCTCAATTGGCGTTAGGCGTTCGCTGTTAATACCAAGGGCGGCTTGGGCGTTCGCTGACAGGCGAATGGATTTTGCGCTGCGCGGCCATATTCCGCCGCCCTCAGAGATGACGCCCGCATCATAATCGTCCCAGCTCGAGCGGTTTAATGAAAACAACCGCTCACGCTCGGCATAACTGCGCTCGGCATCGGGGTTGGGGTCAATAAAGATATGTCGATGGTCAAAAGCCGCTACTAAACGCGTGCTGCGAGACTGCAGCATGCCGTTGCCAAATACATCACCTGACATGTCACCAATACCAACAGCGGTAAATGGCTCATGCTGAATATCGCGGCCAAGCTCACGGAAATGACGCTGAACCGCCACCCACGCACCGCGGGCGGTAATCCCCATTTTTTTGTGATCATAGCCCGTTGAACCGCCAGAGGCGAAAGCGTCATGTAACCAAAAGTGATACGCCTCGGCGAGCGCATTGGCTTCGTCAGAAAAGGTCGCTGTGCCCTTATCCGCGGCGACCACAAGATACGGGTCATCGCCATCATGCCGAATCACCTGTGGCGGCGGCATGACTTTGGCATCAACAATATTGTCGGTGAGATCTAATAGTCCGCTAATAAAGAGGCGGTAACACGCAAGCACCTCTTGGGGCTGTTCGCTGCGATCTCGGGGGAGTTGTTTACAAACAAAACCGCCTTTGGCTCCAACGGGGACGATGAGCGCATTTTTAACCATTTGCGCTTTCATAAGCCCGAGAATTTCGGTGCGATAATCCTCGCGCCGATCCGACCAGCGGAGTCCGCCACGAGCGACTTTTCCGCCGCGAAGGTGGACGCCCTCTACACGCGGTGAGCTTATAAAGATTTCATAAGCGGGAACCGGTTTGGGCACGCCGGGGATGCTATCTGGTTGGAGCTTAAATGAGACAAAATCTCGCGCTTCACCTGCCTCATTAACCCGGTAATAGTTGGTACGCAGCGTGGCAAGAATAGCCGCTAGTATGCGCCGTAAGATGCGATCTTCATCTAGGCTTGCAACGGCATCGAGTTCAGTTTCTAGTTCGCTTACCGTTTGCTTCGCTGATGGTTCATTCGCTTTGTCAGGATGAAGTCGCTGTTCGAAAAGCGCGACCAGCGCTGCCGCAATCTTTGGATTGGCGGCAAGGGTGTCTTCCATATAGGGCTGGCTATAGCCCGTGCCTGCCTGTCGAAGGTACTGGGCGTAAGCGCGCAAAATAACGATTTCACGCCATTCAAGGCCGGCCATTAAGATCAGTCGGTTAAAGCCATCATCATCGGTTTCGCCGCGCCAAATGGCGGCAAATGCTTGTTGGAAGGCATCCCGCAGCCGGCCGGCATCAAGCGCTAGGTCGGGGTCGTGTTCTAGGCCAAAGTCATGAATCCAGCAAGGCTCATCCTGTCGTGGCCGAATGGCATAGGGCCGTTCATCCACCACCCGCACACCCATGTGCTCAAGCACGGGCAACACCTCGGATAAGCTAATTGACTCGCCGGCGTGATAGAGCTTTAGGCGCAAACTCCCCTTAGGCGCTTCAAGCGGTCGATACAGGCTAATCACCAAGCCCGCATGCTGAGGCAGTGACTCTAAGCGCTCAATATCTTGGGCGGCATTCCGTGGGGTGGTGTCTTCACGGTAAGCCGCGCTGAACGCTTCGCCATAGCGGTGATGTAACTGATTACCCCGTGCTTCGCCACAATGCTCAATTAGTGCATAGGCAAGATCATCAGGCCAAGAGCGGGTGGTGGCAGCAAGCTGTGCCTCAAGTTCAGCCGCATCCACCTGCCGATCAGCGTTTTCGCTAAAGTGGATAATAAAATGAATGCGGGCTAAGACCGCTTCTGAGAGCTGGACAGTAAATTCTGAGTGAGCGCCATCAAAGGCCTCTGTGAGAATAGCTTGCATGCGCTGTCGTACCGCGGTGTCGTAGCGATCACGCGGGGCGTACACCAGACACGAGACAAAACGGCCAAAGCGGTCATAGCGCAAGAACAAGCGGACTTGTTGGCGCTCCTGGAGCTGCAAAATACCAATGGCATTGTGATGCAGCGTGTCCGAGTCAATTTGGAAAAGTTCATCGCGTGGGTAGGTTTCGAGAATATGCGCGAGCGCTTTGCCAGCATGGCTATTGGCGCGTAAGCCGGCACGCGTTAAGACCGCATCAAGCTTGCGTCGTAGCAGCGGAATAATGCGCGGGTTGCGGCTATACGCGCCGGAGGTAAACAGCCCTAAAAAGCGATGCTCGCCAATCACTTTGCCTTTCTTGTTAAAGCGCTTAATCCCAACGCTATCCATATAGCCGCGGCGATGGACCGTTGAGCGATGGCTCGATTTAGTGAGCACAAGTGGATCAGGATCAAGTGCCTGTTCGCGTAAGGCTGCTGGCAGCGCCTGAAAGCTTTTAGATGCTTGTGCGCCATTGCCCTCGGTGCGCAGCAAACCAAGGCCAGTCTCATCAACTGAGGTCAGCTCGATTTGGCCTTTGCGCTGGTGTACGTCGTAGCAACGATAACCAAGGAAGGTGAAATGATCATCAAGTAGCCATTCCAAAAATGCCTCGATTTCCTGCCAATGCTCATCGTTAGCGCCCGCTGGATGTTGGCGTAAGCCATCTAAGGCGTCTTTTGCTTGGGCTTGCATCGCCGGCCAGTCATTGACCGCGACTTCGACATCATTAAGACAGGCGTTAATGCGTGTTTTAAGCGCTTTAAGTTGCTTCGCATTGCTTTGGCGATCGACTTCTAGATGAATCCACGCCTCTGGCTCGCCATGCGCTGCTGTCTGATCGCCAACGTCGGTTATCTTGTGGCGCTTATTGCGTGCGACCTCCAGCACCGGGTGGATGATGAGATGGATCATAACCCCAAGCTCGTTAATGGCCATCGACAGTGAGTCGACTAAAAACGGTCGATCGTCAGTAACAATTTGCACTACGCTGTGGGTTGACTCCCAGCCGTTTTGCTCTGGGTCTGGGTTGTAAACGTTAACGGCCGTTTTGCCTGGCCCGCGGCGTTCGCCGAGAGAGCAATGTGAGAGTGCTGCGCCGTAGAGGTTCGCAATCTCTGCGCTCGCAAAATCCTCGGTCGCAACCGCAGCATAGTAATGAGATAAAAAATCCTTAATAAGCGGCGCCTCAGCAGCTGGCCAGCGTTCCTGCGCGCGCTCTAGCAAGGCATTTAAATGCTGACTGCGACGGGGGTCGGCCTGTCTCATGCGGGCATCTCCTCAGGCAGACGAAACGCTACACCTGCCATGTTATAGCCTACGCCAGAGCCAATCAGTGTGACTAACTCGCCGCCGCTCACCTGAGCGCTTGTGATGGCATGATCCAGCGCGATTGGGACGCAAGCCGAGCCAGTGTAGCCGTAGCGATCCATGAGCTTAGGCGCCCGTTCGCTCGGGATCGCTAATGACTCACATACTTGCTGAATACTCTGTGCGTTGACTTGGGTGAATATGGCCAAATCAATATCAGCCATTTCGAACTCGCCTTGCTTTGCTAAGCGATGCATGAGTTTTGGCCATTCCAATTCGTTGAGTTCTGGTGGATAACGCTTTTCAAGGTGGACTTGGGTGCGGCCGGCCGTTACCGCTGCATGACTCGCGGGCTCACGCGCGCCTCCCGCGGTAATCCCCCAATAATTGGCATAAGCGCCATTCGCTAGAAAGGCGCTTGCGCATAGGCCGGGGGCGTTGGTTTTTGCCTCGACAATGGCAGCCCCAGCGCCATCACCATAAAAAAACAGCATCGGATCATTAGCATCCGCCAGACGATGCATTAAATACGCCCCGACGACTAATACGCGATTGAGCGTGGGGTTGGTTTGGATGAGGCCGGCGGCACTGGCAAGCGCGGTTGGGAAAGAGGCGCAGGCGCAGCTGACATCGAAGGTGCCCGCGGCCTTGGCACCCAATTTTTCTTGTAAGATCACGCTTGTAGCGGGCGTGATTTGATCGGGCGTATCGGTGCCAAGAATAATTAAATCAAGGTCGCTCGCTTGGCAGTTCGCGCGTTCAAGCGCTTGCTTGGCAGCGGTGGCCGCCAAGTCGGATGTGGTGGTGCCAGGGGCGGCCCAGTAGCGCTGTTTAATGCCCGAGTTTTCCTCAAAGCGGTCAATGAGCTCAGGGCGCTCGTGGCGAGCAAAACGCTCACGCAGCTCGTCGTTACTGACAAGGCGCTCTGGAAGGCAGCGCCCTGTGGCAACAACGGTCGCGGTTCTGCTCATGTCACCTCAGCGTTTTTTCTTTGGAATGTAGAGATCCGTTAGTGTGCCAGCCGCCGCTTCGGCTGCCATTCCCACCGTCTCCGAGAGCGTCGGGTGCGGGTGGATTGTTAAGCCAATATCGTGCATGTCGGCGCCCATCTCAATGGCAAGGCCGACTTCGGCGATCAAATCACCGGCGTTTGGTCCGATAATGCCGGCGCCAACCACTTGCTCGGTGTCACGATCAAAGATGAGCTTGGTAATGCCCTCATCACGGCCTATCGCCAACGAGCGGCCATTAGCGGCCCAAGGGAAGCTCGCAATCTCAACATCTAGGCCGTCAGCCTTGGCCTGCTCTTGGGTTACCCCAACCCACGCCACTTCAGGGTCGGTATAGGCAACGGAGGGAATAACGCGGGCATCAAACGCACTCTTTTCGCCGGCAGCGACCTCCGCGGCGACTTTGCCCTCATGAACCGCTTTGTGCGCGAGCATCGGCTGGCCGATTAAGTCGCCAATTGCAAAAATATGTGGGATGTGGGTCCGCATTTGCGCATCGGCTTGTATACAGCCGTTATCGAGCATGCTGACTCCCGTGGCCTCAAGGTTAAGTAAATCGGTATTAGGCCGTCGGCCCACCGAGACTAAAACCCGATCAAAGCGATCTTCAGCCGGTGCTTTATCGCCTTCCAGCGCAACCGTTACGCCTTTGTCATCGGGTTTTACTGCGGCCACTTTGGTGTTGAGAAAGACATTGGCATAGCGCTTATCGATCAATTTCTTATACGGCTTAACGATATCCGGATCGGCACCGGCCATCACGCGATCAGCAAGTTCAACCACGCTAATCTCGCTGCCTAGGGCGTGATAGACCGATGCCATCTCTAGACCAATAATACCGCCACCGACCACTAACAGGCGTTTGGGGATTTCCTCAAGCTCAAGGGCGTCGGTGGAATCCATGATCCGGGGGTGGTCAAGGTCGAACCCAGGGGGGGCGACCGGACGTGAGCCCGCCGCGATAATGGCATTAGCAAAGGTAATGCTGCGCTCACCATCCTTGGTTGTGACTTTAAGGTGATAGTCATCAACAAACTGAGCGGGGCCGGTAATGACCTCAACGTCACGCTGCTTGGCAAGACCGACTAGGCCGCCGGTGAGCTTGCCCACAACGCTAGATTTCCATGCCTCAAGCTTTTTTAGATCAATTTTTGGCTTACCAAATTTGATGCCGTGATCCGCAAAAGATTCCGCCTCATCGATGACCTTTGCTGCATGCAAAAGCGCTTTAGAAGGGATGCAGCCGACATTCAAGCAAACGCCGCCCAAATTAGGGAAGCGCTCGATGAGGATCGTTTTTAAGCCTAGGTCAGCGGCACGAAAAGCCGCGCTATAACCTCCGGGACCAGCCCCGATAACCACCACATCGCAGTCGGCATCGGCGGGTGCTGATTCTGCTGAGGCCGTGGGTGCTTTTTCGCTAGCAGCAGAGGGTTCTGTGGGTGCGCTGCTTTGGTCGCTCGCGTGCGTTTCTGTGGTATCGCTAGCCTCTTCGGGCACGGCGGTGGCAATAATATCGCCTTCGGCAACCTTATCGCCGACGTTCACCTTGAGTGTCTCAATGATGCCATTAAACGGCGCAGGCACTTCCATGGTCGCCTTATCGCTCTCAAGCGTAATCAGCGATGCCTCGGCTTCAATTGAGTCGCCGGGGGCCACGAGCACTTCAATGATTTCCACCGCATCAAAGTCACCAATGTCGGGGACGCGGACTTCTTTGGCTTGTGACATGAATCGCGATCCTTTGAGCGTTAGAGGATAAGGCGGCGCAAATCACTCAATACGCCGGTTAAGTAGGCGCTAAAGCGAGCGGCTGCGGCGCCATCAATCACCCGGTGGTCGTAAGACAGGCTCAGCGGCAGCATAAGCCGCGGTGCAAACTCACTCCCATTCCAAATGGGTTTCATTGATGATTTTGAAATGCCCAATATGGCGACTTCAGGCGCATTGATAATGGGCGTGAATGCCGTACCACCAATGCCGCCAAGGCTTGAAATACTAAACGTTCCGCCTTGCATTTCGCTAGGCCCCAGTTTGCCATCACGAGCCTTCGTTGAGAGTTCGCTTAAGTCAGCGGCGATCGCATATAGGCCCTTTTGGTCGGCATTTTTGATGACCGGTACGACTAAGCCTTGGGGGGTGTCGACAGCAACGCCAATGTTGATGTAGTGCTTGCGAATCAGAGCCGCCTCATCACGACGTAGCGAGCTATTGAAATCAGGAAATTCAGTTAGCGCTGCGGCAGCGGCTTTCACCATAAACGCAAGGGGTGTGAGCTTAACGCCGGCATTTTCTGCCGCGGTTTTTTGCTCCTTGCGAAAGGCCTCAAGTTCAGTGATATCAGCTTCATCAAACTGAGTGACATGCGGGATGTTTAACCAGCTGCGATGAAGATGCGGGCCAGATAGGCGTTTAATGCGCGGTAAGTCGATTTCTTCCACCGGCCCAAACTTGCTGAAATCCACCTCAGGAATCGCTGGGATGCCGGCACTGCCGGTTGCTGCTGCGGCGGGCGCAACACCGCCCGAGTCCATTACCGATTTGACAACGGCCTGCACATCTTCGCGGGTGATTCGGCCTTTAGGGCCACTACCGCTGACTTGATCCAAGGCAACTCCAAGCTCACGCGCAAAGCGCCGTACCGATGGCCCGGCATGCGCTAAGCGTTGCGTGTCAGCATTCAGCGGGGTTTGTGCAGCTGTCGTGGCGGCGGGTACTGCGGCTTGGACGGGTTCAGTCGGCTCAGGCGGTTCAGCCGGCTCAGGAGCTGGCGTCGTTTTTTCTGGTTCCGGTGCTTGTTCAGGCTCAGCAGCGAATTGAGCCGCCGCATCGTCGCTCACTTCCACCTGTGCGACCGTTGTGCCCTCTGCGACCTTATCGCCGGGCTTGATCAATATCTCTTTGATGACACCGCCGAAGGGAGCGGGCACTTCCATGGTTGCCTTGTCGCTCTCAAGCGTAATCAGCGAGTCTTCGGCCTCGACGCGATCGCCAGGGCCGACCAATACTTCAATGACGTCCACCGCATCAAAATCGCCAATGTCTGGGACGGTGATTTCTTTGACCTCTGCCACGCAAATTCCTCCTGCGCCCAAGCCTTAGACGGTGCTTGGGTTGGGCGCGTCGATGTCGATGTTGTATTTGGCGATGGCCTTGCTGACTTGATCAGGTTTGATGACGCCGTCATCGGCCAGCGCTTTGAGTGCCGCGAGCGTTACGTAGTGGCGATCAATCTCAAAGAAGCGACGCAGGTTCTCGCGTGTATCAGAGCGGCCGTAGCCATCCGTGCCCAGCACTGCAAAGGTGCGATCGAGGTAAGGACGAATCTGGTCCGGGAAAGCCCGCATGTAGTCAGTTGACGCCACCGCAGGGCCTTCATGGCCCTCAAGGCATTGGCGGACATAGGGGACCCGAGGTTGGTCTTGTGGATGCAGCAAATTCCAGCGCTCACACTCAATGCCATCGCGGCGCAACTCGGTAAAGCTAGGACAGCTCCAAACATCGCTATCGATGCCCCAATCCGATTTGAGCAGCTCCGCGGCGGCCATCACCTCAATTAAAATGGTGCCAGACCCCATGAGCTGGACGCGTTTTTTGCCACGGCCGCCTTTTTGCAGCAAATACATGCCGCGACGGATACCCTCTTCGGCGCCTTTCGGCATCGCAGGCTGGTGATAGTTTTCATTCATCATGGTGATGTAGTAGAAAACGGATTCTTGCTCCTGGTACATCCGCCGCATGCCATCTTGAATGATGACGGCCATTTCATAAGCGAATGTGGGGTCGTAGGAAATGCAATTTGGGATGGTGGCGCTTTGCAGGTGGCTGTGGCCGTCTTCGTGCTGTAAGCCCTCGCCGTTCAGCGTGGTGCGGCCTGCGGTGCCACCCATTAAAAAGCCCTTCGCTCGCATATCGCCAGCCGCCCAGGCCAAGTCACCAACACGCTGGAAGCCAAACATTGAGTAATAGGCATAGAACGGAATCATCTCAACGCCATGATTAGCGTAAGCGGTTGCCGCAGCAATCCAGCTCGACATGGCGCCCGCTTCATTGATGCCCTCTTGTAGAATCTGACCTTTTTGGTCTTCGCGGTAGTACATCAACTGATCGGCATCTTGTGGCTCATAGAGCTGGCCGTCGTGGGCATAAATACCAATTTGGCGAAACAAGCCCTCCATGCCAAAGGTGCGTGCTTCATCGGGAACAATCGGAACGAGCCGCGGGGCCAGTGTTTTATCGCGCGCGATAATGGAGAGTGCGCGAACATAGGCCATCGTTGTGGACATTTCGCGCTCGCCACTGTCTTTGAGTAATACGTCAAATGCGGATAGATCAGGTGCTTTGAGGGCTTTAGCTGTGACCTTGCGTTTTGGCAAAGAACCGCCGAGGGCCTCGCGGCGTTCCCGCAAGTACTGAATTTCTGGTGAATCATCAGCCGGTTTGTAGAAAGGCGCGTCAGCGACTTTTTCATCGGGAACCGGAATATGGAAGCGATCGCGGAATTCCTTGAGCGCGTTTTCTGCCATTTTCTTTTGCTGATGCGTGATGTTCTGGCCCTCGCCAGACTCACCCATGCCATAGCCTTTAACCGTTTTTGCCAAAATAACGGTGGGCTGGCCCTTATGCTCAGTCGCTGCTTTATAGGCGTTATAGACCTTGTTTGAGTCATGGCCACCGCGGTTCAAACGCCAGATATCCTCATCGGACATGTTCGCGACCATGGCTTTTAGCTCGGGATATTTCCCAAAAAAGTGCTCACGCGTGTAGGCGCCGCCTTTCGCTTTGAAGTTCTGATACTCGCCATCCACGGCTTCTTCCATGCGCCGGCGCAGCAGTCCGTTGGTATCTTTGGCGAGCAATGGATCCCAGTAAGCGCCCCAAATGACCTTAATCGCATTCCAGCCAGCGCCGCGGAATTCACCCTCAAGCTCTTGGATAATTTTGCCGTTGCCACGGACGGGTCCATCAAGGCGTTGGAGGTTGCAGTTGACGACGAAAATAAGGTTATCCAGGCCTTCACGTGCCGCCACGCCGATGGCGCCCAAGCTCTCGGGCTCATCCATTTCGCCATCGCCACAAAATACCCAAACCTTGCGATTTGAGGTATCGGCGATGCCGCGGTTATGCAGATATTTTAAAAAGCGCGCTTGATAGACGCCCATAATGGGGCCAAGCCCCATCGAGACCGTAGGAAGCTGCCAGAAATCGGGCATTAACCACGGGTGAGGATAGGACGATAACGGTTTGCCAGTCTTTGCCAGGTCGGCGCGAAAATTGTGCAGGTCTTGTTCATTTAAGCGGCCTTCAAGAAAGGCGCGGGCGTAAATGCCGGGCGCGGAATGCCCTTGAATAAAGACAAGATCGCCACCGTGATCTTCTGTGGGCGCGTGCCAGAAATGATTAAAGCCAATTTCATAGAGCGTTGCAGACGAAGCGAACGAGGCAATGTGGCCACCAATACCATCACGATCACGGTTGGCTTGGACCACCATTGCCATGGCATTCCAGCGAATAATTGATCGAATGCGGGACTCGAGCGCGCGATCACCTGGATGTGGGACCTCATGCTGAGTGGGAATCGTGTTTTGATAGGCCGTCGTCGCTTTAAACGGGAGTTGGCCCCCACGGCGGCGGGTGGTGTCGACGAGGCGCTCGAGCAAAAACTGCGCACGCTCCGGCCCCTCGTATGCGAGAACCGATTCGATAGCTTCGAGCCACTCCTGAGTCTCTTCTGGATCCGGATCGCCAGGAATGGGCATGGGCTTCATTCTTGCTGCCATCGCTCAATTCTCCTCTCGCTATTGTCTACCAGATTAGCGGCGGTTTGCCTGACTGACTAGATCGGTAAGACACGTAGGTCATTGTTGCACTGCGGAAAATTTATCTTCGCAGGACCTGTCACGCTAACGCAGGTGAATCCTGATGTCTCCCCGTTATTTGAGACTCTCAGGCACAGATAATATGACGGTAGTCATCGTTATAGCCACTCACGGGGGCGGAGATAGTCGCGGGTTAAACTCGCTTCAGGCGCGTGCTCAGGCGGCTTATAGCCGTATTCCCACCGAGCAAGCGGCGGCAGTGACATTAAAATCGACTCGGTGCGGCCACCTGATTGAATGCCAAATTTCGTGCCGCGATCATGGAGCAAATTAAATTCAACATAGCGGCCGCGACGATAAAGCTGAAAAGCGCGTTGCTGTTCGGTAAACGGATGCGCTTTACGGCGCTCGACAATCGGCAGGTAAGCATCGAGATAAGCCTCACCCACTGCCTTTGTCAGCGCAAATGATTGCTCAAAACCCCCTCGATCGTAGTCATCAAAAAACAATCCACCAATGCCACGGGCCTCATCGCGATGCGGTAAGTAGAAGTACTCATCACACCAGCGTTTAAAGCGAGGATAGAGATCATCACCAAATGGACTAACCGCATCATGCGCCACTTGATGCCAGGCAACACAATCCTCATCGAATGGGTAGAACGGGGTTAAATCAAAGCCGCCACCAAACCACCAAATGGGTTCAGCGTTATCCGCTTCTGCGATAAAAAATCGCACATTGGCATGTGAGGTGGGTACAAAAGGATTGTGCGGATGGATGACAAGCGAGACACCGAGTGCTTGAAAATGCCGTCCGGCTAATTCCGGCCGGCGTTCGGTCGCCGTTGCCGGCAGATTATCGCCGTAGACATGCGAGAAGTTAACGCCGGCTTGCTCGAACACATTGCCCTGCGCTAGCACACGGCTTCGGCCACCGCCGCCGCTCGCACGATCCCAGGCATCTTCAGTAAATTCCCCTCCGTCAAGGCTGGCTAAGGCATCACAAATCCGATCCTGCAGGTCCAGCAAATAGGCTTGCACGGCCGGGGTATCAATGAATGACATAACAAGCAGGCTCCGCAGCGTTTAAAACTCGACACCCACAGAGTGTATGCCTGAAGCCATACTCACGCCCAGCCTAAAACAATATTGGACAGGCACGTCCTTGGACCGGCATCTTAGGGGGTTCAGGGTGATGGCACCCTTGATGGATGCCGCAAAGGAGTCAGCCGTTATGACCGATCACGTTCAGTCTGCGGAACTGGATATTGATGCGCTGATGGAGGCATCGGAATCACCCGATGCTGGCGCATTGGTGGTATTTGGAGGCACGGTTCGTCGCGCCCATGAAGGCAAAACGGTGACCGCGATTGAATATTCCGCTTATGCGCCATTGGCAGAAAAAGCCTTAGCGGAGGTTGAGGCTGCTGCTATGGAGCAGTTTGATATTCTCTCCTGCACCATCCGTCATCGCATCGGCAAGCTTGAAGTTGGCGAGCTTAGCGTGATCGTGGTGGTGCGCGCGGCGCATCGAGCGGCTGCATTCGAGGCTGGGCGTTACGCCATTGATACGCTTAAAAAGACCGCACCCGTGTGGAAGCGTGAGGCCTACAGCGATGGCACTGAGGTATATTTACAAGGCGAGTCACTCCCAGGCGCTGGGCAATAGTAATGATGAAGACTGCACTCACTGACACGCTTGGCCGGCCACTTCGTGATTTGCGGATCTCGCTGACGGATCGATGCAATTTCCGCTGTAGCTACTGCATGCCCAAAGCGCTGTTTGGGGCCAATCATGCGTTTATGCCGCGAAGTGAATTACTTAGCTTTGAGGAAATCACTCGACTCGCCCAGCTTTTCACCGAACTGGGTGTGCGTAAGCTCCGATTGACGGGTGGTGAACCACTGCTCCGACGCGATATTGATCGGCTCATCGGCATGTTAGCTGCGCTAGAGGGCGTTGAGGATATTAGCTTAACCACCAATGCCTCGATGCTGACACTCGATAAGGCCCGGGCGTTACGCGACGCCGGACTCAATCGAATCACCGTGAGTTTAGATGCGATTGATGATGCCACCTTCCAAGCAATGAATGATGTTGGTTTTCCGGTTGCTAAAGTGCTCGCTGGCATTGCGAATGCCGAACAGGCCGGGCTGACGCCAGTTAAGGTCAACATGGTTGTCCAGCGCGGCGTCAATGATCACGATTTGCTCGCCATGGCTGAGTATTTCCGTGGCACGCCGCATATTTTGCGTTTCATCGAGACCATGGATGTGGGAAGCACCAACGGTTGGTGCTTAGATCAAGTCATACCCTCAGCGGATGTGCGTGCTCAGCTGCACAATCAATGGCCACTCGAACCGGTGGATGCAAACTACCGTGGTGAGGTTGCCGAGCGATATCGGTATGCCGACGGCGCCGGTGAAATTGGTTTTATTAGCTCGGTAACGCAGCCCTTCTGCGGGGACTGCAGCCGGGCGCGGCTATCAGCGGAAGGTAAGCTTTTCACGTGTTTGTTTGCCAACCACGGACATGATTTACGCGCACCAATGCGCACGGGGGCCAGCGATCAAGATTTACGTGAGCAACTCTCTAGGATTTGGTCAGCACGCACTGATCGCTATTCCGAGCAACGCGGTGAGCACACGCAACCGATTGATAGTCGGCGCATAGAGATGTCGTATATCGGCGGTTAACGCTTAGCTTTGCGCGGCACGTATGCGTCGGCCGCTGCCCGCTTCCCGGATCTCTGAAGGCCCGCGTTGCCCGCCAAGCGGTCCTGGCAGTATCCAATCGAGTTTTGAGCCAAAGCGCCGTTGAACCTGCCAGCGTCGGGTATAGGCCCGATGCCCACTAAGGTTAGCGCTTGTTGAGACCAGCGCCTGTCCGATCGCATTGCAAAGCGCAATGACCGGTGGATGGGCAGTGACGCGCACGGCAAGTGTATCCCGGCCGCCAGTCAGTAAAGCCGGCAAACCTGGCGCAGCCGGCACAATCCAAGTGACCGGCCCGGGCCAGCTGGCAAAAATGGCGTCTTGTGCGCTGCGATCACTTGGCCACTGCACAAGCGCATTAAGCTGCTCCGGCGCCGAGGCAATAACAATGAGCCCTTTTTCTGCGCCGCGGCCTTTGATTGCAATCAATCGCGCGAGCGCATCAGGGTTGAGTGGATCACAGCCCAAGCCCCAAACACCCTCTGTTGGATAGGCACCGAGCCCACCCGCCAAAATCAAATCGCGGATGCGAGAGAGCCGGGGCTGGGTCGGGCGCATATTAGCTGCTTGAGCGCTTGCCGCTGCTCGCCTTGGATTTTGCGGGGGCTTTTTTGGCCGCCGGCTTTTTTCGTGCGCCCGCTTTTGCTTTGGGCTCAGGTGCCTCATCGATCAAGGTTTGGCATTCTTCCTGAGTGAGCGCGGCGGCGTCTTGATCTTTGGGAATACGCGCTCGTTTACGGCCATCGGTAATATACGGGCCAAAGCGGCCTTTCATGACGGTGAGTGCGCCATCATCGAAGCTTTGAATTGTGCGCTTGGCGATGTTCTCTTTTTTCTCCTCCACCAATTCAAGCGCCCGCTCGCGCCCGATGGTGTAGGGATCATCGTCTTTTTTAAGCGATGCGAATTGACTCCCAAAGCGGACATAAGGCCCAAACCGCCCAATATTGACCACGAGCTCAAGGCCATCCGGCGTGGTGCCCAAATCACGAGGCAGATTAAACAAAGCGAGCGCCTCATCGAGTGGAATCGTATCAATGCTTTGACCCGGTCGCAGACTCGCAAAACGGGGTTTTTCTTCGTCCTCACGCGTACCAATTTGCACAAACGGGCCGTACTTACCAAGCCGTGCGCTAACCGGACGGCCGCTTTTTGGATCAGTCCCGAGTTCACGGGCTTTCATTACATCACTGCGTGAGACTTGCTGTTTTTCCTCGACGCGCTCGTGGAAAGGCTGCCAAAATTCTTCAAGCACTGGGACCCAATCGACCTCGCCGCGAGAGATGGCGTCCAATCGGTCTTCTAGTTTGGCGGTAAATTCATAATCGACGTAGCGATCAAAATGCTCGGTTAAAAACTTGGTGACCACCCGGCCGGTATCGGTGGGTTTAAATCGCCGATTATCAATCGTGGCGTAATTACGTGCTTGCAACGTGGAAATAATCGATGCGTAGGTCGAGGGCCGGCCGATGCCATATTCTTCCAACGCGCGCACCAAGCTTGCTTCGGAAAATCGCGGCGGCGGCTCGGTAAAGTGCTGTTCCGGCCGCAGTGCAGTAAGGGGCACCCGATCGCCTTGTTCGAGCGGCGGCAAAATACGCTCATTACTATCGACCGCGCTATCGTCTTGGCCTTCCTGATAGACCGCCATAAAGCCAGGGTCGCGGATGGTGGAGCCGGTGGCACGAAAATTAGCACAATCACCAGCGGCCAAGTCGACTGATACGGTATCGATGGTGGCATGGATCATCTGGCAGGCCACAGTACGCTTCCAGATTAAATCATAGAGCCGGTATTGATCGTCGTTCAAATACCCTTTGAGCGCGTCGGGATGGCGCTCCGGATCCGTCGGTCGAATTCCCTCATGCGCCTCTTGCGCGTTCTTGGCACGCGTTCGATATTGATGCGGGTGATCGGGCAGTTTTTCTGCACCAAAGCGCTGGGCGATGACGCTGCGTAACCCTTGAATCGACTCCTGCGAGAGATTGACGGAGTCGGTTCGCATGTAAGTGATTAGGCCAACCGTTCCATTACCAGTGTCCACACCTTCATAGAGCTGCTGGGCCACCCGCATTGTTTGCTGGGCACCAAAGCGCAGTTTGCGTGATGCCTCCTGCTGCAATGTTGAGGTGATAAACGGCGCGGCGGGATTACGTCGACGTTGTTTTTTCTCAACCCGCTGCACCACAAACTCACCGGCCGCGGCTTCGGTAATGCGTTGGGTTGCCGATTCGGCGGTTTCACCATCGGTAATGGTAAATTGTTCGACTTTCTCGCCATCGAGCTGCTGTAAGCGAGCCACGAAGGCTTGGCCTTGGCGATTTAAATCTGCCTCAATGCTCCAATACTCTCTTGGGATAAAGGCCTCAATCTCAAGCTCACGTTCCACAATCATGCGAAGGGCCGGTGACTGCACTCGGCCGGCGGATAAGCCACTGGTGATCTTGCGCCATAGAAGGGGCGAGAGATTAAAGCCAACGAGATAATCTAGCGCTCGGCGGGCTTGTTGGGCATTGACTAAATCGGTCGACAGCCCGCGTGGATGATCGATGGCCTCACGTATGGCGCTTTTGGTAATTTCATAAAACACCACCCGATGAATCGGTTTATCACCCAATACATTGCGTTCCTGCAGCAATTCTTGCAGATGCCAAGAAATGGCCTCGCCCTCGCGATCCGGATCAGTGGCGAGGTAGACTGCATCGGCTTTGCGCGTCGCTTTGGCAATGGCATCGACTTGCTTGGCGTTACGCTCGACAAGTGCATAGCGCATGGCAAAGCCATGGTCTGTATCGACAGCCCCTTCTTTGGCCACTAGGTCACGGACATGACCATAGGAGGCCATAACCTCAAACTCATTGCCGAGGTATTTATTAATGGTGCGCGCCTTAGCGGGCGACTCCACGATAACGAGATGACTGGTCATGAGAACTTCAATGTGCGAGCGGATGGGGGGATTCAAAAAGCAAATTTTCCATCCAGGCACAGGCCTCTTCCTCGCCCGGGCGGCTGAATAGCACCATCAAAACAACCCATTTGAGTTTGTCGAGGTCGATATCACCATCGTCTAACGCCATTAAGCGATCAATCACCATTTCCCGATTGCTTGGCGTAAGAATGCCAGTTTGCTCTAAGAACATTAAAAATCCGCGACCTTCGGTATCAATGCGGGTTGCCTCGGCGCTCGTGAACACACGACTTGCCGGTGGCTGATCACTGACGACGGGCAATTCACGATGTTCGGCGAGTGCATCGATCCAGTCGAGTGCTTTACGAATTTCGAGCTCTGTAAACCCAGCGCCGAGGAGGTCGTTTTCGATCTCCGCTCGGTTGGGATCAACCTCGACGGTGTCGTGGAAGTAGTGCTCGAACAGATACATAAGGACGTCGAAAACGTTTTCTTTCATCCGCCTGCTCGATTGTTGATCCGTTGATAACGACCGCCACTGCAGGGCGCAATGTGGCCCGAGAGTTCTAGGTTAAGGAGCATGGAGGAAAGGATATCAGGCGTCAATCCAAGCTGCGAGACGAGTGTGTCAAAGCGCACTGGATTGTCTCCGATTGCACCAAGAACCGCCGCATATTCAGGGTCTAAGACCTTGGGTGATTGCGCATCTATCGCGGGTTGTGCTGCCTTTGGCGTTGCCAATGTCATCGCATGTTGTTCAGCGGCGCCGCGCAATTCCTCCACCACATCAGTCACACTTTCGACTAAGCGCGCGCCGTCACGGATCAATGCATGACAGCCGCGAGCGACTGGATTATGTATAGAACCGGGTATAGCGAGTACTTCGCGATTTTGTTCGGTCGCAGCCCTGGCACTGCCAAGTGCGCCACTACGAATCCCCGCCTCAATGACTAATACGCCAAGTGATAAGCCGCTGATTAGTCGATTACGCCGCGGAAATAAACCGCGCTGCACCGGCGTGCCTACGCCCATTTCAGTGACAATCGCGCCGTGTTGAGTCATCCGTTCCGCGAGATCTGCGTTTTGTTTTGGGTAGAGGCGGTCTGGGCCTGTCGCCATAACGGCAATGGTTTTACCAGAACCCACCAGTGCGCCCTCATGCGCAGCAGTATCAATCCCTAGCGCCAATCCGCTCGTGACCACTAACCCCAGTGCCGCGAGGTGAGCAGCAAAGTCGGTTGCGGTCTCGAGGCCTGCCGGTGTGCCCGAGCGGGAGCCAACGATCGCGATTTGTGGCTCATGTAGTAAATCTGGGTTACCGCGGATATAAAGGACCGCGGGCGGATCGGGGATGGTTTGTAGTTGTGGGGGATAGCGGGGATCGGCGCGGGTAATGATAGCGCGATTATCCCCTGCGCTTAGCCAGTCTTGATCAGCGCGCACGGCGGCCTCGGCCGCAGCCATCTGACGCGGTGCGGTCACGACTCGATCAGGCAGCGCCTGAGCGCGGCGGTGTTGTTCGCTTGCCGCAAGAAAATCGGCAGCGCTTCTATAGCGCTCAAGAATCATGCGCTGAGCGTGAGGACCAATGCCATCGAGTCGCGCTAGCGTTAGCCAGGCACCAATGTCATCGTCATTCGGCATTATTGCGCGCTCCTTGCAGGACGGGTAGCAGATAATCACCGGGCCGGATTTCTTGCTGGGCTTTTTCAACGACGAGCAGAGCGGGATTGCCCGGTCGTTCAACGCGAGCACGCCCTAATAAAAGACTGCTGCGGCCCAAGCGCTCGCCTGTCTCATGCGCTTGCAACCTAGGCCCGGGCCTAACGACATAGTAAAGCCGTGCTGATCGCCCCGCTAATCCTTCGGCCAATATGCGATCGCCTGCTGCATTAAGGCGACGGCCATCCTCGCCCATTAATACCCGCGGCAGATGATCGTCAGGAGGAAATACCATAGGCGGGTTAGCACTAATCAATGGGGTGCTTATGAGAAGGCAAAAACCGAGAATCGCCCCGGGGCTTAAAAAATATCGCATGACAGGTCCTTGTTGCGGCGGGTATTCACTGGCCGTCACTCGATGCGTTTCGGTATAATCGAGAATCAATAACGGCATTTGAGGCTAGCAGCGTTAAGCAGCGGCCCTCAACGGAAAACCGATGGCGATACGAGACATTTTGCAATATCCCGACCCACGGCTGCGAACGCCGGCTAAACGGGTGGATGAAATTGATGCGCGAATTCGCGATCTGATCAGTGACATGTTCGAGACGATGTACGATGCGCCCGGCATTGGTTTGGCAGCAACGCAAATCGATGTCCATGAGCAGGTCGTGGTCATGGATGTGAGTGAATCGGGTGATGCCCCACAGGTGCTTATTAATCCGGAAATTATTGCTTACGAGGACACCTGTGATGTCGCCGAGGAAGGCTGTCTGTCCATTGTTGGGTATGCCGATAATGTTGAGCGTCCGGTGGCGATTACTTTGCGCGCGGAAAATGCCGAGGGTGAGATCTTTGAGCAGCGTTATGAAGGCTTGCATGCGCGCTGTATTCAACATGAGCTTGATCATCTCGCCGGCCGGCTTTTTATCGATCACCTATCAGACCTCAAGCGCAAACGCCTTCGCCGGCGATTTGAGAAAGCCGCACGTCAACGCGGTGAGTCATCGCTGAAAACGGGCGCTGTCTGAACCACGCAGACGCGCCAATACCCCTACGAGTGGCCTATGCAGGCACGCCAGCGTTTGCTGTGCCTGCGCTCGAGCAATTGATCAACGGCCCGCATGAGGTGGTCGCCGTATATACCCAGCCCGATCGTCCCGCCGGCCGTGGCCGCCAGCTTCGTGCCTCAGCGGTTAAGGCCTGCGCGCTGCACTATGCGCTGCCCATTGAGCAGCCCGCGAGCTTGTCTGACGCCTCAGCACAGGCAACCTTAGCTGGTTATGCCCCGGACGTTCTCATCGTGGCGGCGTATGGATTGATTTTGCCGGCGGCCATTCTGGCTATTCCAAACCATGGTTGTCTTAATATTCATGCCTCACTGCTACCGCGGTGGCGAGGGGCAGCACCGATTCATCGCGCCATTGAGGCGGGAGATGAGCAAACCGGGGTGTGTTTAATGGAAATGGCCCCGGGGTTGGATACTGGTCCTGTTGTCGTTGCCAAAACGACGCCGATTGGTGTTGCTGATACGACCGGTAGTGTGCATGAGCGCCTTGCATCAATGGGCGCTCAGTTAATTGAGCAAACGCTGGCTGACTGGGCGGCAGGGGATATAAAGGCCAAGCCGCAGTCCGAGCGCGGAGTGACCTATGCCAATAAAATCACAACCGCTGAGGCCACGCTGGATTGGCAGCAACCCGCGCTCACTCTGGCGCGCAAAGTTCGTGCTTTTAATCCATGGCCGGTGGCTCGAACCCAGCGTCAGGGACAGGCACTGCGCATTTGGAATGCGCAGGCGATGGAGATGGCTGCTGGCGCTGAGTCAGGCACGGTTATTGCGGTCGATCCTGCCGGGATTGATGTGGCAACGGCGGCTGGCGTGTTGCGTTTAACCGAGGTTCAGGCGGCGGGCGGTAAGCCGCAATCCGCTGATGAATTTCTACGAGGGCATGACATTAATGTCGGCGAACAGCTCAACTAAAGCGAGAGTCGTCGCGCTTGATTGTTTGCTGGATGTACTCAGCAAAGGCCAATCGTTAGAGGCTGCATTAGCCCGTGGTTTACCGCAATTGGCTGATGCGCGTGATCGTGGTTTTTCTCAGGCACTCACCTATGGGGTCTTGCGCCATCACCGCCGACTGGCAGCGCTTCGTGAGCATTTGCTGCGCTCAACATTACGCGAGCGTGATCAGGATATGGCTCTACTCATCGAGCTTGGCCTTTATCAGTTATTCGCAATGGAGGTGCCCGCGCATGCAGCTGTCTCGCAAACCGTTGGACTGGCTCGCGATCGTGGCAAAAACTGGGCGGCAAAACTGATCAATGCCGTATTAAGGCGCTTTCAGCGTGAGCAGGCCGAATGTTTAGCCGCCGTCGATAACAATCCGGCAGTCCGGTATTCAGTCCCTGATTGGTTGCTTAAGCGATTACAAACCGATTGGCCTGATGATTGGCGTGATGTATTGGTTGCACAAAATACGCGCGCACCAATGACCTTGCGGGTGAATGCGCGGCAGCCACAGCCGGCACTGCCGGCAGACACCACACCGCTACCGGGTTTTGCCGATGCCCGCGTGCTCACCCAGCCGGTGGCGGTGGATACGTTGCCTGGCTTCGCTCAGGGTGGGTTTTCGGTCCAGGATGCGGCCGCTCAATTAGCCGCAGACTGCCTTGCGCCACAAGAGGGTGAACGGATTTTGGATGCCTGTGCTGCGCCCGGCGGTAAAACCGGCCATCTTCTGGAACGGGCACAAATTGATTTAACCGCCCTTGATCAAAGTGCCGAGCGACTGGGTAGTATGGCAGCGCAACTGGATCGGCTTGGCTTAAAAGCCCGCCTATTAGTGGGTGATGCGGGCAAGCCGGATGGCTGGTGGGATGGGCAACTTTTTGACCGAATTTTGTTGGATGCACCGTGTTCGGGTACTGGCGTGATTCGGCGCCATCCCGATATTAAATGGCTGCGCCGTGACTCGGATATTGCCCGCTTACAAGGCGCACAGCAGCGCTTGCTCGAAGCGTTATGGCCGTTGCTAGCGCCTGGTGGGCGACTGGTATATGCCACCTGCTCAATACTGCCTGCTGAAAATGAGGCGCTCATCGCGGCGTTTGTGGCGCAGCAGGAATTGATCACACCGATAGCGCTGAACCTTCCCGTCGGTCGCTCGGTCGGGTACGGTCAGCAAATCCTGACCGGAGAGTCGGGGGTAGATGGCTTTTACTATGCCTGTCTGGAAAAGCATTAAACGATTAGCGCTCGCACTAGGATTGATCCTAGTCGCGACACCGGCGATTGCCCAACCGGGCGAATTCAGCGTGGATGAAATTAACCCACGCGTTGAGGATAATTTGCTAGCCGTCGATGCCCGCATTGAGTATGCCTTGGGCGATACCGTAATCGAGGCCTTAGAAAATGGTGTGGAGTTGGTCATCACACAAACTTTGCGGCTTGAGCGCAAGCGTTGGTGGTGGAGTAATGCCACCGTCATTAACCAGCAACGACGCTATCGCTTGCAATATCATGCGATTAGTCGGCGTTATGTTTTAACGCGGCTTGCTAATGGAGATAGCCGTAGTTTTCGCAACCTCGATAGTCTTTTGGCTCGCCTAGGCAATATTGAAGCGTGGCCAGTCATTCACGATGACCAATTGAATGCATCAGGCCATTACGACGTGGTGTTAATGACCCAGCTCGAACTCGATACGCTCCCCCGTTTGCTGCGCACAGTCGCATTGGTGAATGCCGATTGGAAACTGCGCAGTCCGTCGGTAAGCCACAGTGTGGTGCTGCCATGATCCGGCTGCCGCGGCAGGGATGGGTGCGTATTGTTTTGAGCGTTTTGCTCATTCTATCGCTGTATCTATTAAGCGCGGCGACAGAAAATACCGCGCGCTTTGGCCGCTTGTATCTGTGGCTGCTGTTATTAAACGGCGTGGTGTTGTTTATTCTGCTTGGGCTGATCGTCAATAATCTCTGGCAATTAACGCGATCGCTTCGCTTACGCGAGGCAGGCAGCCGATTGACGCTGCGGTTAATGGCCTTATTCGTGGTTTTGGCAGTGCTTCCCGGCATGGTGGTGTATGGCTTTTCGATGCAGTTTCTCCAACGCGGCGTTGATAGTTGGTTTGATGTGCGTATTGAGCGGGCACTTGATGACGCGCTGACGTTATCCCAGGCCTCGCTCGATCAGCGCATGCGCGATATGCAACAACGCCTCGAGGATGCGGCCGGTGAGCTCTCGGATGTCGAAGGTGAAATGGTACCCATTACGCTTGGTGACCTACGTGCTCGCACGGGGGCTTCTGAGCTGGTTTTGCTAGGTGAGAATGGCCGCATTATTGCCGCTAGCAGTATTGATACGGCGAACATTCTGCCGCATCGCCCGGAGGAGAGTATTTTGCTACAGCTCCGGCAGGGCCGGCCCTATGTGGGCCTTGATCCGATTGAGAATGCCGGTCTGCATATTCGTGCATTGGTACAGGCACCAGGGCCATCGGGACCTAGTAGTAAGCGTATTTTGCAGGGTCTTTTCCAAGTATCTCCGCGAATGAATGATTTGGCCGATGAGGTGGAGACCGCGTTTAGTGAATACCGCGAATTGGCTTACTTGCGGGGCCCGCTAAAGGATAGTTTTAGCTTAACGCTATCGTTGGTACTGTTGCTCTCGCTCCTTTTTGCAGTGTGGTCGGCATTTTATTTGGCTCGGCGTTTAGTGGCGCCGGTCAGTCGGCTTGCTGAGGGCACGCGGGCAATGGCGGCAGGCGAGTACGGCACACAGCTGCCACCGGGTGGTAACGATGAGCTCGGTTTTCTGGTGCGATCGTTTAACGATATGAGTCAGCGCGTGGCCGAAGTTCGCGATGCGGCCCGGCAAAGCCAAGCGTTGGTGGAATCCCAGCGCGCGTATTTAGAGACGGTGCTCGGGCGCCTTTCTTCCGGTGTTTTAGCGCTAGCACCTGATGGCAGTTTACGAACGTTTAATCAGGCCGCCTCAGCCATTTTGTCAGTACCGCTCGCCGAGGGCGTAGGGCATCCGCTATCAGCTCTAGCCGCTCGATATCCAAATTTTGGGCCGTTTGCCGAATGGGTAGCGGGGCATTGTCAGGGCAACGCCAATGAGTGGCGGGCGGAGTTAGTTATTGATACCAGCGAGGGCAGGCGCTCGCTGATGTGCAGTGGTGCGGTGCTGCCTGGTGAGGGTGATAGTGGTGGGGATGTCATTGTTTTTGACGATGTCACAACGCTTATACAAGCGCAGCGTGATTCTGCATGGGGTGAGGTGGCCCGACGCTTAGCGCATGAGATTCGGAACCCATTAACGCCAATACAACTATCGGCGGAGCGACTGCAGCATAAAATTGGTGAGGGCTTGAGTGGTGATCAGGCGGCGTTAATGCAACGCTCGACCGAAACGATTATTCATCAGGTCGAGGCCATGAAAGATATGGTTCAGGCTTTTTCTGAATATGCCCGGCCGCCCACCCTGCGCCCGCAAGCAGTCGATTTGAACCGTTTGGTCAACGAAGTGGTTGAGCTCTACCGCGGGGAATCCGAGCAGCCAACATTTAATTTAGCCTTAGCTGCCGACTTGCCGCGTCTTGAAGCCGACCCCGGCCGGCTCCGCCAGCTACTCAATAATCTATTGCGCAATGCATTGGAGGCCGCCGGCGCAGGCGAGTGTCAGGTTAGCGTAGAAACCGCCGAGGGCGAGGGACGCTACGCCGATATGCTTGAGCTGCATGTGCAGGACAATGGCCCGGGGTTTGCGGAGTCAATGCTCAATCAGCTCTTTGAACCCTATGTGAGCACCAAACCGCGGGGCTCTGGACTTGGCCTTGCCATCGTCAAGAAGATTGTCGAAGAGCACAATGGCATGATTAGTGCGCGGAATGTTGATGGCGGTGCGCGAATTTCGGTACGCCTGCCCCAACGCATGGCAAGTGATACCCGAACGGGGGACAGTCAATGAGCAAAGCCTATGTGCTCGTCGTCGATGACGAGCCAGATATTCGCGGGCTCGTACGTGAAATTCTTGAAGATGAAGGCTATGCGGTTACCACAGCGCAAAGCGCGGCCGAGGCGCGAGAGCGACTGTATGAGCGCCGTCCTGATTTGGTGTTGCTAGATATTTGGATGCCAGGCGAGGACGGCATTTCGCTGTTACGTGAATGGGAAAGTGGCGGTGCGATGGAGTGGCCGGTGGTTATGATCTCTGGCCATGGCACGGTGGAAACTGCTGTCGAGGCCACTCGCCATGGGGCCACCGATTTTGTTGAAAAACCGTTATCCATGGGCAAACTTTTGGTAACGGTGGAAAAAGCCCTTGAGCAAGGAGTTGCTCACCCAGTCGATGCATCAGGTTCGATTGCGATCGAGCCGGTGGGGCGTAGTCAAGCGATGCGACATTTACGCGATCAGGCGGCGCGGGTCGCCACCACCGAGGGTTGGGTCCTCATTACCGGTGAGTCAGGTAGTGGGCGGAAATGCTTGGCGAGGTATTTGCACCGCTTAAGTCATCGCGCCGCCGGTCCATTGGTTGAAGTGGCCGCCGGCACTATTGCCGGTCATGCCGCGGCGGAAGAGCTGTTTGGTGTGGAAGAGGAATCGGGTATGGCGCTTGGCCGGCTTGAAGCTGCGGCCGGCGGCACGTTGGTTATTGATGGCGTGACCGATTTGGACGCTGAGGCACAGACTCGACTTGCTGCCGCCATTGATGCGGGCAGCTTCCAGCGGGTTGGCGGTAGTGCTCGTATTCCACTCGATGTGCGCATGATCGCCATTACCCGGCATGACTTAAGTGCTCAGGTAGCGGCCGGTCGTTTTCGGCAGGATCTAAGTTTTGCGCTAGGTGTGGTTCCTATGCGGGTGCCGCCGCTGCGCGATCATGCCGAAGATATTCCTGAATTAGTGCAATTTTATGTTGATCGGCTCGTCGACACGGAGCAGCTCAGTTACCGACGGTTTACGGTGGCGGCACAAAACCGTCTTCGCAACCACGAATGGCCTGGCAACGTGCTTGAATTGCGCAATTTAGTCCAGCGTTTATTGGTGCTAGGCGATGGGCTTGAAATCGATGTTGCCGAGGTAACAGAGGCCTTGCAGAACCGCGGCGATGACTCGCAGGTATCGGGTGGCCAGTGGCTGCCGGCCTTATCGCTCGATTTGCCATTGCGCGAGGCACGTGAGCAATTTGAGCGCGCTTATTTGCAGCAACAGCTCCAGCGCGCCGGGGGTAGTGTTGCCCGATTGGCGCGATTAGCGGGGATGGAGCGGACGCACTTATATCGTAAATTGCGCTCGCTCGGTATTGATCCAAAAGACCGCCAAGACCCAGGGGGTGTGGGGCTATGAAAATCATTATTCTTGGCGCCGGACAAGTCGGCGGCACGGTGGCGGCTAATCTCACCAGTGAAGACAACGAGATTACGGTGGTCGATAAGGATGCCGGCATCTTGCAGGGTCTACAGGATCGATTGGATCTTCGAACCATTGCTGGCAATGCTACCTATCCGGATGTTCTAGAGCGGGCTGGCGCTGATGACGCCGATATGGTGATTGCGGTCACCAACTCGGATGAGGCCAATATGGTGGCCTGCCAAATTGCCGCTACGCTGTTTCATACGCCAACAAAAATTGCTCGTGTTCGCGCGGTTGAGTACTTATCCCACCCACAAATCTTTGCCCCTGATGCGCTGCCGATCGATGTGCTGATTAGTCCTGAGCAACTGGTGACGCAATATGTGCGCCGGCTGATTGAACATCCGGGGGCTTTGCAAGTCATGGATTTTGCCGACGGTCGAGTCCGCTTAGTGGGTGTGCGTGCGTATTACGGCGGGCCGCTGGTGGGCCAAGCACTGCGGACGTTGCGAGAACATGTCCCCGGTGTGCAAACGCGGGTAGCGGCAATCTATCGCCGCGGCAGCGCCATCATTCCTGAGGGCGATACGATTGTTGAGGCGGGCGATGAAGTGTTTTTTGTTGCCGCGAGAAAAAATATTCGTGCGGTGATGAGTGAGCTGCGGCGCCTCGATAAACCGGTCAAGCGCATTATGCTCGCCGGTGGCGGCAACATTGGGACGCGTCTGGCACAATCACTCGAGTCGCGATATCAGGTCAAAATCATTGAACACAATGCCACTCGGTGTAGGGCGATTGCTGATGATTTGAAAAAGACCATTGTCCTGCGCGGGGATGCCGCTGATGAGGATTTGCTGCTTGAGGAGAATATTGAAAATACGGATGTTTTCTGCGCGCTCACGAATGATGATGAAGCCAATATCCTCTCGGCGATGCTCGCAAAGCGTCGCGGCGCGCGAACGGTGATGGCGCTGATTAATCGAGCGGCCTATGTCGATCTAATTCAATCGAGTGATGATATCGATGTCGCGATCTCGCCTCAGCAGGCGACGATAGGTAGTTTGCTAGCGCATATACGCCGCGGTGATGTGGCCGCGGTGCATAGCTTGCGTCGTGGCGCGGCTGAGGCCATCGAGGCCGTGGCGCATGGCGATGCGGGAAGCTCAGAGGTCGTGGGTAAGCGCATTGAGCAAATTCGTCTCCCCCGCGGCACGACGATTGGCGCGATTGTGCGTGGCGAAGAGGTCGTCATGGCCCACCATGACACGGTGATCGAGCCTGAAGACCACGTGATTTTGTTTTTAGTGGATAAAACCCGTCTTGCCGATGTTGAGAAACTCTTCTCCGTTGGCGTTACCTTTTTGTAAGTCAGAGCGCACACACCATGCATCCTGATGCCGTCCAACGTGTCCTTGGTGTTCTGCTGATGGTGTTCAGCATGACAATGTTGCCACCTGGCTTGTTGTCGCTTATCTCAGCCGATGGCGTAGCCAGCGCATTCTTTGTCACGTTCACTCTATTGTTTACCCTTGGTGGCTTGCTTTGGCTGCCAGTTCGCCGTTCACGCCGAGAGCTTCGAACCCGTGATGGGTTTTTTGTGGTGGCCATGTTTTGGGTGGTGTTAGGCGCTGCAGGCTCACTGCCACTGCTGCTGCAAAGCGAAGTGAGTTTTTCCATTGTTGATGCACTATTTGAGAGTGTTTCGGGGCTCACAACGACCGGCGCGACCGGCATTATTGGTATTGATCATTTACCGATCTCTATTCAGTACTATCGCCAGCAACTGCAGTGGTTAGGCGGTATGGGCATAATTGTTCTGGCTGTAGCGATTTTGCCGATGCTTGGCATTGGTGGCATGCAGCTCTATCGCGCCGAGCTGCCGGGGCCAGTTAAAGACGCCAAACTCACCCCACGTATCGCAGAAACGGCAAAAGCCCTTTGGTACATTTACATGGGGTTAACCGCGATTTGTGCGCTTGCCTATTGGTTAGCTGGCATGAGCGTGTTTGATGCCATCACCCACTCATTTACGACCATCGCAACGGGTGGATTTTCCACCCATGACGCGAGTATTGGCTATTTTGATAGTGCCGTGATTGAAATGATTGCGGTGGTGTTCATGCTCATTTCCGCATTGAACTATTCATTGCATTTTATGGCTTGGCGGCGAATGAGTACGGAGCCGTGGCGCTCTGACCCCGAGTTAGTGACTTTCTTAATTGGTGTGGCCGCGGCGTGCGTGCTGGTCATTGGCGGCTTGTTGATCTATCAGGCGGCGCATAATTTGCCGCTGAATGAAACTTGGCATCACGCCATTTTCCAGGTGGTCTCTTTCGCGACCACGACGGGCTATACCACCGCGTCCTATTATATTTGGCCTGCCTTTCTACCGGTGTTGCTGTTGTTTATTGCCGTGGTGGGCGGATGTGCTAATTCGACATCGGGCGGGCTGAAAGTCATTCGGGTTTTATTACTGTGGCGCCAAGGCAATCGTGAAGTCGTCCGGCTGATTCATCCGCAAGCTGAGATTCACGTCAAAATCGGTGATCGGCCAGTGAGTGGTCGTGTCATTGATGCGGTTTGGGGCTTTTTTGCCGCGTATGTGGTGTTGTTTGTTGTCCTGTTGTTATTGCTTTTGGCCATGGGCTTGGATCAGGTAACCGCGTTTTCCGCGGTGGCCTCTGGCTTAGCGAACTTAGGCCCCGCACTGGGTGATGTGGCCGCTAACTTTGCTAGTGTTGGTGATGGACCGAAGTTAGTGATGTGTGTGGCGATGATTATGGGGCGATTGGAGATTTTTACATTGCTTGTGTTGTTTACCCCCGCGTTTTGGCGGCGCTAGCACTCGCCAATGATCGGGCTATTACAACGTGTGCGTCACGCTCAGGTGCGTGTTGATGAGCAAACGCTCGCCGCGATTGATCAGGGTTTGCTTGTGCTGGTGGGCGTGCAGCGTGGCGATACCGAGGCAAGTGCGGCGCGTTTGCTCGAGCGCGTGCTCGGTTATCGTATCTTCGCCGATGCCCATGGGCGCATGAACCAAAGCCTCACTGATGTACAGGGCGGGCTTTTGTTGGTCCCGCAGTTCACCCTAGCCGCAGATACTCAGCGTGGTTCGCGGCCCGGGTTTTCACCAGCGGCCTCGCCGGCTGAGGCAAACGCCCTTTTTGCATGGCTTTGTGATCATGCCCAACAACAACATCCAACGGTAGGCTGTGGGGTATTTGCAGCTGATATGCAGGTTGAGCTTTGCAATGATGGCCCGGTGACCTTTTGGTTAGAAGCCCCGCCTCGCTCACGATCAGCTTGACAGCGTGCTATCCTGCCTTGCGTTAGTAATCGGGGTAGAAGCTGATGAGTGAACGTAAAGCCAAGGTAGAGCGCAACACCCTAGAGACGCGTATTCAGGTCAGTATCGATTTGGATGGCTCGGGCGCGGGTGAGCGGCAGACAGGCGTAGGGTTTTTTGATCATATGTTGGATCAACTCAGCCGTCACGGGTTGTTTGATATCGCGGTTGCTGCTGACGGGGATTTGCATATTGATGCCCACCACACCGTTGAGGATGTGGGAATTACGTTAGGCCAAGCATTCGCTCAAGCACTGGGTGAAAAACGTGGCTTAGTGCGTTATGGCCACGCTTTTTGTCCACTCGATGAGGCCTTATCGCGAGTCGTTGTGGATTTATCAGGACGTCCAGGTCTGTATTTTCGTGCCGCCTTTCCGGTTGAGCGAGTGGGTGACTTGGATACCGATTTGGTGGCGGAGTTCTGGCAAGGGTTTGTTAACCATGCCGGGGTGACGATGCATATGGATGCCCTCGCTGGTGATAACGCCCACCACATCGCGGAGACCCTGTTTAAAGCCGCGGGGCGTGCATTACGGATGGCTTGTGCGCGGGATGCCGGGCTAGCCGAAGATGCCCTGCCCTCAACCAAGGGGGCACTCTGAGCGTTACTAAGCAAAGGCACAGTGCATGAGAACGGCGGTCATTGATTACGGCATGGGCAATTTGCGCTCAGTGCTCCGGGCGCTAGAGTTTGTGGGTGCCAAAGCGCTCACGCTGAGCACTCAACCGGAAGAAATCCTCGCCGCCGATCGCGTGGTTTTCCCCGGCCAAGGGGCCGTGCGGGATTGTATGAGCGCGCTCCATCGCTATGAGCTCATTGATGCACTCACCCAGGCAATGGCGAGTCGGCCGTTTTTAGGCATTTGTATGGGCATGCAGGCGCTCATGAGCGAGAGCGAAGAGAACCAAGGCGTGGCCGCGTTGGGGCATTTTGCCGGTCGCGTGCGGCATTTTCGTGAGCTGACCCAAGGCAATACCGCATTAAAAATTCCACATATGGGCTGGAATCAGGTGCATCAAACGGCTGATCACCCGTTATGGCAGGGCATTGCCCAAGATGAACGCTTTTACTTTGTGCATAGTTACTACGTCGCACCCCAGGATCCGGCCATCGTGCAGGGGCAAAGTACCTATGGCGAGGCATTTGCGGCGGCCATTGGCAAGGCGAATGTTTTTGCTACCCAGTTTCATCCGGAAAAAAGCCAGCAACCTGGGCTTCGGCTTTTAGAAAACTTCTTATCTTGGGATGGAGATTGATGCAGTTAATACCCGCCATTGACCTTAAAGATGGCAAATGTGTGCGCCTGCGCCAGGGGCGCATGGATGAGGAGACAATTTTCTCAGATGATCCGGTTGAGATCGCCAATCGCTGGGTCGCGGCAGGCGCTCGGCGTTTGCATATTGTGGATTTGGATGGCGCTATTCAGGGGTTTCCGCTGAATGCAGATCTCATTGGTCAAATTGCAGAGCGTCACCCCAATCTTGAGATTCAGGTTGGCGGCGGTATTCGTAAATTTGAAGTGATTCAGGCGTACTTGGATGTGGGGGTTAATTACACCATCATTGGCACACAGGCCCTGCGCGAGCCCCACTTTGTAGACGATGCTTGCTTGGAGTTTCCCGGTCATATCATGGTGGGATTAGATGCTCGCGATGGTCGGGTGGCTACCGATGGTTGGGCAGAAGTCTCAGAGACAGCGGCAAGCGATCTAGCCAAACGGTTTGAAGATGCCGGTGTTGAATCAATCGTGTTTACGGATATTGGTCGGGATGGAATGCTGCGGGGCGTGAATGTTCAGGCCACCGCTGCGCTAGCAAGGGCGATTAATATTCCGGTGATTGCCTCCGGCGGAGTGAGCGCGCTTGATGATGTCCGCGCGCTTTGCGCGGCGGCAGATGCTGGCATTAGTGGCGCAATCGTGGGCCGTGCGCTGTATGAAGGCCGTATTGATTTAAATGCGGCGCAGCGCCTCGCCGATGCGCTTGCAGGCGTCTGACGATGGGCCTCGCGCGACGCATTATTCCGTGTTTAGACATTGACGGCGGACGCGTTGTTAAGGGCGTTAAGTTTGTGGATATTCGCGATGCGGGGGATCCGGTAGAGATTGCGCGGCGCTATGATCGGGCAGGAGCCGATGAAATTACGTTTCTCGATATTGGCGCGAGCCATGAACAGCGCGACACGATGGTGTCGATGGTTGAGGCGGTTGCCGCTGAGGTATTCATTCCACTCACCGTGGGCGGAGGTATTCGCTCCATCGCCGATGTCCGCCGCATGCTCAATGCGGGTGCCGATAAAGTGGCTATCAATACCGCGGCCATTCATGCGCCTGAGCTTGTGCGTGAGGCCGCCGAGCGTTTTGGCTCGCAGTGCATTGTGGTGGCGATTGACGCCAAGCGCACCGGAGGAACGGATGTACAACCGCAATGGGAGGTATTCACCCATGGTGGGCGCAGGCCAACGGGATTAGATGCTATTGAGTGGGCAGAGCGTATGGCTGGCGATGGCGCCGGCGAATTGTTGGTGACCAGCATGGACCGCGATGGCACGCGTATTGGCTTTGATAATGCATTAAATCGGGCATTATCTGATCGAGTAGCAGTGCCGCTCATTGCCTCAGGCGGGGTTGGCAACCTGCAGCATCTTGCCGATGGCGTGCTCGAGGGTCATGCCGATGCGGTTTTAGCCGCTAGCATTTTCCACTTTGGCGAGCATAGTGTTGGCGAGGCAAAAGACTTTATGGCGAACGCGGGTATAGAGGTGCGTCAGTGAGTGAATTGGATGCTGTGCGCTGGAATGCCGATGGCCTAGTCCCGGTGATTGCTCAAGATGTCGCCGATGGCCGTGTGCTGATGTTAGCTTGGATGAATCAAGAAGCGCTAAGACAAACTCTTGAGCGGGGCGAGGCGGTGTATTGGTCGCGCTCACGGCAAGCTTTGTGGCAGAAGGGTGAGCGCTCCGGGCATATCCAGCGGGTTAAAGATATCGCGCTTGATTGCGATGGCGATACCTTGTTGTTGCAAGTCGAACAGCAAGGTGGTGTGGCTTGCCATACGGGCCGGCGGAGTTGTTTCTATCAGCGCTTAGTGGATGCGCAGTGGCAGGCCGCTGAGCCGGTGATTAAAGATCCGGCGGCCGTTTACGGAGATAAGCAACATGAGTGATGAGGTATTAAAAAAGCTCGCTGGCGTACTCAAAGAGCGCCGGGATGCTGACCCTGAGCAATCCTATGTTGCGAGCTTGCATGCCGCCGGGCTTGATCGAATTTTGCGTAAGCTTGGTGAAGAGTGCGCAGAAACGATTGTGGCGGCAAAAAACGCCGAGCATGAAGCAATCGTTTATGAAACCGCTGATCTGTGGTTCCATAGCTTAATAATGCTGTCACACTGCGGTCTCGAGCCCGCGGAAGTACTAGCGGAGCTTGAGCGGCGATTTGGGCTCTCGGGCCTAGATGAGAAAGCAGCACGTAATAAAATGGGCTAACTTGCCCGCTTGTTTTTGGAGGTAATCCGTCATGGGTCCTGGTGGTATTAGTCCCTGGTCACTGATTTTAATTTTGGTCATTGTGTTGTTGCTCTTTGGTACAAAAAAGCTGCGTAACGTTGGCACCGATTTAGGCGGAGCGTTAAAAGGCTTTAAGAGCGCGATGAGTGACGGCGAAAAAGAAGCCAAAGCGGCGAAAGACAGTCTTGAAGACAGCGCTAACGAAGACGATGCCGATGCGCAGACGGCGCACCGTGATAAGGTCGACGAGAAAGATCGTAGCGGCGGCGCCTGATTGCGCGCTGCTTAGCCGCCCATGTTCGATGTCAGTTTTTGGGAGCTGCTCATCATTGCCGCGATCGCGCTGGTGGTGGTGGGGCCTGAGCGACTACCGCGTTTAGTCCGCACCATTGGGCTGTGGATGGGGCGCGCGCGGGCGTCTTTTCAGTCAGTTCGTGATGAGGTCGAGCGCGAGGTCAACGCTGAGGGCTTGCGTGAGACTCGGGATGCGGTCAATCGCAAGGCTCGAGAGACTGAGCGAGAAGTTAACGAGGCGGTTAACTCGACGACGCAATCAACGACGACGTCAACAAAACAGTCAAAGGACGATGGTGAGCACTAACGCCCCCGGTAGTGACTATCAAGACGAGGAGCGTCCGCTGCTAGCGCATTTGCTTGAGCTGCGGACACGCTTAATGCATGCCGCTGGTGTTGTGTTGGTGTTTTTTCTCATCGCTTATCCCTTCCGCGAAGAAATTTATGCGGCGCTAGCCGGACCGCTAATGGCTGTCTTGCCTGAGGGCGCAACGATGATTGCTACACAAGTGGCAACGCCGTTTTTAATCCCACTCAAAGTCGCCCTGGTGGGTGCGTTTTTTGTCAGCATTCCGTATTTGCTCTATCAGCTGTGGGCATTTGTGGCACCGGGGCTCTATCGCCAAGAAAAACAGCTGATCTGGCCGTTACTCATTTCTAGCATTTTGCTTTTCTACTTAGGCATGGCGTTTGCCTACTTTGTCGTTTTCCCTTTGATATTCCAGTTTTTTGCAGCCGCGACGCCTGATGGCGTGGCAATGATGACGGATATTGGTGAATATCTATCGTTCATCATGACGTTATTTTTTGCGTTTGGGGCCTCATTTGAAGTGCCGATTGCGACGATTTTGCTCGTTCGCAGTGGAGCAACCACGCGCGAAGCGCTTGCCGCCAAGCGGCCTTATGTCATTGTGGCTGCATTCACGATTGGTATGTTGCTAACGCCTCCGGATGTGATTTCGCAGGTTTTATTGGCCGTGCCGGTATGGCTGTTGTTTGAGCTTGGCATTTTCTTCTCGCGCTGGTTTACAGCGCCTGTTGTCCCTGAGGATGACCCACAAGCGCCCGAGGACTAGCGTATCCAATGGAGTAAGGGTGACAAAATTGCTGACCTTGAGGTCAGAAATAGATGCGGCCGAAGGGAGTGCCGAGCAATATTTTTCTATTAAAACGCTGTAAGCCGCATGACGGTTGCGTATGCAGTCACTCGAGCGTATTCTGTAGCGAAACTCGTGTGACGAGATCTTCCCGCCAACACGCCAGGTGATCAGCCATGAATGGTGCGTTTGAGCAAGCGCTAAATGTTTCTTACCTAAACGGTAGCAATGCCAATTTTATTGAGGCGCTCTACGAGCAATATCTCAATGATGCCAACTCAGTCGAGTCGGAATGGCGCGAATACTTCCGTGATCTAGAGTCAATCAATCCCTCCCGGGTTCGCGATGTGCCGCATGGGCCGATTCGCGAAGCATTTGAGCAAATGGGCCGAAGTAGCTCACGCGGACGAGCCGTGCTGGCGGGTGAGGGCATGGACGCAATGGCCGCGCAAAAACAAGCGGCGGTACTGCGACTGATCAACGGTTATCGAGTACGAGGCCATCAGCGAGCCGATACGGATCCGCTTAATTTACGTGAAGCGCCAGAAGTCCCTGATCTCGATCCTGCTTTCCATGGACTAACGGATGCTGATTTAGACACGGCATTTAATACCGGCTCATTGTTTGCGCCCGAGCGGCTAACGCTACGCGAAATCATTGATTTAGTGCGCTCGGTGTATGCCGGCAAGATCGGGTCGGAATTCATGCATATTACGGATACGGCGCAAAAGCGTTGGATCCAAGAGCGATTGGAAAAACCCCAAGCCCAGGCCACGCTCACGCATGAGCAAAAACACGCATTATTGGAGCGTCTGACTGCTGCTGAGGGCATTGAAAAATACCTTAATAGCAAATACGTCGGCCAGAAGCGCTTTTCCTTGGAAGGGGGTGAAGCCACCATTCCGGTATTGGATGAACTCGTCCAACGCGGAGGAGCGCATGGCGTTAAAGAGTTGGTGCTAGGCATGGCTCACCGCGGCCGGCTTAATGTCTTAATTAATGTGATGGGCAAGTCACCGGCGGAACTCTTTGCCGAGTTTGAAGGTGAGCACGCGCCTGAGCATGCCAATGCCGGTGATGTGAAATACCACATGGGGTATTCCTCAGACATCGACACCCCTGGTGGCCCCCTTCATCTAGCCTTGGCGTTTAACCCATCGCATTTGGAAATTGTGAACCCGGTTGTCGAGGGTTCAGCGCGGGCACGCTTGCAACGGCGTAACGATGCAATGGGTGAGACAGTCTTGCCCGTCCTGATTCATGGTGATGCAGCTATGGCCGGTCAGGGCGTGGTGATGGAGACTTTTCAGCTGTCTCAAGCCCGAGGTTTTTCAACCGGTGGCACGCTGCATGTGGTGATTAATAACCAGATTGGTTTTACCACTTCCAACCCCCTTGATACGCGCTCAACGTTTTATTGCACTGAAGTGGCCAAAATGGTGCAAGCGCCTATCTTTCATGTAAATGGTGATGACCCGGAGGCGGTGTTGTTCGTCACCCAGCTTGCTATGGACTACCGCCGCGAATTCCATTCCGATGTGGTGATTGATCTGATTTGCTATCGGCGTCATGGCCATAACGAGGCTGATGAACCCTCGGCAACGCAGCCGATGATGTATAAGAAAATCAAAGCACGACCATCGGTGCGCCAGCTTTATGCGGATCAGCTAGTCGCTGAGGGTGTTATTGATGGCGATTATGCCAAAGGTATTGAACGTGATTACCGCGATGCACTTGATGCTGAACAGGTGGTCGCGCCGGGTGCGCTCGAAGCGCAAACCAATGATTATTCGGTGGACTGGTCGCCTTATTTTGATTCCAATTGGGATGAGCCGGTCACGACCAGTATTTCGGTAGATCGGGTGCGTCGATTGCAGGAGCAGTTATTGCGTTTGCCCGAGGGTTTTGAGCTGAACCCACGCGTTGCGAGCGTAATGGAGAGTCGCCGCAAGATGGCGGCTGGCGCGCTTGATATGGATTGGGGATTTGCCGAGACCATGGCCTATGCGGCCTTATTAGAAGAAGGTCATCGCGTTCGCTTAAGCGGCCAGGACTCAGGCCGCGGTACGTTTTTCCATCGAAATTCGGTTTTGCATAATGCGCTGGATGGATCGACGCATACGCCTTTGAAAACGCTGGGCGAGTCGAGTGATGACTTTGTTGTGATTGATTCACTGCTCTCTGAAGAGGCGGTGCTTGGTTTTGAATATGGCTTCGCCACGGCCGACCCTGAAACCATGGTGATTTGGGAGGCGCAGTTTGGTGATTTTGCCAATGGCGCCCAAGTGTTAATTGATCAGTTTATCGCCTCCGGCGAGACCAAATGGGGTCGTTTATGTGGCCTGACCATGTTCTTGCCGCATGGCTATGAGGGCCAAGGCCCAGAGCACTCCTCAGCAAGGATTGAGCGCTTTTTGCAGCTTTGCGCTGAGCAAAATATCCAGGTGTGCGTGCCCTCAACCCCGGCGCAGTTCTTCCACATGATTCGTCGGCAAATGCTGCGAAGCTGGCGCAAGCCATTGGTGGTGATGACGCCAAAGAGTTTGTTACGACATAAGCTCTCAACCTCAGTTTTGGATGACCTCTCTGATGGTCGTTTCCAAGTGGTGATTGATGAGACAGAGGGGCTTAAAGCAAGCGCGGTACGCCGGGTCGTTTTATGCAGTGGCAAGGTCTATTACGATTTACTCGAGCAACGCCGTCGCGACGGGCATGACGATGTCGCGCTCGTGCGGATCGAGCAGCTCTACCCGTTTCCTGAAGCGGAGCTTTCAGCCTTACTGAAACGCCGTTATAAGGGCGTAAAAAGCGTGGTCTGGTGTCAGGAAGAGCCAAAAAATCAAGGCGCTTGGTATCAGGTCTACCATCATCTCACTCAGTGCGTAACGCGAGAGCAAAAGCTCACCTATGCCGGTCGTGATCCGTCCGCGTCGCCAGCGGTGGGATATGCCAAGGTTCACCACGAGCAGCAACGGCGATTAGTCGCTGAGGCACTCGGTCCGGTTCACCCATAAAGTCAAAGAGCGAGGCGCTGATGAGCACCGAAGTCAAGGTCCCAGCACTACCCGAGTCGGTCAGTGAGGCAACGGTTGTTACCTGGCATAAGCAGGCCGGCGAGGCGGTGGAGCGAGATGAAAATCTCGTCGATTTAGAAACCGATAAGGTGGTCCTTGAAGTGCCTGCCCCTGATGATGGCGTGCTAGGCGAAATTCTAAAAGCCGAAGGTGAAACGGTAACGGCCGGCGAGATCGTTGCCATGCTTGATGCGGGCGCTCTCGCGGCGGCACCCGCTGGCGAATCTGCCAAACCTGATCAAGCAGCTGAGCCGCCGGCGGTGGTAAGTAAGCCGGCAGCGGATAGTCCAGCCAATGCTGCCATGCCGCCGCTTAGTCCGGCCGTTCGCCATTTAGTTGAATCGCATGAGGTTGACCCGCGCCAGATCCCGGCCACCGGGCGCAATGGGCGCTTGCTCAAAGCGGATGTCTTGCAGTTTGTCGAAAAAGCCGCCACTGCACCGAGCCCTGCGCCTGCGCCCGCACCTGCCCCCGCGGCAACGCCTAGTGGTGCAGCGACTGTGCCAGCCACTGGTGCTGGCGTTGAGGATCGTGAAGAGCGGCGTGTGCCGATGACACGGCTACGCCAGCGCATTGCGGAGCGATTAGTCGAAGCGCAGCAAACGGCCGCCATGCTCACCACCTTTAACGAAGTGAACATGCAACCGGTAATGGACTTGCGGGCGCGTTATAAGGAGCAGTTTTTAAAATCCCATGACACGAAGCTTGGCTTTATGTCGTTTTTTGTGAAAGCAGCGGTTGAGGCCCTTAAGCGCTATCCAGCGGTGAATGCCTCAATTGATGGCAGCGATATTCTCTATCACGGCTATTATGATGTGGGCATTGCCGTATCGAGTGAGCGTGGCTTGATGGTGCCGGTGCTGCGGGATGCTGATCAGCGCTCATTTGCTGAGATTGAATCAGGCATCGCGGATTTTGGTGAACGTGCCCAAGCCGGCAAGATTGGTATTGATGAATTAACCGGCGGTACGTTTACGATCACCAACGGCGGGATTTTTGGCTCGCTGCTCTCTACCCCTATTCTTAATCCCCCACAAAGCGGGATTTTGGGCATGCATAAAATTCAGGAACGGCCGATGGTAGAGAACGGTCAAGTGATCGTACGGCCAATGATGTATTTGGCGCACTCCTACGACCATCGAATTATTGATGGTAAAGAGGCTGTGCAATTTCTCGTCACGATTAAAGACATGCTCGAAGACCCAGCGCGATTGCTGCTAGAGGTCTAAGCCCACCGATTTAGGGAGTCATTATGGCTAACAGCTACGAGGTTATCGTGATCGGGGCCGGCCCTGCCGGCTACGTTGGCGCTATTCGCTGCGCTCAGCTCGGCATGAGTGTTGCGGTTATTGATGAATTCAAGCGCAAAGATGGTGAGCCAGCATTAGGCGGGACGTGTCTGAACGTGGGCTGCATTCCTTCAAAAGCGCTGTTGGACTCATCTGAGCACTACCATCGCGTGCAACATGAACTCAGCGGTCATGGCATTAAAGTGGATGGGGCCTCGCTTGATGTCCCGCAGATGATTAAGCGCAAAGATAAAGTGGTGTCTGACCTAACAGGCGGCATCAAACAGTTATTCAAAGCCAACCGCATTGAGTGGTTGCAAGGGCACGGTAAGTTACTTGCTGATCGCGAAGTTGAGTTCACGCCGCACAAAGGTAAAGCGAAAACGCTCAGTGCCGGTCATGTTCTCCTTGCCACCGGCTCGCGTCCGATTGAGATTGGTGCAGCGCCGCTCGATGGCGATCGAATTGTGGATTCTGCCGGCGCGCAAGAATTCCAAGAAGTGCCTAAGCGTCTTGGTGTGATTGGTGCCGGTGTGATTGGCCTTGAAATGGGCAGCGTATGGAGCCGGCTTGGCGCTAAAGTGATGCTACTCGAAGCGCAGGATAGCTTTTTGTCCGCAGTTGACCAGCAAGTGGCGACTGAAGCGCGCCGATTGTTTGAAAAGCAGGGCCTAGAAATTAAGCTTGGCTGCCGGGTGACGGATGCCCGTAAGGGCAAAACCGTTAGCGTTCACTATGAAGATAGCGAGGGTAAGCAAAACATTCCGGTCGATAAGCTGATCGTTTCGGTGGGCAGACGCCCGCATACCGAGGGGCTTGCCTCTGAGGATGCCAACCTGCTCACCGATGAGCGTGGGTTTGTGCACGTGGATGATTACTGCGAAACCAATATCCCCGGGGTTTATGCCGTGGGTGATGTCGTACGCGGTCCGATGCTCGCGCACAAAGGCTCAGAAGAGGGCGTGATGGTGGCTGAGCGCATTGCCGGACAACCCGGTCATGTGAATTACGACACCATCCCTTGGGTGATTTATACCGATCCAGAAATCTCTTGGGTTGGGCGCACAGAAGCCCAGCTTAAAGCCGCCGGTATCCCACATCGCAGTGGCACATTTGGATTTGCGGGGACGGGGCGTGCGCATGCCATGGATCGTGCCGAGGGCATGGTTAAAATTTTAGCGCATGCCGAGACTGACCGAATCTTGGGCGTCCATATGGTGGGGCCACAGACCAGTGAGTTAATTGCTGAGGCCACACTCGCAATGGAATACGAAGCGAGTGCAGAGGACTTAGCGCGCACCATTCATGCGCATCCCACGCTCTCCGAAGCGGTCCATGAGGCAGCGCTCGCCGTGGGTAAACGAGCGATTCACAAAGCGAACTAAACACCGGCCGGCCAGAGGAGGACAGATATGGCTGAGAATACCGCAGGGCTGCGGGGAATCACCGCTGGAGAGACCGCTTTATGTACGGTGGGACAAGCCGGCACAGGCCTGACTTATCGTGGCTATGATATTCATGATTTGGCAGAAAAAGCCGAATTTGAAGAAGTCGCCTATCTCCTACTCTATGGCCATCTGCCAACGCTCACCGAGCTAGATGCTTACCGTGAGCGCCTCAAGGGCTTACGTGAATTGCCGCTTGCATTGCGGGAAGTGCTCGAGCGGATCCCCGCTAGCGCCCATCCTATGGATGTGATGCGCAGCGGCTGTTCAATACTGGGTAACCTTGAGACTGAAGCAGATTTTAGCGAGCAGGACTGGCATATCGACCGGATGCTGGCGGCCTTTCCCGGGATTATCGCTTACTGGTATCGATTCAGCCATGATGGCAAGCGCATTGATACGAGCAGCGATGAGCTCAGCACCGGCGGGCATTTTCTACGTTTGCTGCATGATCGTGCGCCCGATGAGACGTCGATTAAAGTGATGCAGGCCTCGTTGATTTTGTATGCCGAGCATGAGTTTAATGCGTCAACATTCGCGGCTCGGACCTGCGCATCCACCCTATCGGATATTCATAGTTGTATTACCGGTGCGATTGGCACCTTGCGCGGGCCGCTGCATGGCGGTGCGAACGAGGCCGCGATGGCGATGATTGAGGATTGGCAAACGCCAGATGAGGCTGAGCGTGAGCTAATGGGTATGCTCGAGCGAAAAGAGAAGGTCATGGGCTTTGGCCATGCCATCTACCGCAGCAGCGATCCGCGCAATGCCATCATTAAAGCCTGGTCAAAGCGATTAGCTGAGCAAGTGGGCGATACCCAGCTCTACCCCGTCTCCGAGCGCGTGGAAGCGGTGATGGCCCGGGAAAAGGGCTTGTTCTGTAACGCTGATTTCTTTCATGCCAGCGCCTATCACTTTATGGGCATTCCAACGCCGTTGTTTACACCAATTTTCGTGATCTCCCGGCTTACCGGTTGGGCCGCTCACGTCAAAGAGCAACGCGCCAACAACCGCATCATCCGGCCAAGTGCCGATTACACCGGCCCTGAGCTCCAAGCATGGGTGCCCATTGAAAAGCGAGGCTAATCCATGAGTGATGTCAAAGTACGCCGCGCCGAGCGCCCGCAACCCGATACACTGCTAACGGCATTGGCTGATTATGTCAGCAAGACGCCGATTCAGTCTGATGAAGCCTATCGCACCGCTCGTTATTGCCTAATGGATACACTTGCCTGCGGTATGCTCGCGCTGGAATACCCCGCCTGCACGAAGTTGCTTGGTCCGCTCGTCCCCGGTGCCGATATGGCCGATGGCGTTCGCGTGCCTGGCACACCATGGCAGCTCGACCCGGTTCAAGCCGCGTTTAATATTGGCGCGATGGTGCGTTGGCTCGACTTTAATGACACCTGGTTAGCCGCAGAATGGGGTCATCCTTCCGATAACCTAGGCGCTATTTTGGCGCTCGCTGATTATCAGGCCCGGCGAGCGGTCGCCGAAGGCCGTGAGCCACCACTGATGCGTGATGTCCTCACCGCCATGATTCGGGCGCATGAAATCCAGGGAGTGATCGCGCTTGAGAATAGCTTTAACCGTGTTGGCCTTGATCACGTTTTATTGGTGCGCTTAGCGTCTGCCTGCGTGAGTACAGGTTTGCTGGGCGGCAGCCATGACGATGTCATGACCGTGGCGAGTCATGCGCTGCTTGATGGCGGTGCCTTGCGTGCCTATCGCCATGCGCCGCAGGCGGGACCGCGCAAGAGCTGGGCTGCCGGTGACGCAACAGCACGGGGTCTACGCTTAGCGTTGATTACTCAAACTGGTGAAATGGGTTACCCGGCGGCGCTGACCGCACCAACCTGGGGTTTTCAGGATGTTTTATTCGGTGGCAATGAGGTCAGTTTGGCGCAGCCGCTTGGCAGCTATGTCATGGAAAATGTGCTGTTTAAGATTAGCTTCCCAGCAGAGTTCCATGCCCAAACAGCCGCTGAGGCAGCAATGACCCTACACCCTGACGTCGCGCATCGAATTGATCAAATCGATCGGGTTGTTATTGAGACGCAGGAAGCCGGCGTGCGCATCATTGATAAAACCGGCCCGTTGGGTAACCCGGCTGATCGCGATCACTGCATTCAATACATGGTTGCTATACCGCTGATTTTTGGCCGCCTCAGCGCGGCTGATTATGAAGACGATGTTGCGGCCGATCCGCGGGTGGATGCGTTGCGTGAGCGTATGGAAGTGACCGAGAACAAAGCCTTCTCTAAGGACTATCTCGATCCAGACAAACGCGCCATTGGTAATGCCGTGCAGGTGTTCTTCAAGGATGGCACCCAAACCGAGCGAATCGCGGTGGATTACCCCATTGGGCATCGGCGGCGCCGTGATGAGGGCATCCCTGAATTAGTGAACAAGTTCGAAAATGCCCTCACCACCCGCTTTGCCCCGCGTCAAGCGGCGCGCATTGAGGCGGCGTGTGCGGATCAGGCCGAACTTGAAGCCATGCCAGTGAATAAGTTCATGGACCTATGGGCCCAGTGACGGCATCCTTGCCGGCATGAGACTTGGCATTGGTAAAATTCTAGGGGCGCTGTTCGGCGGCTTTCTCGGCAGTTGGGTCGGCGCCATCATTGGCTTTTTCATTGGTAATGCGTTTGATCGTGCATTAGCAAGGGGGTCGCTCGGCAGCATGGGTGGCGGTGCGGCACACCGACAAATGGTGCATGCGGCATTTTTTCGGAGTGCCTTTGTGGTGATGGGCCATGTCTGCAAAGCCGATGGCCGAGTGACTAAGGCTGAGATCCGTGTGGCCGAGCAGGTCATGGATCGCATGGACTTAAACGCCACGCAAAAACAAGAAGCGGTGAGCTATTTTAAATCCGGGCGTGACGGTGAAGCCGATCTTGACCAAACCCTGAATGAGTTTCGTCGTTACTGCCGTGGCCACGCGCAGCTCGTGCGCATGTTCCTTGAGATACAAATACAAGCGGCCTTGGCGGATGGAAGCTTTGAGGATGCTGAGCGAACCGTTTTGCGTCGTATTGCCATGGGCTTGGGTTTATCCGAGGCTGACTATGCCCGCTTAGAGACCATGATGGGTGCACGCGCGGCCAATCAATCAGGCGGTGAGTCTGCACTCGAGTCAGCCTATGACACCTTAGGCCTATCCGCCGACGCGAGTGATGCTGAGGTGAAAAAAGCCTGGCGGAAACTCATGAGCGAGCATCATCCCGATAAGTTGGTAGCGAAAGGCCTGCCTGAGGAGATGATGCGAATTGCCAAAGAACGCGCTCAAGATATCCAAAAAGCTTATGACACGGTTAAAGAATCCCGTGGCATGCGCTAAGCCCTATTGGCGCAGAATGCGATAGCCCACTTCGCGCTCTTCACCGGCCGCTAAAGTCACGCTACGGCGTAAGCCAGTCGGTGTTCGTTGCCAATCCTCCGCCCCTTGTTCCAGCTGCCAGCTGCCATCAATTCGCTCTTTTAAGATTAGCGTTTGTTCGCCATCACTGATGTTTCTCAGTCGCAGCCGCCAAGCAATCGCGATGCCTTGATCGGTATGCCGATAGTCTGCCTGCTCGCGCTCGACTTCAACGGCGGTGCTCGTGCCAACCGCAATCGCTAAATCGGGTCTGGCCTGATGGGGGTTGAGCGCAGTCTGCCCGAGTGCTTCGCGCTCGCCATTCGGGCTTACGCGCACCACTTCAATAGGTCCGCTCGCAAACCCAAGCGCATCGTCAGCGTCTGCGATTAGGGTGATGTGCTGTTGAACCGGTGCAAGCTGCGCAGCGGATTGCGGCATATCGGCACGACTCGTGCTAAGGAGTGCGGCCTCAAAGGCAAGGCTTTGTGGGGGTTGAGTCATGCCCCGCAACGTGCTTCCTGTTGGCCACTGCCGAGTCGTGTCTAAGTCACGCTCGTGACCGTGGCGATTAACCAGTGTGATGTCTGCCCCGGATAGATCGACACCCGTTTGGTTGTGGACGCTCACCCCTTCGATTAACTGAGCCGTGCCTGCATTGGTATCGAGTTGCAGCTGGTAGTCGCTTTGCCAAGGCAAACCTTGAGCGCGATAACTTAGGGTGACTGAACGATTGCCGCCTTGCTCAACAAACATCAATGCTTGCCAACGGGTGCTGGCATGCTCGTTATTACTGGGCAATCGAGTCAGGCGCTGGAGTTCAGGCAAGTTCAGTGCCTGCCAATACAGACTGGCAGGCTGCAGTGTTGCCGCAAGATCGGTAAACACCACCGTATTGCGCCCCGAGAGCAACGCGAGATCGCGCCGATCAATAACGAATCCGGGGGCATTAACGCTTAAGCGCAGATGCAAATCGTCTCGATCATTCGCGCTACTGATCATTGGTTCGCTGCCAGGGGCAAGCGGTTCAGCCTCAACACGCAGTTCACTGGCATTGGCGGGTGCGGCACTCGCCGAGCTCGATGATGGCGTTTGCGCGCTCGCCGCGAACGCCATCGTAATCATCATGACTATGCCAGCGATCAGATTAAGGGCACGAACCATTGAGGGTCTCCTTTGATTTAATACAATCCCGCGAGCCAAGCAATTAACGGCACTAGTAAGGCGGTGAGCGCTGCATTAAGGCCCATGCCTAAACCGGCGTAAGCACCGGCGCGTTCGCTGTGCTGAAAGGCCCGGGCTGTGGCGATGCCATGCGCGGCAACACCGGTGGCAAAGCCCTTAATATCCGGGTCACGCTCGCCAAGCGCCCTTAGCATAGGCACACCCGCAATGGCGCCGGTAATCCCCGTTAGTATGACCAATACCGCAGTGAGTGATGGCTGTCCGCCTATTTGCTCGGCTACTGCCATCGCAATGGGGGTGGTGGCTGATTTGGGTAGGAGCGAGGCCACCACATCGGCTTTGAGTCCGAGCACTCGACCGATCACCAGCGCACTCACGATTGCACTGGCTGAGCCGGCGATCAGGGCAATGCTCAACGGCAGCCACTGACGCCGAAGGCGTTGGGCTTGAGCCACTAGGGGAACAGCGAGTAGGACCGTTGCGGGCCCCAGTAGAAAGTGGACAAACTGCGCGCCTTCAAAATAGGTAGCGTAATCGGTCTCGGTGATCATGAGCGTTGCCACAATCATTAAAATAGCCACTAACACCGGATTAAGCAGGGCAAAGCCTTGGGTCAGCATAAATAAATGATAAGCAATGGCGTAAGCCCCGACGGTTAGCGTTAGCCACAGTAGGGGTTGTTCGGCTAAATAGACCCAAGTCTCGAATAAGCCACTCATGACGAGCGCTCCGAAGCCGATTTGGCATCCGCTGGATCCGGCCGTTTAAGCCAGCGCAAGATAAATGCGGTCACTGCAATTGCGATTAGCGTGCTCACGATTAGCGTGCTCATGATGGCAAGCCATTGCTCGGCAATCAGGCCCAAATAGCTAATAATGCCAACACCCGCTGGCACAAAAAGTAGCGATAAATGCCCGAGCACGGTGTTCGCAAGCTTCGATAAATTCGCGGGCGTTTCACCCCGAATGCTCAATGCAGTGAATAGCAGCAACATGCCAATCACCGGCCCCGGCACGGGCAGGCCAAGCCAGCGGGCAAGCAGTTCGCCGGCAAGTTGTAATCCAAGAACGCTGGCGATAAGCGCAGTCATGATGGTAGATCCTGTAAGAGTCGGTCGCGGGCCTCATTAAGCCGTGCTGCTAAATAATCGGTACCGCCGCGATCCGGATGTAATCGCTGAATAAGTCGGCGGTGGGCTGCCATGATGCTATCGCGATCGGCATCCGTGCTCACGCCTAACATCTCAGCGGCCTCTTCGTGGCTCATTGCGCCGGCATTGGGTTGCGCATTCGGGCGCTCATTGTGCTGATGACGCTGGGTACGGGCATGCGCCCCTGCGCCCATGAGTCGGGTAATCCAGGGGAGGAAGCGAAGTAATGAAGCTAATCGCCAAACCATCGGTAATGCGGCACCAATAGCGGCAAAAATCCAGTTAAGCCGGCCGGTTGCGGCAAGGACAATACCGGCAATTGCAATGCTGCCTAAGAAAAGCATGGGTGCCCGGGCCGATAGCCAGCGTCGCAGCCGTGGCGAGAGCATAAATGCGAGAAAGCCGACCAAGAGGATAAAGCTGATCAGCCGAATCATGGTTTTTCGTCCTTATCGGTTGCGCCATGCTGCGAGCGAATCTGCTCACAGCGGGCCCGCCAGCGCTCGAGTCGTTGCTCGTAGAGATCAAACACGCAGGGATTGCAGCCATTGCCGCAGCATTCATCCCAATCCGGCTCTCGCGGCGGCGGCGGGAGTGGGGGTTTGACCGACTGCGCGGAGTGAGCGTTAGCCATCGCCAGAACGAGCCTCGTTAGCCAGTGACAAAAGCGTGTGCATGGCGCAATAAAACCACCACCACCGCAGCCACTGGCAATGCTAAGAGCACCCCGGCGAAGCCAAATAATTGACCGCCGGCGAGTACGGCGAAAATCACCGCCACCGGATGCAGGCCAATGCGGTCACCCACAAACAAGGGTGTTAGCGCAACGGACTCTAACGCTTGGCCCGCGCCATAAACAAACCAAACGAGCAGCAGCGGGATTAACCAATCGTTGAATTCAAAAATAACCGCTAGGCTCGCCGCGGCGATCCCCACAATAAATCCAAGATACGGTACAACCGCGGCCAAGCCTGAGAGCATGCCGATCAACACCCCCAGTTGAAGGCCGACCAACCACAGGCCCACCGAGTAGAAAATCCCTAAGCTAATCATCACCAGGAGCTGGCCGCGTAAAAATGCCCCCACCACTTCATCACACTCACGAGCAAGGCTTGCAACGGTTTGACGCCAACGCGATGGCAGCAAATCAAACATTCTCTCGAGTAAGCCATCCCAGTCGCGCAGCAAATAAAACGCCACGACAGGAATCAGCGCAAGGGTTGCGATTGCACCGGCAAGCGCAAGCCCAGAGCGAGTGATCCGGCCGAGGACGTCGGCGGCGACGTTGCCGGTGGACTGCCAATGCTCAGAGATGGCTTGACGCACGGCGGCCAAATCAAAGGCTTGTGGGTCGAGGCCTAATGTTTGTTGCAGCCACGGCAAGGCAATCTCTTGCGCCCACGCCATCATGGCTGGGAGCTGGGTTTGGAGCATGTCAATCTGCCGGCCCATTAACGGGATAAGCATTAATACAGCCACCAAGGCGATCGCACTTAAGCCAATAAACACAATGCTAACCGCGAGTGTGCGGTTAAGACCGATGCGCTGGAGTTGGCGAGTCACCGGATCAGCTAAATAGGCCAGCAACGCACCTGCGAGAAACGGCGTAAGAATGGGTCGCAGCCAGTAGATTAAAAATCCAGCAAGGATTAGCAAAGCCAGTCCAAGCCCGATGCGATAGGTTCGTGTTAAATCACTCATGGCAGGAGGATAGCCCACCACGCGCTCGAACGCAGCTGGGGGGATACATCAAGCGGTCATCCACGATATGGTATACAGAACAATTACTATTAATGGGGGAATGACTGTGCGCAATCCCAACCGAGTTTTAATTTGGATCCTATTGTTTTTGATCGCCGTGGCTGGCGTGGCTGGACTGCTTGCGGTGCCACTGGCTGATGCGTTTATCGCGAACCCGGTTTTTAACGGCATGATTCTCGGGGTGTTAGTCATTGGTTTAGGCATTAATTGCCGGCAGGTACTGGTGCTAAACCCTGAGGTAGAGTGGGTCGAGCAATTTCGGCGCTCACAAGCTGGCGATGTACCGGAATTACCGGGCAGCCGTTTACTGGCCTCAATGGCGCAAATGCTGACCGGTCGCCGCGGCGATCGCTTGAGTCTTTCTGCCCTGTCATTGCGTACCGTACTTGATGGTATTCGGTCACGCCTCGATGAATCGCGGGATGTCTCGCGTTATCTCATTGGCCTGCTGGTATTTTTAGGCTTGCTGGGGACATTTTGGGGGCTATTAGACACACTCCGCGCCGTGGGTGGAGTGATTAGTGGTCTGAGTATGAGCGGGGGTGATGCCGGGCAAATATTCACCGAACTTCGTGATGGCCTGCAAGCCCCACTAACGGGAATGGGAACGGCGTTTAGCTCCTCGCTATTTGGCTTAGCTGGTGCGCTTGTTTTGGGGTTTGTGGATCTACAGGCCTCGCATGCACAAAACCGCTTTTATAATGATTTAGAAGAATGGCTGTCCGGGCAGACCCGGCTTTCCAGTGGCGCCATCGGTGGTGATGGTGAAGGGTCTGTGCCCGCGTACATTCAGGCGCTGCTAGAGAATACCGCCGATAGTCTCGATAAGCTCCAACGCGTCATGACCCGTGGTGATGAAGAGCGCCGGGCGGTCGATGCCAGAATTATTGAGCTCACCGAAGAGGTCTCAAGGCTTGCCGAGCACGCTAATGCTGAGCAGCGCGGATTGGGTGAGGTCACAAAGACGCAGTCTGATTTGCAAAGCGTGTTGAGTCGGCTTGCCGATGTGGGTGAGTCGCAGGCCAATAAAGACCAGCAGCAAATCGATCAACTCAAAGCCATGGCGGGCGGACTCCAAGAAATGCGTCAAGAGCTGCTCACAGATCGTGAGCGCTTGATTACTGAGCTACGCGATGAAATCCGCCTATTAACGCGAACCGTCTCCCATTTGGGTGACGGTGAGGCGAACTGAGTTTTAGCCAATGCTTGGCAGTTCTCGGCGTAATCGCTCATCGGTCAATATTTGGCCTGGCTTTGTTGATGCACTGGCCACGGTGCTGTTGGCATTTGTCTTTGTGCTGCTTATCTTTGTGGTAGCTCAGCTGTATCTCAGCACACAGCTATCCGATCGCAACCGTGCGCTTGAGACACTGCAGGCAGAGCTTGCCGAAATGGCGGATGCGTTATCGATGGAGCGCTCGCAACGAGCTCAGCTCGAAGAGCAGATGTCGAGCATCTATGCCGAGCTCCACGCCACGCTCCAACAGCGCGATGAAGCGCGCGAAGCACTCGATTTAACGCGTGAAGAGCTTGCCGCGGCACGCGAGAAAATTGCGGTTAGCGAAGAGGAATTGCGCGCGAGCTTAATGGAAGTTGCTGCTTTGCAGCGGGATATCGCTGAGTTGCGGGCCGAGCGCAATGCACTTGCCAGTGATTTATCAGAAACACAACAGCAGCTTGGGCTTGCCCGTGAGCGTACGGATGAACAGGCCATGCGGATTGAGGATTTAGTGGCTGAAGTGGCGGAGCGGCAGCGAGCGCTTGATAACGAGCAGCAGCTTACCGCGGATGCCCGCGCTCGGGTGGAGTCACTGCGACGCCAAATTAATGCACTACGAGAGCAAATTAGCGCACTCGCGCAAGCCCTGCGCATTGAAGAAGACACGGTTGCCAAGCAGCAAACAGAAATCGACACACTGGTAGAACGGCTCAATGTGGCCTTGGCTGAGGAAGTTCAGACGCTATCGACCTATCGCTCAGAGTTCTTTGGGCGTTTGCGCGAGGTGCTTGGTGATATTGATGAAATCGAAATTGTCGGTGATCGCTTTCGATTCCAGTCTGAGCTGTTCTTTGAGACGGCTTCGGCCGATGTGGGCCCTGATGGCGAGCAGCGCCTCGAGCAGGTAGCGGAGATCTTGCGCCGTATTGCCGAGCGCATTCCATCGGAGATTGATTGGGTTTTGCAAGTCGAAGGGCATACCGATCGACGTCCCATTCGTACGCCAGAGTTTCCTTCCAATTGGGAGCTCTCGACTGCGCGCGCGCAGTCGATTGTTTATTTCTTAATGGATCAAGGGATTCCGCCGGATCGACTCGCGGCAGTGGGTTATGGCGAATATCATCCCATCGTGGAGGGTGAAAACGCCGATGCCTTGGCGCAAAACCGGCGGATTGAGTTGCGCCTCGGTAGTCGCTAAGGCGTCTCCGTGGCAAAAAAGTCCGGCCGCATCATTTCTAAAAAGCGTCGGGCTTGGGGTGAGAGAAAACGGCCCCGTCGAGACATCGCGCCATAGGTGCGTTTGGGGAAAACATCCGGTAGCGAGCGCACGGCAATGCCGGGATAGTCTTCTGCTAACGAGACATTGCTTACAATGGCAATGCCAAAACCTAACCCGACATAGCGCTTGACCGCCTCCCAGCTCCCCACCTCAAGGCGTATTTGATAGCGAATAGCATGCTGTTGGAACACTAAGCTTATGAGCCGCCATGTCGTCATGTTTTGCGGCGGGATAATATAGTCTTGATGGGAGAGATCGCGCATGGTGATGACATCGCGCCGGGTGAGTGGATGATCAACCGGGGTGATTAACGAAAGCCCATAAGAGTAAATGGCGCGATAGCGAAGCTCATCAGGCATATCCAAAATCGCCCCGACGGCAAAATCCACCTGATCTTCTCGCAATGCATCCATGAGCTCACCTACCGATAGATGATGCAGACGAACACGGACATTGGGGTGTTGGTCCATAAAACGCTCTAATGGGGCGGGTAGTAAATAAAGCGTCGATGACTCGCCCGCACCAATATCTAGGCGACCGCTATCGAGCGGACGATTGCCCTCAGCAAAACGCCCCGCCAATCCATCAATCGCCTCAACGAGCCTATGCGCTTCGGCATAGAGCTGCTCGCCATCGGGTGTGAGCCGGATCTTGGGCCCACGACGCTCAAACAGAATGACGTTGAGCTCACGCTCTAGGGCTTGAATTTGCAGTGAGACTGAGGGCTGGGTGAGTCCTAGGCGCTCAGCGGCCCGTGAGATACTGCCGGCCTCGGCACTAAAACAAAAGGCGCGCAGCTGGCGTAAACGATCTTGGCGATAGGCCGGGTTGATATCCGACAAAATAGCCATCGATGACCTCTTAAGTATTAGCAAAATTTATGTTCAGTATTGTTTACATTATCTTGTGCAATGCTGCAACGCGGCATATCGTAAAAAGTATCTGAGAGTACCGACATGGGTACGGAAAACGGCCTTGAGGAGGCATGAGAGATGAAAGCGCTTAAAACCGTGGCAGAAATTGAAAAAGATTGGGCGAATAACCCGCGTTGGGCAGATGTGACACGACCGTATCCGGCCGCCGAGGTCGCTCGTCTTCGTGGCACGGTAGCCGTTGAACATACGCTAGCAACGCAAGGGGCCGAGAAACTCTGGGGTTATCTGACCGGTAATACCTTTGATTATGTGAATGCGCTGGGTGCACTCACAGGCAATCAGGCGCTGCAGCAAGTCAAAGCGGGTCTTAAATCGATTTATCTCTCGGGCTGGCAGGTCGCTGCCGATGCGAACTTGGGCGCCACCATGTATCCCGATCAATCGCTTTATCCTGCCGACTCGGTGCCTGCAGTGGTTGAGCGAATTAATAATGCGCTCTTGCGGGCTGATGAAATCCATCATGCGGAAGGGAATGAAGCGTTTGACTGGATGCAGCCGATTGTGGCGGATGCTGAGGCCGGCTTTGGCGGCGTATTAAACGCCTTTGAGCTGATGAAGGGAATGATTCGGGCGGGCGCCGCTGGCGTGCATTTTGAGGATCAGCTCGCGTCGGTGAAAAAATGTGGACATATGGGGGGTAAAGTCTTGGTGCCTACCCAAGAGGCGGTGCAAAAGCTCGTCGCGGCTCGATTAGCGGCCGATACCATGGATGTGCCCACGCTTTTGGTCGCGCGAACGGACGCCCTCGCTGCTGATTTGATTACCTCAGATGTGGATCCTTACGATGCGCCGCATATTACTGGTGAGCGCACGGTTGAGGGGTTTTTCCGCACTCAAGCCGGCGAAGATCAAGCCATTAGCCGTGGCCTAGCCTATGCGCCCTATGCTGATCTGCTCTGGTGTGAGACCGGCACGCCTGATTTGGCGTTTGCCAAGCGCTTCGCTGAGGCCATTCATAAAGAGCATCCGAATACGATGCTCGCGTATAACTGCTCACCGTCGTTTAACTGGCGTGGCAAGCTTGATGAGAAAACCATTGCGAGCTATCAAAATGAGCTGGGTGCGATGGGGTATAAGTTTCAATTTATTACCCTGGCTGGCTTTCACAGCCTTAACTACTCAATGTTCGAATTGGCCCGGGGTTACAAAAGCCGGCAAATGGCCGCTTACTCCGAGCTTCAAGAAGCGGAGTTTGCTGCCGAGAAAAATGGCTACACCGCCACCCGACACCAGCGCGAGGTGGGCGCGGGGTATTTTGACCAAGTCACCCAAACCATTCAGGGCGGTGGCTCGTCAGTCACGGCTATGACCGGATCCACGGAAGAAGAACAGTTCACCCAGCATTAACCATACTGCGGTAGGACGACGAGGCGGGAGTGCCTCGAAAATCGTTAACGGGGGCATTGCCCCCGTTTTTTTATACGCTGTATTTTTTATCGAGGGCGGTGTAGCTCGCCGTCCCAATCACCGCTTCGCGGCCTTTAAAGCTGACCATGCGCTCTTGCATAGCCGCACTATGGCCATCGCGTTTAATCGCCTCGAGCGTGTCTTGCATCCCTTTAATGGCCGCGCGCTGGGTATCGCTTGGAATAATAATCAACTGATAGCCAAGCTCACCGAGTCGATCCGCTGGCATCAGTGGGGTTTTGCCCCCGTGGAACATATTAATCAGTTTGGGCTGGGGTAAATCGCGAGCGATTTGCTCGATTTGCGCTTCTGAGGTGGGCGCTTCGACAAAAATCATATCAGCCCCGGCATCCATGTAGGCATGGGCACGCTCGATCGTAGGCGCATAGCCCTCGACCGCTAAGCCATCGGTGCGTGCAATTAAAAATAGATCGGGATCGATGAAGGCATCTTTTACGGCGCGTATTTTTTGTGTCATCTCTTTTTGCGGCACGATTGATTTGTCATCGTAGTGACCGCATTTTTTCGGGAACACTTGATCTTCTAAATGAAATCCCGCCACCCCTGCACGCTCAAAAGCACGCGCGGTTTTTTGCGCATTGAGCGCATTACCATGACCGGTGTCAGCATCCGCAATGAGCGGGATATTGGTGACTTCCACCATGCTCTCAAGCCGTTTGACGATTTCATCGAGGCCCATGAGCCCAAGATCAGGAATACCAAGGCTGCGCGCAATCCCGCCGCCAGTGGCATACACCGCGGCAAAACCCGCCTGCTCGACAAGCCGTGCTGAAATGCCATCAAAGGCACCGGGTGCAATGACCGGGGGATGGTTGGTTAGTAAATCGCGAAGTTGGCGGGCAGGCGTTGTCATCGTCACTCTCCTTGTCTTATTTTTACAAGATTGTGACGCAACAACGCCATGGGTGCGAGTGGCTGTTTAGATTGAGCGTTGATTAACCCGAGCGGAGACCTCGGCTGTGCTCTCAATACGCTCTGAATACCGATCGACTAAGTAATCACGACAGCCCCGGGTGAGTTGGGTGAACTTCATCAGCTCTTCCATCACATCAACAATGCGGTTGTAGTACGGCGAGGGCCGCATACGATCATCGTCGTCAAATTCTAAATACGCTTTGGGCACGGATGATTGATTGGGAATGGTAATGAGCCGCATCCAGCGGCCTAGAATGCGCAGCTGATTAACCGCATTAAAGCTCTGCGAACCACCACAGACTTGCATCACCGCTAGGGTTTTCCCTTGGGTTGGGCGAACGCCGCCTAAATTAAGGGGTATCCAATCGATTTGGGCTTTCATAATGCCGGTCATCGCACCGTGGCGCTCTGGTGAAGACCAAACAAACCCATCCGCCCAGGTCGCAAGCTCACGTAGTTCGGCGACTTTGGGATGACTGGCGTGTGCATCATCTGGCAGCGGCAGGCCGCTTGGGTTGAAGATGCGGGTCTCCGCGCCGAGTTGGCGCAGTACCCGTGCGCCCTCTTCTGCGGTAAGCCGGCTAAATGCGCGTGGCCGCAATGAGCCATATAACAATAAAATCCGCGGCGCGGTGTGATCGGGGCCGGCAAGCAGTGCGGTGTGATCAATGGGGTCAAGGGCGTGTGGCTTTAGGTTGGGTAGCGCATCAACGCTCATAATTCGCATTCACTTCGGTTTTTGGCAATGGCGCGGGCGGCCCGACGGGCATCGCTTTGGAATGGTGCTTCTGTGGCTAAACCATCACAGGCATTGGTTAGTGTGGTCCTCGCCCACGCCGGTAAATCGCCGCGCAGCCGATAATGGATCCACTGACCACTGCGCCGGGTTTCGACTAAGCCCCCATCGCGCAGCATCGCAAGATGACGCGACATTTTTGGCTGACTGACCGCTAGGGTTTCGGTGAGCTCGCAAACACACAACTCACCATAGCCATGTAGTAAACAAATGGCGCGCAAACGCGTGTCATCCGCAAGGAGCCGAAAGACATCGCTTGCGGTGAGCTCAGCGATTGTGTGCGCACTAGCCGCCTGCATTAATTCGCATCCGGTTGGCTACGACCGATGGTATCAATCTCATGCTGGAGTTTCAGTCGATCGAGTGAGCTGAAGGGAAGATTAGTGAATAAACCCAACCGGCTTCGCAAGGCGATAAATGTCTCACGAAAGGCGCGTAGCTTTTCCTCGTCGCTTCCCTCAACCGCGGCTGGATCAGGCAGACCCCAGTGCGCTGTCATGGGTTGGCCCGGCCAAATCGGGCAGGGTTCTGCTGCAGCACGGTCACAGACTGTAAATACGAAATCCATTTTGGGCGCATCCTCGCCTGAGAATTCTTCCCAATTCTTGCTGTATAAGCCCGCCGTTGGCAACTTCATTTGCTCAAGAAGCTGCAAAGCCATTGGATTGACTTGGCCTGCCGGAAAACTTCCCGCGCTGTAGCCGGTAAATTTATCACCGGACATGTTGTTCATAATGGCCTCAGCCAGGATGCTGCGGGCTGAGTTACCGGTACACAAAAAAAGCACGTTGTAATGCGCCATGATGCTATCGCCGTGTTGCCTAAGGGTGCGGGCACTATATATGAGTTAACGCATATATGGAATAACAGATATAGAGATGATGATTGCTTAAATTGGATATGACATTATTCTGTCATCGTGGCCATCTAGGCTGTCAGATTCCTATCCATATGGGGAGTGAATTGTGAACTTTAAGCAAATGACATTGGGAACTTTGGGAGCGTTGGCGCTAGCAGGCGCAGCCAACGCAGAGTTTAGTCTAGATAGTCGTTATGTTGATAACGACGGTGATTTGATTGCTGATATCCCATCAGATGCGTCTGATTGGATTGATCCGAATACGTTGATTTTTGCCTATACACCGGTTGAGGATCCAGCGGTTTACGCTGAAGTTTGGGCCGGTTTTCTGGATCACATGAGTGAGGTGACTGGCAAAAAAGTCCAGTTCTTCCCGGTTCAGTCAAATGCGGCACAGATTGAGGCCATGCGCGCTGGACGCCTGCATGTTGCTGGCTTTAATACGGGCTCTAATCCCATTGCGGTTGCCTGTGCGGGCTTTCGTCCCTTTGCGATGATGGCTGCAGCCGATGGTTCGTTTGGTTATGAGATGGAAATCATTACCCACCCGGGCTCGGGCATTGACGCGGTAGAAGATATTAAGGGCCGCGAGCTCACATTTACCGCTGAGACCTCTAACTCGGGCTTTAAAGCGCCTTCCGCTATCCTCAAGGCAGAATTTGATATGTTGCCGGGCGAGGATTTTGAGGCGAGCTTCTCAGGCGCTCATGACAACTCCATTCTTGGTGTTGCCAACGAGGATTATCTTGCCGCCTCAGTGGCCAACTCAGTGAAAGGCCGTATGATCGATCGTGATGTGATCTCTGCCGATGACGTCGAGGTGGTCTATCAATCGCAGACATTCCCAACAACTGGCTATGGCACGGTGTATAACCTTGCACCTGAGCTCCAAGAGAAAATCCAAGAGGCTTTCTTTGGGTTTGATTGGGAAGGAACCGCATTGGCCGAGGAATTTGGCCGTAATGGTGAGGATCAATTCATTGACATCACCTTCCAAGAGGATTGGGCTGTTATTCGTACGATTGACGAGGCGAACAACGTCGTCTACGAGTGCGAGTAGTCCCAACCGGCTGCCTACCGAGCGCAAGCGGCGAATGGCTGCTTGCGCTTTTCTCCATCTAGGGTGGTGCCATGCTTGAAATTAAGCAGCTAGGAAAAACTTATCGCACGGGCGATACGGCCCTAACGGACATTAATTTAGTGGTGCCAAAAGGCCAAATAATGGGCCTGATTGGCCCTTCAGGTGCTGGCAAGTCCACGCTCATTCGCTGCATTAACCGCTTAGTTGAACCGAGTAGCGGTGAGATCAATTTAGGCTCAACGCATTTGGCTTCGTTGTCTGCCGGTGAGCTCCGTCAGCAACGCCGGCGCATCGGCATGATCTTTCAAGAGTACTCCCTTGTGGAGCGCCTAAGCGTGATGGAAAACGTACTCTCGGGGCGGCTTGGCGCGGTTTCATTTTGGCGGAGTTGGCTGCGCCGCTTCCCTGCGGAGGATGTCCAGCGTGCCTATAGATTATTAGATCGCGTCGGTTTGCTTGATCAGGTCAATAAGCGTGCCGATGCACTCTCTGGCGGACAACGTCAGCGCGTGGGTATTGCCCGGGCACTCGCGCAGGAGCCTGAGTTGTTGCTAGTCGATGAGCCGACTGCAAGCCTAGATCCTAAGACCTCGCGTCAGATCATGCGGCTTTTAACAGAAGTGTGTCGCGAGCGCGGTCTGCCCGCGATCGTTAACATCCACGATGTGCCGCTCGCGCAGCAGTTCATGCAGCGTATTGTGGGTCTGCGTGACGGTGAAATCGTTTATGACGGCCCACCATCGGGGCTTGATGAGAACACCTTAACCACTATTTACGGTGAAGAGGATTGGAACCCGAACCGAGACGAGGATGAGGCGGATCATCCTCAGGCAGCCGCCCACCCGGGTGCTGTGACGGTTCGGCTTGAGGATGCCGCGCCATGAGTGATTCTGCGCTGGCGAGCTATCCCACTCAGTGGCGCCGGCCCCCGCAAATACTGACCCACCGGGGTTGGCGAATCGGCATACAGCTGGGCATTGTTATCTATTTAGTCTTAGCAGGCGCCTCAATCGAGGTGGACTGGCAGCGCGTGGTTGAAGGCCTTGAGCGTGGCCAGCGCTTTGCGATGGGGTTTTTGCAACCCGATTTTGTTAGCCGTTGGGGGGATATTTCGCGCGGCTTGGTTGAAAGCCTCACCATGACGCTGACATCCACGGTTGTGGGCATCATGCTCTCAGTGCCCATCGGAATTGGTGCCGCACGCAATCTCACCCCGAAGTGGGTTTACTTGAGCTGCCGATCGATCGTTGCAGTGAGTCGGGCATTGCAAGAGGTGATCATTGCGATTTTCTTTGTCGCGATGTTTGGGTTTGGGCCATTTGCCGGCTTTTTAACTTTAAGTTTTGCGACCATTGGGTTTCTTGCCAAATTGCTTGCCGATGATATTGAGGAGAGCATGCCGGGACAGGCCGATGCGATTCGAGCCACCGGGGCATCTTGGTTGCAGTTAATTAATTACGCCATTCAGCCGCAGGTCATGCCGCGGTTGATTGGTTTATCGCTATATCGCCTGGATATTAACTTTCGCGAGTCGGCTGTGATTGGCATTGTTGGCGCTGGTGGCATTGGCGCAACGCTTAACACGGCCATTGATCGTTACGAATACGACAGTGCAGGGGCGATTTTGCTCGTCATCATTGCGATTGTGATGGTCGCTGAGTATACCTCAGGTGCGGTACGGAAGCGTTTGCAATGAATCAACCCTCACAATCCACGCCGGTTTGGCAGCACCGCACCTCTTATCAGCGCTTACTCATTTGGTTTAGTTGGCTGTGCCTGCTTGCGCTGTTCATTGTCTGCTGGCAGATCATGAACCGCGATACCATTTGGTTTTTTGTGCTCGATGCACCCGAGCAGGCCGCCGATATTGGCAGTCGTATGTGGCCGCCCACTTGGGGGTATTTGCCAGAGCTTTTATTACCGCTCTGGGATACGCTCAATATCGCAACGATTGGTACGGTCGGTGGCGTTATACTCGCGGTCCCGATTGCCTTTCTGGCAGCTCAGAACACAACCCCCTCAGCGAAAATCCTGCGCCCGATTGCGCTGTTTATTATTGTCACCTCGCGTTCGATTAATGCATTGATTTGGGCGTTATTACTCGTAGCCATTATTGGGCCGGGTATTTTGGCCGGCATGGTTGCGATTGCCCTGCGCTCCATTGGCTTTGTCGGTAAGTTGCTCTACGAAGCCATTGAGGAGACTGATGCGCTGCAAGTTGAAGCGGTCAGTGCCACCGGTGCAAGCCGGCCTCAAGTCCTTAATTACGGCATCGTCCCGCAGATCATGCCGGCGTTTTGGGGGATTTCGGTTTTTCGCTGGGATATTAATATTCGCGAGAGCACGATTTTGGGATTGGTGGGCGCTGGCGGTATTGGCCTTAAGCTCCAAGGCTCACTCAATACCCTTGCCTGGGGGCAAGTTAGCGTGATTTTAGGTCTGATTTTAATCACGGTGATTCTCAGCGAGTGGATCTCTGCAAAGATGCGCCACGCCATTATCTAGGCGTGATTGCTTAATCGCGCCACTCGGCCGTTAACCCAATACGCTCTGCCTCCCCGGTAGTGGTATTGATCCGATGCGGCTCGGCGAGCAGCCGAGTATGAATAATCGTCCCATTAAAGGTGTACTGCTGGCCCATGGCATAGCCTAAGGCAACGCGGCGGCCTGGATGCGGGTTAAGACCTGGCTGACTCGCGCCTAAGCCGGCTTTTAAGTGATGGGCAATATCCCACTCCAGTATTTCCCCATCACATCGAGTGATTACCCAGCAGTGCTGATCATAAGTGGTATTGGCAGATCCGCTAGGAAAAAAATACCCGTAAATATATCCCGCGTCATAGCCCGCTGCGCGCAGGCTTGCGATCAGGTAGGTGTTGATGTCGACACAAGCGCCTGGCGTTAGGCCACACGATAACAAGGGCACGGTGTCGCGATCATCGGTAAAACGCAGGTTTGGGTGGGCATAAAAAAACTGCGCCTCGGTCTCGGCCACGAGCGCCTTGATACCGGCAAGCCCACCGCCGGCTTTTCTGGCGATCGCTTGGCTTTGATCGGCAAGGGCTAGGTCGGGGCGGGTGTAGCGGTTGAGCATGGGCGTAAAAGCCCGCTCTGGATAATCTGTGCCCTTTGCAGAGCCCATAAATGCCCAAATAAGTTCAACCTTGGATGATTCCGTGCGGAGACACACGGCGCTTAAGTCTAACTGAGCCTCGCGGAGGACCGATTGCACTTGAGCGCCGCTTGCCTGCAGGCCGGTTACCGACTCATAAGGCGTGCTGATTCCGGTGGGGGCAAGCAATATGGTGCCCGGCCTGAGGTCCTCTAGGGTGACGCACAGTTCCACTACAACGCCACCCAAGCGGTGTACAACAATCCAATGCTAAACGCACCACTGAGCGAGAGTAGGATATAGAGCAAAAATACGCGCAGCCTAACAAGCGCCCAAACGGCAAGCGCGGCGGGTATTGAGGTCACCCCACCTGCGACTAAAAAGGCAAGCCCGGCGCCGGGTGCCATACCCTGTTCGAGCAGTCCGGCAATCAAAGGCAATGCGGCATAACCGTTTAAATAGGCCGGTACGCCGACGAGCGTGGCCAGTGCGGTAGGAGCAATGCCCGTGCCGCCTAAAACCCGTGTGACCGTTTCTGCGGGAACGAGGGCTAGCATTATGCTCTCGAGTAGAAACGCTAATGTCAGCCATCGGGCCAAGAACAGGGTGATTTTGCGCGCCTCGCGCAGCAATCGGCTGAGCCGCTCGGGGTCTTGCCAAAACCGCCAGTACACCGGTTTTGGTGCCCGCACACGAGCGCCCCCGCAGCCGCCATTACCAATGCCCTCACGGAGTGGGTTATCGAGTTGGCCGGCACCGGCCAGCAAGTGGACAACCAGCCCACCGCTTACACCCAGAGCCAGGGCAGCCAGAGTCTTCGCCACCGCAAACTCAAAACTAACAACCCCTGTGGTGAGAGCGAACATGGATGGATCCATAATTGGCGAGGCAAGCCAGAAGGCCATTACCGCGGATAGTGGCACATTCATTGCGAGCAAGGCGGCAATCAGTGGGATTACACCGCAGGAGCAAAACGGCGAAAAGCCACCGGCAATGGCTGCAAGGCCGATCATGGTAAGGGGAGAGCCACTAAAGGCGCGTGCGATGAGGTTATCCGCACCGGTGGCGGCCGCCCATGCCGCAAGCATAATCGATAGGAGTAAAAACGGTGCTGTCTGCCAGAGTGCAGTGAGCGTAAATGTAAGGCTGATGAGCGCTTGTTCGCGATCGACTAGCGCGATCAGAGCAAGGATTAGCGCACTGGCTAACCACACCCGTTGATCACGGATCATCCCCATAAAATGCATGCCAAAGGAGGGCTGATCGGTCGCTGTCGTTGCCATAGTCTTTCCAGAGCCTCATTCAGCCGCGCGTTGAGTAGGAAGCATAGTGCAACTTCTGTATATATGGAATAGCAGATATATTAAAGCGGTTGAACGGGCGGCGTTGACACACGCATGCGATACGATGAGGTCAACCGCCATCGAGGTCGTAAAACGGCAAGAGGAGAGCCCCATGAACTTAAATCGCCTACTGCAAGAGCGCTTAGCCCAAGATAAACCGGTCAAGGTGGGCCTGATTGGGGCGGGCAAGTTTGGGTCGATGTTTTTAAGTCAGGTGCCAAGCACCAAAGGCTTAGAAGTCACGGCCATTGCCGATCTTGATGCCAACCGGGCACGGCGGGCCTGTCAGGCCGTGCATTGGCGCGACGAGCAAATCGATCAGGTCGCCTTTATTGAGGACGGGACAGCGCTTTGCGAGCGGGATGATGTTGAG
>JAVLBI010000005.1:0-132009 GCA_031581365.1 Spiribacter sp. | reverse complement strand
GTTGATGTTTCTGATCTGTTTGAAAGCGGTGGCTTTAGCGGGGATTCCATCAATCTTGACGACTTTGGGGCGATCTACGAAGACGATGACGGCGACACTGAGGAGCTGGGTGCTGAGGGTAGTATCCGGTTGCTCGGCACGAACCTAGATCGTCTGAGTTCATCTGACTTTGTCTATGAGGGCACTGGCGACTGGCGAGAGGACTTTGATACCGCGGTTGGTTTAGCCAACGTAACGGTGTGAATGCCTCCGTAATCGTCTGTCAAAGCGCTACACTGTGCGGTCGGTTTTTCGCCGACCGCACAATGTGAGCGTAGCTACAGCGGGTAGAGCGCGTCATGAGCGGACGTGGTCGTAGGCGCAGAGGCGGGTTTTTAAACCGAGCGATCGTCGCCGGCCGTCGTGGTGTGCCTTTGCTTGCGGCGGGCTTTTTGGGCGCTTGGCTGACCCGATTTTTTAGCCAAGACGATTCCCCGAATCGGCCCGAGTCGTTGCAAGACCAGCTGCTTATTGCCGTATCCAGTGCCTCGCCGGTGTTGCTACCCGACTCGCCCGATCATTTGGTCGAGCAAAAAAGCCGTTTCACGATTGCGCTCGAAATCCCCCCCAAGGCGACGTCCGCTGAGCAAACGTTAGCGCAAGCCCCAGTGCTACCGCCGGTGCACAAGGGTATCCAAGACGACGATGATGAGGCCATTTTTTGGCGCGATCGGGCTGAGCCGTCGCCAACAATCGCTGACAATGCGCCTGCGGTCTCAAATACGGTATTGCCGATAATCCCGGATCAGCCCAGCGCTCGCTCAAACACGGACAGTGATCCTGATGTTAAGCCGACTTTGGATGCGGACAATAGCCCGAGTCTCCTTGACGATGACAGTAACAGCGCAGGTCGTATTGTCTCGATCACCGAGCTCAATAAGCACATGGGGTCAGTACCATCAGACGATGAGGACGATGACGAGGGTGGTTGGTTATTTGCTGGGGAAGGCGCGCTTGCGTGGTTTGCCTCCGCGGCAGCAAGTTTGTTGGGCGGTGGTGGCAGCTCGTTTGTGCCTGGCTCTGGCGCGGCTAGCAGTTCGCCAGATCCGTCCGGGCTTGCCTCCAGTCTCTCAGTATCTTTCCTGGCAGGGCCTTTTCTTGAGGGCGGATTTACGCTCTCCGGCACGGATAGTGCAGGTAGCGAATTATTCACCTATGCCGGTCAATCAATCGGTAGTCGTATTGGCGCAAACGCTACATTAACCGGAGTGGACAGCGCTTTGGTGATGAGCGGTGGTGAGGAGGTAGAGGTTGTTACTGGGATCGATATCGAATTCGATGATTTTTCGGGTCGTGCATTTGTAGAGGTTAGAGAAATTAATGGCCCAGCGGCTGAATTTGTTGATGAATCCTCGGGCGAGTCGGTTGATCTGGATACCCCATTACGTGGGTTAGGCACACTGAGCACTAGTGAAACCGAGCTAATCGTTGTCACGCCTTTTACAGAAGCGGCGATACGAATGGTTCAGGAAGCAAACGAATTTGAGAGTTTCGCATTCTCAGATCCTGATGTGCGTGAGCTGCTTGACCTTCAATTCGATTCCGCCGCAGAGCAAATGAGTAATATTGTCGGGCTTGATATTGCTGGTATTCGACCGAAGGCTGTTAATGAGCCTGATTTTGTCAATAACGCTGAAGGCGACCAAAGTAGTCAATATGGCCTAAAACTTGCGGCGCTATCTGAGCTTGCTAGTGAGGGAGCGCCAAATCCCGCAGAGGGAGAAATCCGTTCTGGGCGCGTGAACAACGCGCTTGATGATTTGCTTAGTAATATTCTTCCAGAAGTAGACGAGCAAGACTCGAGTGAGCGGACGATTAAACTCGTAAATAACGTTGCGGTCGCTGAAAATCAGGTTGCGTTGACAGAAAAACTCGATGATTTTATTCGCTCAAATCCAACAGTAACGCTGAATACCTCAGAAGCGCCTCCCGGCACAGATGTCCTGCTTCCCAATGTGCCGAGCGTCGACACGATTGTTACGAGCGCTGATGTGCCCGTCATCAGTGGCAGTGCGATTGTTCGAGATACCAACAATTCAAAAAACGAATCGGAAGATCTGTCCTTAACATTTATTGTGCGCGCAAGCGACGGTGATGAAGCGCTGCTCGCAAGCTTGGTGTATGAGCCCAATGCAAATGACAACGATACGCCAACCTTATTTAGTGTGGATATTCTCACCGGCGATCGTGAGATTGTAGAGAATCAATCAAACATCCAGTTTTTCTCGTCTGAGGGTGAGCTGCTCGATGTCCCTTTAGTCGACCAAGAGATCCAATGGTCACTTGTGCTCGGCGAGAGCGCGGAGAACGCTGGCGCATTTGATGTTCAGTTAATTATTCGTGATTCAGGTGCGAACGCCGTCCGTGATCAAAGTAGTGACGAATTGCTGCTACAGGCGGATGGACTCCTGTATGAGAAAGGTGGCATCGATAATCAAACATTCGATTCTGGTGATGCAAATACCCGATTGGATATTACTGATTTCACGGTTAACTTTGATGAACTTAACTCATTAGAACAGTCAACTGCTTGGATAATTGATAATGACACGCAGAGTGCGAGCCGGGTAGGAACCTATGGAGAAGTAACACTAAGCCCGAATGAAAGCGAAGGTGAAAACGGCTCCTCATATACCTTGAGTTACCAGCTCGATGATGACGCCCACGCGGTGGAGGGACTTCAAGAAGGCGAACAGGTGAGCGATGACTTTGTGCTACCCATCGATGACTCTGCTCAACTGACTGCGCGTTTTATTGTCACTGGTCGTAATGATGTTGCTGAAATTACTGGCGATAATCACGGTAGCGCTACAGAGGGTGATACGGCGGTAGAAATCTCTGGTGGCCTCCAAAGCGTGGATGTTGACAATGCCGATACGTTTATCGGCGAGACCCAAAGCGGGGAGATTGGTGATCTATCGATAACGCAATCCGGCGATTGGACTTTCACCGCATCAGCCCCCCTAGATGAATTGAATGCCGATGAGCAAGTCAGCGAGTCCTTTACGGTCACCACGGTTGATGGGACAACCGAAACGATAGTTCTCACAATCACCGGCACAAACGATGCGCCTGTCCTCGAGACACCACTAGCAGATCAAATCAGCGATGATGGTGAGACCGTGAGTCTGAACATCACATCACATTTTTCGGATGCGGATGCCGCTGCCACATTGGAATATACCGCAGAGAATTTACCCACAGGACTATCGATAAATGAAAATACCGGTGTCATCAGTGGAACGATTGATGAGTCAGCCTCAGAGGCTTCACCGTATACGGTGAGCGTGCAAGCCGATGATGGAACGGCGAGCGTGGCCGATACGTTTTTATGGTCAGTGGAGAGTTTTGATCAAGCTGATCGGCCAACGCTGATTGTGGCGCCTGATTTACTGATTTATGAGGCGGGTGATGAAATCACCCTTCGGATCACTCCTTCTGAGGTGGTCAGCACATTACTGCCAGAAGATCTCGGAGTGAGCCAGGCGTTATTTGAGAACACTGCGGTTAGTGGTGGTTCCGGTGATTTTTTTGAAATTACTACCGATGTTAAAGACAGCATTTCCGAATCAACCTTAGTGGCATTTGATATCGAGGCTAACGTCGTTGAAGACGATGATGGTAACGGCAATAGCGCTTCTAATACTGCTCGTGTCGTCATTCTAGGTAATGACGCCATTTTTGGTGATGTGATCGATGAAGTGCTGGATGACGCGTTCAAGCGCGACGATGACCAGGCGCGCACCATCGAGGATGGCGAATTTATTTTTGGTGACGCCGGTGACGACACGATTCTTGGCTATGCCGGTGATGATGTGTTGATGGGCGGGCAGGATGACGACGCCATGTTAGGCGGCGAGGGGGGAGATATATTTCTTGCCGGCCCCGGCGATGATGTGATGGTGGGAGGAGGCGGTGATGATATCTACTTTCTCGATGCAATAAGGCCTGATGAGGGTACGCAAAATATTTTTATCGGCAACGAGGGGACTGATCAGGTCCAACTCCAGCAAACGGCGAACGAGTATCTGATCAACCGTGTGAGCGCCTTACAAATTGACCAGTTTAACCAGTTACTTGACGAGCTTGAGGTATCTATTGCCTCGCGTATCAAAATGTCACAACAGATTGATGCGACAGGTCCCACGAATAAGTTATTTGTCCTGTTTACTGATTCTGAAGAGGACGAGAATTCTGAGGTATTTACGGTAGATCGGGCGAAAACGGTGACAGAAAACTCACTGAGTAATGTTCCAGACGGTACGACATCCGGTGATGGCCTTAATCTCTCCGGTAAATACGGCACGCTCACTCTAGGCGCGGATGGATCGTACAACTATGAAGTTAACAAAGACAATGAACACGTCAGCGCGCTTGATGCAACAAAGACATTGTCTGAGAGCTTTGTAATGGAGATTTCAAATGCGGAGGATGGTCTATTCGAACAGCGTTTAGATGTCGAGATTAAGCGCACTGATGATTCACCAACAGCAAGTGGCACCCTAACGGATGTCAGCAATGTATCTGGCCTAGAATTTGACCGTGATCTGCCGGTCCTGCGCATCGATCGATTAACGGACTCGGGCCGTCAAACCGATTTTGTGCAGACCGAGGAGTTGGTGTTTGCGGATGCCACCTTAGTCTTCGAGCAGAATGGTGATAATGAATTTTTAACCGTTAAAAATTCAAACGATACGCTCATCCACAATGGTGGTGGTCGGCCTATACAAGAGATTGGTGATAACTATGTGCTCGGTAAGAAAGCCGATGACCGGCTGATTGGTGGCGACGGCGACGATGATCTGCGCGGGGGTGAGGGTGATGATGTGCTCGTTTCGCTTGGTGGGGCCGATGCGCTCAGCGGTGGCAGTGGCGACGATACGTTAATCGCATTTGGGTCCGGAACCGGGGCGCCTGCTGAGCTAACCGGCGGTGAGGGAGCAGATACCTTTGTTATTGCGCCACAATCGATCAGTAGTGTTGGCGTGACGATCAAGGATTTTGATTTGGTGGATGATTTAATCAATTTAGATGGCATTTACACCGATAATGATGGCACCGCTTTTAATGCAAATGACCTATTCGACACATTTATATTGTCGCCTCCCGATTTCGGCAACGGGGAGGTTGAAATCGATTTGACTGAGTTCTTTGTTGAACATCCTCTCCAGGATGATTCTTATACTCCCGCCAACGGTACGCTTAAGATCGAGTTCAACGCCCCGATCAGTCCAGAGGACTTTGAATCCTCTGCACGCGTTCCCTATGCAACGGATCATCCCGTCGGCCACAGCGATTGGTGGAATGATCTTCTTGATGACGGTGGGTTGATTTAATCCACTACCACATCGCAGCAGCATCGCATCTGATGCATTATTATTGACTACCGTTTAGAATGTAGACAGTTCATGGTGTGGGTGGTTTATGTTAAGCGGTCGGTGTGTGTGGTTTGCCACAATCTCAGTGGGTATATTATTGTTCTCGGTACCGCCTATTCTTGCGCAGGTCACTGAGGAATCGGTGACAGTACTTGATGGCCGGCCCTCAGTAACGCCCCCAATTCCTCGATTCCCCCGGTATCCAGATCAAACCCCAGAGGCAGGCGATTTCCCGCGTGGCGAGCGCGTGTTAACCACAACGACAATTGGTAGCGATCAGTTAAATCAGCGCAGAGCAAAAGCAACAGAGCCTGCCGCATCGCCGCCAGACCAATCGGTTCGGAGCATATACCAGGGGCCATCGGGACAGTCCGTTGCTCCACCAGCACCGGTATTGAATAATCAAACGCGTGAATCTCTTCCACTGCGTCCAAGATCTCAATCCGATGCTAAGCCCGAGGTGGCAAAAGAGGCAGACGTTGCTCTAACTCCAACACCCGCGCCCGCGGAGTCAAAAGTGACGCGTCGATTTGATGATTTACCTGCGGAAGGCGCGAAAATAGCCGCTTATGATGATTTGCTCGCGGACGGGCTCGACGCAGCACAGGAAAATGCAGGCATTAATGAAATAACGGCACTGCAGCTTAATGAATGGATTGCGCAAATGCGCGCTGCGGTGGACGGGCATCCAAGTGTGAGAGCCGCTCAACTACAGGCAAAAGCCTCTGAGGCTGGCGTTGACCAGGCACGAGCCGCTCGCATGCCGCAAATCACACTATCCAGCGAAGTGGGTAATGATCGAAGTGTTCGAGATGGTGGAGATCCAACCTCAGCAGGGGGTATCGGTGAGGAGCGTGACCTGCAAGTGTCTCCCTCGCTAGATGCAAGCTTACTGTTATTTGATGCCGGCTCGAGTCGCGCGGGTATTGATGCCGCGCAACAGCGCGTTGAGGCTGAGGATATTGCCGCAGTGGCGGCCGCTGATCAGATTGGGTTTCGAGCCGCTCAAACGCTCGTTAATCTAGCCACATTGCGGGCTCAAATTAGGCTCGCAGAGGAAAACTTAAACGAGGTACGCCGCTTACGCGCAATGATTCAGGAGCGTGCGGATGCAGGGCGCGATTCGCCAAGCGACTTATTTCGTATGAAAAGTCGGGTTGAAGAGGCACGTAATACACTCGAGCAACGTATTGCTGAATTCAACGCAGCCAGAGCTGATTACGCCGAAGTCTTTCGTTCCGACCCGATTGTGCTCGGTCTGCCGCCCGCTTTCATTCCTGTGCCCGAATCAGCGCAAACGGCCATTAAACGAGCCGTAGGACGCAACCCACAGCTTGCTCAGGCCAATGCGCTAGCCGCGGCAGCTCAGCGTGAAGTGGACGCACGTAAAGCCGGATTGTGGCCGCAGGTCAGCCTAGGCGCGACGGTCACCGGCTATGATGTAACCCGCGAAGGCGAGGATTACTACGATAGCTTTATCGGCTTTCGAGTCAATGCGCCGCTATTTGATGGTGGCAGTCGCCGAGCTCAGCTTGAGCAACAACAGCGGCAAGCAAGCCTAGAGCAGGCCCGCGTTGATGAGTTACGTGCTCAAGTCGTTCAATCGATTAGTGAAGCCTATTCGAGTCGTGCCAGCCTTAAGCCACAATTACGCTCGCTTGAGAATCAAGTAACGGCTAATCAATCCACACTTAAAGCTTACGAAGAGCAATTTCTTGCTGGCAGACGGCCACTCAATGATTTGGTCAGCGCACAGCGTGAACTGTATACCGCTCGAGCTGATTTACTCGACACAGAGGGCGAGCTGCATCTCCAACACTTTAGTATTCGGCGACTGACTGGTGATCTCCTAACGGCCTATGGCTTATCTAGGAGCGGTTAATTACCCATGGCCACTCCCATTCTCCCTGAGGATCATTCAGAAGAGACAATCGAGACACGCCGCAAAGCGCCAGTGAGTCCGCTTGAGTCGTGCTTACTTGAATATGCCCAGCATTTGGGACGGCCCCTGAGCCTTTCATTGCTGCGTAGTGGTTTATCCCAGGATGTTGAACAAGCTGATGAAATGCATTTGCATGATTTAGCGTTAACGGCGGGCATGGAAGTTAAGCCCGTCGCGCATCCGGCGCGTACGCTTGAAGACAGTGATTTACCAGCGCTGATATTCGGGCCTGATGGCAAGCCTGCCATCGTACTGGAACTGCTGGATGAGGGTCAGGCCGAAGTCATCGAGCCGGGCGCGCGCCCGCGGCTACTTAAGCTCGATGAGCAGCCGTTCTACCTTGAGGCAAATTCCTTCTACACAATAGATGCGGATATTGATCGTCTAAACAAGCGTTGGGGTTGGTTTTTCCGGCCTATTCAACAAAATCGCTGGGCTTATGGACAAGTTGCCTTAGCTGCGCTCATTACAAATTTACTGGCCATTGCGACTGGTATTTTCACCATGGTGGTCTATGACCGGGTATTACCCAATGGTGCAACAGAGTCACTCATTGCATTAACTATCGGTGTGACGATCGCACTGATTTTTGATTGGTTAGTTAAAACGCTGCGTGGCCAATTTCTAGATGGTGCGGGCGCACGCGTGGATATTCAGGTCGGGCAGCGTTTGTTCGATCAACTGCTTGCACTAGATCTGTCTAGCAAACGCGACTCAGTAGGTGGGCTTAGCAGTGTGATGCGTGAGTTCGAACAACTTCGCGATTTTCTCACCTCCGCGACATTAACTGCGCTTATTGATTTGCCATTTATATTTTTCTTTTTGTTTGTGATCTATCTGATCGGCGGTCCGTTGGTTATCGTGCCGTTGGTATTAGTGCCTCTGGTGATATTGGTTGCGCTTGGGACACAGCCCTTTATGAATGCGCTCGCTGCCGAAGACTATGAAGAGGGTAAGAATAAGCAAAGTGTATTAGTCGAGACCATTTCTGGACTTGAGACACTTAAAACCACCAATGCCTCGCGTGAAATGCGCCGACGTTGGCGTGAAGCGGCGAGTCGACAAGCAAATTCGTCGATAAAGACACGCATACTCGGTCAGCTTGCTATTAACTTCTCAGCGCTTGCCCAGCAGGCTTCGCATGTCGGCATCGTGGCCTACGGCGCGATATTAGTCTCTAGTGGGCAACTGAGTATGGGCGCGATTATCGCGGCGGTCATTTTATCCGGCCGATGCATGGCACCCTTGGCGCAACTTGTGGGGGTTATGTCACGCATGGTGCAAGCGCGTACGTCGTTTAAAGCGCTTGATGAGTTTATGCATCGGCCACTCGATCGGCCATTGAATAACAAATGGCTGGCTCGAGAACGTTTAGAGGGCGAAGTTGAATTTCGTAATGTGAACTTTACCTACCCAGGTGGACAGGCAGCGGTGCTGCGGGATGTCTCATTTACGATTCACGCCAGAGAGAAAATAGCGCTGCTCGGCAAAATTGGATCAGGCAAAAGCACCCTTTCGCGCCTGTTGCTCGGGCTCTACCACCCTCAAACCGGGGCGGTTATGGCCGATGGTACTGAAGTGCGTCAGATCGATCCATTTGATCTACGTCACAACATGGCCATTGTTATGCAAGAGAGTTGGCTATTCTCTGGCACTGTTCGGGAGAATATCGCTGCAGGTGCAGAACAGCCCACCGATGAGGCCATTCTCAATGCGGCTAAAAAGGCCGGCGTGCATGACTTTTTAGGTGACCATCCACAGGGCTATGACCTAGTCATTTCAGAGCGTGGGGAGGGCCTTTCTGGGGGGCAGAAACAGGCGATCGCAATTGCCAGAGCATTGGTAGCAAATCCCGCAATTCTAATTCTGGATGAGCCTACCAGCATGATGGACATGTCTGCTGAGGCGCGTTTTGTTCAGCGGCTAAAGACGATTGCTCGAGATAAAACACTCATCATCATTACTCATCGTACCGCCTTGCTAGAACTCGTCGATCGGGTTGTGGTGCTCGATCAGGGTAAGGTCGTCGCTGACGGGCCTAAATCAATCCTCAAACAAGGTGGTCAGCGTGCCGCCTCCGCGAAAACATCAGCGGAGGCAAAATAATGCGCCTATTCAAAAGGAAGAAATCCACGAACGAGACAAATAAAGACACGCTAGAAAGCGAGGAAGAAACGCTCGAGCAGGCTAGTCCTAGTGATCAGAAAAAACAGCGGCGATGGCTTAATTTTGGCCTCGCGCGTTTGGATCGAACCAGTCGGGTTTGGTCCGCTCGTAGCCGTATTCCTAGTTTATTGCTCGGCATTATTGTGTTGTTTTTGGTGATTGCAGTGAGCTGGGCGGCAACCGCTAAGCTCGATCACGTCATTCGTGGCGCCGGCGAAGTGGTGACTGCCGCCCAGACTCAACGTATCCAGAGCCTAGAAGGCGGTATTTTACGAAAGATGCATGTCAGAGAGGGCGATTTGGTTGAATCTGGCACGCTATTAGCTGAGCTTGATCCAACCCAATCAGAAAGCTCGTTCGGGCAGATGCGCCAACAGCAGCTAGGATTGCAAGCCCGCTTAATGCGCCTGCAAGCCGAGCATGAGGGCGAGCAATTAGATTTCCCAGCACCGATTACCCTTCAGGCCCCAGAGGTTGTTGCTGCTGAATATGCCGCATTCCGTGAAAGACACGAGGTACATGCGATTGAACGTCGCGTGTTAGAGGAGCAGGTGGCGCAGCAACAAAATGCCTTGGCAGACGCGCAAGCGGAAGTCGAGGTCGCGAAACGCCAATTCGCGCTCACTGAGCGTGAATATGCGGTCACTAGCCGCCTTGTGGAGCGGCAACTTGAGGCCGAATTGTCATTACTGAGTGCTGAACGAGAGCTTAATGACGCCCGAGCTCGAGTTGAAAAGGCGCAATTTGCCATCCAGGCAACGCGTTCGTCACTTAAGGAAACACAAGCACGTCTTTCTCAGCATGATGCGACTTTTAGACGGGATGTAGGCCTTGAAATTGCCGATACGCAAGGTCAATTAGCGGAGGTTCGTGAACAACTCCATGGACTAGCAGACCGATTAAGGCGAACTGATCTTACCGCCCCCATGGCGGCGATCGTTAATACGATCAACATTCGTACAACCGGGGGGGTGGTGCAACCCGGCGAGGCAGTGATTGAGCTCACACCAGCGAATGTTGCCGTTCAAGTGCAGGCTGAAATTCCGCCAAAAGATATTGCGTTCCTAGAGCTGGGGCAGCCGGTCAGTATTAAATTAACCGCGTACGACTTTTCGCGGTTTGGTGGGCTTGAAGGCGAAATCATTTTTGTGGGCTCCGATGCACTCGAACGCCAAGATGGCAGTAAATATTTCGAAATTCGTGCAGAGACGGAAAACCCATGGCTTGAGTCGGATGGTGAGCGCTATCCCATCAGTCCCGGTATGGGGGCTAACGTTGACATCATGATTTCAAAACGAACCGTTCTCGCTTATCTGATGGAGCCGGTCTTCCGTCTGAAAGACCGGGCGTTCCGTGAGTAGCAGTATTTATTTTCAATAAAAAGGAGTCTGTAATGGATTTTTTCATCGAAGACATTGGCAATATCAGCATTAACAATGGGTTAGTCCGTATTGATTGCGTCCGTCGTGTTCCGGGCGAAAACGAAGGTCAAGTTACCTTGCAGAATAAAGGTCAGGTGGTCATGCCATTGGCTGCATTTGTTAGGATTCAGGGGGCATTTGGACGGGCAGCAGAAGAAATGGTCAACCGTGGCATTCTGCAGCGTCGAGACCAGGCGAATGAGGCACCGACCTCGGATGAAGAGGTCACTGCAGCGCTGGAGTCATTTGAAGTCGACTTAGATGATGAAACCAGTGATGAGACGGAAGGTGACACGGCTGATCGTGAGAAAAAAGCGCCTACAAAATCAACACGCCGGCAGCGCAAGTAGATCTTGACACGGCGCGGCGTGATTAGCGCGATGAGGTTGAGCGTATTTTCTGTTGGATTCTGGCTACTGCTTGCAATGCTCAGTTGGAGTGGAGCAGGCGCTCAGAGTGATTCAGAAAGGCAAGTTATCGAATCAGTACCCCGGGTTGGTACCGCGTTTGTCGTGGCACCTAATCAGCTACTTACCGCCTATCATGCCGTGGAGACTCATGAGCGGTTATTTGTTAGCACAGAACGGGATGGGCTTTTTACCGCAGCTCGCCTCGTGGCCTTCGACAAAAATCTGGATATTGCGCTCATTGAAGCATCGGTTGATGCGAAACCGGTTGTTCTAGCGGCTTGGGAAAGTGTGCCGATCGGCGTTGACGTTAGTGTGGTCGGGTTTCCAAAAATCGGCGAAATCATCAGCGATAAACGAATCACGCAGGGCATCGTAAACGGCGAGCAGCGTTTCTTTGGTCGCGAAGATTGGTTTCAGTTAAGCGCTGAGGTCCATCGTGGTAATTCCGGTAGTCCGGTGATTGCCCCCGATGGCAGTGTGGTTGGCATTATCAGCCATAAGCTTGATGCCAAGCGGGCCAGTGAGATGACTAAGGATTTTCCGCAAAATGTTAATTTTGCAATGAAAAGCTCACGGATTACGGATTTTCTGGACGCAAATAACGTTGATTATTCAGTCAAACTGTTCGATGCAGCCCGCCGGTATCGGCCCTATGAGCTCTACCGTGATGTTACTGACGCTGTGCATTTGCTCGTGGTCTTGCAGCGTGGTGGATTACGCACAGACATTCCAACACCTTAATAATTTAATGGAGATAACTGGCTTACATTGCCTATCGGAAATTTTCCCATTATGCTCACGCTCTGAGACCAGTGGACGGGTACGGTTTCGAGAAACGCGGTGGGGATTATGAGAATAGTGAATCAACTAGGAAGAATGTTGGCCCTGGTGCCGCTGATGACAGCGTGTGTCAGTGTCGCAGGAGGGGATCCTGACGATAGTCTTCCAGTCGAGCCAGAGCCAGAAAAGGCGCAGCCAATCAGCGAGGATCCTGAGTCTGATGCTTCGCAAGCGACTGACGAGGCACTGCGGTCACGCAACACAAGCGCCGATCAGAGCGCTCAGGAGCGCTCAAGATCTGCCAATTCGCAAAGCGCTGCGAGTGATGGCCCGCTTGAGGACGTGCCGCTGGTCATTGATCTATCGGAGCTCTCCGATGCCGATGGCTTAGGCGATATTTCTATTCAGTGGCAAGAGCTCGATAACGATCGGGGCGTTTGGACGAAAATAGAGGACGCCAGTTCTCAAGGGTTTACGCCGCGGCAGCGCCATGTCGGTAATCAACTGCGTGTGCGCATTGAGTATATTGATGGGCGTGGCAACTTAGAGAGCTTTGAAACAGTGCCCACGCCGCCAGTAAGAAACGTCAATAACCCACCGCGGGGCGAGGTGCGTCTCATCGGACGTCAGCTTCAGTACGAGACGCTCAAGGCAGATACAAGCGCCATTCGAGACAAGGATGGCGTTGGTGCGTTTAGCTTCCGGTGGGAGGTATCGCAAGACCGCGATAACTGGCAACACCACAATCCAACCGATTGGACTGAAGATACGGTTGTACTCACGCAAGAAGAAGTCGGTCAGTATATTCGCGCAGTCATCACGTATACCGATGGGTATGGGGCGGAGGAGCGCATCGAGAGCGCAGCCACCGACCCGATCATTAATGTTAACGATCCCCTGCGAGGAGATCTCGTCGTTGATGGTGGAAATCTCGTCGGTGATACCTTGAGAGCGGATACAAGCTTACTGAGCGATCGTGATGGAATTGCAAAAATCACCTTGCTTTGGGAAGGCTCGGCTGATGGCACGACTTGGAACCGCCTCACCGAATCATCGATACGTGAGCTCACATTGGATAATTCATTGATTGATAGCCAAGTACGGGCACGTGCAATCGTGGTGGATCGATTCGGCAATGAAGGCGTCGCTGTATCGAACAGCGTAGGGCCGATTGAGTCAATCAACTCAGCACCTGAGGGTACTGTGCGAATATTGTCAGTCGACTAACAGCTTGCCGCGATCGCGAAAAGCGCCAGCGCTGAGAAGTGACTGGCGTTTTTTTTATCTGTTTTTAATCAATAATTTAGTAAATAACTTTCATGTCTGATGACACAATTTCGGCAGAGGCTCAGCGCCGGCGTACCTTTGCTATCATCTCGCACCCCGATGCCGGTAAAACGACCGTTACGGAAAAATTGTTGCTTTATGGCGGTGCGATTCAGCTTGCTGGTACGGTCAAAGGTCGAAAATCTGACCGCCATGCGACCTCTGATTGGATGGCGTTAGAAAAGGAACGTGGCATTTCGGTGACCTCATCAGTAATGCAGTTCCCCTATCGCAAGGAAATCATCAATCTTCTTGATACACCCGGTCACGCAGACTTCTCCGAAGATACCTACCGAACACTAACTGCGGTTGATTCCGCGCTGATGGTCATTGATGCGGCAAAAGGCGTTGAGGAGCGAACGATTAAGCTCATGGAGGTCTGTCGGCTTCGAAACACGCCAATTATGACGTTCATGAATAAGCTCGATCGTGAGGGTCGTGACCCGATGGATCTCATGGATGAGGTCGAGCGTATTCTAGGCATACGGTGTGCCCCAGTGACTTGGCCCATTGGAATGGGAAAACGTTTTCGTGGTGTGTTTCATTTGCTCGATGATCGAGTGCATTTATTTGAGGCGCATCATCAAGGCGGGATTCGTGCGGGTGAGAGGATTGATGGACTCGATAACCCGCGGCTCGATGAAGTGCTTGGCGATCAGGCCAGTGAACTTAGAGAGGAGATTGAGCTATTACAAGAGGCTGGGAATTCGTTCGACGCGGATGCCTACTTAGCAGGCCGTTTGACGCCAGTGTTTTTTGGCTCTGCGATTAATAATTTCGGCCTACAGGAGTTATTAGATCGATTTGTGGAGATTGCACCGAGCCCATTACCGCGTGAGACCGAAAGCCGTGAAGTAATGCCAGACGAAGGAAAAATGACGGGGTTTGTATTTAAGATCCAAGCCAATATGGATCCCAATCACCGTGATCGCATTGCCTTTATGCGAGTATGCTCCGGGGCGTTTGAGCGCGGCATGAAACTTCGTCACGTCAGAATTGGTAAGGACGTTAAGATTGCCAATGCAATTACCTTTTTAGCGTCTGATCGTGAGCACGTCGAAACCGCCTATTCGGGCGATATTATTGGCTTACATAACCACGGTACGATTCAAATTGGTGACACATTTTCAGAAGGTGAAACGTTAAAATTCGCTGGCATACCAAACTTTGCGCCTGAGTTATTTCGACGTGCGGTACTGCGTGACCCCATGCGCATGAAGGCACTACAAAAAGGCTTAGTCGAACTTTGCGAGGAGGGGGCCTCTCAGCTGTTTCGGCCTTTGATCAATAATGATCTCATTGTGGGTGCCGTCGGCGCATTGCAGTTTGATGTCGTCGCATTTCGGCTTAAACACGAGTATGGCGTGGAATGCCAATTTGAGTCGGTTGCTGTCTCTACAGCGCGATGGGTATACGCGGATGACCCCAAAATGCTTTCGCGTTTTCAAGATCGCCAGCAAGAACATCTTGCCACCGATGTCTCTGGCGCGCTCGCGTATATTGCGCCTACCCGCGTTAATCTCCAGTTAACTGAGGAGCGATGGCCCGAGATTGTATTTCGGGCGACACGCGAGCACTAGTCATCCTTTTCCATCGCTGGAGCGTACTGGCCTTGGCGCGCTAGAGAATTAAGCTTGGCACGTTTAATAAAGGCCTTCTCTGCGGCTGGCTTATTGGCACTCTCACCATTCCATGCCGCTTGGACGGGATTTTGTAGGGCTCGGCTATACGAAAAGCTCAGCACCCATGGTTTAGCCCCATCCGCTTGATTCATTGCATTGAGATTTGCGGTTGCCTCTTCGCAGGTTTGCCCGCCAGATAGGAAATTAATGCTGGGAACGGCTGCTGGTACGGTTCGGCGAAGTACATCAAGCGTATACGCCGCACAGACCTCTGGCGAGGGCCGCGGTTTGTCCTTGCCAGGTAGAACCATATTAGGCTTAAGAATCACCGTTTCCAGTTGGACTTTATACCGCCTTAATGCATCAAATAAGGCGGTTTGCGCGGCTTGCGTAACCTCAGCACAACGGTCGATATCGTGATGGCCATCCATTAAGACCTCAGGCTCGACCATAGGCACCATCCCACGTGACTGGACAATCGCTGCATAGCGCGCCAGCACCTCGGCATTGGCCTCAATCGCAAGGCGGCTCGGCGTGTTATCGGTAATCGCATAGACGTTGCGCCATTTGGTAAACAGCGCACCCTGCTCAAGGTAACCATCTAAGCGGTCACCAAGATTATCCAGTCCTTGGGTAATCTTATCGCCATCACAGCCAGGCAGGTCGACCAAACCCTTATCCACTTTAATGCCCGGCACGATGTCTTGCTGAGCGCAGGCCTCAGGAATTTTAACCCCCGCGTCATTTTTTTGGCCGAGCGTTTCTTCAAAAAAGATAATGCCCGAAATGTACTCACCAATTCCCGGCGTGCTTGCAAGCATTCCACGATAAAAGCGACGATTCTCTTCAGTAGACTCAATACCATGGTCAGACAAACGCCGGGTGATGGTTGGGTAGCTTTCATCCGCTGCCAAAATACCCCGTCCAGTGCTCGTAAGCCGCTCGATGGTGCTCTGCATTTGTCCGATTTTATCCATAGTATCGACCCTCCGTTCATTAGAATTTAGCGCCGAATTCTAAAGAGTTTTGCTTTTCTCGACCAGCTATTTGTGACGCCAAGACAATGCCATCTATTCGGTATACCGACGCAGCCATCGTCTGAGGCAATACAATGCCACTAAACTCAATGCACCAAGTACAGCTAAAACAGCCAATCCAATCGGATTAGGGTCGAGCAAGAATTGTTTGGCTTGATTACCGACGGCGGCAATGGCGGCAATGCCTGGAATGGTCCCAAGCAGCGTGCCGGCAAAATAGGGCCCAAACCGAATTTTGGACACACCGGCAATAAGACTGATCGCGTGAAAATGGGCGACTGGCATAATGCGCAAAGCGGTAACCACCATCATGCCGTGCTGGCTCGCCTTGTTGTTGAGTCGATTAAGCGTCGAGCCCGCCAGCCGCCTGAGAGGTTCCGCACCCAGTAGATAGCCAATGCCAAATCCAACGATGGCAGTTGCGCTGGTTCCGGCTGTTGCTAAGGTAAAACCGCCGATTGGGCCGTAGACTAAAATGGTAGCAACCACCATGACGGTCAGTGGCAGAAACGCAATCCCTGCTGCGACATACAACATGATAATAAAAGGCACAGCCCAGGGCTGCTGTTGTAAGGTCGCACCAAGATCTAATAACCGGCTTAATTCGGTATAGTCCGCGAGGCTGTATAACTGCCAGAGCGTAATGATGCCAACCATTAGCGCGATTGTGATCAATGCTCGCCATAAAAAAGGCCAGCGTCGCTGAATCGCTAACCGCCATTCAGCTCGGGTCGGCATCTGAGCGACTAACGCGGCGCCGGACCAGTCGAACCCCAATCGCGACAGCAGCAACAACAATAGGAATGCTAATCGCTGTCGCAATCTCAGCATTTGGCACCCAACCTAAGCGATCGATGCCGTTGAATGCATAGCCCACCAGCGAGACCACGTAGTAGCTAAGGATGACTACCGATAGTCCTTCGACAGTCTCTTGCAACCGTAGCTGCAAACTCGCCCGCCGATTCATCGAATCCAACAGATCCCGGTTTTGTGCCTCAAGTGCCACATCGACACGGGTCCGGAGTAAATTGGCCGCTCGGCTTACTCGTTCTGACACACGCTCGAGACGCTCGCCCATATGCACACAGGTATCAAGCGCAGGCGCTAAGCGCCGCTCCATGAATTCATCAAGTGTGGTAACACCCTCAATACGCTGCTCGCGAAGCGCGTTCAGTCGCCGGCGTACGAGCGTTCCATAGGCAGCTGTCGCACTGAAGCGAAAATTCGTTTGTGCCATTAATCGCTCAACCCGTGCCGAGAGCTCCGATAGTGCCGTGAGTAGCTCGCGCTCATCCGCTAATTCGGCCACCGTCGCTAAGCGATCCATTAGTGTCCCAAGCCGAGTCTCCATATCACTAATATCCGATGAGCGTTGACGTGCGAGGGGAAACCCCAATAACGCCATGAAACGATAGGTCTCGAGCTCTAGTAGGCGCTGCACAAGACGTCCGGCCTGCATGGGATTTAAACTCTTATCGAGTATTAAAAAGCGTAAAAAGCCATTTTGATCCGCAAGAAAGTCTGTCCAGACGGTGGCCGCTGCACCGGCACAATCACTGCCGGCCAAGCTATCTGGATTGAGGTAACGCCCAAGTGTTTGCGCGTCAGCGTTTAACTCCGAAGCGGGCATTAATGTGACATGCATCGCGGCAAGTAGCTCACCCGGTAAGCCCGGTAGCCATGCTGCTGGTAGTGTGTGAACCGCCGGCTCTGCAAAGGGCTCTGACTCCGCACCATTAACGAAGACGGTATAGGTCGAGAACTCGGTATGACGCTCCCAGCGCAAACGAAATCCGGGCGCATCTAAAATAAAATGTCCAGCCTCCGCATCCGGCGCATCAATCTGGTAGCGCTGGCATAGTGAGGCCATGTGCTCAACCTCAGCACGACGGCCGCTCGTGCCGGTCTGCATGACAAGATGAGAGACCCGTAACGGCGCATCCAGACTTTCAAAAGGGCGCGCGTGGGCTTCATTGAGTAATGCATCACGAAGCGGGTGGGCGGTAATTCCAGTTTGATCAACCATACTAAGCGATGTCCTTTAGGCGATTGCGCGCAAGCTACCGCTGAAGCAATGCAGACACAAGTGGCGCAAGCTGGGGTTGGACCCGTATCATAACGCTATGGGACCGATTAATTTCAATGATACGCCGGTCGTGTTGACAATGCTCATTGCCAACGGCCTTGCCTTTATCGCCTATGCCATGCTCGGCCCTGGCGTCGTTGTTAATTTTGCGCTCTGGCCGCTTGGCACTGCCGAGTTGGGTACGAACTTTGTTGGCGGCATACCGAGTTTCGAATTTTGGCAATTGGCCACCTATGGCTTTTTGCACGGTGGATTCTTTCATCTATTTGTCAATATGTTTGCGCTATGGATGTTTGGCTCCGCCCTTGAGACATTTTGGGGGTCACGGCCATTTCTAACCTTCTATATGGTGTGTTTGATTGGCGCGGGGCTCATTCAACTGGTTGTTGCCACCATGGCAGCAAGCACCGGTAGTCTCTATCCCACGATTGGGGCATCGGGCGCGGTGTTTGGGATTTTGCTTGGTTTTGCGATGATGTTCCCAAATCAGCCATTGATGCTGATCTTTTTGCCAGTCCCTATCAAGGCCAAGTATTTCGTGTTTCTCTACGGTGCGTTCGAGCTCTATGCCGGGGTGACCGGATCGATATCAGGCGTAGCGCATTTTGCCCACCTAGGCGGCATGGCGTTTGGGTTTTTGATGATTTTGTACTGGCGCGGACAGTTGCCGATAAAACCCCAACGTCGGCTAATGCGCTAACTCCGGGGTGTAAGAATCAGTAATTGCGGCCGCCGCCATCCTAAGCTGCTCGCACGCATCGCTTATACCCACCAGTTCCCGTCGCCAGCCTTCTCCGCCGGGTAGGCCTTTGAGATACCACCCAATGTGCTTTCGCGCGACCCTAACGCCTTGATCAGAACCATAGAAAACGTGCAGCGCGCGTAAGTGCGATAGCATCCATTGCCGAATCGCCTCTAGACTTGGCGGATCGAGTAACTGGCCGGTATTGAGAAAGTGCTGTATCTCTTGGAATATCCAGGGCCTGCCTTGAGCGCCACGCCCGATCATAACTGCATCACAGCCACTTCGCTCCATTAGTGTCTGAGCTTGCCAAGGCGTTGCAATATCCCCATTTCCAATAAGGGGCAGGGCAGTGACTTTGCGAACCGCGGCAAGCGTTTCATGTTCCGCCTCGCCTTTATAGTGCTGATCGCGTGTTCGTCCATGCAGGGCTAGGGCTTTAATACCGGCTTGTTCAGCGATTTGCGCAATATCAACCGCGTTGCGCGAATGCATCGTTGGCCCCGTTCGGATTTTTAATGTCACAGGTACATCCACCGCCTCCACCACGCTTTTTAAAATCCGCTCAACAAGCGGCGGGTCAGCCAACAATGCCGAGCCTGCCATGCGCTGGCAAACCTTTTTCGCTGGACAGCCCATATTGATATCAATAATTTGCGCACCTTCTGCGACATTAAACCGCGCAGCATCAGCGAGTTCATCCGGTAGGGCGCCGGCAATTTGAACCACACGCGGCGCAGGCTCACCGTTATGATTGCGTTTAAGCTGAGATTGTCGGGTCTGACGCAATGCCGGATTGGATGCCACCATCTCAGAAGCCGCCAGCGCGGCGCCAAGTTCACGGGCAAGCAATCGAAACGGACGGTCGGTTACGCCGGCCATTGGAGCCAAAAAAACTTGCCCAGCGATTGAGTAAGGACCAATTTGCATGCGCGCAATATAGCGCTTTACGACGCCCAGCCCAATGCTTAGAGAGGGCCAACGACGCGGCAAGGAAGTTGTCCACAAAAACTGTGGATAACTCTGTGGAGCAAAATGCGATAAGTGGACTATAAGCCTTTAATAGTGGGCTTTTTTGTTAAATTGGCGGAACTTTCACCATTAATTATTTATTGTTTATTTACAATAGTTTACCAGTCTTTTCTAAGACTTCTTTGTGTAATATTGCTGCAAACCGCTCTTATAAGGCAGGTGATGGTCGGAATGATTTTCGGCGCACCGAATCTGTGCATAATTTTCACTCGTGAGTTAGGCTTTCAATTTACAAAGTCAACCCCATGAGACCAAAAATAATGACTCAAACGGTATTGCTTGATCGTGACACGCTCGATATTGGCGACTTAGATCTAAGCGCCCTAGAGAATCTTAGCGGCGGCTTTCACAGTTACGCCCAGACCGCGCCTGCTGATGCTGCAAGCCGAATCGGCAATGCCCGTATTGTAATCGTCAATAAAGTCCTACTTAGCGCTGAAACACTCTCACAGTGCCCCAATCTTGCACTGATCTGTGTGATTGCAACGGGGGTGAATAACATTGATATTGATACGGCGAAGCGTCAAGGAATTCAGGTTGTTAATTGCCAAGGCTATGGAACGGCCTCAGTCAGCCAACATGTCCTAACGCTCATGCTCGCGCTGAGTAACTCACTGGACCCCTATGTTCAAGCGGTAAGGGCAGGGCGCTGGGAGCAGGCGCCGCATTTTTGTTTTCTCGATTACCCTATCACCGAACTCGCCGGGCGGACATTATTGATAGTCGGACACGGTGAGCTTGGCAGTGCGGTAGGTGCGCTGGCACAAGCGCTCGGAATGGACGTCTTAATCTCTGAGCGTCCCGGCGCATCGAGCACTCGCCCGGGTCGAGTGGCCTTTTTAAACGCGATTGAACAGGCCGACGTGGTGACACTGCATTGCCCACTGACTGAGCAAACACGCGATCTGATCGATGCGCAGGTGTTAGAGCGCATGCCATCCAACGCATTACTGATCAACACGGCACGGGGTGGCATTGTTAACGAGCAGGATTTAGCGAATGCGCTTCGAAATGGCGATATTGCAGGGGCCGGCATTGATGTGTTGAGCGAAGAGCCACCACGCAACGGCAACCCATTGCTGGCCAAAGATATCCCCAATTTACTGCTAACACCGCACTGTGCCTGGGGCAGCCGCACCGCACGACAGCGGATTGTCGAGCAAGCCGTTGAGAACATTAAAGCATGGCAGGCCGATACGCCGGTGCGGGTTGTGGTTTAGATAAAAAGGTAATCATGAGTCAGAAAATATCGATTATCACCGGCGCGAGCACGGGAATTGGGTATGCATTAGCCCAGCGACTCGCCGCAAGTGGGCATAGCGTGCTTGCGATTGCCAGACGTCAGAGCGCCTTAGAGGCGCTGCGTCACTCATCGAGCTTGATCGAAGTCTGTAGTGCAGATATCAGCAGTGAACCGGACCAAAAGGCTATTGTCCAGGCTGTAAACGGGCGCCCAGTAGAATATCTAATTCATAACGCAGGGGTGATTGAGCCCATCGGCCCATTGCTCGATCAGCCAGCCGCAGCAATCCGCAAAAACCTCGATATTAATGTCCAAGCACCGCTTGCTTTAAGCGCTGCGATTTGGCCCTATTTCATTGATCAAGCGCGGATAATGCACATCTCATCCGGGGCTGCGCACCGGGCACTGCCAGGGTGGGGGGCGTATTGTATGAGCAAAGCGGCGTTATTTATGGCCTATGAGGTGCTAAAAGCCGAGCTCATCGATCGCACGGTGGCGATCGGGAGCCTACGCCCAGGCGTTGTCGATACCCCGATGCAGGATTTAATACGTGGACAAAGTGAGAAAGACTTCCCGCCGGTTGAATCGTTTCGAGCATTAAAGGAGCAAGGCCAACTGACATCACCGAGCGAGGTGGCGCAGTTCATAGAGGCAGTGTTGGAGAAGCCAAGCGCGAGGGAATTCAGTGCACAAGAGTGGGATATACGCGAACATTGGGAAGCGATGTGTGCGCAATAGGCTGTAACGGCAATTTATTTTGTATCCATATTATTTAACATAATATATATTATACGCAATAATAGATTTTGCACTAGGTCATATTAAGGTCAAAGTGACTAGCGTATTACCGCTCCCCTCGGGATAATGCAGCCTTATTCTTAGTATTGAGCGACCATGACTGATGTAGCCCCCTCAGCGTTGGAGCATTCGCACCTCAAACGTCGCGTCACTGTTGGTAAAACCACATTCGTTCTACTCGGTACCGCTCATGTTTCCCCGCAAAGTGTGGTGGATGTGCGCCATGAGGTCGATCGTGGTCACTATGACGCCATTGCCATTGAGCTTTGTGATAGCCGCCACACCAATCTCATTGATCCAAGCGCACTTGAGCGGCTAGATCTCTTTGAGGTTATTCGCAGTGGTAAAGCCGGTATGGTGGCGGCAAGTCTTGCCTTAGGGGCGTATCAACAGCGCCTCGCCGATCAATTTGATATTCGGCCCGGCGCTGAGCTTGAAGCTGCCGCTCGGGGTGCAAAAAGACAACAGATACCGCTTTGGTTAGTTGACCGCGATATCGGGGTTACACTAAAACGTGTCTACCGTAACGTGCCTTGGTGGCAGCGTTTCTCGCTGCTTAGCGGGCTACTCGGCAGTCTACTATCCCGGCAAGAAGTCAGTCGTGAGGACATTGAACGACTTAAGCAAGGGGATATGCTCGAATCGACGTTTAGCGAGTTCGCAAACGGCTCTGCGGCCCTTTATGAGCCATTAATCAATGAACGCGACCGCTTTATGGCTGCCCGCCTACTCGAGGAGCAAGCCAAGGCTGATCAGCCACCAGCGCATGTCTTGGTGGTTGTCGGGGCGGGTCATTTGGCAGGATTAGAAACTGCCCTGCACGCGGAAATAGCTAACCCTAAGCAAACTCGCGAAGCGCTCGAGAATGTGCCACCAGCAGCGCGGTGGCCTAAAGTGCTCCCCTGGCTGGTCGTTGCGATCATTCTGTCGGGATTTGCAATTGGATTTTCTCGCAGCACCGAACTGGGTATCAGCTTGATTATTGATTGGGTTCTTATCAATGGCAGTCTCTGTGCACTTGGCGCAGCACTCGCACGAGGGCATCCATTAACAATTATTGGTTCATTTTTTGCCGCGCCGTTAACGTCTCTGAACCCAACCATTGGGGCGGGCTTTGTGGCTGGTGCTATTGAGTTATTCTCACGGCGGCCACGCGTTGAGGATTTTCGCGCATTGCGTAATGCCGTGACCGATTGGCGCGGCTGGTGGACTAATCGTGTTGCAAGAACGCTGTTAGTGTTCTTATTTGCAACGCTTGGCTCAGCCGCCGGCACCTACTTTGCTGGTTTTCGAATTCTTGGCCAGCTTGTCTAACGAATGCCAGTCGCGCGCGGGAAACATTGAAAGAAATTACTTGCCGTTGTATCAGCAACCGTCTGATAAGAGACATTTTTTATTTCCGCAATACAATCAATGACAGCAATGACCCAGGCCGGACGATTCTCTTTACCCCGATGCGGAACAGGCGCTAGATACGGGCTATCAGTTTCAACCAGCAAACGCTCTAGGGGAAGCGCTTTGACGGTTTCGCGTAAGGCCTCAGCATTGCGAAATGTCACAATTCCTGAGATAGAGAGATAAAAACCTAGGTCCAAAAAGCCTTCAGCGGTGGGTTTGTCCTCGACAAAACAATGAATTACACCGCCCACTTCGTCCGCTTTTTGCTCACGAAGGATGTTTAGCGTGTCCGCTGGTGCCATGCGGCTATGTACGATAATCGGTCGTTCAGTTAGCCGCCCCGCTTCAATATGCCGATAAAAACGAGCCTGCTGCCCGGTGTAATCGCCTGGGCCATTGGCATAATCGAGCCCAGTTTCACCAATAGCGATTACTTGCGGGTGATCCGCCATTTTCGCGAGCGCTGAGGCGCTTGGGTCATCACCCTCTCCGCAGGGATGCACACCGATGCAAGTAAATACCGACGCGTGTCGCTCGCTAAAGGCGATGAGTCGATCTCGCTCTTCGCTGGCTACCGCTACATTTAAAAAATAATCGACCCCCGCCTGTTGGGCTTCAGCCAGTGCCGCATCGGCGCTGTTTGGTCGCTCCAAGAGATGGAAATGACAATGCGAGTCAACAATCATGGACGGCTCCAGAGCAAGAACAATGCCTCTAGCGATAGCTCACGGCTAAGACTTTGCGTTGCAGCCCCACGTAATTGAGTAAGCCGATCAGCAATACGGTACAGACGCTTAATAGGCATTGCTTTCGCAATTGGCGTGATTGCAGCACTAAGACGATCGGACTGAGCGGGTGCCGCTTGCCAACGTGCAAGCTCTAAGGCAAGCCGTTGCATGAGTGTGGTGGTCTCCAGGGCACCCACTGCCTGCCAGTCAGCGGCGATAGCCACCGGACTCGCCTGTCGTTGAACAATACGTGTGATTGCAGAGATCAGAGTCTGAAAACGCGCATCGATGCGCTCGTCTGCCAACTGGGCGGCTGCGAGCGGCGCACCGCCTGCGAGCTTTAATACCGCCTCAGGAGCAGTAAACCCTTGTTCCTGTAGCCAATTCAAAGCCTCAGCCTGTCGTGGCAGGCTTACTCGATGGAGTTGGCAGCGGCTGCGAATGGTCGCGGGTAAGATCCCGGGGCGGTGGCTTACTAGAATCAACAATACCGAGGCGGGAGGCTCTTCAAGTGTTTTTAATAATGCATTGGCAGTGTGCTTATTCATGGCCTCGGCGGGCGATAAAATCGCGACACGATACCGATTGTACTGACTTGTTCGTTGACTAAACGCGGTAAGTGCCCGAATTGCCTCAATCTTTAAAATGCCACTACCACCCGCCTCCGGCTCAATCAGCGTGTAGTCAGGATGACTGCCGGCCATACGAAGTAAACAACCTCGGCACTGGCCACAGGCAAAACCCGATTGCGGGTTATCGCACAGCACCCGCGCAGCCATGGCTTTCGCCAGTGCGAACTTACCCAACCCCTGTGGACCGGCTAATAGCAGCGCATGCGGGCTACGCTTTGCATTGAGTGCCCGATCAAAACGCTGCCAGAGCGCTTCTTGCCAAGGCAATGGCGCGGCAATATCTCGGGTCTCACTCACTACAGTGCTCGCTCAGTGCAGTAGTGATCGCCGCATTGACGGTTGCCAAATCGGCGCTCGCATCGATGCGCACAATACGCTCTGGGTTTTTCTGAGCAAGGCCGGCATACCCTGCACGCACGCGCTCAAAAAAACGCGCTTTTTCTGACTCAAACCGATCCGGTGCACTGCGTCCAGCGGCACGCTCAAGGCCGATCTTTACCGGCACATCGAGCCAAAGAGTCAGATCCGGCCACCGCGCCGGGTGTAACCAGTGTGCAAGCGCTTCTACCCGTTTGACGCCAAGTCCCCTCCCCGCGCCTTGGTAGGCAATGCTCGCATCAGTGAATCGATCGCAAACGACCCACTGCCCCGCTGCTAAAGTGGGCTCAATGACGCGCTCTAAGTGCTGCGCTCGAGCCGCGAACATGAGCAGCAATTCTGCCTCGGCACTCATACCGCCCTCACGTTGCTCAAGCAATACCGTGCGTAATTCCTCACCCAAGGGGGTACCCCCAGGTTCACGCGTTGCCAGCACCTCTGCGTTATTGGCCCTAATCCAAGTACAAATGCTTTCAATCGCTGTGCTTTTGCCAGCTCCCTCTATGCCCTCAACCGTGAGAAAACGCTTTTGCATCGGATTAATCCGTTATGCCAAGTTGATAACGCCGAACTGCCGCATTATGCGCCTCTAGCGTTGCAGAAAAGACGTGAGTGCCATCACCCCGTGAGACAAAATACACACTATCACCGGCTGCCGGATTAACGGCAGCACGAATGGATGCTGCGCCTGCAAGCGCAATGGGGGTTGGGGGTAGGCCATGCCGCGTGTAAGTGTTGTAGGGCGTATCCGTGCGCAAATCCCGACGCCTGAGATCACCATCAAACGCCGCCCCCATTCCGTAAATAACCGTTGGGTCGGTTTGTAAACGCATACCGCGCTGTAGACGTCGTGAGAATACCCCGGCCACCCGACGGCGCTCGTCAGCGACCGCCGTTTCCTTTTCAATGATGGAGGCCAAAATCAAGGCTTGCTGTGCGGATTCGATTGGCAGGTTATCGGCACGTTGCGCCCATGCCGCGTTAAGCTCTGCCTCCAGTGCCCGATTGGCCCGGCGTAGAATGTCGATATCGCGACTGTCTTTTGGAAAATAATAGGTTTCGGGCAAAAATTGGCCTTCGGCTGGCACACCCGCCCGGTCAATACCGCGCATGACAGCGGTAAGACTCGGGTTCGTACCAAGTGTGTTTTTAATACGAGAATCTTGTTGAAGTTCGGTCAATAACGTTCTGACCGTCCAACCCTCAATTATGGTGAACGGATACTCAACAACCTGGCCTTGGGTCATTTTTTTTACAAGCGCTGCCACGGTCACGCCCGGTTCAATCGCATACTCGCCAACCTGAATACGATTAGCATATCCGTTCAATCGTGCCCAAACCCGCAACAGCAGTGGCCGCTCAACAATCCCACGATCAGCTAAATTCGTGGCCATCTGTGAGAAACTACTGCCGGGCTCGATGACAACCGGCTCGGTCACAATCTGATCGGCGTTATCGGCTTGGATAATCGGCTCTTGGGTAATGTGTATAAGCCCCTGCCCCAACCATGCGCCTGCAGCAAAGATCAGGACGAACAACCCAAGTATAAGCCGTTTTCGGCTAGCGACTCCTAGCATGCAATACCCGTGACCGTTGGCGTGAGCGCGACTCGATGTTTATCAATGGTCTTTGCAAGCGGCGCAAACCATGCTGGCCAAGGCATGGGCTTTGCATCGACTGAGACCACCGGCCAGAGCCCAAACACGCTATTGCACAACATTAACGCATAATTTGACTCCAGTGCACTGCTAAGAATTTTACCCCGCTCAACCATGCCGCCTCGCGCTTTGATTGCCTCAACCAACCAGGCTTGCATAATGCCATCGACACCACTGCTGTGGGTATCCGGGATCCAGACCCGTCCATCGGCTTCTAGTAAAAGGTTAGCGGATGTGGCTTCCACTAAATCGCCGTCTGTTGTGCTCATTAGGCCTTCGGCAATATTTGGATCACTCCACTCTTGCCGCCCGAGGACCTGTTCCAGACGATTAAGGTGCTTAATTCCAGCGAGAACGGGTTGTTTGGCAAGTGGTGTTTGCAGGCGAATAACATTAACACCAGCACGCCAATAATCCGCGGGGCGATTCGCCGCGGGCATAATTTGCAGGATTCGACACGGCTGGGGATCGACAGGCGGGGCATATCCAATGCCACCACTACCACGGGTGACGGTAATGCGTAAGACGCCAAATGCGGGGAAAGTCAGCTGATCACGTTCTTTTTCGAGCGCCTCGCGTACCGGCAATGGAATGCCTAAGCGCTGACACCCAAGTGATAGGCGATGAATATGCGCATCCCAAAGCGCGGGTTTGCCATCCACAATGGCAATGGTCTCAAAAACACCATCGCCATAGCGTAATCCTCGATCGGCAATATCAATTAACGGATCAGTGACTGCTTGCGCGTTAATCAGGCAGTGCGTTGGCACCCTGCTCACCCGTCGAGAGCGCGAAAAATAATCGTGCCGTTGGTACCACCGAATCCAAACGAATTAGATAACGCCCCTGTGATTTTCTTCTCACGTGCCTGATTAGGCACAAAATCCATATTCAGGTCGGCGTCTGGATTTTCAAGGTTGATGGTGGGCGGCAGTACGCTATCGCGCATTGCCAATAGCGTAAACACTGACTCAACACCGCCAGCGGCGCCCAATAAATGGCCGGTCATCGACTTTGTCGAACTAACAGGAATTTTCCGTGCTTGCTCGCCAAACGTATTGAGAACGGCCTGCACCTCGGCCCGATCCCCGGCTTTCGTCGATGTCCCATGGGCATTGATGTAATGGACTTCATCAGCGTTCATACCGGCATCTTTGAGCGCGAGCGCCATACATCGCTGAGCGCCCTCGCCGCTATCCGCAGGCAGGGTCATGTGATGTGCATCGCCACTCATTCCAAAGCCTGCAAGCTCGGCATAGATCGGTGCGCCCCGACGGCGCGCATGCGCATACTCTTCAAGGATAAGAATCCCAGCACCATCGCCTAACACAAAACCATCACGATCCTGATCCCACGGCCGGCTTGCCGCGCTGGGGTCATCATTTCGCGTCGAAAGCGCGCGCGCGGCCGCAAAGCCACCTAGACCGGTGGGCGTTGTTGCAAATTCAGCCCCTCCGGCGATCATGACATCAGCATCACCATACGCAATCATACGACCACTGATGCCGATATTATGCGTGGCGGTTGTGCAAGCGGTCACTGTTGCTACGTTCGGGCCTTTGGCACCAAGCAATATCGACAAATTGCCCGAGACCATGTTGATGATGGCGCTAGGAATGAAAAATGGTGAAATTTTACGCGGCCCAGATTGCAAGAAGCTTTTATGGCCTTCCTCAATGGAGTGAATACCACCAATACCAGAGCCAACCGACACACCAATACGCTCGGCGTTATCTTCGGTAATTTCGATCCCGGCATCAAAGAGAGCATCCACGGCAGCTGCGATGCCGTAATGAATGAATGGATCCATTTTACGCGCGTCTTTGCGCGCTAAGTAGGCTTCGACATCAAAATCGCGAATCTCGCCGCCAAATCTAACGGAGAAAGCCTCGGTATCGAACCGCTCAATGGGCCCGATGCCACTGCGACCCGCTTTGATATTCTCCCACGCGCTCGCCACTGTATTGCCCACAGGCGAGACAATGCCCATCCCGGTAATTACAACGCGTCTTCCATTCACCCACACTCTCCTACGCTCATCGTTCTGCGCACACAGTTAGGGCCGAACAAAGCCGGCCCTGACTGTGACACCATTCGGGGAAATACAGCCCCAATGGGCTCCGCATTACTCCTCGAGATGACGGTTAATGTAGTCCATTGCTTGCTGAACGGTGGTGATTTTTTCAGCTTCCTCATCAGGAATCTCACACTCAAACTCTTCCTCGAGTGCCATCACCAGCTCGACGGTGTCCAGCGAGTCCGCACCGAGATCATCAACGAATGATGCCTCCGAGTTGACTTCTTCCTCTTTTACGCCGAGTTGCTCGACAACAATTTTCTTAACTCTTTCCTCGATACTGCTCATCTCGCTTCTACCTCTTGGATTGCGGAATTTAAGGCCAAGCCCCGAATGCGCCCGTATTCTATGGAATCCGCCAGCAATCCGCCAGCGACCATTTAGGACATCAAAAGCCCACCATTGACGTTAAGGGTCTCCCCTGTGATGTAGCCACCTCCGGCTGAGGCCAAAAAACACACCGCTGCGGCGATGTCCTCAGGCTGCCCCAACCGCTGTAGCGGTATTTGTGTGGTCAACGCCTCACGCTGTGCACCTTCTAAGCCCCGGGTCATATCCGTTTCGATAAACCCAGGTGCGATCGCATTAACCGTGATGTTCCGACTCGCCACCTCACGCGCCAGCGATCTTGTTAGCCCCAGCAGCCCTGCTTTTGCGGCTGCATAATTGGTTTGCCCGGCATTGCCCATCAGACCAACTACAGAGCCGACATTAATAATTCGGCCTTCGCGTGCTTTCATCATGCCGCGAAGTACAGCACGACTCATACGAAAAACACTACTTAAATTTGTTTGAATGACCGTATCCCAGTCATCGTCACTCATACGCATCGCGAGATTATCGCGCGTAATCCCCGCATTATTCACCAATATACCGGGCATGCCCTCCTTATCAGCAATTTCTGCAAGTACCGCTGCCGTTTGTTCAGCATTCGTCACATCCAGTGCGACACCACGGCCACCTGGGCCTGCGCTACGAAGATTATCGGTAATTCGAACTGCACCTTCTTCACTCGTTGCCGACCCAATGACTTTGGCACCGCTATCCGCAAGTGCCATGGCAATGGCATGGCCAATGCCACGACTAGCGCCGGTGACCAGAGCGACTTGCCCATCAAGTTGAATCTTCATGCCATCTCCAAGGTGTTTAGCGCATCTGCAAGCAAATCCGGACTATCAATGCTCTGGCTCCCAAGCCCTCGATCGATGCGGCGATTTAAACCTGCTAAAACCCGGCCAGGCCCGCACTCAACGGTTTGTGTTATCCCCTGACTCACAAGCGCTTCAATACATTCAGTCCAGCGCACTGGCGAGCGTACCTGAGCGACAAGGTGGTCACGAATCTGATCAGCACTGCCAGTTAGGCTGACATCGACATTGTGCAACACCGGCACCTCAGGGGGCTGAATGCTAATGCCAGCGAGTCGTTCTTTGAGTTGCTCGGCGGCTGGACGCATTAATGAGCAATGCGCAGGGACGCTCATCGGCAAGACCATCGCGCGTTTAGCCCCCGTCGCCTTAGCCGCTTCAATGGCACGCGTTACCGCCTCAGAATGACCCGCGATCACAGTCTGGCCGGGCGCGTTGTAATTCACCGGCTCAACCACCTGATCGTGAGCGCTATCCGCGCAAACACGGGCAAGTGCGGCGTTCTCCAGACCAAGAACCGCCGCAATCGCCCCTTGTCCCTCAGGCACAGCCGCTTGCATGTAGCGTCCCCGATCACGAACTAATTCAATGGCATCGGGAAATGCCAGAGCGCCGGCGCAGACCAACGCGGTGTACTCGCCCAAGCTATGGCCTGCCATTCGGGCAGGCATCGCGCCCCCACCCTCTCGCCACGCGCGCCACACTGCTACCCCAGCGGCAAGCATTGCTGGTTGGGTGTAATCAGTGCGGTTTAAACGCGCTTCAGGGCCATCGCAGGCTAGCGCCCAGAGGTCTTCTCCCATTGCTGAGGAAGCCTCAATGAATGTTTTTTGCACCACGGCATGACGATCGGCCAGCGCGCTAAGCATTCCCACGGACTGAGAGCCTTGACCGGGAAATAAGAAAGCCAAATTCGTGCGTTCTGTCATACCACCATCCTATTAGTACCGAATGAGCGCAGAGCCCCAAGTAAAGCCCGCGCCAAATGCTTCAAGTAATAACAACTCACCCCGTTGAATACGGCCATCACGAACGGCGCGATCAAGCGCCAGGGGAATAGAGGCCGCAGAGGTATTACCGTGATCCTCGACCGTGCTGACCATGCGCTCAAGCGGTAATCCAAGCTGCTTGGCGGTTGCCGTCATGATGCGAATATTGGCTTGATGCGGGACTAGCCAATCGACATCACCGCGCTTGAGGTTATTGGCGCTTAAAGTTTCATCCACCAATGAACCGAGGGTGCGAACCGCAACCCGAAACACTTCATTTCCTCGCATCGTGACCTTGCCACGTCTACCCTCAAGCGCTTCATAGCCTTGAGACACACCCCAAGGAACGTTAAGTAGGGGTTCTTGCCGGCCATCGGCATGTAAATGCGTCGATAGGATGCCCGGCGTTTCACTAGCCGCTAGAATCACCGCGCCAGCACCATCGCCAAATAACACACAGGTGCCACGATCTGACCAATCAAGAATGCGTGAAAACACCTCAGCACCAATCACCAATGCGCGTTGTGCACCCCCGGTCTGAATAAACCGATTAGCGATATCAAGCGCATAGATAAAACCCGAACAGGCGGCAGCGACATCAAAAGCAATCGCTCCTCCAGGAATGCCTAATCGCTCGACTAAGCGGCAAGCGGTGCTCGGGAAAACCTGATCCGGAGTCGAGGTGGCAACGATGAGTAAATCAATCTCGTGAGGCGATATGCCCGCGGTATGCATTGCGTTTAGTGCGGCTTGCTCAGCGAGATCAGAGCAGGTTTGATCGGCGGCCGCGATGTGCCGCCGCGCAATTCCCGTGCGCTCACGAATCCACTGATCAGAGGTCTCCACAAGCGCTTCAAGCTCGGCGTTTTCCATCACTCGTTTGGGCAAATAGCCACCTGTAGCCAAAATTTGTGCGTGGCTCATGCCCGTGGCTCCTGAGCAAACACCTCGCCAAGACGCACATCAATGCGCGTTGGAATGCCCTCCCGGGCTTCTAAAATACCCGTCTCAATCGCTTGCTCGTAGGCGAACGCATCGGCACTGCCATGGCTTTTAACCACCACACCGCGTAACCCCAGCAAGCTCGCACCATTATATGAACGGTGATCAAGCCGCCCTCGCAAGGCATTAAGGACAGGCATAGCCACTAAAGCGGCCAATTTTGTGAATACGTTACGCTGGAACTCTTCGCGTAAATAGCGCGAGATCATCGTAGCAACGCCCTCACTGCTTTTTAGCGCCACATTGCCAACAAATCCATCGCACACCACCAAATCGGCTACGTTACGGAACATACGGTCCCCCTCCACATAGCCAACATAATTGAGATCACTGTCCTGCAGCAATTGCGCCGCCTGTTTGACCTGATCGTTACCTTTGATCGCTTCCTCACCAAGGTTTAATAACCCAACCCGCGGGCGATCACTATCGCCGCTGGCCTCAACGAGAACGGAGCCCATCACAGCAAACTGAAATAAATGCTCAGCACTACAATCCACATTGGCGCCAAGGTCGAGCATGCGAAAACGCCCATCAACACAGGGGATCGTGGTGCAAATGGCCGGTCGATCAATGCCGGGGAGCGTTTTTAATACATACCGCGCGGTTGCCATCAGTGCGCCGGTGTTACCGGCGCTAACGCAAGCCTGAGCGCGGCCTGTTTTGACCAAATCAATGGCAATCCGCATGGAGGAGTCTTTTTTATAGCGGAGTGCTTGAGAAGGTGACTCATCCATAGCCACCACCTCACTGGCGGGATGGATCGTTAGACGCGGCTCATTATCCGCCCCGGCCGTCTTGATTGCCGTTTCTAGCGTGGCAGATTCACCAACCATAAGTAATTCAAGCTTGGGATGTCGGCGCAAAACCGCGAGTGCGGCCGGCACCGTCACGCTTGGTCCGTGATCTCCGCCCATGGCGTCAATGGCCAGTGTGCAGGTTTCGCCCATGTTTTTTGCTTCTATACCGCCAATAAAGAAAAACCGCGACGACCATGGCCGGCGCGGTTATAGCCACTGGTCCGTTGAGAAATTACTCGTCGCGCCCGGTGGTTACCTTGCGGCCACGGTAGTAGCCATCAGCAGAAATATGATGCCGCCGATGGGTCTCGCCGGTGCTGCTCTCAATACTCAGCGTGGGTCCATTGAGGGCATCGTGGCTCCGCCGCATGCCGCGACGGGAAGGTGTTTTCTTGGATTTTTGTACGGCCATTATTGTTCCTGCTCTTCAATCGTGTTTCTCAATTCTAGTGCTCTGAGCGCTTACTGGTTTTTAACGCATTCAATTCGGTAAACGGCGAGTCGGGTTGGCGCAATGGTTCACCCGGCGGTCCAAAATGCCGCTGACCGCCATCACATTCAGTATCGTCATGGCGCGGGACCACCGGTAGTGCAAGGATCAGTTCATCTTCAAGCAACGTGGTCACATCTAATTCGCCACGTGGCGCGATGATAACGGCTTGATCCATCGGAATGGATTCTACCTCCTCTGGGCGATCAATAATCAGCGCATCTAATTCGCCATGCAAATCAACCGACACCGGCTCTAGGCAGCGTTCACAAATTAGCTCAACTCGAGCCTCACACTCCCCCGTTAATCTAGGCTTCTCAGCGCAATCATCAATTTGTAATTGCGCGCTGATTATACCCACTTGCCCAACCAGTTCCGCTAAGCGCTGCATATTGTTGGCACTGATCACGCCGTTGTAGGCTCGAGCTTCTCGGCCGAGTCGGTTCAGATTAATTTGTGCCGGTAGGTCAGCCGCTTGCATAATCGGCAAATGGTATGCCGCTCGCTTAAGACTGTCAAAGCAGGGGCAGTCTTTAGCCGTATAAATGGAGAAGCACTCTTATGCCCCGCTTGATTCTTGCATCGAGCTCACCTTACCGCGCTGCGTTGCTAGAGCGCTTACAATTGGAGTTCAGCGCTCAGTCACCTGCCATTGATGAGTCATTGTGGGCGGGAGAAACTCCTGAAGATTACGTCTGCCGTCTCGCCATTGAAAAGGCCCAAACGCTCGCCAATGATGAACCTGATGCGATTATTATTGGTTCGGATCAATGCAGTGAGTGTCGAGGCGAGATTTTAGGTAAACCGCATACCGTTGAGCGTGCGGTCGAACAATTGTGTGCCGCTTCAGGTCAACCGGTGACGTTGTGGACGGCCGTCGCGGTGTATGACCCAGCCACCGGCCGGGTGCGTGTGGCCCAGGTGCCTACTCAGGTTCAGTTTCGCCGCTTAGCGCTCGAGGCCATTCAACGCTATGTCAACACTGAACAACCACTTGACTGCGCCGGTGCTTTTAAAGCCGAGGGACTGGGTATTACGCTATTTGAGCGGGTACAATCCGATGACCCTAACGCGATTCTTGGCTTGCCACTCATCGCCCTTACCCGACTCCTTGCACAAACAGGTTTAACGCTGCCTTAGGACCAAGCAAAAGCCTCGAGGCCAAAATAATGCGCACAGATGCTTGGCTTCTTGGGTCTTTTTCGGCCATCGGATCATGCCACTGAAACTACATTTGGAAACCGTTAGTCAGCATTTTTGCAATCATTATAAATCCGGCAGTTCTCTTAGCCTGTTCAAGCTTAAACGATCGGATAAGTTTAAAAAGCGAATCAATTCATGATTTTTGACCCGATCGACATCCTGCTCATTTCTGTGCTGATCGGCTTTGGAAGCTTTGTTCAGGCAGGACTGGGTTTTGGTCTTGGCATTGTTGCCGCTCCGTTTCTTGTCTTGATCGACCCAAGCCTCGTCCCGAGCGTTGTCCTTTCAATGGTTTTGCTCGTTGGTGGTTTGACCGTATTCCAAGATCGCCGCTTAGTTAAGCTAGGCGAACTCCGTTGGGTGTGGGTTGGACGCCTACCGGGAACCGCCGCTGGTGCGCTTTTTATTGCCAAAGCCCCACCGGCGATACTCTCGGTGTTACTTGGCTTAAGCGTCCTCGTGGCGGTTTTACTCAGTTTAAAAACTCCAACGATTCAGCGCACGCCTAGTCGGCTTACCTGGGCGGGAATTATCTCCGGGTTTATGGCCGCCACCACGGCAATGGGTGGTCCGCCAGTGGCATTGATTTATCAAGATAGAACACAGGGCCATGAACGGCCTAACCTTGCTGCTGACATGGCGCTTGGCACGGTGGTTGCCATTATCGCATTGGTTTTTGTCGACAATTTTGGACAGCGCGACGTCATCCTCTCAATATTTCTCGTACCCGCAGCGCTTATCGGATATTTCCTAGCCGCGCGGCTGTTGCCTTATCTAAGTCCAACGATCTTGAGAAAAGCCTTATTGGTGCTTTGTTCAATTGCCGGCGTGACCGCTGTCCTCAAAGGCGTGAGCGACGTCTGGTTTTAGCTAAAGCTCGCTTGATTAATTAAATTAATACCACTGACCCCTAAACCGGTCTGGCCGGCTCGAATTTCAAACCTGGGCCCGATGGGTTAATCCAACATCAATGACTGGCTCGTTTGCAGCCATGCCTGAACCACGCTTGCCCCGAAGCGCTCGATTGTTCGATCAAGCCATTGTTGTTGTGGGGTGTAGTCAATCCGCTGCGCTGCCCCAATTACATCGCGCGCCACACTCTCTGGCGTACCTAGCCGATCGACAAGCCCCACTTCAATGCCCTGTCGACCGCTCCATAGGCGTCCTGAGAATAAAACCGCAGACTCAGCATTAAGCCGATCACCACGGCCTTGTTCAACCGCAGCAATAAACTGCGCGTGTATATCATCAAGCATGGATTGCAGCTGGGCTTCATTCTCTGGGTCAGGCGCGAGAAAAGGATCAAGCCCGGCTTTCTGATCGCCAGCGGCATAAATGCGACGCTCGATGCCTAGTCGCTCCGCTGCCGCAGCAAAACCAAAACCTCGACTAATCACGCCAATCGAGCCAACGATCGACGCGCCATCAACGTGAATTTCATCAGCGGCAGCGGCGATGTAATAGGCACCTGAAGCAACACTATCACCCGCGACCGCGTGCACACTTTTTCTCGGATGTTGCTCGCTTAGCCGAACAATCGCTTGATAGATGCGCGATGACTCCACAGGCGAACCACCGGGACTATTAATGGCAATCATTACGCCCTTGGCCTGCGGTGCAGAGAACGCCGCCTCCAAGCCCTGAATAACGCGCTCGGCACTGGCGGCACTATCCGCCATGATAGGCCCTTCAATGCTGACAACCGCAGTGTGCGGCATTGCCCCAGCATTCTCGCCCCAATCAAGCACCGGGCGTAATGAAAAAAACAACAGTCCGAATAAATAGACAAGCACGGCAAGCTTAAAAAATATCCCCCAGCGGCGTGCTCGACGGCGTTCACGAATGCCCTCAAGGGCAATATCACGCAAGCTCTCGCGGGCCCAAGACTCTTCCTCACTCATGCTGCTGCTCCACGATTAACGGTTGGCATTTCGCAATTGCTCCAAAACGGATTCGAGCATGGCTGGCAGCGGCGCCTGTGCGGCGATCGGTCCGGTCTGCTCGGTGCTAAAACCAATGTGCGAGGCATGTAAAAACAATCGCCGTAATCCTATCGCACGCAACGCCCGGTCCGCCTCCGAATCACCATAGCGTGAATCCATGGCGACAGGGTGCCCAATGGATTGGGCATGCGCGCGAATTTGGTGCATTCGACCGGTATGCAGATCCGCGCGCACAAGCGTCCAAGAGGGAGTGCGCTCGAGTGCACTAAAGTCTGTCCGTGCCGCCTGCCCAGCCGGATTGACTTGCATCACTCGCTCGCCCCCTTTGGCAGACACCGCAGCCAGCGGCGCGTTCACTTTTTGCGTAGCCGGCCCAATATCTCCATGCAATAGCGCCACGTATTGTTTATCAACTTGGCCCTCACGGAATAGCGCATGCAGCGCGCGCAGCGTGGAACGCCGTTTAGCAATGACCAAGCAGCCACTGGTGTCTCGATCAATACGGTGCGCTAAATCAAGAAACGCCGCTTTGGGCCGGTTATGGCGCAATGCCTCAATGATACCGTAGGCAATGCCCGAGCCACCGTGTACAGCGAGTCCCGAGGGCTTATCTAAAATCAACAAACGCGCATCCTCATACACAATCGCTTTTTCTAAGCGTGCAATCACTGACTCAGACGGTGCGATTGTCTCGCGCTCTGCTTGGCGAACCGGTGGGATACGAACCTGATCCCCTCGGGTTAATCGATGCGTTGGTTTAACCCGCCCCCCGTTAACGCGCACTTCACCGCGGCGTAACAGTCGATAAACCCGGGTTCTAGGGACGCCCTTTAATTCTCTGAGCAAATAATTATCAATTCGCTGACCGGCAAGTTCCTCAGGGATAATTGTGTTTCTAACGCCACTCACCGTTACGCTCGCGCATTGCTGGGATTGGTTAGAGATTGCCACAATTTACATCGCTTTGGACGCCGGCGCGGAGAATTGCTATTCTACCCAACGGACTGCAAGGATGGAGAAAAGCGCCTAGAGGCGCGCTCCCCGGCAGATTCGAGAAGAATGCTTTAAAAGGCGCCGGCATGGGCCGGGCCTCCGTGGAATTACAAATTTAATGACAACGCGCCTGCCCTGGCGCCCTGGAATGGAACCCCCATGACGGGTCTTTTAGCCCTACGTATTCGTTGTTTGATGAGGCGCTTCCAGCAAGTGCCCGCGCCGATGACGCGTGCCCAATATTTGTGGCAACGCGCCGGCAAACGAACGCTAAGGGCATGGGCTTGGGGCAGTCGCCGGAGATTAATTCGGCATGAAAAGAATGCTCATCAACGCAACCCAGCCCGAAGAGCTGCGGGTTGCCTTAGTCGATGGCCAATCACTCTACGACCTGGATATCGAAACGCCAGCACGGGAGCGTAAAAAGGCCAATATTTACAAAGGACGGATAACCCGTGTCGAACCAAGCTTAGAAGCGGCATTTGTTCAGTATGGCGCTGAGCGTCATGGGTTTCTGCCCTTTAAAGAAATCTCCCGGGATTATTTCCAAGGAGATAATGTCGACCCGGCAAAAGTCTCGATCGCAGAGGTTATTAAAGAGGGCCAGCAAATCCTGGTCCAAGTGGAAAAAGAGGAGCGTGGCAACAAAGGCGCTGCACTCACCACGTTTATCAGTCTCGCGGGTCGGTATTTGGTCTTGATGCCAAATAACCCGCGCGCTGGTGGGGTCTCACGCCGTATCGAAGGCGCTGAGCGCACCGAAATCCGTGATGCCCTGCGTGAGCTCGATATCCCTGAGGGCGCTGGCCTTATTGTTCGGACCGCGGGCGTAGGCCGCGGTGCCGAAGAACTGCAATGGGATTTAGACTATTTGCTCAATCTTTGGCGCACCGTTGAGCAAGCCGGCGAAACCCGCGCTGCCCCCTTTCTGATCTATCAAGAAAGCAATGTCATTATTCGGGCGCTGCGTGACTATCTGCGCACCGATATTGGTGAAATACTGATTGATGACCGCGACGTTTTTGAACGAGCGCAAGAGTTTATTCAGCAGGTAATGCCGCATAACTTGCAAAAACTCAAACTCTACGACGATCCGGTTCCGCTGTTCAGCCGCTATCAAATTGAAAGCCAAATTGAGTCAGCGTTTCAACGTGATGTGCGTCTACCCAGCGGTGGGGTAATTGTCATCGATCACACCGAAGCCTTGATCTCCATTGATATCAATTCAGCACGCGCGACCAAAGGCGCCGATATTGAAGAGACGGCGCTGAAGACCAATATTGAGGCGGCGGATGAAATCGCTCGGCAATTGCGCTTGCGCGATCTTGGCGGACTCGTTGTTATCGACTTTATTGATATGGGCCCAAATCGCAATCAGCGAGAAGTTGAAAATCAACTGCGCGATGCGGTTAAACAAGATCGTGCCCGGGTCCAAGTGGGTCGAATTTCTCGATTCGGCCTTTTGGAGATGTCACGACAGCGTCTACGCTCCTCCCTAGGCGAGTCCTCGTTAGAACTTTGCAGTCGCTGCAGCGGCCAAGGCACGGTGCGAAGTGTTGAATCGCTCGCTTTATCCGTGCTTCGAATTATTGAAGAAGAAGCAATGAAGGATAAGACCGGTAAGGTGCTTGTGCAGCTTCCGGTTGATGTAGCGACGTTTTTGCTCAACGAAAAACGCAGCATTATAGGCGCAATCGAAACGCGCAATGAGATTGAGGTTATCCTCATTCCCAATCGCCACTTACAAACCCCGCATTACGAGCTTCAGCGCCTTCGCACAGATGAGGAACTCACAGAAGAGAGCTATCAGCTCGCTCGAGAGCCTGAAGAACCGAGTGAAGCTGAGGCATTGCTCACCGCAGAGCGACCCCGTGCCGAAGCCCCGGCAGTAAAAAGCGTAAGCCCAGCGACACCAGCGCCTCAGCGTAGCGCACCGGCGGGTTCTGAAAACCCGAGTGCTAGCGAGGCGAATCTGGAAAAAGGGCCGGGTCTGCTGGGTTGGATTAAGCGCCTGGTGGGTGGTGATGATGAGGAAGATCTGAACACAAATGCCGCATCCACCCGTGGCCGCAGTGATAGTAGCGAGAAATCCAGAAGTGATGGTAACAGCCGCAATGCAAGCGGTAATCGTCGGCGCCGGACGAGTCACGCTAACCGCAGTGGTAATCGCAGCGGCGGGCAGCGCCGGCCGCGAAGCCAGACTGAGGATACCCCCTCGAGCGCCGCTGATGAATCAACGCGCAGTGAGACCCAAACGACAACCGACACGAACAGTAACGCGCTTGCTAACGAATCAGATGCAGATAGCCCAACGAGTGGCAGTAGCAGCGGTCGCAGTCGTCGTGGCCGGCGCGGGGGCCGACGCCGGCGTCGCGGCGGTGCTGGTAGAAATGGTGAGGCCGCAGACACCACCACAGAGGCAACTGAAAACAGTGATAACAGCGCGGCCGATGGGCAAAACGCGAGCGCGGATGCGCCTAAGGCAGCTGAACTCAACATTGATCCCGAGCCAAAAGCCAAGGCTCAGCCAAAGCCAAAAGCTGAACCAAAAGCGAAGGCTAAAGCTGAGGCCAAGCCAGATACTGAGACAGAAGCGCAAGCAAAACCAAAGCCTAAGCCAAGATCTCGCGCTAAGCCTAAGGCGACAGCTGATGCCGATACTGGCACGCAGACGGGTACTGAATCTGAGCCTGAAGCTAAAGCTACGCCGAAGGCTAAACCAAAATCGCGTGCTAAGCCCAAGGCACCGGCATCAGAATCCGATCCTCGACGTTGGTCAGGCCGCCCGCGCCTGCCGGCCGATGAATAGCTTAGGTCTGATAACGCGCAATTTGCTCTTCCGCGGCCAATAGGTCCGCGGGCGTGTCAATACCGTGCCCCGGTTCGGTATGCGCGCTGGCGACTTGAATCCACTCGCCCGCTTGTAACGCTCTTAGCTGCTCGAGCTGTTCGAGTGTCTCAAGCGGGCTGCCGGGCAATTCTGAATAGCGGCGCAAAAACGCCACCCGATAGGCATAAATGCCAAGGTGGCGCATAGCCACCGATTGACGCTTCGCGGATTGCCCGGTGCGATCCCAGGGGATGGGAGCACGACTAAAATACAGCGCGCGGCCGTTATGATCACGAATAACCTTTACCGCATGGGGATCGTAGATCTCATCACTATCAGCAATCGGGACGGCAAGCGTTGCCATGGCGGCTGAAGGGGTATTGGCGAGCGTCTCGGCAACCTGCGTGATCAACGCTGGCGGCATTAGTGGTTCATCACCTTGTAAATTGACAATGATTTGAGCGTCCTCAAAGCCCTTAGTCTCAACCACCTCAACTAACCGATCGGTGCCACTGGCATGTTCACGCTGAGTCACAAAGGCCTGTCCACCCAATGCCTCTACCACGGTTTTAATTCGCTGATCATCGGTCGCGACCACGACGTGTTCAGCCCCACTATCCATGGCGCGCTCCCAAACATGTTGGATGATGGGTCGGCCAGCCAATGGCGCCAATGGCTTACCGGGTAGACGCGTTGCGCCGTAGCGAGCCGGAATAATAACGCTAAATGCACTCATAAACGCTTCTCACCGTGCTGATATCGAACGACCGCTGTCTTAATCAATGCCTCAAGCTGCCCTGCCGTTTGGGTATCAGGCTCAGCAGTGACTGGTAGCTGCCAACTATTGGCCGGGGCGATGTCTGCGCATTTAACTGCATCCTTTTCGGTCAGAATAACCGGCTGTTCGTCGGCGAATATGAGATCCTCCCGGCGAAAATCATGATGGTCTCCAAGCGCATGGCCATCGACGGTAAAACCTAGGGCGCGTAGTGTGTTAAAAAATCGCTCCGGGTGCCCAATCCCCGCCACCGCATGGATGCGCATACCAGGCGTTGGTGGTTCAATAACACTGCCAAGCGCTTCTAATGGACCTGGAATCAAGCTAAATCTGCCCGTGCAAAGGGGATGATGATCACCATTGCAAACAATCAGATCGACATCATTAAGCCTCATTGGCCGCTCGCGTAGCGGACCAGCCGGCAGACAGCGTGCATTACCCAGTCCACGCTCGCCATCAATAACCGCGATTTCAGCATCTCGGGGCAACGCGTAATGCTGTAAACCATCATCACTTATGATGAGGTTAACGTTGTGATGGGCTAATAATTGATTCGCGGCAGCAACCCGGCGTCGTCCCACCACCACAGGCACTTGAGCGCGTCTTGCGATTACCAGTGCCTCATCACCCACCGCATCGGCACGGCTATGCGCTGATACTTGAGTAACCGTTCGAGCCTTACCAGCATACCCTCGCAAAATCACCCCAGGCCGAAATCCTAGCATCTGCGCACGTGCAACCAATGCATTGACCAGTGGGGTTTTGCCGGTGCCGCCAACACTGATATTACCCACCACGATCGTGGCGGCTGCCGGGCGTGATCGCTTTGGTGCAACCCGTTGATAATAATCTCGGCGATACTGAGCCAGTGATCCATAAAGAGTGCCTAACGGGCTTAGCAGCCCTGATTGCCAACCTTTTTGCTGCCAGAAGGCCGGGTAATGCCTAGCCACCATCGGTATTCGCTTCATCGGCTCGAAATTGGAGCCGATGCAGGGCGGCATAAGCACCGCGCTGCCGAATCAGCTCAGCATGGCTGCCACTCTCAACGACTCGACCCGCCTCAAGGACTAGGATCCGGTCGGCCCGCTCAATGGTTGAAAGTCGATGCGCAATAACCAAAGTGGTTCGTCCCTCCATAAGTCGTTCTAGGGCTTGCTGGATGTGTTGCTCCGACTCAGAGTCAAGAGCCGAGGTCGCTTCATCGAGTATCAAAACGGGGGCATCCTTGAGCAACGCTCGCGCAATGGCAAGCCGCTGACGTTGCCCTCCCGAGAGTAAAACGCCATTTTCGCCAATGGGAGTATCAAGTCCCAACGGCAGCGCTTTAATAAATGCATGGGCATTCGCGGCTTCAGCGGCCGCCTCTATGGCAGAACGCTCAGGCATAGGGTCTTGGCCATAGGCAATATTCTCAGCAATGGTCGCGTTAAACAGAACGACTTGCTGGCCCACCAAGGCGATCTGACGTCGTAGTGCGGCCAAGCGATAATCGGCTAAATCAACACCATCGAGGGTAATCTCACCATCGGTGGGGTCATAAAAGCGGGGCAATAAGCTCACCAAGGTGCTTTTACCACTACCCGACCTGCCCACTAAGGCCACTGTCTCGCCGGCGGCGATATTGAGGTTGATATTGTGTAAAACCGTTTGTGTGGGATCTCCGTAATGGAAGCCAACGTGATCAAACCGTATGCCGCCGAGTGCGCGCCCAGGGTCATGCTTGCCCTCGTCTCGCTCCGGTCTCTCGTCAATGATCTCAAATAAGCTCTCACCCGCTGCAATACCCCGCTGAATCTCTGCATGCACGCGGGTTAGCCGCTTTAAAGGCTGCAGCAGTAAGAGCATGGCGGTGACAAAGGACACAAACGTGCCAACGCTCACCGTGGTCATACTACCCTGTAGCGTGGCAAGCCAAACCACAATCGATAAAGCGAGTGCGGCACAAAATTGCACCACTGGGGTGCTAAGCGCTTGTGTAGCGGCGAATTTCATAAATTGCCGCGTATTACGCCGATTGGCCGCGTCAAACCGATCTCGTTCGAGCTGTTGGGCGCCAAAAATACGCACCTCATCACTGCCTTCGATGGCCTCTTCCGCGACATAGGCGATGTTACCAATGGAGTGCTGAATGGTATGGCTTAAACGTCGAAAGCGTTTACTGACATAGAGCACGACCGCAATAACCACGGGACCGAGCAGCAAAAAAATCAAGGTAAGCTGCCAACTTAACCACGCCATATAGCCAAGCAAAAACACGACCGTTGCACAGTCGCGAATAATAATAACCATCGCATTCGTGCCGGCCTGCGCAACTTGCTCAACATTATAGGTCAGCCGTGAGAGCAACATGCCGGATGAGGCATCATCAAAGTAGCGCCTTGGCAAGGTCAGAAAACGCTCAAACACCTCACCACGTAACCGCGCAATCACCCGTCGACTAATCCATGCCGTTCCGTATTGGGCAACAAAGCTGCTGAAGCCACGAAGAATAAAAATCGCCAATACCCCCACGGGGATCAAGCGCAGTATGGTCGGATCGCGATCAACAAAGCCCGAATCAAGCATGGGCTTAACTAGCCAAGCGAACCCCGCCTCTGTGGCGCCGGTAACCAACATACCAATGACCGCAATAATGCCCACTTGCCAATACTCAAGAACATAGTTGAGCAAGCGTCGATAAATAACCCAGCCATTATCGGGGCGGGAATCGACCTGCGGTTGATTCATGGTGACTCCTTAACCGCAATTGCCACGTTGGTTAACCCCAGCTGAGCCGCTTGATCAAGCACTCGTGCGATCAGACGATGCGGCGCCGCACCGTCTGCTTTAATAATCAAACGGACTTCGCGGGTCGATTGTGCATCCAAAGCCTGAGTGAGCCCGGAGGCGATAGCGTCTGAAGTACTGCTCGCCAGTGGATGGTGATTAATTTGCATTACCCCGGTTGCGCTGATGTGAATTTCAATATCGCTGGTTGTTGCGATTGACCCACTGTCTGCCGCCGGCAAGTTTACCTCTAAGGTGCTTTGACGAATAAACGTGGTGCTAAGGAAAAAAAACACCAGCATAAGAAACACCACATCAATCAGTGGTGTTAAATTAATCTCTGGAGAATCAATTGGTTGTGGCTGTAAATTCATGCTACCTCAGCGCTTAAAGCATCAACGAACTTAAGCGCTTCACGCTCGAGCACGAGTGCGATTCGGGCAACACGAGCCCGTAAATACCGAAATGCCACCAATGCAGGAATGGCAACCACCAATCCTGCGCCCGTGGTGATTAGCGCTTCACCGATTCCACCGGCTAATGCTTGTTGATTACCAAGCCCACTAGCATCGATAGCGCTAAATACCCCAATCATCCCCATCACGGTACCCAATAGGCCAAGCAAAGGGGTTATCGCTGCAATACTCCCCAAGGTGTTTAAGTAACGTTCGAGCTCGTGGACTTCCTGACGGCCTGTTTGCTCGATGCGCTCAAGGAGCAAAGCGCGTGGCACTGAGTGATGACTAACCGCGCTTGCGAGCATTCGTCCCAGCGGTGAATGCGTGCGCAGACGTCGAAGCGCAACGGTATCTAGCTCAGCCGTTTGTAGCTGTGCCCAGACTTGGGGCACCAGCGAGGCTGGCGCAACGCTTGCATCGCGTAACACCCAGAGTCGCTCGGCAATAATACCGAGTGCGAGTATTGAGCAGCCAAGAATGGGAAGCATCACCCAACCACCAGCGCTAATTATTTCCCACACGTTCGTTGGCTTGCCCCCATCGCTTCTGATCGATCAATGCGCTGATCATAATGGATTTCCTCGCCATCCCGAAACCGCCCGAGTGCGCTTGGCGCATTCAGTAAACGCCCACGCGATAATCGCTCTGATTTCACTTCGATAGGATCATTCGCGCCAAGCGTTACCGTCAGCGCCCCGCCAAGACCAATATCGTGAACCTTAATACCCGCGCAGTAGAGACGCTTTAACACTTCTCGGTGTGGCATTCGATAAGGATTCCGATAGCCCGCCGAAATAACCGCGTGGTCTGGCATTGCAGCGCTTAGCAAGGCGGCAGTGGTGCTTGTAGCGCTGCCATGATGTGGGGCTTCGAGAATATCAACGGGTTCGCTAAGCGTCGCGGCGAGTCGGCTTTCGGCCTCGTGCTCAATATCCCCGGTCAATAACGCTCGCTTGCCATTGGCCTTAACTAACAACACGCAAGATGCCGCGTTGCCGGTTTTTTGCTCGGATGCCGGCGGCCAAAGAAACGCAAAGGCAACCCCATCAACGCGCCAACGCTGGCCCTGTGAACATCGCTTGGCGTTGGGAACCTCGGGAAGCGATTCGCCAGCAACCACCTCATGGACCGTTTGTGCTTGTATCAACGCATTGACGCCGCCGCGATGGTCATTGTCAGCATGACTAACGATTAATCGATCGATCTGCGTAATACCGCGCTCGGTTAAAAACGGCAACAGCGTAAATGTTGCTGCATTGCCACCACTCCGCCAGCTCGGACCGGTATCAAATACCAACACCTGATTCCGCGTTTCAATCACCGCCGCTGTGCCCTGTCCAACTTCTAGCCAGGTAATTCGTGCCGATCCATGATCAAGCCGAGGTGGAGTGCCGAATAACAGCGGGACCATTAGCACCAGACTGCTCAACCGCAGCGGCGTTCCCGCTGGTAGCAGCAACAAACCAATCCCCAGTCCCGCTAAAGCCAAGGTAACCGGTGCTGTTGTATTAATCGGCAAAGCCTCCCAACCCGCCTGGGTCAGCGCATTACCGAGCATTAATAAGTAATCAAGCCCCCAACCCAGTGCATTCAACAGCGGTCGAGCGAGCGCTGGCGCAGGCAGCGCTAGCGCTGCTGCAATGAGCGCACCAGGCACTAGCAAAAGCGAGAACAAAGGCAGCACGACTAAATTAATGAGCAGCCCAAGCGGACTCCATTGACCAAAGAAAATACCGGATAACGGGGCAAGGCCAATCACCAAGACCACTTGAATACGCCAAAGACCACTCAAAAAGCCCGAACGTTGGCCCCGTACAACCAGTAAGATCAAGGCAACGGCGACAAACGATAGCCAAAACCCAGCCCCCAGTGCGGCGGCAGGATCAACGAACAAGACTACAAACGCGGCCATGAATAAAACACGAAAGCCGCGAGCACGCTGACCAAGCAATCGAGCGAGCGCAATAACCGAGAGCATAATCAGCGCGCGCTGTGCGGGCAGTGCAAAACCGGACAACGCGGTGTATCCCAATGCCGCCAATCCGGCGATAAACACCACCCAGTTCCGGCGCTGCCCAGGTAAGCCCAACACACGCCAAAGCCAGCTCCCAAGCGCATAACCTAATCCGGCCACAAGCCCGATGTGGAGCCCGGATATCGCCATTAGATGACTCGTACCAGTGAGTTGAAGCACTTGCCATGTCGCATCGGAGAAGCCCCGACGATCACCGGTGACTAGGCCCTGGAGCAACGCCGTACCCTGACCCACTGCTGGCGTTAATGTGGCGATTCGTGAAGACACCCGTGAGCGCCAATAATCTAGCCCGCCGGCACTTGTTAAGCGCTGAGCGCGATTTGACTGGACTCGATAGCCTGTTGCATCGATATGCTCACTGGCCAACCAGTGTTCGTAATCAAAGCGTACCGGATTCATAAATCCACGTGGGCGTTTTAGGCGTAACCACATCTTCCAGCGCTCACCGGGCTGAACCCGAGGGCCATCGTCATACACGCTCACCCGAATACGCCGCGGTAATGAACCTCTAACTCCATGCCATTGCAGAGGCTTGAGTAAAAAGCGCTGGCGGCCACCCTCAGATGTCGGCAGCCCCACAACCACCCCGGTAACCTGAATCGGTTCAGCGCCCTCAAAGGCTGGCCGAAGCGATAACGCCCAGCTTTGCCAAAGCAATCCTATGAGTGCACCCGTGAGCACAAAGCCAATCCAGCGATACGGTGCATGCAAGGTAATTAACGAGAGAAAAGGCAGACTAATCAGCCAGATGCCAGCCAGGCGAACGGGCAAAAAAAGCGTTAATAACAGCCCAACAAGGAGAAGAAAAATGCTAGTGGGCGTGTCCGATCGCTGCATCGGACTAGCCTAGCAATGCGCGCTAAATCGGTTGCAGCTGACCGTCGGTTAAATTAAGCCGCCGATCCATCCGCGCCGCAATATCAAGATCATGCGTGACGAGCACAACGCTTGTCGCATTGGCACGGTTAAGGTGTTGGAACAACGCCAAAATCGACTCTGCTGTTTGCCCATCTAAATTACCCGTTGGCTCATCCGCTAAGAGACAGGCGGGCTGGGTGACCAATGCCCGGGCAATGGCCACGCGCTGACGCTCACCGCCCGAGAGCTCACCGGGTTTATGCGCAAGGCGATGGGCCAATTCGACTTGCTCAAGCATTGCGATTGCCGCGGCTTTTGCCTGCCTAATCCCCTCCCCTCGTATCAATAACGGCATCGCCACATTCTCAATCGCACTAAATTCACCTAGCAAATGGTGAAACTGATACACAAACCCGAGCGCTTGATTGCGTAACCGCCCGCGTGCGCTTGCGCCCAGGTGATTGATGCACTGGCCGCAAATCTCAATCTCGCCGAGTTCAGGATCTTCAAGGCCGCCTAGGAGCTGTAACAACGTGCTCTTACCTGAACCCGAGCGGCCTAATATGGCGACCTGCTCGGCCGGTTCGAGCGAAAAATCAAGATTATTGAGCACATCAACAGCGAGTCCTCCTTCGCGGAAGACTTTACGCACGCCCGTACACTGAATCACAGCGGTTGAACTACTCATGTCGCAATGCCTCCGCCGGCGCGGTGCGTGCCGCTCGCCATGCGGGGTAAAGGGTTGCGAGTAAGCTCAAAGCCATAGCGGACAGGCTTATCTTCCAAACATCGGGGATGCGAAGATCGGAGGGTAAATCACTAATGAGATAGACATCGCTAGAGATAAATTCAGTCCCCAGTAGTTGCTCGATGGCGGGAACGATCGATTCAACATTCAGGGCCAAGCCGATACCAGCAGCGGTGCCGATGAGTGTGCCAAGAATGCCTAGGATACTGCCTTGGACAATAAATATTCCCATTACCGTGCTAGGTTTTGCGCCAAGCGTCCGCAGGATGGCGATATCCGCTTGCTTATCCTGCACGGCCATTACCAGCGTCGAGACAATGTTAAAGGCCGCCACCCCGACAATGAGCATCAAGATGATGAACATCACTGTTTTCTCCATGGCCACCGCGCGGAAGAAGTTTTGATGCTGCATGGTCCAATCACTGACCCGGTAGTGGCCGTCGGGTAAGGCACGAGCAATATCTCGAACTCGGGCCGGCGCGGCCATTACGTCGTCAAATTCCAACCGGATCCCGGTTACCTGATCGCCCATTCTCAGCAGTCGTTGGGCATCCGCATAGTGAATCAGCGCAAGCGATCCATCATATTGCGCCATGTCGACTTCAAAAATCCCGGCCACCTCAAAGCGTCGAAGGCGTGGCAATATCCCTGCCGCCGAGGCGCGAACTTCAGGGGTAATTAAATTAATGCCATCCCCAGGGCCAACGCCTAAGCCTCTAGCCAGCCGCGAGCCAAGCACAATGCGATACTCCCCAGCGCTTAGCCCCGAGAAATCACCAGCAATCATGTGCTCAGTAACCTCAGAGACTTGGGCTTCGCGCAAGGGATCCACCCCTCGCAGTAAGGCACCACTCACCGCTTGACCTCGAGTCAACATAACCTCGCCGCTTACAAACGGCGCGGCACCGGTGATATCAGCACGCGCATCGAGCGCTGGCAGCAGTGACTGCCAATCAGCAAGGCCGCCTGCACTGCCCTGAACGGTTGCATGCGAGACCATGCCTAAAATGCGCTCACGGAGCTCTTTCTCAAATCCATTCATGACGGAGAGCACAGTGATCAGTGCCATCACACCAACAGCGATACCAAGCATTGAGCTTGCCGAGATAAACGATACAAATCGATTACGCCGACGCGCTCGGGTATAACGTAAACCAATAAACAGGGGTAATGGTCGAATCATGTGCGTAGTCTACACGGGCCTGCGTGATCGCTTCACGCAGTTTCGTGTGTGCTTAGCATTGGTTAGACTCCCACGGCTTTAGGCTGCACCTTAATCTAATGACCCAAGCCCAATCTTTGCTCGTTACCGAGAAGCTGCCGCAAAAGCCAGGCGAACGTCAGGACTGGCTTGGTCTTGTGGGTAGTGCCAGCGCCTTAGCGATTGCCGAGGCTGCCAATACACACACAGGCCCCATTCTTGTTCTCACCGCTGGCACCGCAGAGGCCGAGCAGCTGCGCCGTGGTTTGCGGTTTTTTGGCTTAGACAAGGCCGCTGTCGAGCTTATGCCGGACTGGGAGGTGCTGGCCTACGATGTGTTCTCACCTCATCAAGCAATCATCTCCGATCGACTCCGCGCACTGCACCGCCTGCCTAGTCGACAGTACGGGGTGGTTTTACTGCCTGCGGCAACGCTTATGCAGCGGATTGCGCCACCAAGCTTTCTTAGCGCTAACGTCACTCAGTTGCGCGTTGGCCAAGCACTCGATTTAGAGGCAACGCGACTGAAATTAGAACAAACGGGCTATCGCTGTGTGGCTGAGGTCATGGAGCACGGTGAGTTTGCCGTTCGCGGCTCAATCCTTGATTTATTCCCGATGGGTGCGAGCGTTCCGTTTCGCATCGATTTATTCGATACCGATATTGATTCTATTCGGCAATTTGATCCTGAGACACAGCGCAGCACCGATCGCTTAGAGCGCATTGAGCTTTTACCAGCGCACGAGTTTCCGAGCGATGAAGCCGGTATTAATCATTTTCGCCGTCAATATCGGGCACGATTTGAAGGCGATCCAACGACAAGTCCGATTTATCAGTCACTATCTGATGGGCATATTCCGGCGGGCATTGAGGCGTATTTGCCGCTATTTTTTGATGCGACCGCTACCCTATTCGATTATCTGCCTCGCAATAGCCTAGTGATGCGTTATGGCAGCGTTGACGCCCATTTAGAAACCGAGTGGTCACAGATTAATGAGCGCTTCGAGCAGCGCCGACATGATGTAGAACGCCCCTTACTCACACCCAAGGAACTTTATCTCAACCCCGATGAGGTTCGTGAAGGACTACGCCAAGCGCCGCTAATCGATATCCCTGACGATCCCAAGCGCGAAGTCGCTCGCGCCCGCGACCGATTGTTCGCGGTGCGCCCACTACCTGATCTGACCCGCATTGCTGGCGAAGCCCAGGACCTATCACGATTGCTTGGGTATCAGAAAAGCTTAAATGGCAGGCTATTAATCACCGCTGAAACCGCGGGACGTCGCGAGACTTTACGCGAGCGCCTACGCCATGCGGGCCTTAAACCACGGGATATTGAGCGCTGGACCGATCAGTTAAGCGAGCAGCCTTCCGTGGGCCTTGCCATTGCCCCTCTCGATGAAGGTTTTCGCTTGGCTGACCACGAATTGGCGATCGTGCCCGAGGCAGCCTTGTTTGGTGAGCGGGCAGAACAACGACGCCGGCGATCGAGCATTGAGCGTGATCCGGATGCCATTATCCGTGACTTAGCCGACTTACACCCCGGCGCACCGGTTGTCCATGCGCATCATGGCGTTGGCCGTTATCAAGGCTTACAAACGCTTCATATCGATGATGTGGATACCGAATTTTTAACCCTGGAATATGCCGCCGGCGATAAACTCTATGTTCCCGTGGCCTCATTGCATCTTATCGGCCGCTATACCGGTGCGGATAGTGATACCGCGCCCTTGCACCGTCTTGGCAGCGGACAGTGGGAAAAAGCCCGCCGACGAGCGGCTGAAAAAGCTCGTGATGTGGCAGCAGAATTACTCGATATCTATGCCCGTCGAGAGGCACAGCAAGGCCAAGCACACGATGTGCCAGCCGATGACTACGCTCGCTTTGCTGCTCAGTTCCCATTTGAAGAGACCGCAGATCAGCAAACGGCGATCCATGCGGTGCTTGAGGATTTACAACAGTCCCGGCCGATGGATCGTGTGGTCTGTGGCGATGTCGGGTTTGGTAAAACCGAAGTGGCAATGCGTGCGGCATTTGCCGGTGTCCAATCAGGCCGCCAAGTGGCGGTGCTCGTCCCCACAACCTTGCTTTGCCAACAACATTATCAAAACTTTAGCGATCGCTTTGCAGACTGGCCAGTTCGGATCGAGGAGCTCTCGCGATTTCAATCCCCCCGTGAGCAGGCTAAAACCATTGCAGCGCTCAAAGCCGGCAAGGTCGATATCGTCATCGGCACCCACAAACTATTGCAGCACTCGGTGAAGTTTCGCGATCTTGGATTAATGATCATTGATGAAGAACATCGATTTGGCGTTCGCCAAAAAGAGACGCTAAAGCGGATGCGAGCGAATGTCGATGTGCTCACGCTGACTGCCACGCCCATTCCACGAACCCTTAATATGTCATTGGCAGGCATCCGCGATTTATCCATTATTGCGACGCCGCCCGCACGGCGTTTAGCGGTTAAAACCTTTGTTAATGAGTGGAATGACGGGTTAATTCGCGAGGCATGTTTGCGCGAACTCCACCGTGGCGGTCAAGTTTATTTTCTGCACAACGATGTACAAAGCATGCCGCGAACCGTTGAGGCGCTTGAAGTGCTAATGCCTGAGGCAAGAATCCGCAGTGCCCACGGCCAACTCCCAGAGCGTGAGCTCGAACGGGTCATGCTCGATTTCTATCACCAACGCTTTAATGTTTTGGTCTGCACCACCATCATTGAAAGTGGCATCGACGTACCCAGTGCCAATACGATTATCGTCAATCGAGCGGATCGTCTTGGCTTAGCTCAGCTTCATCAGCTGCGCGGTCGTGTTGGCCGCTCCCATCATCGCGCCTATGCGTATTTGCTCGCACCACCCCGGCGTAGTCAAAGCGCCGATGCGGCGAAACGCCTTGAGGCCATCGCCTCGCTAGAGGATCTGGGTATCGGCTTTGCGCTTGCCAGTCATGATCTGGAAATTCGTGGGGCTGGTGAGCTCCTGGGTGAGGGCCAAAGCGGACAGATACATGAGGTGGGCTTTAGCCTGTATAGCGACTTACTTGATCGTGCGGTAGAAGCGCTTAAATCCGGGAAAGAACCCGCGCTTGATCAACCATTAGCGCAAAACACCGAAGTGGATTTGCACATTCCGGCGTTACTGCCGGATGATTACCTCCCCGATGTGCATACGCGATTGGTGATGTATAAGCGCATTGCCAGTGCGCAAGGAGACGAGGCTTTGCGCGCACTACAGGTCGAGATGATTGATCGTTTTGGATTGCTGCCAGCGCAGGCAAAGAATTTAATTGGCGTGGCGCGTTTACGCCAGCAAGCAGAGGCAATGGGTGTTGAGCGAATTGAAGCAGGCCCGGGCGGTGGGGTCGTGCAGTTTAGTGCTACGCCTAAAGTAGATGCCGCTGCATTAGTCCGCATGGTCCAAGAACAGCCAGCGATGTATCGTTTAGACGGCCAAGAGAAATTTCGTTTCCGCACCGAAACGAATACGCCTGAGGAGAGAATTGAGGTGGTCGAAAAACTACTAAGCGCTGTTGCCATGCCAACGGCTGCATGAATGGGGATGCAATGAACATTCCGCGTCGATTATGGGTTTTCGGAGTGATTGGTCTTTTACTATGGGGCATTGCTCCGCTGACTAGCGCGCAAACCAACGACTCCGACGATGCACGCCCCCCACGCTATCGGGTGGAGATGGTTATATTTACACAGCCGCCAGTTGAAAAAGCGGACACCGCGACGCCGAGTCATCAAGGCGCACTGCCCTCACGCGGTTGGGCTTGGCCTTTGCGTGAGCCGAATGAATCTGGGTTTGGTTTTATTAAACACCCAGAGCAAACCCACAAACTCGCCCAAGCGGCACGTCGTATTGATGCCCAGCCGGGTTTTACCGTGCACTGGCATGCGGCATGGGAGCAGCCCGGTCACGATGAAAATCGCGCCCAAGCGATTGCACTACCGCAATCACTCCAAGCCCTCGGACTCAGTGGTCAGGTGAGAGTTTATTTAGCGCGTTTTCTCCACGCCGAGGTGGATCTAGCGCTAGCAACCGAGGATGAGCAAGTCGCTTGGATTTTGCGCGATAGCCTTCGGATGCGAAGCGCAACCCAGCACTATCTCGACCATCCCGCAATGGGGGTGCTCGTTCGAATTGATCCCATCGAGAACAACCAGGATTAGTCTTCGTCTGAGTGATGCGCAGCGTAGATCGCATCTACATTGCGCAAGTACCCTTTGTAATCCATGCCGACGCCGAAAACATACCGCTCGGGCACGCTTAAGCCAACAAAATCCGCCACTAACCCAGGCACTCGATTCGCGTTGGGCTTATCCGCTAAAACCGCGGTGCGCACTGATGCCGCGCCCTCCTCTTGGCAGGCTTCGAGCAGGCCTTTAAATGTATGTCCCTCATCGAGGATGTCATCGACGATTAAAATATTCCGGCCATAAAGCGGCGTTTGTGGGCGGGCAAGCCATACCAAATCGCGTCCTGTGGTGGATTTGTGATAGCGCGTTGCATGCACATAATCAAGCTCTAATGGGAAATTCAGGCGCGAGAGCAAGCGCCCCAATGGCACGATAGCGCCGGTCATTACCCCAAGCACCAACGGCCGATCCGCCTGTAATCGATCACTGATCTGTTGGCCGAGTCGATCCAGTGCCGCTTCGATGGCTCTGGCATCATGCAAACATTCTGCGCGTGCCATAACACCGGCTAGCTCCTCTGCGCTTAGATCCACACCCTGTGTCATGCCTGCCACCCCGTAACTAACCAATTCCCCAGTATAGCCACCCCGCTAAAGACCAGCCAACAAGCCAACCGCATGTTGATGCGCCTGGCTTTGGCGTAAATCAGCGAGGCTGGGGCCGGCTTTTCCATGAAGCCGGCTCAATCGCAAGGCGCTCTCTGCTGGAAGTATAGGCATTGCATCCAAAAAATTATCCACCTCACGCGCTGCATTACCGAGCACAGCCATATCCCCACCGGCCTGAATCACAGCCTGAGCGCGAGCGCCTAAATCTCCCATCATATGAGCGGCATGCATTTGTAGATCATCACTAAAAATCGCCCCCTGAAAGCCTAATTTTTTTCTTAAATAATTAATCCAAACTGCTGAAAAACCACTGGGTTTTTTATCAACATTAGGGAATAGGACATGCGCCATCATTAGGCCTGCGATTTGATTATTAATTAATCGCCGAAACGGCAGCAGATCGGAATGGAGCAAATCTGCAAGTGCACGCGAGTCGCTCGCATCCGCTTTATGCGAATCCGGCGCCGTCCCGCCGTGCCCAGGAAAGTGCTTACCGACACACGCCATACCCGCTGCTCTGGCCCCTCGCTGCCAAGCAAGAGCAAGCTCGGCGACTTGATTGGGGTCACTAGAAAATGCGCGATCACCAATGACAGCGCTAATGCCATAGTCAATATCAAGTACCGGAGCAAAGCTTAAATCAATACCAAGAGCGCGCAACTCAGCGGCCATGAGCCAACCCGCCGAGCGCGTTGCCTCAAGCGCAAGCGCGGGCGCATCGGCATAGGCGCGACCCAGCGTGTGCGCGGCAGGTAGGGTTGAGAGTCCATCCTTAAAGCGCTGCACGCGACCGCCCTCTTGATCAACAGCAATCAGTAAAGGCGGGGTGCGCAGCGATTTAATCGCGGTTGTTAGGTTTTGTATTTGCTCGGGGTTTGCGTAATTACGCGCAAATAAAAGCACGCCTCCGATTGCTGGGTGTTGCAAACGCTCGCGCTCCTCGCCAAGCAATTCCAAGCTCTCTAGTCCCACCATTAATGGCCCGAGCATGTAGGATCTTCCTCCACGAGTACCTGCATTCCGGGATAGCAGCATGCAAAGAGCGCAATCACATCAGCGTTACGCATACGAATACAGCCGTGTGATTTTGCAACACCCATTGGTTCGCTCTCCGGTGTTCCATGAATGTAGATAAACCGTCTTAACGTATCGACGCGGCCGCCACGGTTGATCCCTGATTGCTGCCCGGTTAACCAAACAATGCGCGAGAGGATCCAATCACGCTGCGGATAGGCTCTCGCTAATGTCTGGCTGTAGCGCTCACCGGTCGGCCGGCGGCCAACAAAGACCGCTCCCTCCGGCATATCCGAACCAATGAGTAAACGCACTCGATGCCAGCCGCGCGGCGTTCCACCACTACCGAATTGCTCAGATGCCCCGACAGAGGCGGTCGAGCACGGCCAAGACTGGTATTGGCTGCGATCACGCATAAGGCTAAGCGTTTGTTCTGTCAGCGAGACTTTGATCCAACTGGACTGATTCACACCGAGCATCCCTATCCTTTCTCTTCTCGATGGTATCCTAAACCGAGTTTTGACATTGAGCTAAGGAGCATCCTGTCGCATGAAGCAACTGATCTTGCTACGCCACGGCCAGAGCATTTGGAACCTTGAGAACCGCTTTACAGGTTGGTATGACATTGATCTTAGTGAAAAAGGCCGTACCGAGGCCACGGAAGCGGGGACGCTGATGAAAGCGGCAGGAATCAATCCCGACATCGTTTTTACCTCCGTGCTGACGCGCGCGATAAGGACAGCGTTTATGAGCCTTGATGTGCTCGAGCGAATCTGGGTCCCGATGATTAAGGATTGGCGTTTAAACGAGCGACACTATGGCGCGCTTACTGGTCTGAATAAGGCACAAACTGCAGAGCGTTATGGCGATGAGCAGGTGCACATCTGGCGCCGAAGCTTTGCCACACCGCCGCCGGCGGTTGCTAGCGATGATGCGCATCATCCGTGTAATGAGCCGCGTTATGCCCATATTGATAATGCTAAACTTCCCGCCACCGAATCACTCAAAGACACGCTCGCGCGCGTTTTGCCATATTGGGAAAGTGATATTGCGCCGGTCGTACGCGAGCGTGACTGCGTGATGATCGCTGCCCATGGCAACAGCCTTCGTGCCTTAGTGAAACATCTGGAGGGTTTATCGGATGAGGCAATCACCGGCGTTGAAATAGCCACCGGTGACCCGCTCGTCTACGTGCTTAATGATCAATTGGACGTTGTAAATAAGCGCTTTTTGCGAGAGACCTAATGAGTGAGCTACCGCATTTAAATGCCCGGGGCGAGGCACACATGGTTGATGTCGGCGATAAGCCTAGTACTGAGCGCGTGGCCATCGCCGAGGGGCATTTGTTAATGGAATCCGACACGCTTGATGGTATTGAGCAAGGCAATCTTGCCAAGGGTGATGCCTTAAGCACAGCCAGAATCGCCGGCATTATGGCGGCCAAACGCACAGCCGATCTTATCCCGCTATGCCACCCACTCGCGCTTAGTCGTGTTGAGGTTAATTTAACCACAGACACGAGCTTACCAGGCGTGCGTTGTGAGGCTGAAGTGGCCACCCGAGGCCCAACCGGCGTTGAGATAGAAGCGCTCAATGCAGTCCAAACCGCTTTGCTAAGCGTCTATGACATGGCTAAAGCGATCGACCGCGGAATGCGTATTGAAGGCGTGCAACTTAATTACAAATCCGGCGGTCGATCGGGGACTTGGTCACGTTAGGTGGCCACAGCCGCATTCAGCTTCGCGGCGTAAATAAAGTCATTCTCATGCAACCCACCGATGGCGTGGGTGAAAATTTCAACCTCGCACCATCCCCAGCTAAAGCGGATCTCGGGGTGGTGATCCTCTTGCTCGGCAATATCCCCTGCTTGATTGGCAATGGCTTGGGCGTTAATAAAATTATCCGTCTTAAACCGTCGCTTGATTCGACTCCCATCGTCGCTCAGCGTCCAACCAGGGATATCAGCCAAATACGCTTTGGCTTGGGCTTGGTGCATCGGGTCGATACCGCCCTGACACGGGGTACAATGTTTTTCCGTTAAACTCATGATTCCTCCTAGCGTTGTACCTGCAGAGATTGCAGGGTGAGCGTAGTGCCCGAGTACGAGCAGCTAAACACCCTTAAGCGGCGCCCTGCAATGGGCTAGGCCTTCGCAGCCTGCCAAGCGCTCTTCATGAAAGGGTTACTGAGTCCGATTAACTCGGATCATTTTGGTCGATCTTATCGCTTGCTTTCGCGGTTTGATAAGCCGACTCAAGGCGAGCGAAGTCAGCAGATTCAACCTGCTCACCGGATTGCGCTAACACGGCCTCCAGGCCGCGAAAGCGGCGTTCGAACTTACGATTACCCGCGCGTAGCGCTTGCTCAGGGTCCACACTGAGGTGACGTGAGAGATTAACGCAAGCAAACAATAAATCCCCCATCTCCTCGGCTATATGAGACGCGTCGATTGGCTCGGCAACCATGGCCTGCTCGAGCTCGGCAAGCTCCTCACGCACTTTCGCGACCACAGGCGCTGAGGCATCCCAATCAAAACCCACACGAGCAGCACGCGATTGAAGTTTACGCGCACGAGTTAACGCCGGCAGTGTGAGCGGGACATCATCGAGCGCGCTAAGCGGTGTTGAAGACTGGCCGGCTTTGGCTTGCCGTTCTTTGGCTTTAATGGCCTCCCAAGTCGCGCGCTGGGTCTTAGTACTCGCGGCTTTGTGATTAGCAAAGACATGCGGATGGCGGCGAATGAGCTTATCGTGGACACCCCGTGCAATCGCCTCAAAGTCAAAGCTGCCCTCCTCTTCGCCCAGACGGGCATAAAACACCACTTGGAAGAGCAAGTCGCCTAGCTCATCGCACATTGCCTCCCGATCACCGCGCTCCATGGCATCAGCGACCTCATAGGCTTCTTCCACCGTATGCGGAACAATGCTTTGGAAATTTTGCTGACAATCCCACGGACAACCCTGCTCTGGATCACGCAAACGCGCCATTAAAGCGCGTAAATCATCAATGCCACTCATCGCTTTTGATACTGGCTCGAGCCAAACAGCTGCTCTTTTGCCGCCGTATCAAGTTTTGCTGGGCGTAAATCGGCCAAGACACTCACGCCTCTGGCAACCGCCGGCCTTGCAGCTATCGCATCAAACCAACGCTTTAAATGGGGAAAGTCTGCTAATGATTGGCCTTGATTCTCATATGGCCGAATCCAAGGGAAACAGGCGATATCGGCGATTGAATAAGCATCGCCGGCTAACCACTCAGAATCCGCTAAGCGCCGATCCACAACGCCATAGAGCCGGGCGGCCTCATTGGTGTAGCGGTTAACCGCATAATCGATGGTCTCAGGCGCATACTGGCGAAAATGATGTGCTTGCCCCAGTAATGGGCCTAGCCCGCCCATTTGAAACATCAACCACTCGAGCGTTGTGTAGCGCGCCCGCGGTTCAGATGGCATGAGTTGAGCGGTTTTCTCAGCGAGGTAGAGCAAAATAGCGCCAGACTCAAAAATCGATATCGCCTCACCGCCCGGGCCGTCGCTATCCACAATGGCAGGAATCTTATTGTTCGGACTGATGCGCAAGAACGCCTCAGCAAACTGATCACCTTGACCAATGTTGATTGGATGGACGGTGTAATCCAGTCCAAGCTCCTCGAGCGCGATGTGGACTTTGTGTCCATTTGGCGTTGGCCAGGTATAAACGTCGATCATGGGGTCTTCATCCTTTATGATTGCAGTATGAATGAAATTCCTGGATATCAGCGTCGCTATAGTGTGCCCGTGAAGGTCGGCCACGTCACGGTCGGTGGTGATGCCCCGGTCGTTGTTCAATCAATGACCAACACCGATACGGTTGACGAAATTAGAACCGCAATACAGGTTGCCGAACTGGCACGAGCGGGCTCTGAGCTTGTGCGTATTACCGTAAACAACGAAGCGGCAGCAAAAGCGGTACCGCAAATTCGCCAACGCCTAGATGATATGGGCGTTGAGGTTCCGCTCGTTGGTGATTTCCATTTTAACGGCCATCGATTACTCAAAGCCGTTCCCGAATGTGGAACCGCACTCGGCAAGCTACGAATCAACCCCGGTAATGTCGGTAAGGGCAGTCGCCGTGACCCGCAATTTGCCGAAATTGTTGAACTCGCCCGTGATCTCGATCGGCCGGTGCGAATTGGCGTTAACTGGGGCAGCTTAGACCAAGATCTACTCTCCCGATTGATGGATGAAAACGCCCGTCTTAGGCATCCAAAAGCGCCTGAGGCGGTAATGAAAGATGCCGTGGTCATTTCCTCACTTGAGAGTGCAGAGCGTGCCGAGGCACTTGGGTTAGCGCATGATCGCATTATCATTTCCTGCAAAATGAGCCGGGTGCAGGATTTAATCAGCGTTTATGAGGATCTCGCCGTGCGGTGTGACTTCCCTCTGCACCTTGGTTTGACTGAGGCCGGCATGGGTTCAAAAGGCATCGTCTCCTCCACCGCCGCGCTTGCGGTGCTTTTGCAAAAGGGCATCGGCGATACGATCCGTATTTCACTTACCCCGGAACCGGGTGGCGATCGGACACAAGAGGTCATCGTTGCCCAAGAAATCCTACAAACGATGGGACTCCGCAACTTCACTCCATTAGTCGCAGCCTGCCCCGGCTGTGGCCGAACCACAAGTACCTATTTCCAGACGCTTGCTGATCAGATACAAACGCATGTTCGTGAGCGTATGCCCGTCTGGCGTGAGACCTATCCAGGCGTGGAATCGATGAGCCTTGCGGTAATGGGTTGCGTAGTCAATGGCCCCGGCGAAAGTCGCCAAGCCGATATTGGTATTAGTTTACCAGGCACTGGCGAGAAGCCCGTGGCGCCGGTCTATGTTGATGGCGAGAAAACGGTAACGCTCAAAGGCGAGCATATCGCTGAGGAGTTCAAGGAAATCGTTGAAGCTTACGTTGAGCGCCGATACGGCCAATAACTTAACTACTCCTCAAGCCATGCACGTTTATCTACCACATGCTCCCAGGCTTCCGCGTCAACAGGGGCCGGCTCTTTTTGCTTAATAACCGGCCATTGCGCCGCTAGGCGCGCGTTGAGTTCGATGAACTCTTGTTGATCAGCCGGTACTTCATCATCCGGATAAATGGCCTCAACCGGGCATTCAGGGACACAAACCGCACAATCTATGCACTCAATGGGATCGATGGCGAGAAAATTAGGCCCAGCATGAAAGCAATCAACCGGGCAAACTTCTACGCAATCGGTATAGCGACAGCGTATGCATGATCCGGTAACAACATAGGTCATGAGCCCATATCCGAATCCAACGCCTGACGGCGAGTTGCCAGTGCGCCACATACCTCACAGCGCCATTGGCGACCCGCATATTGACGTAACACCGCGTCACGAATTTGTGGCCGAGCTACAAAATCAGCCAACGTAATATCATGCAAGAACGCGGTGATACGGGCCGATAAATTCGACCATAAACGCTCATCAAGCGCAGAAGTCACTCGACGCGGACCGTTTGCGCCACCTTCCATGAGCTCAATCACCTCGCCGATCGATATCTTCTCTGCGGCCCGCCCGAGCCGATAGCCACCCCCTGGTCCTGGCGTGCCATGAACCAAACCGGCGCGACGAAGCTTCCAGAAAATCTGGTCAATATAGGACATGGAGATGCCCTGACAGACCGAGACTTCGGACATTGGCACTGCGCCGGCAGCATTATGAATAGCAAGATGCATCAAAGCGCTGACCGCATAACGGCTTTTTGCAGATAAACGTATCATGACGTCATTATGCCAACGGTATGGCCATGGTTGACAGGCCCATGGCCTTGACCGAGTGGCGTGGCCGTCTCCAGTGCTCGACGTAAATAGGCCCGGCCGCGTTTGACTGCTTCCTCGGTACTCAGCCCCCGGCCTATTCCTTCAGCAATCGCTGAGGCAAGCGTACAACCGGTTCCATGATCGCTGGTTGTGGGGACTCGCGATTGGGGCAATTCAATGTAGTGCTGGGCGCTAGCGAGTACATCCACTAGCTGATCTCCTGCTAGATGCCCGCCCTTGAGCAGGACGGCCTTACAACCCCAGTCACACAGTGCTTTTGCCGCCGCCGGCATCGCCGCCGCCGATTCAATTGGATATCCAAGCAGCGCTTGCGCCTCCGGTAGATTAGGCGTGATGAGCGCTGCTTGCTTGAGTAATCGCTGTGATAGACGCTGCATGGCGGTTTCGCTGACCAGCTGATGACCACTTTGCGCGACCATGACCGGATCAACAACGAGCGGAATATCCGCGCCATATTCAGCGAGTGTCTCGGCGACAATATCAATAACCTCTGGGTCGTGGAGCATTCCGGTTTTAATCACATCAGCCCCGATATCCTCGAGGACTGAGATTATTTGCTCACGAATAAAGGCAGGCTCAACGCTTAAAACAGACTGCACGCCTTGGGTATTTTGCGCGGTCAATGCGGTAATCGCGGTCATCGCGTACCCCCCCAGGGCCGTCACACTTTTAATGTCCGCCTGAATGCCTGCGCCACCGCCGGAGTCTGATCCTGCAATAATAAGTACCCGAGCCAGGGTCATTGGTTCTCTCCTTGTGTATTGCGCATATGCTGTGCGCGCGCAGCGCGTCGATCCCATTTACCCGCGCCAGTGAGCGGCAGCGCCTCGACTAAGCGCCAGGCCACTGGCCGCTTAAAAGCGGGTAATTCATGTTTGGCCCAGGTATCGAGCGCACTTATCGAAAGCGCATCAGTACCGACCACCCAGGCGGCTGGGCGCGTTCCCCAGCGCGCATCAGGCAAACCGAATACCAGCGCCTGATCAATAGCGGGATGCGTTTCTATAAGGGCTTCCAGCGCTTCAGCGGCAATGTTCTCGCCGCCGCTGACCAGCATGTTATCTACGCGACCCGTTAACACGACTTGGCCTGTCGCATCCTCTCGTGCCAAATCACCCGTACTGATCCAACCTTGAGCATCAATCATCGCTTGTGTTCGTTGCGGATCATCGAGATAGCCGGAAAAATTATGCAGGCTACGACATTGTAATTCGCCCACTTCGCCTTGGCTCACGAGATGGCCATCTTCTGGGCGGACGATGCGGTAATCGCTGTGTGCAAATACGCTGCCAATGCGCTGTGAATGCGCCCGTAATGTGGCTAGCGACTGATCAGTACGTGAATAATAAAAGTTTGATGGTCCCGCTTCAGTCAGGCCATAAGCTTGGCTTATGGGTATCCCGCGATCGAGAAAGATCTCCATTGTGGCAGTGCGACAGGCTGCGCCTGCTGTCGTTATTCCTTGTAATGACGATAAATCCGTTGTTTTAAATTCGGGTAAATCAGCAATCGCTTTAAGCATCGCTTCCACCGCCCCGAGGTGGTTAATGGCATATCGTTGTATTGTATCGAGTGCTATATGGGGATTAAAAGTAGGCAACAACACCACACAACCGCCTGCATGCAAGACCGGTAGCAGGGTATTCCAGCCACCAATGTGAAATAACGGAAACAGCAATAATTCGCGGCGCTGGCCCAACCCCTCTGTGGCGGCTGTCATTAACTCAAAGGCGTTCCACAGCATCTGCCGGTAGCTGACTTGACAGATTTTTGGTAGCCCTGTGCTGCCACCGGTATGCACTAAAAGACTGATTTGCGATAACGCCAATGGCCTATTAATCGGGTATGGCTCACGGGTTGCGACAGACTTTGCGTAATCACTGTCATCGCCACCAAAACTCAACCAACGCCGCTGTCGCGCAGAATCATCCAATGCGGCGGTGAATGCCGTTAAGGCGGTATCAAAAAAAACCCATTTTGGATTGATGCGCGCGATCAGATCATTGGCTTCTGCCGGGGTAAGGCGGTGACTGACCGGCGCAAGGACAACGCCAAGCTTTCCACAGGCAAGATAAAGCACGATTGCCTCGATTCGATTCTGTGCAATCACCGCGACAACATCATGCGGATTAAGACCGGCCTGATCTTGCATCCAACCCGCCCATTGCTGTGCCATGGTATCGAGTTCAGCAAAGCTTACGCTTTGCCCGGTCTGCGGCTCAATGAGTGCAGTCCGCGTCGGTGTTTGCCGGCAGCGCTGCCCTGACCAGTCGCCGACCCAGTGCATTGGTAAGTGCTCGTAGTCGATTGGCGCTTCCATAAACCCTCAGTATGACGGCAAAATAACGTATGCCGAATTCAAACCTTGTTGATATTGGCGTTAACCTGACCCATTCGCGCTTTAGTGATGATCGCAGCGCGGTCATCGAGCGTGCTCACACGGCGGGGGTCAGTCGCCTGATTCTAACCGGCGTCACGCTTGCAGAATCGCAAAGCGCTGCCGATCTCGCCAGTCGATATCCAGGTCAAATGCACTCCACAGCTGGCGTTCACCCCCATCATGCCAGTGATTGGAATGATCACAACGCCGAGAAGCTCTCCGCCTTACTCAAGCACCCGTGTGTAAGCGCAGTGGGTGAAACAGGGCTTGATTATCATCGTGATTTTTCACCTCGAATAAGCCAACAGCAAGCGTTTAAAGCGCAATTAGCACTCGCCGCAAAATCAGGCCTACCTGTGTTCTGCCATGAACGGGACGCGGCAGATGATTTTATTGCGATTATTCAACAATACCGCCAATCACTGACTAACGCAGTCGTGCACTGTTTTACCGGAGATCGGCGCATTTTCGATGCCTCCCTCGCGCTTGATCTCTACCTTGGCGTGACCGGTTGGATTTGTGATGAGCGTCGCGGCAGCGCTTTGCGTGCGGTGATCGCTGAAATACCACTAGAGCGCCTGATGATTGAGACCGATGCGCCTTTTCTACTGCCGCGCGATCTACCCAACCCCCCGAGTGATCGGCGCAATGAGCCAAGCTATCTCCCGCATATTCTAGCCACCATCGCGTCGTTGCGAGCAGAATCGATCGATACGCTCGCAGCGGCTACCCAAGCGAATAGCGCGCGATTTTTTCGATTTTAGTCAACGGTGACTAATTCGTCATGTCGGGTATTCACCCCTTGCCAAGCGGTTATCGCCTGATCAATGACTTCTGGTCCCGCGCCCTTTACGGCTGCCGCTTGACTAAGCGCCCGTCGCCAGACTTTTGCCCCGGGCAGCCCTTGGAATAAACCAACCAAATGCCGCGTGTAGCGGGAAATGGGCACGCCGGGTTGATGTCGTTCGGCAACATAGGCTTGATAGGCGCGCGCCACCGATACGCGATTGGGTTTTACCACGGTCTCATCCCCGAAAATGAATGCATCCGCAGCAGCTAACAGCCAAGGGTTGTGATAGGCCTCACGTCCGATCATCACGCCATCGACGCTACGCAGCCATTCACGCGCATCCGTTAACTGAGTAATGCCACCATTGAGCACAATGGGTAGCGCTGGAAAATCTTGCTTTAGCGCAGCAACAACTTCATAGCGCAACGGCGGTATCTCGCGGTTTTCTTTCGGCGATAATCCGCTTAACCAGGCTTTGCGCGCGTGAACGATTAATCCATCGACACCGGCTTGATGCAAAGCCTCGGTAAACCGGCACAGCGCCGAGTAGCGATCATTATGATCAACGCCGATTCGGCATTTAACGGTAACAGGCAGTGTCGTTGCGGTTTTCATCGCCGCGACGAGGCGTGCCACTCGGTAAGGCTCGTTCATCAGGCAGGCACCAAAGCGTCCGGACTGGACCCGATCGCTTGGGCAGCCGACATTGAGATTAACCTCGTCATAGCCCCATCGCTCAGCCAACATTGCCCCATGCGATAGCTCCGCAATTTCGCTGCCACCGAGTTGAACCGCGACGGGATGCTCAATGGGATCGCCGGCAAGAAAACGTGCCTCACGCCCATGCCAGAGCGCCTGCGATGGCACCATCTCGGTGTATAACCGAGTATGCCGAGTCATCAGGCGAAATAAATAACGACACGCCGGATCAGTCCAATCCATCATTGGCGCAACGCTTAAAGTAAAATCGCTAGGCGCACGCATCGCTTAAATTCTTCCTATCCGATGACTCAATGTACAATCAACTAATCGATGCAATAGATTAACATGGGATGGCTTCGCCAATGCCTGAGCTTTATTTCTACACCACCCAAGGGTGTCGACTGTGTGAAGATCGATTAGCGATACTAAAACCCATTACAAAACGTTTGAGATATAATCTACAAGTCATTGATATTATGTACGATAAAAAAGCTGAAATGGCTTACGCCAGCACAATTCCAGTGTTAGTTCGAAGCGATAGAGATACTTCACTTTATGGCGCATTTAACGCAGACGAAATTTATCGGTTTTTAACATGAAGCCCATCTTATCGATCGCCATTTACAGCCTTGCAATGCTCATCACAGGCTTTGCTCAAACCGCGATAGCCCGTGTGTATGAGGGGATTTGGGTGAAAGTGGATACCGACCAATCCGTCACCGAAATCTGGGATGGCAACGAGCGCGCGCATGTTATCGATCGCGTGGCATTTGGTCGCGGTGGTATCTCTGATTTGCATTTACGCGGTGATCAAACCACGCCACGCGGTGAGTTTTACATTACTCGGGTCAATGCTCAGAGCCGATTTCATTTGTTTTTGGGTATTAATTACCCAACGCTTGAACATCTTGATCAAGCGCATCATCGGGGCATTATTAATCGCACAGAATATCGCCAATCGCTGGATTATGGCCTACGTGTTGGTGAGTTTCCGCAAGATGGCACATTAGGCGGTTATATCGGTTTTCACGGCATCGGTGAGGGAAATCCCGCCGTACACGATGACTTCCACTGGACAAAGGGCTGTATTGCAATGACCAATTCCCAAATAGAAATTTTGCATGATTATGTCTCTATCGGAACGCCCGTCATCATTGACTAAATATTAATGGGGGGTTGAAACAAGCCAAGCCGCGAGTAATCATGCCTCCGACGCTCGCAGCGGGTATACTTAGCGTTGCTGGAGTCAAAACAATTGCAATTGTTATAAAAGAACAGGAGATTTAACTATGTCACAGTCTTTAAAGACATTACTCAAACTGACCGTTGCCGGTGCCGCGGTTGGCCTTTTGGTCGGTTGCGCCACGCAAGCCCAACTTGATGAGGCAACGGCGATGGCTGAAGCCGCCATGGATGAGGCCAGCAGCGCAATGATTAAGGCCGAAGGTGCTGAGACACTCGCGAACAGTGCCCAGAACACCGCCAATGAGAACAGCGAGAAAATCGATCGTATGTTCGAGCGCTCGATGTACAAATAAGGCCTTCGGTCCTTATACCCTACAAAAGCCCTGCCTTGACGGGGCTTTTTTTATTCTGCCGCGGGTAGCGGTAGCTCGACTGTGTGCAAAGCGAGATTATCACTGCCTGAGGCTCGCGAAATACTAGCCGGTATACCGCTTGCCGTCTCAACGGCTGCTGCTAATTTTTGATGATCAACCCGATAGTCATCACGCTCGGTCATAATCGCTGCAATACTTAAAACCGCATCACTGAGTGGCGGCGGTTTAAGCGGGTCATAGGCGTTTTCCGCTTCTTCAGGTAGCACCGGGTGGGCTTCGATTAGGAGTGAATCATCTAACCAACCAGCTTTGACCGGTTGATTAACAATACGCACATCCGCGCCGCTTGGTATGCGCTCAAACAGTGAGGCCACATCTTCAGGAAACATCCGAATGCAGCCATGTGTGACTCGCATACCAATACCCCGAGGCTCATTGGTGCCATGAATCAAATAAGCGCCACCGGGGATATCAAGCCGCATTTTATGCTTGCCTAACGGATTATCTGGCCCCGGCGGCACTGCCTCAGGCAAGGGTCTTCCCTGCTGCGCGCGCTCGGTCAAAATCGACTCAGGTGGAAACCAGTAAGGATTCTCAGTCTTCTCTGTAATTTTGCTCACACCAAGCGGCGTTGACCAATCCATTCGACCAACGCTAATGGGATAAGTCTCAACTGTTCCCGCGCCCGCAGCGTCGCTCGGCGGATAGTAATAAAGCCGCATCTCGGCGATATTGATAATAACCCCTTCGCGCGCGCCATCGGGCAATATAAACCGACTTGGAATCACAACCTCTGTGCCTTCACCTGGCAGCCATACATCAACCTCAGGATTGGCTCGCCGCATTTCCTCATAGCCAATGCCGTGCTCACGGCCAAGGCTTAGCAAAGTGTCTTGCTCAACTGCTTGAATGCGTTGGACCTCACCGATGACATCAGCATCGTCGCCTGGCAATGGATAGGTAAGCGCCGTGGCGAGCCCTGAGCTCGCCGCGAGAACGGCTAGCGCGATAAACGCCAGCAACGCTTTTCGATAGGGCTTAAATCGCATGAGCTACTCTATTGCCAGTTTCCCATTAATTTACCGCATGTTGAGACGGAAAAAAGTAAAATCAGGGGTTCGCTTTCGCAATCGTTTAGGTAATAATATACCCGTTATGGATTATAAGCGTCATATCTGCTCATGTTTAGTAACGGTATTTGCTATTAGCGGTACCAGTGTTGCGCTTGCGCAGTCGCCCGATTGGCGCACGGCGCTTCAGCCAGAACTTGAACTCTCTTCCCATCTTAATGAAAAGCTCAATATTCGTTTTGGTGTCAACCACGAGCGTGGGGTACCGCTCTCCCGTGAGCGCCCTGTTTTCGAGCTGATGGACGAGAGCATGCAATTCTCCGCCCTTGTCGACTGGTCGCTACATGACAGCGGTCTACGCATGACCGGTGGTGCACTTTATGATGACGAAATAAGCAGTGATTCAGATCTCCCCGTGCCAACATTAAGTTCCGAGCACATGAGCACCTATGTTGGGTTGGGCTGGGATAATGATTTTGGTACGCGTGGACGATTTGGCTTGTCGCTCGATATGGGCCTCACCCTGGATGAAACCGTGACAACGACTCCGGTTGAGAGCACAGCAACGGATACGGCCGCCGAAGATGCATCACTTAGCAGCACGTTTGAGAGCTTTCGCTACGAGCCCAGTTTTTCAGCCGGACTCGAATACCGCTTCTAAACCCCTCTTTGATTGGAAAATTTCCTGCGTTTTTTCGCGCTCTAAATTGGCAATATCCGCTCGAACACCCTGTGTTTAAAAATAACCTGATGCACGATAGCGGCGACGACGTGGATACACACCGCTGCGATCAGTAATTTTGACGACACCGCATGCACGGTCCTCGCCGGGCCGCTAAAATCGCTTGGGAGGGTGCCCCCATCATTGATCAGTAAATCAAACAAGCCAGAGTATAGGCCCATTAGCACGCCTGATAAGGCAAGTATTAGCACTAGGCCGTTGAGGACCTTGGGGGCGAACTTAGCGACGCTACTCGCCATTGAACGCCCGCTATCACTCTGGACAGGCTGCGCCGATACCAAAGCCCAGATAAGGCGAGTAATCGTGAGCAAAAGCACAGCCGCCCCAACCATCGCGTGGATTTGAAGTTTAGCAACTTTAGCGGGATCTTGGTTGGCTAATGGCTCAAGAAAAAACACCCCAGTGAACAATAAAAAAACAACGCCGGCCGCAGTCACCCAGTGCAAAAACATCTGAAATTTGTTGTAGCGGTTTAATGAATTCATTGGCGCTCACTTACGCATTCGATTTGAATTTTCACGCTAACAGTGCTGCGTTGAACTCATCTTGATCTCTCTCAAGCATAGTGTGCTTAGGTATTTTGGTTAGCGCCCGATGGATGCCTTTGAAGAGGCTCGCGTGCGCCACCCCTTAACACTCAGCCGGGCGTGCGATTGGCTTAGCATTTTTTGTTGAAATTTAGGGGTGGCTGGGGAGAGATTTGACTGCCAAGGCGAGAATGCCCAATCGGCGAGGTCAATCCAGGATCAATGGCCGTGTGCTCAAGTCTGGCGGAGAGGGAGGGATTCGAACCCCCGGAGCCCTGAGGCTCAACGGATTTCAAGTCCGCCGCATTCGACCACTCTGCCACCTCTCCGTGGATACATATTCTCGCTTGGTCAGGGCGTTAGGACAAGCTGGAATTTTCATCGTTAATCTCGCAAACCGCTTGGGCTGCTTTGCGTACTAGACTGGGGCCTTGGAAGATGAGCCCCGTGTAGAGCTGACAAAGGTTTGCGCCGGCGTGAATTTTCTCCGCGGCATCACTCGCTTTAGTGATCCCTCCGGCCGCGATAATAGGCCAATCAGGCCCCGCCTGACGCCGTATTTGACGCACAACAGCGGTGGCCTGCTCGCGCAGCGGCGCACCGCTTAGACCGCCTGATTCTTCTGCATGCGATGCCTTTGCAACGCCCGCCCGCGATAAGGTGGTATTGGTCGCAATCACCCCGTCAATTGCTTCACCCAAAAGTACATCTACTAACGTGTGCAAGGCTTCAGGTGTTAAGTCTGGGGCAATTTTAACGACCAACGGGACATAGTGCCCATTCGCTCGTGATTGTTTCTTTTGCTCTATTTTCAATTGCCGAACCAGATCGATAAGTGCTTGGCCCTCCTGCAAATCGCGCAGCCCTGGCGTGTTAGGTGATGACAAATTCACAGCAACATAATCAGCAACTGAATACACCGCGGCAAGATTGTGTCGGTAATCGTCAATTGCCCCGGTTAATGGGGTATCGCGATTTTTTCCAATATTCACCCCAATCGGAATTGATAACGATGCGCGAATGGCGCGTAGCCGCTCGCACAGATGATCAACCCCTTTGTTGTTAAAGCCCATGCGATTAATCAGCGCATCGTGGCTCGGCAGACGAAACAAGCGAGGTGCGGGATTACCGGGTTGAGCGCGGGGAGTCACCGTTCCTAACTCCAAAAATCCAAAGCCAAGCGCCGCCAATCCAGCCACATGATCCGCATTCTTATCAAGGCCAGCCGCTAAGCCAACGGCATTTGGAAACTGAATACCCCATAAGGAGTGAGGATTATCAATGCGAGTGGGTAGCAAACGACTCGCTTTGGTCGCCTCGAGCCAATCGAGTGACCCGAGCGTAAGGTCATGGGCTCGCTCCGGTGGCAGTAGGAACAATAATCGCCGTGCCATTGAAAACATATGTCCTATCACCCCATGCTATGAATTGCCTAAACTCGGCGCATCCGCCTTGGGCAATAATAGCAGGAGTCCTTGTATGCCCCGTAGCGCTAACCTCGCCAGCGTTTTAGAGCAAACGCTAGCCGAACTAGCACCACAGCAGCTCTTAGTCATCAGTGATGCCCCGGAATTAACGCAAACCGCAAAAGCCTATGCCCCGGGGTGCACACATGGCGCTGCGACGAACTTGGATAGTGTTGATTGGCCGTCCGTTGATCTTGCCATTGTGGATGGCGATATCGAACTTGATAGCGCACATGCAATTCAGCTTGTGAGCCGTCTACGCGATGTCTATGCCCGGCAGGTCTTGGTGATTGCACCAAGCACACCGAGGCAGCCCTTAAATCGATCCGTGCTGATTGGTCTTGGTTTTCATCGTCGACCCATCGAAGGGCCAACCACATCAACAAGACATTGGTATAGCTTTGATCTTGCGCACTATAAAACAACACCTGATTGGCTAAACGCGCGGCATTGGGCTAATCCTGAACTGTGGGATAAGTTTCGCTGGTAGCGGCCTTAGCGGATACCACACGACCAAAGCCAGCGTATCACGTCATCGGCCGCGCTCTGCCAGTAAGGCTCTAACATCATCGCGTGACCCGTTTTTGCTATTTCAACCCAACTCGCATCCCAAAGATGCGCAACATCTTTGGTCTCCTGTGGCGTAAAAAGTGCATCCTCTGCCGCCGCGACGACTCGCATCGGCACCTGAGAATCGGCTAACCAAGGACGCCCTGCCGCATGCACGTTCATCTCCCAAAGTGCGCGTTGTGACTCACGCTCAACGGCTTGAGTGTATTGCTCTAATTCACTCTCAGGCAGTCGCTGCGAGAACACCGCGCGGCGGGCAAGTGCCTTATCAACCGCTGGCCTGCCCCAGGCCTGCATGAGCCCAAACTGCGCGAACAACATCGGATCACTCACCGCTAATCGCCAAGTCGATGCCATGAGCCCATGCCTTGGTACCGGCGCCATCAATACCGCTGCACTCGCCGCATGAGCTTCTAAATAACGCTGCACCACCAATGCGCCCATTGAATGACCAATCAAAACCGGAGGTGGTCCCGATAAATCAGCGATAACACTACTTAAATCCGCGACGTATTCACGGATGCCGGCATAATCGAGCGGCCCTGCGATTTCACTATTGCCATGCCCACGTAGGCTAGGCGCTACACATGAGAACCCCTGATCCGCGAAATAACGCATAAAATGGGGCTGCCAACACCACGCGCCAACAAATGCGCCATGAACCATTACGATCGGCGTCTCTCTGATCGCCCTCGCTTTGCTGGGATGGATTTCTAAGACCTCTAGGCCGGGGGCCGGCTTACGAAAGCTAGAGTCCGAGGTAAATTGAGAAAACATTGGTTTCCCTGACTGAATCTTCAAGCTACGCTACCAGAAAGTGAACGGGATTTTCCTGCTCTAAGCGCTGTCATACTCACAGCGTAACTAAATTGCGAGGCGCAATGCCCATGCTCAGATACAATGTGCGGTTTTTTTGGCTCGCGCTTGGGCTAATTTATTTTGCCCTAGCCAGTCCCAGTCATTCCGCGGCGCTCGAGGCGAATGAAACCCATGCACGGGCCTCTCAAGTCGTTGGCGAGTTACTCTCACGCTATCACTACCGCGATCAGGACATTGATGATGAGCTCTCACAGGCGGTCTACCAGGGCTATTTCGATACTCTCGATCCACAGCGATTTTATTTCCTTGCCGATGATCTTGAGGAATTTTCCGCGCGCCGTCACCGACTTGACGATGAACTCTCCAGCGGACGCTTAGATACCGCTTATGCAATCTTTGAGCGCTATCAAAAGCGCGTTGCAGAACGCAGTGACTATGCCATTGAGGTGCTAAACTCAGACCTTGACTTCAGCACCGATGAAACCCTAGAACTCGACCGTGACGAGGCCGGCTGGGCAGAGAATCGCCGCGAGCTCAACGCGCTGTGGCGTCAACGTGTGATTAACGATGCGCTGACCCAAATATTAAATGGGCGCTCGCTAGAGGACGTCAAAAAGTCACTGGATGCGCGATACCGGCGCTTAGCACGAACATTAGAGCAATATAGTGCTGAGGACGTCTTTCAAACGTTTATGAGCACTTGGGCGAGTGAGTTTGATCCTCACAGTAGCTACATGTCGCCGCGTACGTCAGAGAATTTTGATATCAACATGCGACTCTCGCTCGAGGGCATTGGTGCACTTTTGAGCAGTGAAGGTGATTTCGTTGAAATTGTTGAATTAATTACCGGCGGACCGGCTGCTGGCAGCGGTAAGCTCGAAGCGGGCGATCGTATCGTTGGTGTGGGCGAATCAGCCCAAGATATTCAGGATGTCGTAGGTTGGCGGCTTGGGGATGTCGTTGATCTCATTCGCGGGCCAAAAGACTCTGAAGTTTATTTACGTATTCTACCGGCAAGCAGCAGCGGCTCTTCACGTGAGCGAGTGATTACCCTCACGCGCAATACCATCGAACTCGATGAGCAAGCAGCGCAAGCGGACATTAAAACGATTGAGCGTGATGGTGAGCCTCAACAAATCGGCGTAATTGATATCCCCACGTTTTATGCCGATTTTAATGCCGCCAACGCAGGCGAAGCAGATTACCGCAGCACCACAAGAGATGTGGCGCGACTGCTACGCTCAGAGAAAATGGCCGCGATTGACGGACTGATTATTGATTTGCGTGGTAATGCCGGGGGCTCGCTTGAGGAGGCTGTTAAACTCACCGGCTTATTTGTTGACCAAGGCCCGGTCGTTCAAGTTAACCGGAGCAATGGAGAGCGTAAAGTTTTACGGGATCCAGAGACCGGTCCGGCGCTTTATGATGGCCCCCTCGGCGTTATGGTGGATAGTGGCAGCGCCTCAGCCTCAGAGATTTTTGCCGCTGCACTGCAGGATTATGGCCGGGGTGTTGTCATGGGGGACCAAACCTTTGGTAAAGGCACCGTGCAAACGCTAATCGGCCTTGAGCGTTTTGGCGTTGGCAGTGAGGAGAATCCAAGTGGACGGCTTAAACTCACGATCGCAAAGTTCTATCGCATTAATGGCGAAAGCACCCAACTCGAAGGGGTCACGCCGGACCTGACAATGCCCTACCCGCATGGAAGCGATGCAACGGGCGAGCGTGCCGCCAATAACGCGCTTCCTTGGGATACGATACGCTCAGCCGAATATCGCCGCGATAGCCGGCTTGATGGAATAATGAGTGAACTTCGCCGCCGACATGACCGACGTCTACAAAATGAACCCGCACTGCAAAGCGTGAGCGCAGAAGCTAAGCGCATACAAACCGAGCAAGAAAATACCCGGGTTTCATTAAATAAGGTCAAACGTCAGAACGCACTTAAAGCCAATGAGAAAGCGCGGTTAACCGCTATTAATCAGCAATTGGAGGCGTTAGGTCGAGATCCCATCGAATCCCTTGAGAGTGTGGATAGCAATACCCTACCGGATGTTTTGTTGCTTGAAGCGGCTCAAGTCATTGGTGATTTAATCGAACTTGATCATCAAACCGGCCAACTAACGGCAGGTCGATTGCAAAGTCAGGCTGTCGTTAAATAATCAAAGACAAGCTGGATGCTTTCACGGCCACGAAATTGGTTAACATCGAGGCGAAAGACCCCCTCGACCTGATCACCTGGTTTATCCCAACCGCGCTCAACGGCGTTAAACGCAATCGCATCTAAAGAAATCGCGGGCGCCGTTGTTGGAGAGACGGTTAGCTTAAGATGGCCTCCTCCAACAATACGCTGCTCGCTGACCTGAAACGTGCCGCGAAAAACAGGCTCCGGAAACTCCGCACCCCACGGGCCTGCATAACGCAGCTCTTTGGCAAGACTCAGTGAATACTCGCTCGGTGCTAGCTCACCATCCGTGACCAGCACATCGCTCGGTGGCTGATCAGCGAAGCGCGCTCGCGCTAGCCGAACAAGTGCCTCGTGAAAGGCTTCATATTGGCTTTCATTAAGCGTTAACCCCGCGGCCATGGCGTGCCCCCCAAAGCGCTCGATCACTCTGCCCTGCGTGTCGCGATCAAGAGCTTCGAGAAGATCGCGTAAATGCACACCCGCCACTGACCGCCCGGAGCCCTTTAATTGCCCGTTTTCAGCTGGTGCAAAGGCGATGACAGGGCGTTGAAATTGCTCTTTCATGCGCGCCGCCACAATGCCGACAACGCCCTGATGCCAGCGCTTGTCATAAAGACATAAGACAGGCTCTAAAGGCGTTTCCTCCTCACCCACCCATTGCGCTGCGGTCAATTCAGCCATGGCCTCATCGCGCATCTCACGCTCTAAAGCGCGACGTTTTTGATTGAGTGCTTGAAGTGATTCGGCTCGTTGTGTCGCTTCGGCTAAATCCTCTGCCAGCAACGTCTCAATACCCACACTCATATCGCCAAGTCGGCCGGCGGCGTTTAATCGCGGTGCCGCAGCAAACCCAAGATCACTCGCACTCGCGTGAGTGGGATCGCGCCCTGCCACCGCTAATAATGCCGCGACTCCAGGCGAGCCCTTCCCGGCACGAATACGCCGCAGTCCCTGCTCAACGAGCAACCGATTGAGATGATCGAGGGGGACCACATCGGCGATCGTGCCGAGTGCCACTAAATCAAGCAATTGCGCGAGGGCTGGCTCTTCACGACTGCCGCTAAACCATTCGCGCGCACGTAAGGTTACACGCAATGCGAGCATGACATAAAAGCACACCCCAACCCCGGCAAGCGCCTGACTTGCAAATCCGCTTGAGTTCACTTGGGGGTTAACAATCGCGGCAGCGCTCGGTAAGGAATCGCCGGGTAAATGGTGATCGGTAATTACCACATTAATTCCTAGGGCCTGCGCAGCCGCTACGCCTGCATGTGAGGAGATGCCGTTATCCACCGTTAGTAGAACATCAGGCCGACGCTCGCTGGCCACCTCGACAAGCGCTGGGCTTAGGCCATAACCAAACTCAAATCGATTCGGCACCAAGTAATCAACCGCCGTGGCCCCTAATAATTTCAGCGAACGCATAGCGAGCGCGCAGCTCGTGGCCCCATCCGCGTCAAAATCACCTACGATTAATAACCGTTGATCCGCCATGAGCGCATCAGCAAGAAGGCTGGCGGCTAGCTCGATTCCGCCAAGTCCATCCGGTGTTGGAAGCGCTGCGAGGCGATAATCAAGCGCGCTTGCATGCGACACGCCACGCGCGGCATATAACGCTTTGAGACGCGGCGTGATCGCAAGATCAATCGGCTCGATCGGGCCAGATTCTCGATCAATAATTCGCATCGGCGTTATCCGATTCATTGCAACGCTATCGCCGCCGAGAGTGGCTTTCGACGAAGCCAAAATCGCCAGCGCGTCATTGGCCCAGTACGATAAGCCCAACCATTACCAGGCATCAGTAAAACGGACCGTTGCTCATGCCTAATGGCATTGAGTAGTTCAGCGGCCTGATGCGTTTCAAACGACTCAAGTGCAGCCAACCAAGCCCCAACATCGCCGCCAAGCAATGCTTTTTCAGCCTGATCAAAAACGCGCACTGACGCGCTTGCCGGCAAACTACTTACCAGCGGGGCAGCCTCTGGATCATCCGGCAAACTAAGCTGATCACCACGCGGCGCCTCACCGCCGCCCCAAAACCAAAGCCCATTAACCACAAGCTCACCCGCGGCAGTGCGTTCGCGATTAACCGGATGCTCATGCAAAAGCATTTGCACCTCATTTAACAACTGTCGCCACGCCCGGCTCGCCGGCTCGGTAGGTAGCGCAATGTCCAAGTACTCACCAGCAACCTCACTTAAGGCTGGAAGATCAGGCCCCGGTCGGCGCTTCGCTGTTAGAAGACCTTCACCATTAATAAATTCAAGCACTAAACCATCCGCTGAAAATAGCGAATTAAATGCTGTTTTAATTTGCTCGGACTGCGCTGTCGTTAAGCATAGTCCCTCGCCTGCGAATAACAGCAATCGATCTCGGTCTGCGCGCAAGTGCACTGGGGCTGCGCGATAACAAATGCCCACACGAGCCTGGCCATCACTAGCAGCGATCAGTGGCCCAGGCGCCGGAGCATCGGGGTATTGCTGCGCGATGAGGGCCTCAAGACTGTTGCCGGGCAGCGCTTTACGCTGCGCTCGAAACACCAGTTCTGTCAGGTTAGGGAATGGCCCAGCAGTCTCACTTGCTTTGGCCAAGGTCGCTGGCACCGGACCGAGCAGTCTGGGGGCAAAGCAGTGTATGGGCAAAGCAGAGGTCATACGCTTACGAGAGCTTACCGAGAATCGCCTCACGCACCGAATCTGAATTGGCATCAATCGTTGAGACGGCCTGAGCCGCACGCGCTTGAGCCACATCAGGATCTTTTAAGCCGTGTCCGGTTAGGGTACAGACAATCGTACTACCAGCAGGGATTTTGCCCCTTCGCACATCGCGCAAAGCGCCGGCCACAGAGACCACCGAAGCAGGTTCGCAGAATATGCCCTCTTGGCTTGCAAGCTGCCACTGTGCTTCGAGAATTTCGGCATCGGTGAATTCATCAAACCAGCCGCCTGATTCACTCGAGGCGCTCAATGCGTAATCCCAGCTCTGCGGCGCACCAATACGAATCGCGGTCGCAAGCGTTTCCGGATTTTCCACCGGCCCCCCACGGAGAAATGGCGCCGACCCTGATGCCTGATAACCGACCATCACAGGGCGATTATTCACCGCATTCTGGTGAAAGCGACAATCCCCATGACAGTAGCCACATGCTTGAGTACCGGCATCGCCTGGCGCAAGCGCCATCTCGCTGTAGCCCATCCAATAAGCGGTAATATTGCCCGCATTACCCACAGGCAAGCAGTGATAATCCGGCGCCCGACCAAGCGCTTCACAAATTTCAAAGGCCGCAGTTTTCTGACCCTGAAGCCGATAGGGATTGACCGAATTGACCAAACTAACGGGCGCTTGCTGGGTCATTTCTTTAACAATGCGCATTCCATCATCAAAGTTCCCTCTAATTTGCAATACTTCAGCCCCATGCATGATGGCTTGGGCAAGCTTGCCCATGGCGATTTTGCCATCCGGAATCAGTACAAATGCAGTCATACCGGCACGCGCGGCGTAAGCGGCCGCCGAGGCCGATGTGTTACCGGTTGAAGCACAAATAATTGCGCGACTACCCTCAGCCACTGCCTGAGTGACGGCAGTTGTCATGCCGCGATCTTTAAATGAGCCGGTCGGATTAAGACCCTCATATTTAACGTAAATCTCAACATCACCAGCAAACTCGGCGGTGAGGTTATCGAGTTTAATCAAGGGGGTGTTGCCTTCACCCAAGCTAATTCGACGCGCATTGGCAGCAATGGGTAGACGCGCTGCATAAGCGTCAATCAGACCAGAATAATGCCTTGCCTCACTCATGTCAGTGACTCCACACGGATACGCGTTAATCCGCCATGAATCGCTCCAAGCGATTCGATTTGCTGACAGGCCTCATTCATGACTGATTCACGGACGCGATGAGTCAGAAGAATAACGGGTACGGTCTCTGCACCTGGCACCGGTTTTTTCTGGATAACCGCCTCAATACTGATCCCGGCGTGACTTAAAATTCCGGTAATTTCCGCCAAAACGCCCGGCTCATCTTGAGCTTCAACGCGCAAATAATACGCCGTCTCCACACTCTCCATGCCTGCAATTGGCTCGTTAGACAGTGAATGAGCTTGGAAAGCGAGATAGGGCACGCGATTCTCTGGGGCTAGAGTGAATTCGCGAACGACATCCACTAAATCAGCAACCACCGCCGATGCCGTCGGCTCAGCCCCCGCACCCGCCCCATAGTAGAGGGTGGGCCCAAGCGGATCAGCCTGCACCATCACTGCATTCATCACCCCATCAACATTGGCGAGCAATTGGCGCTCGGGCAATAATGTCGGATGGACCCGTAAGGCAATACCATCACCCTCTCGACGACCAATGCCGAGGTGCTTAATCCGAAAGCCAAGCTCGCTGGCGTAGGCGACATCAGTCGTGCTGATCTGACCGATGCCTTCTGTGAATACCTTGTCGAATTGCAGCGGAATACCAAACGCGATCGACGCTAGGATGGTAAGTTTATGAGCGGCATCAATGCCCTCCACATCAAACGTGGGATCGGCCTCGGCATACCCCAAACGCTGAGCTTCTGCTAGCACTTCGCCAAACTCACGGCCGGCATAAAGCATCTCGGTGAGAATAAAATTACTCGTGCCATTAATAATGCCAGCCAACCACTCAATGCGATTACCGACCAAACCTTCGCGAACGGCTTTAATAATGGGGATACCGCCTGCCACGGCCGCCTCAAACCCGACTGTGACGCCACGATCGCGAGCCCGCTCAAAAATTTCGTTACCGTGCAACGCAATCAATGCTTTATTGGCCGTGACCACATGCTTGCCCTGATCGATAGCGCGTAAGGTCAGCTCTTTGGCCAAATCAACGCCACCGATGAGTTCTAAAATAATCTCAGTATTCGGATCATCAACTACCGCATAGGGGTCGTAATCAAGCTGGATATGCTCAGTACTGCATGTGCGCGGGCGATCTGGATGCCGCGCTGCGGCATGCACGACATCAATCGGCCGCCCCGCTCGACGGGTAATCTCATCACGGTTGCGTTCAAGCAAATTAACGGTGCCACCACCGACTGTGCCAAGACCCAATAGGCCAACCTTAACCGGCTCCAACTGCTTTTCTCCCTTACTATTGCCCATGTCCATCACGGCGGAACATTTGCTTAATTCCACGAACCGCCTGGCGCGTACGATGCGGGTTTTCGATCAACCCAAAGCGCACATAATCATCGCCATACTCACCAAAACCCACCCCGGGTGAAGCCGCAACCCCGGCATCGCTGACGAGCTTTTTGGCAAATTCTAATGACCCTAGATGGCGATAAGGCTCGGGGATTGGGGCCCAAACGAACATTGTGGCTTTCGGACGCGAAACCGGCCAGCCCGCGGCTTGCAACCCATCACAAAGAACATCACGGCGATTTTGATAAGTATCACGGGATTCAGCCACACAAGCCTGCGGACCTTCAAGTGCTTGAATCGCGGCCACCTGAATGGGCGTGAACATGCCATAGTCCAAATACGATTTCATGCGAGCAAGCGCAGCGATGAGTTTTTCATTGCCACACATAAAGCCCACACGCCATCCCGGCATGTTGTAACTTTTTGATAACGAGAACGACTCGACCGCCACTTCGCGGGCGCCAGAGACTTGTAATATCGACGGGGCTTCATAGCCATCATAGACCAAATCCGCATAGGCCAAATCGTGTACCACCCAAATGCCATGCTCTTTGCAAATACCCACCACGCGTTCAAAGAAATCTAAATCAACACACTGCCCCGTTGGATTTGCGGGGAAGTTAATAATCAACATCTTAGGCTTTGGCCAAGTATCTTTAATCGCTTTTTCAAGTTCGGTAAAGAAATCCCCGCCCTCAATTAACGGCACATGCCGAATGTCAGCACCGGCAATCACAATGCCATAGGGGTGGATGGGATAAGCCGGATTAGGGACTAGGACCGCATCACCAGGGCCAAGCGTTGCTAATGCCAGATGCGCTAACCCCTCTTTCGAGCCAATGGTCACGATGGCCTCTGATTCCGGATCCAAAGAGACACCGTAACGACGCTCATACCAGTGTGTGATCGCTCGGCGCAGGCGCGGGATACCGCGAGATACTGAATAGCGATGCGTATCTGGGCGTTGTGCCGCTTCAACTAGTTTTTCAACAATATGCGGTGGTGTTGGCAAGTCGGGATTACCCATGCCAAAGTCAACGATATCTTCACCACGCGCTCGCGCTTGTGCCTTCAAATCATTAACAATGGTGAAGACATAGGGTGGTAGGCGCTTAATGCGCTGAAATTCCTCGTTCACGGCAGTCCTTTGAGCAGCTTGCAGGGGCTTTCGTTGGCAAAATGACCAAGTGTTCTTACATGATAACCGTTGAACGCTAAAGTTGCCCCCCGTCGGTGTCAATCAATTCAGCGCAGAATCTTAATCTTGCTCGATCCGCCCACCCCTCGATAAGGTAGACCCATGCAATTTAATCAAGATACCCCTGACGGTGTTTATCGCATCATTGGCTACAGCGATCGCAATATCCAGATTAACGAGGGCCGCTACGAGCGTAGCCTCCTGCTCATGCCTGATGTCCTCCAAAGTGACTGGGGGCCAGCGTCGCTAGCGGAACTTGCAAGCGAGCATCTTGCCCCTATTCGAGCCCTAGAGCCTGAAATCGTTCTACTTGGCACAGGCGTAGTGCAGCAATTTCCCCAACGCCCTCTAATGCTTGAGTTGATTCAAGCGGGTATTGGCCTTGAGGTCATGGATACCTCGTCAGCCTGTCGGACCTATAACCTACTCATGGCAGAGGGCCGGCGTGTGCTGGCCGCATTAATCATTGATCAAGAATAATAAGCACTTATTATGGCAAATAACTGGTTGGGTTAACCGGTTTACCTAATTCGCGAATTTCAAAATGCAGCACCCCAGCCCGCTCTGAACTCGAGCCCACACGGGCAATAGGGTCGCCTCCAGAGACTTGATCGCCCTCGGCCACCAGCAACGATTCGTTATAGCCATAGGCGGTTAGAAATTGTGCATTATGCTTGATAATCACCAAGTTCCCATAACCTCGTAAGCCACTCCCGCTGTAGACAATTTCTCCACTTGCAGCGGCATTCACTGATGTCCCGAGTGGAGCGGCAATCGAGACACCGCGTTTACCCAGCGCATTCGCATTAAATGCCCGGACCACCTCGCCTTCAAGCGGCCATTGCCAAGCAATCGGGCCGCTAAGTGCCGCGCTTGTTGCCCCGGAGGCCGCTTGCCCCCCATCGGCAGCCGGTGCCCGGCTTGTACCCGCGCTCGTGCTGCCTTTGAGCGCGAGCTGCTGGCCCGGATAAATAACATAGGGTGCTTCTATGCCGTTCCAACGCGCTAGGTTGCGAAAATCGAGACCAAATTTCCAAGCAATTTGATACAGCGTATCGCCCGATTGAACGGCATAACGATCGGGCGTATCCATCACAACACCGCCCTCGCGCAAATGCCGATCACGATCGTAGTCAAACTCCGTGCAACCCGCTAACGCGAGTGCCAGCAGCATGCCACCGCCAATCAGCGCTCGCATCAGCGCGCGAGGATAAGAACGGCAAGTAAAAGCGCAACAACGCTCAACCACCCGATTCGCTCCATATACCGACGTAACCATGGTTCAGCTCGCGGCCCGCCCCACGCCATAAGCGCTGCAACACCATAAAACCTGGCACCTCGGCCCAGAAATGAGGCTAATACAAATGGCAACCAAGCAATTGCCATAGCGCCAGCGGCAATCGTGAACACCTTATAGGGAATGGGCGAAAATCCAGCCACTAAGACCACCCAAAAACCCCACTCAACGAACCACTGACGCGCCAATTCATAAGCTGACCCATAGCCTGCTTCCAGAATAATAGGTTCAACCAACTCAAGGCCTAAGTACCCAATAAAATAGCCTAAAATTCCACCCAGAACCGACATAACGGTGGTAAGCGTAGCGAGCCGCATCGCGCGCTCAGGACGTGCCACGCTCATCGGCGCAAGCATGACATCCGGCGGAATTGGGAAAAAAGATGACTCAGCAAAACTCAACGCCCCAAGCAACCACGGCGCACGTCGATGCGCTGCCCAACGCAACACCCGATCATAGAGTGCGGTAAATAGCGCCACTACTCAGTACCGCCCAACATCGGTACAAAGCTCACCGGTTCAACGGCGCGTTGCTCGACTTGATCCCCTTGCCGCTCATAGATTCGCAACTCCTGAGCTTGGGATTGCCCCACAGGGGCTAATAACTGTCCCCCCTCAGCAAGTTGCTCCAATAAGGTCTGGGGTATTTCCAGTGGCGCAGCAGTGAGCACAATCGCGTTATAAGGACCGGCAGAGGCCCAGCCCTCATGGCCATCGCCTAAGCGTTGCCGAATATTGCGAAATCCAAGCTCACGAAAGCGTTGGCGGCTTGATTCATGCAGAGCACGAACACGCTCAATGGTATGCACTCGACCCACCAATGATGCCAGTATCGCTGCTTGATAGCCTGAGCCCGTACCGATCTCAAGTACTCGTTCAGGAATTCCATAACGAATTAAAATTTCGGTCATTCGCGCCACCACGAATGGCTGCGAAATCGTCTGGCCATAACCAATGGGCAGCGCGGTATCTTCGTAGGCGCGTGAGGCAAGCGCCTCATCAACGAATAAATGCCGAGGCACTTGGCGTATGCAGTTGAGTACATGAACATCACGGATTCCGGCATCACCGAGTCTTGCGACTAAGCGCTCGCGAGTCCGCTGTGAGGTCATCCCAATGCCATCGCGTGCCCGAGTATCCACGATTAGAGTCCTCTTACCCAACCTGAGATTTGATCAAGCGCGGTATACCGAGTTAAGTCCACTTCAATCGGTGTGACAGAAACACAGCCCCGATCAATGGCGGCAAAATCCGTACCCGGGCCGGCATCTTGTTGGGCACCCGGTGGGCCAATCCAATAAATCGCTCGACCCCGCGGATCATTACTCCGAATTGCGGCCTCAGCGCGATGGCGTTGACCAAGTCGAGTCGCCTCAAACCCATTAATCTTAGACCAGGGTTGATCGGGCACGTTGACATTTAAAATGGTATCCGCCGGCAGTGGCTCTTGCGCTAATCGCGCAATGAGCTTTTGTGCAACGACGGCTGCTGTCTCATAGTGCATGGCGTCATGCCCGACCAATGAGATTGCAATAGCAGGCAAACCCAATGTACGTCCCTCCATGGCAGCGGCAACGGTGCCGCTGTAGAGCACATCATCGCCTAAGTTTGCGCCGGCGTTAATGCCAGAAACCACCATATCGGGTAGGGCATCTAAAAGTCCTGTGATAGCCAAGTGAACACAGTCGGTGGGCGTTCCACCAACCCGATAGATATTTTTCTCTTCAGCGTTGACACGAATGGGGAACTCGAGCGTAAGCGAGTTACTTGCCCCACTCCGATCTCGCTCAGGGGCAACGATGGTGACTTGCGCTGAGTCTGAAAGCGCGTCAGCGAGGGTACGGATCCCCGTTGAGTCATAGCCATCGTCATTGCTTACGAGAATTCTCATCATTTTTTGCTTGTCTCCTTGAACCATCGCCCGTGTACTATACCGATCAGCAAGCGCCGTGGGAGCGAGTGATGACAAATCACGATCAAGATCCAGATACAGCACTCTTTCGTGCCGCTATGTCTGATGTTCGCCCGCTACGCTCGCGTCAGACCGCTGAGCTCAAGCGCCGGCGCCCACCCCCGGTACCCGGCCAGCGCCATGCCGATGATCGCGCGGTGCTCCGCGAGCTTGCCGCTGGCGAGTCCGATGACAACCCCTTGGGTGCCGAAATGGGCGAGGCGCTCGCCTATGCTCGTGCCGGCCTGCATCGCAAAACACTCCGGCGACTGCGCCGGGGTGAGTTTAGCGTGATGGCCGAACTTGATCTTCATGGCCAAACCGTTGATTCGGCTAAACGCTTACTTAGTGACTTTCTCAATGAATGTCATCGCCGTCACTTAGGCTGTGTTCGAGTTATTCACGGCAAAGGCCGACGCTCATCTAATGCAGGCCCGGTATTAAAGGGCCAGGTCGATCGATGGTTGCGCCAGCGCGATGACGTGCTTGCGTTTTGCTCTGCCCGGCCCGTTGATGGCGGGACCGGCGCACTTTATGTTCTGTTACGCCGCTAAGCGCTCAAGACCGGATCAATCAGTTCGCGCAATACGGTGGTGGCGTAAGCACCTCGGGGTAGCGAGAATGTCAAGATGAGCTCATTGGCTGTTGGCCAAACCCACCCGAGCTCACCGACAGCCAAGCGTAGCGCCCGTCGATCCGCGGCCACGCCTTTTTCAATAATCCCGGCCACTAAATGCGCTTGATCCACAAGCAAAGCCTGCTCGCGCGCTATTAAACCCTCGCTTAACGCCAAACCGCTCCGCTCGCAACCTGGCAGCGGCCCGGTGGGGTGTAAGCGTAAACCAGCGGCGCGAGCGGATAGCCGCCGCAAATTCTCCTCAGCGGCAGAGAAATGGCTGCCCCTGCCATCGAGCATCACCCGATCATCGGCATTAATGGTGTTCCAGTCACCGACTTGCACCCGCGCGCTGAGGACTTGATTAAAACACGCACTCCGAGCCGCCGATAAAAGCATGCTGCGCTCATTGCGTCCGCGTGGCCGACGTTTTCCAGCAAACCAAGCAGCCACCTGCGGTAAGTTCTCTCCACCACGGCCAAAGCGTTGGGCACCAAAATAATTGGGCACGCCGGCTCGCGCGATTTGCCCAAGCCGAGTCTCAAATGCCGCCGGTGAGCCTTGGACCTCACGCAGATGCAACCGAAAGGTGTTGCCCTTGAGCGCCCCCACTCGCAATTTCCGTCGATGCCGCGCTACCTGCGTTATCCTTAGCGTTTGTTCCTGCGGTTGATCGGTGGGGACTGCGCCGATTGCTGGCAGGGATTGGTTGACCGGCCAGGGCACGGTGATGAATTGATGTGTATGCGCATGCCGGTCCTTACGCCCTGCATAACCAATGGATGCAACGGCAATATCCCAAAATCGCGCCACTGCCTTAATCGCTTCGGTGCTCGAGAGCCCGGTTTTCTCAATACCAACTAACAGGTGTGGGCCCTCGCCATCGGCAGTAAACCCAAGATTTTCATTAACGTAAAAATCTCTTTGTAACCGCCCTACCTGCGCTTGACCCACGGCGCCACCCCAGGCCGTGGCTGCGGTCATGCCCGAGCAACCAAGGCGACAGCGCTCGCGGCAATACCCTCACCGCGGCCGGTAAACCCCATCCACTCGGTTGTTGTTGCCTTTAAATTAATTTGTGAACGCTCACAGTCAAGATCCTCTGCAATATTCGCAATCATCAGCGCGAGATAGGGGCTAAGCTTGGGTTGTTGCGCGATTAACGTTGCATCAATATTGCCGAGCCGAAAGCCCCCATCGGCGAGCTTTTTACCCACATCACGTAATAGCTCACGACTATTAAGCCCGGCAAGATCGGGGTCAGTATCCGGAAAATGCTGACCGATATCCCCTGCACCGATCGCGCCTAAGAGCGCATCTGCGATGGCGTGCAAAAGCACATCAGCATCGGAATGGCCGAGTAATCCCTTAGCAAAAGGAATCTCTACGCCGCCTAAAATGCACGGCCTGCCGTCAACTAACTGATGCGCATCAACGCCGTGGCCTACTCGCATCATCGTTATTATTCCTGCTCACGTTTGCCGAGCGTGAACGACAGCCACGCTTGATCGGCTGGATAGGTGTATTTAATGTTCTCCGGTGCTCCCATGATCAATCGCGGCTTCGCGCCTATTCGCTCCATTGCCAGTGATTCATCCGTAATCGCCGCTCCAGCACAAGCACTTAGCGCTTGCTCAAGTCGGCCTAGGGGAAATAATTGCGGTGTCATTGCCTGCCAAAGCTGCTCCCGCGGCAATGTCTCACTAACGCAGTCTGTTGCGTGTGCTCGTTTCAGCGTATCGCGAACCGGAATCGCCAGCAGCCCCCCATCAGGGTTGCCATCTACCTGCTCAATCAATCGCCGAATATCGCTGAGCTTAACGCCAGGCCGCGCGGCATCATGGACTAACACGCTATCCGCATCATCAGCGCCTAAGGCGCGCAACGCGCGAAGTCCACAAAGGACTGAATCCGCGCGAGTCCTCCCTCCCTCACAACCGTGGACACTCGCCAAGGTGGCCCAATCCGCCGCTTGCCAGCGCTTATCCCCCGGTGCGTGCACCAGCATCAGCCCGGTAAGCTCGCGGAGCGCTAATAATGCGGCTACCGACCAATCAATTACCATTCGCCCCGCAATCGTATGATATTGCTTGGGCGCATCCCCACCCATGCGCTGCCCCACGCCAGCGGCAGCGACCACCGCCCATAAGCGATTAGCGCGCATTTTGATCAATGACTCGGTAGAAGGTCTCATCCTCGCCAATCATCCCAAGCTCGCGGCGCGCTCGCTCTTCAATGCCCTCTACGCCTTGGCGCAAATCCGCAACATCGGCCGCCAAGGCCCGATTGCGCTCGTCTAGCTCGGCATTTTGATTTTTTTGCGCTTGTAGCGTTTGACCCAGCTGCCAGACTGCCGGAATACTGCCATCACCAAGCCAGAGGCGTGATTGCAATAGCAACACCAAAAGCACAAGTCCCGCACCAAGCCAGCGCATATGCGATTAGGCACCCAGACGCCGAAGGTTGGGAAATGCCTCGATACCCGCGTAGCGAGCCGCTTCGCCTAATCTTTGTTCTATCCTTAGCAACTGGTTGTATTTAGCGACTCGATCAGACCGACAAAGCGATCCGGTTTTAATTTGTGTTGCGGTACTCGCTACCGCTAAATCAGCAATGATAGTGTCTTCTGTCTCACCAGACCGATGCGATACGACTGCCGAGTAAGCCGCTTTATCAGCCATAGAGATCGCATCAAGTGTTTCAGTTAAAGTGCCAATTTGATTAAATTTAATCAAAATCGAATTCGCAATTCCCTGATCAATCCCTTGCTGGAAGATTTTCGTGTTGGTGACAAATAAATCATCCCCGACCAATTGGACGCCATCGCTTACTTGTTGGCTGAGTGCCGCCCAACCGGCCCAGTCATCCTCAGCCATCCCATCCTCGATTGAGATAATGGGATAACGCGATGACCAATCGGCCAAGACACCCGCAAATCCGGCGGCATCAAAGCGACGATCTTCCGAGGCGAGAAAGTATTCGCCATTTTCATAGAATTCCGAGCTTGCCACATCAAGCGCAATGAACACTTGCTCACCGGCGCGATAACCGGCATTGGCTACGGCCTCAAGAATGATCTCAATCGCTGCCTCATTCGAAGGCAAATCCGGGGCAAAACCGCCCTCATCCCCCACTGCCGTCGATAACCCACGCCCACTCAACCCCTTTTTAAGCGCATGAAAGATTTCCGTACCGCAACGAAGCGCCTCAGAGAATCGGTCAAAACCCACCGGCATGACCATAAACTCCTGAATATCGACACTATTGCTTGCGTGAGCACCGCCATTGAGGATATTCATCATCGGGACGGGCAAACGATACTCGCCCTGCGGTGCTAAATACCGAAACAACGGCTCGCCAGCGGCATTCGCCGCGGCTTGCGCCACGGCAAGCGAAGCGCCTAAAAGTGCGTTGGCCCCAAGGTGGCTTTTATTCTCGGTCCCATCGAGCGCGATTAATCGCTCATCAAGTGTGCGCTGCGCGGTTGCGTCCAATCCTGCTAGTGCTTCAGTAATGGGCCCGTTCACATTAGCAACGGCCGTTAAAACGCCTTTACCCAAGTAGCGCTTTTGATCACCATCACGAAGCTCGACTGCCTCCCGCGCACCGGTTGAAGCGCCTGAGGGAACCGCTGCGCGGCCGGTGCTACCGTTACTTAATAGCGCCTCAGCCTCAAGGGTCGGGTTGCCCCGAGAGTCAAGGATTTCGCGCGCGTGAATAGAACGAATGGTCGGCATCAGTCGACTCCTGTCAAAGTTTTAGTTCAGCAAAACCGTGACGTTTTACTACAGTATCAATCTCAATCAGCGTATCAAGCAATTCGGGTAACTCACTGAGTTTCCAACTATTCGGTCCATCAGAAAGCGCGCTGTCAGGATCGGGGTGCGTTTCCATAAAAAGCCCGCTCACGCCGGCCGCGACAGCCGCTCGCGCAAGGACGGGCACATGCTCGCGCTGCCCGCCGGAAGCTGAACCTTGAGCGCCGGGAAGTTGCACAGAATGCGTCGCATCAAATACGACTGGCGCCCCCGTTGCGCGCAAACTTGCCAATCCACGCATATCGGCGACTAAATTGTTATAGCCAAACGAAACGCCCCGTTCACACACGGTGATTTGCTCATTACCGGTTTCTTTGGCCTTGGCAATCACATGTCTCATGTCCCAAGGCGCAAGGAATTGGCCTTTTTTAATATTCACTGGCAAGCCTTGAGCCGCTACTGCTTGTATGAAATCGGTCTGACGACATAAAAACGCCGGGGTTTGTAGCCAGTCAACGACAGCAGCCACTTCATTGAGTGGCGTGTATTCGTGCACATCAGTGAGCACAGGGACATTAAAGCGCTGACGCACCGCCTCTAGCGTGCGTAAACCCTGCGCTATTCCTGGCCCCCGATAGCTCTTTGAGGATGAGCGATTGGCCTTGTCAAATGACGCTTTAAAAATCAGGCGTACATCACGCTGCGCGGTCATCTCTTGCAATCGCTCGGCAATCTCTAAAGTCAGTGTATGCGACTCAACAACACACGGCCCTGCGATTAAAAACAAAGGCTGATCAAGACCAATGGCCTGGCCGTTAAGCACAAGGCTCACTGTTTTTCTCCAGCGCTGCGATCGCGATACTGGGCAGCGGCCTGCACAAAGCTTGCAAATAAGGGATGACCATCACGCGGGGTGGATGTAAATTCCGGGTGAAACTGACAGGCTAAAAACCACGGATGATCAGCAAGCTCAATGGCCTCTGCCAAATGGCCATCTTTCGACCAACCCGAAATCCTCAAACCCGCCTCAGTCAACACAGATTCGTAGCCTTTATTAAATTCATAACGATGCCGATGGCGTTCATGTATGACGTCTTTACCATAGATTTGATGAAACCGCGTGCCCCGGACGAGCGCTGAGGGCTGTGAGCCCAAGCGCATGGTGCCGCCTAAATCCGAGTCTAGGTCACGGTACTCATTCAGGCCTTCGGCATTCATCCATTCGGTAATCAGACCAATCACCGGCTCACGCGGATGGGTGACAAATTCCGTGCTGTGCGCGTCCTGTAATCCAGCCACATGGCGCGCAAATTCAATAACAGCAACTTGCAGCCCTAGGCAAATCCCTAAATAGGGAATGCCCTCGGTGCGAGCATACCCAGCCGCGGCAATTTTGCCCTCGATGCCGCGCTCGCCAAAACCACCAGGGACCAAAATAGCATTCACGTTTTTAAGGACAGCGGGGCCGTCGCGTTCAACCGTCTCAGAGTCAACGTAATGAATGCTGACTTTTTGGTGTTCATGAATCCCAGCATGGCGCAGCGCTTCATTTAGCGACATATAGGCATCAGCAAGCTCAACGTATTTACCCACCATGGCAATCGTTACCTCGCCGGTGGTGGCGGCCATAGCCTCAATGACTCGATCCCAATCACTCAGACTAGCGGGCGGTAATTCAAGACCCAATTTCTCAATGACGATGTCATCAAGCGCCTGTTCATGAAGCATGGATGGGACTTTGTAAATATTATCAACATCAAGCGCGGAGATGACTGCACGTGGCTCGACGTTGGTAAATAGCGCGATCTTTCTGCGCTCTTCCGCGGGGATAGTCATAGTGGCCCGACAGATCAAAATATCAGGCTGAATGCCGATAGAGCGCAATTCTTTAACTGAGTGCTGAGTGGGTTTTGTTTTCATCTCACCGGCTGCGCTAATCCAAGGCAGTAACGTTAGGTGAATAAACAAGCATCGCTCGCGGCCAAGCTCAGCGCCCATTTGCCGAATGGATTCTAAAAACGGTAATGATTCGATATCACCGACAGTCCCGCCGATTTCAATGAGCGCGATATCTGAATCACCGGCACCCCGCGCGATACAGGTTTTAATCTCATCGGTTATATGCGGAATGACTTGAACCGTACCGCCCAGATAGTCACCCCGACGCTCTTTTCGAATAACACTCTCGTAGATGCGCCCGGTGGTGTAATTATTATCTTGCGAGGCTCGCATGCGCACAAAGCGCTCGTAGTGGCCTAGATCGAGATCGGTCTCGGCCCCATCGTCAGTAACAAACACCTCTCCATGCTGGAAAGGACTCATCGTGCCGGGATCAACATTAATGTAAGGATCGAGCTTGACCATCGTCACGCTCAGCCCCCGGGCCTGAAGGATACTTCCTAACGAGGCGGCAGCGATGCCTTTGCCCAAAGAGGACACGACACCGCCAGTTATGAATATGAAACGCGTCATTATACCGTCGGCCTACTGGCGATTTGCGGCAACGGGAGGTCGCCACAGGACGGAGAGAAAAGGTAGCAGATCGAAGGGGTTGGCACAACGTTGCGCTTGCGCACTGGTACTATTCATTGGCCATGGCGACAGTCCCCCAATCCCCGCCATGAGGCATTGACTTAACATGCCAAATCGGTGCGTTGCCGGCTCCCCAGCGCTGATCACCGCGCTCAGTCAGATGAATCCCCAACACCGCTAAAACCTCATCCTGTTCATCGAGAACGACTGGCAAACGTGCCCGCCACCAAGGCGGCACCCCAGATGCACGAAAGCATTCTTTTAACCGTTGCCGCGGCCGTCCGGGGTACGCCAATTTATCGCCACTCAGCGGTGGACGAATCCTCAACGCTAAGGCCATTGGTGCAGTCGCGGGCCATTCAATCCAACCCATATCGCCCCACGCCAGCGTCTGCCCAGGGCGCAGACACATCGTGGCGGGAATAGCTGGCCATTTTGCCGGTAGCCGATACAACCACTGCTGATGCCGGCCAATACATCCATCCGCCCAGGTCAATAAAGGCTGTCGATCATGGCTCGCCGCCAGGAGCGAGCGGCGGCCAGCCTCAAGCTGTTTTCCACTTGGCGGCCGCCAGCCCGCCCATGCAATCCAGCGACGAAGAAGCGCACGCTGCATGGCCGGTGATTCGGCCGCCCAAAGCGCAAACGGCAATGGCCCCTCTCCTGCCCCGCGCATATGCTGCAATCGCGCATCCAGTAGGTTTTCCAAGACCTCGGTATCTTCAGCCGCCCACTGACTAAGTCGGTTCAAATGCGCAATGGCCGCGGGCCAACGGGCTGTTAATGCCGGCATGACCCGTTCACGCAAATAACTCCGCTCGGCTTTTGCGGTTTTATTCGACGGGTCATCGACGCCGTTAATATCGTGACGTTGGCGATAGGCATCGAGCTCAGCGCGAGTAAATCCTAATAGTGGGCGCAGCAACCAGCCCTTACCCAAGGGACGTTGTGGTTGGATACCGATGAGCCCCTGCGGGCCGGTACCACGCAGCATGCGCAATAATAGCGTTTCTGCTTGATCATCCGCATGGTGGGCGGTCAAAACACAATCATTCTGACGCAGAGTTGCCTGAATGGCAGCGTACCGCAGGGCTCTTGCCGAGGCTTCTATGCCACCGTCTTGTGCATTCGGGGAGATTTTTTCAATATGCAAATCAACGCCTAGGGCGTTACAAACGCGTTGACAATAATCCGCCCAATCATCGGCTTGCGGGCATAGACCATGATGGATATGCACGGCTCGCACCGCTCGTTCAGTCCTGAGCGCCAGATGAATCAGTGCGCTTGAGTCTGGGCCGCCACTAAAAGCGACCACCAGCGTGTGACTCCCAGGCGGCAGAACGCGGATGATGTCCGCTGCACACGGCAATTTCATAACAGCGACAGGGCTATTCGCGGAACTGCCCAAGATGCATCAGCCGCTCGTAGCGCTGATTGACCATTGCCTCGGTATCAAGGGCCTCGATATCGCTTAGATGACGCTTTAACGCATCCCCCACCCGGCGTGCTGTCTCTGCCCAATCCCGGTGCGCACCTCCCAATGGTTCGGTAATCACCTCATCAACCAGGCCTAACTCGCTAAGCCGCTCGGCAGTAATCCCCATCGCCTCAGCAGCTTCTGAGGCTTTATCAGCGCTTTTCCAGAGAATAGACGCACAGCCCTCGGGCGAGATCACCGAGTAGGTGCTGTATTGCAGCATTAACAATCGATCGCCAACGCCAACCGCCAGCGCACCGCCTGAGCCACCCTCACCGGTCACCGTGCAAATCACCGGCGTGCGCAGTCGCGAGAGAACAAAAAGATTACGCGCAATCGCTTCACTCTGTCCGCGCTCCTCTGCACCCACGCCTGGATAAGCACCGGGTGTATCAATAAAGGTAAACACCGGCAAAGAGAAACGCTCGGCAAGCTCAACTAAGCGTTTTGCTTTGCGATATCCCTCAGGGGCCGGCATGCCAAAATTGCGCTTAATTTTCTCATGCGTATCGCGGCCTTTTTGCTCTCCAACCACCATAACTGCACGGCCCTCAAGCCGCGCAAGGCCACCAATCATGGCGTGATCATCGGCATAGGCCCGATCACCGTGGAGTTCTTCAAAATCAGTGAATAACGCATCGATATAATCCCGCGCATAAGGCCGTTGCGGGTGCCGAGAAAGCTGCGAGACTTGCCAAGGCGAGAGATTGTGGAAAATTTGCTCAGTAAGTTGTTGGCTTTTTGCTTGCAAACGTGTGAGCTCCTCGCCGATGCTAACATCAGCATCATCACTGACATATCGTAGCTCTTCAATCTTTGCCTCAAGCTCTGCGATAGGCCGCTCGAATTCAAGGAAATTAAGATCAGTTGAGGCCAATGGTTCACTCCGCTAAAAGTTGCCAATAGCTTAGCATGCTGTCTTTCGGACCGACGCCCCCTAGCGACGGTAATCGATAAGCACCTGGCCGATGGCCAGTAATTGGTTGAGGTTGGCAATTAAATCGGCCTCAGGCCGCACCCGCCACTCATCGCCCAAACGCAGTCTTGCTGTGGCGCCGTCGCCCTCATAGTCAATACAAACGGCACACTCCCCGTGCTGGTAAGGCGTCAACATCTGCTCGAGGCTAGATACAAATCCGTTTCCCGCTTGCTGCGCATCGACCCGGAGGACTAGACGCCGCGCAAACGCGAGTCGAGCACTGTCAAGGTCATAGACCCGCTCGGCGGAGACTCGATAACCATCGCTAAACTCGTCGTAGCCCAAATCACCCTCAACAACAATCAAGGCATCCTTTGTTAGAAAATGCCGAAAACGCTGATACACATCACCAAATAAAATCACCTCAAGGCGTGCAGTCCGATCATCAAGCGTAATAAAGCCAAGCCGACGGCCACTTTGGGTAACCCGAGTCCGCACAGCGACCACTAAACCAGCAAGCACCACGCGTCGCTCACCCTCACGGCGTGATGCCTTAGCATCTACGCCAGCGCCCAAGGCTGCTTGGTTCAACCGGCAACTTACCAGTGGTGCAAGCTCTGTTTCATAAGCGCTGATGGGGTGGCCAGTCAGATACAGACCAAGTGTTTCTTTTTCCGCGATCAGCCGTTCGGCCTCATCCCACTCGGCCAGCACACGGTGTTTAGCCTGTTCACTCACCGCCACCGGTGATTGCTCTAGACCGAACATATCGTTTTGCCCCAGCGCACGATTACGGCTTTGCTGCTCAGCCGCTTTAAGCGCGGAGGGCAGCTCAGCCATTGCCGTTGCTCGATTTGGCGTGATTTCATCACAACTACCCGAACGAATTAATGCCTCAAGTAAGCGCCGATTGACCCGACGCAAATCCACCCGCCGGCATAAATCAAATAGATCAACGAAAGCAGGGCCTGCCGCTCGCGCCTCTATAATCGCTTCGACGGCTGAATGGCCAACGCCCTTAACCGCGCCTAAGCCATATACCACGCCTTGCGTGCCCGCAGCCTTAAACATCCAATCCGACTGATTGATATCTGGCGGCGCCACCTCGAGCGACATCGCCCGGCACTCATCGATGAGGGTGACGACTTTATCGGTGTTATCCATATCCGAGGAGAGCACCGCGGCCATGAAGGCTGCTGGATAATGCGCTTTAAGCCAAGCGGTTTGATAGGACAGCAAAGCGTAGGCGGCGGAATGCGATTTATTAAAACCATAGCCAGCGAACTTTTCCATTAAGTCGAACAAACCAGCAGCATGCTCGCGGCTTAGCCCTTGAGTGACGGCACCCTCAAGGAAGAAGCTGCGCTGCTTTGCCATTTCTTCAGGCTTTTTCTTGCCCATCGCGCGACGGAGCAAATCCGCCTCGCCCAAGCTATAGCCACCGACAGCCTGGGCGATTTGCATGACCTGCTCTTGGTAGAGAATAACGCCATAGGTCGGCTTTAAAATGGGCTTTAACGCATCGTGATGCAGCTCAGGTGTGGGATAGGCCACTGCTTTGCGGCCATGTTTACGATCAATAAAGTCCTCGACCATGCCTGATTGCAATGGGCCGGGTCGAAATAGCGCGACCAAAGCAATGATGTCTTCGAAGCTATCCGGCCGCAGACGTCGAATCAGATCTTTCATACCCCGCGATTCAAGCTGAAACACTGCGGTGGTTTGGCAGTCTTTTAAGCGCTTAAACGTGGCCGGGTCATCGAGGGGGATTGCACTAATATCGAGGACGGCCTCACCTGCCGCGTCGCGAATCATATTCACCGCTTTTACCGTCCAATCGATAATCGTGAGCGTGCGCAATCCAAGAAAATCAAACTTCACCAGGCCAACGGCCTCAGCATCATCTTTATCAAATTGCGTCGCAAGACCGCTGCCATCGGGCTCACAAAACAGCGGCGCAAAGTCGGTCAAATCAGAGGGTGCAATAACAACGCCACCGGCGTGCTTACCCACGTTGCGAGAGAGTCCTTCTAGCCGCCCGGCGAGATCGAGAAGCGTATGCACCTCCTCGTCCTGGTCCCGAAGCTCGCGCAAATCGCTCTCCTGGGCGATTGCTTTATCGAGGGTCATTCCAAGCTCAAACGGGATCATCTTGGCAATGCGGTCAACATAGCCATAACCATGCCCAAGGACGCGGCCGACATCACGCACTACCGCCCGCGCAGCCATCGTGCCATGGGTGGCGATTTGTGAGACTTTCTCTCGGCCATAACGCTCGGCGACATAATCGATGACCTGATCGCGTTTTTCCATGCAGAAATCGACATCAAAATCAGGCATCGATACCCGCTCAGGATTTAAGAATCTCTCAAAGAGTAGGTCATAGCGCAGTGGGTCAATATCGGTAATATCTAACGCATAGGCCACCAGGGAGCCGGCACCGGAGCCCCGTCCGGGGCCCACGGGTATATCGCGTGATTTTGCCCAGCGAATAAAATCCGCGACGATTAAGAAGTATCCCGGAAATCCCATCGCTTCGATAACGGCAAGCTCATGCTCGAGCCGAGCGTAATAATCCTTCTCACTTCCGCCCGGCGTGCCCATGCGCTCAATTCGCTTGACTAACCCCGCTGTTGATTCTGTGCGAAGAAATTCACCAATACTCTGGCCGGCGGGTACCGGAAAGTCTGGCAGCGCATTTTGATCAAGTGTGAGCGAGAGGTTGCAACGCTGGGCAATGGCTAAGGTGTTCTCAAGCGCCTCTGGAATATCCGCGAATAATTCGGCCATTTCCTCTGGCGAGCGCAAATATTGCGCTTCGCTATAATCACGTGGACGCCGCTGATCATGCAAGATTTGACCTTGGTGAATGCACACGCGGGCCTCATGCGATTCATGATCATCAGGCGCAATAAACCGCACATCATTACTTGCAACCACTGGGCATTGCGCCTGCGCTGCTAACCCCACCGCCGCATGCACATGTGCCTCATCCCCAGCTCGCCCAGTTCGATGCAGCTCTAGATAGAAGCGATCACCGAATCGCGATTGCCAAAATTCAAGGCGTTTTTCCGCCAGTTTAAAATCATCGGCAACCAGCGCCTCACCCACATCACCGCGCGCGCCGCCCGATAGAACAATGAGCCCCGCATGCCATTCATCCAGCCATTGCCGAGCGACCACCGGCAAGCCCTGGCCTTGGCCCTCCAGGTAGCTTGCGGTAATAAGCCGAGTGAGCGCGGCATAGCCTGCGTCATTCATGCACAAAAACGTCATCACGTGATGTCGATCAGACGAATCGGCTGCAACTCGCAAATCAGCACCAATAATTGGCTTGATGCCTGCCTCCATTGCAGCACGATAGAATTTAACCATGCCAAAAAGATTGCCCTGATCGGTTATCGCAACCGCTGGCATGCCCTGTTCAGCCACGGCTTTAACCAACGGCTTCACCCTAACGGTGCCGTCAATGAGCGAAAATTCGCTGTGAAGATGGGTGTGTACAAAGCCCGGCGACATATTCCGATCCTGCCTAATTGAGCTGCTTATGCTACCGCTGAACAGGGGCGAGTTGATAGCCAATGACTGGTCGTCGCGGTCGGATTACGCCATTATGCGCGCAATGGACAGCGCACTCGTTCACCCCACGGCCATTATCGATGCACAAGCCGCCCTTGGCGAGCGGGTCAGCGTGGGCCCCTACGCAGTCATTGGTGCACAGGTGGTCATCGGCGATGACTGCCACATCGGTGCCCATGCGGTGCTAGAAGGCCCACTAAGACTTGGCCCACGAAATCGCTTGGGCCCGCACACGATATTAGGTCAACCCCCACAAGATCATGGCTATCGTGGCGAGCCCACTGAGCTTGTGGTGGGCAGCGATAATGATTTTCGCGAATTCGTCACGCTCCATCGTGCAAGCACCAAGGAGTCCGGCCGCACGCAAATCGGCGATCGTAATCTATTAATGGCATACAGCCATGTTGGCCACGACAGCCAATTGGGAAGCGACATTACCATTGCCAACGCAAGCCAACTCGCAGGGCATGTGAAGGTCGCTGATCGTGCTTATATCTCTGCGCTTTGCGGTGTGCATCAGTTTGTTCAAATCGGCACGCTGGCCATGCTAGGGGGTGGTGCAGTGGTGACACAAGATGTCGCGCCCTATTGTATGGTCGCCGGCAATCGCGCTCGATTGCGTGGGCTCAATAGTACCGGCCTGCGCCGTGCCGGCATAAATGCCACAACGCGGCGGCAAATAAAACAAGCGTATGAGCAAATTTTTCGTCAGTCACAATCGCTTCAAGCCGCATTAACCAGCATTCGCGCTGATCCCACGCTAGCCATACCCGCGATTACGGATTGGCTCGCATTTATTGAAAACAGCCAACGAGGCATTATTCGATGAGTCGTATTCGCACTGCCGTTATTGGCGTGGGGTATTTAGGCCACTTTCACGCCCAAAAATATGCAGCGCATCCCGACGCTGAGCTCGTCGCAGTGGTTGATGCTGATTCGGCAAGGGCTGAACAGGTCGCCGAAGCACTGGGTTGTCTTGCCATGACCGATACGAGCGATTTAATCGGTCAGATCGACGCGGCTAGCGTGGTCAGTCCCACGCGCTTGCATCATTCTCTGGCCTTGCCACTGATTAAAGCGGGCGTGCATCTGCTCATTGAAAAGCCCATCACCACAACACTTGCCGAGGCCGATGCGCTCATCAACGCTGCAAAGACCCACCATACAATGATCCAAGTGGGTCATCTTGAGCGGTTCAATCCCGCCATGGTCGAAGCGGCTTCTGTGCTTACTCAGCCATTATTTATCGAATCCCATCGCATCGCCCCCTTTAATCCACGCGGCGCAGATGTCAGCGTTGTGCTCGATTTAATGATTCATGATATTGATTTAATTCTCGAGCTCGTCGCCTCACCCTTGGAAAAGCTCGATGCCAGTGGTGCAGCGGTTATTTCTAATGATATTGATATTGCAAATGCCCGCCTGAGTTTTGCCGATGGCTGCGTTGCCAATGTCACCGCAAGTCGGGTGAGCCCTAAAGCCGAACGCCGCATGCGCATTTTCCAGACGAACGCGTATATTGCGCTCGATTTACAAGCCGGTTCACTGAATATCCAGCGCCGGGACCCAGATCACAGCGGTCCGCCCACGATGGAGCAAATTACCAAAGAGACGCACACCCCAGGCAAGCGCGATGCCCTTGCCGATGAAATCGATGCGTTTATTCACGCCGTACGCGCCCAACATGCGCCAATCGTGAGCGCCGAAGACGGCCGTCGGGCCCTTTCTGCTGCCATTGATATTGGCCAACAACTCAGTAGGAACTCAGCATGAGCGAAGCCGCCCAAAAGCCCATCCCTATGGTGGATTTAACCGCACAGTATCCAATGCTTCGAACGGCGATCGAGTCCGGACTCCATACCGCCCTTGATGAGGCTAAATTTATTCTTGGCCCCAATGTGCAGGCGTTTGAAAAACAGGTGAGCGAATACTTAGGTGTCGAGCATGCGATTGGCGTTGCCTCTGGGACTGATGCGCTCCATTTAGCCCTTCTCGCCGCTGGTGTTCGCGCAGGCGATGAGGTGATTACCACACCATTTAGCTTTATTTCGACCGCCGAGGCTATTTGCTATATAGGCGCGATTCCGGTGTTCGCCGATATTGACCCGAAAACCTTTAATATCGACCCACAATCTGTTGCAGAGAAAATAACGCCCAAAACCCGCGCCATTTTACCGGTGCATTTATTTGGTCAACCGGCGAATATGCCTGCCTTGGAGACCTTAGCGACGCGGCATAAGCTTGTGTTGGTCGAAGATTGCGCTCAGTCCTTTGGCGCGAGAATCGATAAGAAAATGACCGGCAGCATGGGCGTAACCGGTGCGTTTAGTTTTTTCCCGAGCAAAAACCTCGGCGGTTACGGTGATGGTGGCATGGTGACTACGCAGGATAAAGCCATGGCAGAGGAAATCATCGCACTACGTAATCACGGCAGCCGCGAGCGCTATTACCATTACCGAATCGGATTTAATAGTCGCCTTGACGAGCTGCAAGCGGTGATTTTGCAGGCCAAACTCGCGCATATTGATGCCTTTAATGCCGGCCGCCAGCGGGTCGCCCGCCTTTATAGCGAGGGCCTTGCCGATGTAAGCACGCTTAGCACGCCCTATGCGGATGGACTTGGCGTGCACGTCTACCATCAATACACCCTACTTTGTGAGAATGAGGCGCACCGCAGCGCACTAATGAGCCATCTCGCTGAGCACAATATCGCCTCGGCCGTCTACTACCCCGTCCCGCTGCATCAACAAGAAGCCTTTTCAAGCAGCGCGCGTCCATCGGATCAGGCAATCACATCCACCAAGCTCCCAGTGGCCGAATCCATTGCAAAGCGTTGTATGTCATTGCCGATGTATCCCGAGCTAACCCCACAAGCGGTTAACCGCGTCATAACAGCAATTAAAGATCACGCTTGAGCGCAAGCGCCTCGCGAACGGGCGCAAATGATCGGCGATGCTCAACACAAGGACCGAGTCGAGCTAATTGCTCTCGATGAAAGGCGGTGGGATAACCACGATGCTGATCAAATCCATACTCAGGAAAGCGCTGATGAAGCGCTGTTAGCAGCTCATCACGATAGACCTTAGCGATGATCGAGGCCGCAGAAATCGCAGGAATAAGCCCATCTCCGCCGACTACGGCTCTCGCCGGGCAATTTAAGACCGGCAAATCATTGCCATCAACGAGCGCTAATCGTGGCAATGGGGCAAGCCCCGCAAGCGCACGTTGCATCGCAAGCTTGGTTGCTTGGCGGATGTTCAATGCATCAATCTCACTTGCCGATGCCATGCCAATGTTCCAAGCAATCGCATGCGCGCGTATTTGCGCATTGAGCTGAGTCCGACGTTTTGCACTCAATCGCTTAGAATCCCGTAACGCTGACCAATCATGCTCAGGGTCAAGGCACACTGCCGCGGCCACGACAGGGCCGGCGAGTGGGCCTCGACCCACCTCATCAACGCCTGCCGCATAAGGATCAATCAGCATTGATCCGCCAATAGCTCAGCAATCGCTAAGGCGACCGACTCACTCGCGTTACCGCGCAAGCGCGCATGCAAGTCCGCAAACCGCGTCTCTAAAAGCGCTCGGCGCTCAGGGGCTGCGAGCAATTCACTCAGCGCCGGTGTGATGAGCGCTGGGGTGGCATGCGCCTGGACAAACTCCGGCATTAACATCTCACCTGCCATTAGATTAGGCATCGCGAACCACTCAATTTGTACACTTCTCCGAGCCAAACCGGCTGTCAAAGCATTCACCCGATAGGCCATCACCGACGGGCAGCGCAACAACATCGCCTCTAATGTCGCCGTACCTGAGGCGATTAATCCGGCATCAGCGGCCGCCAATACCGCTCTCGCCCCTCCCTCAACCACAGTAATGGCCGGTTCAATCGTTTGACCTTTAAGCTGCCGAGTGATTAATGCAGCAAGCAGGGGGGTTGCCGCGGGGACGATAAAATTGAGGTCTGGGTGGCGTTCACGCAAGCGCTGGGCAACCTCAAGAAAAAGCGGAAGGAGTCGAGTGACTTCGCTTTTTCGCGAACCTGGCAGTAATGCGACCCACTGCGCATCCGGCTTCAGGTCATACTGCGCCCGGGCACTGGCATGATCGATGGTCAGGGGGATTTCATCGGCTAAGGGATGGCCAACAAAGCGTGACTCAACGCCTGCCTTTTTAAAAAAATCGTGCTCAAATGGATAGATGCACAGCATACGATCGACGGCTCGGCGAATCTTTTTAATTCGCCCACCCCGCCATGCCCACACCGTTGGGCTTACGTATTGAGCGGTCGGGATGTGATGCTTGCGCAAAGCCGCAGCGAGTCCAAGATTAAAATCCGGTGCATCAATACCAATAAACACATCAGGCGGCTGCGCTTTCCAGCGACGACGCAATTGCTCTCGAATCAATAACAACCGCGGCAAATGCCGGATTACCTCAACCAAACCCATCACAGATAAGGCATCGAGGGGGAATAAGGATCGCAATCCAGCCGCCTGCATATGCGGGCCGCCAATCCCCTCGAATTGCGCATCAGGGAAGCGCTTTGAAAGCGCCTTAATGACTCCTTGCCCTAAATAATCACCGGAGAGTTCACCGGCAACCAGTGCGATCTTCAACCTCGCCCCCCTGCGCTAGCGAACAATGCCGCGCGCGGATTGCCTGATAAATGCAGCCAAACTCGCCACTGCAGAATCATCTAATGCCACCTGATCTAAATGCGCTAAGGCCTCTTGCAAGCGCAGACCTTGTTTATAAAGCGTCCGATAAGCCCCGCGAAGTCGTTGTTGCTCGGCGTTTGTAGCCCCCCGGCGACGAAGGCCTTCGCTATTAAGCCCATGCGGTACTGCCGGATCACCGGAGACCATGATCCATGGCGGGATATCACGCCGCACGCAACTCCCCATGGAGGTAAAACAGCCTTCGCCTAGGCGGCAAAACTGGTGCACAAGCGTAAACCCCCCAAGCGTCGCGCCACTGCCAACGGCAACATGACCTGCCAATGAGGCACCGTTGGCAAAAACAATTTGATCATCAACTTGGCAGTCATGTGCAATATGCACGTAGGCCATAATCCAATTGCCATGACCAATTCGGGTCAGGCCACCGCCGTCTCTCGTACCCCGATTAATAGTGACAAACTCGCGAATCGTATTGTCTTCGCCAATTTCAAGCGCGCTATCTTCGCCAGCAAATTTTTTATCTTGAGGCATCTCCCCTACCGATGCGAACTGAAAAATTTGCGTTCTCGCGCCAATTTGACAAGGCCCACGCACGACCGCATGCGGACCTACTTTACAGCCCTGCGCTAAGTCAACATTGGCACCAATAATTGCAAAAGGACCGATCTCAACCCCTTCGCCAATTCGCGCGCTGGGGTCGATCACTGCACGCGGATCAATATCGCTCACATTTCCCTCATCGTGCAGCGTATACCCGCGCTAGCGGCTAACTCACCATCCACTTCGGCTTTGGCAGAGAAAAGCCAAATTCCGCGCATAACGCGGTTTACAGATACGCTGATCCGCACTGTATCGCCCGGCCCCACGGGGCGTTTAAACCGTGCTTCATCAACCCCCACTAAATAAAATAACGGCGCCTCAGGAGGCAATTCAGCCTCGGGGTCGGCCTCACGAGTCACAAAAGCCAATAGCCCACAAGCCTGGGCCATGGATTCAATGAGCAATACGCCTGGCATGATGGCTTGGTTCGGGAAATGTCCGAGTGCCCAGGGCTCATTCGCCGTGACATTTTTAATCGCCTGGAGCTGCTCCCCCGGTGTGTAATCGGAGACACGATCAACTAATAAAAATGGATAACGATGTGGTAGACGACGTTTGATGCCTGCAATATCGATGGTTTGGGTGTTTGCTTGGTTCAAATCATTCTCACTCATCTTGTTGATTCGTTAGCGCCGTTAATCGCTTTTCAAGCGCATCGAGCCGCCGCGCCATGGCATCGAGCTGACGAAAGCGCACCGCATTTCGACGCCATTCTTGATTGCTAGCCGCTGGCACGCCTGAGGAGTAAATCCCCGCTTCCGGTACATGCCCTGTCACCATTGTCATGCCGGTAAATGTACTACCCGGTGCGATTTCAAGATGCCCGGCGATCCCCACTTGCCCCCCAATCGTACAGTACTCGCCAATTCGCGTGCTGCCGGAGATACCCGTTTGCGCGGCGATAACCGTATGCGCACCGATGTGCACGTTATGCGCAATTTGCACCAAATTATCGATCTTACAGCCACGCTCAATGACCGTATCGCCAATCGATCCGCGATCCAATGTGGTATTCGCCCCAATGGAGACATCATCCGCAATGATGACGCGACCGAGCTGTGGAACGGCCTCCCAGTGATCGGGGGCGCGGGCAAACCCAAACCCCTCACATCCAATGACCACCCCGGCATCGATGTGCGCGCGCGCGCCAATTTCGCAACCCGCCAGCACGCTTGCATTGGTTGCGATAAAACAATCTTGCGCTACGGCCACACGGCGACCCAACACCACCCCTGCTTGGATAACACAGCGCGGCCCGACGCTGACGTCCTGCTCAATAATGACCCCTGGCCCAATTTCCGCATCCGGCGCAATTTTTGCGCTCGGATGGACGATGGCGCTATCCGCAATACCCGGGGAGGGTTTAGGCGGAGGATTTAGTAATCGAGCCGCTCGGGCGAAGGCTAAATGCGGGTTATCGGTTCGTAGGAGCGCAAACGGAAACGACGCTAAAGTGAGTGCTTTTGGAATAATGACAGCGCTGGCATGGGTATGGCCAAGCGTTTTTTGGTAGCGTCGATTGGCCAGAAAGCTCAACGCACCGGGTTTGGCTTGCTCAAGCGTAGCAACGCAATCGATCGTTAAGCTCGCATCGCCATCGAGACGGCAATCAATTTGCTCTGCGAGCTCTCCGAGGCGATATGACTGCGCTGTCAATCCGCTGCTCCTGCCTACTCGTTGCCGTTCTGCTGCTCATACTGCAAACGCAGACGCTCAATAATGCGATCGGTAATATTAATGGTCTCACTGGCATAGACCACACCGTCACTAACGACCAGATCAAACCCTTGCTCTTCAGCAAAATCACTCACAACACGCAAAATCCGCTGCTGCAAATCACCAAGCGCCTCATTTCGGCGCATATTAAAATCTTCCCGAAACGCTTCTTGCTGACGCTGAATCCGTCGCCGACGATTAACAATATCGCGCTGTAAATCCTGCTGAGCCTCCGGACTTAATGCCAGGCGCTCTTCAGCAAGACGATCTTCAAGCGCGCGTAATTCCTCTTGCATGCTTAAAATTTCGGCATCACGGGGGGCAAATTCCTCTTGTAATTGGCGTCGCGCGGCATCAGCTTGTGGCGCCTCATCAGAGACCCGCCCCGGGTTCACGTAACCGACCTGCAGATCCGCACTCGTTTGTGCTGCCAGCATGGGGGAGAGCGTGAGTAACGTGGCAATTAACGCGCTTGCCAGCCCGTTTGAAATCCATTTTGACATGCTAGAAAAATGCACCGATGGAAAATTGGAAAAACTTAGTCTCATCACCTTCCTCATCGTTTAACGGCCGTGCCACGCTCATCGTTAACGGCCCGATAGGCGAGTAATACACTAACCCAAGACCAGCGGCATACCGAAGGTCAGACACGCTCGCATCGCCCGGGCCGTCTAGCTCAGGGTTTTCACGATCCCAGACTTGTCCGGCATCAATAAAGGTTGATGCGCGTAAGTTATTACCCTCACTATCCTCGGCAAGCGGGAAACGCAGCTCTGTGCGACCTAATACGCGTAAATTACCGCCGGTCGGGTCATTATTTTCATCACGGGGACCGAGCGAATTACGTTGATAGCCGCGAAGCGTCGAGATACCACCGGCGTAGAAATTATTATAAAAAGGTAACCCGCCACCATCACCATAGGCATCGCCATAAGAGAGCGTGCCATCAAACGCTAATGTGTAGCGCTCATTGAGTTCTAAATACCGTGACTGCTCATAGTTCAAGCGATAGTACTCTGAGTCAGAGGTGCCGGGAATTGAGACTTGTAGCGAAGCGCGTTGTCGCGCCCCGCGTGATGGAAAGATCGCCCGATTACGGGTATCCCGAGTCCAAGAAAGGTTGGTTCTAAGGACCTCAGTATCGGTTCCATTATCATCCAAAAAGCGTTGCTCATAGTCGGTCGGACGCGCAATATCAAGGCTGACATCTTCGATCTCCAAATCGGCCCCAAGGCGATCATTTTCGGTAACCGGAATGCGATAACCGTACGCCGCTGTCGCGGTTTTTATCCCATAATCGGATAAATCGGCTTCTGCTGCATCACGGTCACGAAATGACACCGCATAACGCCGATCAATGCCACTCATCGTATGGTTTCTCTCGAGGTAGGAGACCCGATAGACGGTATCGGAGTCGCTACTGTTAATCACAAACTCGGCGCTATCACCTGAGCCAAAGACATTATCTTGCTGCACGCCTAAATTAAGCGTCACGCCTTGATCGGTACCATACCCAACACCGGCACGGAGGCTACCCGATAGCCGTTCTGCGGTCGTGACCTCAACATCGACTTGATCGTTTGTACCCGGCACGCGAGGAGTGCTGATGCGAACATCTTTAAAAAAGCCCATACGTCCAAGGCGTGATTCCGAATTGCGTAAATCCCGGGTGGACAACCAGGTCCCTTCATACTGGCGCAGCTCAGTACGGATAACATCATCACGGGTGGTCTCGTTACCGGTAATGCGAATCCGGCGGACATAAACCCGATCGGCGGGATCAACAAAAAACGTTAAATCAACGATCTGATCATCATCGCGCAGCGTGGGGACGGGATTGACACGGGCGAATGCATACCCACGATCACTGAGTTTTCCTCTTAGTGCGCCAACACTCGAGGTCACACCGCGTTGGTTATAGATTTCCCCGCTGTTAATTTCAAGCAATTCACGTAATTCAGCCTCGGTATAGATCAACTCTCCCGATAACGAAATATCGCCAACCGTGTACTGCTGACCTTCGGTGACATTAACCGTGACGTGAATACGCTGGCGGTCAGGACTAATCGCGACCTGAGTCGATTCAACCTGAAAATTGACATAGCCACGATCACGGTAGAACGCCCGCAGCCGCTCAAGATCGGCACTAAGCCGCTCGCGTGAGTACTTATCGCGATCCGATAAAAAGGCCCACCAGGCCTTTGGACCCATCTCAAATCGATCTCTTAGTCGATCGGTGGAGAAGTCCTCGTTACCAATAAATTGGATAGGCTCTACCGAGGCAGGCTCACCCTCAGTCACTACAATGCGCAGGCTCACCCGATTGCCCGGCAATGGCGAGACAGTACTCTCGATGGCTGTGTCATAGAACCCGCGGGCAAAGTACTGCTCCTCGAGCTCACGAACGATGGTCGCGAGCAATGAGCGATCGAAACTCTGGCCTTCACCAAAGCCTGCGCCCGCTAAGCCTTCCCGCAGCCGATCGCCGGCAATTGCATCGTTACCCGAGAATTCAATTTGTGCGATGGCAGGGCGCTCACGTAGTTCAACAATGAGCGTATTGGCATCTTGCAACAAGCGCACATCATCAAAAAAACCCGTATTAAAAAGCGCTTCAAGCGCATCGGCACTACTCGCCGGCGTTACCTCATCCCCAGGGCCTAACGGGAGGTAATTCAGCACCGTGCCCTCAGCGATACGCTCGAGGCCACGCAACTCTACCTCCTCAATCGTGAACGCTTTTGCACTTCCCACTAGCATTAGCAATAACAGTGCTAACCATCTCATTCGCATCATCAGCCCTTTTTTTCTAGCCTCCAGCGGCAAATAGGCGGTGTAGATCGTTATAAAACGCCAATGTCATCAGCATGAGTAGCAGTCCCATGCCAATTTGTTGGCCAATCCCTTGTGCCGCTTCGGATAGCGGACGCCCTTTGATCCACTCGATTGTATTAAACAGCAAATGCCCGCCATCTAGGATGGGCACTGGCAGAAGGTTCAGGATACCAAGACTGATGCTCACGATCGCGAGAAATTTCAGAAATGGCGTTATCCCTAGCGATACCGAGTCCCCCGCAAATTGTGCAATGTTAATCGGCCCGCTTAAATTTTTAACGGATGCCTCACCAATGAGCATTTTACTGAGCACACTGATCGTTAATGTGCCGGCCTGCCAGGTCGAGTTAATGGCCTGTGGAATCGCAGCAATCGGACCGTAGCGGACTTCATGGCGCATATCCGCAAATAATTCATCAGGCACCTGCGGAACAACGCCGAGCATACCAATGCGCTCATCACCCTCACCCCAGCCTTTTAGCGGGGTCTGAAAAGTCAGCGTTTGGCCATCACGCCGCACCGCGAGCGTTATCGATTGATCAGCGCGGGCACGCACCGCACTAACTAAGTCCGACCAGTGCTCAGTCGGCTCGCCATCAATTGAGAGAATTTGATCATCAACGCGAACGCCAGCAGCAGCCGCCGCGCTGTCCTCAACTACTTCACCGACAATCGGTACAATTCGGGGCCGCCAGACCTGCAAGCCCAATCGCTCGAGCACCTCGCCCGGCTCATCCAGTAATCGCACGCCACGAGTATCCATTTGCCGCTCGACTTGGGCACCATCCGGACGCGCAACAACCACCCGAAATGGCGAGTCATCAGATGCCTCCAAAAACGCCATAACGGCTTGATCCCAGGCCTCTACCGTCTGACTACCAATGTGCTTTAACTCATCACCCTCGGCTAAACCCGCCTCTGCCGCGGGGGATGCAGGCGTCACCGGTCCTAGAACAGGTTTGAGCTCAAGCGCTCCAATAATGAATACAGCCCAATATGCCAGGATTGCCAAGCCAAAGTTAAATAACGGCCCCGCCACAATCACAGCGTTACGCGCCCACAATGGCTTGCGATTAAAGGCAAACGACTGCAACGCTGGATCGACAGGCCCCTCACGTTCGTCGAGCATTTTAACGTACCCGCCCAAGGGAATCGCGGCTAATACGTACTCAGTGCCATCCTTACCCGTGCGGGTTAACAAAGGCCGGCCAAAGCCAATGGAAAAGCGCAGAACTTTTACCCCAACACGACGTGCCACCCAAAAATGCCCAAACTCGTGCACCGCCACCAGCACGCCAATGACCAGCAAAAACCCGAGGATATTGGTAATCCACTCCATCACTCGCTCCAGCGCAGAAGTAGGTTATCAGCGCACTGCCGAGCGCGCTGATCATAATCAAGCAATGCATCGAGATTGTTCGCCACCTGATCGTTCATAACGGAAAGAGTAGCCTCAATGACCCCTGCAATGCGATCAAATCGTAATAATCCATTTAAAAAAGCGCCCACCGCGACCTCATTGGCCGCGTTTAACGCCACGGTGGCACCCGAGCCCGCGGCAAAGGCGGCACGCGCAAGGCCAAGGCATGGAAAGCGCTCGGTGTCGGGTAAAAAGAACTCGAGCTGAGCCACACTCGCTAAATCAAGTGCTCTAACACCTGAGTCAATTCGTGCCGGCCACGCCAGCGCGTGCGCAATCGGTATGCGCATATCGGCTTGGCCCATTTGTGCAAGCATCGAGCCATCTCGATATTGCACCAGCGCATGCACAAGGCTTTGCGGATGCACTAATACCTCCACCTGGTCTGCCGGCAGGGAGAAAAGTCGGCTTGCCTCAATAACCTCAAGGCCTTTATTCATCATGGTGGCCGAGTCGACAGAAATTTTCTTCCCCATCGACCAATTCGGATGGGCACATGCTTCCGCTACACTCACCCGGTGTAGTGTGGCTGGGTCACGGGTTCTAAACGGCCCACCCGAGGCGGTTAGAATTAGCCGATCGACCGCCTTGAGCGTGGGCGCTGAGCTCACATCACCCGGTAAGCACTGAAAAAGCCCGTTATGTTCGCTATCAATGGGCAGCAACGTAGCGCCACTCGTGCGTGCGGCGGCGAGCACCAAATCGCCGGCTAATACGAGCGCTTCCTTATTCGCAAGCAATACGCGCTTACCGGCCTGCACCGCGGCAAGGCATGACGATAGCCCGGCCGCCCCCGTAATCGCCGCCATCACGGTATCGGTTTGCGGGTCAGCGGCCATATCCAACAACGCCCCGGTGCCACTGCGAACCACAATGCCAGGCAAATCAGCTAATGCACGCTCGAGTGCCTTGCCTGACTCGATATCTGCCATGACCACTTGCTCAGGGGTAAATCGGCGCGCTAAGGCCTCCATGCCCTTGACATCCTGATGCGCGGCGATTGCAGCGACTTGATAACGATCCGGGTGGCGTGCGAGCACATCCAGCGTACTTGTACCAATCGAGCCGGTAGCGCCAAATATCGCAATTCGCTCAAGCGCGCCTGATGCGCTCATACCAGCCCCATCAGAGCCGCTGCCATCACCGGCGCAGCGGCTAATAACGCATCAACACGATCGAGGATGCCGCCATGGCCGGGTAACAAATAGCCACTGTCTTTTGCGCCCGCATGACGCTTTAAAAAACTCTCCGCCAAATCACCGACAACGGCACTTAAAATCACCATCACCGCTACCGGCCAAAGCCATCCCAGGGCAGGCGTTGGTTGATCAAAAAGACGGCCAACACTGACCAATGCCGTGATCAGGACCAAGCCTAAAATCATCCCGCCTAACACGCCTTCCCACGTTTTCGCCGGACTGAGCTGCGTGGCCAGAGCGCGGCGTCCAAAGCGCTGACCAATGAAAAATCCGCCAATATCACTTCCCCAAACCAAAACAAATAAGCTGGTGAGCCAAAATGCACCATTCTCGCCGCGGTAAATCGCCATTAACCCCAGCCAAGCGAGCGTGAGTGTCACCACACCGGCGCTTAGAAGTAACCATGACGGGAGGGCTAAAGCGGTTTTTCGACGCGCTTGGGCGATGAGCAATAAAAAGATGCCGAACCACCAAAATAACGCCGGCAGCCGCCATACCGCGTAATCAGCCAAGCCTAGCAACAACGCGAGAATAAGCAGACCGGCGATGATCGCGCTGAACAGAACCCGCTGATAACGCGCCTGCCAACCAGAAAGCGCGGCCCATTCCCAAGCGCCGAGTAATGTGAGCACTAAAAATGCAGCCTCACTCAGCGCAGCCGGCGCGGCCCAGACAAGCCAAAGAATACCAATAACCAGTGGAAACGCCGTGAGGATACGTGCCTTAAGCATCGGTGCTAGCGCCTTTATGATTCGCTAAGCCACCAAATCGCCGTTCTCGCGAGGCAAACCAATCCAGTGCGCGAGTCATTTCCTCTGCATTAAAATCGGGCCACAGAACCGGCGTGAAATACAACTCTGTATAGGCGAGCTGCCAGAGCAAAAAATTACTAATGCGCTGTTCACCACCCGTTCGCACAAATAAATCCGGTGCGGGAAGATTATGCAGACACACCGCCTGATTGAGCGCAGCTTCATCGATGGATTCAAGCGTACGCTCACCCGCCACTGCGGCGGCGGCTAAATCCCGGGCGGCTTGCGCAATATCCCAACGTCCGCCGTAGCTAGCGGCGATATTTAATTGCATGCGGGTGTTTTCCCCCGTCAGGGTTTCCGCCGCTTCACAGCGCTGCTGCAAGCGCTCACTAAAGCGCCCGCGATCACCAATGACGTTTAAACGAATGCCGTTCTGATGCAGACGCTCGGTTTCGCGATCGAGGACCCGCAGAAACAGTGCCATTAGCATACTGACTTCAGAGGCCGGGCGGCGCCAATTCTCACTGCTAAAGGCAAATAGCGTAAGCGCTTCAACGCCGGCCCGAGCGCAGGTCTCAACCGCTTGGCGAACCGATTCAGCACCGGCACGATGGCCTTGATGACGGGGCTCACCATGTTGCGCTGCCCAGCGACCATTGCCATCCATGATGATGGCAACATGGCGTGGGCGTTTAGACGGAGTCTCGCTCATGGCGGAAATCGTTAGGCTGATGGGTTCAAACCGCCATCAGCTCCTCTTCTTTAGCGCCAAGCAGCGCATCGATTTCTGCCACATATTGATCGGTTAGTTTTTGAATACGCTCTTCGGCCTGCTTTGCCTCATCTTCGGTGATGTCTTTTTCTTTTAATAATTGTTTGAAATCACCGTTAGCGTCTCGCCGAATATTGCGCACCGCCACCTTGGCTTGCTCGCCCTCACCGCGAACCACTTTAACGAGATCGCGACGCCGCTCCTCAGTCAGTGCCGGCAATGGAATACGAATAGTTTGACCCGCCGAGTTGGGTGTCAGCCCTAAATTTGACTCCATGATGGCCTTTTCAATGGGCGCGGTCATAGATTTCTCAAATGGCGTAATCACAAGCGTTCGTGAATCACCAACGGCAACTGATGCGGCCTGATTCAGCGGCACATCCACGCCATAGTAATTCACGCTGACTTGATCAAGTAAGCTGGTATGGGCGCGGCCCGTTCGAATCTTATGCAAATCCTGATTCAAGCTCTCAACGCTCTTCGCCATGCGCTCAGCCGCGTCTTTGGCAATATCATCAATCATGCGCCTAGCCTCGCTCGACTCGCGTACCCACAGTCTCGCCTTCAACAATACTGGCAAGTGCTCCGGGACGGTTAATATCAAAAACGATAATCGGCATGTTCTGATCACGGCACATCACAATGGCAGTGGCGTCCATGACAGATAAGCGATCATCAAGTACCTGATCATAGGTCAAACGTTCATAACGCTCAGCATGCGGGTCAGTCATGGGGTCGGCGGAGTAAACGCCATCCACCTTTGTGGCCTTGAGCATGACATCAGCGCCAACTTCAACCGCACGTAAGCTAGCGGCGGAGTCAGTGGTAAAAAATGGATTACCGGTCCCGGCCGCCAAAATCACCACGCGGCCTTTTTCCAAATGACGAACTGCGCGGCGCCGAATGTAGTCCTCACATACTTCATTAATCTGAATGGCTGACATCACCCGAGTGAACACCCCTTCGTGCTCAAGCGCATCCTGCATGGCTAGGCCGTTCATGACGGTGGCTAACATCCCCATGTGATCAGCGCTCACCCGATCAACACCAGAGGCTGCCAACCCGGCGCCACGAAAGATATTACCGCCACCAATCACCAGCGCGACTTCAACCCCCCGGTCGACAAGCGCATGCACCTCGGCGGCAAGCCGACGAAGGACATTAGGGTCAATCCCATAATCCGCATCACCCAGCAGTGCTTCTCCACTGAGCTTGAGCAGAATACGCTGGTAGACCAGTTCTCCCATCGCCTTACCCCTTAGCTGCCTTTGACCGTCGCAGCCACCTCTTCAGCAAAGTTCTCTTCACGCTTTTCAATGCCTTCACCAACTTCTAGGCGAACAAAGCGCACGGCTTTGGCATTGTTGGCTTTTAACAAATCCGCAACCGTTTGATCGGGATCTTTGACAAATGGCTGTCCCAGAAGGGTAATTTCAGCCAGCCACTTGCCTAGGCGGCCTTCGACCATTTTTTCGATAATCGCTTGCGGCTTACCTGAATCTTGAGCCTGAGCGATTAAAATTTCACGCTCTTTATTCACTTGCTCCGCAGGCACATCGTCAACACTGACACACACAGGCCGGCTTGCCGCGATATGCATACATAAATCACGCCCCAGTGCGTCATCGCCACCCTCTAATTCAAGCAAAACGCCAATGCGTCCGCCGTGCAGGTAGTGATGAACATGACCCGCTTGGGTCTGATAGCGCTGAAAGCGCCGGACTTGAATATTCTCGCCAATTTTTGCCACTAGCTCTTTTTGCGCTGTTTCAACATCAGCCCCCCCCTCACTGAGAGGCATCGCCAGTAGCGCGGTCAGATCCGTCGGATCAGCCGTTAAAATCCGCTCCACGACCGCGCTGGCAAAGCCATTGAAGTCATCGCCATTCGCCACAAAATCGGTTTCGCTGTTTATTTCAACAATCGCCCCGGATTGGCCGTCAGCAGAGAGCGCAGCCCGAACCGCGCCCTCTGCCGCTACACGGCCAGCTTTCTTATCGGCTTTGGCAAGCCCATGCTTACGCATGTGCTCAACCGCAGCCTCCATATCCCCATTCGTCTCAACCAGTGCTTTTTTGCACTCCATCATGCCAGCGCCGGTGCGCTCGCGAAGGTCTTTGACGAGTTGTGCCGTAATCGCCATCTATGAATCCCCTTGTTCGATGCTTACTAACTGGCCGATTGATCGTCGCTGTCGGTTTTCTCGGCCGTACTTGTCGACTTTGCCTTTGACGCAGTCTTTGCCTTTGGCGCGGCCTTGGGCTTTGGCGCGGCCTTTGGCTTAGCTGCTGTCGCTTTGGGCTTGGCAGCCGCCTTTGGCTTGGCTGGCGTTGTTGTCGATTTCGTGGCCGCTGCTTTCGTCTTTGCTGCCGTCGTTGTCGACTTCGTGGCTGTCGACTTGGTCGCAGCCGCTTTTGGCTTAGCAGGCGCTTTCGCCTTAGGCTCGGCCTCCGCCTTAGGCTTGGCGGCTGCCTTCGGTTTAGCGGCTGCCTTCGGTTTCGGCGCTGGCACCGGCGCGGGCTCTGGCTCGGGGGCCGATTCTGGCTCAGCCGCTGGGGTTGCCTCAGGCGTTTCTACAGAGGCGATAGCCGGCTCAGCGGCTGGAACCGCCGGGGCTTGAGCAGCGACTTCAACAAACTCATCACTGCCAGTCGCTGCCGCCTGTGCCGAGCTCATTCTGGCATCAACAATGGCATCGGCAACGCCATGTAAGTACAGGCGAATGGAGCGAATGGCATCATCATTACCTGGCACGACATAATCCACTTCACGCGGACTGTTGTTGGTGTCAACGACCGCGACGACGGGGATCCCAAGCTTACGAGCTTCCTGGACAGCAATATTCTCGTAGCCCACGTCAATAATAAACAGCGCATCCGGCAGCGCTTCCATATCAACGATGCCACCAAATGAGCGCTCGAGTTTATCCATTTCACGCTGCAGTGAGAGCACCTCGCGTTTACCGAGTTTTTCAAACGTACCGTCTTGCTGCTGCTCTTGGAGCTCTTTGAAACGCCGAATCGAGCGTTTTACCGTTCGAAAATTGGTTAGCATGCCTCCCAGCCAACGATGATTGACGTAAGGCATTTTACAGCGAGTTGCCTCCTCGCGGATCGCATCGCGCGCCGCCCGCTTTGTACCAACAAACATAACGCGGCCGCCGTTGGCAGCCAGTTTGCCAATGTAATTCAAAGCGTCCTGGTAGAGCGGCAAGCTCTTTTCGAGGTTAACGATATGAATCTTGTTACGCTCACCAAAGATGTACGGAGCCATCTTTGGATCCCAGTAACGGGTCTGGTGGCCGAAATGAACGCCGGCCTCCAACATCTGACGCATGGTCACTTTAGCCATGGTGAATTCTCCTTGTATCGGGTTAGGCCTCCATGCACCCGCAATTGACAACCCCGTGGGGCACCCCGCCAATTGTGTCGGTGCATGTGTGGAATTTTTCTCGCATTGCCCTAAGGGCGCGCCGTTTATACCATAGACCGCTTACATCGACAATTTTGAAGGCACATGACCAGCCGTATTAAAACGCCAGCAGAAATTGAGAAGATGCGTGAAGCGGGCCGCCGAGCCGCCGCCATCCTTGATGCCATCACCCCGCATGTACAGCCAGGCATCACCACCGGTGAGCTTGATCAGCTTTGCCATCGGCATATTGAAGCGCTTGATTGCATACCCGCACCGCTGAACTACCGGGGGTTTCCGAAGGCCACCTGTATTTCAGTGAATCACGTGATTTGCCATGGCATTCCGGGTAATAAAAAGCTCAAACGTGGGGATATTCTCAATATTGATGTCACCGTGATTTATCAGGGCTGGCATGGTGATACCAGCCGCATGTACTTTGCCGGGGAACCCGGTATTCAAGCCCAGCGGGTCACAGAAGTGGCGCGGGATGCGCTTGCCGCTGGGATTTCTCAGGTGGTGCCGGGCGCTCGGCTTGGCGATATTGGGCATGCCATTCAAACATTAGCCGAAGCACGTGGCTGCTCGGTGGTGCGGGAGTATTGTGGCCATGGAATTGGCCAAGTCTTTCATGAGGAACCGCAAGTGCTGCATTACGGTAAGGCCGGCACCGGCGAGTCGCTTCGCCCGGGCATGACCTTTACTATCGAACCCATGATTAACGCAGGCCGCCCAGAGACCCGGCTACTCGGGGATCAATGGACCGTGGTCACCAAAGATCACAGCCTGTCTGCGCAGTGGGAACACACCATTGCGGTCACCGAAACCGGCGTTGATATTTTAACGCTCAGCGATAGTGCCTAGCGTGAGCGCGGTTATTAACCCACCCGAACCTACGGTCCTCGATAGTCAACTGCTCGATACGCAGGCGCTCGATGCGCGCCTTGCCAATAGCAAAGAAGCTATCCACCTTCTCTATCAAACCCTTCACGATGCCGATAAAACGCTCGCCGCTCGATTTCTAGAAGGCACCCCCGCCGCCGTCCTTGTGCCCCTGCGTGCTTGCCTTATGGATGCCATTGTGACGCGATTATGGCGCCACTGTATGGGTGAGCAAGCAAGCCTTGCCTGTCTCGTGGCAGTGGGTGGTTATGGCCGTGGCGAGCTGCATCCGGCCTCAGACACCGACTTAATGGTCATCCTGCCAGACACCCCAAGCGATGCGCTGAATACGGCTTTAACTCAATTTATTACCGCACTTTGGGATACGGGCATTGAGGTGGGACACAGCGTGCGTAGCATTGCGGATTGCGTTTCTGAGGCGCAGAACGACATTACTGTCGCCACGAACCTCATGGAGGCACGGCTATTAGATGGCGAGCCCGCCTTATTGAGTGCGATGGAAGCGGCGACAAGCCCATTTCGTATTTGGCCGGGGCCGGCTTTTTTTGAGGCCAAGTGGGCTGAACAACAAACACGTCATCAGCGCTATCACGATACCGCCCACAACCTCGAACCGCATCTCAAAGAAAGCCCTGGCGGACTGCGCGATATTCATATGATCGGTTGGGTCGCTAAGCGGCATTTTAACGCCAACGAGTTAAGCAATCTCGTTGGCTTGGGATTTCTGACCGAGCGTGAATACACCGATCTAATTCAAGGCCAACACTTTTTATGGGATGTGCGCTTTGCTCTGCACCTGTTAGCAGGCCGGCGTGAGGATCGTTTGTTATTTGAATACCAGACCGAGCTTGCCAGGCAGTTTGGTTATAAAGACAGCGAGACAACCTTAGCGGTCGAGCAGTTCATGCAGCGCTACTACCGCATGATTATGCGGCTTAATCGGCTCAACAACATGCTCTTACAGCTCTATCAAGAGACCATTTTGTATGCCGATATCGAGGAAAAGCCACAGTTAATCAATAAGCGTTTTCAAGTTAAACGTGGCTTTATAGAGGTCACTCATCGGAATATCTTCCAGCGCTACCCCTTTGCCATGCTTGAGCTTTTTTTACTCATGCAACAGCACCCCCAAGTCCGCGGTGTGCGTGCCGCCACCGTGCGTTTAATGCGTGAGAACCGTCATCGCATTGATGCCCGCTTTCGCCGTGATTTGCGCGCAAGAAGCCTGTTTATGGAGATTTTCCGACAGCCAGAGGGCCTCACGCATGCCCTGCGCGCTATGCATATGCATGGTGTTCTAGGCCGTTATATTCCCGCCTTCGCCGCCATTAGCGGGCGAATGCAATACGACCTATTCCACGTCTACACGGTGGATACTCACACGCTCATGGTGGTGCGCAATTTACGCCGACTCGGCGTGGCGGCGCATCGGCATGAATTCCCAATGCTCAGCGCAATTCATGCCCGGCTGCCCAAGCTGGAGCTGCTGTATTTAGCCGGCTTATTTCATGATATTGCGAAAGGCCGCGGCGGTGATCACTCCGAGCTTGGCGCCGAAGATGCTTACACGTTCTCCCTAGAGCATGGCCTCTCACGCTATGACTGCCGCTTTGTTGCCTGGCTTGTTCGCAAGCACTTACTCATGTCGATGACCGCGCAACGCCGAGATATTAGCGATCCCGCTGTTATCAACGCGTTTGCCGCTGAAGTGGGGGACCTCAATCATTTGGATTATTTGTATTTGCTCACGGTTGCCGATATCCGGGCGACCGATCCGAAACTCTGGAATAGCTGGCGTGAGGCATTGTTGCTTGAGCTCTACCGGCGCACCAGTCGTGCCCTACGCCGCGGCCTAGGCCGGCCCATTGATGAGGAAGAATTAGTCCACGAGGCTCAGGCTCGGGCCCGCGATTTGCTTCGCGATCGTGGCTTGCATCATATGACCGTGCGCTCGATCTGGCGACATTTCACGCCAGATTATTTCTTGCGCTACACCGCCGAGGAAGTCGCTTGGCATACGGCCGCTATTCACAACGCGGGCAGCGCCGCCCATGAACCGTTGGTGTTAATCAATCCCCAGGCGAATCGTGGTGGCACGGAGGTCTTCGTCTACACACGAGACCGCGACAATGTATTTGCCTTGGCGGTGTCCGCCTTAGATCAGCTTGGATTAGATATTCAGGATGCGCGCATCATCACCACCACGAATGGCTACACGCTCGATAGCTTTTTGGTCCTAGAGGATCATCACCATCAAGCCGAGGGCGAAACGCGCCTGGAGACAATCCGGCAAACGATCGCTGAAACCCTGCGCGACCCAAGCGCCCTACCCAAGCCCTCAACCCGAGTCTTGCCTCGACGCCTGCGACATTTTAATACACCAACACAAGTCGATTTTAGTGACGATGAGGGCAATGCACGGACATCGGTTGAGCTAATCACCGGGGATCAGCCCGGGTTGCTCGCGCAAGTTGGCTACTTGTTTGCCCGCCAAGGACTGCGTGTTCAAAACGCCAAGATTGCCACCATTGGTGAGCGGGCCGAGGATGTGTTTTTTCTGACTGATCAGGATAATACACCGCTCAGTGCGGAAGACCGACAGCAGCTTCGCAGTGATTTATTGAGCGTGTTTGAAGAAGAATCTGATTTATTGCGTCGAGGTGATGGTGTCTGACCCACTGCTCCATGCCAATCCCGGGCTCTCGCCACTACAGCCCTATCCCTTTCAACGCCTCAAAGCGTTGTTAGCCGATATTGAGCCGGCCAATGAACGGACACGCATTAGCTTATCGATTGGTGAGCCACAGCACGCCGCGCCGGCGTTGGTGGCAGAGGCTTTGCGCGATCATTTAAGCAATGGCCTACAGCGCTACCCGGCCACCAACGGTGAGCCTGAGCTCAGAGAAGCGATCGCAACTTGGTTAACCCGACGCTTTAATCTAGCCGCCGGATCGGTTGATCCGGATCACCATGTATTGCCCGCCGCCGGGACGCGTGAAGCTCTCTTTGCGGTCACTCAAGCTTTATTGGATCCAAGCCAACGGCCCGCGGTATTAATGCCCAATCCGTTTTATCAAATCTACGAGGGTGCCGCGTTACTCGCCGGCGGTGAACCGGTATTGCTCAACACCACCGCCGCCAACGATTATATCCCCGATCTCGATGTGGTGAGTGATCAGACCTGGGCGCGCTGTGGCCTGATTTATCTATGCAGCCCGGGCAATCCTAGCGGCCAGATTCTGCCGCAAGCATTTTGGAATCGATTACTCAGCTTACGCGAGCGCTTTGGTTTTGTGATTTGCGCGGATGAGTGCTACAGCGAACTCTATCGTAACGAGCAAGCGCCACCGCTTGGTCTGCTCGAGGCCTGCTCTCAGGCCGGGGATGCTGACTTTACTGGCTGTCTTATCTTTCATAGCTTATCTAAGCGCTCCAATTTGCCTGGACTGCGCTCGGGCTTTATCGCTGGCGATGCCAGCCTAATTAAAGCATTTGCCGCTTACCGGACCTATCAGGGCTGCGCGATGCCACTCCATCATCAATACGCAAGCCTCAGTGCATGGTTGGATGAGACCCATGTCATCGCCAATCGAGACGCTTATCGGGAAAAATTCGCCCTCGCGAGTCAAGCCCTCCAATCTTGCATTCCATACCGAGAACCTGAGGCTGGATTTTATCTCTGGCTCGGCGTGCCCGGCGGAGATGATGAGGCATTCACCCGGGCGCTGTACGCGGCTGAAGGCGTGCGCGTTCTCCCCGGTCGCTATCTCTCACGGCCCACACCTGATGGCGATCCCGGTTGTGGTTATGTGCGCCTTGCGCTGGTGGCCGAACCGCGCATTTGCGAGGATGCGCTTATGCGCATTCAACAATTCATTCAACAATCGCAGTAAGGATACCCCGTTATGGCATCAATCCAGTCCATCATTGAGCGCGCTTTTGAGAGCCGCGAGACCCTCACCCCCAGCACGGCGAGCGAGGCGCTCTGCGAAGCCGTTGACAGTGCGCTTAGCGCTCTCGATCGGGGTGAGGCACGCGTGGCCGAGAAAACCGCCAACGGCTGGCAAGTGAATGCGTGGCTAAAAAAAGCCGTTTTGCTGTCATTTAGACTGACGCCTAATCAGGTTATTCGCGGTGCCGAGACCGATTATTACGACAAAGTCGCGTTAAAGTATGCCGATTATAATCAGGCTAATTTTGCCGCTGATGGCGTGCGTGTTGTGCCCCCAGCGGCTGCCAGACGGGGGGCTTACATCGCGCCTGGCGTGGTGCTGATGCCCTCTTACGTTAATATCGGCGCGTATGTGGATAGCGGTACCATGGTCGATACTTGGGCAACCGTGGGCTCGTGTGCGCAAATTGGCCGGAATGTTCACCTCTCCGGCGGCGTAGGCATTGGCGGGGTTCTCGAGCCACTACAAGCAGCGCCAACGATCATTGAAGATCATTGCTTCATCGGTGCTCGCTCAGAGATTGTTGAGGGCGTGATTGTGCGCGAGGGCGCGGTGATTTCCATGGGTGTTTATATTGGCCAAAGCACGAAAATCTATAATCGCGAGACGGGCGAAGTGAGCTATGGTGAAATCCCGCCTGGTGCGGTGGTGGTCTCTGGCAGTCTACCCGCTGCTGATGGCAGTCATAGCCTTTATTGCGCGGTCATTATTAAGCAAGTCGATGCCAAAACCCGTGCCAAAGTCGGCATCAACGAACTTTTGCGATCATAGTGTGGCAATGACCGATACGCTTGCCCTGACCAAAGCGCTCATCGATCGGCCCTCGGTTACCCCCGCAGATGCCGGCTGTCAGCCACTCATTGCTGAGCGCCTAGAAGCGCTCGGCTGGCATACGCAATCGCTCAACCACGGTGAAGTGAGTAATTTACTCTGCCTAAGTCCCGGGCATGGGCCGTTATTGCTTTTTCTTGGCCACACCGATGTGGTGCCGGCTGAGCCGCAAGATGCGTGGCGCTCACCGCCATTTACCGCCACGGCACGTGATGGTGTGCTTTATGGCCGTGGGGCGGCCGATATGAAATCAAGCGTAGCGGCATTTATTACCGCCTGCGAGCGTACCACTAGGGGATGGGGTGATTTAGGGATTCGCATTGGTGTGCTGCTAACCAGCGATGAGGAGGGCCCTGCTCGGGATGGCATACGAGCATTGGCGCCCACGCTCAGCGGTCACACCGGCGTAATTGATTGGTGTTTGGTTGGCGAGCCGAGCAGTCAGGAAAGCCTTGGTGATGTAATTCGTATTGGCCGGCGTGGCTCACTAAGCGGTGACATTACGCTAAGCGGACGCCAAGGCCATGTGGCCTATCCTGATCTGGCCGATAATGCCCTCCATCACCTTAGTGATTTTTTATCCGCACTGATCGCCGAGCATTGGGATGACGGCACGGCTGATTTTCCGCCCACCCATTTAGAGGTAACCGGAATTGAAACCGATACTGATGCAAGCAATGTCATTCCTGGCCAAGCGATCGCGCGTTTTAATCTGCGCTTCTCGCCCGCCTCGACCAAAGCTTCGCTTACCCAGCGCATTGAAGCGCTAGCCAGGCAGCATAGTCCAACCGCTGTTATTAATTGGAATCTATCAGCAGAGCCGTTTATTAGCGCGCCTGGCTTATTGCGAGCGGTGGTGGCAGAGGTGATTACAGCGAACACCGGGCAAGTGCCGATCGGTAATACCGCGGGGGGCACATCGGATGGTCGGTTTATCGCACCCTTGGGCGCTGAAGTGGTGGAGTTTGGGCCGATTAACGCGAGCATTCATCAGGTTGATGAGCATATTGTTATCGCTGAACTCAACCAATTAAGCGCCTGTTATGAGGAGATTATTAAGCGACTGGCGCACTCCTCTCAGACAACGGATTTAAGTAAGTGCTGAGCCGCCGCCCGACCGCTCTGCCAAGCCCCTTCGATACGCCCATCGGTGAGCCAATCGCCTGCGCAAAGCAGACTATCTTGCTCAATGAATCCAGCCCCTAACGCAAGCGCATCACGGGCCCTAGCAAACCGCCAACGATGAGCGATTTGATCAGCGACCTCAGGCGGTTGGCGCACTAATTCGCTAAACGCATCCGTTAGACATTCGGCAACAGCCGACTCGGAGCACTCGATATTCGCCTCACTCCAGGCAGCTGTAGCATGCAATATCCACAACTCCGGTTGCTGTGGCCGATTCGGACGTGATCCTGAGCGTGCCACCCAGCCAAGCGGCCCCGAACTGGGAAAGCCAGCATCAAAGTCAACTGTAAGTGGATGCGCTAATACCAAACCCACTGACCAGCACGGTTGCATCCGAGCCGTTGCCGCTTGTGCGGCTAGCCCCGGGCAGGGTTCAGCGAGCAATGACTGGGCCTGTGGCGCTGGCGCGGTAACAATCAGCGCATCGAATTCACCTAAGGTCTCGCCGTGGCGCTCACGCAGGACCCAGCCACTGAGTTCACGTGAAATTTCGCTCACTTGAACTTCGCATTGTAAATGAATATCGCGAGCTAAGTATTTGGCTAAAGAAGACATTTTTGGAGAAGCTACTAAGCGTGTCTGTGCTCTGGCCGGTTGCCGCTCAGGCAAAATATAAGGAGTAATGGACCAGGGCGCGACGGCACCAGCGGCTTCCCAACGTGAGACTTCCGCACGAAAATCAATCTCACGTGCCGTGAAATATGGCGCGCCTAAATCAATCGAGCCGTGCTCGGTGCGCTTACTGACCATACGCCCACCGGGCCCCCGACCTTTGTCATAAACAATGGCTTCGAGACCGGCTCGGTGCAGCGTTTGCGCGGCCGATAATCCTGCGATGCCGGCCCCAATAATGGCAATGCGCATGCCTGCTGCCTCTTAAACTGCTGGTGTGCTAACCCCGTAGGCCTAACACGTCTTGCATATCGTAGCGCCCGGCCGGTTGTGCTGTCAGCCAACGCGCGGCCCGCAGCGCACCGTGTGCAAACGTCTGCCGACTCGATGCGCGATGGGTGAGCTCAATACGCTCGCCCTCGCTGGCAAACATCACCGTGTGCTCGCCCACCACATCGCCGGCACGCAGGGTCTGAATCCCAATATCGCCGCGTTGGCGCTCACCGGTGAGTCCATGGCGGGCATACACCGCGGCATTATCCAATTCGACACCTCGCGCACTAGCGATACGCTCCCCCAAGGCCTTAGCGGTGCCTGAGGGTGCATCAATCTTATGCCGGTGGTGAGTCTCTAGGATTTCGACATCATAGTCCGCATTGAGTGCGCTAGCGGCGAGTTCGGCTAGGCGCAGCATCAAGGTAATCCCGCTCGAGTAATTAGCCGCATAGACCAAAGGAATTTGTCTAGCCGCTTGATCAATGGCGGCAATCTCAGCGCGATCCAACCCGGTTGTGCCAATCACTAGGGGCGTATTCGCGGCCACCGCCGCTGAAAGGTGATTGGCAAGGGCATCCGGCAGCGTGAAATCAATAAGCACATCGGCGACGGCGGCGGCTGCCTGCGGATCATCGCTGATGCGCACATCGAGTGCGTCATTGCCGATCAGTGATCCGGCCACATCGCCGCAACGCTCGCTACCGGACTGGACTACCGCTGCGGCAAGCGAGAGCGAATCGCTAGCGGCAACCAGCGCGACGAGCGTTTGGCCCATACGCCCTTCCGCTCCCAAGATGCCAATGGCGGTCATATTAGAACTTCATTCCATCAAAAAATGACTTCACTGAATCCACCCATGAACTCCCCCGTGGGTTGTGATGCTCACCGCCTTTTTCCAGTGTATCGGCTAACTCTTCAAGCAACTCTTTTTGCCGACTAGTAAGGTTAATTGGCGTTTCAACGTTAACGCGCACAAGCATATCGCCCTGCGGCCCGCCGCGCACGGGTTTTACCCCCTTGCCACGCACGCGAAAGACCTTACCCGATTGCGTGCCCGCTGGAACACGCAACGCGACTCGCCCATCAAGCGTGGGCACTTCAATCTCGCCGCCTAAGGCGGTGGTCGTGACACTCACCGGGATTTCGCAGCGTAAATCAGCGCCATCACGGCTGAAGATGGGGTGTGCCTTTACCGCCACTTCTACATACAAATCACCGGCCGGGCCGCCTTGCTCGCCGGGCTCTCCCTCCCCACTTAAGCGAATACGATCACCGCTATCAACCCCGGCAGGAATGCGAACATTGAGTGTTTTATGGTCAGCGACAGTGCCGTTGCCGCGACAGCGTTTACACGGGTCGGAAATCACCTGACCACTACCACTACAGCGCGGGCAGGTCTGTTGAATTGAGAAAAAGCCCTGCTGGACTCGAACTTCACCGTGGCCCTGACAGGTTGAACAAGTATCAGGCTTGCTCCCGGGTGCCGCACCACTGCCCTCGCAGGTCTCACACCGAACTTGTGTGGGAATGCGGATTTCGCGCTCGACGCCGGTTACCGCGTCTTCTAGGGTAACCTCCATGCGATAACGCAAGTCAGAGCCACGAAAAGCCCGCGACCCGCCGCGGCCGCCACCAAAGATATCGCCAAAGACATCCGAGAAGATATCTGAGAAATCGCCACCACCACGACCAAAGCCGCCGCCACCACCCCCTTGGCTGGGATCGACACCGGCGTGGCCAAACTGATCATAAGCTGAGCGCTTTTGCGGATCGCTTAAGACCTCATAGGCTTCTTTGGCGTCTTTGAAGCGGGCCTCGGCATCACTATCACCCGGATTACGATCCGGGTGATATTTCATGGCCAAGCGCCGATACGCTTTTTTGATATCAGTCTCAGAGGCGTTCTGGGCCACCTCCAGAATTTCGTAATAGTCGCGTTTCGCCATGATGCCTGTTCTAAGTCGTTTTCGTGCTAATTACGCTGCTGCTGATTACTTCTTATCGTCGTCTTTGACTTCCTCAAACTCAGCATCAACCACATCGTCTTGCGGGTTCTGGCTCTCAGCGTCATCGCCAGCGTCACCGCCTGCCCCAGCGTCGGTGTCGGCATAGAGCTTTTCAGCGAGCTTACCGGATGCCTCAGCGAGTGCTTGCGTTTTCGCTTCAATCGCCTCTTTATCGCTGTCTTTCATGGCAGCTTCTAGCTCGGTAATGGCATCTTCCACCGCTTTTTTCTCTTCATCCGATGCCTTATCGCCGACCTCATCGAGGCTCTTGCGCGCGGCATGAATCAAGTTATCCGCCTGATTACGCGTTTCCACGAACTCACGGGCCTTGCGATCCTCATCGGCATGCGATTCGGCGTCTTCAACCATACGCTCGATCTCTTCATCCGATAGCCCGCTCGAGGCCCGGATTTGAATCGACTGCTCTTTGCCAGTCCCTTTGTCTTTGGCGGTAACATGCAAAATACCGTTGGCATCAATATCAAACGTCACCTCGACCTGCGGCACACCACGCGGGGCCGGTGGGATATCCGATAAGTCAAACTTACCCAGTGACTTATTATCTCCCGCCATCTCACGCTCACCCTGGAGCACATGTACGGTAACCGCGCTTTGATTATCTTCCGCGGTGCTAAAGACCTGATTGGCCTTGGTCGGGATGGTGGTGTTTTTCTCGATGAGTTTGGTCATCACGCCACCTAAGGTTTCGATACCTAACGATAGCGGTGTGACATCGAGCAAGAGCACGTCTTTTACATCACCCCCAAGCACACCGCCTTGGATAGCGGCGCCAATGGCAACAGCCTCGTCAGGGTTAACATCACGCCGTGGCTCTTTACCAAAGAAGTCTTTGACCGCCTCTTGGACTTTCGGTGTCCGCGTCTGGCCACCGACCAAAATCACCTCATCGACCTCGCTGGCTTTCAGGCCGGCATCTTTTAACGCCACTTCACACGGCTTTATGGTGCGCTTGACAAGCTTATCGACCAAGCTTTCAAGCTTAGCGCGTGTGAGCTTTAAATTAAGGTGCTTAGGCCCTGACTGATCGGCTGTGATGTAGGGCAAATTCACTTCAGTTTGCTGAGCCGATGAGAGCTCGATTTTGGCTTTTTCAGCCGCCTCTTTCAGACGCTGCAGGGCAAGCCGATCAGTGGAGATATCAATGCCCTGGTCTTTTTTAAACTCTGCGACAAAATAATCAATGACCGCGCGATCAAAATCCTCACCACCTAAGAAGGTATCACCATTGGTGGCCAGCACCTCAAACTGATGCTCACCCTCAACCTCAGCAATCTCAATGATTGAGACATCAAACGTACCGCCACCCAGATCGTAGACAGCGACCTTACGATCGGCGCCTTTTTTATCCAAGCCATAGGCAAGCGCCGCTGCGGTCGGCTCGTTAATGATCCGCTTGACATCAAGACCGGCAATACGCCCGGCATCCTTAGTGGCTTGGCGCTGGGAGTCGTTAAAATAGGCGGGCACGGTAATCACCGCTTCGGTGATTTCTTCACCCAGGTAATCCTCAACGGTGCTTTTCATCTTCTGCAAGACCCGAGCGGAAATCTCCGGTGGCGCCATTTTCTTATCGCGCACCGAGACCCAGGCATCGCCATTGTCAGCCTTAATAATGCTGTAAGGCATTTCTTTGACGTCGCGCTGGACCACCTCTTCGGAGAACTTACGTCCCACTAACCGTTTAATCGCGTGCAGTGTGTTCTCTGGGTTGGTAACCGCTTGGCGTTTCGCCGCAGCACCAACAAGCACCTCACCGTCTTCGGAAAACGCCACGGTTGATGGCGTGGTGCGATCACCTTCGGCGTTTTCAATCACGCGGGCGTTGCCGCCTTCCATTACCGCAACGCAGGAATTGGTCGTTCCCAAGTCGATCCCAATAATCTTGGCCATGTCTGAATACTCCTCAGATACTAAATTCGTGTCACTAACAGATGTTTAGGCGGATGGCGTGATTTTCAAGAGCTCGGCTCATCATCGACCGGCGCTTTGGCCACAATCACCATGGCTGGACGCAGCAACCGATCGCCTAAGCGATAGCCTTTTTGCATCACATTAATGACCGTGTTGGGCTCTACCTCACTCGCCTCTTGCGCGGCCATTGCCTCATGTGCGGCGGGATCAAATCGCTCACCGGTGGGATTAACCTCGGTAATGCTGAATTTCTCGAGCGCTTGATTGAGCATGCGCAGCGTAAGCTCTGAGCCCTCGGCGAGCTTTGCAACATCAGCGCCATCCTCGCTTGCTGCCGCAAGCCCCATCTCAAGGCTATCTTTAACGCCAAGAATCTCGCTAGCAAGCTTCTCTAAGGATTGCTGACGGGCGTTGGCGATATCTTTTTCCGCGCGCCGACGCAGATTTTCCATTTCTGCACGCGCACGCAAATACTGACTCCAATTCTCTTCAGCACGCGCCTCGGCCTCATTCAACGCGGCCTGGAGGTCATCCGTTCCGGATTCGGACTCCGTATCAGTTCGCTGCGCTTCTGGCGGCTCGGTCTCGCGTGGCTCATCGGGTTTTTCATCTTCGCTCATCAATACACTCCGCGTTGCCTGTTCTCGCCAATATGGGGGCTAATGACCCGGTTTCAAGGCATGGCCTAAAAGTCTTGCGGTTACATCGACAATGGGAATGACACGATCATAGGCCATGCGTGTTGGCCCGATCACACCGAGCACGCCCAATATCTCGTCATCGCTTTGGTAGGTAGACGTCACCAAACTCACGCCATCAAAGGCTTGGTAGCCTGATTCCTCGCCGATAAAGATTTGCACACCATCGGCGGATAAGCAGCGATCGAGCAAATGCAAAATATCGCGTTTACGACCAAACGCCTCAAATAGCTCTTTGAGCTTTTCCACGCTAGAGAGCTCAGCGAAGGTCATTAAATTGGTTTCACCGGCCATTACAAAGTTTTCACTCTCTGCACTGCCCTCATCAAATAACTGTTGGGCAACCGCAATCGCCGAGGTCATTAATGAGTTCATATGCTGCTGATCAGCTTGCATCGCATCGAGTAGGCCGCGGCGAACACTCGCAACACTTTTGCCCGCGAACTCTGCCGCTAAGTAATTGGATACCTGCTGGAGCTCAGAAGGAGTATAGGCACGATCAGTCTCGATGACGCGGTTTTGCACCTCTTGGTCATTGAGCACTAGGATCGCAAGAATTCTACGCTCGGTCAGCGGTAGGAATTCAAGATGTCGAATCGCACCAAAATCACGCTTTGGCAGCGTTACAACACCGGCGAGGTGGGTTAGCCCGGAGAGGATATTGGAGGCTGAGTCGACGAGCGCATCGGTGCCTTGGCCACTATCAAGACGGACTCGCAGACTATCGGTATCAAGCCCATCCTCCGAGCTCACGCTCATGAGCGAATCAACAAAAAATCGATAGCCCCGATCCGTTGGAATACGCCCGGCTGAGGTGTGCGGTGATTGGATATAGCCAGCCTCTTCTAAATCCGCCATGACGTTACGAATCGAGGCCGCGCTTAAATCAAGCCCTGAATTTCGGGTGAGCATACGGGATCCAACCGGTTGGCCGTCTTGGATATAGCGATGGACCAGCATCCGTAACAGGTGCTGCGCGCGCTCAGTGAGCGGCTCATCGCTGTGTTGCTGAACCATGAAAGCCTCCGTGGAGCGTTGGCACTCAGTGATTATGAGTGCCAAGTGACGCTAACAACGCGCTAGATAGCTGTCAATTAACCACTGGCATGCTACTTTTGGCAGCAGATCCATTGGGGGGACGCATGCAAGCTTTCCAGCGCATTGTCATTACCGGCAAGCCCGACGATAACTTGGTTAAAGAGACCATTGAGCGCTTAGTCAGAACGCTCGAGCAGCGTGGCTGTGAGGTCAGCATTGATCCGGTCATTGAGCAAGGAACTCAAGCGCAAGGCCAAGATCCTGTTCTGCCGAGACTCGCCGCTGAGATGGACTTACTGATTGTCGTCGGCGGTGATGGGACGCTATTGCGAGCCGCTCGTCAGGTGGCTCGCTTTGATGTTCCAGTGCTTGGGGTTAACCGCGGCCGGCTCGGGTTTTTAGTGGATGTATCGCCTGAGCGTTTCGATGAAATAGAGGCCGTAATTGATGGCCAAATGATTCTCGATGAGCGCTTAATGCTCGAAGCACGCATTTTGCAGGGTGATCAAACAATCGCCCAATCGACGGCACTCAATGAGGTCGTGCTCCAGAAGTGGAACACCTCGAGAATGATTGAGTTTGAGACGTGGATTAATGCCGAGCCATGTAATCGACATCGCTCTGATGGGCTTATTGTGGGCACGCCCACTGGCTCTACTGCCTATGCCCTCTCCGGTGGCGGGCCGCTGATGCATCCAGGCTTGGATGCCATCGCGCTTGTGCCCATTTGCCCGCATACATTGAGCAATCGGCCCTTGGTCATTAATGCGGCTAGCCGCATTGAGGTGCGAGTCCATCCGGATGAGATTGATAATGTGCATGTGAGCTGTGATGGGCAAACGGATCTATCATTGAGTGCTGATGGCCGAATCGAAATATTCGCCTCGCCACACCGGTTGCGACTTGTGCACCCACCTGGACACCGGTATTTCGATATCCTGCGAGCTAAATTGCGCTGGGGAGACGGCACACCACCATGCTAAGTGAGATTCATATTCGCGATTTCGCGATTATTGATGCCATTGATATTGAACTTCAAACCGGCCTGACCACGCTCACCGGCGAGACCGGCGCGGGTAAATCGATTTTCCTCGATGCCCTTGGCCTTTGCCTAGGCGATCGCGCTGATACCTCGATGGTGCCAGAACGCGCTGAACGCAGCGAAGTCAGCGTGCGCTTTAACATCGAGGATACGCCAGCGGCGGCTGACTGGCTGGATGCAGAGGGCTTGGGTGAGGATAACGAGTGTTTATTACGCCGGGTGATTCACCGTAATGGCCGCTCTCAGGCGTGGATCAATGGCCGCCCGGCCACTCGGACTCAGCTTGAGACACTGGGTACGCTGTTAGTCGGTGTCCATGGTCAGCATGCGCACCAAGCGCTCATGCGCTCAAGCAATCAGCGGCGCACACTAGATGGCCATGCCGGACATGCGGAGTGGTTAAACGCGGTCACCCATCTTTATCAACGCTGGCAAAGCCTTCAGCAGGAAATCGCCGATCTCGCCGGTGGCAGCGAAGATCATCAAGATCGTATGGATTTGTTGCGCTATCAGCTTGAGGAGTTAGACGCCGAGGCGCTATCGGCTGAGGCGTTCAGTGAGCTTGAAAAAGAGCAACGCCGGCTTGCCGGGGCCGGTGATATTCTGGCGACCTGTCAGGCCACATTAGATCAGCTCTATGAGGGTGAAATCACTGCACAAAGCCTACTCGCCGGTGCGACCCGGGATCTTGATCCGCACCTCGACACCGGCCAAGCGCTGAGCGAGGCGCATGAGCTTTTTACCAATGCGCAAGTCCAAATCCAGGAGGGCTGCCAGACCCTTCGGCAGTTTGTTGATGGCCTGGAGATGGATCCCGAGCGGCTTGCCGCGGTTGAGAGCCAACTTAGCCGCTTGCATGATCTTGCACGTAAACATCACATTGAGCCGGAGCAATTAGCGGCGCATGCCAGGACATTGCACGATGAGCTCGAGCGTCTTGAATCTGCTGATACGCGTTTAGTGGAGTTGGCTGCAGCCAAAGCACAAACCGAAGCGGATTATCAAAAGGCTGCAGAACGGCTATCGGCCTCGCGCAAGAAAACCGCAAGCGCACTGGCAGGCGAAGTTAATGCACTGTTAGCTGAGCTGGGTATGAGCGGGGCCACGCTATTGATCCAAGTCGAGCCAGATAGCGCCACCAACCCAACCGCCCATGGCATTGATCGGGTGCGCTTTGATGTGCGCACTAATCCCGACCAGCCCCCAGGCCCGCTAAGTCGCATTGCTTCAGGCGGTGAGCTCTCTCGCATTGGTTTGGCCTTGGAAGTGGCCACAGCAGCCACCGCTGAGCTGCCCTGTCTCATATTTGATGAAGCGGATACCGGCATCGGCGGAGCCATTGCCGAGGTGGTCGGGCGAAAACTCCGCGAGCTCGCCGGCCATCATCAGGTTTTGTGTATTACGCATCTTCCACAAGTCGCCGCCCAAGGCATGCATCAGCTACAGGTGGAAAAGGACCAAACTAGCGATGGCCGCACAACGACTGCGCTGCGCCCCCTGAGTCGAGATGAACGCGAGCAAGAGCTCGCGCGTATGCTCGGCGGACTGGAAATTACTGAAAAAACGCTGCACTACGCGCGAGAGATGCTTGAGAAGGCGAGTTAAGCGGCGATTAAACCAACCAGTCCGGCCGCTTGGGCGATTGCGTGCACGCAGGGCAGCGCCCGTAGAGGATCAAAGAATGGCTTAACAGCTCATAGCCAGCCACCGCAGCGACATCGGCTTGGCGTTGCTGGATCACCCGGTCTTTGAATTCTTCCACCCGGCCGCATTCCACGCACACCAAATGATCATGCTGAATCCCTGAATTAAGCTCAAACACGGCGCGATCACCATCAAAGTGATGGCGCATGACAATGCCGACCTCCGCAAATTGGGTGAGTACTCGATAGACCGTTGCTAAACCAATGTCTTCACCTTGATCATGCAAGCGCTGATAGACCTGTTCGGCACACAGGTGTTCGCGATCACGGCCTGCTAGAATGCGTAGGATTTTTAACCGAGGCAGTGTGACCTTCAGCCCGGCGCGGCGTAATTCGTCAGATTCCTGACTAATCTCCCACGGGATATGCCCTTTGCGCGGGGGGTGGGTTACCATGCAACCTCCATTAACGGTGAGAACGGCTTGTTTTGAATGATTTCAGTATACAACGCTAAACGCTGGCTAACAGCCATGACTTTTTTGCTCGTCATTTCTGGGTGCGCGAGCCAAATCGAACGTCTCCCGATTCTCTATAAGCCAGAGATACGGCAAGGCACGCTCATTACCGAGGAGACCGTCGCACAGCTTGAGGTGGGTATGACGCCCGATCAGGTGCGGTTTGTCCTCGGCCCCCCCACGATTGAAGATCCCTTCACGCCCGATCGTTGGGATTACATTTATGAGGTCGAGCCACGAAGTAGCGGCCTTGAGGCTCAGTCCTTGCGCTTGAGTGTTTTTTTTGAAAACGCGGCGCTCAATGCCGCCCGTGGCAGCTTTATTGATCCTGATAGTGCCCTGTATCAGGCGGCACCGCCACTTGAGTCTGCGGCTCGCTGACGCTGAGCCCGTTCCCGGCGTTGGGCTTTTGGGTCGACTTCGAGCGGCCGATAGATTTCAATGCGATCGTGCGCTGTGACGATCTGATCAAGCGTTGTGCGCTGTGAGAATATGCCCACAACGATCGCATCGAGGGTTATTTCAGGATGTTGATCTAGGATGCCAGAGCGCTTGATAACCGCTTCCACCGTGCTCCCTATGGGGACTTCAAGCGCCAATAGGGTTTGCCGATCCGGCAGCGCATAGGCCACTTCAACGCGCATCATTCCAGCGCCGCGCGATGTCGTTTTAGCCACGTCCATGCAGCACATCGGCCCGTTGGACAAACGAGTCGACTAGGGTGCCTGCGACCTGGGTAAACACCTTACCGAAGGCCATGGCGACCAGCCGATTAGAGAACTCAAACTGCAGGTTAACTGAGACTTTGCAGGCGCTGTGATCGAGCGGGGTAAATAGCCAAAATCCCTCGAGCTGGCGAAATGGCCCTTCGACAAGGCGTATCTCGATCATTTTGCCCGGTTGACGCCGATTGCGGGTGACAAAGGACTTCTCAATGCCTGCCTTGGCAAAAAGGAGCTCACCGCAGACCACATCATCACTACGCTCAAGCTCGCGGCTGCGCTTAACCCAGGGCAAAAAATCTTGGTAGTCACGCACGTTATCCACCAGCGCAAACATCTCCTCAGCGGAGTGGCGGACCAAGGCAGATCGGGAGACCGTTGTCATGCAAGCTCTCAGGTTGTTAGGGGGCCGCGATTGGTTAACGCATTAGCCTATCAAACTCTGCGCTTATCCTCATCGCCAATTGGTCACCCTGCCCGCGCCTCGTTAGAATGGGTGGGTGAGTAAAAAAGCCGGAAAAAAGAAAGCCACCAATGATAGCGCTAGTATCGCCGTTAATCGCAAGGCGCGGTTCGAGTTTTTCATTGAAGATACACTCGAAGCCGGGCTCGTGCTGCATGGTTGGGAGGTTAAAAGCCTTCGCGCCGGACGGATTAATGTCACTGAAGCCTATGTGATGTTGCGTAACGGTGAGGCCTACTTGATTGGCTGCAGCATGCCGCCGCTCCCGACAGCTTCGACCCATGTCCACCCTGATCCCACGCGGACACGCAAACTGTTACTCCACCGCAAAGAGCTTGCCAAGCTCGTGGGGGCGACCGAGCAGCGTGGCTATACGATCGTCCCCCTCGATCTACATTGGTCGCGCGGTCGAGCCAAGCTGACCATCGGGCTTGCCAAGGGTAAAAAGCAGCACGATAAGCGCGCTGATAAAAAAGATCGCGACTGGGAGCGCGAGCGCGCTCGGCTTCTCAAACATACTCTCTAGCGGTGGAACCCGGCGCGGTGTATCCTGTCTGCTCGATTACTGGGGACGACATGGCTTCGACGCAGGTCGCGAACCTCCAGGTGCATGTCGAGGACGTCACTCAACCTCGTTAATCATGTGGCAAAAAAGATAGTTGCCAACGACGACAACTACGCACTCGCGGCCT
>JAVLBI010000004.1:0-164265 GCA_031581365.1 Spiribacter sp. | reverse complement strand
GCATGCGCTTCGTCGCCAATCAGCAGGTCCAGTGTGCGTCCGCCGTAGTAGTAAACAATATCTGGCTTGAACTGATCCAAGAATTTGGTGTAAGCCTGATACCACACAGCCTCTTCGGCCGCGGTCATTTCGGCTCGTTGGGTTGATTTGGTTTTCACCAAGTGATGGGTTAGAGGACCATCGTTCACTTTAACGATTTTTGATCGCGACTGTTTTATTTTTTCCCAATGCTCGGCAAGACGGGTAATTCCATTGGGTGAGTCGAAGATGGTTGCGCCCAGAACGCGGATATCCCATCCCAGGTTATGTAATTGGCGCAGTTGTTCTCGAACGGTCATCGACGCCCCGCTCGACAGATCTAACAGGCAATACGGATTCGCCCAGAGAATTTTTGGCTTTTTTTCCGCCACTATGGTTCCTCTTTCCCAGCCAAACCAACTACCTAAAATTAATGAGGCAAAGGGTACTGTACCCCATTTGCAGAATGAAGGCTCTGGGTAAGACAAGCACCGATCCGTGGTAATGCTCTCGTTGTGGTAGGTCTGAGGTTTTAGGTTGTAAATGTCTTGCTTGCCCCCATATCAAGGGGTAAGCGAAGGCAATACAATGACAAGGGGTTTTTCCATGCGTATGGACAAACTAACAACGAAATTTCAAATGGCGCTGGCTGAAGCGCAGTCATTAGCCGTGGGCCGTGACCATCAAATGATTGAGCCTGAGCACTTGGTCTTGGCCATGCTCGATCAGGAAGGTGGCGGTGTTCGACATCTGCTCCAACAGGCCGGCGTTAACGTTAACTTGCTGCGTTCACAGTTGGGTGAGGCAGTAGATCGCCTACCCACCGTCTCAGGTGCGGCCGGTGAAGTGCATGTCAGTAATGATTTAAATCGACTGCTCAACCAAACCGATAAGCTCGCGCAAAAACGCAACGATAGCTATATCTCAAGCGAGCTGTTTCTGCTCGCGGCGGTGCAAGATGGCAAATCAAAAGCGGGTGAAGCATTGGCGTCAGCTGGAGCTGACAAGGGCGCACTTGAAAAAGCGATTGAGGCGACTCGCGGCGGCGAAAATGTCGACGACCCGAATGCCGAGGATCAGCGTCAAGCGCTTGAGAAGTACACAATCGATCTGACCGAGCGGGCTGAGCAAGGCAAGCTCGATCCGGTGATTGGTCGCGATGAGGAGATTCGTCGGACCATTCAGGTACTGCAGCGCCGGACCAAAAACAACCCTGTACTGATTGGTGAACCAGGCGTGGGTAAAACCGCGATTGTTGAGGGACTTGCGCTAAGAATTGTGAATCAAGAAGTGCCCGAGGCGCTGAAAACTAAACGGGTCCTCTCACTCGATATGGGAGCGATGGTCGCCGGTGCGAAGTATCGCGGTGAATTTGAAGAGCGCATGAAAGCAGTGCTCAAAGATCTGGGCAAACAAGAAGGCCAGATCATTTTATTTATCGACGAAATCCACACGATTGTTGGCGCAGGTAAGGCCGAAGGCTCAATGGATGCCGGCAATATGCTCAAACCTGCGCTAGCTCGGGGTGAGCTGCACTGTATTGGCGCGACCACGTTGGATGAGTACCGCAGTAATATTGAAAAAGATGCCGCGCTTGAGCGGCGCTTCCAAAAAGTATTGGTTGATGAGCCGAGTGTGGAAGATACCGTTGCGATCTTACGCGGATTAAAAGAGCGCTATGAAGTCCATCACGGGGTAGAAATTACAGACCCTGCCATTGTTTCAGCGGCAACGCTATCGCAGCGCTATATCACCGATCGCAAATTGCCCGATAAAGCCATTGATTTGATCGATGAAGCGGCAAGTCGAATTCGTATTGAAATTGACTCAAAGCCGGAATCCATGGATCGCCTGGAGCGGCGCCTGATCCAACTTAAAATTGAGCGCGAGGCCCTCAACAAGGAAGCCGATGAAGCATCAAAAAAACGCTTAGCGACGTTGGAAGATGAAATTGTCGAAATCGAGGAGGAATACACCAACCTAGAGAACGTCTGGAACGCGGAGAAAGCCGCGGTGGCAGGCACGACTGGATTAAAAGAGTCGCTAGAGCAGGTCCGTCAAGAGCTCGATACCGCTCGGCGTGCCGGTGATTTAGGTCGGATGTCAGAGCTCCAGTACGGCCGCATCCCAGAGCTTGAGCAACAACTTGAGACGGCGAGTCAGGCCGAAGGCCAGCAAGACATGCAGCTACTGCGCAACTCGGTGACTGATGAAGAAGTCGCGGAAGTTGTCTCAAAATGGACGGGTATTCCGGTCTCAAAAATGCTCGAGGGCGAGCGTGAGAAGCTTTTACGAATGGAAGAAGGCCTTGGCGATCGAGTCATCGGTCAAGCAGAGGCAGTCCATGCAGTTGCCAACGCCATTCGCCGCTCGCGGGCCGGATTATCTGATCCCAATCGGCCCAACGGATCGTTTCTTTTCCTAGGCCCAACGGGTGTAGGTAAAACCGAACTTTGTAAGGCACTCGCGAGCTTTTTATTCGATACGGAAGAGGCGATGGTGCGTATCGACATGTCGGAATTTATGGAAAAACACTCAGTGGCGCGATTAATTGGTGCACCGCCGGGCTATGTGGGTTACGAGGAGGGCGGAACACTTACTGAGGCGGTTCGCCGTAAGCCCTACTCGGTGTTACTACTCGATGAAGTCGAAAAAGCCCACGCCGATGTCTTTAACATTCTCTTGCAGGTGCTCGATGATGGCCGTTTAACCGACAGCCATGGGCGAACCGTTGATTTTCGTAATACCGTGATCGTGATGACCTCAAATCTAGGTTCACACCTGATTCAGGAGCACGCCGGCGAGGCCAATTACGATGAAATGAAGCGCGAGGTCATGGGCGTCGTTTCACAACATTTTCGACCGGAATTTATCAACCGAGTCGACGATGTGGTGGTCTTCCATCCGCTCGAGCGTGAGCAGATTCGTCGAATTACAGAAATCCAGGTGCGCTACCTCTCTGAGCGACTGCGTGAGCGCGATATAACCCTCGATATCACCGATGCCGCACTCGATCTAATTGGAGAAGCGGGCTTCGATCCAATCTATGGCGCCCGCCCATTGAAACGGGTGCTCCAACAGCGTGTTGAAAACGCGTTAGCGCAAGGCATTTTGGCTGGCAAATTTAGCCCGGGTGATTGTATTCGAATCGACGCGACAGGCAGCGGTGAAAGTGGTGAGCTAAGCTTTAATCCAGCGAATAACCAGATCGAGAGTGCGGCTGGGTAATAGCCGCTTAAGCGCCTTGAATACATGCGTTGGCACGGTTACGTGATAGCGCGGTTTTGGGTGAATGGATTCTATCGCGAGTGCGAGCTTATGGGCGACAGCCGCAGCCGTTAGAGTCAATGGCGGCTCGTCACGGCTTTCAAGGCGTTTTAATACCGCTTGGTAGCGCTTTTGATGGACGCTTTCATGGTTTTCACCGATCCAGTGATTGAATTTACGGAGTCCATTGGCCCGAAAACGGCTACGGACCGGGCCAGTTTGAATTAAAATTGCATCGACGCCACTGCCGTGGAGCTCGTGGCGGAGCGTATCGGTAAGGCCTTCCAATGCGTATTTCGAAGCGTTATAGGCACCCCGCCATGGCAAGGCAATAAAGCCAAGCACGGAGCTATGCTGAACAATACGCCCATGGCCTTGAGCACGCATTGCCGGGAGTACGGCGCGAGACACCGCGTGAGCACCAAAAACATTGGTTTCAAACTGTTCGCGCAGTGCCTTGCGGGGTAAATCTTCAAGAGCGCCTGGCTGACCAAATCCGGCGTTGTTAAATAATGCATCAATCCGGCCGGCCGTTCGCTCAAGCAATGTGCCCACCGCCTGCTCGATGCTGTGGTCATCATCAACATCTAACACGAGGGCATCATCCAATCCCTCGCGAATGAGCTGAGAGACATCGTCTGAGTTGCGTGCAGTTGCAAAGACACGCCAACCGCGTTTTTGCATGGCGATCGCACAATGTCGGCCGATGCCGGTGGAACATCCTGTGATTAGGATAACGGGTTGAGTAGGCTGAATGGTGGGTTGGCGGCGAGCCATTAATCAGCGCTTCCACGAAGTATTAAATCGTTTCCACTGAGCGCCTCACCACCGGTGTTGGTCACACGCACGGTGTTGCTCATACCTATGCCCCATTCGCCGGGAATACGAAGCATCAGTGGTAAATGAAAAACCATATTGAGTTTGAATTCTTCCTCAACACCGCGGGCGATATAACCGGAGCCTTCTACCCACGAGGGCGGAAACTGTATGCCCACGGCATAACCGTAAACACCAGAGAAGAAGGCCTGATTAGCTAACGGTGCCAAGGCTGCATCCGCCGCCGCTGCAGCCGTATCGATGCGGACACCTGGACGCATATTCTCTAGAAGGGCAGCGTAGATTTCGCGAATAATCTCAGCAACATGCAGCATCTTTGTACTTGGCTGACCGGCAACGCGGGTGCGCATCATTGGCGCGGTGTAGCGATGCCAGGTCGCCCCAAATTCTAAAAATACGGGCTCGCCATCGGCTACGGTGTGACGTTGATGATTGCAGTGAATAACACTAGATCGCCAGCCGGCAGTAACAATCGGTTGAAGGCTCATAAACTCACTGCCGGCCGCCAGCATCGCCGCTGATCCAGAAGCAGCGAGTTGCTGATCGGTTATGCCTGGGGCGATGAGACTTTCTGATGTGGCAATACCGGATTCAGTGATGTTTGCACTGCGCTTTAGCAGTGCGATCTCAGCTTCGCTTTTGACAATTTTAATGGCATCAATCAAGCCGGAAGCATCAATTAAGGCGAGCGCCGGTAGAACGGCAGTTAAGCCATCTCGAAATCCACAACGAAGGCCAGAACCCCAATTATCTGTGCCTAATCGTAGCGCTTTCGATTTGGATGTACTCGATCGATTAGTGCTGAGGCCAACATCGCTTAGAATTTGTGCCATTTGTTGAACAGCCGCGCCGGCTTGCTCCCAGTGATAGCCCCAAACACCATCAACCCGAGCGGTTGTCACCGCGGGTCCCGTCTCAATGGATGGTACTTGTAAGATCGCTTGGCTGTTGGCGCCAGCGGTGATCAACATCGCGGTATGAACAGAGACCTCAAAGGTGTTGTAACCAGTGAGATAACAAATATCAGCGGCATCCGTGACTAACAGCGCATCAAGCCCGGCTGTATCCATGGCATTAGTCACTGCATTGCGGCGTTGGGCATATTCCGCATCATCAAACGGTAGCGCAAGGCGGCCTACGCGCTCAGCCAACGCGTCACGATATTGATTAAAGTCCATTGCTGTGTTTCTCCAAGTACGTCGCCAAGCACAACAGCCACTCTACCGGTAATCATTATCAATGGCGTTGCAGATAGAAAATAACGGCAATGCGCTGAAACGGTAAAGCAAAACGCTTGATTAACCCCAGCATCTACTAAAACCGGCTATCATGTCTTGTATTCGGGCAGACCAGCCCCTATTACAGTTGCATTGCCGATATCGGCTTCCAGTGAGGACAACCAGCATGCCGATCTATGAGTATATTTGCGATGATTGCGGCCACGAGCTTGAGGCCCTGCAAGGCATCAGTGATGAAACACTGACCGACTGCCCCGCCTGCGATCATTCCGCGTTACGTCGAAAAATCTCTGCTGCCGCATTTCGCTTAAAAGGTAGTGGTTGGTATGAAACAGATTTTAAGAAAGATAATCGTCGAAATTTAGCCGGCGAAGGCAAAAAAGAGGGGGCTAAAACAAACGCGGGTTCTGCGGAGGGTGGGCAATCAAGCTCAACCCCTAGCAAAGAAAAACCAACAGCGAGCAGCTCAGATAATAAACCCTCAAAAGCCAGCAAAAATCAGTCTTAAAAGATGCAAACTGCTTAGCTCCGCTGCCGTGTTTACAACCTGTCAGGTTCGGGCAACGTATCCCTGTGGCTTGCCTGTCTGACCCCCACCGCTTACCATTCGGCGGTTCGACGGTCATCAATAGATAACGGCGGTTTTCTCCCATGCGCACCCATTATTGCGGCGACGTTACCGAAGCTTTGCTCGATCAGGAAGTTGAAATTTGTGGTTGGGTTCATCGCCGCCGCGACCATGGCGGTGTGATTTTTATTGATTTGCGTGATCGAGAAGGATTGCTGCAAGTCGTTTTTGATCCCGACCGTGAGGCGGCTTTCGCTGATGCGGATCGTGCCCGAGCTGAATGGGTGCTAAAAATCCGCGGCCGGGTACGCCATCGTCCAGCGGGCACGGCAAACGCCGGCTTAAACTCAGGCCAAGTTGAAGTCTTAGGCCTTGAGATCGAGGTGTTAAATCAAGCCAAGACGCCGCCGTTCCAGCTTGATGAGGATGAGGTTGGTGAGGATGTCCGGCTAAGGTATCGATACGTCGACTTGCGTCGGCCTGAGATGCAAAAGCATCTGCAAACTCGCGCGAAAGTGACAGGCTTTATGCATCGGTTCTTAGACGAACATGGTTTTTTAGATGTAGAAACGCCAATGCTGACTCGTGCAACTCCCGAGGGCGCGCGTGATTTTCTTGTGCCGAGTCGCTTGCATGCCGGGAGCTTCTACGCCCTGCCACAATCACCTCAGTTGTTTAAGCAGCTCTTGATGATGTCTGGTCTTGATCGTTACTACCAGATCGTGCGCTGTTTTCGAGATGAAGATTTGCGTGCGGATCGGCAGCCGGAATTTACTCAATTAGACGTCGAAACCTCATTCATGAATGAGGATCAGATTACTGCACTCATGGAGGCAATGGTGCGCTTGCTTATGCAAGAAGTGGCGGGCATTGAGTTAGCAGATCCGTTCCCACGCATGACGTATGCCGAGGCGGTTGAGCGCTATGGCATCGATCGGCCTGATTTGCGTATTCCCATGGAGCTTGTAAGCGTTGATGATCTGCTCACCGATGTTGAATTTAAAGTTTTTGCGGGTCCTGCTAACGATCCACGAGGCCGCATTGCCGCACTAAAAGTTCCTGGCGGTGCGGAGCTCACACGCAAGCAAATTGATGCGTACACGCAGTTTGTTGGTCGTTATGGCGCGAAGGGGTTGGCTTATATTAAAGTCAATGATCCAGCCGCGGGCGCCGACGGGCTGCAATCACCGATTCTTAAGTTCCTACCCGACTCTGCCATTACTGAGATTCTTACTCGTACCGAAGCAAAGGCAGGTGATCTGATTTTCTTCGGGGCGGATAAGGCTAAAGTGGTTAACGAGTCACTAGCGGCACTTCGGGTTCGGCTCGGCCATGATCTAGCACTGCTTGAAGGCGAGTGGCGGCCATTGTGGGTCGTGGACTTTCCAATGTTCGAATACGATGAGGGTGATGCGCGCTACTACGCCTTGCATCATCCGTTTACCGCACCCCAAGTCGATTCCATCGAGGCATTTGCCAGCGCTAATCCAGAAGCGCTTCTCTCGCGTGCCTATGACTTGGTTTTAAACGGCACAGAGCTTGGTGGCGGCTCAATCCGCATTCATCAACCAGAGATGCAATCAGCGGTGTTTGAGCGCCTTGGTATCGATGAGCAAGAGGCCCGCGATAAGTTTGGCTTTTTACTCGATGCATTAGCGTATGGCGCGCCGCCGCATGGTGGCATTGCCTTTGGTCTTGATCGGATTGTTATGTTGATTAGCGGGGCAAGTTCAATTCGTGATGTGATGGCATTTCCGAAAACTCAAACGGGCGCTTGCTTGCTCACTGAAGCTCCCGCTGCGGTGGATGAGTCTGCGCTGGAAGATTTACACATAAGGGTGCGCTTGCCCCAAAAAGGTTAGCCAAGCGTTTGTTATTGGCTTAGCGATACAATGCTGCCGGGTTGAATATCGAGTTTTTTGGCCTGGCCAGCGGCTACCTCTAACGCCGCCGCAATGGGAACATCAATACCGTATCCCGTTCCCTCAGGCTGCATTCTCTCAATGCTGATCACGCGGCCGCTCGCATCAACATAAACAATATCAAGGGCAATGCGCACATTGCGCATATGCCAGCCAGTTCGTCTTGGCGTTGGAAAGACAAACCAAATGGGTTCGTCACGTACAACACGGCTAGGCAAGTGCTGCATGCCTTGGGCGCGCTCAGCGGAGTCATCCGCAACGCGGACACGCAGTGTGTGTGGAGGGGTTTGATTGGCTGGCTGAATATTGAGCATGGCGGTATCCATTGACTGCCAAGCGTCTGGCAGACTGGAGGCGGTAAGAGAATTCGCGCTAGCGAGTCTGTCGTCGCCTTGGTACGGTTTGAAGATGATGAGCACAATGCCACCGATTAACAAACCCATGATGATTCGGAGTAAGTGACGTTTCATCTTGGTAATCCTGCCATAAAAAAGGACATTTAATGCCGGCTTGGCTGTTATTAATTGGCGCAATCGTCATGGAAGTCATTGGTACGACAGCGCTGAAATTATCTGATGGCTTTACACGATTTTGGCCGAGTGTTGTGGTGGTGGTGGGCTATGTTTGCGCGTTGGTTGCCTTGGGGTTTGTTCTCAAGCGCATGGATGTCAGTTTTGCCTATGCGATTTGGGCTGGGTTAGGTACCGCATTGGTTGCCATTGTTGGTGTGGTTTACTTTGGCGAAGCCATGAATTGGATGAAAGCCGGAAGTCTGGTGTTCATTGTGGTGGGACTCATTGGTCTGAATTTAGCGGGTTAACGCCTACCTGCCACGCCTCAGGCGCAAATCCGTTGACATGAATCAACTAGCCGCCAGTGCTGTGGAATTATCCAAGCGCACTGACGTCCTAATCCGTAGGGTTAATCAGTCTATCTCTCGCAACAGGAGGTCATAATGGCCACACCCGCAATTAATATTGGTATTGATGAGAAAACCCGTGCAGAAATTGCCGGTGGTGTCTCTCGCGTGCTGGCGGATAGCTATTCGCTGTACTTAAAGACACATAATTTCCATTGGAACGTGACCGGGCCAATGTTTAACACCTTGCATATGATGTTCGAGGAACAATATACCGAACTGGCTACCGCCGTTGATGAGATTGCCGAGCGCATTCGTGCCCTAGGTGCGCCTGCGCCAGGTAGCTACAGCGAATATCAGCGGCTGACTTCCATTCCCGAGCAGACTGGCGCGCCTGAGGCCACCGAAATGATCCGTCAGTTGGTATCTGATCACGAGACAGTGGCCCGCACTGCCCGTGAGGTATTCTCCCTAGCCGATGATGCGCATGATGAGCCCACAGCTGATTTATTAACTCAGCGCATGCAGATTCATGAGAAAACAGCCTGGATGCTGCGGAGTATGCTGGAATAGTCAAAGCATGGCAGGACCACCCGCGCTTAGTGTCTGCGAGTAATCGCTCAGAGTGCCTTATGCGTTTGTGGAATACCGATACTGCGGATTGATTCTTTCATCATAGCGCTAACGCGGTATTCTGTTCGGCTACGGCCGTCGAGCGATTGAGGAGGCTCACTGATGAAGCTAGAAACACAGGCGATCCATAGTGGTTATTCGCCGGACCCCACGACTAAAGCAGTAGCGGTACCGATGTATCAAACAACGTCGTTTGCATTTGACGACACGCAGCATGGCGCGGATTTGTTTGATTTAAAGGTTGAAGGCAATATTTATAGCCGCATTATGAATCCTACTAACGCCGCGCTTGAACAACGCGTGGCAGAGATGGAGGGTGGCATTGCGGGGTTGGCGCTCGCCTCAGGAATGGCAGCGATTACCTATGCGATTCAGTGCATTACGCGGCTTGGCGATAATATCGTAACGACCAGTCAGCTCTACGGCGGAACCTATAATTTATTCGCGCATGCCATGCCTAATATGGGCGTCGATGTCCGCTTTGCAAGCGCGGATGATCCGGCGGCCATGGAAGCCTTGATTGACGCCAAAACTAAGGCGGTTTATTGCGAGACAGTCGGCAATCCTAGTGGCAATGTGGTGGATGTTGAGGCGCTTGCAGATATCGCTCATCGCCATGGTGTGCCGTTGATTGTTGATAACACGGTACCCACGCCTGTGCTCTGGCGGCCCATTGAGCATGGGGCCGATATTGTCGTGCATTCTTTAACGAAGGCAATGGGAGGTCATGGCACAACCGTTGGTGGTGTCATCGTGGACTCGGGGCAATTTCCATGGGCTGAACATCCTGAGAAATTTCCGATGCTCACCGAGCCTGATCCCTCCTATCACGGAGTAGTGTATACCGATGCATTGGGGCCCGCGGCATTTATTGGTCGCTGTCGAGTAGCACCACTGCGGAATATGGGGGCTGCGCTTGCACCAATGAATGCATTCTTGCTGATGCAAGGTATTGAAACAGTACCGCTACGCATGGCTCGTCATGGCGAAAATGCCGCGACAGTGGCCAAACATCTACAAGCGCATTCCGGTGTGAACTGGGTCAAATATGCCGGGCTTCCAGATAGTCAATACTACCCCTTAGTGCAAAAGTATATGGGCGGTAACGCAGGGGGTATTTTGAGCTTTGGTATTAACGGGGGTGAGACAGCTGGGGCAAAATTTATTGACGCGTTATCGTTGATTACCCGATTGGTCAATATTGGTGATGCAAAATCACTTGCTTGCCATCCCGCCACCACCACACACCGTCAGCTCAATGACGAGGAGTTAGCAACGGCTGATGTAAGCCGCGATATGGTGCGGATTTCCGTTGGCATTGAGCATATCGACGACATTATTGCTGATATCGATCAAGCGTTAGATGCCGCGCGTTAACAGTGCTGCACTTCTAGCGTAAATGTGACGTGATCATTCGTTGCGTGGTAGCTGAGTTGCCCATTTAGCACTTGGGCAATTTGGCGCGCCAAGGATAACCCTAGACCCGATCCGCCCCCTTGGTTTGCCGAGTGAGCTTGATAGTGCTGATTAAAAATTTGATCGCCATCAGGCGCTGTTTCGGGGTCGATTTCATGGCTGATCTTTACGCCCCAGCTGGGGCGATGTGTTGCGGGTGCTTGGCCATAGTCACTTTGTTGGAGCTCGTCAAAAACGCTCACCTCAATGAGGCTATTGGGTCGGGCGTATTGGCGCGCATTATCTAAAAGGTTACCAAAGAGCTTATCTAACAACTGAATGTCACTGTTCACCCATGTCAATGGAGGCCCGGTGAGTTTGACGCGGCCATGTAGATCAAACCGAGTGATGAGCTCTTTGAGTAAATGCTGACAGTCTATATTGCGCAGATTAGGCGTGATTCCCTCATCCTCGAGACGGTTATGAAGATCGCAGCGTTCAATAATCTCATTAATCGTACGAGCGCTAACATTGATACGGCGGACTGTTTGCTGAACCGTTGCCATGTTTTTGATCGACGGGTCGAGCAGCTCGCGGCTAGCGGTCTGAATGCCGGCGAGCGGGTCGCGAACTTCTTCAGTGAGCATGTGAATGAGCGCATGTTTATCGTTACGCGCGGCCGTCTCAGCGGCCAGCGATGCCTCCCTGCGTGCGAGATCTTGCTCTGTGCTAGCCAGTTGCTGATCGCTTCCTCGATTGCGCAATAATACCGCCGCCATGGCTAGCAATGGCACAGCAATATCCAAAATTCGGGAAATAACAATGGGTAAATCCGACATGCCTGCATTCACTGTCAAAAGCACCAAAGCGATAATCTGCAATGCATCGTAAATTACCAACGATCCAACGAGTGCGGGCTTTAAAAGAGGCACGAAGGTGCGGACACGCAGAGCGGCAACTGTGTGAAGGAGTGGGATCATTAAGATTAGGGCTAAGCTAAGTATTCGTGCTGCTACCAGCCAATTCATGAGATAAAAAGCAATGGCAACGATGCTCAGTGAATAACTTAACCCGCAGCCCCATTGATACCAGCGTTGTGAGTAATGCGGTTCAATTAAGCTTTGGTAGAGCCAGCCCCAAGCCGCAGTGCGGAGCATAATGAGAACGCTAAAAGCCATCATGAGGACGAGGCCAGAAACACTTGGCATAAGCAGTGATGCAAACCCGGTTCCCAGTGCCACTTGAATAGCAATTAATCCTGTTAGCAGCAGTAGCCGGCTATTGACTACATTCGGGCGCAGAAACCAGCCCACCAGTGCTAACCCAGTAAGCGCGGCCAGCATGCCTAAATGGACACCAATATTTAAAATACGGCCATTGGGTGTAAGGCCAGACGCATCGATCGAATTGACTTGAATCGAGATATGGGCAAATCCAGGTGCTCGTATTGCGATGAGGCGTTGATTAGCGCCGGGGCTTAGTTCAAGCGTAAATATATGTCCACCAAGACTAGCGGCGCTGTGACTGCCGCCAGCGAAGGCACCTCCTTGCGCAATCGGTGCGCTAGGGTCGTCGGGGTTAAGTATTGACAGATCAGGGAGGTAGTATGGGCCAATAAAAAGCTGAGCGGTTTGGGTTTGAGCCGTGGGGTTGATAATTTCAATGCGCATGAGCTGATTGGCATTATCAAATCGCTGGCCGCTGGCGATAGGTCGCTCGGTGAGCTGGCAGCGCTCGGCTGCATCAACGCTATTGAGTGTGATGTCGGTGGGGCAATGCCAAAGCACATAATTGAATTCTTTGGGATGCGAGCTTCCTTGAGCAAGCGATGTAATGGCTAAGAGCACGGGTAAAATCGCCCACCATGCCCTTGCTGCCCGCCAACTTGGCTGTAAGGTCATACCTCGCTCTCTTTATCATTTTTTTCGCATCTAAAAGTACACTAATTTCCCGGCGTGTGGGTGAGGTTTTTTGCTCTAGTTGATCCTTATGACGACTCAATCAAACCTCACCATATCTTGTGGGTCCATGAGTCCTAGCTCCAATCCAATGGTGTAGAAACTGGTGACTGAAAATGCATTGATGTCGGCGCTGGTATGCGCAACCGTGATTTCACCGCAGAGCGCCCGACAAGCCGCCTTTGTCACCTCTTGGAGTTGAGCAAATAGCGGGTAGTAATCCTTCAGTGGCGATTTCCCAAGATCCGCACGTTGCTGGTTGCAGCGCTCAATTCGTGTTGCAATTGCCGCTTCGAGATTTTCAATGATCGGCTTTTGAGTCTGCTCTGTTGTTGCAGGCTTGCCAGCCTGCAAGACATCGACAAGCTGTGAATAGCGATATTCCAGAATGACATTCTCACGATCAGCGTCGCGAGCATGATAGGCGGCAAGATGTTCATCCAAGCAAATCAAACAGCGCTTTACTTCAAGTTGTTTCGCGATTTGGGGTGTGATCGCGGAAATACCGCGGGTCTCGAGCGGGTCGCCTTGAATAATGATGAGCTTTGGCTTTTGAGCAGGTCGTGATTGCCAGTGGTGAGATAGTTGCTTTGTGATTTTGCTGGCAACTCGTTCTGGATGGCGAGTGTCATAACCGCCCATCCCTTCGATAATGACCGGGTGATAATGCCGCAGTTTGGATAAGTCGCTTAGTCTCAAAAGGTTACTTTATCGCCTGTGAGCAGGAAATTATAGCAATGGGGATAACTCATGTGCCATTAATCAGGTTGTTAACGGCCGGTCTAAGGGAACGTCGGTCTCGAGCAACTACATTTATTTTTACGGCGGGGGCGATGTGCGAGTTTATTCAATGAAAGCCTTGGGAGAGGAGTTCGAGAAGTTCTCTCGCAGACAAGCGATATGGTATCGGTCCGTCCATCGCGGGCTTCTTATTTGTCTGATGATCGCGTTAGCAACCACATTTATTGCCGATCACTATGGTGGTCCAACGTTGCTTTATGCGTTGCTTTTTGGGATGTCACTCCACTTTCTGAGTGAAAACGAATCCTGCCGTCCCGGGATTGAGTTTGCAGCGCGCACGGTGCTGCGGGTTGGTGTCGCGTTACTTGGCGTGCGGATCACCTATGAACAAGTGCAAGCGCTTGGCATTGGGCCTATTGCGCTTGTGTTTGTCGCGGTTTCTGTTGTCATTATCAGCGGTGCGGTGTTTGCGCGTTTGCTAGGGCTGCAAAGAGATCTCGGTCTGCTAACAGGCGGTGCGGTTGCGATTTGCGGAGCCTCTGCGGCTTTGGCGTTATCGGCGGTCATGCCACGAAATGCCACCCACGAGCGAAATACCATTCTTACAGTGGTTGGAGTAACAACACTATCAACCCTCGCCATGGTGACTTATCCGCTGATTGTAGGCGCACTGGACTTACCTGATACCCAAGCGGGCATATTCCTGGGTGGAACCATTCACGATGTCGCTCAGGTTGTTGGGGCGGGTTATATGATTTCGGATGAAGCAGGGGACGTTTCGACGTTGATTAAGTTATTGCGTGTGGCAATGTTAGTCCCTGTTGTTTTTGCTTTCATGTGGTTTTTCCGAAAAGCCCGGAAAGATCAGAAATCGGGCGGTCACGCGGTCATGTTGCCCGGATTTTTGGTGGTCTTTATTTTGCTTGTGGCGATTAACAGCTTTGGTTTGATTCCCAATGCCCTTGGTGATGGGCTATCCACTCTTTCGCGCTGGTGTCTTGTTGCCGCTATTGCTGCTTTAGGTCTAAAAACATCGCTGCAGAATCTGGCTACCGTGGGATGGCGCCCGGTTTGGCTCATGCTCTTTGAGACCGTTCTACTATTAGGGTTAGTGCTTGGCGTTATTTTGTACGCGGGCTTTGGTACATGAATGTGACTTCGTCGCTGTTTACTCGGAGTGGTCTTTATCGGTGTTGATATCAAAATTTTGGCGGCTATGACGCATGAGGTAGTAGGTTAAAAAGCACATGCTGATTAATGCGATGTGCCCAATAATGGAATAACCAATCATGACGTATTCACCAACGTAGACGCCAAATGAAACACACCACAAAAAGGCCAGCACGTTGGTGGCCAGGTACTTCCATTCGAGCGGAGCACTAGATAAAGCATTGGTTGCCGGATTGACGAGGCTGAAAAGCAGTCTCAGGAGCTTGAATAGGCCAATCATCCGAGCGCCTCCAGTTGGAGATGAAAGTGTGATGAATGAATCGTGTTGGATCCAGGCGTATCGCCGACGGATTAACCCTATCGATGATCGTTGCTATCGGCGAGACGATTCACCCATGCGACGTGGTCACTATTCAGCATGGCTGGTGGTGCGTCAACGTTTTTGCCCTCAATCACTTTTTATTGAAACGTTCTTGCCGAGTATGTTGCCGCTATCGGTTAGACGGGATTCAGTGTGATTCAAGTTTTACCATCTCTGCCTGAAGCGCTATTGGCTACCCATGGCATTGTGTGTGTGGTTGGCGCCGGTGGGAAAAAGAGCACGCTCTATCGGCTTATTGATCAAGCCTCTGGTCGCGTTGGTTTTACGGCGACGACGATGAGCACAACACCAGACCAAAAGCGGTTTGATGCCTGCATTCTGGCAGAGCCCGGGCGATTAGCACTCGATGTGCCCCGGGCGGCATCTCATCAACATCGCATCGCTTACGCTTGTCCAAGTGTAAAATCTGGGCGTATCGCAGGGTTGCCACCCGGACTGGTTGCAAGGTTACACGAGCACGGCGATTTTAATCTTACCTTAGTAAAAGCTGATGGTGCTCGGATGCGGGGGATTAAAGCACCACGCGCTGATGAGCCTTGTCTTGTGCCGGGCTGCAGTGTTGTTATCTTCGTGGTCTCTGCTCACGTTCTAGGGCAGCCGCTGACCGAAGCGATTGCTCACCGGGTACCCATTCTTGCAGAGCGTCTTGGTATGACCGTTGGGGAGCGTATTACGCCCATGCATATCGGCCGTTTGTTAAGTCATCCGCAAGGCGCTTGGCAAGGTGTTGAGCAATGCCCATTAGTCACGCTCATTAATCAAGTGGATAGCCCGGGGCAGCGTGCTTTAGCCATGACGGTGGCAAAAACCGCGCTAACCGGGGAGAAACCACCGAGCCGTGTTGTTCTTGGATCAATGATTGCGGAGCAGCCACTTATCGATATTCTTGAGAGGCCGCCGGGAAAGACAGGCGCAGCCGAAGGTCAGCCATTATGCCCGCACCAGTGAGCGCGATGATTTTGGCCGGCGGACAGGCGGCGCGTATGGGTGGCCAAGACAAAGGGCTAATCGCTTTGGGCGATCGGCCGATGGTTGAACACGTTATTCGGGCCATTGCACCGCAAGTCGAGCATCTCGCCATTAGTGCTAATCGCAACCACGCGCGTTATGCAAAGTTTGGTTATCCGATCATCGATGATGAAAGCATAGGCCATCAAGGCCCACTCGCTGGCATAGCAGCCGGGTTAGGTTGGAGTCCGACCGAGCATTTGCTCATTGTTCCTTGTGATACACCGCTTCTGCCAAGTGACCTTCCTGCCCGACTTCTAGCGGCGTTAGGTGAGGGTGATTTGGCGGTGGTCCATGATGGCGAGCGGTTGCAGGCGACCCATGCTTTAGTGCGGCGTCGCTGCTTGCCGAGCCTACAGCGTTTTATGGCAGGGGGTGGACGAAAGGTGGATCAATGGTATGCCGAACTTGATCAGCATGTCATTGACTGTTCAGATCAAAGGGCTTTATTCATCAATGTTAATACGCCAATGGAGCGCGATTCGATGGAGCAACAATTAAACTCAACGGCTGGTGATTGTGGTCATGACGTCCCATCGTTATCGGTTGAGCAGGCACTTCGGCATATGCTGGATGCCGTTTCTCCGATCACCGGCTATCGTCAGCTCGCACTGCGTAGTGCGCTCGGCCAAATACTGGCCAAGCCCATTACCGCCTCTGCTGCCGTGCCGGCAAATGATAATTCGGCAATGGATGGCTACGCCGTGCGTACAGCCGATGCTGCACTGCCAGCATTAAAGCTGATTGGTAGCGCCTTTGCCGGACATCCGTTTACTAGCACGCTTGGTGCTGGCGAGTGCGTGCGCATTATGACCGGTGGTGTGATTCCAACCGGAGCCGATGCGGTGGTTATGCAGGAGCGGGCAACACATGAAAACGAGACCGTTGTCATTAATCAATGGCCAGCGCCAGGAGAGAATATTCGTCGTGCCGGTGAGGATCTACAAGCCGGTGACATCATTTTGCCTGCGGGGCGTCGTATTACCGCGGCTGATCTCGGTCTCATCGCCTCTACCGGCCAAGCCGAGGTGACGACATGGCGACCCCTGCGGGTGGCATTTTTCTCCACCGGCGATGAGTTACGCAGTCTTGGCGAAGTTTTAACCGCTGGACAGATATACGACAGCAATCGCTATACCCTTTATGGCATGTTGACTAATCTGCAAGTCGAAATCATCGATCGTGGCGTGGTTAAAGATGATGAAACAGCATTGACCCATGCGCTCGATGAATGCGCTGCTGATGCTGATGTGGTGCTCACCTCTGGCGGTGTTTCAGTGGGTGAGGCAGATTATATGGTCAAACTACTGCGGGCTTATGGTGAACCGCATTTCTGGAGCATTGCCATGAAACCCGGGCGCCCGCTTACGTTTGGTCGCTACCGTGAAGCTTGGTATTTTGGTTTGCCTGGAAATCCGGTCTCTGCAATGGCTACTTTTTCGCAAATGGTCGCCCCCACGCTGCGTAAGCTCGCCGGAGCGGGGCAGCCATGGCAAGCGCCACGTTTTTATATGCCCTGTTTGTCCGCGTTAAAGAAAAAGCCCGGGAGACAGGAGTTCCAACGTGGCCGAATCATAACCACTGAAACCGGTGAGCGCGCGGTTGAAAGTGTGGGACGCCAAGGCTCTGGCATCTTGCGCTCAATGAGTGAGGCTAATTGTTTTATCGTGCTTCCAGCTGATGCAGATGATGTGCCTGCGGGCAGTCAGGTCGAGGTGGAGCCTTTTACGCTGACGTAATGATGATTCGTAATTTTATTCCATGGAATGCGGCGTAGGGCTAGTCGATAGGTCAAGCAAATTAAATCCCAATGAATTTCAACCTGTGTTAGCTTCCCACTAAAGGTTGTGGGAAAGCATGCCGTGAAGCTTACCTGGCTTGAAGATTTTCTGGAGCTGGCTGACAGCTCAACTTTTTCTGCTGCTGCTAAGCGCAGAAACATCACGCAACCTGCGTTTTCGAGACGAATACGCATGCTTGAAGATTGGCTAGGTGTCGAGCTTGTTGATCGTCGGGAAAACCAATTTCGATTGACAGAGACAGCGCTTCGTTTCGAGCCTGAAATTCGCTCGCTCGTTCAGCGCTGGAAGGATCTCAAAATTCGGGTCGCGGGAGATTTGAACGAGCAGCAAACGCTGACGGTTACCACCCAACACACCCTTATGTTGACGCATTTGCCAAATTGGCTGCAGTTATTTCAACGCTGGCAGCCATCGACTCGGTTTCAAGTGCGCACCGGAGACCTCAACGATTGCGTTACTCAGATTACCTCTGGAGCATCTGACCTGTTGATTGCCTATCAGGCCGATTCCATCACTCCATCTCCAGACAATCAAATGGATGATTTGTGCTGCCTTACTGTTGCCAATGAGTCACTCGTGCCGACCGTTGCGCCACAAGCAGGCCGACAGTTACAGGATTGGCCGACCACGTTGCGTTTGATTAACTACGGATCGGGGAGTTTTTTCGCGCAAGTGGTCAAGGAAGTCTGTGATAGAGAGTTAGAGCCCGAATTGTTAATTGAAACGGTTTGTGAGACATCATTTGCTGCGGGAATAAAATCAATGTGTCTGGCTGGCCTGGGCGTGGGTTGGCTGCCACTTGGGTTAGTTAGCGAGGAATTAGCAGAGGGGCGACTGATTTCTTTGGCTGACCGTCTACCATCGCCATCGCTCGATATAAACGTTTATCGTTTGCCGGATTACATTAATCCGGCGCTGGACGCGCTTTGGAATCATATTGGCGAGATCACACTGAATGCGCCTTTGGGTGGTAATTAATCTCAGCGGTGATCGGTTATGCCATTTCTTTATAGTGTCAGCTGAATGAGCATTGGCGTTGTGGTAAAAAACAGGTGATCTTGAAGGGTCGATGCACTTTTGGTGAGTGTTGTCGTGTTATTGAATGAAGACATAGAGCATCAATGGGGGAGTATATGAGTACAAAAAATATGATTAAAAATGCATGGCTTGTGGGTGCCGCAGCGATTGCGTTGAGTGCTGCAGGCACGGTAAGTGCCGAGACAGTGATTCGGATTGCTCATCCGAATGTTCCAGAACATCCGATGGGACAGGGATTCGAATACTTCAAGGAGATTGTCGAGTCACGCAGCAACGGCGAATTCCGTGTGCAGATTTTTGACAGCAGTAAGTTTGGAGATTTTGACAGCGTTGTTCAGGGACTTCAGACGAATACGCTGCAAATGGGTTCGGCTTCAACGCCAAACCTGTCGCCGTTTTCGGATGATTTTCTAATTTTTGATATGCCATTTTTGATTCCAGACTACGAGTCTGCGGATCTCATCACTGACGGACCTATTGGTAAAAATGCCGCTCAGGCACTGGAAGCCAGCGATATCATGGGGCTTGGTTATATCGAAATCGGTTTTCGGCACCTGTTTAACAACCAAGTTTCCATTCAGGGTCTTTCAGATACGGACGGTTTAAAGATTCGCTCGACACCGAGTAAGGCCCACATTCAGACGCTTGAGTCGTTTGGCGTCAATCCAACACCGGTCGCATGGAGTGAGGTCTATACCGCTTTGCAACAGGAAACAGTGGACGGCATTGATATTGATTTGAACCTCGCCTGGTTCAACAATTTCCATGAAGTGACCGATAACCTGACGCTAGTAGGGTCGCTGTATAGCCCCCATCTGGTAATGCTCAGTAAGCCATTTTACGATTCACTAAGCCCTGCTGATCAGGTCATGGTGGTTGAGGCGTTTACTGAGATGAAGCTCTATCAGCGTAATCTTATCCGCAGCAATGAGGAGCGCATCCTCGAGCAGATGGCGGATGAAGGTGTCGAGATTGTCGAGCTTACCGGGGCGGAACGAGAGGCCTGGGTTGAGGCCGCTGCGCCGGTTTACGAAACGTTCAATGATAAGGTCGGTGAGGACCTGATTGAAGCTGCTCGTCAAACAATCGAAGCAAGCCAGTAAGCGTTATCAGTTAGCTACCGCGATCTAATCTTGGGTCGCGGTAGTTTTCTAATGTCGGAGAGTCATTAATGCGAGTGCTCCCGCTAGTCAGTCGTCTTGAGGAGGTTATGGCGTCACTCTGCCTTGCTGGCATGGTGGTGACTATTTCACTGCAGGTTTTTAATCGCTACGTGATGGGAAGTTCACTCTATTGGTCTGAGGAGCTCGGGCGATATCTGTTTATCTGGGCTGTTTATATTGGCTGCGCCTACGCAACACAGCATGAAAAGCATTTTGGTGTTGAGCTGATTACTCGGTTCGCACCCGCTAGGGTAAGTCGGTTTACTCGTACGGTTTCTGATCTCATTAGCTTGGCTTTTTGTTTGATTGCGACGTGGTGGAGCATCGATATGCTTCAGTTCCTAGCAATGACTGGGCAGAAGGCACCGGCTCTAGGCGTATCTATTATTTGGGTTTATTTGTGCGTTCCCATTGGATTTGGACTGACAAGCATTCGGCTCATTTCGCGGTTGACACGGTGGCGTCGGGATTTTTCTACGCCATTGCCGAGTGAATCGAAGGTTTAATGGAAGGCGACTGAATGGACGTTTCCATCCCCCTCATTTTTTCAGCGCTTTTCGGGCTCATACTGTTTGGCGTTCCGGTCGGGTTTGCACTCGGTGCGACAGTCGTGCTGGCTATTTTAATGGGCGATATGTCGACGACGTTCTTAGTTCAAAAGCTCGTCACCTCTTTGGATAGTTTCCCGCTTCTTGCCGTGCCATTTTTCATTATGGCCGGGGAGATTATGCAAAAAGGCAGTATGGCGACGCGTTTACTTAAATTGTCGCGTTGCCTCGTCGGCCATCTGCGGGGCGGCCTAGCGCAGGTCAGCATATTGACGAGTTTATTTTTTGGAGCACTTAGCGGATCCTCACCTGCGACTGTCGCTGCCGTGGGCGGTATCATGATCCCGTCAATGCAGCGCGAAGGCTACAGTAGTAGCTACGCGACGGCGGTTAGTACGTCTGCCGGGTGCTTAGGCGTGATGATTCCACCGAGTGTTCCATTGATCATTTATGGAACAACCGCTGGTGTTTCCGTTGGCGATCTTTTTATCGCTACGATTATCCCAGGCTTGATTGTGGGCTTTGCGCTCATGGTAACTGCCTATGTGTTGGCGAGACGTGGTGGTCATGGTCCAGCTGGTCCAAGAGCCGGAGGCATGGAGACATTGCGCGCGATTTGGGCCTCAGGGCATGCGCTTATGGTCCCGCTCATCGTTCTTGGTGGAATCTATGGAGGCATAATGACGCCAACAGAAGCGGGTGTGAGCGCTGTCGCTTACGCACTGCTTGCAGAAGCGCTTTTTCTTAGAAGTTTAAATTGGCAAAAGTTGTGGAATGTAATGCGAAGCACGGGCCTCACAACGGCCTCGATTTTTCTTGTTGTGGCAACCGCTACGGCATTTGGTCAAATTTTGCTTTTTAACGATGTTCCGAACCAGATCGTTGAATCGATGACTGGCATTTCCGAGAACCGGTATGTCGTATTGTTGCTCATCATTCTGATTCTTCTTGTGCTGGGAACGTTTATGGATGCATTGGCGAATATTCTCATACTAGCGCCACTGTTTGTGCCGGTAGTCAGTGAATTTGGCATGGATCCCGTTCATTTTGGTGTTGTGATGCTGATCGGTGTCGCAACTGGGTTTTTGACACCACCAGTAGGCATCAATCTGTTTGTTGGCTGTGGCATTGGTAATATCAGCATTGAACGGCTTAGTTTCGCTGTCCTGCCCTTTCTTTTGGCCATACTGATATCACTGCTGGTGATTGCCTTTGTTCCAGCATTGAGTCTGACGCTTATTCCTTAAGGAACGCCCTTTGAATCATTTATTAGATGGAGGGCTTCGGCATTTTGGCGAACTGCTTCGATCTGGGCAATGTTCGGCTGCTGAGGTTACTCAAGCACTCATTGAGACAATTCGAGTTGAAGACGAAAAACTTCAGGCTTTTGTTCATTTAGATGAACTCGGAGCCATGGCCTCTGCGCGAGCGGTGGATGAAAGTCTGGCTATGGGTGGAGATCTTGGGCCTCTTGCTGGTGTCCCAGTTGTTATTAAGGACTTAGTGCAGGTGGAGGGCATGCCGCCTGCAAGCGCTGGGTCCCGGCTTGATGTGAGTGATCTTATTGGTCCGGAGGGTGATTTTGTTCGTCGCCTTAGAGCACTTGGCTGCGTGTTGCTTGGGAAAACGCGAATGATTGAGTTTGCTGCAGGTGCGCACAATATGACCCACCCAACGCCCTGGAATCCCTGCGACCCTGAAATACACCGCAGCCCCGCCGGTTCGAGCAACGGATCTGCGGTTGCGATGGCAGCGGGATTAACTGGATTCGCGATTGGATCCGATACTGGTGGGTCAGTGCGAGTACCTGCTGCTTTTTGTGGGGTTTTCGGTTTAAAAACCTCTCGTGGGCTGTGGCCATTAGACGGTGTTTTCCCGCTGTCTTCGCATTTGGATACGCTTGGGGTTTTTTCCAAAAGTGCTGATGATGCAGCCTTGATTTTCTCCGCTATTGAGGGAGAAGAAGAGATTCAACCCCCGGCTTTGAAGCACCTGCGTATGGGGTACGAGCGGGCGGCAGACCTGGAGTTGACATCCACTGTTGCGGCCGCTTATGAAAACGCCCTGCGCTTGTTGGACCGTGTTGGTGTGGAGTTGGTAGAACTATCGTCTTGGCAAGATGAGGCTTTGGTTGTTGATGAGATATTTTCACGCTTAGTGGCCGGAGATCTTCGGATGATGCTTGGCGAAAATCGTCTCAAGCATTTTGCTCATGAGCTTGATCCAGTCGTTCAGCGGCGTCTCGACGGGGCTAAGGGGGTGGGCAAACCGCTTAGGCAGGCGCTTGAAAAGGAGCTTGAGCGCCTCAAGGAAAAAGCAATAGATCGCATGGATGGGTTGGATGGCATACTATCTCCCACCGCACCTGTTCAGAGCCCACCTTTGATGGAAATCGCTGATACTGATGTGGCAGTTCGCTATGTTGCCGAGGCGCTGCGCCTGAGTCGGTTTGCTAATGTCCAAGACTATTGTGCGGTGAGCGTGCCTATTGAGGCTGAAAAAGCGGCACTACCGATTGGCCTTCAGATCGCAGCTGGGTCAGGTCAGGATGGAAGATTGTTAGCGATGGCAAGGGCGCTAGAAAGCGTAGTAGCAGGAAGCGGTGAATAGCCAGGTAACCGCTGGAGCGCATGAGAGAGTGTTTCCAGTTGCCATAGTTGTTAACGAATGGCTAGAAATCATTAAGCCTTAATTGTTCTGGAGGAAAAAGACTGTGGCCATTGAATGTGATGTTACCCAAGCGGAATTTCTAGCTTGCCAGGCGCTCGAGAGAGCCGGCGTGAATCAGAATAATGCCCGCTCTGTTGTTAATGCATTAATTGCTGCTGAGATTGATGGAATTCCATCGCATGGGTTATCGCGGGTTGCTTACTATGCCGACCAAGCGTTGAGTGGGAAGGTTAAGGGCGACGTTGAACCACGGATAACAGAGCGGGGTTCCGTTATTAATGTTGATGCGGGTGAGGGATTTGCATTTCCTGCGATTGATAAAGGACTTGGCCCGCTGATCGATCGTGCGCGTGAATCAGGGCTTGCTGCTTTATCGGTAGGTAACTCTCATCATTTTGGTGTGGCTGGACATCATGTTGAGGCTATCGCACGACATAATTTGGTCGCAATTGGGTTTGGTAATAGCCCTGCAGCAATCGCGCCATGGGGCGGTAAAGAGCCTTTGTTTGGGACTAACCCCATCGCCTTTGCCGCGCCGCGAAACGAGGCGCATCCACTCGTGGTAGATCTATCGGTGAGCAAAATTGCGCGTGGCAAAATAATGATGGCGCAGAATCGAGGCGAACCTATTCCGGATGATTGGGCATTGGATGCCGAGGGGCAGCCTACAACAGATGCCGCCGCCGCTATGGCAGGTAGTATTCGTCCAATTGGTGATGCCAAGGGGTCTTCTCTTGCGCTAATGGTGGAACTGCTAACCGCTGGACTTAGCGGTTCGGCTTTTGGTTATCAAGCCTCCTCGCTTTTCACATCTGACGGAGAGCCGCCTCGCTTAGGTCAATGTTTCTTAGCAATTGACCCTTCATTTTTCGGAGTGGGTGCCGGATTTTTGGACCGAGTGGAAGATATTCTCTCCACTATGCTCGCTCAAGATGGCGTTCGGTTGCCTGGCGCAAGACGACTAGCCATCCGTGATGCCTATACTGGCACCTTGATATTGGATGATGGCGTACATGCTGAGCTTTTACGCCGTAACCAGGCATAATCTCCGAGCGATATCTCCATGTTGGAGTGTTCTTCTTTTTGTTTTGGTTTATTTCAGTTTTATTAGTCGACCTTCTGGCTGATGTAACCATGAACGGTTAGGGCTCGCGCTTAAATTAGAGCGTTTTCCAGATCATATTCGCAGCAGAAAGTAATAAAAATCCGCCAAAACCATAACGCAACATTGTAGGTGGTGCCGTGTGGGCTAGGCGGGCTCCCAGTGGTGTGGTAGGGACTGTGTAAGCATACCCACAGCATATAACACGCCGTGTTCGGTGTGCTACAGGTGTGTTAAGGAAATATTGGCACTCAAAATCGCGTAAGTGCTTGAAAATTGGTGGGTCGTGCAGGATTCGAACCTGCGACCAGCGGATTAAAAGTCCGATGCTCTACCAACTGAGCTAACGACCCGATCCCATTTATAATACGGCGGAGCGGAGCTGCGAGCAATCACCGGATGCTGGTGATTTGGTGGCTCTACATCTGATCTAGCCGTTGATTGGCCAAATTTGCAGCGGTTGCGTCGGGAAATTCTGCGATCACTTGCTCAAGGGCTTCACGCGCAGTGTCGAGTTGACCTTGCTCATAATATACGTAGCCGATTTTAAGCAGCGCATCAGGACGCTTATTGCTCTCGGGGTAATCATCCATGACGGCTTGAAAATGCGCTAATGCTTGATCAAATTGGCGCACCACATAATGCGACTCACCCAGCCAGTAGCGTGCATTTGCTGTTAACTCTGAATCCGGGTGATCGGTTAAAAACTCTTCGAACGCCGCAACAGCGGCATCGTAGTCACCCTGACGTAAAGCGGCAAATGCACTGTCATAGTCACTGCGCACCGTTGTATCTTCACTAAGCGAGGGTTCAGCGTCTTGACGACCCGCTTCTTCGCTTGCGGTTGGATCGGATGTCATACTCTGTTGCGTAGTGGTGTCTTCGCTTACAGAACCGGCTTCCATTTTTAACAGCCGATCATCTAAATCCAGGTAAATTTCCCGCTGCTGGCTTTTTAGGTCACTAATTTGGCGCTGTAATTGCTCGATTTCGCCGCGTAGCGTAGTGACCTCGCCACGCAATGTCTCCGCTTGATTCATTAAGGACATGAGCGCGCTACCATCAAGCTGCTGCTCAAGGCGTTCAACCCGTTGCTCAAGTCCACTTTGGGCAAAACTTGGACTCGCTACCCACAAAAAAGCGATTGCAAGCGCGAGGGCATTGCGTGACATAAAAACCTCCTAGCGTTCGTAAATCAGCTCGGCACGGCGATTTTGACTCCATGCAGCGGAGCTATTACCGCTAACCGCAGGGCTTTCCTCGCCATAGCTCACAGTATTGATCTGTTGATCACCGGCACCGGCGAGAACGAGGGCTTGTTTGACTGCTTCAGCGCGGCGTTCACCCAAGGCAAGGTTGTACTCCCGAGCACCACGCTCATCGGTGTGGCCTTCGACCAGGAGCTGGCGATTGGGGTTATCTGATAGATACTCACCATGCACTTCCAAAAGGTTCATTGCATCACTAGTCAGATTACTGCTGTCGTACTCAAAATAAACAATCCGATCAGACAATGGACTTGAAGGATCTTCAAGTGCCTCACCCTCAAAGTCAGTGCCGCTAGCAGCACCTGCTGTCTTCGCGCCGGTACTGGCCTCAGAGGCCTGATCAATTTCCGCCATCTCGCCATCATCGATATCGTCATTGTTGGATGCACAGCCGGCAATCGTCAGTGAGAGCAAAACCAGCGCTAGCCATTTATAAGGGTGATTCATGAGAGGTTCTCCTGTGTGTGTTTGTGAATACGTCTAAGTTTACAGCGGACCCCAGTCGGGTTCACGAACGGGGTTATCAAAATCAATCAGTTGGCCTTGTACGCGCCCAAAAACGGAAACAGTAGCTAGCTCAGTACCCTCCTCAGTCGAACGGGTATAAGCAATCATGCTGCCGCTCGCTGAGAAGGTGGGTGATTCATCAAGTCCGCCGTCCGTTAGTACACTCATAAATTCTTGCTCCAGATCTTGCACCGCGATCTGAAATCCAGCATCAGTCTGATGGGCGAAGGCAAGGAAACGGCCATCGCTGGAGAGACTCGGGCTTGCGTTATAGTCGCCTTCAAACGTAATGCGCTCCGCTTCACCACCAGAGACAGCCATCCGATAGATCTGTGGTCCACCGCCGCGATTGGAGGTGAAGTACAGATGCTGACCGTCAGCCGACCAGGTTGGCTCCGTATCAATTCCAAAATGCTGCGTCAGTTGCCTTGGGTCACTGCGTTCATTGACATCAATCAGGAAAATATCCGGATTACCGCCACGCGAGAGCGTTATCGCAAGTTGCTCGCCATTAGGTGACCAAGCAGGTGCACCGTTGATGCCGCGAAAACTGGCTACCGCTCGGCGCTCACCCGTGGCTACATTCTGTATAAATATCTGTGAGCTTCGGCCAGACTCAAAGGAGACATAGGCTAACTGCTGACCATCGGGTGACCAATCAGGTGACATTAATGGTTCATTAGACGTCAAAATCGTCTGCGGCCGATGGCCGTCAGCCTCTGCAACCACGAGACGATATTCAGGATTTTCTACGCTACCTTGCTCTTCAACATACGCAATGCGGGTGTTAAAGCCGCCGGGACGACCAGTCAGCGCCTCAAAAATTTGATCGGAAATCGTGTGGGCAAGACCCCGTAGGCCCTCGGGTGAAACCCGAAAACGTTGGCCGGTAATACGATTGCCAGCGTAAACATCAAGGAGTTCATAGCGCACCCGATAGTCACCGTTATCCAGCGGTGAGAGGCTGCCAACAACTAGTGTGTCAGCGCCGAGCGCGCGCCAGTTACGAAAGCGCACATCTTCAAAACGTGATGGAGAGCCGAGATAGCTAGATGGTTGTATCGGGTCAAACAGCCCGCTGCGATAGAGATTAGCGCGAATTAATTGAGCAACATCAAGACCGGGGCTAACCCGATCCTCACGAAATGGAACGACAGCGATCGGTAGTGCGGCCTCGGCGCCGCCAGTGATTTCAATGCGGACCTGGCTGAAAGCCGGTGCGCTGAGCAGTAGACCGAGGGTAAGGGCAAGCAGCGTTTTCATGTTCTCTATCCAAACCGTGTTCAGCATTATGATTTTACGTGTTGGGCTAATGGTGTATCACTCATCTGGGTCAAACACTAGCTCAACACCTTGTCGATAGGGTGCGGCGAGGGCCGGTTCATCAGGCATGGGCAGAGGATCAGCGCGTAGAACGGCGGTTTCAGCCGACCGATCGAATGCAGCATTCCCACTGCTACTCACAACATTAACAGTGAGCACACTGCCACCGGGGCCTAAGCGCACAGCAACCACACAACTCAAACCCTCAGGCACGCCTGCTGGGCGACTCCACGCGCGTTCAATTCTCCGTCGAATGGCGCCATCAAAAGTCCCACGGGCTTCAGCAACGCGACGTGCTTGTTCTTCTGCCTCGCGCTTGGCTTTCGCCTCAGCGGCAGCGGCTTGCGCCTCGCGCTTCGCTTCTGCCTCGGCCTTTGCTCTCGCCTCTGCCTCACGCTTGGCTTTTGCCTCAGCTTCCCGGCGTGCTTTTTCCTCAGCCTCTGCTTTCGCTTTAGCCTCCGCTTCAGCCTTGGCCTTAGCCTTCGCCTCAGCTTTAGCCTCCGCCTCAGCCTTGGCCTTCGCCTTCGCCTCAGCTTTAGCCTCCGCTTCAGCCTTGGCCTTCGCCTTCGCCTTCGCCTTCGCCTCAGCCTCTTTCTCAGCTTGTGCTTGACGCAAGGCTTCGGCTTCACGCGCAGCCTCTTGCTCTGCCTTTGCCCTCGCTTTCGCCTCTGCTTCTTTCTCGGCGCGCTGATCATCGATTACCGATTCATCAATCGTCACCGCTTGCACAGCCTTCTCAGTCCCTGGGTTCGCCTGATCAGTCACACTGCCAAAATGGAAACCTACGGCGAGCAGCACAAACAATAGACCATGGGCAGCTATTGCGGTGGCTATGTCACGTACAGAGGTGGTTCGCATCATCCATCATTGGCCGCGGGCTGGGTCATGAGCCCGACCTGCGGCACCCCCGCAGCTTGCAGAGCACTCATGATGGCCATCACACGGTGATAAGCCACATCGGCATCGCCGCGCACATAAACCGGTGTTTGCGGTTGTGCTTGCATTACCGTTGTGACGTTAAGAACCACTTCATCAGCACTGACCGGCTCATCATCAGCCTGATCACCAATACTCAAGAAAAACTGACCGTCGCGGTTAACCTCAACAATAATGGGCTCTTGATCTTGGGGTGGTAGCGGCTCAGCAGTTGATCGGGGTAGCTCCACTTCTACACCTTGATACAGCAAGGGGGCTGTCACCATAAAAATCACAAGCAACACCAACATGACATCAATATAAGGAACGACATTAATGTCAGCCATGGGACGTCGACGACTTCGGCGGCGCGATAACGGAGTCAACGGGTTCATGGGTTAACCGCACCACGGGTTTGGACGTTACGCTGCAATATACCGGTGAACTCGTCGATGAACATTTCATAGCGACTTGTTAATCGCTCGCTTTGACTCGAGAAGCGGTTATAGGCAATGACAGCGGGGATGGCTGCAAAAAGTCCCAACGCGGTCGCAATGAGCGCTTCCGCAATACCCGGCGCAACCGTTGCTAGCGTGGCCTGCTGCATTGCACCGAGAGCGAGAAACGAATTCATAATGCCCCAGACCGTACCGAATAGCCCAATGTATGGACTGGTCGACCCGACTGTGGCCAGGAAAGGCACTTGCGCTTCAAGTTGATCAATTTCGCGGCTTAGGGCCACGCGCATTGCGCGTTGAGCCCCCTCTAGCGCAAGGTCTGACTGAGCATGTTGTTGGCGCATCCGGGTAAATTCGCGAAAGCCGGCCCGAAATACCCGCTCAAGGCCGCCAGCATCAGGGTCAGGATGTTCAGACTGAGCGTATAGTTCGGTTAGATTACCGCCTGACCAAAATAGGTCTTCAAATCGCTCGGTGCCCTCATTGGCGCGTTTTAGCTCACGGCGCTTACGAATAATGATCGCCCATGAGCTAATCGAGGCGATCAACAATATGAGCATGACCAACTGGACAACAAGGCTTGCTTGTAAAATGAGATGGGTTATAGAAAGGTCAACGGTCATCGGTCACCTCGTTCACTCGCCGTTGAAAAGTTCACCGGTCGGGTCTTCAATGCGCGGCGGAGCCGGGCGGTTAAAATGCGCATAGGCATTGCGGGTAGCCATACGGCCCCGCGGCGTTCGGTGTAAAAAACCCTGCTGGATGAGGAATGGCTCAATCACATCCTCTATCGTGCCGCGCTCTTCACCAATGGCGGCAGCGAGGCTCTCGACACCCACTGGGCCACCATCAAATTTCTCTAATATCGCAAGCAAAAGGCGGCGATCTTGGATATCAAATCCACTGTCATCGACTTTAAGCATATCCATTGCCGCTGCGGCCACTTCGCGTGTAATACGCCCATCGGCACGGACTTCGGCAAAATCGCGCACGCGGCGTAAGAGACGATTGGCGATGCGGGGTGTGCCACGAGCGCGTCGAGCAATCTCTATGGCCCCTTCACTCTCCGTGCTAAGGGCAAGCAAATCAGCAGATCGATTAACGATAGTGGTGAGGTCATCGACCGAGTAATACTCCAGTCGTTGGACAATACCAAAGCGATCGCGTAGCGGCGAGGTTAAAAGCCCAGCCCGAGTGGTCGCGCCAACGAGTGTGAATGGGGGTAAATCTAATTTAATGGAGCGCGCTGCGGGGCCTTCTCCAACCATAATATCGATCTGTTGATCCTCCATGGCCGGATACAGCACCTCTTCCACCACAGCCGATAGGCGATGGATTTCATCGACGAATAAAACATCACCGGGTTCTAAATTTGTCAGTAGAGCCGCTAAATCCCCCGGCCGATCAATGACCGGGCCAGATGTTTGGCGAAGATTGACACCGAGCTCGTGGGCAATGATATGCGCAAGGGTGGTTTTACCCAGTCCAGGCGGGCCAAATACCAAAACATGATCGAGCGCTTCACCACGAGCACGTGCCGCACCAATAAAAATCTCAAGCTGCTCCCGGACCGCTTGTTGGCCTACATAATCAGTGAGCCGACGAGGCCGAATGGCACGGTCAACCGCTTCATCATCGGTGTTAGCTGTGCTGGCGGTAATGCGATCGTTTTCAATCATGAGGTGATTCTAGCGCACGGCTTTGTGTAATGCGGCGCGAATCATCTGCTCACTGGTCTGGCCCTGTTCATCTAGGCCGCTCAGCAAACGATCAGCTTCAGCCGCTTTGTAACCAAGTGCAATAAGCGCAGCGCTCGCCTCGGCGCGTGGATGCTCGGGTATGGCGCCAACACCTGCTGCACCGTTGCTGTTTGTTAAAACGCCAATCGCGCCACTGACGCTATCGAGCCGGTCTTGCATCTCTAAGGTAAGGCGTTCAGCGATCTTGCGGCCAATGCCCGGCAAACGGGTGAGGGTGGCCGTATCTTTTTGCTCCACACAGCGCCGAAACTCCTCGGCACTCATGCCAGAGAGAATGGCAAGCGCCATTTTTGGCCCCACGCCGTTGACTCGAATGAGGCTACGAAACAGCGTTCGCTCGCCATCACTTAGAAAACCATAAAGCACGGGGACTTCATCCCGCACCCCTTGGTGAATATTCAAGGCAACCGTTTCCCCGGTCTCAGGCAGTTGGTAGATCGTCGACATGGGTGCTTCAATTTCATACCCGACACCATGCACGTCAATCAGTACGCACGGTGGGTGCTTTGCAACTAAGGTGCCGGTGATTCGACCAATCATGAGATACCTCGCTAGCGTTGCCCGGCCATACGGGCGGCTAATCGATCGTGTTGTGTGTGTGCCAGTGCAACCGCGAGCGCATCAGCGGCATCCTCGCGTAATACGCCTTGTAAGCTTAGTGTTGCGCGCACCATATAGTTTATTTGATCCTTATCGGCGCCGCCGCGACCAACCAACGCTTGTTTGATTGCTCGGGCGCTGTATTCATGAACGGCCAGCGCCGCGCCTGCGCAGGCACAAATAGCCGCGCCGCGCGCCTGGCCAAGCTTTAGCGCCGATTGCACATTGCGACTAACAAACACCGCTTCGATGGCCGATTCAGTAATAGCGTATTCGGTAATGACCTCACCTAATCCGGTATAGATCGTGTGCAGGCGCTCAGCGAAGCTGCCTTTTCCCGCTTGAATCACGCCACTTGCAACATATTTTGACTGGCTGGCGCTCACCTCAATCACCCCAAAGCCGGTGCGCACTGAACCTGGGTCTATGCCTAAGATCCGGCGTCCACTGACTGCGGCTGACATTACGAGGTCAGAGCTCTGCGTAGACGGATTCTTGAATATCCGCATTGGTGTAGACGTATTGGATATCGTCGAGATCTTCAAGCCGCTCAATTAACCGCAATACCTTCGCACCATCTTCACCATCGAGTTCAGTGGTGGTCTCTGGGCGCATGGTGACCTCAGCATCAGCGGGATCAAAACCATTTTGAATAAGCGCATCGCGCACCGTTGTGAATTCCTCTGCACTGCTTAAAACCTCAAATGCGCCATCATCATGACGAATGACATCATCAGCACCCGCCTCCAATGCCGCTTCCATTAAGTCATCTTCCTGCGTTTCTGGTGGGAAAATCATCACACCACGTTGTTCAAACATAAATGCAACGCAACCATCTGTGCCAAGGTTACCGCCGTGTTTGTTAAACGCATGGCGTATCTCACTGACAGTACGATTACGATTATCAGTCATGCAATCGGCCATAATGGCGATACCACCCGGGCCATAGCCCTCAAAGCGCGCCTCCTCATAAGCCGCCGCTTCATCGGTGCCGGCGCCGCGGGCCGCCGCTTTTTCAATTTTATCCTTAGGCATGTTGACCGACAGTGCGCGATCAATCGCGAGCCGCAGCCTTGGATTGGCGTCCGGATCGTCTCCACCCTGCCGCGCAGCCACGGTGATTTCACGAATCATTTTGGTAAAAACCTTACCGCGTTTAGTGTCCTGCGCTTTTTTTCGGTGCTGTATATTGGCCCATTTGCTATGCCCTGCCATGATCTCCCTCAGTCGAGTCATCGATATCTTTTAGCGATGGGGCAGATTACCATGATGGCAAAGCGCTAACAGGCGGTTGTGATTGTACGCATGGCCGAAATTAAGATTCCGTATCCGCAAAATGTTCTCGCCGTGGTGGCGAGTCTGCGCGCCTGCATGGCCGCTGTGGTCTGGCTTGATGGCGAGGCGGGGGGGCGTTACAGCATCATCGCCGCTGATCCGCAAGAGCAGCTAGTCACCAAGCATAGCGGCACTTGGCTTCATCGCGCTCAGACAAGGACGTTTTTAGGGGATGGTGATCCGCTTGCGTTGCTGCAAACCCGCCTCGATGCGACAGCGCCGCCGGCGCTGACTCATTCCTCCTCATTACCATTTCATGGGGGTGCCATTGGGTATTTTGGTTACGAATTAGGCCGTCGCCTACAAGGCCAAATGCCAAGCTTGGGGGACGGCCCGGATATGGCCGTGGGGTTGTATCACTGGGCGTTTGTTATCGATCACCAACAACAACAGGCCTGGTTAGTGGGGGATGTGCCAGAGGCTGCAATCGCGTGCTTGCGCGAGCCACTCTCAACTAATGCAGCGTCGTGGCAGCCCAATGGCCCGGTAAGCGTAAGCCCTGAGTTTATCGGATATGCCCGGGCCTTTAATCGAGTAATGGAGTATTTGTACGCCGGGGATTGTTATCAAATTAATCTCTCCCGTCGATTTACTGCGCCATTTCGTGGTGATCCACTCGGCGTGTACGCCGATTTTAGGCAGCGGGCAGGCGGGCCCTTTGCGGCTTATTTCGAGCTGCCAGGCGGCCCGATTTTAAGTGGTTCACCTGAGCGTTTTTTACAACTACGAGATGGCGTTGTTGAAACCCGGCCCATCAAAGGAACACGGGCTCGGCTGGCTGACCCTCGGGCGGATGCGGCCGTTGCCCAAGCGCTTGTCAATAGCGCTAAAGACCAAGCAGAAAATACAATGATTGTTGATTTGCTTCGCAATGATCTTGGCCGTGGCTGTGTGACCGGATCAGTGGAGGTGCCGTATTTACACCAACTCGAGAGCTTCGCCACGGTGCACCATTTAGTCAGTGTCGTCACCGGGGAGTTGAGTCCGCATATGAAGGCCACTGATTTGTTACGCGATACCCTGCCAGGTGGTTCAATCACTGGTGCGCCGAAGTGGCGAGCCATGGAGATAATTGATGAACTTGAGGGTGGGCCGCGCGGCGTGTATTGCGGTGCGATGGGCTATATAGGCTGGGATGGCTCGATGGATACCAATATTGCGATTCGGACATTAACGGCGCATGCGGGTTATTTAGACTATCGTGCCGGTGGCGGCATCGTTGTGGATTCTCGCTGCCATGATGAGTTTGCTGAAACAGAGTCGAAAGCGGCTGCATTTCGTGATTTGATTGAGCATACAGGGAACCAAAGTTGTATTGAGTCAGCATAGTTGCCGGCGCACTGATACCATCAGGCTGGTAGACGGATAAGGCGATAGCCCAAGGAGGTAGCGCAATGGAAGACGTAGTGATTACCGCAGCAGGACGGAGTGCTGTTGGCAGCTTTGGCGGCACATTAGCACCGTTGTCAGCCGCTGAGATTGGCGCTCAGGTGATTCGAGGCGTGCTTGAGCGCGCATCGATCGACCCGACGCTGATCGATGAAGTCATTCTAGGCCAGGTGCTCACCGCCGCTTGCGGCATGAATCCCGCCCGTCAATCGACGCTTAATGCTGGGCTGCCAGTCGGCACACCGGCGATGACGATCAATAAGGTCTGCGGAAGCGGCCTAAAAGCCACGCATATGGCTACCCAAGCGATAAAGCTCGAGGATGCAAGCGTGGTGATTGCCGGCGGGCAAGAGTCCATGAGCCAAGCTCCTCACGCGTTACCGAACTCACGCAAAGGTCACCGAATGGGTCCATGGAAAATGGAAGACACCATGATTAAGGATGGTCTTTGGGATATTTTTAATGACTATCACATGGGGGTTACTGCTGAGAACTTAGCTAAAGAATTTGCTATTACCCGTGAGCAGCAAGATGCGTTTGCGGCCCAGTCTCAGCAGCGTGCAGAAGCGGCGCAAAAGGCGGGACGCTTTACGGACGAAATCATTCCTATAGAAATCCCCCAACGCAAAGGCGACCCGATCGTATTTGATACCGACGAATTCCCACGGGCTGGCGTAACGGCTGAGGCGCTCGCGAAAATGCGTCCTGCTTTTGATAAAGAAGGGAGTGTAACCGCTGGGAATGCCTCAGGTATTAACGATGGTGCTGCTGTTGTGTTGATGATGGCGGAAAGCCGCGCTAGAGCTTTAGGTTTAACGCCTTTGGCACGTATTAAAGCCTACGCCAACGCCGGTGTAGAACCACATATTATGGGCTCTGGGCCCATTCCTGCCACGCGTCGCTGCTTAGAGCGGGCGGGTTGGAGTATTGACGATTTGGATTTGGTTGAGTCTAACGAGGCTTTCGCCGCGCAGGCGCTGGCTGTCAGTCAGGCGCTCGGTTGGGATCCAGACATAGTTAACGTTAATGGCGGCGCGATTGCGATTGGTCATCCGATTGGCGGGTCAGGTGCGCGTATTCTGGTGACCTTGTTGCACGAGATGCAGCGACGAGACGCTAAACGCGGTCTGGCGACATTATGTATTGGTGGTGGCCAGGGCGTTGCCCTTGCTGTGGAGCGCTAAATGAAGGAAGAGGCCATGGTTGATAAGCGGCTTATTAAAAAATATCCCAATCGGCGGCTATATGACACGGCGATCAGTAGCTACATCACCCTCGCTGATGTCAAAGCATTGGTGGTTGATGGGATAGAATTCAAGGTAACCGATGCGAAAACGGGAGCAGATCTTACTCGCACGATCTTGCTGCAAATTATCAGTGAAGAGGAGGAGGGCGGCGAGCCCATTTTCTCAAGCGAGTTGCTTGCACAGGTGATCCGGGCCTACGGCGGTGGGATGCAAAACATGCTAACCAGTTATCTGGAGAAAAGCATGGAGCTTTGGGTGGACCAGCAGCGAGTCATGCGGGAGCGAGCACGGCATTTTATTGATGCCAATAATCCCATGCAGGTGTTAACGCAAATTGCCGAGCAAAATCTCACGATTTGGCAACAAGCGATGGATCGTTTTAAGCCCGAGCAAACGCAACATGGCGAGCAAGCTAGACACTCTGAGGATGCCAAGACAGCCGATCCAAGCCAGTCTAAAGATTAGCGTAATGCTGCGTTGACACCGACCTAGTCGCCTCTCTATGATGCCCTGCAACATTTCTATGCTGCAATGCATCAGTAAGGGAGAACATACATGGCGCAGCGACTAGCACTTGTCACCGGTGGCGAAGGCGGCATTGGTACAGAAATCTGCCGTCAACTCGGCGCACAAGGCGCTAAAGTGGTGACAACCTGCCTTGATCCTGAGCGCGAGAATATCAAGGATTGGGCAGAGAAATTGCGTGCTGAAGGCATCGATGCGCACTGGGTTCAGTGCAATGTTAGTGACTACGATGCCTGTGTGGCGATGGCTAATGATGTGCAATCCCGTTTTGGTGCCGTAGAGATTCTGGTCAATGTGGCTGGTATTACGCGTGATGGGTTTTTGCATAAAATGGATAATGATCAATGGCGCTCAGTCATTGATATCAATCTTAGCGGCGCTTTTAACGTGACCCGGCAGTTTGTGGCTGGTATGCGCGAGCAGAAATTTGGCCGAATCGTGAATATCTCATCAGTTAATGGTCAGACCGGTCAGTTCGGACAGACGAACTACTCGGCGGCGAAAGCCGGTTTACATGGGTTTACCATGGCGCTTGCAAAAGAAGGGGCACCTAAGGGGGTGACGGCGAATACGGTCTCGCCTGGCTATGTCAAAACAAGCATGACCGAGGCCATTCCTGATCAAGTGCGTGAGGCGATCGTTGCCCAAATTCCCGCTGGTGACATGGGTGAGCCGCAAGATATTGCTCGAGCGGTGGCGTTTTTAGCGGCCGATGAGGCGGGCTATATTAACGGAGCAAACTTGCCTGTTAATGGCGCGCTTTTCTGCAGTTTCTAGAAGAACACATGCGGCGTGATGCGCCGCAACAAGTACTAGCAAAAAAGTGGGAGACTAGGTCTCCCGAGGTGCATCCTTATCGCGGATGCTTAATTGGGTGTAACCGCCACGTTCTTTTGACGTGTGTCAGCTATCCCTCCTCCTCTTGGCGCTTTATCGTTGTGATTGATTAAATTAATGACCTTCTCTGCTAGACGCAAGCGCTTTCGTTGCTGCGTTGCACTATAATTAGGCATCCCCATCCGCTTGCAAAGGTAGCGTCGGGGCTGCGCCCGCTTGCATAACTGATAAACCCGCGTCGATATTCTCCTCGCCATAAGGGAGAAGGCGGATATCTAAAGTCCCAGATGGCATTTAGCGCTCCTTTAGCCAGTCAATGAGTTGTGGATAGAGATCGCGATGCGCACGAGCACTTATAAATAGCCCTAAATGCCCACCTGCAAGCGCGTATTGTTGATAGTCACTCTTAATGCAGGCAGCTAATCCTGCCGCCGCTGCCGGGGGCACGAGGTGATCGTCTTCGGCATAGGCATTGAATACCGGTACGGTGATATTGGCTAAATCAACTGCCTGAGAATCTAATGTGAGTTCGCCATTGGCAAGGGCGTTGTTTTGATAAATTTTCTGGGCAAATTCAACAAAGGCTTCACCGGCCAAGTCGGGCCCGTCATACATCCAGCGCTCCATGCGCATAAATTCGGTTAACGCCGTTGGCGTAGCGGTTGAGATTTGCGCAAGGCCTGCATAGCGTTGCGGGCCAAGCGCAAATGGTTTCAAGCTTGCGAAAAATGCGGCAAGTCCCTGACCGGGCACGTTGCCGAGCGCCTGGATGAGTTGTTTAAAATCGATTGCACGGGCTAACTGAGCGAGACGATCGTGGTCATGCCCCGTATCCACCGGCGTGGCGAGTGTGACAAGACTGCGAATATGACGTGTATCCGTTGTTGGATAGGTTGCACTGATAGCGGCATGACACAGTGCCAATACGCCGCCTTGGCAGACCCCAACCAAATGTGGTGCTTGTAGATGTGCATGACTCACATCGGCAACGGCATCAGCAATGTCCCCGAGCACATAGTCGGAGAGACTGAGAAAGCGTCGGGCTTGGCCTGGCGAGAGCCAAGCGAGTAGATAAACGCAAAAGCCTGCATTGATAAGCCGTGCAATCATGGATCGCTCAGGCGAAAAATCCAAAATAGCCGGTTGATTGACGAGTGAATAGATGATGAGCAGGGGGGGGTTAGTGGGATCTCCATAACGGTGAATAACGCCGTTATCGGTTTCGCTAAAAACCTCACTCGTGCTCATGAGCGCTGACCATCCAAACGTTCGTGCAAAGCGAGTATTTCTGCGCGTAATGAGGCTACATCGCTTTTATGCCGTCGGCGCTGGCGTTGCAGTTCTTTCGCCAAATCGTCAAGTGCGCGCGGGGAGGGCAGACCAAGCCCCTCTAGAAGCTCATTACTCAGAGCTCGTAGTGTACCCAGTAAATCACTCCATGCATTGGTCAGTGCGGCAATGCGTGACTGAGTATCGGGCTGATCGAGCCAATGTTCATAGGCAGGTTCTGCCACTGCATTCCAATGCTTTAGTAGCGCTTCTGATGCGATAGCAGTTGGCTCAGTGTCAGGATGAACTTGCTGCAGACGATTGTGAAAAGCCTCCATACACGCTTCCGCGAGGCGAGTGGCTGATTCAAGCTGTTGGCCGAGTGCGTTTTGATAAGCTTTAATTTGATCAGGCAACGCCTTGAGTAATGCTTGCCGGCGCGGAAATGGCCCCAGTGCTGGCTGTTGTGTCCAAGCGCGGTACGCTGCTTCGGTATTAGGTAGCATTGGCGCGATCGATAAGAGCGTTTGTGCCCATTGTTCAAGCAATGTCCCAAGCGCCTCACCCTGATCATGACGTCGCTTGGACTCCGCCTGAATGGCAGCGGCGAGGCGTTCGATCGCCTGCTCTGGTGTGCCGGCCTCCTCTAGAGCTTGCGCGCTTTGTTCAAGTAAGCGGCTGACCGCAAGCGGATCTGCACTGGTATTGAGCCACTCAAGCCAGTCGGCCCAATTGTGCTGATCATTGGCGCTGTCATCACTCATCCGCCATCCCCTCTTTTTAGCTGGCGGGCTTGAGCCGTTGTTCCCAACGCTCGCGCAATGCCTGAGCGCGTGCCCACTGACGTCCACTGGCGCGGGTTTGGTCGACTCGCCGTAATTGCGATAGCCCCGCTTCTAAATCCCCTTGTACCGCATAAAATTGTGCCATGGCGATCGCCGATTCTGTTGGATCAGAGGCTTTATTTGCCACTTTTGCATGTAATGCCCAGATTTCGGCTGCGTTGGGCTGTCCATGGGTTAGATCGCGGGTGAGCGCAAGCGCGCGCTGAGTCTCGCCCGCTTGTAGATGAGCTTGAACTTGGGTGTAGCGCAACGCGGGATGGCCTGGGAATAAGCTTAATCCTTGATCGAGGTGATCGAGGGCAGCTTGCGGATTACTCTTCGCTAAATCAGCTTCAGCAAGCGCCAAATAAAGCAGAGGGTTTTCACCTTGCGTTTTAAGTAAGGATTGCAAATGTTGGATGCCGCGGGCAGGTTTATCCGCTGCAATCAAAGCATAAGCAAGCCCATACCGCTCACCGGGTGTGGGAGATTGGGCCATACGGGCTTGAAATGCGGCGAGTGAATCATCAGCTTGATCAGCGGTTAGGGCAACAGTGCGGGCCCGTATGTAAGCATAGTCAGGGCTCTCAAAAACGCGCTCCACGGTGAGTTTTTGGGCGATAGAGCGCGCATCGGCAATTCGGGCTTCGGTCAACGGATGGGTGCTTAGAAACGGCGGCGGATTGCTACGATAGCGACTGTCGTTATTGAGCACCTCGAAAAAATCCGGCATGCCTTCTGGATTGAGAGAGGCTCTTGCCATAATACGCATACCTGCACGATCTGCCTCGCGCTCATGTTCGCGTGAATAGGCAAGCTGCGAGTCAATGCCGCTTGCCATGCCTGAGGTGGCAGCCGCCATGCCGGCTTGTGGGTTTTGTGAGCTAATTAATAACCCGGCCAACACCATCGCGGCCGTGCGCAGACTCGTGCCTTGCGCGGCGCCCACGCGCTCAGCGATATGTCGCTGAGTGACATGTGAGAGTTCATGCGCAATAACCGCTCCTAGCTCGCTTTCATTGCGACTCGCGGTGATTAAACCGGTGTGGATCCCGATATAGCCACCGGGCATGGCGAATGCGTTGATTCGTGGGTCATCAATAACAAAAAACTGATAATGTTCTGCAGGCCGAGAGGTGGCTGTGGCAATGCGTGCGCCCAGATCGCGAATGTAAGCGTTGATAGCCGGGTCATCGATTAAATCAAGTGCACCACGAATTTCTCGCATCATCTCTTGGCCGATGCGCGCTTGATCAGTGGCACTTAGCGCCTGTGATGATGGGGTGCCTAAATCCGGTAGGGATAAATCGAGATCGCCGCTGGCTGTGTTTTGAGCCGCCGCGAATGGATTAATCATGACGAGCAGGAGCGCTCCCGCCGCTGCGAGCGCTTTCATAGTGGTGCTTCGGGTCGCGCTTTTCATCATCTTATGGGAGAGTATAACGCGCTTCAGGGAGGTTGCTGTGTCAACGCCAATGTATACGGTACGCGATTGGATTTATCGTCATTTGAGCGATCCTCAAGTGGTTGGGCTTGCTGTGTTATTAATCGTAGGCCTTGCGATTGTGACATTCCTTGGCAGCATGCTCGTGCCGGTTTTTGCCTCGATCGTGTTGGCCTATCTGCTAGAGGGCTTAGTGCGCTTGCTCACGCAGCACGGTATGGGGCGTAAAACTGCGGTACTGGGCGTTTATCTCTTTTTTATGGTGTGTCTGGCCACTACGCTCCTCGCTTTGTTGCCAACCATTGTTAATCAGATTATTCAGTTGGTGGAGAACTTGCCCGCCATGCTCGAACAAGGACAGCAAGCCTTGCTGCGATTGCCCGAGCGATATCCAGATTATTTCTCCCCGGATCAAGTCGCTGCACTGTTAGATGGGATTCGGCGTGAGGCGATTGCTTATGCACGCAACCTAGCGTCTTCTTTTTCCTTAGCCTCAGTCGTGATGGTCGTTAGCCTGGTGGTCTATGCGGTGTTATTGCCCGTTCTCATTTTCTTTTTCCTTTGGGATAAATCTAAGATTTTAGGCTGGACGGGGCGATTCTTACCGCGCCATCACAGCCTCGCTATTTCCGTCTGGCATGAAGTGGATTTGCAGATTGGTAATTACGTGCGCGGTAAATTTATTGAAGTAGCCATTGTTTGGTCAGGAAGCTACCTGACTTTTTTGTTCCTAGGCCTCGATTTTGCGATGTTATTGGCATTGCTAGTGGGTTTATCGGTGATCATTCCCTATGTAGGTGCCATTGTGGTGACCTTGCCGATTGCCATTGTGGCGTATTTCCAGTTTGGAACGAGCAGTGAGTTCATGTGGATATTGATTGCGTACGCGATCATCCAGGCCATTGATGCCAATGTGCTCGTGCCGCTACTTTTCTCAGAAGCGGTCAATCTCCATCCAGTGGCGATCATCATTGCGATTTTGATATTCGGCGGTATTTGGGGTTTCTGGGGCGTGTTTTTTGCCATCCCGCTTGCGAATTTACTACAGGCCATCATGAACGCTTGGCCTCGGGCAACCGCCGAGGTCGAAGAATCCGTTCATCAAAATGATGGTGCCTCCCAAGCCTAGTGGCCTAAAGGACATCGCTTGCATAAGCGGCAAGGCGTGAACGCTCGCCACGGCTGAGTGTGAGATGTCCACCGTGTGGCCAATCGCGAAAACGGCGGACTAAATAAGTCAGTCCCGATGTGCTCGGCGTTAACCAGGGCGTATCAATTTGGGCGATGTTGCCAAGACAAACAATTTTGGTGCCCGGCCCCGCTCGAGTGATGAGCGTGCGCATTTGTTGCGGTGTTAAATTTTGCGCTTCATCAAGCACCATAAATCGATTGAGTAGCGTACGGCCACGCATAAAATTAAGTGAGCGAATGCGAATACGACTTTGCAGCAAATCCTGGCTCGCTGCCTGCCCCCAGCGGCTGCCACCGGCTGCACCCATTGCCCCCGCGGCAGGTGCACTTAAGATCTCAAGATTATCCATTAGAGCGCCCATCCAAGGGGTCATTTTTTCTTCTTCGCTGCCGGGTAAATAGCCAATATCCTCACCAATGGCCACGGTAGCGCGAGTCATTAAAATTTCTTCATAACGCTGTGATTCCAGCGTTTGAGTAAGCCCTGCTGCTAGGGTTAGGAGTGTCTTACCCGTACCGGCCGGGCCAAGTAACGTTACCAAGTCAACGCTGGGGTCCATTAATAAATTAAGCGCTAAGTCTTGCTGGCGATTGCGCGCATGAATCCCCCAGACTGACTCGCCCTCAACGCCATAATCTGTTACCGGTTCTGGCGTGCAAAAACCCTTATCGGTGGGCCGCAGTCGCCAAGCTGCCGTGCCTTGGAGCAAAAACTCATTGGCTAGATAACCAGGTTCAGTGGCTGCCAGCAGCGGGTCTTGGTCATCCGTTAACGTGTGCATCCCAGTGGCCAGTAAATCGGGATCGTCTAACCGTGCCTCGCTCTCATGATCGATCGCATTTAGCCCTAGGACATTGGCCTGAATACGCAAATTAATATCACGAGCGACAACAGTGACATGCATATCAGGATGGCTATGCGCGAGTGCTTGCGCCGCTATTAGCACCGAGACGGGTGCTTGCATATCGCCATCCGTTAAAAAATAAAGCCGGCCCAATCCGTCTCCAAGCGCTAGTCCGCGTTCTAAATCACGCGGGGCAACGCCGGCTAATCGCTCATCAAGAAAGCGCGCTGCCTGCAGGGCATTACGCGCTTGTTCACTATTGCCATGACGAGCGGCATCGAGACCATGCAATACCGCCAACGGGAGGTAGATATCTTGGTCTGTAAATCGAAACAACGCGGCTGGATCGTGTAAAAGCACGGAGGTATCGAGCAGACAGGCACGACGATGACGGCTTGAATCGCTCATGGAGGTTATTGCCTTAGGGGTTCAATAATGGCATCAAGATTAAGCTGATCGCAGAAATCCATAAACTCCTCGCGCAATCGCGCCGTATGCAAAGCGGCAGACACATCGATCGTCATTTGGACTTGGAACATCGGCGTGCCAGTGTGCGCCGCTGCGTAGGTGCTCGTCGTTAGATCACGAATACTAATGTCACGACTTGAGAAGAAATTAGCGAGCTGGTGGACGATCCCCGGGTGATCAATCGATACCACTTCAACGCTGTAGGGGAGCAAATTGCCTTCTTGGGCGACGGGTGTGGTGCGTTTAGCAGTAACAGTAAGGCCGATGCGCCGGCCTGCAGAGGGTAGACCGGCTTCGAGTTTGGCAAGCTCATTCCAGCGCCCTTCAACCAGCATTACCATCGCAAAATCCCCGCCAAGCACTGTCATGCGGCAGCCTTCGATGCTGCAGCCGGTCTCAGAAATCAGTTTTGAGATTTCGGTGACAATACCCGCTCGGTCTTCGCCGAGTGCGGAAATAACCAGAAAGTTTTTTTGCATGGCGCTGCTCGACATTGTTGCCTTGTCCTTGCACCCCAAAGTGCAGATCATAGCATGGGCAAAGGGACTGAAGCGCTTGTCACTCCAAGGGCACAGGGCTAACATCCGCGGATTGGTAATGGACGAGAGGAAATCGCTTATGTTCCAGGGCAGCATGGTCGCAATGGCAACACCCATGCAAAAAGATGGGGCCCTGGATGAGGCGGGTCTCGAGCGCTTGGTGGCGTTTCATATTGAGCATGGTACCGATGCCATTGTAGCGGTTGGCACGACCGGCGAGTCAGCCACGCTCGATCACCAAGAGCACTGTCATGTCATGCGTCGAGTGGTCGAGCTGGCTGCTGGGCAGATTACCGTGATGGGTGGCTGTGGGGCTAACTCAACCCGTGAGGCTGAACAGCTTACACGCTTTGCGTTGGAGGCCGGCTGCGAGGCCGCCCTATTAGTGACTCCCTACTATAATAAGCCCACCCAAGAAGGATTATTTCAGCATTTTAGCTACCTCGCTAAGGCCGTGCCGATGCCACAGATCCTCTATAATGTGCCAGGACGAACGGGCTGTGATTTATTGCCAGAAACGGTTGATCGGCTCTCAGATATCGCCAATATTGTTGGCATCAAAGAAGCCTCCGGCAGTCTTGAGCGCGCCGAAGAGCTCATTGAGCGTTGTGGTGAAAGAATTGATGTCTATTGCGGGGAGGATCCCCGAAACCTCGCATTAATGAATGCTGGGGCCAAAGGCTGTGTCTCGGTGACCGCCAATGTCGCGCCCAATATAATGCACCGAATGTGTGCTGCTGTGCTTGCCAATGACCAAACCGAAGCAGAGGCACTGGATGCGCGACTTGCAGCATTGCACAATGCATTGTTTCTAGAAAGTAACCCGATCCCCGTGAAGTGGGCGCTGGCTGAGATGGGTTTAATAGGTCCCACGTTAAGACTGCCAATGACGCCGCTCTCAGAGCAACATCATGAGACGGTCCGGCAAGCACTTAAATTAGCAGGAGTGTTGTGATCGATATTCTGTGGCGTTATCGCGCAAACGTTGCTCGTCCTCTGAGCGCTAGCTTACTTATGCTTTTTTTGAGCGGGTGTAGTGTTTGGGGCGGGAGTTCAGATCCTGATGAGTCGGCCCTCGAGCGACTACGTGAGCCGCCCAATGTGTTAGCGGCCAGGAATGATGATGCCACCCCGTCAGTAAGCGATAATGCTGTAGAAGACGCGGTGAGCACGGATGCGTTGTCAGCGGATACGCCCGATGCGATCGATCCAGCCTCTTATCTCCAAGTCATTGAGGGCGAGGTTGTCCTCGATCTCGGATTGCCCACGAATGCGGCTTGGGCGATCTTGGGGCGGGCGCTCGATCGTGGTGGATTTGCGTTGTTGAGCTCCGATCGTGAGAGTTTTAGCCATCACATTCGCTATAACAGTGGCGCGGTGCTCGGTGACGATGCGCTAGCTGCTCAATCGGCTGATAACGACGATAATGGAATGCTCCCAGAGTTTTCATTATCCAGTTTAGCGTTCTGGCGCTCCGAGCCCCTTGCTGAGATTCAACGCTATCGGCTAACGGTGACTGAGCGGGGCAAAGGCTCGCGCGTGCGTTTGCAAACGCCAGAGGGTGAACCCACCCATCGTGCTGCCGCTCAACAAGTATTGGCTGTTCTTGCCGAACAGCTCAAACCTTAAGTCCGCCAATGCAGGTGTTGGCTGCTAACGCCGCATTCGCCCCGGTGGTTGATGCACGCTTACTTGATCAAGCCCGCGATCAAGTACCGGAGCTCAAGCAACTTCAAACCCGCGCTGTTTTCATCATTTCTGTTGGGCAGCCGCTAACCAGGGCTCAGAACACGCGGCTTTGTACGTTATTAGACGCCAGTGCTTACGCGCGCTCAGATCAGCCATCACTCTGGGTGACACCGCGTATTGGCACGATATCGCCTTGGGCAAGTAAGGCAACGGAGATTGCTCATCACTGTGGACTCGAGCGCATTAGACGGATTGAGCGAGGACTCGAATACCAAGCGATTGATGCCGCCGGTGACCCATTAACGCGAGATCAATTGCGCGCATTAGGACCGGCCATTAGTGATCGAATGACCCAATCCGTGCTTGAGTGTATTGATGAGGCTGAGCGCTTATTCACTCGTCACGATGCTAAGCCTCTCGAACCGATTGATATTATGAACGCAGGCTCAGCGGCACTTAAGACAGCCAACAAAGACCTTGGCCTCGCGCTCTCTGTGGATGAGATGGACTACTTGCTGGCCTGCTATCAGGGACTTCAACGCAATCCAACGGACGTTGAACTGATGATGTTTGCTCAGGCCAACTCAGAGCATTGCCGGCATAAAATTTTTAATGCCGATTGGGTAATTGACGGCCAACCAATGCCGTATTCGCTGTTTGCCATGATTCGTTATACCCATACGCAGCGTCCCGATGGCGTCTTATCAGCCTACAGCGATAATGCCGCAGTGGTCGAAGGCGGTGTCATTAATCGTTATATGCCTGATGTCGATCATCGTTATGGCTTCTCGCAAGTGCCCTCGCATTTGGTGATGAAAGTTGAAACCCATAATCACCCCACGGCCATTTCTCCATTCGCGGGTGCGGCAACGGGTGTCGGTGGTGAGATTCGGGATGAAGCAGCAACCGGGCGTGGCGCGCGGACTAAAGCGGGATTATCTGGTTTTTCCGTATCCAATTTGCATATTCCTGGGGCAAAACAGCCGTGGGAAGTTGATCATGGTCGGCCAGCGCGGATTGCCTCGGCATTAGAGATTATGCTCGATGGTCCTATTGGTGCGGCGCGTTATGGCAATGAATTCGGCCGTCCTCAGCTAACTGGATATTTTCGAACCTATGAACAGGTCGTGCCGGGCATAGACTGCGAGGAAATTCGTGGCTATCACAAGCCGGTCATGATTGCCGGTGGTATGGGCGCGATCGCGAGCGAGCAGGTTGATAAAGGGATGGCACCGGCGGGTTCTCCGCTGATTGTTTTGGGTGGGCCTGCCATGTTGATTGGTCTTGGCGGCGGGGCCGCCTCATCCGTGGCGAGTGGGCAAAGTGATGAGTTGTTGGATTTCGCATCCGTTCAGCGTAGCAATCCCGAAATGGAGCGACGTTGCCAAGAAGTGATTGATGCCTGTTGGCGGCTTGGTCAGGATAACCCCATCATTGCGATTCACGATGTGGGCGCTGGCGGATTATCAAACGCGCTTCCAGAGTTGCTTGATGACTCTAATCGCGGTGGCCGTATGGAAATTCGCGCAATTCCAAGCGCAGAGGCCGGATTATCACCCCTTGAGATCTGGTGTAACGAGGCGCAAGAGCGCTACGTCATTGCACTCGATGCCAAGCAGCTCCCAGTGTTTAAGACTCTATGTGAGCGCGAACGCGCCCCATTCGCCGTTGTGGGTGAAGTCAGCGACAAGCGCGAACTTATCGTAACTGATGCGCAATTCGCTAACCATCCTGTCCATATTCCCATGGACCTGCTGCTTGGCAAACCGCCCAAGATGCAGCGTGATGTCGTTCGTGGCTCGCCCTCGCAATGGGCATTGTCGTTAGATGGTATAAGCCTGCCTGAGGCGCTCGATCGCGTTTTGCAACTGCCCACGGTTGCGAGTAAAGAATTTCTTATTACGATTGCTGATCGGTCGGTAACGGGGCTGACTGCTCGCGATCAAATGGTTGGACGCTGGCAAGTGCCGGTGGCCGACTATGGAATGACGCTAGGCGATTATCAGGGCTATCGCGGAGAGGCGATGGCCATGGGCGAGCGCAGTCCGATTGCATTACTCAATGCGCCTGCCTCTGGCCGTATGGCCATTGCCGAGGCACTCACCAACTTAATGGCTGCGCCGGTTGGGCCGATTAGTCAAATTAATCTGTCTGCTAATTGGATGGCGGCCTGTGGTCATCCAGGTGAGGATGCGCGCTTGTATGAGACCGTTGCAGCGGTGGGACGTGAACTTTGTCCGCAGCTTGGCATTGCGATCCCCGTTGGTAAAGACTCATTATCGATGAAAACCGTCTGGTCGCAAGATAATGAAACGCGCTCGGTTACCTCTCCGCTCACGCTAGTCGTATCGGCTTTTGCGCCCGTGGAAGATACCCGCCTTGGTCTTACGCCTGAGCTTACTAATGATCCGCAAAGCCAGCTTTATTTATTAGATTTGGGCGGCGGACGACGGCTTGGGGGATCTGCGCTGGCTCAAGTGTATAACCAGTTAGGCGACTGTCCGCCTGATCTTGATGACCCAGAGGTGTTCGCTCGCGCCTTTAACACCGTTCAAACATTGATAGCGAAGTCCTATCTGCAAGCGCTCCATGATGTCTCCGATGGCGGCGTTATTGTTACATTGGCAGAAATGGCCTTTGCCGCTCGGGTTGGCGTTGCGGTTGATTTGTCCGCGTTATCTGATGACCCGCTTGCTGCAGCCTTTGCTGAGGAGCTCGGCGTTGTCTTGCAGGTCAGTCACCCCGCTTGCGCTGCTGTGGAAGCGGCGTTTGCTGAGGCAGGGCTCAGTGCGCGTTTGCAGCGATTAGGTCGGCCGACTCAAGCTGAACGGGTTGTCGTAAGGCACAACGGTACGGTGTTGCTCGATGCAGCGCTGGCCGCGCTTGAGCAGACCTGGCATAGCACGAGCTTTGCACTGCAGTCTTTGCGTGATGATCCCGTATGTGCTGAGCAAGCGCATGCCGCGTTAGCGGATCGTGAAGACCCTGGATTACGGGCTGTTTTAGCGTTTGACCCAGAGGTTGATATCGCCGCGCCTTTCATCGCAACTGGTGTACGTCCACAAGTGGCGGTTTTGCGTGAGCAGGGCGTTAATAGTCATATTGAAATGGCTGCCGCCTTTGAGCGGGCTGGGTTTACCCCAACGGATATTCATACCACAGACCTCCTTGCTAATCCGTCGCTGTTACATGATTGCCAAGCTTTGGTTGCCTGTGGTGGATTTTCATACGGTGATGTTTTGGGTGCCGGTCAGGGCTGGGCGCGGACGATCTTATTTAATTCGGCTTTGCGTGATGCATTTGCGGGATTTTTTGCTCGCCCCGACACGTTGGCCTTAGGCGTGTGTAACGGTTGCCAAATGCTCTCTGCGCTGCGAGAGATTATTCCCGGCAGTGATTTATGGCCAGATTTCAGGGCGAACCGATCGCGCCAGTACGAGGCGCGTTTAAGTATGGTGGAGGTCATGCCTTCGCGCTCAATAATGCTGGGTGATATGGCCGGGTCACGGCTTCCCATCGTGGTCGCGCATGGTGAGGGGCAGGCCGTGTTTGGCGAGGAAGACGGCCCCCACAAAGCAATGGGCGCTGAATTGGTAGGCCTGCGCTATGTTGCTGGAAACGATCAGGCCGCAGAACAGTACCCAGCCAATCCCAATGGCTCGCCACTTGGTGTGACCGGATTATGTAATCTCGATGGTCGAGTCACCATTATGATGCCGCATCCTGAACGTGTCTTTCGCTCGATTCAGCATGCTTGGCATCCATCAACATGGGGTGAAGATGGGCCCTGGATGCGATTATTCCGTAACGCCCGGCGTGCACTTGGTTAACTGATGCGCCTTGGCATGGTATTGATTTGGGCGAACTCCAACGACAAATAAGCGTCTGATTGAGCGATAGGTCATCGATTGAGGTAGGGCTTTATGCTGATTAAAAAACGCCGCACAAGTGATGTGCTGCCATCAGAAATTACGCCTGAGTCGATTTTTCGTGAACGCCGACGATTTCTTCGTACCTCGGCACTCGCAGCAACAGCAAGCTTGCTTGCGCCTGGCAGTGCAATGACAAAACCTATGGAAAATTTAGAGCCGCTCGGTGACTTGCCCTTGAGTGGTTTTAGCACGGATGAAACCCGCAATACCTACGAAGAGATCACCACCTACAACAATTTCTACGAATTTGGCACTGGCAAAGAAGATCCCTTGCGATTAGCACCGAAACGTCTCGAGCATCGCCCGTGGACGGTGAGTATTACCGGCGAGGCTGAGAATACAGGCGATTTTGCGTTTGATGATTTTATCGAAGGGCTAACGCTAGAAGAGCGTATCTATCGACTGCGTTGTGTCGAAGCATGGTCAATGGTGATTCCTTGGGCGGGGGTGCCGCTTGCGGAGGTGATTCGTCGTGCGAACCCCAACTCGCGCGCTAAATACGTTAAGTTTTATACCGCTTATGACCCGGAAGTCTTTCCGGCTCAGCGTGCTCGTGGATTTTCCTTTCTCGCGAGTATCGATTGGCCTTACACCGAGGGGCTACGGATGGATGAGGCTATGCATCCGCTAACACTTTTGGCAACGGGGTTGTATGGCAAAGAAATGCCTTCGCAAAATGGTGCACCCATGCGTTTGGTGGTCCCGTGGAAGTATGGCTTTAAAAGCATTAAGTCGATCACTCGAATTCATTTTCAAGAGACTGAGCCGGAATGCACTTGGAATTTATTAGCGCCCGGCGAATATGGCTTTTATGCCAATGTAAACCCGCAAGTGGATCATCCGCGGTGGAGTCAGGCGCGCGAGCGGCGAATTGGCGAGCTGTTTAAACAAGATACGTTAATGTTTAACGGCTACGGCGAAGAGGTCTCTCACCTGTACGCCGGTATGGATCTCAGTGAGTATTATTAGCACTAGCTTTAATCTCTCACGTTCGCCCTCGGTTAACGGCCTGCGAGGCTTACATGCATGTGTATTTGCGCTTGGTGCATTACCCGCCGGCATTATGGTCTTAGCGTTACTGCGTGGTGAGTTAGGGGTAAATCCTGTTGAAACCCTTATTCATGGAACCGGGATATGGGCATTGCGATTGCTGTTGCTCACGCTCGCTATTACACCGATTCGCTGGCTGAGCGGTGCGGTGTGGGTGATTCGATTGCGGCGCCAAGTGGGGCTTTGGGCATTCTTTTATGCGTTCAGCCACTTCAGTATATTTATCATTTTTGAGCACAGCTTGGTATTGAGCACGATTGCCTTGGATATTATCGAGCGCCCGTATATCTTGCTCGGCACGAGTGCCTTTGTCTTGTTATTGCCGCTTGCGTTGACATCAACGCAGGGCTGGATGCGACGCCTTGGGCGCAATTGGAAACGCCTTCACAGATTAATTTACCCGGCGGCTTTATTGGGCCTGCTGCATTTTTTTTGGCTCATTAAGGCTAATCGTTGGGTTGAACCGCTGATTTACGCTGCGTTGCTCGCGGTAATGCTGGGCTGGCGGCTGTGGCGGCGACGCAGCGCATTATGGCCAACGCGGTTCGCTTAAGGCGGACTGCCTTTGCCTAAATGGCGAGCGCCCACCCAATCACGGGCAAATTGCCAAGCTACCCGACCGCTACGTGAACCACGCTCTAGTGCAAACCGCAGGGCATCGGCTCGCCACTCCTCAGATTCTGGACGTTCAGTTGGGCTTAAAGCGGCAATCCAGCTTGCACAGATCGCCAAATAACGGGTTTGATCAAAAGGGTGGAAGGAGAGCCATAAGCCAAATCGCTCGGAGAGTGAGATTTTCTCCTCAACGGCCTCGCCAGGATGAATCTCACCATCGACTACCTGTGTTTTTGCGTTCTCAGAAAAATACTCAGGCAGTAAATGGCGGCGATTAGAGGTGGCATAAATGAGCATATTCTCGGGTGCGGCTGCGATAGAACCATCTAATGCGGCTTTTAGCGCTTTGTAACTCGGATCATCGGCTTCGAATGAAAGATCGTCACAGAATAAAATGAAGTGCTCTGGGCGCCCGTCTATGGCGTCAATAATTTGCGGTAATTCAACCAGATGCCGAGGCTCTACCTCAATCAACCGAAGTCCTTGCTCGGCATATTCATTGAGCAGCGCTTTAACCAGCGAGGATTTGCCGGTGCCTCTCGCTCCGGAGAGTAGAATATTGTTGGCAGGTAACCCGGCTAAAAACTGCCGCGTATTACGATCAGCTGCGTCACGTTGACGTTCAATATGTTGAAGCTCACACAAGCGGATGGGATGGATGGTGTGAATGCGCTCGAGTCCTGCGCCTTGGATGTTTGAGCGCCAGCGAAAAGCCACCGCCTGTGTCCAATCAACAGCCGGCGTGGGCGTGGGGGCAAACCGCTCAATACGTTCAACGAGGGCAGCTAGGCGGTCGGCAATTTTCTCAAGGGCATTCATTAACGCTATGTTAGCCTCTCGACATGAAAAAAGCAGCGGGCAACCTCACTCGCGTCTATACGGTGGCAGATCCGCTCATCGCCGGGCATCTAGAATCAATTTTGGCCGAACGAGGCATTAACGCGCTCGTGCGTAATCGGTTTTTGACCGGGGGCGTTGGTGAGCTGCCGCCGCTTGAGGTGTGGCCGGAGATTTGGGTGGATCGCGATGATGCAGACATTGCCAAAACCATTATTTATGAGGTGATCGAGCCGGAGGGTCCGCCGCCACCCAGTTGGCAATGTCCCGATTGTGGCGAGCAGATTGAGGGGCAGTTTGCCGAATGCTGGCATTGCGGAGCGAGTGCACCATGATTCAATTACGCGATGTAACATTGCGCCGCGGCCCCGATCCGCTGCTCGAGAAAGCGCGGCTAACAGTTTATGCCGGCAGCAAACTGGGTTTGGTCGGGGCAAACGGTACTGGCAAAAGCAGCCTGTTTGCGTTGTTGCTCGGCGAACTCAGCGTTGATGAGGGTGAGCTGGCTTTGCCAAGTGATTGGCGCGTGTCATGGATGGCGCAGGAAACACCAGCGCTCGAGCGGCCTGCGATTGAGTTTGTTCTCGACGGTGATGTGGCGCTAAGAGCTGCTGAAACCGAGGTGGCTGCAGCAGAAGCAGCCGGCGAGGGTGAGCGAATTGCCTATGCGCATGCCGAGCTCGAGACAACGGGCGGTTATGATGCTTGGGCTCGAGCTGGCAGTTTATTACATGGGCTTGGCTTTCCGGCGGCCGTTCAAGAAAAGTCAGTGGCTGATTTTTCTGGCGGCTGGCGAGTGCGACTGAATTTAGCGCGCGCGTTAATGTGCCCTAGTGATCTTTTATTGCTTGATGAGCCAACAAACCACTTAGACTTAGAAGCAGTGATTTGGCTTGAGCAATGGTTACAGGCCTATTCAGGCACGCTTATTTTAATTGCCCATGATCGGGATTTTTTAGACAACGTTGCTGAGGGCATTGTGCATATCGAGCATGCGCGTTTGCATCAGTACAACGGAGGCTATAGTGCATTCGAGCGCCAACGTGCCGAGCGACTTGCTCAGCAGCAAGCTTTTCACGAACGCCAACAGCGTGAAATTGCCCATATGGAGTCATTTATTAATCGCTTTCGAGCGAAAGCGACCAAAGCTCGGGCGGCGCAAAGTCGGATAAAAGCCTTAGAGCGTATGGAGCGCGTGGCTCCGGCGCATGTGGATTCACCATTTACCTTTAGATTTCCGGCAGCACCACGTGCCGGCAATCCACTAGTGAGTCTTGAGGATGTCACCTTAGGTTACGCTGATGAACGAATTCTTGAGACGGTAAATAATGGCCTCGCGCCAGGTGATCGGGTTGGATTATTGGGGCGCAATGGCGCTGGTAAATCCACACTGGTGCGGGCTTTATCAGGTGATTTAGTCCCGCTCGCTGGTGAGATTCGAAGGGCTCGGCAGTTGCGCGTTGGTTATTTTGCACAACACCAGCTCGAACAACTGGATACCCAAGCCACCGCGGCGGTGCATATTGAGCGTCTTGGTGAGAATGCTGATCCACAACAAGTGCGTAATTTTCTTGGTGGCTTTGGCTTTCAGGGAGATCAGGCACTTTGCCCTGTCGGGCCATTTTCAGGTGGTGAGAAAGCCCGCTTGGTATTGGCGATGTTGGTTTGGCAACGGCCTAATCTGCTGCTGCTTGATGAGCCCACTAATCACCTCGATCTAGAAATGCGGCATGCCTTGAATGTTGCTTTACAGGGCTTTGAAGGCGCGGTGGTTGTGGTCTCCCATGACCGCTATTTGCTTGAGACCACCGTGGCGGATTATTGGTTGGTTGGGCATGGCCAAGTGCAGTCATTTGACGGTGATCTTGATGACTATCGACGTTGGCTTGCTCGCGACCAGCGTGCAACCGCGGCGCAAAATAAAACCGCGAATGCGCCTACGCTGCCCTCTCAGAATAATCGCGAAGACCGCCGCGCTAAACGCCAAGCAAACGCACAAGCCAGCGCCGAATTGCGCCCACTGCGTCAGCGCGTTGAAAAAGCCGTGGCGGCACTCGAGCGCTATGATGCCGAGCTTAAAGCTGTGGAGAGCCAACTCGCTGACAACGCCCTGTACACCGGTAATGCGCAATCCGAACTTGACGAATTATTGCATCACCAAGGGCGTCTGCGAAGTGAGCGCGAAGCAGCGGAGGTTGAATGGATGGCTGCTGAAGAGGCGCTTGAATTAGCGAAAGCCACTGCTTGATCGCTTGTCGGGTGGCTGAGCACTGGGTATGCTTTTTTTAAGAGAAATCTTAGTAAGAAAAGCGGAGTGTTGGACATGAGAACGCGAAATCAATTAGTAAGCGCTCTAGGCGCTGCCGCCTTAGTCGCTTTGGCTGGCATCGCGCAGGCAGAACCGCTGCGCGTGGGTGCCTTGATGCCAATGACTGGAGATCTGCAGGCTTATGGCGAGAGCTCGCGTAATGGCGTTGAGCTGGCGATTAAAGAAATAAACGCCGCCGGTGGAGTGATGGGTGAGCCGATCGCGCTTGAAGTTTCCGATACGCAAACGCAACCTCAGGCAGGCGTTGACGCTGCCCAGCGCTTAGTTTCAGTGCAAAACGTTTCTGCCATTGTTGGTGCACTCTCAAGCGGTGTCACGATTCCGGTTGCGAGTAGCGTGACCTCATCGGAAGGTGTGCCACAAATCTCTAACGCATCAACCTCGCCGGTGATGACTGAGCTTGAGGATAATGATTTCTTATTCCGTACGACGCCATCTGACGCGTTTCAAGGGACAGCATTGGCATCCGTTGCGATTGAAAAAGGTATCGATAGTGCCGCAATCTTATACATTAACAACGACTACGGTGAGGGCCTAGCAGATGCCTTTACCGAGGCCTTCATCGCGGCCGGCGGCAATGTGGTAGGCAGTGCTGGCTACGAGCCGGGACAAGCCTCCTATCGCGGTGATCTGAGTGCCGTAGCCGATGGTCGCTCACCGCTTTTGCTCATTGGTTACCCGGAAAATGGTCAAACGATTTTGCGCCAAGCCCTTGAGGGCGGGCATTTCAGTGAATTTATGTTCACCGATGGTATGAAATCGCCACAGATCGTGGAGAACCTAGGGGCTCAATATCTTAATGGCAGTTTTGGGACGGCCGCTGAGGCACGTGATGATACGGATGCCGCGCAGCACTTCCGTGGGGCTTATGAAGAAAGCTATGGCGAACTCCCCCCTGTGCCCTATATTGATACTGCCTATGATGCGGTCTACAGCATTGCGCTCGCGGCGGTAGCTGGCAATAGCACGGATCCGGTGTCGATTCGGGATCACCTGCGTGTCATCAATCAGCCGGACGGTGAAGTCGTGGGCCCGGGTGAGTTTGCTCGCGCTGTTGAACGACTTAAAGCCGGTGGCGCAATTAACTACCAAGGGGCATCGGGTAGTGTGGATTTTGATGCCAATGGTGATGTGGGCGGGACCTTCGCCCATTGGGAAATCCAAGAGGGTGAATACGTGACGGTAAGGATTTTCGAACCTCAGATATAGCGATCTGATCGCTCGCGAGAGGCCGCCCCATTACAAGGGTAAAACAGTATGGGGCGGTTGTTTATGGGTGTTTTTCCCCTGGCATCGGTGGCCGCTGCTCGGGCAATAGCCCTTGTGGCCGACTCACAAGGATAATTTGCAACAAAACACCAATGAGAAAGATTCTAAATGCACTTTCACTGCCGATCAGTGCCGTGGGCATGAGGCCTGCTAGCATTTCTGTTGATGACCAAATAAGCCAGACCACCAAGGCACCCAATAACGCTCCCTTGTTGTTACCACTGCCACCAGCAATCAGCATGACCCAGACGAGAAAAGTCCCATAGAGCGGGCGAAACGCCTCCGGGCTAATAAAGCCAACAAAGTGCGCATACAGGCCACCGCCTAAAGCCATAATGCAAGCGCCCACGACAAAGGCTTGTAGCCGAAAACGAGCCACATCCTTACCTGCTGCCGCTGTCGCCTGTTCATTATCACGAATCGCCCGCAGCACCCGACCCCATGGAGAGCGCCGGGCAATCTCAACTAATACGTAGGTGAGCGCAACAAACACAGCAACGATTAGTAAATAGCCAACGTTGGCGAGGCCAAAGGGTTTTTCAATGCCTGGGATGCCGCGAGTCCCATTGCTCAACCAACTTTCATTTAAAAAGAAAAGCCGAATAATTTCTGCAATACCAATCGTTGCAATGGCAAGATAGTCCGTGCGTAAGCGGGCGGTGATACGACCAACTGCCCAGGCAATAGGCAAACAAATCATGATTGAGCCAGCAAGGCCAACGAGGAATGGTAGATTAAAACCGCCTAGCCAATTCTCGGCTGGGCCGGTTGTGAGAATAGCCGTGGTATAGGCGCCCACGGCAAAAAAACCGGCAATACCGATATTAAATTGGCCAGTCATTCCCCATTGCATATTCAGCCCAAGCGCTAAGATCGCGTAAATGCCAACGAGGTTGAGAAAGAAAACCGCATAGGCAAGCAGACCGGTTATTTCCATCAGGCTGCCCCCTTAATAATGCCCTGCGGCCGAACGATTAACGTCACTACCATAATCGCGAATGCGACCGCTGGTTTGTACGAGCCGGGAATAATGAGTGTGGAGAGTTCCATCGCGCAACCAATGACTAGCCCGCCAACAATTGCGCCATAAGGCCGACCAATACCGCCCAAGATCGTTGCGGCGAAAATAGGCAGTAATAACGTCCAACCCATCACGGGATGCAAACGTGTGTCCATTCCTAAAAATACGCCCGCCGCCGCGGCAAGTGCACCGCCAATCGCCCAAGTCCACATAATGACGCGATTGGCCGGAATGCCGGTAACTAGCGCAAGGTTCATGTTATCGCTCATCGCCCGCATGGCTTTACCCATGCGGGTACGAGTTAGGAAAAAATGTACAAAGACGACCAATCCGGTCGCAGCAGCAAAAATCAGTAGATGGTCAGGCTTCAATATAAGCGGGCCAATTTGCCAGGGCATTTGGATGCCAGTGGCGTAAACCTGATTGCTGCTACCCCAAATCATTTGTATAAGCGAGCGCAGCACGAGTGCGGTTGCGAATGAGGAAATCAACAAAATAACGGGCTGGACCTGACGGATGCGTCGGTAAATCACCTGATCAATCCCAACCGCTAGTCCTGCGGTTAACAGCATGGCAACAGGTAGTGCTAGCAATATCGGCAGATTAAAAATGCTAACAACGGATAGGGCAAAGTAAGCTCCGATGGCCATCAAGTCACCATGGGCAAAATGCGCAAAGCGTAAAACGCCAAAGATCATCGTTGCGCCAATGGCACCAAGTGCGAGAATGCTGCCAAGCAGAATGCCGTTAATCAGGAGTTGAATGACTTCGATCATAAGCGTCTATCCGCCGAGAAACATTTCAGCCACTTCAGGATTGGCCAATAGCGCGGGGCCGGTGTCTTCATATCGATTCTCACCGGTGGCTAAAACATAACCTCGGCTGGCAATCGTTAGTGCCTGACGAGCGTTTTGTTCAACCATAAGAACGCCAATACCGAGTGCGTTAATCTCGGCGATTCGCTCAAACGTCTCATCAATGAGCTGTGGCGATAGTCCAGCGGTGGGTTCATCAAGCATTAACAATTGTGGCTCAATCATCAATGCACGACCCATCGCCACCATTTGCCGTTCGCCACCCGACATTAACCCTGCTTGCTGCCGCCGCCGCTCTTTTAGCCGCGGAAATATGGCATACACTTTCTCCAGCCGTTGGCGATTATCACCGGGCAGAGCGTAGGCGCCGAGCTCGAGGTTCTCGAGTACGGATAACGAAGGGAAAACGTTGGCTTCCTGCGGTACATAGGCGATGCCACGTGAGACCATCTGCTCCGGCGGTCTGCGGGTAATATCCTCGTCTCGGTAGTCAATTCGGCCTTGGCGAATAGGCACAAGGCCGAAGATTGCTTTCATGGCCGTTGACTTGCCGGCACCGTTTGGCCCGACAATGACAACGATTTCATGAGTTTCCACTCGTAAGTGAGTGCCCCGTAAGATATCGACGCCGCCATAGCCTGCGTAAAGCCCTTGAGCATTAAGCAGGCTCATTGGATTGCTCCGGCATTGCCGCTCATACCGGTACCTAGATAGGCCTCGCGCACTTCGATGTTATTTCGCAACATCGGCATATCACCGGAGGCAATCAGTGTGCCATTGGCCATTACCATTACCGGATCACAGAGCCGGGTGATTAAGTCCATGTCATGCTCAATGACACAAAACGTGTAGCCGCGCTCTCGATGTAAGCGCTCAATGGCCTCGGCAAGCTTACCCAAAAGCGTGCGATTAACGCCGGCACCGGGCTCATCTAATAATACCGCCTTGGCATCGGTCATCATGGTGCGGCCTAAATCAAGCAGCTTTTTTTGTCCGCCGGAGAGATTGCCGGCAAGCTCATTTCTTAGATGGCCGATTTCAAGGAAATCAAGCACCTCATCGGCTTGTTGCAGTATGCCCCGATCTTGGGCAATCACTTTCCACCAAGTCAGCCAGCTTTGCAGCAGATTCTCACCGGCCTGCTGAGTTGGCACCACCATCAAGTTCTCACGCACGGTCATTCGAGAGAATTCGTGCGGGATCTGAAAAGTCCGGACTAGGCCTTTATGAAAACGCTCATGGGGCGGTAACTTCGTAATCGCTTCGCCACACAGACGAATCTGTCCTGTGTCGGGTGTGAGGGTGCCGGCGATCATATTAAACAGCGTGGTTTTACCCGCACCGTTCGGACCAATGAGCCCTGTGATGCTGCCCTTAGCAACCGTGAAAGAAACCTCAGAAACGGCTTGCAGACCGCCGAACGCCCGCGAAACTCGATCGATCTCAATCACGTTGCCATCCCCATTGGCTATAAATTAATCGTGCACATGGCCGTGCTCGAGCTCTTCATCGGAGGCTTCGCGCACGTCAGATACCTTTACTTTAAAATTAAGGGTTTGCCCGGCAAGGGGATGATTGGCATCGACGGTAATGCTATCGCCACTCACAGCGGCGACGGTTACCACTTGCGTGCCGGATTGAGTCTGTGCCTGAAAGCGCATGCCAGCTTCGACATTATCAACACCCTCGAACATGCTCAGTGGCACATCCTGTTGCAACCGATCATCGCGCTCGCCATAGGCGTCTTCTGGTGGGATATTCACATCGAGGTCTTCACCTGCGGTTTTCCCTTCCAGTGCTTTCTCAAGTCCGGGGATAATGTTGCCCGCGCCATGCAGATACTGCAGGGGCTGGCCCTCGGGAGAGGCGTCGAGCACCTCACCTTCGGTATCGCGCAAGGTGTAATCGATAGCAACCACCGCATTTTTTTCAATCTGCATGAGAACCTCTGAGCCAAGTGTTTGACCGGGTAGTGTAAACGCCCGTTTATCGGTGAACAATGCAGCTACGGCTGGCAAGCCTTGCATCAAGGCGATAGGCTTTGGGGCTTTATTCATCACCATTAATTTTGAGGACAGTCTGTGTCTGTTCCGGCTACAAGCAACCAAATGGCGGGACTGAGCAACCATGGAAAGGGTCTGCTAATTGCGCTGGCAGCGGTGCTGCTCATTAGTTTTGACGCTTTGTTGGTGCGACTTGCGGTCGCGCCACATTGGGATATTGTGTTTTGGCGGGGTTGGCTGATCTGTCTCACGCTTGGTATCTGGATGCTCATTAGTGGCCAACGTTTGCATTTGCCACCGGCGCGACAGGATCGCTGGTTAATTGCAGCCGCCGTGGTGATGCTCTCCGGTAACACCACGTTATTCGTGCTCTCGATTGCCCACACGGCTGCCGCTAATACAGTGGTGATTTTAGCGGCGGCGCCGTTTTTCGCCGCGATATTTTCATGGCTTTTTTTGCGCGAGCCAGTTCGGTTGCGGACATGGATCGCTATTGCTGTTGCAATGAGCGGTGTGTTGGTGGTTTTTGGCGGTGGCCTGCAGGGTGGCACGATATGGGGCGATGGATTTGCTTTCGCATTAGCCATTTGCGTTGGCGGACAGCTTACCATTTTGCGGCGTTTCCCAACGCTGCCGCGCTTGCCCTTGGTATGCATCAGCGGTGCATTGGCTGGACTGATTGCACTGCCTTTTGCAACGCCACTTTCTTTGAGTATGCAAACTTATGTGGTGGTAGCGGTGATGGGAATTGCGCAAATGCCACTCGCGACGCTCATGTTAGCAGTGGCAACCCGTTATTTACCCTCGCCCGAAGTGTCGTTGTTCTTATTACTAGAAACGGTGCTTGGCCCGCTCTGGGTTTGGTGGATTCTCAGTGAACAAGTCCCTGAACTCACGTTCTATGGTGGGGTGTTAATTTTGCTCACAGTTGCAACGCACGCCTGGTTTGCTCTACGTGAGGAGAGAATGCCATGAGCACGAGTCACGCCACTGACCCCCAGCCACCGATAGCGGTGCGCCAATCAGTCACTGATATCTGCCACGGTATTACCCGGGACGATCCTTATGCATGGTTGCGCGACCCTGATTGGCGGGAGGCGATGGCGGATCCGAGCCGCTTAGCTCCTGATATCCGGGATTATTTAGAAGCTGAAAATGCTTATGCTGATGCGCTGATGGAAGCGCTTTTGCCACTGCGTAAACAATTGGTCGCGGAATTGCGCGGGCGCATTCAGGAAGATGATCAAAGCGTACCGAGTCCCGATGGCCCGTGGTGTTATTACAGCCGTTATCGTAAAGGCGGCCAGCACCCTTTAATCTGTCGAGTACCTCGTGAAGGGGGCGCTGAGCAGGTGTTGCTAGATGCGGACGCTGAGGCCAAAGAAAATGACTACTTTCGTCTTGGCAGCGCAGAGCATAGTCCCGATCATCGGTATTTAGCTTATGCGGTCGATCGCTCAGGCGCGGAGTCGTTTACCTTGCGCGTGCGTCGGCTCGATGATGGTGTCGATTTAGCTGAATGTATTCATTGTGCGCGCGGTGATTTGGCGTGGAGCAGTGATGGCTTAGCATTTCTCTATACAGTACTCGATGAGGCGCTACGTCCACGCTGGGTTTATTGCCATCGCATCGGTGAGCCGGCAAGCGCCGATCGGTTGGTGTATACCGAAACTGATGCGGGTTTTTTTCTAAGCGTGGAGAGTACAGAAAGCGGGCGCTTTTTGCTGATTAATAGTCATGATCACACGACCTCTGAAGTCCATTGGTTGCCGGCTGATCAGCCGCAAGCAAGGCCTTGTTTAATCGCTAGGCGCGCACGAGGTATTGAGTACAGCGTTAGCGATCATGGTGATCATTGGTTAATTCTCACTAATGCTGAGGGCGCAGAGGATTTCTCGATTCGACAAACACCGATCACCCAAACGCCTTCGAATCAATCGCAGGATTGGGCGGTTGTTGTGCCGCACCGCTCAGGCTGTCTTATTGAGAGCATGCAGGTCTTTGCTGATTGGCTGGTTCGCCAAGAGCTTGAAGATGCCAACTCGCGCCTTGTTGTTCGTGCTATAGCAACGGGTGTAGAGCAGGTGATTGATCAGCCCGATCCTTGTATCGAAGTTGGCATTATTCCTGGATTGGAATACCACACTGAGATTCTTCGCTTTGGGATGAGTGGCTTTACTCAACCGGCTCAGGTTTTTGATTACAACATGCGCAGCACTGAGCGTGAGTTGCGCAAAACGCAGTCAGTGCCCAGTGGTCATAATCCGACTGACTATCGCACTGAGCGGCTGATGGCCAATGCGCCCGACGGCGAGCGCGTGCCGATATCGCTCTTTTATCACCGTCATGTCACTCCCAACGCGCAAACACCACTGCTGCTTTATGGCTATGGCGCTTATGGGATTAGTGAGCTGCCGGGGTTTAGTCCGCATCGGCTATCTTTAGTTAATCGCGGCTTTGTGTATGCCATTGCTCATGTCCGTGGGGGGCGTGAGCGGGGCTATCGATGGTATCGACAGGGACGGCTCGAGAATAAGAAAAATACATTCTCTGATTATATCGCTTGCGCGGATGCGCTGATCGAGCAGGGTTATACCGGTCATGGACAAATCGCCGCGCATGGTGGCAGCGCCGGTGGCATGCTGGTCGGTGCGGTGCTCAACCAACGCCCTGATTTGTTTCATGCTGCGATTGCCGATGTGCCGTTTGTCGATGTCCTCAACACCATGCTGGATCCAAGCTTGCCACTGACTCCACCGGAATGGCCAGAGTGGGGTAATCCACTAGAGCATGCCAGTGCCTATGCTGATATTGCTGCTTATTCACCCTATGACAATATCGCCCCTAAGCCCTATCCTCACGTGCTGGTCACCGCTGGTGTGTCCGATCCGCGAGTCACGTATTGGGAGCCTGCAAAATGGGTAGCGCGGCTGCGCGCTGAAGGTGAGCCAACAGGAGCGGTGTTGTTACGCACCAATATGAGTGCCGGTCATGGCGGGCCGGGTGGGCGGTTTCAATATTTAGAGGAAGTTGCTTATCGGTATGCGTTTTTGCTTTGGGCCTATGATTGGCTCGACGCGAAGCCCGCAGTTTGAGCAGCGCCTACCACATGAGATCATCGGGAATAGGATGATCTGAGTATTCATCAGCATTATCTGAGGCACTATCAGCTGCCGTCCAGGCAATAAGAAATCCCGCTTTGCTGCGTATTTTCTCAACGCTTTCGCTAGGAATTAAACGATAACGGCCACGAGTGCGGGCGATGGCGAGTTTGCCAGCCGCTAGATCGCGCTGCTGGGTAGCGCTGACGTGAATGGGCCGGATTTGGCCATTGTGATTAAATTGAAAACGCACTTGGCCGTCATGCGGTATTTCTTCGTCAATGACCATTTGCCGGGCCGCTTGTTCGGCGGCTTGTTTTTCTTTTTCTTCTTGTTTCCGTCGATTGAGGGTGCGATCGCGAGCTCGGCGATCGGCTTCGCGTTGGCTTGCAGCGGTGGTGGCTGCTTCCTGATCTTCATCGCATTCGCCGCGACGTCGTTTCTTGCGCTTTTGCGTACGTGCTTTGCGCAAGGTTTGCTCATCGGCTAGGCCAGCTTTGAGTAATTGATCTCGTAGACTATCGCTCATGGGCGTAAGCATAAGCACCTGCGCTCGGACTGACTAGCCCTTAGCGTGGCTCGGCTGATAGCCACGCTGTACCAGAGCGACGCCACATACAACAATGGCCAAGCCCACTAACGCTCTAGGCGCAAGTTGTTCATCAAAAAGCAGCCAAGCGGTAATAACGGTAAGCGGTGGTGCAAGGTAGAATAAAGCGGCCACGCGTGAGGCAGCACCATGGCGAATGAGCAAATACAACAATCCGATCGCGCCGACCGATAACACTAAGACTAGCCAAGCCAGAGCAAAAATGAGTTCGCCACTCCAAGTAATGGTCTGTGACTCAGTGAGCAAGGCTAAGCTTGCGAAAACCAGTCCACTGACCGCATATTGAACGGTTCCGCCTGTGCGTAAGTCGGTCTCCGGACAAAAGCGTTTTTGATACAAGGTGCCTAAAGTAATGCCGAGTAGGGCGATGGCGCTTGCAGTTAAAGTGCCAGCACTCGCAGTCCCTGACCCCATGCGCGAGGAAATTACTAGCGCAACGCCAGCGAACCCAAGCGTTAATCCAAACCACTGCATTCGCCCCACGTGTTCACCAAGCAATGGTCCTGCTAGCGTGGCGGTCAGTAAGGGTTGGAGTGCAACTAAAATCGCGGTGACCCCAGCGGCTTGGCCAAGATCGATTGCCCAAAAGACACCACCTAGGTAAGCGGCATGGACTAGCAAGCCGGCCATCGCCGTATGCAAAAGCGCATGGCGACCGCGGGGCCATGGCGCTTTAGTTATGGCAGCGATTAAAAGCAACAAAACCGTGGCCAGCAGCATGCGAATAGTCAAAAATGTTAGAGGCTCGATGTACGGTAGACCGAGTCGGGCCCCAATAAACCCGGTGCTCCACAAAGCAACGAAGCCGGCCGGCAAGGCGACTGTCCACAGCCGGGCGGTCAAAGTGCTCATGAATTTGCCCTAGTCAACATTAAAGAATTTGCCCTAGATTATCCCTGATTAACGGGGCGATTGAACAGCCTGGCTATGGCCAAAACCGGACGAAAAGCGTACGGTTTATGCCAGTTACCACTAACAATGACCAAGGAGATCTCCATGGCGTTTACGCTGCCGGATTTACCCTATGATTACGATGCACTCGATCGCGCGATTGATGCTCGGACCATGGAAATTCATCACACCAAGCATCACAACACTTACGTAACAAAGCTCAACGATGCCATTAGTGGCAGTGAGTATGAAGGTGCTGCGCTTGAAGGATTGCTAGCAAAAGCCTCAGGCTTGCCGATGGCCGTGCGTAACAATGGTGGTGGGCACTACAACCATTCATTGTTTTGGAAGATGCTCTCACCCAATGGGGGCGGTCAGCCCGATGGCGAGGTGGCTGATGCTATCAACGCAGCGTTTGGCGCTTATGATGCCTTTCGTGAGGCTTTTACCGCCGCAGCGCTGGGGCGTTTTGGTTCAGGCTGGGCATGGCTGGTCAAAACACCGGATGGTTTAGAAATTACTTCCACGCCTAATCAGGACAACCCGCTAATGGATGTGGCTGAAACCCAAGGCACGCCAGTGCTCGGGCTGGATGTTTGGGAGCATGCTTATTATCTGCGCTACCAAAATCGTCGGCCTGATTATGTTGAAGCGTTTTGGGATGTTGTGAATTGGGATGAGGTTAATCGGCTATTGCACGCCGCGGGCTAAATCGCCTGAGATCATCCCATAGGGCATCGGCGAGGGGGAGTTGCGCATCCAATGGATGAAGTCCGATACGCAACCCCGTTCGCCGTGCACGAAATCGATTAATCCGGTTGCTGAGTTTGAGCAGCTGATGCTGGAGGCCGTTTCCGGCCTCGTAGCCAAGCAATGCCTGGTGATGCCAGTGTCCGCTTGTGACGTCATAAATTCCCCGAAGCGTTTCCACTTGGCTAAACGGCTGCTCGGTGAGACGGTGTCGCGATACAGCACCGAGCGCCCAAGCCGGTGGTACATAAAGACGAGGTGGTCTCAGTCCTTGCTCACCAAACCACGCATGACAGCGTCGCATGAGCTCGAGTATCTCGTTGCTAGCTAGGCTTAAGTGCTCGGCAACATCACGTGAAATCAATGCACTGTGCAAGCGATGCCACGCGCTTCCATAGCCACTCATGCGGTGATACCAGCCGTGCCCAACTAAATGGTGCCCTTCACTCTGCCATCGCTGCAATTGTGCCAGATCATTAGCCTGCCAATGCACGCCAGGGACAACCAGTAGGTCAGGTGGGGCCCATCCACATTGTATGGCTCCAGTGATTAACGCTTGTACATCGGCAAGCGTAGACGGCATTACATCGTGGATGCTAAGGAGTACGGGTGTTTTCATGCTCTAAACGCATTGGGTATCAGCAATTTGTGCCATTCTGCGATGCAATTATTAGCCATAGCTTGGGCGTTTTTATAGCCTAATTGGCTGCGCTCATGCAGATGCTCTGCCGATTCTGCGCAAAGCGTATCAATCGCGTCGCTCACCGTTGCTTGTCTCGGCATGACACTTAATGCCCCAGCAAATACAGCCCAGTCCGCAATGCCACAACCGGCCGAAACAAGCGTGAGGCGACCGCGGGCCATGGCTTCTAATGCGACCGTGCCAAATGCTTCCACTTCTGAGGGCAAAACCATCACATCGGTATCGTCTAATGCCGCAAGAATGCCAGTGCGTGTTTGCCAGCCTAAATAAGTGAGGTTGGGCAGCGCCTCAGCGGCGGTTTCGACTTGATTGCGAAGCGGACCATCACCCGCGATACGAAAAGCCAAGTGAGGCAGTGCGCGGGCTGCTTCAATGACCGCATCGACGCGCTTTTCCGCTGCTAGGCGGCCGACAAACAAGACGCGTTGTGGCGGCGTGTGCAGCGGCGCAAGCGGTGTCTCAATAAACGCATGAGGAATGGGTGTTTGTACCCGCGTAGCGCTTGTTGCGCCTTTTGCTTTAGCGAGCGCATGCATATGCTCGGAATTGCTAACCACCTGATCGGCTTGATGAAACAACCAGCTGTTGACTGCGCGCATTCCCATTCGGTGCCACCATCCAGATAACCCCTGCCAGTACAGTGCAGCCAGCGCCTCATAATCGGTGTGTAACCCAAAAATCAACCGCGCGCCAAGCCGCTTGGCAGTTAAACTTGCCAAGACACCATAAGGCCCCGGGGTCGCAATAATGACCACCTCGGGAGCAAATTCTGAAATGGCCTTACCCAACGCTCTCGGTGAGGGCAGCGCGATAACCTGAGTGCTGTCTCCGGGCAGCGCAAACTCTCGCCAATGGGTAATGGCTGAATGCGTTTGGCCGGGTGCGATCATTCGAATAGCGCGGCAGTGCTCACGTAGATGATCGATTAAATCGGCGTAATAACTCCCCACGCCATTGCGCTCAGGGGCAGCGTCGGAGACAACGAGGACGCGAGGTTTTGGCAGTGAACGATTGAGCGCCGCCGGCAGGACCGGTTGGGTCTGTGAGCAATCAAAGCGGGCATTGATATCGGCAAATGATTGTTCAATATCAGCTGTGGTTAAGCCATAGTCAGCAAGCGAGTGTTGATGGGCCGAGCGATGACTGCGAGCACGCTCGCTGAGGCGATCTAAACACTCGGAAAATGCCGGGTATAGTGAAAGCCCAAGCGCTTGATAAATTTTCTCGATCGCTTCGCTGAGACCGTTACGTTGGGCGGCAAGGGGTAGAAAAACCGAACGCCCCGCCGCTTTCACTGGCAGCGCGCTCAGCAGGCTTTGATAAGCCGTGTACAACTGCTGGCGCATGCGCTGAATCAATATGGCTTGATTAATCGGTCCATGAAGGGCCTGCAGAGCCGGCTCAATGCTAGAGAGCTGTGAGGAGACCACGGCCTGTGGTTCGCGCAGACAGGCAATAAAGCGGGCATCGGGAAAGTGTTCTGCTAGCGAGTCGGCCCAAACGGCAAAGCTCGCGTTTTTAGCGAGATAGGTGTGATGCTCGCCGTGGGCGTAGAGATGACGCTGAATTACGGCTTGGTATTGGTGCATGACACGGGCGCGCTGTGGGCGCGTCAATGCGGCATCACCGCGGCCGATTCGCCATAATCGAGGCGAGTCAGGAAATACCACCACAAGAATGAATGGCATAAGTTGCGGGATCAGGCTTAAATAATCCTCCTCCGGTGCGCTAGCGCTCATGGGGTGCGCGTTTGTCAGTGGCGCCAAGCAGCGTTGATTGATCCAAGCGGTGCTGCGGCTTAATGGTCTGCCCATGCGCCGATCAACACGGGCAAGTGCGCGTAAGCACCAGCGATGACTGATACTCGGAGCAAATAAACACTCCCAAGTGCGTTGGGTTGTGAACTGTGGATCGTGACTAAGGGCTTCGTGCAGCGCTGTCGTCCCGCTGCGCGGCACACCAAGTATGAATACCGGTTGTTTAATCTCGACTCGGCGATAGCCGCGAAAAAAAATCTCATCTAAGCCAAGTCCGAGCCAGTAATACACAAGGACTAGGGGGAGGAGGAAAATGCTGAGAAGGCTGATTGCGTAATGCCGCGCGCGGCGTATTACCAAAGGATCAGTCGCTGGAATAAAGCCAGAAACGACCAGGCCTAGGGCATGAGCGATCAGCCTGAGCATTCGCTTTCCTTTTATTTAGTTAATGCTGCTCTGCACATCATCAAGCGCGGCGCTAAATCCTTGTAGTGACAGTGGCAATCCAACCCCCCGTCCCTGAGGATCAGCGATGACGAGCACGGCCTCGCTGCCAGCGCGCATTTGTGTGACGAGTGCGGAGGTCAGTTCGATATCCGCGCGGCAGCCATTACGCGAACAAAGCTGAATTGGAAAGCGCACGGGCTCATTCTCATCAACCCGTAGTTCAACGCCCGGTGGCAGGCGTATGCCAAGGGGTAGGAAGAATAGGGCAACCGGCTGTTCTCCCTCTGATGGATAGCCGATAACAATTTCAAGGACCGTTTGCTGGCTTTCTTGCTCATCTACCTGCTGGTACATCTCGCAGATATCACCGCTACCAAAGGCCTGTTGACTGGCCATTTTGCAGCGCACTGTCCAGTCTTGGTGGCGGTCTTTGATTTTCACCTGAGGCTCGCCCGAGGCATCAGTTTCATTATTGCTTTGGGCAAACGCCATGCCCGCTGCAAGCATGAATATTAAACCAATGAGCCCAGCACGCTTGCCCTGTATTAATTGCGACATGCCACTTCGCCCTCTCAATGCTAAATTTGCTGCCCAGTCTGCCCGAGCGAACCGTCTCTGCCAATTAGCTCTCTTCTGGCTCATAACCAAGATTGGGTGATAGCCAGCGTTCAACCTCGCGCGTGGTCTGGCCTTTTCGCTTGGCGTAGTCCTCAACCTGATCGCGATAAATGCGGCCAAGTCCAAAATAGCGGCTATCGGGGTGAGCGAAATACCAACCAGATACAGCGGCGGTCGGATACATGGCGCGGCTTTCAGTAAGTCGAAGATCGATATTTGCCTCGACATCTAATAATGACCACAGCCGATCTTTTTCCGTGTGATCGGGGCAGGCCGGATACCCCGGTGCGGGCCGAATCCCCTCATAGCGCTCGGCAATTAATTCGCTGTTTTCTAGCGTTTCATCTGCTCGATATCCCCAGTATTCACGGCGTACGCGCTGGTGCAGCATTTCGGCAAACGCCTCGGCAAGTCGATCGGCGAGAGCTTTGACCATAATGGCACTGTAGTCGTCATTGTCTGCCTCAAAGCGGGCAACAGGTGTGTCAATGCCAATCCCTGTTGTAACCGCAAATGCCCCCATCCAATCGGGGATGCCCGTTGCTTTAGGTGCGATGAAATCGGCTAACGATTGATTGGGTCGGCCATCGGGTTTTTCATTTTGTTGGCGCAGATGGTGCAGCGTCATAAGGACTTCACTGCGTGTCTCATCGGTGTAAATCTCTGTGTCATCGCCTAGCGCATTAGCAGGGAATAGACCGTATACGCCGCGCGCGCTCAGCCATTTTTCGGCGACAAGTTGCTCGAGCATATCACGGGCATCAGCGAGGAGTTTGGTTGCCTCTTCTCCCACCACCTTATCGTTGAGAATTTTGGGATAAGAGCCAGCAAGCTCCCAAGCATGGAAAAATGGTGTCCAGTCAATGTACTCGAGCAATTCATCTAAGCTTGGCGCAATCGTATGCACGCCAGGTTGTTGCGGCGCGATGGGTTGCCAGTCATCCCAATTAATCGGCGTTGGGTTGGCGCGGGCCGCATCCAGATGAATCCATTTTTGGCGTTTTTGCCGCCCCGCATGTTGTTCGCGAACCCGCTCATACTCGCTGCGAATGCCGGTGGCGAACTCCTCGTAGCGAGTCTCGCTAACGAGGTTGCTCGCAACGCCAACAGCACGTGAGGCATCTTTGACGTAAATGACATCGCCGTCATAGCGCGGAGCAATCTTAACCGCCGTGTGAACGCGCGAGGTGGTTGCACCACCAATGAGTAATGGGATTTTTAGCCCGCGGCGCTGCATCTCTTTTGCGACATTGACCATTTCATCAAGCGATGGCGTGATTAGTCCGGATAACCCAATGACGTCGACATTTTTCTCAATAGCGGTATCAAGGATTTTTTCAGCGGGCACCATGACGCCAATATCGGTGACTTCGAAGTTATTACATTGCAGGACAACACCAACAATGTTTTTGCCAATATCATGGACATCACCTTTTACCGTGGCCATGAGGATGCGGCCGGCTGGTTCATCATCGACCACGCCTTTGGCCAGTTTTTCCTCTTCGATGTAGGGCAATAAGTAAGCGACTGCTTTTTTCATGACACGGGCGGATTTGACCACCTGTGGCAAAAACATCTTGCCCTCACCAAATAAATCGCCCACCACGTTCATGCCATCCATGAGCGGGCCTTCGATCACTTCAATCGGGCGCGTGAATTGCTGCCGAGCCTCCTCAACGTCATCGTCGGTGTAATCGGCGATACCCTTAACGAGTGCATGCTCAAGACGCTTACCCACTGCTTGCTCGCGCCAGGCTAGGTCTTCTTCTTTTTTCTTTCCGCCTTGGCCTTTATAGCGTTCGGCTAAATCCAAAAGCCGCTCGGTTGCGTCTTCGCGCCGGGCGAGTACGACATCTTCAACGTGTTCGCGAAGTTCGGCATCGATATCGTCGTACACCTCGAGCTGGCCGGCGTTCACAATGGCCATATCCATGCCTTCACGAATGGCGTGATAGAGAAACACAGAGTGCATAGCCTCACGCACTGCATTATTGCCACGAAAGGAAAATGACAAATTTGATAACCCACCGCTGACTTTGGCATGCGGGAGGTTTTGTTTAATCCAACGGATTGTGGCGATAAAGTCGACGGCATAGCGGTCATGTTCGGCAATACCGGTAGCAACCGGGAAGATATTGGGGTCAAAAATAATATCCTCACACGGGAAATCGAGCCGCTCGGTCAATAGGTTGTAGGCGCGCTCACAAATCTCTATTCGCCGCTCGTAGGTATCAGCCTGACCTTGCTCATCAAAAGCCATGATCACCACAGCGGCACCATGTCGACGTAATTCGGCTGCTTGCGCTAAGAAAGGCGATTCCCCTTCCTTAAGGGAAATGGAATTAACGACGGACTTCCCTTGTATGCACTTAATGCCAGCAATCATAGCCGCCCACTTCGATGAGTCCACCATCACCGGGACCCGTGAGATATCTGGCTCTGAGGCGACTAGCTTTAAATAGCTTTCCATAGCGGCAGTGGCATCAAGCATGCCCTCGTCCATATTGACGTCAATGATCTGCGCACCGCCGTTGACCTGCTCACGTGCCACCTCGAGCGCCGTGTCGTAGTCATCTTCTTTAATTAATCGCTTAAACCGCGCTGATCCCGTGACATTGGTGCGCTCGCCAATATTCACAAACAGTGAATCATCGCCAATATTACAAGGCTCAAGCCCGGACAATCGCATCGCTGGGGCTGGCTTGGGAATTGGACGTGGCGGCAGCCCCGCTACAGCTTTTGACAGAGCGCGAATATGCTCAGGCGTTGTTCCGCAGCAGCCACCGATGACATTAACAAAACCACTTTCTGCAAACTCTTTCATAACGTTGGCCATGAACCCAGCCGAGTGGTCATATTCGCCAAATTCATTCGGCAGGCCGGCGTTTGGATAGATGGTGACAAACGTATCGGCAACGCGGCTTAGCTCTTGGACAAATGGGCGCATTAAATCCGCGCCTAACGCGCAATTCAGCCCAACGGTAAATGGCCTTGCATGGCGTATTGAGTTCCAAAAAGCCTCAGTAGTTTGACCTGAAAGCGTACGTCCGGAGGCATCTGTAATGGTCCCGGAAATCATCACCGGCATACGCTCACCGCGCTCATCAAAAAGTTGCTCAAGCGCATAAATAGCGGCTTTAGCGTTGAGCGTATCGAAAATAGTCTCAACCAACAGGAGATCAGCACCACCGGCAATAAGCCCTTCAGCGGCTTGTCGATAAGCAGCGACTAACTCATCAAAAGTGACATTACGTTTGCCGGGATCATTGACATCCGGCGAGATTGAGGCCGTGCGGTTGGTGGGGCCAATCGCACCCGCAACGAGCCGCGGCACGCTTGGATCTTTGGCTTCAAATTCATCACAGGCAGCACGCGCTAGTTGCGCGGCGGCCACGTTGATTTCGTAAGCTAAAGGCTCTAGCCCATAATCAGCCTGGGCAATGGTGGTCGCAGAGAACGTGTTGGTCTCTAAAATATGGGCGCCGGCGTTTAGATTATCGCGGTGGATTTCAGTAATAATTTCCGGCCGAGTCAGGACTAAAAGATCATTATTGCCATTGAGATCTTTTGGATGATCAGCAAAGCGCTTACCGCGGAAATCAGCCTCCTCAAGCGCATACGACTGAATCATCGTTCCCATGGCGCAATCGAGCAGCAATATCTGCTCAGCTAATGCCTCTTTCAGTCTGTCAATGCGCTCAGGCATGCAATGCCAACTCCAGTCAAAATTTTCGGAAATCCGCATTATACGGATTGTGTGGGGTTCTCGCAGGATCAATCTGTGCTCATAATGCAGGTATGAGAACATTATTTGAGCGCACTGCGGCCTATTTGTTCGCCAGTTGGCATTTACGCCAGCTGCCTTTATGCGAGGCATCGGCCGATGAGCGAGCCCGCTGGGTTCGTGATCATGCTGGCCAATTTGCAGGCCGTTGGTTTGCGATTGGCGCTGGGTTTTGGTTGCTATTTATGACCCCGTTCGTTCGCCTAGCCCTCGTAGCTTTTATTGGGCTATTTGGCTTGACCATGGGGATATGGCATATCGTTTGGCAGATTGTTGCGCAAAAGCGAGTAGGTCCGCCCACCATTGATCCACCGGTAGATTTTGATGACCCCAATGATCACCCCAATGACTCGCGTTAATTCGTCTTGGCAGCGCTGGCGTTTGTTGCTGGTCGTGTTATTTGTTGGTGCATTGGCAGCCTGCGCTACCTCGCCGACGGGCCGTTCGCAGTTACAATTTTTTCCCGCTTCGCAAATGCAAAGCATGGGCGTAGAAGCGTTTGATCAAATCAAACGTGATCAACCGTTGCTTGAAGATGGTCCGCAAGTCAATTACGTCCAATGCGTTGTCGATGCCATCGTCCCGCACGTTCCCGCTGAGTACGCTGATGCAGGCTGGGAAGTCAGCGTGTTTGAGAGCGATCAGGTTAACGCTTTTGCCCTGCCGGGCGGGAAAATGGGCGTTTATACGGGTCTATTGGATGTCGCAGAAAATGCGGATCAAGTTGCTGCTGTGATTGGCCATGAGATTGCGCATGTGATGGCTGAACACGCCAATGAACGAATGTCTACGCAGATGGCAACCGTAGTGGGTTTAGGGGCGCTTCAAGTGGCGGCCGGCGATGATCCACAACGCCAGCAAGTGATGGCCGCGTTGGGCGTTGGAGCGCAAGTTGGAATTATCCTGCCCTTTAGTCGTTTACACGAATCTGAGGCCGATGAGATTGGTCTTGAGCTCATGGCGCGATCGGGTTTTGATCCGCAAGCTAGCGTGGCGTTATGGCGAAATATGGCGAAAGCTAGTGGCGATGGCCCTCCTGAATTTCTATCTACACATCCGTCAAAAGATCGCCGGATTACTGATTTGCAATCAGCGATGCCACGCGCGCTCTATGTGTATGAGCAGGCGCTCGCTGCCGGACGTGAGCCGCAGTGTCAACGCCCGGCGGAATGACGCAATCGTTAGCTAAAAACGATGGTGCGATTGCGATAAACCAGCGTTTGGCGTTGCAAATGAGCCCAGATACCACGAGCGAGTACGAGCTTTTCCAAATCTTGGCCCTTCCTGACTAGCTCTCCGACCGAATCGCGATGGGTAATGCGGGTGACGTCTTGCTCGATAATTGGACCGGCATCAAGATCTTCGGTGACGTAGTGACTGCTTGCACCAATGATCTTAACACCGCGTGCATGAGCCGCGTGATAGGGCTTGGCGCCTGCAAAAGCAGGTAGGAATGAGTGATGAATATTAATTATACGTTGTGGAAAGGCGCTGATTAGCTGTGGACTAATGATTTGCATGTAGCGCGCGAGCACCACTAAGTCGACCTCATGCTTTTCTAGCAATTCGATCTCACGTGCTTCCTGCTCGGCTTTCGTCTCTGGCGTGATGGCAAAACAATGCAAGGGCAGGCCAAACTGCTCCGCAACGGGTCTAAGGCTCTCGTGATTGCTGATAATTAACGGAATATCAATTTGCCATTCCCCAGACTGCCAACGTGATAACAAGTCATAGAGGCAGTGCGACATTTTTGACACGAATATCGCCATGCGGAGCGGGCGTGGGTCGTAGTGTAATTGCCAGGCAATCGTGAACGGTTGGGCAAGCGTTTGTGTGAACGCTTCGGTAAACGCGGTCTCACTGAGCGCAAACCCATCTAGTTCCCAGTGCACGCGCATAAAAAACACGCCTTCTGCACGGTCAACATGCTGGTCTAAATCAATGATATTCGCCCCATGTTCGGCCAAAAACTGGGTGACTGCAGCGACAAGCCCCGAGCGATCGGGGCAGTGCATCAAAAGCGTTGCTGTTCGTATATTAGTCAACGGGCTAGTCCGCTAGCCGTCGATATTTGATTCGGTGCGGATTGAGTGCCTCGTCCCCAAGCCGTTTGCGTCGATCAGCCTCATATTCTTGGTAATTGCCCTCAAACCATGTCACTTGGCTATCGCCCTCAAACGCAAGAATATGCGTGGCAATTCGATCAAGGAACCAACGGTCATGTGAAATAACCATGGCAGAACCTGGGAATACGAGCAGCGCCTCTTCGAGGGCCCGCAGGGTCTCGACATCCAAGTCGTTGGTCGGCTCATCAAGTAAGAGTAAATTGCCGCCTCGCTGGAGAAGCTTGGCTAAATGCACCCGATTTCGCTCGCCACCAGAGAGCTCACCAATCCGTTTTTGCTGGTCTTGGCCTTTGAAATTGAAACGCCCGACATAAGCGCGTGAGCTTACTTCGTACTTGCCAACTTGAAGGATATCGTGGCCAGCGGAGATTTCTTCCCACACCGTTTTCTCTCCAGCCAAATGGTCACGACTCTGGTCGACATAGGCCAACTCAACGGTTTCACCCAAACGCAGCGTGCCCTCATCGGGTTGTTCTTGGCCGACTAACATGCGGAACATGGTGGTCTTACCCGCACCATTTGGACCGATGATGCCAACAATTCCGCCGGGTGGAACCGCAAATGAAAGCCCATCTACCAATAATGTCTCCTCAAAGCCCTTCCGCACGGCATCCACCTCGATGACCACATTGCCAAGCCGAGGGCCGGGTGGAATGTAAATTTCATTGGTTTCATTGCGTTCTTGGAATTCGCGTGACTGCAAATCATCAAATTGTTTTAACCGTGCCTTACTCTTGGATTGCCGGCCTTTGGGGTTGGCGCGTACCCACTCCAGTTCTGCTTGCATGGCTTTGCGATGAGCCGCTTGTTCGCGAGCTTCCTGAGCTAAGCGCTGATCTTTTTGCTCGAGCCAAGATGAATAATTGCCCTCCCACGGAATACCGTGGCCGCGATCGAGCTCTAAGATCCAGCCGGCGACATTGTCTAGGAAGTAGCGATCATGCGTAACGGCTACCACTGTGCCAGGGAATTCGGCTAAAAACCGCTCTAGCCAAGCAACCGACTCAGCATCAAGGTGATTAGTCGGCTCATCGAGTAGCAGCATATCTGGGTTAGAGAGGAGTAATCGGCATAATGCGACACGCCGTTTCTCACCGCCGGAGAGTTTGCTTACCTCAGCTTCCCAAGCGGGTAGCCGCAAGGCTTCAGCTGCTTGGTCGAGTTTGCGCTCTAAGTCCCAAGCATCAGCGGCATCAATTTTATCTTGTAGTTTGCCCTGCTCGGCCATGAGGGCTTCAAAATCGGCATCCGGGTCGGCAAATTGGGCAGAAATTGTATTAAATGCGTCGATAAGGCCTTTGGTCTCAGCTACACCCTCTTCAACATTGCCGCGAACATCTTTTGTTGGGTCTAGCTCGGGTTCTTGCGGTAAATAACCGATATTCGTGCCGGCTTGTGGCCGCGCCTCCCCCTCGATATCAGTATCGAGCCCGGCCATGATGCGGAGCAGCGTCGACTTACCCGATCCATTTAAACCCAAAACACCAATTTTTGCGCCTGGGAAAAACGATAGTGAAATATCTTTGAGGATATGTTTTTTCGGCGGGACGACTTTGCCCACTCGATTCATTGTGTAGATATATTGTGCCATTCGCTTAGTCTACGAACTCTGAGCCGTGGAGAGAAGTATTCGGCATTGGGACAAACCGTTAAGACATGCATCATTTTGGTGAATCCTTTATAATTAATGCTTTCCCGATCCCTCCTGACAAAGAGGAATTTCCATGTTTCCAAGCAATATGACAGTGGCCGGATTTGACCCTGAGCTAGCCCAAGCGGTGGACAATGAGCGGCGCCGCCAAGAGCAGCATATTGAGCTAATCGCATCCGAAAACTACGCCAGCCCGCGGGTACTGGAGATGCAAGGAAGCGTATTGACCAATAAATACGCAGAGGGATATTCGGGTAAACGCTATTATGGCGGTTGTGAATTTGTGGACGTCGCCGAGACGCTCGCGATTGAACGCGCAAAGGATTTGTTTGGGGCCGCCTATGCGAACGTGCAGCCACATTCAGGCTCAGGCGCTAACCTTGCCGTATTTATGGCATTAGCCAATCCGGGCGATACGCTCATGGGGTTAAGTCTTGATCATGGGGGGCACCTCACCCACGGCGCAAAGCCGAATTTCTCCGGGAAAATCTATAATCCGGTTCAATATGGTGTCCAGGCAGGTAATGGTGAGATTGATTACGCCGAGGTTGAGCGTCTGGCGCATGAGCACAAGCCCAAAATTATCGTAGCGGGCTTTTCCGCTTATTCACGCATTATCGATTGGGCGCGTTTCCGTGCGATTGCCGATGCGGTGGGCGCCTGGCTGGTGGCGGATATGGCCCATGTGGCTGGCCTGGTTGCCGCTGGCGTCTATCCAAGTCCGGTACCGCATGCCGATGTGGTAACCACGACGACGCATAAAAGCCTGCGAGGCCCGCGCGGGGGGTTGATCTTGGCTCGGGAAAACCCGGAGATAACCAAGAAATTCCAATCATTAATTTTCCCGGGCACTCAGGGCGGGCCGTTAATGCATGCAATTGCCGGTAAAGCGGTCGCGTTTCGTGAAGCGCAAGATCCAAGCTTCCGGGTATATCAAGAGCAAGTCATTACCAATGCCAAAGCGATGGCCGCTGCGGTAATGGAGCGCGGCTACTCGGTGGTCTCGGGGGGGACTGACAATCATCTGTTTTTAATGGATTTAGTGGATAAAGGCCTGACGGGTAAAGCCGCTGATGCGGCATTAGAGGATGCCCACATCACCGTGAATAAAAACACCGTGCCTAACGATCCGCAGTCACCGTTCGTGACTTCGGGGCTTCGTATGGGTACGCCGGCGATTACTACCCGGGGTTTTGGTGAGTCAGAGAGTCAGGCGCTTGGTGGTTGGATTTGTGATGTGCTTGATCATATTGATGATCAAAGCGTGCGAGCTCGAGTTCGTGATCAGGTGACTGAGGTGTGTTCTCGCTTTCCTGTCTATGAGTCGTTGCAGGGGGGGTAATTCACCCGAATGCGCTGTCCGTTCTGTTACACCCACGATACGCGAGTCGTTGACTCGCGATTGGCTAGTGATGGTGATCAGGTTCGTCGACGACGCGAGTGTGTGGACTGCGCAGAGCGATTTACGACTTACGAATCAGCGGAACTGGTTATGCCGCGCGTGGTGAAACGCGATGGCGCTCGAGTGTTATTTGAAGAGCAGAGACTACGTAGCGGAATGCTGCGCGCACTTGAGAAACGACCGGTTGCGACAGAAGCCGTTGAATTGGCACTTAATCGTATTCGTCAGCGCATTCAGGCGCTTGGCGAGGGTGAGGTGCCTGCTAGCCGGATTGGTGAGTGGGTGATGGAGGAGCTGCGTGAACTCGATCAGGTAGCGTACGTGCGGTTTGCCTCGGTTTATCGAAGCTTTGAGGACGTGAGTGCGTTCCGGGAAGTCATTGAGGGGCTTGAGGATACGCAGGAGAGCGTTGCTGAGCCCGGCCATAAATCGTGAGCATCTTTAACGCCGCCGATCACGGCTGGATGGCCGAAGCACTACGGCTAGCCGAGCGTGGTCGCTACACTGCCGATCCTAATCCACGAGTAGGCTGTGTTTTAGTGCGCGATGGTGAGTGTGTAGGTAAAGCATGGCACGAACGTGCTGGTGAACCGCATGCTGAAATACTGGCACTGCGTGCTGCCGGCGACCAAGCCAAAGGTGCGAGCGCTTACGTTACCCTAGAGCCCTGTAGTCATTATGGCCGAACGCCACCTTGTGCTGATGCGTTAATTGAGGCGGGCATCGAGCGTGTCTTTGCAGGCGCGACTGACCCGAACCCTAGGGTGGCTGGGAAGGGGCTGGACCGACTTCGGCAAGCGGGTGTCAGCGTTAATGCTGGCTTAATGGCCGAGCAAAGTGAGCATCTTAACCCGGGGTTTTTTAGGCGTATGCGGGCCGGGCTTCCCTATGTGCGGGCGAAACTGGCAGCAAGCCTCGATGGGCGCACGGCAATGGCCTCAGGCGAGAGTCAGTGGATTACGGGTCTGCCAGCTCGACGCGATGTCCATCGATTGCGAGCCGCCAGCAGTGCCATTATTACCGGCGTGGATACCGTAATTGCGGATAACCCGCAATTGACTGCGCGTGATATTGAGGTTGATTTTATTCCGCCACGACGGGTGGTTGTTGATACGCATTTGCGCACGCCGACTGAGCGTAAAATGCTGTGTGATGAGCGCGGTGTTGTGATCATTCACGGCGGAGCAATGCCGGCGCGTGAGGGTGAATTGATACATGCTGGTGCTGAGCTGTGGCAAGTCACCCAGGGTGACGATGGTCATGTTAATGCCGTGGCTGCGCTTGAGGCGATGGCTGAAGCTCAATTAAACGAAGTGCTTATTGAGGCAGGGCCTCGGTTAACCGGTGCCTGGCTGCAAGCCGGCTTAGTCGATGAACTCATCGTTTATATTGCTCCGCATTTGATGGGACATGAGAGTCGGCCCCTACTTGCATTGCCCGGCCTCGAGGCCATGGCAGAGCGATTAGAACTCAAAATGATTGACCAGCGTCAGATAGGTAATGATTTGCGCCTTAGCTGGCGTATCGGTGGCGGCGAGGACATTTAAAATGTTTACCGGAATTATTCAAGCAATGGGTCAGCTCAGCGAGAGTCGCCGAACCGGCGAAGATCGTCGCTTGCGTATTGCGACCGATGGGCTTGATATCGAGAAAGTCCGTCTAGGTGACAGTGTTGCGGTTAATGGCTGTTGTTTGACAGCAATTGAGGTCGATAGTGATGGGTTTGCGGCGGATGTCTCGATTGAAAGCCTTGAGACAACCACGTTGGGCCAATTGCAAATGGGTGATCCGGTCAATTTAGAGCTTGCACTGACTCTGGCAACGCCGCTGGGCGGACATTTGGTCAGCGGCCATATCGATGGTGTCGGTGCTGTTGTGGCACGTACGCCAGCGGGTCGCTCAGAGTGCTGGCGATTTCGCGCACCCGATGCCCTAGCCCGGTACATTGCGCAGAAAGGCTCGATTGCGATCGATGGAATTAGCCTTACGGTTAATGCGGTAGAGGGTGCTGAATTTGAGGTTAATATTGTTCCGCATACCGCCGCTGTGACGACATTAGGTGATTATCAGCCTGGCCATCCGGTCAATTTAGAAGTGGATTTGGTCGCACGTTACTTAGAGCGTTTGATGCAGGGCGATGCCGCGGCTAGCCAAAGTGGCGGAGTCAGCGAGGCGCTGCTGCAACGTCAGGGTTTCATTAAGGATTAGTCATGGCATTCGATAGCATTGAGTCGATTATTGGCGAGATTCGCGAGGGGCGAATGGTGCTAATGCTCGATGATGAAGATCGTGAAAATGAGGGTGACTTGGTGATGGCAGCCTCCATGGTGAGGCCGGATGACATTAATTTCATGGCTCGCTATGGCCGCGGCTTGATCTGTCTGACACTAACCCGTGAGCGCTGCGAGCAATTGAGTTTGCCGCTGATGGTCAGTGGATCAAACGATCATCAGGGAACCGGTTTTACCTTAAGTATCGAAGCAGCTAACGGTGTTACCACGGGCATTTCAGCGGCCGATCGAGCACGGACTATCCAGACAGCTGTCGCTCCGCAGGCGCTCCCCGAGGATTTACTTCAACCGGGCCACGTTTTTCCGTTAATGGCCCAACCTGGCGGCGTGCTGACGCGAGCCGGGCATACCGAAGCCGGCTGTGATCTGGCCCGTTTGGCTGGATTTGAACCCTCAGCGGCGATTGTTGAAGTGCTCAATGAAGATGGTTCTATGGCGCGCCGCGATGACCTTATGGCATTCGCTAAAGCGCACGGTCTGCATATTGGAAGCGTCGCAGATTTAATTGCCTATCGTATTCGTAATGAACGCACCGTGGAGCGAGTCGCTGACTGCGAGCTTCCGACCGAACACGGCCGCTTCCATCTGTACGCGTATCAAGACACCGTGGATGGAGCATTACACTTCGCTTTGCTAAGAGGGCAGACCGATCCTGAAACACCGGCGTTGGTTCGAGTGCAAATTGAAAATACTTTGTCTGATTTATTCAGTGCTACAGCGCCGGATCAAACTTGGTCGTTGCGTGAGGCGATGAATGAAATCGCGGCAAGTACAACCGAACCGGTGTGTCTGGTCATGTTGCGCTGGGCGAGTGACCGGGATGAGGTGTTAACACGCATGCGCGAGTTCGAAGCGCTTGCACGCAGCGGTGAACTCACTCCTGAGCCACGTCCCAATAGCGAGCATGCGCAAGATTTACGGACCTATGGCGTGGGCGCGCAAATTCTCACGGATTTGGGTATTCGGCGCATGCGAGTGCTTTCAACGCCCAAAATTATGTACGGGCTATCGGGCTTTGGTATGGAAGTTGTGGATTATGTGCAGACAGCGCAATCAAAGTGATTTTATTTCCAACTTGGCGCTGCTCGGTTTACCCTTGCGGCATTCTTTGACGGACGAACGGTAAGACCATGAAAACCCTAGAAGGTAATTTCACCGCCAATAATGCCCGTATCGCAATGGTTGCGACCCGGTTTAACGAGTTTATCGTCGAATCACTAGTGAGCGGTGCGCGTGACAGCTTCATTCGCCACGGGTTCACTGAGGAGTCCCTTACACTGATCCGCGTGCCGGGTGCTTGGGAACTACCCATGGTGACTGATCGCGCGGCGGCGAGTGGTGATTACGATGGCATTGTGGCGCTTGGCTGTGTGATTCGCGGTGGAACACCGCATTTTGAATACGTCGCTGGTGAGTGTGTTAAGGGTCTGGGTGCGATTAGCCAGCAACGAAACGTGCCGGTGGCCTTTGGCGTGTTAACAACGGATAACATTGAACAAGCCATTGAGCGGGCTGGCACCAAGGCAGGGAATAAGGGTGCTGAGGCGGCGATGTCATTGCTTGAGATGATCAGCCTTTTGCGCCAACTGTGAAGCCCAACGAAGCGAATCGAAAACGCGCAAGGGCGCGGCGCCGTATTCTCCAAGCACTCTATCAGTGGCAACTTACCCAGCAAGATCCTGCTGATATTGCGCGGCAGTTTTTAGGCGAGCATCGTCTAGGGCATATGGATTTGGATTACTTCAGTGAGGTCTTGCGCGGTGTCACTGCTGAAGTTCTCACACTGGATGCTGCTTTCGATCAATACTTAGATCGTCCTGCCCGTACGCTCGATCCGGTCGAGCTCGCTTTGCTGCGGCTTGGGACCTACGAATTGCGAGAGCGCATGGAAGTCCCGTATCGCGTTTGTCTTGATCAAGCTGTCGAGTTAGCGAAAGCATTTGGTGCTGAGCAAAGTCATCGCTACATCAATGGCGTGCTCGATCGAGTTGGCCGTGATGTAGCGTTAAGGAAAACTGAGCTAGCTGCATCGAAGGGCTAGCGTAACGAGACGTTTGCCATGGGTCAGGGTTTAGAGTTTGAGCTCATCAATCGCTACCTCACCGGATTGGGTGCGAGTCGGCAGGATGTCGTACTCGGTGTTGGTGATGATGCAGCCATTGTAAGTAGCCAAGGCGAGCGCTGGGCGTTAGCGCTCGATACGCTCGTTGAAAATGTGCATTTTCCGGCTGATTTGCCGGCGGAATGGGTCGGTTATCGCGCGCTTGCGGTTAATCTGAGTGATTTGGCCGCCATGGGGGCGATGCCGCGTTGGGCATTGTTGGGTCTGACCCTTCCGAGTGTGGATGAGGTCTGGTTGGCTGAGTTCTCACGCGGGCTTGATCGAGTGGCCTGTGCCTACGGGGTGAGTTTGGTGGGTGGTGATATCACCGAGGGAGCGCTATCGGTGAGCTTGCAAATTACCGGGGCGTTATCCGAGCACGCGCTGCGTCGTGATGGCGCACAAGTGGGCGATTCGTTATGGGTATCGGGACGACCGGGGGAAGCAGCGGCTGGGCTAAAGCTATGGCAATTAGGCAAGCGTGAGCTTGCTGCTGATCAGGGGCTTTTGCGAGCGTTTTGCCAACCAACGCCACGGGTTGAGTTAGGCCAAGCATTAATCGGTGTTGCCACAGCAGCGATTGATGTGTCAGACGGACTAGCCGCTGATGCCGGCCATTTAGGTGAGGAAAGTGATCTAGCGATTGTTTTTGAGGCGAACGCTTGCCAACCTTCATCTCGGTTAAAAGCCCGCATGGGAGGGGCTGATGCTTGGCGTTATTGGCTCAGTGGGGGCGATGACTACGAGCTGTGTTTTACTGCACCCGCTATGGCAGATGCTGATGTGAGGGCAGCCGCGATTACAGCACGCACACCGGTTCGTCGAATTGGATCGGTACAGACTGGTTCCGGTATCTGGCTTGATGAGGTTGCGCTAGACGCCAATCAAGCAGGTGGTTACCGGCATTTTTCTCGCTCGATTACACCGCCTAGCGTATAGTTCTAACAAATGAGCGGGGTCTCGTGTATTAGTCGCTTTTGCGATGGGGAAACGGCAAGCCAGTGAACCAAAACACTGAATTTCGTGTGTCTAATCTGCGGCAAGCATGCATGTTCTGCAGCTTGAATCAGTTATGTCTACCCATGTCACTGAGTACCGCAGATATCGAACAGCTTGACCAGATCGTTGAGCGTAGACGGCCCTTGCAACGAGGGGAGTTTTTATACCGTGAAGGTGATGCGTTCACCGCCATTTACGCTGTGCGCTCTGGCTCAATAAAAACCTACACCACGGCTGAAGATGGTGAGCAGCAGGTAACCGGGTTCCATCTGCCAGGTGAGCTAGTGGGGTTGGATGCGATTAACGCTTGGGTACATCCTTGCTCTGCCGCTTCGCTTGAAACGGCGAGTGTTTGTCGGTTGCCATTCACCGAATTAGAAAAGCTTGCCGCCGATATTCCTGGGCTGCAGCGCCAGCTCTTACGTTTAATGTCGCATGAGATATTTGCGGATCAAAAAATGCTGTTTGCAATGGCGCGGCGAAGTGCTGAAGAGCGGCTAGCGATATTGCTGCTGGGCTTTTCTGATCGCTTTGCACGCCGTGGCCTGTCGGCAAGCCGATTTCGGTTGCCAATGGCGCGAAGTGATCTAGGTAACTATCTTGGATTGGCGCCAGAAACAATGAGCCGGTTATTTCGGCGTTTTCAAGATCAAGGCTGGCTGAGTGCTCAAGGCCGAGAGATTCGGCTGCTCGATGTAACAGCGCTACAAACAATGGCCGGCCGTTCATCTGAGCGGCTCGAGGCCGACAATCTTAATCAACACGATTAATGCTTGTTCACATCATGCCGGTTTGCAGTTTGGCGGCTTCTGACATCATCTCAAAGCTCCACGGCGGGTCAAAAACAATTTCCACGTCAACTTGCTCGACGGTGGGGACTTGTTTGACCTTTTCTTTGACGTCATAGGCCAATATATCGCCCATCCCACAGCCGGGAGCCGTTAACGTCATGTCAATTTCGACATGGCGAGTTGAATCGGCATTGAGCGTGATATCACAACGATAAACCAAGCCAAGCTCGACAACATTGATGGGGATTTCTGGATCGAAGCAACGTCGCATTTGATCCCAAACCAATTGTTCAACATCAGCCTCAGAGGCATTGTCGGGTAATTCAGGTGTGGGTTCAGGCTCTTTACCAATCGCATCGGCATCTTTGCCATCAATACGAAAGAGATTGCCTTGTATGTATACCGTATAGCTGCCACCAAGCGCTTGAGTAATCATGCCTTCGGCGCCTTTTGGAATGATGCCGGTATCGCCGGCTGGGATGAGCGCTGCCTCGCAGTCACGCTCAAACACGACTGGCTCATTGCTCTGCATCGCCATACTTTGCCCCTTCGTGCATTTTACTGTGAGTTCAGGATAGCATTGTCGCCGCTATGGTCAGAGAGAAAGACCCGTTTATCGGGAGGAAATAGTGGCCAAGATCCCGTACCATGGTCAATGAATTCTTTTAGCCAGGAGGCTTTGGCATGAGTGACAATATTCACCATCTCTCGCCGCTGCTGCGCCAGTCCAGTGATATTTTGGTCGAGCGCGCTCAGGGAATGTACGTTTACGCTGAAGACGGCCAAAAATACATGGACTTTGCCTCAGGCATTGGTGTGCTCAGTACCGGGCATTGCCATCCGCGTGTGGTTGAGGCCGCCAAGGCCCAAATTGATCAAGTCGTGCACGCGCAATACGCGATCATGAAACATCGCCCGATTCTTGAGCTCTCTGATCGTTTGGTTGAGTTGCTACCCGATTCCATCAATAGTGTGTTTTTCTCCAGCGCCGGCACTGAGGCCGTTGAAGCGTCAATTCGTCTAGCCCGCCAGGCCACTGGAAAACCAAACATTATTGCTTTTAGAGGCTGCTTTCACGGGCGGACAATGGGTTCACTGGCAACCACCAGTTCCAGTGCCGCTGTGCGCCAAGGCGTCCAGCCCCTCATGGGTGGCGTAGTGACAGCGCCATTCCCGGATACCAACTGGTACAACATGAGTGAGGATGAGGCGGCTGAGTTTTGTTTGCGCGAGCTTGATTACATTCTGCAAGTCCAGAGTGTCCCCATGGAAACAGCCGCCATGTTGGTTGAGCCAATTCAGGGCGAAGCGGGCTATATCCCGGGTAACACCCAGTTTATGCAGGGCTTACAAGAGCGCTGTAATAAACATGGCATCTTGTTGATTATGGATGAGGTCCAGTCCGGTAATGGTCGTTCTGGCTTGCAATGGGGCTTCGAGCACTTCGGCGTTGAGCCTGATGTTGTGGTCTCTGCAAAAGGGGTTGCCAGTGGCTTCCAGCTTTCATTTATGGCGGCACCGGCTGAGTTAATGAGTCGTGCATTGCCAGGTTCACAAGGTGGGACCTATGGCGGCAATGCGGTGGCCTGTGCGGCTGGATTGGCAACACTTGATGTCATGCGTGATGAGAAATTAGTGGAAAATGCGGCCATCCGCGGTAAGCAGCTGCGGGAGCGGCTTGAGGCCGTGCAACAGCGGCATCCAGAAATCGGTAGCATTACCGGCAAAGGGCTTATGATCGGAACTCATTTAGTGGATGATCACGGTAAGCCTGACGGTGATCGGGGTATGAAAATGCTCAAAGCGCTCGAACATCGGGGTCTATTGATGATTCGTTGCGGTCCTTGGGGGGGCAATGTGATTCGCTGGATTCCACCACTGATTGTAACGGCTGAGGAAATTGACTGGGCGGTGGATCAGTTTGAGGATGCGCTGGTGGCAACCGGTGATGGCAGCAGTCAGCCAGAGCGAATTCGCAGCACCGGTTAAGATGTTATCAGGGGCGGACTTAGTTCGCCTACGTGGTCAAAGGCCTGGTACTCCCAGGCCTTTTTTTATTGATGAGATTCACTTTTTGAGCAGGCAGGGCAGGGCATGATGGCGGGGCTTCGTGAATTGACAGCGCATCGCTATCTTCTGGGTTTTGGCTTTCTTATGGTGTTTCTCTCGGGGCACGGACAAACATTTCTCATCTCACTTTATGGCGGTGTGCTGCGCGAGTCTTTTGACCTTAGCCATGCAGGTTTTGGTGGTCTTTATTCGTTAGCGACGTTAATGAGTGGGGTGCTGGTTATTGGGTTCGGTCGCGGCATTGACCGGTTTGCGCTGCCGCTTGTCGCAGGTGCGGTGGTGCTTGGGGCGGCCAGTGGGGGTTTGTTACTTGCGCTTGCCACGGCAAGTTGGATGCTAGTGCCAGCGCTGTTGTTGCTTCGGCTTTGCGGCCAAGGCTTGATGGTTAACCTTGCACAAACCACCGTTGCTCGAGGCATTAAGTATAAGCGCGGCACCGCGATTAGTTTAATCACGATGGGCTTTCCACTCGCTGAAGCAGTGATGCCAGCGGCTGTTGTCGCGTTAATGGCAACGCTAGGTTGGCGGGGTAGCTGGCTATTGCTGGTCGGCTTGTTGTTGCTGATCGCATTGCCAGTGGTGCTCCTACTCCTGCGAGCTGAGCGTCAGGAGCGCGCGAAGCGGCTTGATTCGCCAGATTCAGTGCCCGATGAGGCAATGAACGGACAGCCCCTGGCAGTTGATTGGCGTCGCTCTGAGGTGCTGCGCGATCGACGCTTTTATCAAATATTACCGGCACTGCTAGCGCCACCGATTGTGATTACTGCGCTTTTCTTCCACCAAGTCCCCATTGCTGAAGGCAAGGGTTGGAGTCTTGCGCTTATTTCAAGTGCTTTTACCGCCTACGCCATCACGCATATTGTGGGATTATTGCTAACTGGACCTTTAATTGATCGATTGGGTGCACGCCGTTTGTTAGGCGTTTACTTATTGCCGATGCTGGCCGCATTGGGTGTGCTGGGGTACGCACAAAGCGCAGCGGGCGCTTTTGTCTATTTGGGTTTGATGGGCCTTTGTGTCGGTGCATCCGGCACGCTAATGGGCGCGCTTTGGCCGGAATTATACGGATTACGCCACTTAGGTGGGATTCGTGCGATGGCGCATGGAGCGATGGTTTTGGGCACGGCGGCTGGGCCTGTGCTGACTGGCCTTTTATTTGATCTTGGCCTGTCAGTCTCAGGGCTGGCGCTGGTTATGGCGATGTATTTAGTGATCGCTATTTTGCTGGTATTGCCTGTGGCAAGACCGATCTGAAGATCGGTCCATGCGTTTTTTCTAAGTCTTATCCGACCGGTACGGTTTGTGCCTCGGTAAACTCATATAGCCCCTCTAAACCGCCCTCGCGGCCGTAGCCGGATTGTTTCATGCCACCAAATGGTGCCTCCGGCGTTGGGCCACTGCCGGTATTGAGTGCAGCATGGCCAAAGTGCAGTTGCGCGATGACGTTCTGACCGCGTGCTTCATCCGCTGTGAAGACGTAGCAGGCCAAGCCAAAGTCAGTATCATTCGCCATTCGGACGACATCTGAGTCGTCTGTAAACGTAATAATTGGCACAAGCGGCCCAAACGTTTCTTCACGATAACAAGCGGCATCTTCTGGAACATCGAGTAACACGACGGGTGGGTGAAAAGTCCCGGGTAGGCCACCGGCATCGCCACGGATAATTTCGCGTGCGCCTTTGGCGATCGCGTCATCCGTGTGGCGGGCGACTTTGGCAACCGCGTTTTCGTCAATCAGCGGGCCAAGTGTTGTCCCGGCTATCATGCCATCTCCGACTTGTAGCGTTTCCACCCGCGCTGCCAATTTATCCGCAAATGCCTCCGCCACGTCGGTGTGAACAAAAATACGATTGGCGCAAACACAGGTTTGGCCACCACCGCGAAATTTATTCGCCATGAGCTGATCAGCCGCTCGGTCAAGATCGGCATCAGAAAATATCAGATAGGGTGCATTACCACCGAGCTCTAAGGTAAGGCGCTTAATCCCGGGTGAAGCTTGACGAATGAGCTCGCGGCCCACTTCGGTTGATCCGGTAAAGCTAATGACGCGTACGCAAGGGGCGGCAAATAATGCATCGGTGATGGGCGCAGCACTTCCCATTACCAGGTTTACCTTACCGGCAGGCAGTCCAACTTCACGCTCAAGCAGTGTGAAAAGCGCAATCATTGTGAGTGGTGTTTTTGATGAGGGTTTGATCACGCTCGGGCAGTCGGCAGCAATTGCCGCGGAGAGTTTTTTTGCAATCATTCCAATGGGGAAATTCCATGGCGTGATCAGGCCGACAACGCCAGCAGGGCGATGATGAACAGTCCAGCGACAATCGCGCGGCGTTTGCTCCAACGTTCGCGGGGCAAGGGCATCGATATGATCGGCGGCATAGCGAAAAAAACCAGCCGCATAGTCGGCCTCACCTTGTGCCTCGGTTAATGGCTTTCCATGCTCTAGGCATAAGATCCGGCCAATTTCCTCGCGATGTTGAGTGAGTGCATCGGCTGTTGCATTCAGCCAATCGCGCCGCTGGTCCAAACTCGCCGGCTGCGCTAGGGCTTGCTCCGCTGCCGCGATGGCACGCTCAGTTTCCGCTTTCCCCATGGCAGTGACATTGGCGAGCACTGCGTGATCGACTGGGTTGGTGACTTGAATGCTCTTGCCACTATCGGCCATTACCCACTGGCCGTTGATATAACCACCCAGTGAGGGAAGCAGGGGAGAGTTGATCATGGTGTATGCCTCGCTTTGCATTGTGACTTAGTTGGACGGGACAAAACCGTGGGTTTTATCCACAATATTATTCAGTGTCTCACCGCCGGCCCAGCGCCGAAAGTTATTCACGAACTGTTCAATTAATGCGCGCTCCCAGCCGATAAAATCACCAGCCATATGAGCGGAAATGCGAACATTGGGTTGATCCCAAAGCGGATGATCCGTTGGCAGCGGCTCTTGTTCAAAAACATCTAATGCGGCGCCATCAATTTGGCCGTTATCGAGTGCGGCGAGCAGCGCATCAGTCTGTACGATCGGCCCGCGGCCAATGTTGATCAGCCGCGCGCTTGCATGCATCGCCTTAAACTCCGCTTCACCGAATAGTCCTTGGGTGTCAGGGGTGAGTGGCGCGGCAATCACCACAAAGTCATAATCCGGCAGGACCGAGAGCAAATCAGCTTGGGCATAGATACCACCAAACGCAGTATCTCCAGGGCGTGCGCGGCGCCCTATCCCATCAACTTCCATGCCGATGGCTTGGCAAAGTCCTGCGATCCGCCGGCCAATTGAGCCTACTCCCACGACCAAAACGCGTCGGCCCGCGACTGGTTCGGTTTCGCGATGTTGCCATTGATGCGCCTGCTGTAAACGCTGATTGCCGGTGAAGTCTTTGCAAAAACTTATGATTTGTCCCAGCACATATTCGGCAATACCGGCATCAAAAATACCCCGTGCATTGGTCACGTCGATATTGCTATCACGCACCTCAGGGGTAAGAATCGCGTCCACGCCAGCGCTAGTGGCATGAATCCAACGCAGTGAATCGGCATAGGCCCATGCATCAGTGAGTGCTTGCGTTCGAAAATCCGTCACACAGAGTACTTCGGCGCCGGGAATTGCATTTTTTAAGCTCTCGCTGTCATTGGCAAACGTTATTTCGGCCTCATTGCGAAGCACCTCTAGGCCCGCTGGCAACCCCTCGCCCGGAGCGCTTAAGGCGACAATTTTTGGCCGATTTACCGCCATGGTGATCACTCCTGTGCGTGTTAGTGAATGCTGCGGAAGGTACCCACCCCTAGCGTATTCCGTCAACTGCGCCATAAAGCGCTCTGGAGGGCTTGACCCGTATCGCAGCGAAGTCTAGCTTCGCAATGTTCGGGTGATGTTTTTCCAAACTGCAGATAAAGGATGAGCAACCATGGTGAATCCGGTCGAGATGGATCAGGGCGATCAGGCTGAAGGCCCACTGTTTAGCCCCTCACTCCAAGCCATTCCGATGCCTGGTATTCGGCGGATGATTAATACGGCCGCTGAACTGGATGATGTTATCCATCTGTCAATTGGCCAGCCTGATTTTCCGACGCCGCAACATATTGTTGATGCCAATATTCAGGCGCTTCGCGATGGCATGACTGGCTATACCATGGATGCCGGTTTGCCTGAGCTTCTCAGCGAGCTTGCGCGTTACTACAGCGCTCGCTACGAGCGTGACCTCACGGAAGATAATTTTCTGGTGACCACTGGCGCGACAGAGGCGATGTATCTGGCCCTAACGGCAACCGCAGCACCAGGGCGTCAGTTTATTGTCACGGATCCAACCTTTTTGCTCTACGCGCCGCTTATTCGCATGAATGGGGGTGAGGTGAAGGTAATTCCAACGCGCCCGGAACATGGCCATCAAATTGATCCGCAAGAGGTTATTGATGCCATTGGTATGCGTACGTTTGCGATTGTGCTGAATTCTCCAAGCAACCCGAGTGGTGCGGTTTATCCGCGCGAAACCATTGAGGCGATTGTGCAAGAGGCAGCCTATCGGGGCGTTTATGTCTTTGCTGATGAAGTCTATGACCACATCTTGCTTGAGGAGGGTGTTGAGTTTGCGAGCGTGATCAATTGCACTTCAGACCTTGATCATGTGATGTCAATATCAAGCTTTTCTAAAACCTTCAGTATGGCCGGCTTTCGGATTGGCTGGATGATTTCGAGCCAAGGCGCCATTAAAAAACTAAGGCGCTATCATATGTTCACCACCACGGTGGCCAGTACGCCGGCGCAGTGGGCGGGTGTTGCTGCCCTACAAGGCGACATGAGCTGTCTTGATGAAATGAATAGCGAGTATCGACGGCGTCGGGATCGGGTGGTGGAGTTAGTGAGCGAGACGCCGCATTTAACCGGTTATGTTCCCCAGGGCGCGTTTTATATTTTCCCTTCGTTGCCACCGCATGCTGATGGCACGGATCTTGCGCTAAGGATGCTTTCAGAAACAGGGGTGTGCGTTATTCCTGGTGATGCGTTTGGGGATACGTGTAGCAACGCCATTCGAATTAGCTTTTCGACTTCGATGGAAAATATTGAGGAGGCTTTTGCTCGTATGCAGCCCTGGCTTGCTCAGCAAAAATTCTAGTGGATTGGCAAATTAGTCCTCTAGCCAGTGCACACGATAGAGATCAAGTCGGCGATCCTTGGCATTTTGAACGGAACCTTCAGCGCGTAATTGCTTGAGCTTATCCATATCCAAGTCCACCACCAGCGTCATCTCTGTGTTGGGGGTGGATTCGCTGACGATCCCATCATGTGGGAAAGCAAAGTCGGAGGGTGAGAAAACGGCCGCTTGAGAATATTGAATTTCAATATTCTCAACCCGTGGCAAATTACCAACACTGCCGGTGATTGCGACATAGCATTCGTTTTCGATCGCGCGTGCCTGTGCACAGCGACGGACACGCAGGTAGGCATTTTTTGTGTCAGTCCAAAATGGCACAAAGAGGATTTGCATGCCTTGATCGGCGAGTAATCGGCATGCCTCAGGAAACTCAACGTCATAGCACACTAAGATACCGATTTTGCCAACATCGGTATCAAAGGCTTTGAGTTTATCGCCACCTCTAACGCCCCAATAAAACCGCTCATCGGGGGTGGCGTGAAGTTTGGTGTGATCATCGACTGTGCCATCACGTCGACATAGAAACGCGACGTTGTAGAGGGTGTTCTCAGCATACACCGGCATCGATCCAGCAATAATATTGATATTGTATGAGACCGCCATGCGGCTCATCGCATCCACGATCTCACTGGTGTACTGCGCAAGGCCGCGCATAGCCTCAGCCGGATCCTCTTGATTGAACTGCGCGAGCAATGGTGCGTTAAAGAGCTCCGGGAATAAAATAAAATCGCAGTTATAGCCCGCCATGGCATCAATAAAAAACTCAATATTGCTCATTAAGTCTTCAAAATTGGTAACTCGGCGCATTTGCCACTGCACGGTGCCCACCCGAACGGTGGATTTTTGCCCACCAATCAGAGGCGATGCGCCACGCTCGTAGAAAATGTTGTCCCACTGCAAAAGTGTGGCATAGGCCATGGACTCGTCATCTTCTGGCAAATAAGCGGTGATGACTCGGCGCACATGAAAGTCATTTGCAAGCTGAAAGGAGAGAATCGGGTCATAGATCTCCCGGCGTTTGACTAAATCAATGTACTCCTCAGGCTGAATTTCCGTGGCATGTTCTTGATAACCGGGCATCCGTCCGCCCGCTACAATCGCTCGCAGATTAAGGCTGCGACAAAGTTCTTTCCGCGCATCATAAAGACGCCGACCCAGCCGCATACCGCGATACTCAGGGTCCACAAAGATATCCACGCCGTAGAGGACATCGCCATTTGGGTCGTGGTTGCTAAGATAGCCGTTGCTGGTGATTTTGTCGTACTGATGGCGATCGCCGTAGCGGTCATAGTCCACGATCATTGAGATCGCACCGGCAACAACTTGGCCGTTATCTTCAATACAGATCTGGCCATCGGGGAAGCGATTGATTTGAGCGCTGAACTGTTTTCGCGTCCAAGCACCGCCTAGATCAGGGTAGACTTGATCCATGATGTCTTTGACATCGGCATAGTCAGACAAGCGCAAATGGCGCAGTTTTAGCCGGTGTTCTTCGGCGTTTGTATCCTGTTCATTCATGCCCGCAAGGATACCACGGTGATATCAGGCGCTTGCCGCTATTGGCCTGACTGCAGCGCTATGCACACGCTAATAAGCGCCTTGGCTTTATGCGCTGAGCCCAACTACGACTGAGTCGAGCTTGGACGTCGGCCACTGCCTCCGTTGCGACTTCGCGCATTGCCACTGCCAGAGGCGCTGCGACGATTACTCATGCGAGCGGCTGGTTGGATATCGGTAGCGATCAGCTCGGGTGGCGCCATTTGCGAGGTGATCTTCTGATCGATGTACTTTTCGATATCAGGTAGCGAATAGACATAGCTCTCGCACGCGAAACTAATCGCCTCGCCGGCCTCACCGGCGCGGGCTGTTCGACCAATACGATGGACATAATCTTCAGCATCCTGCGGCAAATCAAAGTTAATGACGTGGCTGACTTCGGGAATGTGTAATCCACGCGCTGCCACATCAGTAGCGACCAAAATAGGAAGCTCTCCGGTTTGGAACTTATTGAGAAGTTGCTCGCGTTTATTTTGCGGAATGTCTCCAGAGATCACCGCGGATTTAAACTCGTTGCCGAGCAAGTAACCGGTAACGCGGTCGGCATCCCGTTTGGTATTGACAAAAATCAGCGTACGCGTGGGATCTTGTTGTTTGAGCACGCCTAAAAGTAGACCAATCTTTTGATTATTCTCGACGTGATAAAGCGTCTGTCGTACCCGATCAGCCGTAATGGTTTCAGACTCAATTTTCACGGACTGAGGTTCATTCATATGCTCATAGGCAAGCTCACGCACTCGCTCAGACAGTGTTGCCGAGAAGAGCATGTTAAGCCGTTGGTCGGGCTCGGGCATCCGCCGAAGGAGATAACGGATATCGGCAATAAAGCCCATGTCGAACATTCGGTCGGCTTCATCAAGAATGCACACCTCGATGTTATCGAGCGTATAGACACCTTGTTTATAGAAATCAATCACTCGACCGGGCGTCCCAATCAAAATGTCCGTGCCGCGCTCGAGTGATTTGCGCTGGCTCTCATAGCCAGTGCCACCATAAATACAAGCGAACTCCATTCCTGTAAACCAGCCTAAGCGCTCGGCATCTTTATGAATTTGCAGCGCTAACTCACGCGTGGGCGCTAAAATGATAGCCCAAGGTCCGGTCTTATCGGCCGCGACTGGCGTGCTCATCAATCGGTGCATGCAAGCCAGTAAAAAGGCCGCTGATTTGCCGGTGCCTGTCTGCGCTTGACCGGCAACATCATTACCGTTCAGGGCAATCGGCAAGGCCGCTGCTTGGATTGGTGTGCAATGCTCAAAGCCGGCCTCTTGTAACCCGGTTAGCAGTGATTCGTGGAGTTTGAGTGTTTCAAAACGAGTATCGGAGAGATGATTTTGTTCCATGGCCAACGAGGATACCGTATCGAATAAGTTTTTTCCCCTCGCCTAGGATAATTTCAATCCGTACACTATTGGTACAGATTCATTAGGGAGCCAATATGAGCGACGTATTAGAGAGCATTCGTGAACAGGTCAAAGGCAATTCAGTCATTCTCTACATGAAGGGCTCGCCACAGTTTCCGCAATGTGGTTTTTCCATGCGGGCCGCGCAAGCGCTAGCTGGCTGTGGTGTCGAGTTTTCTTATGTCAATGTGCTGGAAGACGAGAGTATCCGTCAGGGCATTAAAGAATATGGCGATTGGCCAACGATTCCACAGCTGTATGTCGGCGGTGAACTGCTCGGTGGCTGCGATATTATTATGGAGATGTATGAAAGCGGCGATTTACAAAAAGCCGTTCAAGCCGCTACCGCTAACGATTCAAACTAGTCTGCACTGCCATTACCGTAGTGGGGGTGTCCGCTAAGGGCATCCCACTGGTTGACGATTTTGCAAAAGAGCTCGGCGGTCTTTTCGGCATCATAAATTGCAGAATGGGCCTCGCGAGCATCCCAACGTATACCGGCGGCGGCAATCCCGCGTGCAAGGACGGTTTGTCCAAAGGCAAGACCTGAGAGTGTCGCGGTATCAAAGCTTGAGAATGGATGGAATGGATTACGCTTCATTCCACAACGATTCGCTGCTGCATTGAGAAAGCCAAGATCAAACCATGCGTTATGCCCGACAAGGACAGCCCGACTGCATTCTGTTGCCCGAATTTCTGCTCGAATGGGTTGAAAAATCTGCCGTAAAGCTTCCTCCTCCGGCACGGCCATACGTAGCGGATGATCGGGATCAATGCCATTAAATTCAAGTGACTTTGGATCTAAATTAGCGCCAGGGAAGGGTTCAACATGCGTGGTGTAGGTCGCGCCCGGATACAACGTGCCCGTCTCATCCATATGCACCATAACAGCAGCAATTTGCAGCACCGCATCGGTGGCAGCCACGACACCGCCCGTTTCAATATCGACAACAACGGGTAAGAACCCACGAAAACGCTGATTTATCTGCCGTGCTGTCATTGTTGGCTCCGTCTCGGTGGAGCATCCGGTTCTTTGGCGATACGCCAGCCGACATGGCCGCCGGCGCGCAGAGGCACAATCTGTGCTTTGTCATAAGGAAGGGATGCGGGGATAGGCTGCTCTCCACGCTCAAGCGTCAATAATTCAGTATTTCTCGGTAAGCCGTAAAAATCTGCACCAAAGTGGCTCGCAAAGCCCTCTAGACGATCAAGGGCGCCCGCCTGATCAAAGGCCTCGGCATAGAGCTCGATCGCTAAAGGGGCGCTAAAAATGCCGGCACAGCCGCAAGCATTTTCTTTTGCCTCACGAGCATGCGGAGCGCTATCCGTCCCTAGGAAAAACCGCGGATTCCCAGATGTTGCGGCCTCGAGTAATGCCTCGCGATCGCGTTCGCGCTTTAAGATCGGTAAGCAGTAGTGATGTGGGCGAATCCCTCCGGCTAGTAGATCGTTGCGATTCATCAGTAAATGTTGCGGAGTGATCGTAGCGCCTAGGCGGGCGGGGCCTTGGCGAACAAAATCAACCGCCGCCGCTGTCGTTAGATGCTCTAAGACCACACGTAAGGTGGGATGAGCGGCCAGCAAGGGAGCGAGCCGCTGTTCAAGAAACGCCGCCTCGCGATCAAAAATATCGGTATCTGAGTGGGTTATTTCGCCATGAATACACAACGTGAGATTATGCTCAGCAATGGCGTTAATGGTCGCTTCGCAGCGGCTTATATCGGTCACCCCAGCGTCTGAATTGGTGGTGGCGCCAGCGGGATAGAGCTTAACTGCGTGGATTAGCCCAGTTGCTGCGGCTCGCTCAATTTCCGTAACGGGGGTGTTGTCTGTGAGATAGAGCGTCATCAGCGGTGTAAATGTGAGATCGGCAGGGCAAGCGGCTAGGATACGATCACGGTAAGCGATCGCAGCTGCCGTTGTCGTCACCGGCGGCATTAAATTGGGCATAATAATAGCGCGCGCAAATCGCGCGGCACTCCAATGCACAACATCACTGAGCACATCGCCATCGCGCAAATGAAGATGCCAATCGTCAGGTCGAGTCAGCGTGATTGTGTCCATAGCGATAGTGTAGCAGGCGGATCGTCTTGATTATCCCTGTCGGCACGCCGATCATTACGGACTGTAACCCTAAGTTTGGTCGATAACCCAAGAGTGCAATTGATGAGTGATATAAAAAAGGTCGTCCTAGCCTATTCTGGCGGGTTAGATACCTCAGTGATTTTGCAATGGCTGCGTGATCACTACCACTGTGAGGTGGTTACCTTTACGGCTGATTTAGGCCAAGGCGAAGAACTTGAGCCGGCCCGCGCTAAAGCTAAAGCGCTGGGCGTTGAGGAAATCTACATTGACGACCTGCGCGAGGAGTTTGTGCGCGATTTTGTCTTTCCAATGTTCCGCGCCAATGCCATTTATGAGGGTGAGTATTTACTGGGTACCTCCATTGCGCGGCCATTGATTGCCAAGCGGCAAATTGAAATTGCTCGCGAAACGGGGGCCGATGCAGTTTGTCACGGCGCAACGGGTAAAGGTAATGATCAAGTGCGCTTTGAGCTGGGCTACTACGGAATCGAGCCAAGCATTCATGTGATCGCACCCTGGCGGGAGTGGGATTTAAATTCTCGTGAGCGTTTATTGGCCTATGCAAAAGAGCGCAACATTCCTATTGAAGGGAAAAAAGCGGATGGTGGCTCGCCCTACTCGATGGACGCTAATCTTCTCCACATCTCCTACGAGGGTGGTGTGCTGGAGGATACTTGGACGCCAGCTGAGGCGGATATGTGGCGTTGGAGTGTCGCACCGGAAAATGCACCCGATCAGCCCACTGAAATCGATATTGAATTTGCACACGGTGATGCCGTGTCGATAGACGGTAAGGCAATGCCAGCGCATATTTTACTAGCCCGGCTCAATGCGCTCGGTAATGCCAATGGCATTGGTCGTATCGATATTGTTGAGAACCGTTATGTTGGCATGAAATCACGGGGTTGTTACGAAACGCCGGGCGGCAGTATCTTGCTAAGAGCGCATCGGGCCATTGAGTCAATCACGCTCGATAGAGAATCCGCGCATCTCAAAGATGAGCTCATGCCGCGATACGCAGAGCTCATCTATAATGGCTATTGGTGGAGTCCTGAGCGCGAAGCATTACAAGCGCTTATTGATCGCACTCAAACGCGGGTGAATGGGGTTGTCCGACTCAAGCTCTACAAAGGAAATGTGATCGTGCTTGGCCGACGTTCAAATTCCGACAGCCTCTTCGATGACAGTATTGCTACCTTTGAGGATGACGCCGGTGCCTACAATCAGCAGGATGCGGAGGGGTTTATTAAACTCAACGCGCTGCGATTACGTGTGGGTGCACGGCGCGGCTGATGCAAAAGCGCTGGCTAAGTTTGAGCCTGTGTTTGCTGGCGTTTGCCGGTTTGGCGAACGCGAATGGATCGGGGCGTCCCGTTCTAGCAACCACTGGCATGATCGCTGACTTGGCCCGGGAAATTGGCGGTGAATGTGTCCAGGTTACCGGGCTAATGGGCCCGGGGGTTGATCCTCATCTCTATCAGCCATCTGCCGCTGATGTCCGCCGTTTTCAAAAAGCCGATTTAGTGCTTTATAACGGCCTTGGACTTGAAGGCCAGCTAGCGCCGGTGCTAAAGCGTTTCGGTGAACAACGCGCCACGCTCGCGGTGGCAGAGGCGGCTGTGCAGCGTGATACCCGTGGCGCGATTGAATCGGCATCCGGCGATGCGCCCGATCCCCATGTCTGGATGGATGCAAGACTTTGGGCGCAAGCCATTGAGCCTGTGCGCCAAGCACTCGCTGAGGTTGCGCCGGACTGTGGTGCTGATCTTCGGTCTCGTGCAGCGCAATATCATGAGCAATTGCTCGTCGCGCATGAGTGGATGTCACAGGCGATTGCCTCGATTCCGCACGCGCAGCGGATATTGATTACTGCGCATGATGCTTTTGGGTATTTTGGCCGCGCTTATGGGATTGAGGTCGAAGGTATTCAGGGCATTAGCACATCGGCGGAGCCCAGTGTCCGCGATATTCAAACGATTGCTGAAACGATTACTGAGCGTGAAGTGCCTGCCATATTTATTGAGAGCACGATCAATCCGCGAACCATCGAAGCGGTAATGGCCGCGGCGAGAGCGCGTGGACAAGCGGTAAGCATAGGCGGTGAGCTATATGGCGATGCTCTAGGGGGGGCTGAGACAGCGGCAAGCAGCACATTGGGCTTATTGATGAGTAATGTGAGAACAATCACGGCTGCATTAGGTGGCGAACTGCCGCCGCATCCAGCGGAGTTTAGACCATGACCGAGCCCACCGGCGATGAACTCGATCATGATCCTAATATCGCACTGCATGTTGAGGATTTAATCGTTAGTTATGGGGATCGTCCGGCGCTTTGGGATATTGATCTAGATATACCAGCGGGTGTTATGGCTGGCGTGATCGGGCCCAATGGGGCGGGCAAAAGCACGTTAATAAAGTCAGTTCTAGGCCTTGTTAAAATCTCCGCTGGCCACAGTCGGCTTTTTGGCCAACCCTCCGTCACCCAAGCCCATCGAGTCGGCTATGTTCCGCAGCGCTCAACCGTGGACTGGGATTTTCCAACAACGGCGGTTGATGTGGTCACAATGGGACTTTATGGGCAGATGAAGTGGTGGCGTTGGCCGGGCCGCCATGAGCGTGATCGTGCTTTACGCGCGCTAGAGCAAGTGGGCATGGAGGCATTGGCTGACCGGCAAATCAGCGAATTATCAGGCGGTCAGCAACAGCGGGTATTTATCGCTAGAGCGCTCGTTCAAGCGCCGGATATTCTACTCCTTGATGAGCCAATGGCCGGTGTTGATGCGACAACTGAGCGACAAATTATCGAGCTTCTTCGTCGTCTGCGCGATGAAGGCCGGAGCGTTATTGTCGTGCATCACGATCTGCAAACCGTGCAACGATATTTCGACTGGTTAGTGTTCTTAAATGTCCGCATCATCGCAGCGGGTCCACTCGATGAGGTTTATACCGCGAATAACCTTCGTCGTGCCTATGGCGGTCAGGTTGCCCTATTAGATGAAGCGCAGGCCGAGTCTCAGTCAGAGCACCAAAGCAATGCTCGCCTTTCTGACTGATTACACGTTACAAAATGTCATGATTGGCGCTGCGCTCATTGGTGTCATTAGCGGTGTCTTGGGTTGTTTTGCCGTATTGCGGCGGCAGAGCTTATTAGGCGATACCCTCTCTCACGCAGCGCTGCCCGGCGTTTGTCTTGGGTTTTTAATCGTTGGCACTCGATCGATGGAGAGTCTCATGGCTGGGGCGCTTGTGAGTGGCTTGATGGCCACCTTATTGCTCATTGCCCTGACTCGACATACGCGTTTAAAAATGGATGCGGCATTAGCGATTATCTTGAGTTTGGGCTTTGCCCTTGGGGTGGTTTTACTGACATATATTCAAAATCGCGGCGGTGCGGCGCAAGCAGGGCTTGATAGTTTTCTATTTGGTCAAGCCGCGGCGACAGCGCGGGCAGATCTCTACCCGATGGCCATTATTGTGGCGTTTGCGCTCGCCTTAGTGGTGATCTTTTGGAAGCCACTTAAATTAATGACGTTCGATCCGGAATATGCAGCGGTCGCAGGCTTGCCGGTTCGCTTACTTGAGCTTTTCCTCACAGGCATGATCGCCCTTGCCGTTGTGGTGGGGCTGCAAATGGTCGGCGTTGTCTTAATGACCGCCATGGTCATCGCCCCGGGTGCGGCAGCACGTCAATGGTGTGCAAGCCTGCTCGGAATGTTGATTTTAGCGGCTGTATTTGGCGCCGTTGCGGGCATCACCGGCGGCGTGATTAGTGCGCTTGCACCGGGATTATCAACGGGACCCGTTGTGGTGTTAATTGCTAGCGCAATTGCGCTTTTTTCTTTGTTGTTTGCGCCTCAACGAGGCTTGATCCCCACCTATTGGCGGCGACGACATCGGCTTGGTCATACTTCCAGTGACCGGGTTTTGTTAACCGTTTATGAGCTTGCTCGTGAACATGGCGATTGGTCATACCGAGTCGAGCAAGGTGCGATTGATGCGTACTACGGAATGCTTACGGAGCCGCTATTATTGGCACTTGCGCAGCGTGGGTTATTAGCGTCTGCGCAGCATATGCCGGATGAAGGCCCACACTGGCAACTCACTCAAGATGGATGTGAATACGCGGCGAGTCGCAGCGCTCAACGCCGCCGTGACTGGCGTTTGAACAGGGCATCAGGGTCGCCTTAATGTTAGTTGATCCAATAATTGCGATTTTATTAACCGGGGCGCTGGTGGGTATCAGCGGTGCATTATTAGGCAGTTTTCTTGTGCTGCGTGGTAACAGTATGTTGGCTGATGCGATTAGCCACTCCATTCTTTTTGGTATTGCAGCGGCTTGGCTAATGACCGGACAAACGAGTGGGCCATTACAAATTATTGGCGCGGCATTGAGCGGTGTGCTTGCGGTATTTTTAATTGAGCTCCTCACTCGGACTCGCCGGTTACGCGACGATGCGGCGATCGGGCTTGTTTTCCCGGCATTATTCTCGGCCGGTGTCGTGCTGATTAATGTGTTCGCCCGGGATGTGCATTTAGACGAGCATACGGTACTGCTAGGGGAGATTGGGTTTGTTTGGTTAGATAGCGTGATGTTTGCGGGCATCGAATGGCCGCGGGCGATGCTCGCTATGACCCTTATGCTCGCTATTGATGGGGTGTTTGTATTGGCTTTCTACAAAGCCCTCAAGCTCGCGACCTTTGATCCAGATTCGGCCCGTATTCTGGGTTTGATGCCGGGGCTTATTTTTTATGCGCATTTGTCGCTACTCAGTGGAACGGCGGTAGCGGCGTTTGATGCAGTGGGCGTGGTGCTGTTTATTGCCTTTGTTGTGGTGCCGCCGGCGGCTGCTTATCTGGTAACTCGACGCCTAGTCAGCATGATTGCATTGGCCATGCTAATCGCTGCGGTGAGTGCGCCGATCGGGTATTGGGCAGCGGTATGGCTTGATGTGTCGATTGGCGGCATGATGGCGCTTGCAACGGGTGGGTTTTTGCTGCTTGCGTATATTTGGCGGCGTTGTCGTGATGGCCATCAGCGCCGGATAAACGGTGTTCAAGCTCCACCATCGTCTTCGGCATAAGCGTTCTTTTTTGCGAATTCACACCAGGTAAAAATCGCGCAGGCACCGCAACGTGGCCGCCGTGCTGTGCAGATATACCGTCCATGCAGAATGAGCCAGTGATGGGCGTTATATAGATAGGTTTTGGGGATAACCCGCAATAATCGCTCCTCAACCTCTCGCACCGTTTTACCTTTAGCAATGCCAGTCCGATTCGCCACTCGAAAGATATGCGTATCAACAGCCATCGTTGGCTCACCAAAGGCCGTGTTTAGCACGACATTAGCGGTTTTACGGCCAACGCCAGGCAGTGCCTCCAAGGCTTTTCGCTCACGTGGAATTTCGCCGTTGTGCTGCTCAATGAGGGCCTGAGAAGTCAATATGATATTTTTTGCCTTGCTATTAAAAAGCCCAATGGTGCGGATATAAGACTTAAGCCCGGCTTCACCGAGCTTTAAAATGGCTGCTGGCGTGTTCGCGACCGCAAATAGTGGGCCCGTTGCTTGGTTAACACTGCGATCAGTGGCTTGTGCTGACAGGATCACGGCAATGAGTAGCTCAAAGGCATTACGGTAATGCAGCTCAGTGGTTGGCTCCGGATTTGCCTCAGCCCAGCAAGCAAAAATAGCTTTGCGTTTTTGCTGATTCACAATTCGTTATCGCCGTATCGAGCCTTACGACGGGCCCGCGCACGCGCCATCGCTGCCTCAGCGATAGCGCGCCGACTCGCACGATCTGGCAGTGTGGGTGGGTTCGCCTGAGCCGATTCATCTCGAGCACGGCGTTGCGCGCGCTGTTGTTCGCGGCGAGCGTGAGCAGCGGCTTTGCGCTCACTGAGTCGGCGGCCGCGACGCTCAAAGCGAGTGCGTGCTGTATCACGCCTGATTTTTTGTTTGGCTGCAGGTTCACTATCTCGTGAGGTGGGATGCATTTCAATGCAGTCAACCGGGCATGGAGCAAGGCATAAATCACACCCCGTACATTCCTCGGCGATAACGGTATGCATGAGCTTTTGCGCGCCGACAATGGCGTCAACCGGACACGCCTGAATGCACTTAGTACAACCAATACAAACCGCCTCATCAATCCAAGCAACTCGCGGTGGTTTTGGCTCACCATGCTTTCGGTTTAACGCTTTGGTCGGTAACCCCAACAACTGCGCAAGCGCATCAACCCCTGTTTGGCCACCCGGCGGGCATTGATTAATGTCGGCATGGCCTTGTGCGATTGCTTCGGCATAGGGACGACAACCTGGATAACCGCATTGTTCGCATTGAGTTTGCGGGAGCAGAGCATCAACTTCCTTAGCGATAACAGCTCTTTCAATCATGCAGGTTTGAGACTCTCTTGTGACTCGCTAATCATCGCCTCGATGGCGTCTGGGTCAACGCGAGTTATAAGGGGTTTGAACGTAGCCAATTTGTGCTCGAGTAATGGCTGCCCGGCATCGGCCCAGCGCACGGGCTCTATCTGTAAAAATGCCTCTGCGGCCATAGCGGTTTGCGGCAAGACAGGTTTGAGATACAGCATAAGTAGGCGAAATAGATTTATGCCAGTAGTGCAAATTGCCTGTACCGCATCTGCTTGATTCGGATCTTTCGCGAGTACCCAGGGTTTTTTCTCATCAATATATTGATTGGCCTCATCGGCAAGCGCCATGACCTCTCGAATGACACGCGAGTACTCGCGGTCTTCATAAAGGCCGGCAATGCTTTGGGCAGAGGCACTGGTGCGGCGAAAGAGTTCTGGTGTATCAAGCCGAGGGCCTAGCTGATCGTCAAAGCGTTTATGAATAAATCCCGCACAACGACTTGCGATGTTGACAAGCTTGCCGACCAAATCGGCATTTACCCGTTGGGTGAAGTCATCCAAGCTTAAGTCAATATCGTGCACGCCCGTACCAAGCTTGGCGGCGAAGTAGTAGCGCAAGTACTCGGGGTTAAGATGACGCAAATAAGTCTCCGCCATAATAAACGTGCCACGGGATTTAGACATTTTTGCCCCATCAACGGTAAGAAATCCGTGCGCGCATACGCGGGTTGGGGTACGAAACCCAGCGCCGCTTAACATGGCCGGCCAGAAAAGCGCGTGGAAGTAGACAATGTCTTTGCCAATGAAGTGATAGAGCTCGGCGCTTGAGTCAGACCCCCACCAGGTATCGAAGTCCATATCTTCACGATTGCAAAGATCTTTAAAGCTGGCCATATAGCCAATCGGCGCATCCAGCCAAACATAAAAATATTTATCGGGTGCATCGGGAATTTCAAAACCAAAATAAGGTGCATCGCGTGAGATATCCCAAGCCCGCAGGCCAGCGTCAAACCACTCTTGGAGTTTATTCGCGACCTCATCTTGTAGGCCTTCACTCGCTGCCCATTCGCGCAGCATGGGTTCGAAATCTTGTAGGCGAAAGAAGTAATGCTCGGATTCTTTTTGCACCGGTGCTTTACCAGAAATGACAGACACCGGATTTTTGAGTTCGTCCGGAGAGTAGCTCGCGCCGCATGATTCGCAGTTATCACCGTATTGATCCACCGCCTCGCAACGCGGACAGGTGCCTTTGATATATCGATCAGGTAAGAACATGCCCTCTTGTGCGTCATAGGCTTGGGTAATGGTTTTCCGATCAATCCAGCCACCATCGCGCAAGCGAGTATAGATTAGCTCGGCGTAATGACGGTTCTCTTGTGAGTGCGTCGTGTAGTAATTATCAAAGCCAATGTGAAAGCCAGCAAAATCACGTCGGTGCTCGACGCCGACTTCTTCGATTAATGCCTCAGGCGTAATGCCACGTTCGCGGGCCTTTAGCATAATTGGCGTGCCATGAGCGTCATCAGCACAAACATACCAACACGCGTTGCCCTGCAGCTTTTGAAAGCGCACCCAAATATCAGTCTGGACGTATTCAACCAAATGGCCAAGATGAATGGGTCCATTGGCATATGGCAGGGCACTGGTTACCAGTATCTTGCGGGTCATGAACGCTCCGCGCGGTCGCTGCTAGAAAACCGCCATTATGCCAGAGCTAAACGCTTAGGCATGACGATTGTCTACACAGAATAGCCTTGCGTGTGTTTTATGCGCTTAGCCCGGCGGGTAGACTAAGGGCTTATTTAGCGTGCAATGACGCGGAGCAAGCATGAGAGTAATAACGCGCGAGGCAGTAGAAACCGCATTGAGTGGTTGGAAAGAACCAAGCTTAGGCATAGATTTAATCAGCGCTGAGGCCATTGAGGCGATTACTATCGATGCGGATCGTGTGAGCATTGCGATCCATGTGGGGTTTCCAGTGGAGCACTACCGTGATGATCTGATCGCGGCAGTGACTGAGACGGTGCAAACGGCTACAAAGGCGGCTGCGGTCAATGTCACAGTGAACTGGGCAGTGCAATCACGGCAAGTGCAAGACACCCTTAAGCCGTTGGATGATATTGGCAATATCATTGCGGTGGCCTCTGCCAAAGGGGGTGTTGGTAAATCAACAACGGCGGCGAACTTAGCGATTGCGCTTGCTGATGAGGGCGCACGCGTTGGCTTACTCGATGCCGATATTTACGGGCCAAGTCAGCCACGCATGATGGGCGTGTCTGGACATAAACCCGATAGCCCTGATGGCAAAAGCCTGACCCCGCTGAAAAATTTTGGCGTGCAGATTATGTCCATTGGCTTTTTGATTGAAGAGGATACGCCAATGGTCTGGCGGGGCCCCATGGTTACCCAAGCACTTACCCAGCTCCTTAATGAAACCAACTGGGGTGCACTTGATTATTTAATTATCGACTTACCTCCGGGTACGGGGGATATTCAGCTGACCTTAGCGCAAAAAGTCCCGGTGGCAGGTGCTGTGGTCGTAACGACCCCGCAAGATATCGCCACGCTCGACGCCCGTAAGGGCGTGAAGATGTTTGAAAAAGTTAAAGTGCCAGTGCTGGGCATTTTGGAAAATATGAGCCTGCATATTTGCACGCAATGTGGCCATGAAGAGTCAATTTTTGGAATGGGCGGTGGTCAGCGTTTAGCCGATGAACAGACCGTCGCACTATTAGGCGCCATGCCGCTTGATGTTGGGATTCGTGAGCAGGCGGATGCCGGTCGTCCAACCGTAGCGGCGGCGCCGCAATCGCGCGTAGCCGCTCTCTATCGTGAAGCCGCGCGGCGCACGGCGGCAATTTTATCGCAACAAGAGGCGGCAGGCACCAGTCGCTTTCCGAATATCGTTGTCGATGACCACTAAAATAAAAACACTACTAGAGAACGGACCCAAATCATGGCAATAAAATCCGATCGTTGGATTCGGCAAATGGCTGCCGAGGGGATGATTGAACCTTTTGAACCCGGCCAAGTTCGCGATGATGCAAGCGGCGAGCGAATGATTTCTTATGGCACTTCAAGCTATGGCTATGATGTGCGTTGCGCTGAGCATTTTAAAATTTTCACGAATATCAACTCTGCAGTCGTTGATCCGAAGGGATTTGATGAGGCGAGTTTTGTTGATGTGCGCTCGGATGTTTGCATTATCCCGCCCAACAGCTTCGCACTAGCTAGCACCGTTGAGTATTTTCGCATTCCGCGCAATGTCTTGACGATTTGTCTTGGTAAATCCACCTATGCGCGTTGCGGCATCATTGTGAACGTCACGCCGCTGGAGCCGGAGTGGGAGGGGCATGTCACCTTGGAGTTCTCGAATACAACGACTTTGCCGGCGAAGATTTATGCCAATGAGGGTGTTGCGCAAATGTTGTTTTTAGAATCTGATGAAGTCTGTGAGCAATCGTATAAAGATCGAGCCGGTAAATATATGGGCCAGCGTGGCGTGACCTTGCCACGTCCTTAAGGCGTTGGCGCGGGCAGGCCGTCCACTTCCGCTAAACTGAGACGAAAATTAAGATCGCCGTGCTCCCATTGCTCAACTTGCACCGCTAGAAAAGCAAGCGCCGGCGCACACCACAGCAGGGTATAGCGATCGCTATCGGTATCGCGACGGCGGATGCGTAATGCCTCGAACTGACCGGCCCTTGTGGTGATCATTTCGCTCTCTTCCACGCTTAGCAGATAAGTCTTTAGCTGACCCCCATCGGCAATGCGATAGGTTAACTCGGTTTTATCTGGCTCGCGCTCTGCCAAATCGTGCATAAGCTGGAGTGGGCTGATGACTCGATCAATAGTGTCTGCGGTGATGTCCATACGCCAAGGATACGAGGCGACATCGTTAATCACCTCGTTGGCACTCCAATCAAAATGCAACTGTGCACGGCGTGCCTTATCATCGCCACGGCGCTCATATTGATAATCAGTGGGCCGAAAGCCGGATGCGGTAATTTCTCCACGACTGTGCTCAATCACTTCACTGGCAATTACCCAACGGGCAATACCGGTGGCGTGTGTGTAGAGCCGGTAATCATAGTAACCAGGCTGCGGCCGGCGAAAACGCAAATGGGATTGTCCGATCTTAATGCCGCTTTTCTCTACCGCGTAGCGTGCATCAAAATCAGGGGGGGGTTGCGCGGCATCTACCGAACGAGCGCTGACTATACTGCCCCAGACGAGCAACATTAAAGCGATTAAGCCAAGGTATCTCATGTCGTATCATCTGTCTTGAGGCAAGGCGGTGTGGCGAGGGCGTTGCCATCCAATATCACTTGATCATTTTGCATTGACACCCTGCCTGCGGCGATCCACGCAACCACCTGGGGATAAAGTCGATGTTCCATGGCCTGCACCCGGCTTTCTAACCGCTCAGGTGTGTCATTCGTGCGGACCGCTACGGCAGCCTGCGCGATCACCGGACCTGCATCCAAAGCGGGAATGACAAAATGCACACTGCATCCATGCCAGGTATCGCCCGCATCGAGCACGCGTTGATGCGTGTGTCGGCCACGATAAGCGGGCAAAAGAGAGGGATGAATGTTAATGAGCCGGCCAATATATCTTTCCACAAGGGCATCCCCGAGAATGCGCATAAATCCCGCCAACACCACCAAATCTGGGTCGATGATATCTAGATGCTCAGCTAGGGCTTGATCGTAGGCAGACCGCTTGGCATAGGCTCGATGATCAATGACCGTCGTAGCAATGCCAGCGGTTTGTGCTCTTAATAAGCCATAGGCGTCTGGATTATTACTGATGACTCGGCTAATTTGCGCGCGAATCTCACCCGCCTCAATGCCATCGATAATGGCTTGCAGGTTGCTGCCGCTTCCAGAAATTAGCACCACCAGCCTAGGCTTGGCTTTGCTCATGGCGCCTCCCGGTAAATCACCCCCGCGTGATCACTTGCCCTGACAATTTCGCCCATCACCCATGCGCGCTCACCGCTTGCTTGCAAGGCAGCTAAAGCCGCTTCGGTTGTATCGGCTGGCACAACCACAGCCATGCCGACACCGCAGTTAAAGGTTCGGCGCATCTCCGTTGTATCGACCCCACCGGTTTGCTGCAACCAGTCAAATAACGCCGGCCACCGCCAACTTTGGGTATTCACTTGTGCGCTGAGGTCTTTGGGCAAAATACGCGGCAAATTTTCCGTAAGGCCGCCGCCAGTGATATGCCCCATACCATGAATCGGTGTTTGCTTAATGAGTTGAGCAATACTGCGGGCATAAATTTTGGTTGGAGCGAGTAGCCACTTATCGAGTGGGTTTCCCTCAAGGGTGCGTGTCAGCGCATCGGGGTCAAGATCTAGAATTTTTCGCACCAATGAGTAACCGTTGGCATGCACGCCGGTGCTCGCAAGCGCAATAATTTGATCGCCTAGTTGGATATTTTGACCATCAATGAGTTGGTCACGCTCGACAATGCCGACGCAAAAACCGGCTAAATCGTAATCTCCCTTACGATACATGCCTGGCATTTCAGCTGTTTCGCCACCAATCAACCCAGCGCCGGCTTGGCGGCAGCCCTCAGTAATGCCACGAATCACCCGCTCAGCGACATCGACATCGAGTTGGCCTGTTGCGTAATAATCGAGGAAGAACAGTGGCTCTGCACCGGTAACGATGACATCGTTGACGCACATGGCGACTAAATCAATGCCGATGCCGTCATGTTGGCCGGTTTCTAAGGCGAGTTTGAGTTTGGTGCCCACGCCATCCGTTCCTGAGACCAATACTGGGTGTTGGTAGCGATCAATCGGCAGCTCAAATAACCCACCAAATCCACCAAGACTGCCAAGCATGCCCGGGCGTTGGGTCGTTGCAACATCATCACGAATCCGCTCGACTAAGGCCGAGCCCGCGTCAATATCAACGCCAGCATCGCGATAGCTCAATCCATTTTTTGGGTCAGTGGGACTCAAATTACGCCCTCCAGGCCACGGGCTCGTCGTTCCAATTCAGTACTCATGGTACCTTAAAAGCTCTTTGGCGATGGCGCGTTTTATAGCAATGCATGGGATCAATCGTGTTGGGCTAACGGCTCTAATGATCGGGCTTGTCTTGGGGTTAATGGCGGTCAGTAAAGCCAGTACGCCGGGCGCTGTTGAAGTGCCTGTGGCCGATGAGTCAGAGGCGGCGCGCGAGCCGGCGGTGGAGCAAGCCGTTGGAGAGATGCTCGTGCAGCTCACCGGAGACCCCTCGGTATTAGACGCTCTAGTAGCTGAGCAAATCAGCAATGACGCGCAGCAGTATCTTGAAGGATTTTCTTATCGCCAGGCGCCAGCGCTTATGCTCAGTGCCCGGTTTAACACGACACGACTACGCGAGCGATTGGTGCGTGCAGGGATCAAAGTATGGCCAGAACAACCGGTAACCGTTTTGGTCTGGCTTGCTATTGAACAGGAGGGCGAGCGCCGATTAGCGGACGCCAAACAGGATGCAGACGTGTTGCAGCGGCTGCGCACACAAGCCGAACAGTTGGGTCTGCGCTTGATGTTTCCGCTCATGGATTTAGAGGATCTCGCCGCTGTATCACCTGCAGAGGTTGCGGCCGGTTTTGCTGAGCCTATTCGGGAAGCATCGACACGCTATGATCCAGATCGGATTTTAAGCGTGAGGCTCTCAGAGTCGGGCGCGGCACGCTGGACATTAATTAGCGATGAAGCGGTTATGACCCGTTGGCAAACAGGTCCTGGTGGGCTTGACGATACGCTGGATTCGGCAGTGGAGCGTTTAGTGGCAAGACTGACGCGGGAGTTCGCTTATTTGCCGGATTTATTTGCGAGCCGTCGGCTTAATATCGCGGTCTCAGGAATTGACTCATTACGGATTCATGATCGAGTCGTTGCGCGTCTTGAGGCGCTAGCCGGCGTAGAGCGCGCTACTGCGCTTGAAGTTGATGCCGATCAGGTGCGTTTTGCGCTTGCCATTAATACGCCGGAGGCGCGAGTGCTTAAGGCCATTGCGCGTGATTCAAGATTGCTTGCCGACGGTGAGCAGTATCGCTGGCAATAAATTCAATGGTGAATGCAATGCCGCAGCTTGCGCTTGATTTTCGTTGGGATACTGCAGCGGATTTAGCGCGTTTTGTTGCCCGCGGCAATGAGCAAGCCGTTGCGGCGGTGGCTAAGTTAGCTGAGCCGCAGGCCCAGTCGTTGTATCTCGCAGGGCCAGCAGGTAGTGGCAAGAGCCATCTATTGCAGGCGGCCTGTGGGTTGATGAGTGAAGCAGGTAAAACCGCAGTTTATATACCGCTTGCAGAGCATATTAATCGGCCAGCGACTTCGCTTGAGGGCTTAGAGGCACTCTCATTGGTGGCCATCGATGATATTGATCGCGCCGCCGGTGAGGCAGAGTGGGAAGAGGCACTTTTTCATTGTTATAACCGTATTCGTGATGCGGGTGGGCATTTGCTGATCGCCGCTCGCCCTGGGCCAAAAGCGCTAGGATTGCAGCTAGCGGATCTCACTTCACGGTTGCAGGCGCTATTACGCTGGCGTTTAACGCCTCCTGATGATGCGCGCCGACGGGAGATTCTATTAACGCTCGTGGCGAATCGCGGTCTATCGCTTCCGCGAGCAAGTCTCGTTTATTTATTGCGCCATCAAGCTCGTGATGTCGGTTATTTGGTGGATTTGGTTGAGCGCCTTGATGTGGCGTCACTGCAAACCGGTCGGCGTTTAACGGTGCCGTTTATTAAGTCAGTGTTAGAGGATTAATCGCTGAGATTACCGGCCTTATGCGCCCGTTTACCATCGCGTAGAACCAGCAATGTTAAACCAAAGTAACCAAGGCTAAGTAGGGTTTCAGCAACGCCTAACCAGCGCTCCGGCGATGGGCCTGTACTCGCAACAAGCCCATGGGTGAAATAGACCAAAATTAGCATCCCCGTCCACTGCAGTGTATAGCGGCGAGCGTGAAGTATGCCGCGTAGGCCAAGGAGTAATGGCAATAAAAACACAATTAAAAGGGGGCTGCGCAAAGTCGCTGGTGGCGGACTTAGCCAGACTAACCAAGCAATCAGCAATAAGATAACTCCGATATAACAGCTAACGGCGAGACGGTAACGTGTCGAGGTAGCGACATGAGTGAGCGAGTCATTTTGGTCCATGCCTAACTGCCTTGCGAGGGATGTTTAAGGCGAACAGCGGCTTGAGCAACCCGAGCGCCCAGCGCACGACAGAGTTCGCTCTCAATCTCATCGACTTCACGCTCCGCTTCCGCGCCAGCAAGATGGCTAGCACCATAGGGCGTGCCGCCAGTTTGTGTATTCATTAATCCGGATTCGGAATAAGGCAAGCCCACGATAAACATGCCGTGATGTAGTAATGGCAGCATCATTGAGAGCAGCGTGCTCTCTTGGCCGCCGTGTAAGCTACCGGTTGAGGTAAACAATGCCGCAGGTTTGCCGTCAAGTGCGCCGCCAAGCCATAGCCCTGAGGTTTGATCAAGAAAGTGTTTGAGTGGCGCGGCCATATTGCCAAAGCGTGTGGGGCTTCCCAGAATTAAGCCATCACAGGCACTGATCTCTTCGAGTGTTGCATAGGGTGGTCCGTCGTTCGGGACGGCCGGGGCGCTGGCTTCGCTGATCTCTGAGACGGCCGGCACGGTGCGAAGACAGGCGCTTGCATTGGCTACAGTCTCAACGCCATGGGCAATTTGCCGGGCCATTGCATGGGTTGCGCCATGGCGACTGTAATAGACGATAAAAATTTCAATATTCATAAACGAGATGATCGCATAAATTGACCCCTATCAACTTTACCGGCATCACAATCCATGGAACTATATAGGGCGGTTATCCGATAAAGGGCCTGAACAAAAACCATGCGATTCATACCATTTGCCATTGCGCTAATGTTATTCGCTCTGCCTGGGCTTAGTGCTGCAGAGGGTGATATTCAAGCCGGCCGTGCAAAGGCCTATACCTGTCTGGGCTGCCATGGCGTGGAGGGTTATCGCAACGCGTATCCCTCGTACCGCGTCCCCAAACTCGGTGGTCAGCACGCCGCCTACATTGTTTCCGCACTCAAGGCCTATCAGGCGGGTGATCGAGAACACACGACCATGCAAGCGCTCTCTGGCACGTTAAGTGAGCAGGATATGCAAGATATCGCCGCTTATTTTGAGGCTTCTGGCCGTGGGGGTAAACAATGAAGTCGATTTCATGCTTTGTTTTAATTCTTGCTGCCTGTGGCTTGGTGGGGGTGGCTATCGCCCAACCCATTGGTGATGTCGAAGCCGGACGAAGCAAATCGCAGGCTTGTGTTGCCTGCCATGGCGAAGTCGGGGCTGCGGATAATCCTGCTTTTCCGATGTTAGCGGGGCAGCATGCTGATTACCTAGTTTATGCGCTAGAGGCCTACCGGAGTGGTGATCGCAACAATGCCATTATGAATGGCCAAGCCGCAGCCTTAAGTGATGAAGATATTCGTGATCTGGCCGCCTATTTCTCCTCGCAAAACGCAGCGCTTTACGGCTTACGCCGGAAATCGGCTAAGAGCGATTGATAGCCTGCTCGATAATTTGGGTATTGCAGTTGATAACCACTCGCCAATAAGCGGGCGTTGCAGCAGCGACGCCCCGCATTGATCCCGCTTTGACGGGGTGCTGGAGGCAATTCAAGTTCTCTGGCCAACCAGTCCATTACCTCACACTGTGCTGCTGGCTCATTATCCACGCCTAAATACACGGCGTCTGGATCTGTGAGTTCTCCCACATGCGCTAATAGGCCTACGCAGTCATCCTCATGAATGCGATTGGTATAAAGCGGTGGTGCGTTTTGACAGGGTTTGCCTGCTTTGATTCGCTGGATTAAGGCCTCTCGCCCCGGGCCATAAATGCCGCCAAAGCGTACCCGAATAGATTGACCCGCATAGCCAGCGGCAATGGCTTCTGCCTCTACTAAACGCTCGCCATTAAAGCGCACGGGCTGTGTCGGACTTTGCTCATCCACCCATTGGCCATCACTTTGGCCATAGACGGCGGTGGATGAGACAAAAATTAAGCGTGGCAGAGTGAGTCGCTGCTTGGCTAGCGCGGAGATGAGATGCTCTAACCCAGTGACATAGGCATCCCGATAGCCGTTATCGTCGCGTTGGCTTGGTGTAAGGATGTAGTAAATACCATCTAACCGCTCAGGAAGTTGACGCTCTAATGTGGCGTAGTCGAGTAGATTGCCTTGTATGGGAGTGATTCCGTTGGCAATAGCCATAGCGCGACGGCGCAGGCCAAACACCGTGTGTCCCGCCCGAGAGAGCTTGCTGCCCAAGCGCGAGCCGATTTGGCCGCAACCAACAATCAGTATGCGTTTTTGTGTCATCGCACTAGAATACCGGTTGGAACCGTGATGAGGACATGCTTTTGAGTGCCGAGCGCTTAGCCCGTTTTCGTGCGACGCTTGATCGTCGTCAGCCCGATTTGCGCATATTGCTTGATGGCGTACATAAGCCGCATAACTTAAGTGCGATTTTGCGAACCTGCGACGCAGTCGGTGTTCTGCATGCACATGCCGTTGTGCCTGATGGTGCATTAGCCATTCAACAAAACTGTGCTGCTGGTGCAGGTCGGTGGGTTAACACTCATGTGCATTCTGATGTTGGCTCGGCAGTAAGCGCGCTGCAGTCAAAAGGGCATCGAGTCTATGCCGCTCATTTATCGCCAAGTGCTGTTGATTTTCGGCAAATTGACTTTACCCAGCCCTGTGCTGTGTTACTGGGCGCTGAGCTATGGGGAGTAAGTGATCAAGCCGCGCGTGCGGTTGATGGCCACATTACAGTGCCGATGGCGGGATTAGTGGAGTCATTAAATGTTTCAGTTGCTGCTGCCGTTGTGCTCTATGAGGCGCAGCGTCAACGTCAGTTAGCGGGGTTTTATGACCAGCCTCGACTCCCGAGTGATGACTATCAGCGCACGCTTTTTGAATGGCTGCATCCCCGCATCGCTGCCACCTGCCAAGCGCGCGATCTTCCCTATCCTCAGTTAGATGAGGCGGGTGATCCTATCTTTGCGCCAAGCTCATCGATGGCGTGATTGAGTGAAATATCTTCACTTTGCTCACCGCCTCGTGCGCGGTACTCCAGCGTGCCGCTATTAATGCCACGCTCACCGACAACGATTCGGTGTGGGATGCCGATGAGCTCCATATCCGCAAATTTAACGCCAGGCCGCGCGTTCCTATCATCCCAAAAGACTTGGTAGCCAGCCTGCTCTAGCTGTTCATAGAGCGAGCTTGCGGTATCTGTGACTGCACTCGAGCGCTCAGCGCCAATACTAACGATCGCAACATCAAACGGAGCGAGCGGTTGCGGCCACTGAATACCTTGATCATCATGATTTTGCTCAATAGCGGCAGCCACCACTCGTGAGACACCAATGCCATAGCAACCCATCATGAGCGGCTGATGCTGGCCTTGTTCATCGAGTACTGTTGCCTCCATGGCTTCGCTATATTTACTGCCTAGCTGGAAGATATGCCCAACCTCAATGCCCCGATGAATCTCAATTTCGCCCGTATCGCAGCTTGGACACCCTTCGCCGGCTTTGGCAGTGCGTAAATCCGCACACGCTGGCATGGCAACGTCAGTGCCCCAATTTAAGTTTATCCAGTGCCAATCCGCACGACCGGCACCACTTGAGAAATTCATTAACTGTGCTGCTCGCGTATCCACCCATTGAGGTAGGCCAGGGGGCAAATCTTTAGGTCCAATAAACCCGCGCGGAACCCCTGTCGCCTCCAATGCCTCGGCGGGCTCAGCCAGACGTACGTGATCAACACCCAAGGCATGGGCGGCTTTTACTTCATTGAGCTCATCATCACCGGCGACAAACATGACGGCTGGCTGTTCGTTGGCCATGACCACCACACTTTTGAGTACTTGTGAGGGGCTGATATTTAAATGCTCGCACTGCTCGCTAACGCTATGAATACCTGGCGTTGAGCGCGCTTCGGCAGGACATGGCTCGGCTTTGGGAAGTGCGGCTGGACGACTTGTGGCAAGCTCTATATTGGCGGCGTATTGGCACTGGCTACAACTCGCAATTTCATCCTCACCAGAGTCAGCAAGCACCATAAACTCTTCAGAAACACTGCCACCAATGGCCCCGCTATCGGCACCCACCGAGCGAAAGCGCAATCCAAGACGAGTGAAGATACGCGTGTAGGCTTTATGCATGTCCGCATAGGTGGCTTGTAAAGAGGCCTGATCGATGTGGAAGGAGTAAGCATCTTTCATGACAAATTCACGCGCACGCATCACGCCAAAGCGTGGCCGAATCTCATCGCGAAATTTAGTCTGTATTTGATAATAAGTGAGCGGTAACTGACGGTAGCTCCGCAGCTCGCGGCGCAGATAGTCAGTGATGACCTCTTCATGGGTAGGGCCAATGCAGAATTCGCGCTCATGACGATCCTGCAGTCGTAACAACTCCGCCCCATAAACTGACCAGCGCCCAGATTCTTGCCAAAGTTCCGCCGGTTGGACGGCGGGCATTAGGACTTCTAAGCTACCAATGCGATTCATTTCCTCACGAACAACCTGTTCAACACGTCTGAGCACGCGCAGCCCGAGCGGTTGCCAGGTGTAGAGTCCAGCACCAATTTTCTCAATGAGGCCAGCTCTGAGCATAAGCTGGTGACTGATAATATCGGCGTCAGCCGGCGTTTGTTTGTTGGTAAATAGCGGAAAACGGCTTGCGCGCATGCTTCGATGCCTTGTTCAGAAAATAAAAACCCCTCTAGATTAGCCGACCAGAAGCGGGTCGCCCACCCCTTTGACGATGCGCAGATCTTGACGCCCATGGCCGCGCGCCGTAACTTGAGGCGCTTTCGTTGCACATTTACTAGGGTCATCCGAGCGCCGGTTATTCGCTATGCGACATCTAATTTCTATTCTCGTTGAGAACGAGTTCGGTGCATTGGGCCGGATTGCCGGGCTATTTACGGCACGCGGCTACAACATCGATTCGTTAACGGTTGCGCCGACTGATGACGCCACGATTTCACGCATAACGCTTGTGACTCAGGGTGATGAGCGCATTATCGAGCAGATTCTCAAGCAGCTTAATAAGCTATTGGATGTGGTTAAGGTAAGCGATCTCACCGAGGCGTTGCATATCGAGCGAGAGCTCATGTTAGTTAAAGTCCAGGCGACGTCTAGCGAATCGCGAGAAGAGTTCAAACGCCTGGCAGATATTTTTGAAGCCCACATTGTTGATGTGACCGATAAGACTTACACCATTGAGGTGATTGGGCGCTCGAGTAAGCTTGATGCCTTTCTCGAGCTTCTCGATCGGAAGACACCCATGGAAGTGGTCCGTTCTGGGGTCATTGGCATTGCGCGCGGCGAAAAACAGATGCGTATTTAGAATCCACAACTCGGGGGAGCTATGAAAGTTTATTACGATAAGGACGCTGACCTTTCCATCATCAAAGGCATGAAGGTCGCCATTTTGGGTTATGGCTCGCAGGGTCATGCGCATGCGAATAATCTCAAAGAGTCAGGCGTCCCAGTCGTCGTGGGTCTGCGTGCTGGATCAGCGAGTGCTGAAAAAGCCAAGGCGGCAGGATTGGAAGTGGCTGAAGTTGACGCGGCGGTTGCTAGCGCTGATTTAGTCATGATGACGTTACCAGATGAGCATCAAGCCGCGGTTTACACCGAATCGGTTGCTCCCCACCTCAAGCAGGGTGGCGCGATTGCGTTTGCGCATGGATTTAACATCCACTATCAGCAAATTGAGCCACGTGCCGATATGGACGTCATTATGATTGCGCCAAAAGGCCCAGGGCATTTGGTGCGTTCAACCTATGTTGAGGGCAATGGCGTGCCAAGCCTAATTGCTGTGCATCAGGATGCCAGCGGCCAGGCCCGTGATGTGGCGCTGTCTTACGCTTCAGCGAACGGCGGTGGACGCTCAGGCGTGATTGAGACAAGTTTCCAAGAGGAAACAGAAACGGATCTCTTTGGCGAACAGGCCGTGCTCTGCGGCGGTATTACTTCGTTAATCGAAGCGGGTTTTGAGACGTTAGTAGAAGCCGGCTATGCCCCAGAGATGGCTTATTTTGAAGTGCTCCATGAAACCAAGCTCATTGTTGATCTGCTCTATCAGGGCGGTATTGCCAATATGCGTTACTCGATTTCGAATACTGCGGAATATGGTGATTTTACCCGCGGCCCACGGGTCATTAATGAACAATCGCGGCAGGCGATGCGTGAGTTACTCGAAGAGATTCGTAATGGTGAGTTCGCCAAGGAATTCGTGCTTGAAAATCAGGCCGGTGCACCTCGCCTTAAAGCGATGCGGCGCCGGGCCTTTGAGCACCCCATCGAAGAGGTGGGCTCAAAACTGCGTGACATGATGCCTTGGATTAAAGCCAACCAACTCGTCGATCGCAGTCGTAACTAATCGACGAATGCAAATGGGCGGTTGCTGGTTATCGCTAGCAACCGCGACTTTGAGGTCGCTATGACCGATCAATTGCCTCCTAGGCCACGCCGTCGCGGCATTTATCTGCTGCCAAATTTAATTACCACGCTAGCGCTGTTTTTTGGCTTCTACGCGGTGGTTGCAGCGCAGTCGGGCCTGTATGAATCGGCGGCGGTTGGCGTTTTTTTAGCCATGGTTATGGATGGGATTGACGGGCGCGTGGCGCGGTTGACTAACACCCAAAGTGATTTTGGCGTGCAATACGACAGCATTGCCGACATGGTCTCTTTTGGAGTGGCGCCAGCGTTAGTAGTCTATCTCTGGGCCTTAGAGGATTTAAGCGAGCTAGGAGCCGTGTGGGATAAACTCGGCTGGTTAGGGGCATTCATCTATACCGCTTGCGCGGGGTTGCGTTTGGCGCGTTTTAATACGCAAGCCGGAATGGCGGATAAGCGTTATTTTCAAGGCTTACCAAGCCCGGCAGCGGCGGCCACCCTAGCGGGTATGGTCTGGGCGGGTGATCGTCTCGAGTTTGGCGGTTGGCCGGCTGGGTTGCCGGCGCTTTTGATCATCACCTTAGCCGGAATTTTGATGGTCAGTAATGTTCGCTACGATAGTTTTAAAGAAATTGATTTTCGCTACCGAGTCCCTTTTGTGGTGATGGTCTTGGGTGTGTTGGGTGTTGCTCTGATGTCAGTGCATCCGCCAACGGTGCTGTTTGCACTCGCACTCACTTACATGGGATCAGGGCCGGTGCTCACCGTCGTGCGACGTCGGCGTCGTCGTCGCAAACGCCGTCAAGCAGGTTAGACTAGAGATAAGCGATAGATGCGTAGAGGGGAAGGCGCTATGGGCGAAGCCGATCAGTTAATCATTTTTGATACGACCTTGCGTGATGGGGAACAAAGCCCTGGCGCGTCGATGACACGTGAGGAGAAGGTGCGCATTGCCCGAGCGCTAGAGCGACTGAAGGTTGATGTCATCGAGGCCGGATTTCCTGCGGCGAGCCGGGGTGATTTTGAATCAGTCCGCGCGGTGGCGGAAACCATTACTGATTCGCGAGTTTGTGGCCTGGCACGTGCGTTCGAGGCTGATGTCGAGCGAGCGGGCGAGGCGATTGCACCGGCAGCGGCTGGGCGAATACACACGTTCATTGCGACTTCTCCGGTGCATATGGAGAAAAAACTCCAGCTCGCGCCTGAACAAGTGCAGGCTCGAGCGGTTGCGGCTGTCAAACAAGCACGCAACCTTTGCGACGATGTTGAATTCTCGCCAGAAGACGCGGGCCGCTCCGAGCCGGATTTTCTATGCCGTATTATTGAAGCTGCTATTGATGCGGGGGCAACGACCATTAACATCCCGGATACGGTGGGTTATAACCTGCCGCGGCAGTTTGCCGGGCTGATTAACGAACTGCGCTCACGGATACCCAATGCCGATCGAGCCGTGTGGTCAGTGCATTGCCATAATGACTTAGGCCTTGCGGTGGCCAATTCATTGGCCGCAGTGCGCGAGGGTGCCCGGCAAATCGAGTGCACCATTAATGGTTTAGGGGAACGTGCGGGAAATGCGGCGCTTGAAGAAATTGTGATGGCACTGCGGACCCGCCAAGATGACTTTCCTTGTGATACGCGAATTGAAACTCGAGAGATCCTGCCCACCTCACGGTTGGTATCCAACATTACGGGTTTTCAAGTCCAACCGAATAAGGCAATCGTGGGTATTAATGCCTTTGCTCATGAGTCTGGCATTCACCAAGACGGCGTCCTCAAACACCGCGAAACCTATGAGATTATGCGAGCAGAGGATGTTGGCTGGGGGACTAACCGCATGGTGCTTGGTAAGCACTCTGGGCGTAATGCTTTTCGCAGCCGCTGTGATGAATTAGGCATTTATTTCGATACCGCAGCCCAGCTCAATGAGGCATTTCAGCGCTTTAAAGATTTAGCAGATAAAAAACACGAAATCTTTGATGAAGATCTCCAAGCGCTAGCCACCGAGGCAGTGGCTGCGCTGGAAGAAGATCAAAATGTAACTTTGGTCGCATTTCGCTGCTGCTCGGAGACCGGTGAAACGCCTGTCGCCGATGTTACGTTGCTTGTCGATGGCGAAGAGCAGCGCAATTCTGCCGAAGGGGATGGTCCTGTTGATGCGGCATTTAAAGCAATTCAGGGCATTTTAGCGGTTAATGCTGAACTCATGCTGTATTCGGTGAACAACATTACCACCGGGACCGACGCGCAAGGCGAGGTAACCGTGCGCTTGGAGCGCGGTGGACGAGCAGTGAATGGGCAAGGTTCAGATACCGATATCGTGATTGCCTCAGCGAAAGCTTATCTCAATGCGCTTAATCGCCTGCGCTCGCGGGCTGAGAGAATGCATCCGCAAAACGAGGGTGTCTAGAGCAGGGAGGGCGGCATGAGCAGGCTCGATGCACGCGGCTATCGGTTGCTTGATGAAATGGGGATTTGTGTTTGGCAGCGTCGCGAGCGTGTCGAGCACAAAGAGGCGTCGCCCGAGCGAAGTGAACGCCTACTGATTGTGACTGATGAACCGTTGCGGGGACCGACTGGCGAGTTATTGGATGCCATGCTTGCGGCCATTGGGCTCAGTCGGTATCGCGATGTATCGATAATGGAAATCGATAGTACGCAGGCGAAGTTCGCCACGCTGGCAGACAATCCAGCGGTGATGCTAGCGCTTGGGCATGCTTGCGCGCAGGCCTTGTTGCAAAGCGAACAAGCGCTCGATGCGTTACGCGGTCATCGGCATGATTGGGGTGAGAATAACATCCCCTTATACATCACCCTTGCGCCGAGTTATTTACTCCACGAACCAGAACAAAAAGCACTCGCATGGCAAGATTTGTTAGCGCTGCAGCAAGCATTGAGAGCGATGGCATGACCACCGCACCGGTTGATTTTTTACCTGTCATACGACCAATGCGACCGGCTGATCTTGAGTCGGTTTTTAGCGTTGAGACTGGTGCGTATGACTATCCGTGGACGTTGACGATTTTTCGTGATTGTTTACGCATGGGTTATGAGTGCTGGGTACAGCTGGCAACAGATCGCGTCGTCGGTCATTTCGTCTTGGCGATGGGGCCGGGTGAGGCGCATGTTCTTAACCTTGCTGTCGATCCGCAGTGGAAAAATCGCGGCTTGGGTCGGGCATTATTACGTCAATCGCTCGATCGCGCGGAGCGTTTAGGGGCGGAATCGGTATACCTGGAAGTACGTCCGAGTAACCAACCGGCCGTGCACCTCTACCGAAGCGAGGGGTTCCGGCGCGTGGGCCGTCGGCGTGATTATTATCCCACCGTGGATGGACGTGAGGACGCCCTAGTGATGCGCTATGACTTACGTGAAGTGGCTTCGAGGGGAGGTTGATAAACTATGGATGGGTTAAGTAGGAGGCAGCATGGCGCCAGCCGATCGTTCAAGTGAGCCACCCCGGCGACTCACTACTTGGCAGGTGATTAAAAGTACATTGGCCGCCGCGCTAGGCGTGCAAAGCGAAAGCGCACGCCAGCGTGATTTTAGTCATGGCAGCCCGGCGACATTTATTATCGCGGGTTTTGTTTTTACCGGTATTTTTGTGGTTTTGCTGGTGCTTATCGTAAACCTTGTGTTGGGCGCGGTGACTTAAGCGGCTGGACCCAAGCAATCACCCACACAGTTACGCCTGAGGCTGTGAGTGCGCCTACAAATGGCGCAAGAGTGGGAATAGATTGTGGAAAACTAGCCACTAGAAATCCGCCGGCAACGCTGCTGGTTGTCATCATGCCAGGCAGTACAGCACCAATCAGGCCCATCGCGGCGCCGGTGATAGCAGCACCGGGGCCGACCCGGGCAGCCAGTCCGCTTAAGAGTGGGATAATCGCGCTAGCGCATAGCAAATCGGCGATTAAGAAAAGCCGAAGCACCGAGACCTGCTGGAGGGCAAGCGCGATGACCGGTAGCATTAGAATGGCGGTTAACCAACGCGCACCCCGCAACCCGATCTTGCCGGTTTCCGTTACCCCGAGCGACACCAAGGCGTTCTCTAGCGTGTCCACGGATGAAGCCACCAGCGTAATGGCAAGGATGAGTGCGGGGAGCGTGAGCCAAGTCGGCGCGCGCTCGAGTAAGGCAAAAAACGGAATAGGTGGATTGCCCAGAGGGTATCCCCACATCGCAGCGAGTATGCCCGCTGTCCCTAACACGGCAACCACGATCACGGTGCTAACCCCGCCAATGAGCGCACCTATTCGCAGTGCCTTATTATCACGGGCTGCCCAAACGCGTTGCCAATAGCCTTGATGAAAAAGATTGGCGCTGGTCACTGCAATCACCAAAGTAAGTGCGACCGCAAGGCCACTGAGTAAATCGCTGCTTGGCATGCTGCCTGCGCCAGATTGGGCAGTTTTCTCCGGTGCAAAGCCTACTACCGCTAGGGCGACTAACCCCATTAAAGTGAGCATTAGAAACGATTGCCAGCGATCAGTGAGCAGACTCGCTCGAAGCCCCCCCAATGCCGTGTACGCTAACGTGGTCAGGGCAACGGCGATAATCGTAAACCGCCCATCGACGCCCGATAGCAACTGTGTGATGGCACCGATGGCGGTAAGCTCAGCGGCCAGAAAACAAAGCATATAAAGTACCGATAGCCCGGCAATCCAATACCGAAAACCAACACCAAAACGCTCGGCTGCAAACTCCGTTAAGCTTCGTCCAGCGGGTAATCGGGCACGGATTTGAGGTCCGATAAGTCCTAAGATGACAAACGGTAAAGCCGAGCCCACTGCGTAGCCAGCAACAGCAATTGGACCAACTAATGCGCCAATCTCTGGTGGCGCAAACAAAATCCAAGCTCCCATTCCTGAGGCTAGAAACGAAAGCGCAAGTCCTATGCCGGTTTGGCTATGGCGGGCGGTGAGGTAGTCATCAAGGCTATCTTGGCGAATTGCCTGTAAGCCCAAAAAGGTAAAAACAATCAACGCGGCAATAATTGCCGCTATGGTTAGGGTCAGCATGTCGCACTTCCTCCGCCGGTATGATCCGGTTCAGGTTCCAGGGTCAGTGCCTAGCGACACAGTCTCAGTCCGAAGACTCCCCTGGCGACGAATTAAAAATTATCTCCGAGTAGACAGTCTGCCACGATCATTAGAGTGTTTCTATCCGTGCGTACTGCTCATCGAGTTGGGCAATTGCGGATCGGGCTTGTTCAAGCTTCTCACGCTCGCGTTTAACCACTTCGGCTGGGGCCCGGTCGACAAAATTGGCATTGCCGAGCTTGCCCTCTGTTCGGGTTAAATCAGCCGCGAGTCGGCTGCGTTCTTTCGCAAGTCGGGTGAGCTCTGCGGCTTTATCAATGAGCCCAGCCATTGGGACCCGAATTTCCAAGCGATCGACTAAGGCTAAGGCAGATTCTGGGGCCTGTTCATCAGGCTCAAGCCAAGTAATTGAGGTTAGCCGAGCGAGAAAATCAAGCGCCTCGCGGTGGTGCTCAACGCGCTGTTGATCGAGTGCCGAGGCGTTTTGTAATAAAACCGGTAGACGCTTAGCGGGCGCGATATCCATTTCTCCGCGAATGCGGCGAATTCCCAAAATGAAACGCTGGAGCCAATCAATTTCAGCCTCAGCACTCGCGTCCTCTCGGTTGGGGTCGGCGCACGGAAACGGTTGCTTCATGATGGTCTCGCCACGAACGCCAGCAAGTGGAGCCAAACGTTGCCAAATTTCCTCAGTGATAAAGGGCATGATTGGGTGAGCGAGTCGTAGCACCGCTTCAAGCACGGTAACTAGCGTATGGCGCGTACCGCGTTGGCGATCTGAGTGAATTTCGCCTTGGAGCACGGGTTTGCACAGCTCAAGGTACCAATCGCAATACTCATCCCAGAGAAATTCGTAAATGGCTTGAGCGGCGATATCCATACGATAGCTATTAAGCGCTTCGGTCACACTGCGTGCAGTCGATTGCAATCGTGAAATAATCCAGCGCTCCGCACTCCCGAGAGCAAGCTCGCCGCCGTTGCCGCCGCAGTCTTGCTCCTCGGTATTCATGAGCACAAAGCGTGCGGCGTTCCAAAGCTTATTGCAGAAGTTACGATAGCCATCGACTCGGCCCATATCAAAGACGACATCGCGTCCCGTCGTCGCAAGGCTTGCGAAGGTAAAGCGCAGCGCATCTGTGCCGTGAGCGGCAATGCCGTTCGGGAATTCGCTACGCGTTTGTTTTTCAATCGCTGGCGCTTGTTTGGGTTGCATGAGTCCTGTTGTGCGCTTCTCGACTAATGCCTCGATATCAATGCCATCGACAATATCGATCGGATCGAGGACATTGCCTTTAGACTTCGACATTTTCGCGCCACTGGCATCACGGACAAGGCCGTGGATATAGACTTCACGAAAGGGCACGGTGCCTTGGAACTTAAGCCCCATCATGATCATGCGCGCTACCCAGAAAAAGATGATGTCAAAACCGGTCACCAGCACGTTGGTGGGGTAGAAGGTGGCTAACTCAGCGGTGTCTTGGGGCCAGCCAAGCGTTGAAAACGGCCATAATGCCGAGGAAAACCAAGTATCTAATACATCGGGATCTTGGTTGAGGGTAAGCGCGGTATTAAGTTGATAGCGTTCGCGTACTTGTGCTTCCGTTCGGCCAACGTAGACGTTGCCTTCAGAGTCATACCAGGCCGGTATGCGATGTCCCCACCAAAGCTGACGGCTAATGCACCAGTCTTGGATGTCCTCTAACCAGTTGTAATAGGTTTTGGTCCAATTCTCTGGGGTAAACCGAATATCCCCATTTCGTACGGCGTTAATCGCCGGTTGGGTAATGGCTTGCCAGCCACCAGCGCGGCCATCCGCTTGTTGCTCGCGGGTCAAATCAACAAACCACTGATAGGTTAAATAGGGCTCGACAATGGCACCTGTGCGATCGCAGCGGGGGACCATGAGGGTGTGTGGTTCAATCCCCTCAAGTAGCCCGAGTGCTTTAAAGTCAGCCACAATTTGTTCACGGGCGGCAAAACGATCCAGTCCGCGATACGCCTCGGGGGCATTATCATTAATACAGGCATCACCGGTGAGCACATTGATCGGTTCACAGCCATGGCGGAGTCCGACTTGGTAGTCGTTAAAATCGTGTGCTGGTGTAATCTTCAAACAGCCCGTGCCAAAAGCTGGGTCCACATAATCATCAGCCACAATTGGGATCTCGCGACCAACGAGTGGCAGGGTGACGGTTTTGCCAATGAGATGGGTGTAGCGCGGATCTTCAGGGTTAACCGCCACAGCGCTATCCCCAAGCATCGTCTCAGGCCGAGTGGTTGCGACAACAAGATAGTCATCGCTAGCAGTCAGCGGATAGCGGAGATTCCAGATAAAGCCTTGCTCTTGGGTTGATTCAACCTCTAAATCAGATACGGCTGTTTGTAATACGGGATCCCAGTTGACCAAGCGTTGGCCGCGATAAATGAGCCCTTGTTCATGTAGGGTGATAAAGACCTCACGGACCGCCTCAGATAGGCCCTCATCCATCGTAAAGCGCTCACGCTCCCAGTCGACTGAGGAGCCAAGCCGGCGCATTTGATTTTGAATCGTGCCGCCCGATTGCTCTTTCCATGTCCAAATTTTCTCGATAAACGCCTCACGCCCTAAGTCATGTCGATTGCCGCCCTCGGCATTAAGTTGTCGCTCGACCACCATTTGTGTCGCGATGCCAGCGTGATCAGTGCCCGGTTGCCAAAGCGTGTTATCCCCGGCCATGCGGCGATACCGCGTGAGAATGTCCATTAGCGTGTTTTGAAAAGCATGCCCCATATGTAAGGTGCCGGTGACATTGGGTGGCGGGATCATAATGCAGTAGGGCTGGCCCTCACCGCTGGGGCGAAAATAGCCTCGGCGCTCCCAAGTCGCATACCATGACGGTTCAATTTGCCGGGGGTTGTAGGTTTTCTCCATGGGGCGAGGCGGCTCCTAGTGCTCAATGTGATGGGTGTGGGGTTCACTGCCGGCTTGTTGATAATGCCGGTAGTGGAGGCGACCGATTTTGCGCGTAGCGGTATCGGCTGTAATGACCTCGGCAACGCGTTCACGGTCCTGCCAGTCATCACTTGGTGAGTCGGCGAGATTAATTAATAATGCGCCGGGCTGATGGCTTGGGCTAATCACTATTGGGTTGTTTCCATTCTGCGAGTCCTGGCCATGAGGAATAAAGCTCGTAGCATCAAATGTCCATAAAAGCGTATCAAGATGTGCGGCAGCGGCCTCATCAGCCGAGCGAATATACACGCTCATGCCTTCGCGCCAAGCGCGTGCAGCAAGCCGACAACAAAAATGCGCCCGCGCTTGAGCGCCTTCAACGTTTAAAATGTAAAAGTCGATGCGCGGCATTATTGGCTCCGCAACGGTAGTATTGTCTCCCAGCGGATTGCCCGCTATAGGAGAAACGCATTGCAACAAGCTCATAAGATTACCGCAGGCGTAGGGGCGCTGTCGTGGGGCTAAGTCGTTTAAGTCGCTATCTGCTAAGAGAACTCCTTGGCGCATGGCTAGCGGTCACTATCGTATTGCTGATTGTTTTACTCACCAATCGATTAGTGCAATTTATGGCCGATGCCGCAAGTGGTGATATCCCCGCCAGCGTCATTTTTACTCTTTTAGGACTTAAGGCTGCTGCGAATTTAGGTGTGGTATTGCCCGGGAGTTTTTTTCTCGGCGCGGTGCTTGCCCTTGCCCGGCTCTATCGCGACTCTGAAATGACCGCTTTGGCGGGTTGTGGTATTGGGCCCAGCCAAATCTATCGCGGTATCTTTGCCTTGGCGATCCCGCTCGCACTCGTCGTTGCCGCACTTACGCTCACTTTAGGTCCTGCCGCAGAGCGCGTCGCTGATCGAGTGTTTGCCAATGCAGAACAACAAGCTCGCTTTGCGGGTGTGCAGCCGGGGCGGTTTACGACATTGGGTGAGCAAAGCACGGTCTTTGTTAGTGAGGTTGATGCAAACGGCATGATGCAGGGTGTCTTCCTGGAGCGACGAGACGGTGGTGAGCATCAAATTTGGGTGGCGCAAAAGGGGCGGCGGGCGTTGAATGCCTTGGGTGCAGGTGAGTTTTTAGTTCTGGATAACGGCTGGCGTTACGCCGGCGAGCCGGGTGCTGGGGCGTGGCAGATCATGCGCTACGAAGCGCAAGGCGTAAAAATTGCTGAGCCAGAGGCCATAGAACCGGGCGTGGGATTGGATGCGCTAGCGCTAAGCGCTCTTTTAAAACGGGGTGATTTAGAAGCGCTTGCCGAGCTACAAACGCGACTGTCATTCCCGGTAATGGTGCTTATTTTAGCGCTGGGAAGCTTGCCACTGGCACGCACGGATCCACGCCGTGGTCGCTATGGCCAGGTCGTCACGGCGGTGTTGTTGTTTATGATCTATTTTAATGTTCTCTATACCGCACAAGATTGGGTTGCTTCGGGTCAGGGGTTTGCTTGGGTGGGTGTGTTGTGGGTCCATGCCCTTGCCTTGCTACTGAGCTTATGGGCGCTTCGTAGCCGGTTTGGATTGGGCTGGCGAGCTGGAAACTCATGAAACGCCTTGATCGTTATATTGCCGTAACCGTGATGCTGGGTGCCTTGGCAGGCCTGCTGGTGATTGTGTGTCTTAGTTTTGTTTTTGAGTTTATTGATGAGGCAGATGATATTGGCCAAGGAGGCTATGATTTGTCATCGGCTATGTTGGTCGTGGCGCTATCAATGGTGCAGCGTGCCTACGAAGCGTTTCCGATGGCGACTCTGATTGGGGCGCTTGTCAGCCTAGGGGGGTTGGCTGCTCGCGGTGAGCTTGTCGCTATGCGCGCGGTGGGGTTGTCGGTTGCTCAAATCGCGCGCAGTGTTGTTTTCGCGGGCGTTGGTTTAGCCCTATTTGCCGCGGCAATTGGAGAGTGGGTCGCACCACAAGCAACCCGCATGGCTCAAGCCATCCAGGCCGAAGCACAGAACAGTGAAATTGGATTGGCGGCCGGTGGTTATTGGGCACGAGATGGCAACTTAGTGTTTCGAGTCGAACGAGTGGTGCGATCGGATTGGCTAGCGGATGTGCGCGTTTATGCCATGGAAGATAATCGGCTAACCCGCATTATTACCGCGCCTCAGGCGCGGCATGATGGCTCTGCCTGGGTGTTATCCCCCGCTGAAATAACATCCCTCAGTATGGACGGCGTGGATGTTGTCACTGAGCCAAGTCTGCGTTTGGGTGGTGATCTTGAGCCGGCAACGCTTGAGGTGGTGACTGTATCGCCCGCTACCTTAGCCGGTGTGGAGCTTTTTCGTTATATCCAATATCTACGGGCTAATACCCTAGATAGCGCGCGTTATGAGCTTGCCCTTTGGGTAAAGATAACAACGCCATTGGCCACGTTGGTCATGCTCTTGCTTACCGTCCCGATGGTGTTCGCCTCGCCGCGTAGTACCGGGGTCGGCCAGCAGATATTTTTAGGCGTATTAATTGGCTTAGCGTTTTTCCTGCTTAATCGCTTTTTGGGCAATGCGGGATTGGTCTACGGCTTGCCACCTGCGCTAAGCGCACTCGCGCCAACGGTGCTTTTTTTGGCCATCGCGCTGGTTGCGCTCAAGCGTGTGCGCTAACGCTGCTTGGGCTCAAGATAAAGATAAGTCTTAGAAAGCCGGTCATGCCAGGTCAGCCCCTCGCGATCAATTAGCGCCCATAAAAAACCCGCGCCTAGCAGTATCCACGAGAGCAAGGCCATCACAAATCGATGCGAAGCAGCGCTTGCGCTTAAGCGTTCACTCTCGGCATTTACTAGCGTAAGTCGCCAGGCCTGCATCCCTAACGTGCGCCCGGCAATCACCCAAAAGCCAACAAAAAATGCATAGGCCACACCCAATAGATAAATTCGGTACAAACCATCGCCAGCATTGACGGCGGTACCGTCTTGCCAAATCACCCAGAGCATGCTCGCTCCCATCCAAAGGGCGATTAGCAGCAAACCGTCGTAGAGCACAGCGGCGAGACGGCGCAGCAGGCTGGGGCGATTGTCGATCGGGATACTCATAGCAGAATGATACGAGATAAATGGCCGCTGGGGTATGCCAGACTGGATCAATACATGGCGCTCCCACGGGGACTTGAACCCCGGTTTCCGCCTTGAGAGGGCAGCGTCCTAACCGCTAGACGATGGGAGCTTGTAAAGGCTGGTATTATACGGCGTCGTCCTTATCGCACAAGAGGCTCGGTCCACTTCGTGAGTGATCTTCAACACCTTTCTAACGCGCCCACCATCGTCCCCCGCGACGAGCATGTGATCTCACGTTCGCAAATAAGCGAGCGCGCTCTAACGGTGCTTTATCGATTAAAAAACGCGGGCTATGGCGCTTATCTCGTCGGTGGTGGTGTGCGTGACTTATCGCTCGGCCGGGAGCCAAAAGATTTTGATGTCGCCACCGATGCGACGCCTGAGCAAGTCAAAGCATTATTCCGTAATTGTCGTCTCATTGGTCGCCGATTTCGCTTAGCGCACGTCCACTGGGGCCCTGAGATCATTGAGGTTGCCACGTTCCGCGCCCTGCACCCACCTGAGCCGGAGGTCGCTGAGGAATCGGGTGAGCGAGTCGTCGAAGACGGTATGATTGTGCGCGATAACGTCTACGGCAATATCGAAGAAGACGCGCTACGGCGTGATTTTACGATTAATGCGCTCTACTACAATATCGCCGATTTTACGGTTGTGGATTACGCCGGGGGTATGGCGGATCTTAAAGCGGGACGATTACAATTAATTGGCGATCCGGCCGTGCGCTATCGTGAAGACCCCGTTCGAATGTTAAGAGCGGTTCGGTTTGCTGCCAAACTTGGTTTTGTTATTGATCAAGCAACGGCCGATCCGATTCCACGCATGGCTGATTTGCTCGACGACATTCCGCCCGCACGTTTATTTGATGAAGTCTTAAAGTTGTTGATGGCGGGTCAGGGTGTTGAGACCTTTGAGTCGCTGCGCCAGCACGGTCTTTTTCGCTATCTCTTTCCTGCCACTGACACGGCATTAGATGATGATGGCCATGGCGAACTGATTACTTTTTTAGCGCGAGCGCTTGAGAGCACGGATAAACGTGTCAACGAGGGCCGGCCGGTCACGCCGGCGTTTTTATTTGCAGCGCTAATTTGGCCCGCCATTCTTGCACAATTGCCAGGCGCACAATTAAGAAGCGAGATTAATCGCGAGCTGTTTGAGCAAGCGGTGACTGAAGCGCTTGAACGCCAACTCCGACAAGTGGCCATTCCAAAGCGCTTTGCCTTGCCGATGCGCGAGATCTGGGCCTTGCAGCCTCGATTTGATACACGCTCTGCGGCCAAGGCCCGGCGCCTGTTTGGTCATCCACGTTTTCGAGCTGCTTATGATTTCCTACTGCTGCGTGGCGAAGCTGGGATTGTGGATCGCGAATTAGCGGCCTGGTGGAAGCACTTCACAACCACCAGTGAAGATGCACCGCCTCCCACACCCACCCGCCGTCGCCGTGGTGGGCGTCGCCGGCAGGGTGCACCGGGCCCTGCGGATTCAAACAATCACTAAGGGGCAGAACGGTTGGCTAGCGTGATTGCTTACATTGGCATTGGTAGCAATTTAAAAGCCCCGGTGGAGCAAGTAAGACAGGCCATAGAAGCGCTGAGTACGCTCACGCAAACGCAGTTGCTTAAAGCCTCACCGCTTTATCAAAACCCACCCATGGGACCGGCAGGGCAACCTGATTATGTCAATGCAGTCGCGGGTATAGAGACAACTCTAAAGCCCTGGGCATTACTGAGCGCATTGCAGCGCCTTGAGGCACAAGCAGGACGTCGCCGTGATGGTGAGCGTTGGGGGCCACGGCCGCTTGATTTAGATATTCTGATTTATGGTGATTGGCAAAGCCAAGCGCCTGAGTTAACCGTTCCCCATCCGGGTCTGCCGGCTCGTGCTTTCGTCCTGTATCCTCTGGCAGATATCGCGCCTGATCTGAGGGTGCCAGGCCATGGGCCGCTTGTCTCACTGCTGGCCGATGTTAATGCGAGTGATTTGATTTTGGTGGATTAAAAGCGCATGGAAAACGGACTCAATTACATTGTGGTGGAAGGGCCAATTGGTGTGGGTAAGTCGCGTCTGGCTGAACAGCTTGCCGAGCGCATGGATGCTGAAACGCTACTCGAGCGCAGTCAGGATAATCCGTTTTTAGAGCGGTTTTATCGTAATCCGCGTGAAGGCGCCTTTCCCACCCAACTGTTTTTCCTAATGCAGCGTGCAGAAATGCTCTCGCGCCTGCGCCAAAGCGATTTATTTCAACCACGGCTGGTTGGGGATTTTCTGTTTGCCAAAGATCGGCTTTTTGCACAACTCAATCTCGATGCGCATGAATTTGATCTCTACGATCGGGTTTGGCAAACACTCTCACCAGGGGTGCCAGCGCCTGATTTAGTGATTTACTTGCAAGCCCCGGTAGAGGTCCTGCAAGAGCGATTACGTCGCTATGCCCGCGGACCCGAGGCGCGGCTTGATAGCGAATATTTAGAGCGCTTAGCGGGCGCCTATGTTGATTTTTTTCATCACTATAGCGACTCCCCTGTGTTAATTGTGAATAGTGCCGCCATTGACCCGGCCAACGAAAGCGCCCATTTAGAGGTGCTTATTGAGGAAATGAAACGGGTACATAGCGGGCGACACTATTTTAATCCTGATCGAAGGTTGATTTGAGTTATGTCTAAAAATATCACCTTATCGACACTGCGCTCGATGCCAGCGGCCGGCGAGCCGATTGCCGCGCTGACCGCCTATGATTATAGCTTTGCAGTTGCTGCGGATGCCGCTGGCGTTGATTTGGTATTGGTGGGTGATTCATTGGGTATGGTCATACAAGGCCATGCGAGTACCGTGCCGGTCACAGTCGAGGAAATGGTTTATCACACCCAATGTGTAGCACGTGGACTCAAACGCGCCTATTTACTGGCAGATATGCCGTTTTTAAGTGATACGGATTGTCAGTTAGCACTTCACAACGCTGCGCTGCTCATAAAACAAGGTGGTGCGGATATGGTTAAAGTCGAAGCCTGTGCTGAGCAAGCGCCTATTGTGGAGGCACTCTCGCAAGCTGGAGTGCCGGTATGCGCGCATTTTGGTTTACGCCCACAGCGAGTGGGTCAGCTCGGCGGCTATCGCGTTCAAGGCCGTAATGAAGCCGAGGCAGCTCAGCTACTTGCCGATGCTGATGCGCTGCAGGCCGCTGGCGCTGATTTACTGTTGATAGAATGTTTAAGCGCCTCAACAACCGCGAAAATACAAGCCCGCGTTGATGTGCCGCTGATCGGTATCGGTGCCGGCGCTGACTGCGATGGACAGATTTTGGTGCTACAAGACATGTTAGGAATCACGCCGGGTCGAAAACCGACCTTTAGCCATGATTTTTTGCAAGATACCGAGAGTGTTGCTGAGGCTTTGGCGGCCTATGTCAAGGCGGTCAAAACGCGTCAATTTCCAAGTGCTGAGCACAGTTTTTAGTGGCTATGGAGGAGGTGACTCGCATCGCTTCGCTTCGCGAGCGCGTCCATGCCTGGCGTGGTTCTGGCAGACGAATCGGCTTGGTGCCCACCATGGGCAATCTTCACGGCGGGCATTTAACCTTAGTCGATAAAGCGCGAGCTGAGTGCGAGCAGGTTGTAGTGAGTATTTTTGTTAATCCCACTCAATTCGCGCCAGGTGAGGATTTTTCTGCCTATCCGCGAACCTATGAGGCGGATTGTGAGTTGCTCAAGGCACGTGGTGCAGATTTGGTCTTTGCGCCGAGTATGGCTGAAATTTATCCCGATGGTCCGGTGTTGCGTACCGAGGTCGCTGTCCCCGCCCTAGATAATATTCTTTGTGGAATCTCACGGCCCGGGCATTTTCGCGGTGTCGCAACGGTGGTCGCGAAACTGCTGAATATTGTTCAACCCGATGTCGCAGTCTTTGGCCTCAAAGACTATCAGCAATTAATGGTAATCCAGCACATGGTGCGCGATTTAAGCCTACCTGTTGAAGTGATGGGCGCTGCGATTGCGCGTGAACCCAATGGCTTGGCGATGAGCAGTCGAAATGTTTACCTAAACGACAGCCAGCGTGAACAGGCGAGCGTTCTCTACCGTACTCTATGCGCGTTAGCCGAGCGGCTAAAGGCTGGTGAGCGCTGCTTTGATGAATTAACGGATTGGGGGTTAGCAGAAATTCGTGCAAGTGGTCTATTACCCGATTATCTAGAAATACGTCGGGCTGCCGATCTTGCGATCGCGACGCCGGATGATAGCGATTTTGTGATTCCTGTGGCCGCGTATTTAGGTCAAGCGCGACTGATTGACAACGTTCGAGCAAGCCAGTCTCAATCGCTGTAATCGGGAGTTAATGCGCATGCAGCCGTTAGAAGATACCCCCGAATGGAACGCATTAAAGGCACTGCGCCCGGTCATTGAAGGCCAGTCCATTCGTGAGCTATTCAGTCATCATCCAAAACGCTTTGAGGATTATAGTCTCGAGGTCGAGGGCTTGCTTGCAGATTTTAGTAAGCAACCGATTGCACCGCCTACTCGTCAAGCTTTGCTCGCGCTTGCTGAGGCCCGGGAAATTGAGATGCAGCGCGATGCCATGTTGGCTGGAAAGCCAATCAATCAAAGTGAACACCGCGCCGTGCTCCACACCGCACTGCGAGTGCCCGCCGGGGTTAGCGGTTGGGCGGGATCTGAGGTGGCTGCTGAGGTCGATTCAACACTTACTAAGATGACAGCCTTAGCCAACGCGATCCGAAACGGAGAGCGTCGGGGTGCGACCGGCAAGCCCATTGAGCAGGTGATTAGTATTGGTATTGGCGGCTCAGATCTTGGTCCCCGACTGATTCTCGAAGCGCTTGCGCCATGGGCGGACGGACCGCCTGTGCATTTTGTTGCTAATGTTGATGGCACTGAGCTAGACCATGCGCTTGCCGCATGTGACCCCGAGCGCACGCTTGTCCTAGTCATTTCCAAAAGCTTTGCCACACCAGAGACGATGGCCAATGCACACGAGGTAATGGCATGGCTACGGCGTCGCGTGCCAAGCGATGCGGTGATTGCGCAACAAGTCCTTGCCGTGAGCGCTAACTTAGAACGCGTTCAAGCCCTCGGCCTTGATCCCGCACTGGCACTGCCGATGTGGGACTGGGTTGGTGGGCGTTACTCGCTGTGGTCGGCCGTCGGTCTTGGTTGCATGCTAAGCCTCGGGCCTAGCCCCTTTAATGAATTACTGGCTGGGGCGCATGCTATGGATACGCATTTTGCCCGTGCGCCACTTCCGCGGAACATGCCGGTTATGCTGGGCCTTTGCTCTGTACTAAATCGTAGTGTGTTGGATCGGCGTAGCCAGGCAGTGGTGCCCTACACGGAGCGATTAGGGCGTCTACCGGCCTACCTCCAGCAGTTAGTAATGGAAAGTAATGGCAAATCGGTTGACCATGCCGGTTACCCCATTGAGCACGCAACCTCACCGCTGCTTTGGGGGCAGACAGGAACGCCTGGCCAGCATGCGTTTTTCCAAGCCCTGCATCAGGGAAGCGACGTGGTGCCTGTTGACTTTATCGGTGTGGCACGGCCAGTGGCCGGTGAGCATGGTGATGCATTGGAGCTTAGCGCTAATTTGTTCGCGCAAAGTCAGGCGCTTATGGATGGACGCGATGGTGAATCGGTTAGCGCAGAGCAAGCCTGTGCAGGTAATCGTCCAAGCACGACCTTACTATTAGATCAGTTATCGCCCGCTAGATTAGGTGCATTAATTGCGCTCTATGAACATCGAACGTTTGTTGAGGCGGCCATTTGGGGTATTAATGCGTTTGATCAGTTTGGTGTAGAACTCGGCAAAGGACTTGCCGCTAATTTAAAGCCGGTGATTGCAGGTGGGAAAACGGCGGTGGGGCTAGATGGCTCAACCGCCGGACTTATCGCGCGTTATCAGCGTTGGCGTGGTTAGCGAAACCTCAAGTCCTCTCTAGCTGGTCCAGTGCCCACTGCACATGCTCAGAAACCAACGCGGAGGGGTGATCAAGTCGGGCGCGCAGTGCATTAATCGAGGCTGCCTCCGATGGTCCATTGCCCAGTGCAATGGCTAAGTTGCGTAGCCAGCGTTCATGGCCGAGTCGGCGAATCGCGGAGCCTTCGGTACGTTTTAGAAAGGTGGCTTCATCCCAATTAAACAGCGCCACCAGTGAGGTGTTTTCTAGGCCATGGCGAGGATGAAAATCTGCCTCATCCGTGGGTTGCGCGTATCGGTTCCACGGGCACACCGATTGGCAGTCATCACAGCCAAAGACTCGATTGCCAATGCTCTGACGTAAATCCTCTGGAATGCTGCCTTCGTGCTCAATGGTGAGATAGGAAATACAGCGCCGGGCATCAAGCTGCCGGGGGGCAGTGATCGCTTGGGTTGGGCAAACATCGATACAGGCGCGGCAACTCCCGCATAAGTCCTCCACAGGCTCATCTGCGGGCAAAGGCAAATCGGTAAACAGTTCACCTAGAAAGAAATAGGAGCCGGCATCACGGCTGAGCAATAAGGTATTTTTGCCGATCCAGCCAAGCCCAGCGTTACGTCCAAGTGCCTTTTCTAGCACTGGTGCACTATCGACAAAAGCGCGATAGCCAAATGCCCCCACCGCTTGCTCGATGTGGCGAGCGAGCTGTTGTAATCGCTTTCGCATGAGCTTGTGATAATCACGGCCAAGGGCATAGCGGGCGATAAACGCGCGCCGGCCATCCGCCAAAATGGCGTCATCGGCCTCTAGATTCGGTGGATGATAGTCCAAACGAACGCTAATAATTCTTAGCGTACCGGGAACTAAGTGCTCGGGATGAGCGCGCTTTCGGCCGTGTCGGCCCATCCAGCTCATCGTTCCATGGCGACCGGCTTTCAGCCAGTCGAGTAAATGCGCTTCATCACCCGCTAAATCCGGCTGTGCAATTCCTACGGCATTAAACCCTAGCGCCTCACCCCATTGCCGAATATCCTGCGCTAGGTGGGCCATATCGGGGTGTTCAGACTCAGATGTTGCGGCCAAATCATCGCTCCTGATCAACGAATACCTATAGTCTACCGACTCGGCGGGTGTGGATGTCAGCGCTATACTACAGGCATGAATACATACCCCACGACACTTTACACACCCGCGCAAGTCCGTGCGCTTGATCGTTCTGCCATGGCTGATCATGGGATTTCGGGTGGCCTTTTAATGGCGCGAGCAGGGCGTTGCGCTTGGCGCGTTTTACGCCAGCGCTATCCCAGTGCACAACGCATCATGGTGCTTTGCGGTGGTGGCAATAACGGGGGTGATGGTTATGTCATTGCGCGCTTGGCTGCTGAGGCAGGGCTCGCGGTAGACTTATGTTCATTCGGCGCTAGCGCCAACGTCAATGGTGATGCGGCGCGCGCCGCCCAGCAAGCGCTCGATTGCCTTACGCCCGTGGCTTTTTCTACCGATCGCGCGCAATCCGCTGAGGTGATTGTTGATGCGCTATTCGGCATTGGTCTCGATCGGCTGATCAGCGGTGAGCTTGCAATGTGGATCAAGGCGGTCAATCAAGCGGCACGACCCGTTATTGCAGTGGATGTGCCCTCAGGGCTAAGCGCGCAAACAGGCCAGGTACTCGGCTGCGCAATTAAAGCGACGATTACAACGACATTTATTGGGCTTAAACAGGGACTTTTTACCGGCCAAGCCCGTGACTACGTCGGTGAGATCATTTTTGATGATTTACAAGTGCCCAAGGCGATTTACTCAGGCATCTCGCCATCGACTTGGCGGCTGGATGAGCAATGTCGACAACAACGATTAGTAAAACGTCCGAAAACCTCACATAAAGGCGATTGTGGTGAGGTATTGCTGGTTGGTGGCGATCAGGGCATGGGTGGTGCGATACGTCTAGCGGCCGAGGCGGCAGCGCGAACGGGGGCTGGGCTAACGCGTTGTTTGACCCGGCCTGAACACGTTACTGCGGTGCTCGCGGCCCGTCCCGAGCTTATGACTCATGGTGTGAGTGACCCGGTGACAGAGAGTGAGCAGAATCAGAGGCTATTCGCGCGTGCCGATATTCTGGCGATTGGGCCGGGGTTGGGTCAGGGGGATTGGGGGCAAACGCTCTTAACCCAAGCACTCGATGCCCAGCAGCCATTAGTCGTGGATGCCGATGGCTTGAACGGACTCGCGCAAATGGCGAAGTCTGCGGGACGAGTGTTGGTTCGTGATGACTGGGTATTAACCCCGCATCCCGGAGAAGCCGCGCGATTGCTGGACATCGCTGTGGGCGAAATCGAGGCCGATCGGTTTGCGGCGGTGATTGCCCTAGCCCAACGTTTTGGTGGTGTCGCGGTCCTCAAAGGTGCAGGCACATTGATTAGTGACGGGGCTCAGGTTTATCTCTGTGATCGAGGCAATCCGGGTATGGCGAGCGGTGGCATGGGCGATGTTCTCACCGGCGTGATTGCCGGATTGTGGGCGCAGGGATTAAACGCATTGGATGCAGCTTGCCTGGGTGTTGATGTGCATGCCCGAGCGGCAGATAACGCCGCGATGAGCGGTGAGCGGGGATTGCTGGCGGGAGACGTGGTAGCGGCATTGCGCGAGGTGGTTAATCCATGATGCAGCGCTCGATTTGGTTGGCTGATGAGGCCGCAACAACGGCATTAGGCGCTGCACTCGATGGCACGCGGCCGCGATTAGGCTGTGTTTATCTACATGGCGATTTAGGGGCTGGAAAAACCACTCTAGTCCGAGGTCTGTTGCTTGCCGCGGGGCATGAAGGACCGGTGCGAAGCCCTACTTACACCTTGATCGAGCCTTATGCGCTTAGCGATAGACAAGTGTTTCACTTAGATCTCTATCGCCTCGCTGACTCAGAGGAGCTTGAGTTTATTGGCCTTCGTGAGTTGACTGATACGGGGCTATTGCTGGTGGAGTGGCCAGAGCAAGGTATTGGTGTTCTGCCAGAGGCGATGTTGAGTATTGCCCTTGAGGGAGAGGCCGGCGGTCGCCGTGCTAATTTGGCTTGGGATGAGAGGCAATGGCCTGAATTGGCAGTTGAGCTTGATAAATTTAACTAAGATAATGCGCTATCTCATTATTAAGGCACGATTTTATTGAAATCTGCTTCGCGCTGTGGCATACCGTTTACCAAGTTGGACTTTGGGAGGGGACATGCGCGTCCTCACACTCGCTATTTTACTGCTTACCCTGCCAGTAACGGCACTCGCTAATACGCTGGTTGAAGCGGTGCGGACTTGGAATGGGCCTGATCACACGCGCGTGGTGTTTGATCTTAGCGCTCCGGTGACGCATTCACTGTTTATGCTTGAGGGCCCAGATCGCGCCGTTATTGATCTTCATGGCGCAGAAATTAAAGCGAATTTGGTTGACGATATTCACCAAGTGGGCCCAATTAAAACGGTGCGCACAGGTAGGCGTGATGAGGGTGTGCGGGTGGTTTTTGATTTAGAGTATGCCACTCAAGCGGAGAGTTTCGAGGTCGCTCCTAACGATACCTATGGTCATCGTTTAGTCGTTGATTTGCATCACACTAAATCCCGGTCGGCGGATGCAAAGACATTAGTGGCAGAGCGTGGACAAGCGGATAAACCCGTGCAAACGGCGACGACGGCGGCTCCGAGTGAGTTTGTGGTTGCAATTGATGCGGGTCATGGGGGTGAAGATCCCGGCGCAATTGGTGCCTCAGGAACCTACGAGAAGGACATTGTACTCGCGGTCGCACGCAAGCTCGCTCAGCGAGTCAATCGGGTTGCCGGCTTACGTGCTGTGTTAATTCGAGATGGTGATTATTACATCGGGCTTCGTAAGCGCACGCAAAAGGCGAAGGCGGCCAAAGCCGATTTATTCATTTCATTGCATGCAGATGCTTTCCATGATCGTCGCGTCAAAGGCTCCTCGGTATTTGTGCTCTCGCAAAATGGCGCTTCAAGCGAAATGGCGCGCATGGTCGCGCAACGCGAAAATCGAGCTGACCAAATTGGTGGCGTCTCGTTATCCGACAAAGATGCGCAACTTGCTTCTGTGTTGGTTGATTTATCGCGTGCCCACACCGTAGAGGAGAGCGTTGGGGTTGCAAAAGTGTTGCTAACGGAAATGGATGCGCTAGGCGATGTTCATGGTGGTGGTGTGGAGAAGGCAGGATTTGCGGTATTGAAATCCTTAGATATGCCCTCGGTACTCGTTGAGCTTGCCTTTATCTCTAATCCAGATGAAGAACGCCGACTTAAATCGAAAGACTATCAGCGGCGGTTGGCAAATGGCATTTTGCACGGCGTTAGAGCCTATGTGGCTAAACAACGCCCAGCGCTTGCGCTAGAGGCCGGCGAGTACACCGTGCAAAGTGGCGATACCTTATCGGGAATTGCTCAACGTCATGCCATCTCTCTCCAGCAGCTTCGTCAAGCGAATAACATCGGTGGTGATGTGATCGCGACAGGACGTACCCTGCAAATTCCCTGATTCAGGCATAATTGGTTTATGCCAATTAAGCGCCTTTCGCCTGAATTAGTGAACCAAATTGCCGCCGGTGAGATCATTGAGCGGCCTGCTTCTGTGCTCAAAGAATTACTGGAAAACGCCCTAGACGCCGGCGCCAGTGCAATTCAGATTGATGTGGAAGCCGGCGGTAAACGCCTGATTCGGGTGCGTGATGATGGCCGCGGTATGAACGCTGATGATCTGGCTTTAGCGAGCGAATCACATGCCACGAGCAAAATTGCTGAGCTCACGGATCTTGAGCATATCGCCACATTGGGTTTTCGCGGTGAAGCTTTGCCAAGCATCGCTTCGGTCTCCACACTGCAAATCACCACACGATCTGCTGATAGCGCGCATGGTTACACGCTAGCGTCCGGCAGCGCGCAATCGATTGCGCCCGCACCGCATCCACTGGGTACGACGGTTGAAGTGCGTGACTTGTTTCATCGAGTGCCGGCACGACGGAAATTTCTACGCACCGAGCGCACTGAATTACGGCATATCCAAGAGCTTGTCCGGCGAATGGCACTGGGTCGGCCTGAGGTGGCGTTTCGATTGACCCACAACGGCCGAGAGCTTTTGCAGCTGCCAGCACTCAATCTCGAGCATTCACAACGCCGCGTAGCGGATCTAATGGGCAAGGCGTTTGTCGATGCCTCGTTGCAGCTAGATACGCAGGTTGCAGGCATGTCGCTTGCTGGGTGGCTTGGGTTGCCAACCGCCTCGCGCGCTCAGGCGGATTTACAATATGTCTATCTCAACGGTCGCATGATTCGTGATCGGGTGGTGACCCAAGCCCTGCGTCGCGCTTATGCCGATGTATTATTTAAGGATCGATTTCCAACGTATTTACTGCATTTGCAAATCGACCCTGCTCAGGTTGATGTCAACGTGCATCCAACAAAGCATGAAGTGCGTTTTCGGGATAGTGGCTTTGTCTTTGATTTCATTCAGCGGCAAGTTGCCAAAGCACTGGCTGAAGGAGGCGCGGCCGCGGCGAAAGCCGGTGCGGATCAACCGCCATCTGATGGGATGCCGAGTGCGGCTGCATACTTTACCAATCCATCGCCAAAACCCGCTGGCACCGTCGCATTACCGCTTGCCGAGGCACGTGCGATATACAGTGATCATGCGCGTGAGCTGTCTACGCCGGTCGCTGAGCGAGCAGTAGATCAATCGCAAGCGATCCCCCGACTTGGTCATGCCATTGGGCAAATGCATGGCGTTTATGTGCTCGCGCAATCCGAGCGAGGCTTGATTCTTGTGGATATGCACGCCGCGCATGAACGTATCGTCTACGAACGACTCAAACGCCAATATGCAACACAAGGCGTGGCACAGCAGGCTTTGTTGGTGCCAGCCGCTATCGCTGTGACGCCGGCTGAGGCGGACTTGGCGGAAGATGCTCAGGGCCTATTAGCTAAGATGGGGTTAGATATCGATCGCGCTGGCCCGGAGCAATTAAGACTGCGTTCACTTCCGGCTCTGTTAGTGGGTGCCGATGGCGAGGCGATGTTACGTGATGTGCTCGCTGAACTCAGAAGTGAGGCCAACCCTACCGGACACTCGCCCGATACGGTGGATGAGCGAATCGCTCACTTACTGGGAACGATGGGATGCCATGGCTCGGTGCGGGCGAATCGACAGCTCTCACTCGCTGAGCAGGAAGGGCTTTTACGCGAGATGGAACGTACGCCAAATATTGATCAGTGTAATCATGGCCGGCCAACCTGGATCGAGCTCGATATGCGTGAACTCGATCGACTTTTCCTGCGCGGTCAATAAATTGCCATTTCGCCCCCATGCGTAAAGCGTCCTCGCAAAAGCCGATTATTTGTCTAATGGGGCCCACCGCTTCGGGCAAAACTGATTTAGCCTTAGCGCTACATCGCATGGGCGGGGTTGATTTAATTAGCGTTGACTCAGCCATGGTCTATCGCGGGTTGAATATTGGTACGGCTAAGCCCGACGCGAAAACGCTAGCCGAAGCGCCGCATGGATTGATTGATATTCGGGATCCAGCGCAAGCCTACTCAGCAGCTGAGTTTGCGATGGACGCGCAAGCACTCATTCAGTCAAGCCATGCCGCTAACCGTGTGCCTGTGCTAGTCGGTGGCACCCTGTTGTATTTTCGAGCCTTGCTACAAGGGCTATCAGCACTGCCTAGCGCTGATACGGCATACCGCGCGGCGCTCGAAGCTGAGGCTGCACAGAGTGGCTGGCCGGCTTTACATGCCAGACTTGATCAGGTGGATTCAGTAGCGGCTGCGCGTCTGCACCCTAATGACGCGCAACGAATTCAACGTGCGCTGGAGGTGTATCACTTGACCGGTAAACCTCTGAGCACACTGCAAACGGGAGTGCATGAGGAACCCTTGCCTTGGTATCCGGTCAGAGTAAGTGTTGAGCCAGAAAACCGGCAGCGTTTGCATGCGCGCATTGAGCATCGGTTTAACCAAATGCTCAAGCAGGGGCTGGTTGATGAGGTTTTAACATTGCGAAAACGCGGTGATTTGCATCGCGATTTGCCGGCTATTCGCTCAGTGGGTTACCGCCAAGTTTGGGATTGGTTAGATGGGAAAATTGCGCCGGATGAACTCAGTTATCGCGGTGTAGTAGCGACGCGTCAACTCGCACGCCGACAGTTAACATGGTTACGGCGTGAGCCGGATCTAAAGCGCTTGAGTGCAGACGATGCCGCAGTACAAGAGAAGCTTAGGGATCTTCTGGCCGACGTGATAACTTGAGGCCGTAGATGAATAAGAAAAATCGCAACAGCGATTAAGGAGTCACGACAGCATGTCGAAGGGGCAATCATTGCAAGAGCCATTTTTAAACGCACTTCGCAAAGAAAAGATACCGGTGGCTATTTATTTGGTTAACGGCATTAAGCTGCAAGGCCAAGTCGAGTCATTCGATCAGTTTGTGATTTTGCTACGTAATTCCATTAGTCAAATGGTCTACAAGCACGCGATTTCAACGATTGTCCCATCACGAAATGTCAGCACGCTGTTGCAGGAGGAACGCAATCCAGAAGCCGACGAAGACTGAGCGAACGGCGAGCTCTGAGGCAGCCTCAGCGCAGCTGTTCGAGCGCCCCGATGGCGGCGAGCGCGCGGTGTTAGTGCAAGTCGATGATGGCGTTGTTGACTTTGATGACGCCCTGCAAGAATTTGAAGCGCTAGCGGTCTCGGCGGGCGCAGAGATCGCTGCGCGTCTAACCGGGCGTCGACGATCGCCCGATCCACGAACCTTTTTAGGGGCCGGTAAAGTCGAGGAGCTGCAGGCACAGCTACAAGCGCACGATGCCGATCTTGTACTCATTAACCACGCCCTCTCCCCGGTGCAAGAGCGAAACTTAGAGCATGCACTTCGCTGCCGAGTGCTTGATAGGACCGGATTAATTTTAGATATTTTTGCGCAGCGCGCCCGATCACATGAAGGCAAGCTTCAAGTTGAGCTTGCACAGCTTCGGCATATTGCGAGTCGCTTAGTCAGAGGTTGGTCACATTTAGAACGCCAAAAGGGTGGAATTGGCTTACGCGGCCCGGGTGAGACACAGCTCGAAATGGATCGGCGTATGCTTGGTGTGCGGATTCGTCAGCTTGAAAAACGCTTAGCCCGAGTGCGCCAGCAGCGCGATCAAGGCCGCCAAGCGCGGCGCCGGCGCGATCTGCCGGCGGTGTCACTCGTTGGCTATACCAACGCAGGAAAGTCGACGCTATTCAATCGGATTGCTAATTCGGGGGTTTATTCTGCGGACCAGCTTTTTGCCACCCTTGATACAACACTGCGCCGAATTGAGTTATCTGGCGGCGAAGCCGCAGTGCTCGCGGATACTGTTGGATTTATTCGGGATTTGCCCCCGCAGTTAGTAGCCGCGTTTCGCTCAACGTTAGAAGAGGTTATTGAGGCGGATCTGCTGATCCATGTGATTGATGCCGCTGATGCAGCTCGTGACTTCAATGCGCACGAAGTCGATGCAGTACTCAAAGCGTTAGATGCTGATGAAGTGCCGCAGCTGCGGGTTTATAACAAAATTGATGCGCGGGGGATGGAACCGCGAATTGATCGTGACGACCAAGGCAGTATAGATGCGGTGTGGCTATCAGCAGCGACGGGCGAGGGTATGGATTTGTTACAGCTCGCTATTGCTGAGCGAGTGAGCGCTGAGCAGGCGACGGGGATGATTGAACTCACCCCTGCTGAAGGCCGCTTGCGTGCCCGCTTTTATGCGCTTGGCGATGTGCTGAGCGAGCAATGGACAGAAACTGGCAATATACAGTTAGTGGTTGAGCTCCCACGGCGCGAGCTCGAGCGACTCTATCGCCATGAAGGACTTAGTGCTGAGCTTAAGTCTTTTTCTGAACATAGGTTGCCGGCAACGGCAATGGCTCATTAGAATCACGCGGCTGATGACGATAAATCGACATCAACCGTATTTTATGGCCGGCGCTGCATTTCGCTCGCTGGACGCACTCCGACATTGGAGAATCTGAATGGCCTGGAATGAACCTGGTGGTAATAACCGTGACCCATGGAGCGGCGGCGGTGGCGGACGTGGCAACCAAGGCCCGCCTGACCTAGACGATGTAATACGTAAGGTGCGCTCTCGCATTGAGGGGCTTTTTGGCGGCGGTAATCGCCGTGGCGGCGGCAATGGCCAAGGCGGTGGCGAGGGTAAACGCCCCAAAGCGCCTGGCAGCAAGGGTATCGGCATTATTGTTGGTATCATTTTGGCTGGCTGGATATTGTCTGGAATCTACATCGTCGATGAGGGCACACGAGGTGTCGTCACGCGCTTTGGCGAATTCCAACAAACCGCGTTGCCAGGGCCTCATTGGCATTTACCTTACCCTATTGAATCGGTTGAAACGGTTGATGTCTCCTCACGCCGACGGGTAACCGTTGGTTATCAGGCGATCTCACCACAGCAAACCCGACCGGTTTTATCCGAAGCGTTGATGCTGACCGAAGATGAAAACATCGTGAACGTTCAATTGGCCGTGCAGTATCAAGTATCGGATGCGCCAGCGTTTATATTTGAGTTCGTCGACCCGCAGCAAACGCTCAAAGAGCTCACCGAGAGTGCACTGCGCGAAGTGGTGGGTAAGCGCGAAATGGATTATGTATTGACCGAAGGCCGTGCTGAAGTGGCGCAGTCTACCCGCGATCTCATTAACGACACGTTGGATTATTATAAGCCCGGAATTGAGGTGCTTGAGGTTGTCATTCAGGACGTGCAGCCGCCTGAGCAAGTGCAGAGTGCGTTTGAGGATGCGATTCGGGCGCGTGAGGATCGGGAACGGCTGATCAACCAAGCGCAGGCTTATCGCAATGAGGTTATTCCTCGTGCAGAGGGTGCAGCAGCACGATTGCGTGAAGAAGCCGGCGGTTACCAAGCCCGAATCGTACAACGGGCAGAGGGTGATGCATCACGCTTTACCCAACAGCTGAACGAGTACAGTAAGGCACCGGAGGTCACGCGTGATCGTCTTTATTTAGACACCATGGAGCGGGTGCTAGGACGCAGTGGCAAGGTGTTGATCGATGTCGATTCAAGCCAACCGTTAATGTATCTACCGCTTGATCGGATGATGCGTCAAAACCCACAAGGGGACGCTAGCGGTGCGGATGCAACCAGTATGAACAACACTGTCTCGAGCTCAGACTCGAGCCGTTCACAGACGACTAGCGGCTCAACGAGTGGCTCGTTGCGGACGCGGGAGACACGCTAATGAACCGCTTTACCTCAATAGGCGCTATTGTCATTGCCTTGCTTTTTGTCGGGATTACCTTTGGCACGTTTACCGTTCACGAAACAGAAAGAGCATTAAAATTTCGATTGGGTGAGGTGGTAAACACTGACTTTGAGCCGGGGCTTTATTTCCAAGTGCCCTTTGTTAACAACGTCCGTAAGGTCGATGCGCGAGTACAAACGCTCGACGAGGATCCGCAGCGGTTTCTGACCGCAGAGCAGAAAAACGTCATTGTTGACGCATTTGTGAAATGGCGGGTTGAAGATATTGAGCAGTATTACGTCACAGTAGGTGCGGATCCACGGCGTGCTAATTTGCGTTTATCAGAGATTATTCGGGATGGACTGCGTAACGAGTTTGGTAAGCGCACCGTGCAAGATGTCATCTCTGGGGATCGCGCAGACATCATGGATATTTTAACCGAACAGGCTGGCATTGCCGGTGATTCCCTTGGGATATCGGTCTTAGATGTTCGTATTCAGCGAGTTGATCTGCCGGAGGGCGTGAGTGAGTCGGTATTTAACCGAATGGTTGCCGCGCGTGAGCGAGTCGCACGTGAATTCAGGGCCGAAGGTCAAGAGCAGGCCGAGCGTATTCGCTCAGCAGCTGATCGCCGACGTGAAGAAATTTTGGCGGCAGCACGGCGTGATGCAGAGGAGCTTCGTGGTGAAGCAGACGCCGATGCCACAGCCATTTATGCGAACGCCTACAACGCAGATCGAGAGTTTTATCGCTTCTATCGCAGCTTAGGCGCGTACGAGAGTACTTTCTCGGACAAGGATGATTTGTTGGTGCTTTCGCCCGACTCAGAATTCTTCCGTTACTTTGATCAGACTCGCTCTTTGCAGCAGTAAATTATGCCGGGCTGGGCACTTGAGCATGTGGCAACAAGTGCCCGGCAACGCCGGTCTTTGCGGGGCTTATGATTCAAGATTTGCTAACCGCGATTGCGCTAATATTAATTCTTGAGGGCATACTACCGTTCTTAAGTCCAAGGACGTTACGCAAAGCATTGTTTAGTATTGTGCAAAATAATGATAAGCAGCTTCGTATAACGGGGTTTCTTACGATGCTGGTGGGATTGATATTGCTGTATTGGGTGCGCTAGGCGTTAGCGTGTTGGGGGAAGGGTGATGAGCGACAAATTGGCGGGGAAACACAACCCTTGGTTGTTGCCAGAGGCTGTTGAAGAGCTATTGCCACCCGCTGCCGCCGCATTGGAGCAATTGCGTCGTCGCACCATTGATACGTGTGAGTGCTGGGGCTATGCCCTTATTATGCCGCCAACAGTTGAGTATTTGGAGTCGCTGCTATCAGGCGTGGCTCATGATTTAGATCTCCACACTTTTAAACTAACTGACCAGCTCAGTGGCCGGATGATGGGTGTGCGGGCTGATATAACTCCGCAGGCAGCACGCATTGATGCTCATCAGCTGCGTCGAGAGGGGCCAGTGCGGCTTTGCTACGCAGGTACTGTGCTGCGGACTCGTCCTGAAGCGCCGGAGGGAAGTCGTAATCCATTGCAAATGGGCGCGGAGCTTTATGGTCATAGCGGCATTGAGAGTGATGTCGAAATCATTGGCCTGATGATCCATGTACTGCAAGCGGCCGGCTTGTCAGAATTGCATTTGGATTTAGGTCATGTCGGTATTTTCCGAGGCCTTGCTCAAGCTGCCAATTTAACCGACCAGGCAGAGGCTGAACTCTGGGATGCCCTGCAGCGTAAGGCAACTGCCGATATTGCTGATCTGCTCGATCAGCATCAGGTTGCTGAGCCGCATCGAACACAATTAGCGGCGTTAGCATCGTTAAATGGTGGGATTGAGGTTCTCAATGAGGCCCAAAAGATTTTCTCCCAAGCCACAGCACCGGTGCACTCAGCATTAGCTGCGCTCAATGATATCGCTAAGGCGTTGCAAACCGCCCAGCCCGATCAAGTATTTCATGTCGATCTTGGCGAATTGCGCGGTTATCACTATCACACGGGGGTTGTTTTTGCCGCTTATACGCCGGGGCTTTCTCAAGAACTGGCTCGAGGTGGGCGCTATGACGATATTGGAGCGGTCTTTGGGCGTGCTCGCCCCGCCACCGGATTTAGTACGGATTTAAAGGCATTGCAGCGCGCCACGGCACTATCAGGTCGTCAGCCGATGGGACAGCAAGCTGCCGCTATCGTTGCACCCTGGTCAAGTGATGAGCGGTTACTGGCTGAGGTTAATGCGCTGCGGGCTGCCGGAGAGGCAGTAATCTGGTTATTGCCAGGACATGCGGGTGTTGACGCTGCAGCTGAGCTAGGAGCGGACCGCCAACTGCAGTCTGATGAAAACGGGCAATGGCGGGTAATGCCGCTTTAATATAACGGGGACGGTAATGGCCAGAAGTGTCGTAGTCATCGGCTCGCAATGGGGCGATGAGGGCAAGGGGAAAATCGTTGATTTGCTCACCGATCGGGTGAGCGCCGTTGTTCGCTTTCAAGGCGGGCATAACGCCGGTCATACCTTGGTGATTGATGGTGTTAAAACCGTCTTGCATCTCATTCCCTCAGGGATTCTACGTGATGATGTTTTATGTTTAATTGGTAACGGAGTGGTGATCTCCCCGGAAGCGCTCGTGGAGGAGTTGGCGACACTGGAAGCGTCTGGTGTGCCTGCTAGAGCGCGTCTAAGGATTAGTCCAGCGTGTCCGGTGATTTTGCCTTCGCATATCGCGCTTGACCGGGCCCGTGAGCGTGCGCGGGGCAGAGCGGCAATTGGTACGACGGGCCGGGGGATTGGTCCGGCTTATGAGGATAAAGTCGCGCGTCGCGGCTTACGAGTGGGGGATCTATTCCACCGTGAGCGCTTAGCGGCAAAGCTCGGAGAACTTCTTGATTACCATAATTTTGTTCTCAAACAATACTACGGCGAGTCGGCAGTTGATTTCCAATTAATCCAAGAGCAATGCCTTGCCATAGCAACTGAGCTTGAGCCAATGGTCGCGGATGTGAGTCATTTGTTGCATACCCATCGCCAGGCCGGAAACCATTTATTGTTTGAGGGTGCACAAGGGACTTTGCTTGATATTGATCAGGGCACTTATCCGTTTGTTACCTCCTCAAATACGACGGCAGGGGCTGCAGCCACGGGGACGGGCGTGGGGCCACTTGATTTAGATTATGTTCTGGGGATCACCAAGGCCTACACCACACGAGTGGGAGCGGGTCCATTTCCGACTGAACTGTTTGATGACTTAGGTGAGCATCTCGCGCGTCGCGGTCATGAGTTTGGGTCAACGACGGGGCGGCCTCGACGCTGTGGTTGGTTTGATGCAGTGGCCATGCGGCGCGCTGTGCAAATCAGCAGCCTATCGGGTCTTTGTATTACAAAGCTGGATGTGTTGGATGAGCTCGACACACTCCGTATCTGTACCGGCTATCGCTGTGGCACGCAGTTGAGTGATGTTCTGCCTTGCGGAGCTGAGGCGTTAGCTGAATGTGAACCCGAGTATGTCGAGATGCCGGGTTGGCAGTGTTCGACATTAGGCATTCAGAACTTTGATGATTTACCGCCGGCGGCGCGTGATTACCTCGAGCGTATTGAGGCTTTATGTGGTGTCCCTGTGGACATTGTCTCAACGGGCGCTGATCGGAAAGACACCATAATCCGTCGGCATCCTTTCGGCGCTTGTTAATCCGCTTTAAGTCAATGACTTCTCTTAAGGGCGTTCGTTATACAGCGATGAGCCTGTATTTGGGCCTGAGCAGCAGCGCTCCCAGCGTTTTTACTACCCGATTTTAGAAAACGCTTTATTAGCAAGTGAGAGGGATGCTCAAACCAGGTAATGAAATGTTTGCACTGGGAGCCGCATTCCGTACACTCGGAAGTTAATATGAGGAGTGAGAGGTTATCCAAGTGGAATTCATTGGATACATGGGGCATGTGTTTACGCCTGCGAACTTCGCGCTGTTGTTGGTGGGTTCGCTTGGTGGCTTAATTCTTGGGGCGACGCCAGGGCTGTCACCGACCATGGCAGTAGCGTTACTCATCCCCTTTACCTTTCAGATGGAGGCAACCCAGGGGCTTATCCTTCTTGGAGCGGTCTACACCTCGACTGTTGCCGGTGGCGCGGTGAGCGCCATACTTCTTAAGATTCCCGGTGCGCCTGCCAATATCGCCACTATGTTAGATGGGCACGCTATGGCCCGAGACGGCAAGGGCGCGAGGGCGCTACAACTTGCGTTCATATCATCGCTTGTCGGCGGTGTTTTTGGGGTCGGTTTGTTAATCGCGTTCACACCCATTCTCTCGGAATGGGCACTCGCGTTCGGAGCCTCTCATTTGTTCTGGTTGGCAATTCTCGGGGTGACGGTCATTGCATCGCTTGATTCCTCCTCAGTTGTTAAAGGATTGCTATCGGGCTGTATCGGTCTATGGATGTCTACCATCGGCTTTGATGATGTGATGGGGGCTCAGCGTTTTATTTTCCATGATGCCGTGTCGGGCGGAATCAATATCATTCCAGCGCTGATTGGGCTTTTTGCTATTCCGCAAGTGGTTACGATGTTTGCGAATGGTCGCAAGGCGGCTACCGCGGAAATTCTTAGTGTCGAGCCACATCCTATTACCAAGGCCATTGGTGAGGTTGTAAGACGTTGGCGCGCTCTATCGATCGGCACGTTAATTGGCTCGTTCATTGGCATTATCCCCGGCGTTGGTGGCCAGATTGCTGGACTGGTTGCCTATGACCAATCGAGAAAACTCAGTTCTGAAAGCGAAAAATTTGGGACCGGGCACAGCGAGGGGGTAATTGCTGCCGAGAGCGCTAATAATGCCATGGTTGGGCCCAGTCTTGTGCCGTTATTGACCCTTTCGATTCCCGGTTCACCAACTGCAGCCGTTTTGCTCGGTGGCCTCCTTATTCATGGAATTTTCCCGGGCAGCGATTTATTCGATAACCATCCCGATGTTGCTTGGACGTTCATCAACTCAATGCTAATCGGGCAGTTTCTGATGTGCATTTTTGGGCTCTATGTAGCGGGTTTTGCGGCACGCGTGGCACGAGTTCCAAATGCAGTGATGGCGGCCATTGTGCTTGGACTGGCGGTATTTGGGAGCTATTCGGTGCAGCACTCTATGGGCGATGTCTACGTGATGGCCACGCTCGGTATCGGAATGTATTTCCTCGAGCGTTTTGGCTTTTCTGCTGCGCCACTGGTGCTGGGTTTGATTCTTGGGCCAATCGCGGAGGCCAACTTTGTTGAAGGCGCGATGATCGCGAGTGCGACGTCTAACTTGTGGGTCTTTTTTATGAGTGGCCCACTTAACTTGACGCTCATTGCCATCATTCTTGCATCAATCCTCTATTCGGTTTGGATGGAGCTGCGCCACCGTCGGCATACGACAAAAGATGAAGTCATTGCCAAAGAGGGAAGGGGGTAAGGATGTCGACATGGCAACCTCAGCAAATTCTAGCCAGCGGCTTATTGGCGGCTGTTGGCCTTGGGGTGGCGTATATTAGTTATACAGCACAGCCGGCCCAAGCGTTTCTCTTTCCACGAATCATATCGACGTGTTTCGCAATTTTGGCGATCTGGACACTTGGGAAGGCGCTTATTGGAAAGGCGAAGGCGATTGAAGGTCTAGACCGAGCCACGCTGATTAATCTCTTGCCTGGTATTCTTATTGCATTTATTTATATCTTTTGGGCCGCTAAGGCACTTGGTTTTTATACCGCCACAGCCTTAGCAGTCTTTAGCATTCTTGCGTTTTATGATCCCGCGCCCGGTTTTAAGGCTCGAACATGGATCAAGCGCAGTCTAATCACCGTTGTATTTGTCGCGGTGATGTACGGTCTCTTTGCGATGTTACTTAATGTATTTACACCGCGGGAGATTCTATTCTGACCGTAATAGCGGCAGAACAATAAATAGGAGGAGAGGAGATGAGAAATTTAATTGTTGCAGCATCCATGACGCTCATGTTGCTGAGTGGGCCAGTGCTGGCCGATGATCATGGCAACTATCCTGAACGGCCATTGATGTTGACCGTTAGCTATGGAGCCGGAGGAGCGACTGACTTTCAGGCCCGAATTGTCACGATGACAGCGGCAAATGAAGATGCGCTCGGTGTGCCGATTGCGATTATCAATCGCCCCGGTGCTGGTGGGCGCGTGGGCTGGAATCAGTTTGCCACTCAAGCGGATGCCGATGGGTATTCCCTAGCGGCTTATAACGTTCCACATTTCATCGCTCAGTCGATTGAAGGTGGTGTGAGTTACTCTGCTGATAGCTTCGAGCCAATCGCCAACTGGGGTGCGGATCCCGCGGTATTTGTCGTGGCCGCTGACAGTGAGTTTGATTCGATGGAAGAGGTGGTTAGCTATGCACGGGAGAATCCCGGTGGTTTGACTTTCTCCGGCGCAGGCCTATTTGTAGGCCATCACATCGCTGCGCTTCAGCTTGAAAAAGAGGCCGGCGTGGAATTAGCTTACATTCCCAATAGTCAGGGTGGCGCTGGCGCAATGAAGGCAGTGATCTCCGGTGAGGTGCTCGGCGGCGTTAACAATTTATCGGACGCCTTTCGTGCACGTGAAGCTGGCGACGTTAAAATCCTGGGAGTCTTTGATGTAGAACGCAACGACTTCCTGCCTGATGTGCCAACCATGGCGGAACAGGGTTTTGACATTGATAATGCCTCGGTCAATTTCCGGGGTGTCATGGTGCCTAAGGGTACGCCACAGCCTATTATCGATAAGCTCGCGGATGTTGTGCCTGAGATGTTCCGTAATTCCCGTGTTCAAGGGAAAATGCAAGCAGGCGGCAGTCCAATGCATATCATGACTCGTGATGAAGTCATTGAAATGTGGGAGGCACGCGAGGAAACCCTCGAGGAGCTTCTCGCCGACTTATAACGCCAACCTTGTGGGGCGTGCGTCTCGCGTGCGCCCCACGCTTATTAATTCAGAGAGCAAGTAATGAGCGCAGTTGATCCACTTACTGAGCTAGACAATATTATCAGCCGCTCCCGTGCCGCGCAGGCCCGCTACGAAGCACAGGGAAGTCAGGCACGTTACAACCGGGCGGCCAAGGCGGTCGCTTGGGCCATTATGGAGCCGAGCCGTAACCTTGCTCTCGCTGAACTAGCCGTTCAAACGACGGGCCTTGGCAATGTGGATGACAAAGTCACCAAAAATCATCGTAAGACGCTGGGGGTAATGCGAGATATCGAACACGCGGTGACTTACGGCGTGATCTCAGACGATCAATCCACTGGCATTACGGAGATTGCTAGGCCAATGGGCGTCGTGGGCGCCATTGTGCCTTCGACCAACCCCGCTGCAACACCGGCAAATAATATTATCAATGCCATAAAATGTGGGAACTCAATTATTGTGGCTCCATCGCCCAAGGGCGTAGCCAGTTGCGAAGCCTTGCTTGGCTACATTCATGCCGAGTTTGCGAAAAGCGGTGAAGATCCTGATTTGGTGCAGATGATTCCGCCTCCTGGCTCAAAGGAGAAGACCCATGCATTGATGCAGGGTTGCGATAAAATTATCTGCACTGGCAGCCAAAATAACGTGCATCGCGCACAAACAGCAGGCACCCCAGCGGTCGCGGTAGGTGCGGGCAATGCAACTGTCATTGTTGATGAAACTGCTGATCTTCTAGCGGCTGCCGAGAAGATTCGGGCATCAAAATGTTTTGATAATGCGACATCTTGCTCATCAGAGAATGCCGTGGTCGTTATCGATGCCGTTTATGACGCCTTTGTCGCAGCAATGGCCAAGACAGGTGGTGCTGTTATTGACGATGAAACTGCCGTTGTCTCTGCACTTTGGCCTGATGGACACCTGAATCGAGAGGTCATTGCGCAAGACGCGGATAAAATGATTGCAGCACTTGGGCTAAGTGAGTTGGTAGCGGAAGGAACGGAGTATGTTGCCGTGAGAACCAACGGCATTGGACCCGACTATCCGTTGAGTGGAGAGAAGTTAAGCCGAGTTTTGGCCTTATATCGTGCTGCAAATTTCGATGCAGCGGTTCAAACCACGCTTGCCATTCAACGTCATCAGGGCGCGGGGCACTCTGTTGGCCTGCACAGTAGTGATGATGCACGCGCGATGATTCTCGCTCAAACGATCCCAACGAGTCGGGTCATTGTCAATCAGGCGCATACCTTTGCAACGGGCGGCTCATTTACCAACGGCATGCCATTTTCCCTATCAATGGGTTGCGGGTCTTGGGGCGGGAACGTAACGCACGAGAATTTACATTGGCGGCATTTTCTACAGTCCACAAAGATAGTGCGCGAAATCCCCTCACGTGAGCCGAGCCTTGAAACTATTTTCTCTGATTATTGGGATGAAGTCGGAAAATGAAAGTTACCGAAGAAATTCCGCCTAAGGGCACCGTTCGTGATTGGCTGGATCTACGTGCTGATGCCGGCGGCATGGCGGTGGTCTTTCCGGAAAGTGGGGCTGAAATAACTTGGAGCGAATTACGCGATACGGCTATTCATTTTGCGCAGACTTTGACCTCAAGAGATGTGGCTCCGGGTGAGAGTGTCGCTGTAATTGGTCCTAATAGTCGTGAGACCGTATGCGCCTTTTATGGAGTGGTTTACGGAGGGTTTCGCGCGGTAATGATCAACCTTGCTGCCGGACGCGATGCCATTGCCTACGCCCTTGAGCATTCTGAGGCGCGCTATGCCTATGTTCACCCGGATGTTGCTGATGTGTTTATGGCTGTGGAAAACAAGCGCATTGAGGCACTGTCGCTTGAAGCAACAGGCCATTCCGAACTGCATGAAGTCAGCGCCGAGGATCATGCACTTTTAATGTATACATCGGGCACCACTGGCCGGCCTAAAGGCGTGGTGCATAGTCACGCGAGCCTTCTGGCGGGTGGCTGGACTACCGTTATCGCGCATCGTTTAGCGCCGCAGGATCGAGGCTTTTGTATCTTGCCGATCTACCATATTAATGGGCTTTGCGTAACGCTAATGGGCAGTCTTGTCTCTGGTGGCTCACTGGCAATGGTGGAGCGATTCTCCGCTTCGCAGTTTTGGGCGCAGGCGGAGAGGGCAAAAGTCACTTGGTTTTCCGGGGTACCGACGATCATTTCACATCTGCTGCACGGCGAGGCAGAGCCAGATACAGCATGTCGTGAGCGCTTGCGGTTTGGGCGCTCAGCTTCATCAGCGCTTGCAGTAGAGACACAATCGGCTTTTGAGTCGCGCTTTGATGTTCCCATTATAGAGACGATGGGACTGACCGAGACAGCGGCACAAATTCTCTCAAACCCCCTGCCTCCTGCCACGCGCAAGATCGGATCACCAGGTATTGCGTATGGCTGCGAAGTTCAAATTCAGAATGATGAGGGCCAAGCAGTAGCGACGGGTAGTGAGGCGGAGATTGTGGTGCGGGGGCCCAATGTGATGCTGGAATATCTAAAAAACCCTGAAGCAACCGAAAATACCTTCCGTGGTGATTGGCTACGGACAGGTGATTTGGGCCGGATGGATGGTGATGGCTACGTCTTTGTAACGGGACGTCTGAAAGAATTAATCATTAAAGGTGGCGAAAACATCGCACCGCGTGAGGTAGACGAAGCGCTCTACACGCATCCCGATGTGGTCGAGGCCGCCGCTTTCGCAAGATGTTGCACGCGCTATGGCGAGACAGTGGAGGCCGCTGTTCGGGTTCGTGAGGGCTCGACGCTCGAGTCCGATGAGCTTATTCAGATATGCCGTGATCGACTTGGCGGATTTAAATCGCCCGATCAAATCCATTTTATGCTTGAGTTGCCAAAAGGGCCCTCGGGTAAAATCCAACGCCTAAAGCTTGCCGACATTCTCCCCTCGCACCAAAGCGTCCCGGAACGAGGATAGTCGTTTACTCCATCAAAGCGCTGCTCAATGGCATTTAAACCTGGTGCCCAGGAGAGGACTTGAACCTCCACGGGGTTTCCCCCACTAGCACCTGAAGCTAGCGCGTCTACCAATTCCGCCACCTGGGCTTTACCGAAGGGCTAGAACAGGCCCACAGCGGCGTTGAGAATACTGCCCGGTCTATAGGCTGTCAAACGAACACCATCCGCCATTACGCCTTTCTAGGCACCGCGTGACGCATGCCGTATCCTGCTCACTATGGTAAACAAAGTTGATGAAACCGCTGATCCCGGACAGGATCCCTACCTTGCTCGTGAGCGTGAAAAATATGGCGCGCCAGTGCCGAGCCGTGAATACATTACCGAGCAACTCCAAGCGCAAGCCCGGCCTTTATCGCGTAAAGATCTCATCGAGCTGTTTGGCCTTAATGATGAAGATGCCTTGGAGGGTTTACGTCGGCGGCTAAAAGCCATGGAGCGTGATGGCCAGGTCGTGCGCAATCGGCGTAATGGGTATGTGGTGGTTGATAATGAAACCCTCGTGCGGGGGCGAATTCGCTCATCAGCAGATGGCTCGGGCGTTGTTCATCCGGATCGCCCCGGCCCTGATGTCTTCCTAGCGCAAAAAGAAATGCATCGTTTGCTCAACGGTGATCGCGTGGTGGTGAGATTAACGGGTGATGATCAAGCAGGTCGTCCTAGTGGTGAGCTTATTGAAATTATTGAGCATGCGAACCACGAAATTGCCGGTCGATATTATGAAGAAAGTGGCATTGGTTTTGTCGTGCCCAACAACAAGCGTTTGCATCAAGATTTAATCATCCCAGCCGGCGATCGTAATGGCGCTAAGCATGGTGAATTGGTGAACGCTGAGGTACTTAATCAACCGTCTCAACGGCGCCAGCCCATTGGCAAGATCACCGAAGTCTTTGGTACTGAAATAGCCCGTGGCGATGAAGTGGCGGTGGCAGCACGCACCCATGGGATTCCGGTGGAGTGGCCTGATGCGGTGCTCAAAGAAAGCGCTCCATTCAGCGACCAGGTCCCAGAGGCGGCCAAGGCCAATCGGCATGATTTGCGGGAGGTGGCGTTAATTACTATTGATGGTGCGGATGCGAGAGATTTTGATGACGCTGTGTACTGCGAGCCAACAAAGACAGGCTGGAAGTTAATTGTAGCCATTGCCGATGTCGCCGCTTATGTCACACCGGGCTCAGCGTTGGATGCGGAAGCGGCAGAGCGGGGTAACTCAGTATATTTCCCGCGGGCTGTCGTTCCGATGTTGCCCGAGGTGTTATCGAATGGTTTATGTTCACTCAATCCAAAAGTCGATCGGCTCTGTATGGTTTGTGAGATGCAAATCGATAGCAACGGCGAGCTTAAGGGGTCGAACTTTTTTAATGGCATCATGAACTCCGCTGCGCGGCTAACCTATGAGGAAGTCGATGCGATTCAAAACAATCGTGATCCCTCGTTACGACGGGACTATGAAGCGGTGTTGCCACAGATTGATCATCTCTATGAGGTGTTTGAAGCACTCCGTCGTGATCGGATCAAGCGCGGCGCTATTGATTTTAATACCAGTGAGTCAGTGCTTGAGTTTGATGCAGAGGGGCAAGTCGCTGACATCCATCCGGCAGAGCGTAATAATGCGCATCGCCTCATTGAAGAGTGCATGGTTAAAGCCAATGTGGCGACAGCGCAATTTTTGCGCGAGCATCGTATTCCCGCACTCTATCGGGTCCATGAACAGCCAGCGTTGGAGCGGCTGAAAAATTTGCGCGAGTTCTTAGCATCCATTGGACTTAGCCTTGGCGGCGGTGATGAGCCATCGCCAAAAGATTACTCGACGTTAATGAGCCAAATTACCGAGCGTAGTGATCGCCATCTCATTGAGATGATCATGCTGCGCTCAATGATGGCCGCGGAGTATCGTCCGGATAATGCAGGTCACTTTGGTCTTGCATTAGATGCTTACGCGCATTTCACCTCACCGATTCGTCGTTACCCGGACCTAATTGTGCATCGGGCCATCAAACATGTGCTCTCTAAGCAGCCTATTGCTGAATTTAGCTACACCGAAAATCAATTAGTGACGCTCGGTGAGCATTGCTCAATGACTGACCGACGTGCTGAGGAGGCTGCCCGTGATGCCATTATGACGCTGAAATGCCGGTTTATGGCTGATCGTGTCGGCCGCGAATTCAATGGTGTGATTAGTGGTGTAACCTCATTTGGCTTATTTGTTGAGCTTGATGAGGTCTTTGTGGATGGGCTCATTCACATTACCAATCTTGAGCAAGACTTTTTCCATTTCGATCCGATTGGTCACCGTCTTGTCGGCGAGCGCACGGGGAAAACGTACTGCTTAACAGATCGCATCCGTATCCAGCTTGCACAAGTGAATGTCGATGACGGCAAGCTTGATTTCAGCCCGGTAGCGCATCCTCTTGGTCCGGATGGTAAACCCTTGCCGCAGTCGGAAATACCGAAGCCTCAATCACGACGAGGTAATCAGCGTAAAGGTCCATCTAAAAACCGCCGTCGTCGCGGATGAGTCAGCGCACCCTTATTGCAGGATTACAGGCCGTCCACTCGGCCTTGCGCTACGACCCCACTCGAGCGATTGAAGTCTGGTTGGATCGACGACGGCGTGATGGACGCTTGCAGCGCCTTAGGCAAACCTTAGCTGAGCTTGATTGCCCGGTGCATGAAAGCGACGCCCGCGCGCTTGAGCGAATGCTACCGGATGTTGCGCATCAAGGGGTAGTGCTGGCTTATAAGGGACAGTCACCTCAAGGTGATGATGATCTTGAGGCCTATCTTGATCGGCTCGACCGAGCGCCCTTTTTGTTAATTCTAGATCAGGTTCAGGATCCGCATAATTTAGGTGCTTGCCTGCGCACGGCCGACGCTGCGGGTGTTGATGCAGTGATTGTGCCGCGTGATCGATCAGCAGGGTTAACATCTGCGGTGCATCGGGTATCGGCAGGCGCGGCAGAGACGGTCGCGTTTTTTCAAGTGACGAATTTGGCGCGTTGTCTACGCAGCTTACGAGATCGCGGGATTTGGCTGTTTGGTGCCGCTGATCAAGCTGCTGAACCCATTTATCAAACCGTGCTAACTACGCCTCTTGCGTTAGTGCTTGGCGCCGAAGGCAAGGGACTGCGACGATTAACGCGTGAGCATTGTGATCAGCTAATTGCGATACCAATGTCCGGCCATGTAGAGAGTTTAAATGTCTCGGTAGCGACCGGTGTCGTGTTGTTTGAAGCGCGCCGTCAGCTAAATGCTTTAAACCAACCGCTAGGTTGACTATACTTGCCGGCTAGCTAAACACAGTCTAGCTACTCCTTGCTGCCCAAAAAGATTGGGTGGCTGACCCGGTTTTATTCCGGATAACCCGTAAGGAGCCACAATGCGGCATTACGAAATTGTTTTTATGGTCCACCCGGACCAGAGTGATCAAGTCCCGGCGATGATTGAGCGCTATCGCGGTCTTATCGAAGGGAATGGCGGCAGTATTCATCGCCTAGAGGACTGGGGACGTCGCCAGCTCGCCTACCCAATTAATAAGCTCATCAAAGCGCACTACGTTTTAATGAACGTCGAATGTGAACCCGGTGATATTGAAGAGCTTGAGTCAATGTTCCGATTTAACGACGCCGTTATTCGTAACATGGTGCTTGCGCGTAAGCAGGCAGTAACTGAGGCCTCGCCGTTGGCAAAGAGCCAGGATGAGGAGCGTGAACGTGAGCGTGAACGCCCCGCTCGATATGACGATGAGCATGGTGATTTGGCAGACGCTGATGAATTTGATGATGCCGATGAGCCTGAGCACGCGCTCTACGATCCGGAGGAGGAGGCCAGCGGTCAAGCGGATAAGTGAGCAATCGGGTTGAGTTATCCGGATGGCTGGTGGATGCGCCTACAATGCGCCACTCACCAGCGGGTATTCCCATTACTCGCGCTTTACTCGAACATGAATCACGCCAAGTCGAAGCAGGTCGCGAGCGTTGGATTCGTTTTCGAGTCGGGTTAAGGGCGACCGGTTCGCCAATCGCGGAGTTATTGGCGGATATCCAACCTAGTACGCAACTGAATATCAGTGGTGTTCTGCTGCGTTCGCGTCAACGCAATGCCGATGCCGACCCCATTATTATTAGTGTCAGCCGTATTGAGCCGCTGACCCACATTGAATAGAGGAACATAAACATGGCTCGTTTTTTTCGTCGCCGTAAATACTGCCGTTTTACTGCCGAGGGGGTAAAAGAGATTGATCACAAAGATCTCAACACGCTTCGTCAGTACATCACCGAAACCGGTAAGATCGTGCCAAGCCGCATTACCGGCACGCGAGCGAAGTATCAGCGCCAGCTTGCCACTGCTGTTAAGCGGGCACGATATTTGGCGTTGCTTCCGTATACGGATAGTCACTAACCGCTAGCGGTTAGGGCCATTCTTTGCAGTCGGTATGAGCAGCTTTTTGGCGTTTATCATGCGAACCCGCTTTGCCGCGGTTGGTGTGGTGGCGTTGGGTGCGCTGCTGCCGCTACTGTTTTGGATCAGTGGCGGGGTCCTCGCGCTCATTACGCTGCGCCGTGGCGTGGCTGAGGGTTTGTTGGTGTTAGCTGCAGCGACTGCGGTTTTGCTTCCTATTCATTGGGGGCTGGGTACGCCGATGGCTGTGGTTCAACCGATCGCGCTAATCTGGTTGCCGGTGATTGGTCTGGCGGCGATTTTGCGCAAAAGCCTCTCGCTGGCGGTTACTTTGCAAATCGGTTCACTCATTGCAGTGGGTGCGGTTCTGAGTTTTTATGGCCTGCATGGTGATCCTGCGGCGTTTTGGCAAAATACCCTGAACGCCTTGGCGCAAGTGCTCAGTGGTGGCGAACCGGGGCCGCAGTGGCAGCAAGCGGCTGCTCAGCTTGCACCGCGTCTGACAGGGCTATGGATAGCAAATATGCTTGGGATAGCGGTTTTATGTCTATTTTTAGGGCGTTGGTGGCAAGCCATTCTCTACAACCCGGGTGGCTTTCAGGGTGAATTTCATACGCTACGTTTTAATCGTTGGTTCGCAGGCCTAGGATTGGCTGCGGTAGGCGCTGGTGTATTCAGTGCCCCCGGATTACTCACTGATTTGGGCGTTGTGCTCGGGTCGGTATTTATCCTGCAGGCACTGGCAGTAACGCATGCATTGGTTGCGCTTCGCGGCTGGCATGTGGGGTGGCTTGTTGGGTTTTACCTGATTCTGCCACTCATGTTGAGACCGGTTGCATTACTGGGTCTTACTGATCCATTTATTGATTTGCGTGCGCGTCTAGCGCCCGCAGCATAAGCTAGAACAGACTTAATAGTCGGGGAATATCTAATGGACGTCATTCTTCTTGAGAAAGTTGCCAATCTTGGTGGCCTGGGCGATACGGTGAAAGTGCGTGCCGGTTACGGTCGCAACTACCTTATTCCACAAGGCAAAGCCAAGCCGGCAACGGCCGATAACATTGCTTACTTTGAAGCACAGCGTGCGGAGCTTGAGAAAAAGGCAGCCGATGAGCTGGCCGCTGCAAAAGCCCGTGCAGAAAAGCTCGAAGGCTCAGTGGTTACGATTACAGCGAACGCGGGTGAGGAAGGTAAGCTTTTTGGTTCAGTCGGACCGCAGGACATTGCGGATGCGCTAAGCGCTGCCGGCACAGAGGCGGCACGTCACGAGGTGCGGATGCCTGATGGACCTATTCGGGCCATTGGTGAGTTTGCGATTCAGGTTCACTTGCATGCCGATGTTAACGCGACGGTGAACATTAACGTCACTGGCGAGGCCTGAGCCGGTCGGCCACTGGCCGTCTGTCTCACTCCGGCATGGCTGAGAGCAAAAGCGCAAATGCGCAAACTCAGGCACTCAAGGTGCCGCCGCATTCGCTTGAGGCGGAACAGGCGGTCTTGGGTGGTTTGATGCTGGAGAATACTGCCTGGGAGCAAGTGGCTGATCGGGTGGTTGAAGATGACTTCTATCGTCGCGATCATCGCTTGATCTTTCGCGCCATTGAATCGTTAGCCGAGTCCGGTCGTCCTATGGATGCGGTGACGTTATCCGAGTGGCTAAAAACCAATGACGACTTAGATGACGCCGGCGGCCTTGCCTACCTTGGTCTTTTGGCCAGAGACACCCCTAGCGCTGCCAATATCCGCGCCTATGCCGATATTGTTCGAGAGCAATCGGTTTTACGTCAGCTCATCGAGGCGGGTACCTCGGTTGCGAACACGGGATTTAACCCTGAAGGTCAGAGTTCATCGGATTTGCTTGACCATGCGGAGCGGCGGATCTTTGAGATTGCTGAGCAGTCCGGGCGTAATCGACGTGGATTTGTTGGCGTGCGGGATATTTTACCGGATGTCGTTGATCGGATTGATACGCTCTTCCACCAAGATAGTGATATCACTGGGTTAGCCACCGGCTTTAGTGATCTCGATCGCATGACATCGGGGTTGCAAAACGGTGACCTCGTGATCGTTGCCGGCCGGCCTTCGATGGGTAAAACCACACTTGCTATGAATATTGCGGAATCCGCGGCGCTCCAGCAAGGCCCGCCAACGGCGGTGTTTAGCATGGAAATGCCGGCGGATGCGCTCGCCATGCGCATGCTCGCCTCCTTGGGCCGCGTTGAGTTACAAAAGATCCGCTCAGGCCGATTGACCGATGACGACTGGCCGCGGTTAACGAGCACCATGAACCTACTCTCGCAGGCTAAGTTGTTTATTGATGACACGCCGGGGCTAACGCCAACAGAGATGCGCGCGCGGTGCCGGCGTTTAAAACGTGAGCATGGATTAGGTTTGGTATTAGTGGATTATTTGCAGCTGATGCAGCTACCGGGGTTTAAAGAAAATCGCGCCGCAGAAATCTCAGAAATCTCACGCGCATTAAAGGGCATGGCCAAAGAGCTAGGGGTGCCCGTCATGGTGCTCTCGCAGCTAAACCGAAGTCTTGAGCAACGCCCTAATAAGCGCCCTATCATGTCCGATCTACGCGAGTGCGTCAGCGCAGATACGCCAGTGATGTTAGCCGATGGCAGCCAGCAATCGATTGCAGCGCTAGTCGGGCAAACCCCTGATGTCTTGAGTCTAGATGCCAACGATAAGCTTATTCAGGCGCGGGCGGATTTAGTCTGGGAGGTTGGTAAGCGATCCGTGCATAAGATTACTTTAGCGAGTGGACGCTCAATTCGGTGCACGCAGGCGCATCGGTTAAAGACCCAAAAGGGATGGCAAATCGCAGAGGAAATTTCAGTCGGTGATCATTTGATGGTTGCTGAGGATCAGGTCTTTACAGACCAAGTTATTAGCATAGAGCCAGCGGGTGAAGTGCCGGTTTATGATCTCACCGTGCCTGGGCCTGCTTGTTGGCTAGCCGATGGCATCGTGAGTCATAACTCTGGTGCAATCGAGCAGGATGCTGATGTCATTGTGTTTATCTATCGCGATGAGGTTTATAACGAAGACAGCCCAGATGCGGGCACCGCTGAGATTATTATTGGCAAACAACGTAATGGGCCGGTTGGCACGTTACGCCTGACGTTTTTGGGCCAATACACACGTTTTGAGAACTTTATTCAAGATGCCGGCTACGGAGGCGGAGGCTGGCAGTGAGTCGTTTGGCACAGGCGACGATCCACCTCGACGCGCTGCGGCATAATCTATCAGTGGTGCGTTCCACTGCTCCAACCTCCCATGTTATGGCAGTGCTTAAGGCTAACGCCTATGGTCACGGACTGCTCCCTGTTGCGCATGAACTTGCTCCCGATGTCGATGCATTTGCCGTTAGTTGTCTAGAAGAGGCATTGCCACTGCGCATGGCAGGCCTTAATGGCCGTATTGTTTTGCTTGAAGGCTTCTTCGCGGCTGAAGAGATCATGACTTTCTCTCGGCATCATCTTGATGCAGTTATTCACCAACCTTGGCAAATCGAGGCGTTGGCGCAGGCGCCGATCAAAAGCCCGATTGATTGTTGGCTCAAGGTGGATACTGGGATGGGCCGGCTTGGGTTTCTACCCAATGATGCACTGGCAGCTGCCGAGCAATTACAACGACTCGAGGGCGTTGCTAGTGTGCGCTGGATGACGCATTTAGCGAATGCAGATGAGCCAGAATCGACACAAACCGATGAGCAGCTCGAGCGATTGAGCAGAGTGCTGGATTCAGCGCATCAGGCAAGTGTCGCGAACTCTGCAGGAACATTGCAGTGGCCAGAATCGCATGTTGATTGGGTAAGACCAGGGATTATGCTTTATGGCAGCTCGCCGTTTGCATGGCCAAGTCCAGATGCTGCCCTTCAGCCAGCAATGACACTTGAGGCAGAGCTTATTTCCGTTAAAACCTTAGCTAAAGGTCATGGTGTGGGCTATGGCGGACGTTATATCTGTCCGCAAGCTATGCCGGTGGGTGTGGTCTCGATAGGTTATGGTGATGGTTACCCTCGGCATGCGCCCGATGGAACGCCGGTGGGTATTAATGGCCAGCGTGCGCAGTTGATTGGCAAAGTGTCGATGGACATGTTGTGTGTTGATTTGCGCGACGTTCCGCAGGCTCAACCAGGCGATCGCGTCATACTCTGGGGGGCTGATCCGGTCGCTGGGGATATTGCTCAAGCTTGCCAGACCATCAGTTATGAGCTTTTCTGCCGGCTAACGCCTAGAGTGCAGCGGGTATATCGCAGAGGTTATTCGAATGGCTAAGGCCAGCGCTAAAACACGTTATGTCTGCAGTGCTTGTGGGGTGAGTTCGCCGCAATGGGCTGGCCAGTGTGGCGAATGTGGTGAGTGGAATACCCTCGAAGAGCAGGTCCAGGCGCCGCTGAGTGCGAGCGGGCGTGGCAGTGCTAGTGGTGGGCTTCAATATGCTGGTGATAGTGGTGTTAAACGCTTATCGGAAGTGCCGCGTGATACCGAAATTCGTTTTGCAACAGAGATTGGTGAGTTTGATCGGGTATTAGGGGGTGGTTTGGTCACTGGTGGGGTTGTGCTGCTCGGGGGTGAGCCAGGCATTGGGAAATCCACCTTATTGTTAGAGGCTGTTGCAAAGCTTGCCAGTCGCCACGGTGCGCTCTATGTGACCGGCGAGGAGTCATTACGTCAAGTCGGCATGCGTGCAGAGCGTTTAGGGGTGGATGATGATGGTTTGAAACTCCTTGCAGAAACCCGGGTCGAGGCAATCATTGAGCTTGCTAGTCGAGAAAAGCCCGAAGTGCTTGTGATTGACTCAATCCAAACCATTCATAGCGATATGCTGGGTTCAGCGCCTGGCGGTGTGGCACAAGTCCGGGAGTCAGCCGCTCAGCTGGTTCAGTTTGCTAAGCGCACGGGTACGGTCTTGTTTCTTGTCGGTCATGTTACAAAAGAGGGGCAATTAGCGGGTCCTCGGGTGTTAGAGCACATGGTGGATACGGTGCTTTATTTTGAGAGTGATTCAGGCAGCCGGTATCGCTTGCTGCGGGCCGTTAAAAACCGCTTCGGCGCTGCTAATGAATTAGGTGTTTTTGCGATGCTCGATAGTGGTCTGAAAGAGGTAAAAAACCCTTCCGCTATTTTCCTCTCTCGACATGAAAAACCGGTGCCTGGCAGTGCGATTTTGGTAACACGTGAAGGGACAAGGCCATTATTGCTTGAGCTCCAAGCCTTGGTAGCAGAAAGCCCGCTTGCTAATCCACGGCGCTTAGCCGTCGGCCTTGACGGTCATCGTTTAGGAATGCTGCTGGCTGTACTGCAACGTCACGCAGGCGTTAGCACGCATGGTGAGGATGTTTTTGTCAATGTTGTAGGGGGTGTACGAGTAGGCGAGACGGCAAGCGACTTACCGGCACTGCTCGCGGTGATGTCGAGCCTACGTGATCAACCTATTCCGCAGGATTGGGTGATTTTTGGTGAAGTGGGGTTAGCCGGTGAAATTCGTCCTGTCCCCAATGGCCCGGATCGATTAGCAGAGGCCGCTCGGCACGGTTTTAAACGCGCGCTGGTGCCCATAAAAAACGCTCCGGCCGTGGCAGATAGACCTAAAGGTATGGATGTTATGGGTGTTGATCGGCTAGATGCCGCGCTCGCTGTGATCAAAGCGGGAGGTGCTTAAGCGGCGTTAGTTAGCATCCAATGCCTCTGCCGCTTGTAGGGTATTCTCAAGCAATGTGGCTCGCGTTAGTGGGCCAACACCACCTGGCACAGGCGTAATCCAAGCTGCCCGCTCAGCTGCCGTGGCGTAATCAACATCACCCACTAAACGCCCATCAGCCAAGCGATTGATTCCGACATCAATAACGATTGCGCCCGATTTAATCCATTCACCTGAAATGAACTCAGGCCGACCCACCGCCGCGACAACAATATCGGCACGGCTCACTTGCGCTTGCAGATCGCGCGTGCGGCTATGACAAATTGTCACGGTGCAGCCAGCGTTTAAAAGCTCAAGCGCCATTGGCCGCCCAACAATATTGGATTGACCTAAAACCACAGCATTGGTGCCCTCGAGCGGTTCTTTTGTGGCTGCTAGCAGGGTCATTACGCCATGCGGTGTGCAGGAACGCAGCCCAGGAAGGCGCAGCACTAGACGGCCGACGTTTTGCGGATGAAATCCATCGACGTCTTTGGCCGGATCGATACGCTCGATGATCGCATGTTCATCAATATGATCGGGCAGTGGAAGTTGGACTAAAATGCCATGAGTGTCGGGGTTGGCATTAAGTGTGTCGATGAGTTCAATTAATTCGGCTTGGCCGGTACTAGCCGGCAAGTCAAAGTCCTGGGATATAAAGCCGACTTCCGCGCAATCACGCCGTTTCATGCGGACATAGACTGAGGAAGCAGCGCTATCGCCCACGAGAACAACGGCGAGCCCCGGTGCAGCATAGCCTGTATTTAGCCGATCTGAGACTTGCTTAGAAAGCCGATTGCGAATATCAGCAGCAATCGCTTTGCCATCAATGATCGCTGCACTCATAGCCTATCCCCCATGCGCTTACCAATGATCTTTTTATTGTTTGCGCTACAATGAACATCACGCGCCCGTAGCTCAACCGGATAGAGCATCGGCCTTCTAAGCCGAGGGTTGCAGGTTCAAGTCCTGCCGGGCGCGCCAGTTTTTTATTCGCGTTTAAGCAGCAGCATCACCGCGCTCAAGGGGACGCTTGAGCAATCGCTCGATTCCCTTGAGCAATCTAGCCTCATCTGGGGCAACCAATGATATTGCCTCGCCAGCATTACCGGCGCGACCGGTACGGCCAATTCGATGCACATAATCTTCAGCCACATGTGGAAGGTCATAGTTGACCACATGCGGTAACTGATCAATATCGAGCCCGCGCGCTGCG
>JAVLBI010000003.1:0-173655 GCA_031581365.1 Spiribacter sp. | reverse complement strand
TACTCAGGTGAACCAATCTCAGCTGAACCGCTCCGGGTTGTGGGGAGGTCCCATGGCCTGAGAAACTCGTGCACCCTCGCTGGGCGTCACGAACAGTAAGCCCGCGGACCTCTGAGGAGATCATTATGCAAAAGCTTCTAATCGATCTGGATAATGAACTCACTAATCTCCCGGTTGTTCGCATTGACGCTCGTTGCACTTTCTCCTTTCTGACCCGCTCCTCGACCGCCTGAAACTCGAGTAAATCCTCAACATCGGCCGGCGCACGCTCTACCGCAAGCTACCCTGATTGCAACCCGCCGCTGTCCAAGCGATCATGCTGCGGCTGGGGCTCACAACAACGAGGCAATAATGGACGGCACGCTGGCAATTGCAGCCAATAATCTGACTTCGCCCATCATTTTATTTTTTATTCTCGGGGTTACCGCGGCGTTTGCCCGTTCTGATTTATCCATTCCGGAGGCCATCGCCAAAGGGCTATCCATTTATCTGTTGTTTGCGATTGGCTTTAAGGGTGGAGTTAGCGTTGCCGATCACGGTGTTGATACCACGTTAGTCCTGTCATTACTCGCCGGTATGGTGCTTTCGTTTTTACTGCCAGTCCTCGCCTACTTACTGCTTCGCGGCATGACACGGCTATCCACTATTGATGCGGCCGCAGTTGCCGGTCATTACGGATCAATCTCCATTGTAACTTTCGTTGCAGCCACCTCAGTGGCCAGATCGGCTGGGCTTAATCCGGAGGGGTATATGGTCGCCGTGGCGGCAGTAATGGAAGCCCCCGCCATTCTCTCGGCGCTATGGATTGTGGCGCGATGGGGTAAGCAATCGGCCGACATGGAAGACGGCTTAATACCTGAGATTTTGCTCAATGGCTCGATTGTTCTGCTTGTCGGCGCATTTGCGATTGGCTGGATTACCGGCGATGAGGGCATGCAGATGGTTGCGCCATTCATTGTTGGCCCCTTTCAGGGCGTGTTATGCCTATTCCTATTAGATATGGGCCTGATCGCCGGACGCGGCTTGCGTGAAGCTCGCTCAGTGCTCACACCAGGGCTGTTTGTCTTCGGTCTCATCATGCCATTACTTGGCGCTGGCTTTGGGTTAGTCGCTGGCGTGTTGCTGGGATTGAGCACCGGCGGGGTGATGCTGTTTATGACGCTTGCCGCATCCGCCTCATATATTGCGGTACCCGCTGCCATGCGCGTCGCGTTACCCGAGGCTAATCCATCAATTTATCTAACCCTTTCATTAGGCATTACTTTCCCGTTTAACTTAACGCTGGGCATTCCGATTTATCTGGCCATTGCCACTGCGTTAACTGGAGGCTGAACTATGCAGACGCATAAAGCAAAGCGCGTTGACATCATCATTGAGGCGGTTATGGAAAAACGGCTAACCGCTGCACTGCATAGTGCTGAAGTCACCGGCTACACGGTACTACCCGTGCTTGCCGGCTCCGGGCGATCCGGGCAATGGACGCGCGAGGGCGAAATTGGCCGTGCCGGTGGCATGGTCAATGTCTCGTGTATCGTTCGACCTGAGCGCGTTGATCCATTGCTCGATGCCGCCTTCGCCGTGGTCGAGCGGCATATTGGTGTGGTTAGCGTGGTTGACTGCGAGGTGCTGCGCGCTGAGCGTTTTTAATCTCGAGCCAAATGAACGGTGTTAGGTTACGACTCGCGAGTGCTCTGCAATGTCCGGCTTAACCTCAACGCGGCATCTCTAACCGTCGGTGCATGCTTGAGAATTCCCTCCCGATCTAAGCGAACTTCGGGGGCAGAGATCGCCACCCCCGCGACCACACGACCATCCGCACCACGCACGGGAGCGGCCAAGCAAACAACACCGGACATGAACTCGCCATTGTCGATTGAAATGCCATTCGCTTGAATCACCTCAAGATCCGCTTTCAACGATTCCCGACTTACATGCGTGCGTTCGGTGTACGGGATCAAAGGCAGCGTGGAGAGATACTTACCTCGCTTTGAGGCGGTCATAAAGGCAAGAAATAGCTTTCCAATTGCTGTGCAATGGGCAGGAACCTCGCTTCCCGCCTCAAATCGAAGCGCGAGAGGCCATTTGCTCTCCACCCGATCGACATAAACCACTTGCCCCGCGCTCATTACGCCAACGTTTGCCGTCTCCCCTGTCTTCTCTGCCAGAGAAGCCAAAATCTCATGCCGTGGACCACGCTGCGAGGATGAGGCCAATACATTCAGTGCCAAATTGACGAGGCGGTCACCCTCAATTAAGCGACTACTGCCCAGTTCACGACTCAGAAAACCGTTTTCCCGCAAAATTGCAATTAAACGATGAACCGTGGGCTGAGCAATTCCGGATCTAATCGCTAGCTGAGCTGCAGTGACTGGTTCATCTTGCTCAACAGCAAGCTCGAGGAGATCGAGGGCCTTTAACAGTGCCCCCGGCCGGGATTCATTATTCATCGACTGTGCATTTCGAACGGATGCATCTTTAACATTCTTAGTCATTGCTAAATCTTAGCATATTCGCGTTTAGCCCCCTCAGTTTGAAGCGCAGTTAGAACCATCATTCGGTAGATATCTTCAACTGAACAGCCTCGCGAGAGATCATTTGCAGGGCGTGCCAAGCCCTGCAGCACGGGGCCAATTGCTAGAAAGCCGCCAAGCCGTTGAGCAATTTTGTAGCCAATATTTCCGGCTTCTAATCCCGGGAATATAAAAATATTCGCACGACCGGCAACCGTTGATTTGGGCGCTTTCCGCTCGGCAATATCAGCGACAATACTGGCATCGAATTGTAACTCTCCGTCCACCTCAAGATCTGGATGCATCGCCTCTACAGCGTGGGTCGCATCCGCTACCCGCGTGGCATCCGGATGCTTAGCACTACCTAGTGTTGAGAAAGACAGCATGGCAACACGCGGTGGCTCACTTAGTAATCTGTTCGCATTATCCGCTGTATCAGAGGCAATGTAAGCGAGCTCTTCTGCATTTGGCCTGACATTAAGGGCGCAATCGGCAAAGATAAGTGCTTGGCTGTCAATGGCAGAATTAACCGGTGGAATCATCAAAAAAAAGCTCGACACCAAAGCGTTGCCAGGCTTTACGCCAATGACTTGCAGCGCCGCTCGGACCGTATCCGCTGTTGAATGGACAGCCCCGCCAACGCAGCCGTCCGCCTCAGCCTCCCGCACCATTAGCGGCGCGGCATAAAGCGGCGAGGACGCAAGCTTGCTCGCGTTTTCAAGCGTCAAGCCCTTATGCTGCCTTAATGCAAATAACGCGGCAGCCCGACGTTCACAATCTGCCGGTTCACTCGGATCAACGACTTCAATCCCAGCGAGCGCAATTCCTTGCTTTTCCGCCACTGAGTAAATCTCCTCAGCATTTCCAAGCAAAAGCGGAACAGCAACACCATCATCGGCAGCCATGACTGCAGCTCGAAGCACTCTGGCATCGCTTCCCTCACTCAAAACAATACGCGCTGATAGGCCACGTGCGCGTGCACTCAATTCATCAAGCAATGTCATGAACTCACTCCCTTTGCGCTCGCCGGGAAGTTTTGCTCCGCTCCAGGTGCATTGGCACATTCCAAAAAGATTCTCTGGGTGCAGCGCCGGCAAATATCATCTTCTAATTCAGTGAAGATGGTTTTTATCGCTTCTTTTGGCGAACTAAAACAATTCTCCTCACCAATAATTTGCAAATACCCGCCACGACGAACCATTTCAAGTACGGGAGGCTTAATTCCACATAAATAAAGCCCCCCGCCCATCGCACGAAGTCTCTGAGCCTCTTGCGCAAGCAATTCGCCACCGGCCACATCGATCAAACTAATGCCATTGCCGATAATCAACACATGCGAGCGGTTTCGACCAACGTCTGTCTTTAACTCGGTTTGTACTCGATCCACTGCACCAAAGAAAAGCGCACCATCGATTCGCAGTATTCTCAGCTGCGGGCATTCCGGAAGGTCTCGTAAGGCCGCATTACGCAAGGGGCGTTCATCCCGATCGGGTACTGGGGCTAAGTCGACCAGTAGAGGTCGCGAGGTGCGTTGCAATTGCAGTATTAATGAGACCAGAACACCCACGTATATAGCGAATTCAAGCTGCAACACAAGTGTTGATGCAAAAGTCACCACCAACACTGCCATTTCTCCCCGGCTCGCCCGGACAATCTGGCGAATATGGTGAAAATCAATTAGATTCCACGCAATCAGCATCACAATGCCAGCCATTGCCGGCATTGGTAGATAACCTGTTATGCCAGGTATTAACAACAAGACCAGCGCGAGTATGAGTGATGCAAAAATTGCCGCCATTGGCGTCTGGGCACCGGCATCATAATTAGCGCCCGAACGCGTAAACGAACCTGACCCCGGGTAGCATGAAAAAAAACTGCCAACAATGTTAGACAGGCCTTGGCCTACGAACTCTTGATTGCCGTTAATTTGTTGATGAGAACGCAGCGCGACGGCACGACCGATGGATACCGCCTCAATCAGGGCAATCACAGCAACCGCAAGTGCGCCAGGGGCAAGATCGCGAAGCACGCCTGGTGAGAGATCAGGCACGCCCGGTGGCGGCAAGCCCCGAGGCATCGCGCCTACCATTGTGACACTTTGCTGAGCGCTCTCGAATAATAAACACACTGCGCTCCCGATAAGCATTGCCATGAGCATATTGGGCCATTTGGGCCGCCAATATCGGATCAAAACAGCAGAGCAAAGCGTAATCAGTCCGATCGCGAGCGACCAGGGGTTCGTTGCACCAATGTTCTTAGCCACCGCAATAAGCGAAGCAATAAAGCTGTGCCCGCCTCCTTCTGTGAGGCTTAGAAGATGGGATAACTGACTGGTTGCAATTAAAACCGCTGCGCCGGCGGTAAATCCAACCACCACAGTGTGTGATATGAAATTAACTAACGTGCCCATTCGCGCCAACCCAAGCGCGAATTGAATAATCCCCACCATCAAAGTGAGAGTCAGCATGATGCTGATAAATTCCGTGGAACTTTGCGGCCCCACCCCACTAATGACGCTAAGTACGATAATAGAAATGGCGGCTGTCGGCCCCGATACTAAATGCCGAGAGGAGCCAAAAAGGCCAGCAATGATTGGCGTAACAATGGCCGTATAGAGCCCATACTGAGGCGGCAGACCTGCAATTAGCGCATAAGCAACGCCTTGTGGGAGTACGATGATGGCGCCGGTCAATCCGGCGATTAAATCAGCGCGCAAACACCTTTTATTAACCAGCGGCCACCAAGCGAGAAAAGGCAGAAATTTAACGGACGTTGAGCTTTGATTCGAGTCCGCCGTCATACCCTTTGGGCACCGTAGAAGAGATTCACAACATGTTGCGCTTCAGCAAAAAACAGCCAGCGCTCAACACCATAGCCAAACAATGTCACCGGCAAGATCAGAAAAATTAGAAAAAAACCATCACCAGCGCTTAACAGAGCAACCGCAACGACAGGTAGCGCAACACCGAGGAGGCCAAACAGCCAACGCAATCGGCGCAGTGTTTTGCCATCGATCTGAAAGCGAAATTCGGTATCGAGAAAATTGGACCGGCCGCCTTGCCCACTTTCAAGCAAACGGGCCTGTCCACGCGTCATCCCAAGCGCTGTATTAATGCTTGGTCCCTGCGGTGTCCCCATCCAAAGAAAATAAAGTGCCTTCCCCAACCCAGCAAGAACCAACAGGACAAGCGTGAGCATCAGCACATCACTACCCATTGCACCTGCACGAGTGACCGTCAATATTGTGGTCAGCAAAAGGGCACCTGAGGCGAGTCCAAGGAGGAGATAATTAAGTGGAACTAATGGGCTATTCCAGCGCGGAATAGCTCGGAGTGAGGCGTAAATCATTCCGGTTGAGAACACGGTGAGTAATGAAAGAACGAGCGAGAGCGCTGCGCCCAAATCAATTAAAACCGCAGATAGGTCAAAAGCCACTGCGCCCAGCCAAAGGCCAGCACACGGATAGAAGAGCACGGCGAATACTGCTTCTCGCGATAGCCATGAGGTCCGAAAACGAGAAAAAGCACGCCAAGCATTCCGTGGGTTCGCCAAGTGAAGGGTTGAAGCGAGCAAACCAAGTGTTGCCAACACGGTTCCTAACACACCAGCAAACAGAATCTCGCCATTACTGAGTGCAATTAACCCAGGCATAAAAGCAAGCGCTGTGGTCAGCGCAATCAATCCAAAGCCCGCACCAGATAGAACCGTAAAGCAGATAACCGAAATCGCCGGATGCATTAATTTCTCCCAAATTCAGGGGGCAATGGACATATCTGCCCACTCACGCAATCTTTCTTGAAGGGGCTTGGCCTCAGTGTCTGCCTGCTCAGCCTGCGCTTTTGGTCGTGGTGGCAAATAGCGATTAACAGGGTTGTAACCCAGCTCAGCCATCGGCTGCTGTCCGCCTCGATCACGCACTAAACGACTCACTTTAGAGTCGGGATCGTCGAAGTCACCAAAAAATCGAGCATGGGTAGGACATGTCAACACACAAGCGGGCTGGCGATCATTTTCAGGTAAAGACTCATCATAAATCCGATCGACACACAGCGTGCATTTTTTCATAACCCCAGTGGAGTCATCCAGCTCTCGAGCCCCGTAAGGGCACGCCCAAGCACAGAGATTACACCCCATACATTTATCTTGGTCGACAAGCACAATGCCATCTTCCTCACGCTTATAAGAGGCACCGGTTGGGCAAACAGTCACGCATTCCGCCGTGTCACAATGCAAGCAGGACATCGGCATATTGACGGTTTTGCTATGTGGGTAGTCACCAACCTCATAGCTCCGAACACGATTAAAGGCAACGCCGCTTGGATCATCGGCGTAGGCATGATAATCAGTCAACGGACCTAATGTGCCCGAGCTGTTCCACTGCTTGCAGGCCACCACGCACGCTTGGCAGCCTACGCAGGTGTCCATATCGATCACCAGTCCAAGTCGCATAACTACTTCCTCGTTAAGATATCCCGCAGCGTTCGATTAATTCGAACGGGTTCGTGAGTGTGGTAACGAAGCCGATCGGGACCAGCCTCTAAGCCTGGAGGGCGTTGCGTCGCTGAGAATTGCGGCCAGCTCTCTGCCGGCTCTTCCGGATCCGCTTTCTCAATGCGCACGCGAAGGTCATACCAAGCGGCCTGCCCGGTGACGGGGTCGGAATTACTCTGCATACGTCCTTCTTCAGCTGAGCCAAGCAGCTCTGGGATCAAATGATTAAGAAGGAAACCACGCTTAACCTCTGGCGCATCTTCACTAAGCCCCCAGTTGCCGCCCTGCTTACCGATCGCATTCCAGGTCCAAACCGTGTCTGTCTGACAACCTTCCATCAGGCGGATCTGCACGCGTATACGGCCATTACTCGAAGTCACCCAGACCCAGTCGTCATCCTGTAACTCCATACTCTCCGCTCGAGCCCTATTCATAAACAGGAAGTTTTGCGCGGTGATTTGGCGTAACCAAGCGTTTTGCGAATCCCATGAGTGATACATATGCATAGGCCGCTGTGTCACCGCATGCAGCGGGTAGGCTGACTCGTCGGTTTTACTTACTAATGGGAAATACGCCGGTAGCGGATCGAAATGATGGACTAAGCGTTCTTTCTGATCGGCTCGGGTGGGACAAGGGCCATCGTAGAGCCCCTGCCCTGCCAGACGAAACCGCTGCAACGGCTCCGAGTAAATTTCCATAATGATAGGTTCAGCTGTTGGGTTAAATCCAACATCCCGAGCCCACTCAAGATAATCACGATTCGCAAAGCGATAAAACCGCATATGCTCAGGCAAGTGGTATTGGAAAAAGCCCTCATTCTCAATGTATCGATCCCATTGATCAGGATTCGGTGCACCACGCATTGGCGTATCACCATCTTCACCACGCCATCCGGCCAAAAAGCCAATACCCGGCGCTTTTTCATAACGGGTAATGAAATCCGTGTAGCCCTCATAGCGAGGCTTGTTGTCATCATCAATAAATGCTGGCAGGCCAAGACGCGCCCCAAGCTCGACCATGACATCCTGCCAAGGCCGTACATTACGATCAGGTTCCATGATGGGCGCTCGAATCGCGTCACAAACGGCATCTGGCTCGGAAATCGGACGATCAAGCAAGGATATTGTGTCGTACCGCTCTAAATACGTCGTATCAGGCAATACCAAATCAGCAAAATTAACCGTCTCTGAATGGAAGGCATCAACGACTACCAAGAACGGTAGCCGATATTCTCCCTGTTCATCTTTGGATACCAACATCTCGCGAACACTGCCGGTATTCATGCTTGAATTCCAAGCCATATTCGCCATAAACAAAAGCAGCGTATCAATGGGATAAGGATCGCCATTAACCGCATTGGTAATCACCATGTGCATTAGGCCGTGATTGGCGAGTGGCGCATCCCAAGAGTAAGCCTTATCAATACGAAGTGGATTACCTGCCTCATCAATGGCCAAGTCTTCCGGCCCCGTGGGGAATCCGAGCGGCGGTGAGGCAAGTGGTTCACCTGGTGCTGATGCTTTTGCCGGCCGGATAGGCGGTGGTGTTTGGCGCGGATAGGGAGGCTTGGCCCGATGCCCCCCAGGGACATCAACGCTGCCCAGGAAAATTTGCAATAAATGCAACGCTCGGCATGTCTGAAAGCCATTAGAATGCGCTGAAATTCCGCGCATCGCATGCATGGACACCGGCCGTCCAATGAAACGATCGTGTTTGCGACCCGCCCAATCTGTCCACTCACAAGGAATTTCGATCGATTCCTTAAACGCAACATGTGCCATCTCAAGTGCGATTCGCTCAATATCGGCAGCGGGGATGCCGCATACCTTTGACGCTGCTTCTGGTGAATAACCTTCATCGAGATATCGCTCAGCTACGAGTGACATGACGGTTTTTACCGAACGCCCATCCGGTAGTGTGTATTCACCGAATAACGCCCGCTCTGCGTCCACCGACATGCCGCTGACCGGTGCCTTTGCCTGCGGATCCCACGCGAGTGGTTCACCATCGTCGTTACGAGCGATTAGGCCATCATCACTGTGTCCAGGATTTTGAACCACCAAAAACGACGCATTCGTATAGCGACCTAAAAATGACCAGTCAATTTGATTACGCGATAGAAGAACATGGCAAAACGCAAGCGCGAGCATGCCGTCTGTCCCGGGCCGAATGGGCAGCCATTCATCGGCTACTGCCTGATATCCCGTCCGCACCGGATTAACGGCAACGAATTTTGCGCCACGACGTTTGAGTTTTTCAATGCCTATTTTGAGCGGATTAGAGGCATGATCTTCGGCTACCCCCCAAAGCAGGAAATAACGCGTATGTTCCCAATCGGGGTCAGCAAACTCCCAAAACGATTGACCTGTGGTATACAGACCAGCCGCGGCCATATTGACCGAGCAAAAGCCGCCGTGTGCTGCCCAGTTCAAGGTCCCGAACTGCTGCGCCCACAGCCCGGTCAGCGCCTGCATCTGATCGCGTCCGGTGAAATAGGCAAGTCGATTGGGGTCAGTACGACGAATCTCTGCAAGACGCTCAGTGAGAACATCTAGCGCGTGCTCCCACGAGACCTCAACAAAATCGCCCTCGCCACGCTCACTACCCGGCCGTCGCATCAGCGGGTTACGCAACTTACCGGGCGAGAGTTGTTTCATGATGCCCGCATTGCCCTTCGCGCAAAGCACACCCTGATTAATCGGATGCCGCGGATTGCCGCGAATAAATCGTGGCTGACCATTCTCCATGGTCACTTCGATGCCACAACGACAGGCACACATATAACAGGTGGTATATTTGCGCTCTTGCGCAGAGCTGTTTTCGAACTTCGGGAGTGCTGCAGCAACTTCTGGCGCTGAAATAGTACGCGCACCCGATGAACCGCCAGTGCAATCGTCATCCAGAGCAGTATTCTTAGCCATAGAAACCCCCGCTTACTTCACTATTATCAACAGGGGCGGATATTTATCCGCCCCCGCTAAGGGTCGAGCCTTGATCACTCACGGTTACTTATTGACGTACTTCTTGTACTTATCAAGGTGGCGAACCGGTTCTTTGAGTGCATCTCGACGGAAGGGGTCGCCTAACTCTCGGCTTACCATCACCTCGACCACAGTCGTTTTACCGTTCTTTTGCGCATCACAAGCTTTCTCAAATGCTTCACTCAGATCCTCAGGCCGCTCAACACGAACCCCTTCGGCACCCATGGAGCGCGCAATCGCCGTCCAGTCACTACCTTCAATATTGGAGCCAGTAAACCGGCGGCCGTAGAAGTCGACTTGGTTTTTCTTCTCTGCGCCCCACTGACGGTTATTGAAAACAACCGGCGTAACCGGGATACCTTCACGCACGCAGGTCAGGGTTTCCATCATAGAAAGCCCCCAAGCGCCATCGCCGACATAGGCGACTGCTGGGCGATTTGGCTCAGCCACTTTTGCCCCCATCACTGCTGGCAAAGCATAACCACAGTTACCAAAGCTCATTGCTGCAAGGAAGCTGCGGGGTTTGTTGAAACGTAGATACGAGTTGGACACTGAGCAAATATTGCCAATATCAGTGGAGACCATGGCATCGTTGGGCATTGCCTTTTCAAGCGCCCGCAAAGCGACGCGTGGATGCATACCGTCATCGTCTTTAGCGATATTTACGCTCCACTCATCACGCTCATGCGTCCAGCCGTCAAGCTCGGTTTCCCAAGCATCTTTCTCGCGCTTGATGTCAGCCATGCGTTGATCGCGATTACGATCGCAGACCATATCACGTTCTTGCAGGCGGCTAAGCAATGCATCGGCGGCCGCTCGAGCATCACCAAACACATCAATATCGCTTGGCTTAACTAGGCCTAACATCTTCTCATCGCAATCGACTTGAATAAGCTTCGCTTTGGTTGGCCAGTAGTCAATGCCATGCTGCGGCAATGTGCCAAATGGACCCAGCCGCGTACCAAGCGCAAGAACCACGTCGGCCTTGCCAAGCAACTTCATTCCTGCCTTAGAACCTTGATAGCCCAATGGGCCCGCCCAAAGGTCATGGGATGCAGGGAATGAATCGTTATGCAGATACGAGTTAACCACCGGCGCGCCGATTCTCTCCGCAAGCCGGACAGCTGCATCCACGCCGTCGCTATTGATAACGCCGCCACCAGAAATGATCACTGGGAACTCAGCCTTGGCGAGGAGCTCTGCAGCCGCGTTCAGCGACTCATTACCACCTGGGCCTCGCTCAATGCGCTTCGGTCCCGGTATGGAATAATCCGCCTCACCGTAGAAATTATCGCGAGGAATATTAAGTTGAGTTGGACCGTTGTCGTTAATAGCCCGATTAAAACAACGTCCTGTGAATTCAGCCATGCGATCAGCACGCATTACATGGGCTTGATATTTCGTGATTTTCTCGAAGAAAGGCAACTGCTCGGTCTCCTGAAAGCCACCCAATCCAATCGAGTTAGAACCGGTCTCAGGCGTAATGGCGACCACTGGAGAATGCGCCCAATAAGCCGCAGCAATACCCGTGACGAAGTTGGTCACACCTGGACCATTTTGCCCAATACACACGCCATGCTGCCCACTCACCCGTGAATAGCCATCCGCCATATGGGCGGAGCCTTGCTCATGCACGGTCGGGATGAACCGAATACCCGCCGGTTCAAATAGATCAAGCGCATCCATAAACGCCGATCCGACAATTCCAAATACATCCTTAGTGCCATGCGCGGCCAGCGTTTCAACGAACGCCTCACTTGATGTCATGCGAGTCATATCATGCTCCTCTATCAATTGAACCGGCATTGATTTTCGCGGCCGGCAGTTACCCCCAAAGTACGGCTGAATTGTAGATCCTATGGGAAAATTTTGTCAATATTGAGTGATACTTTATCAATATAAGTTATTTTTTTGGTTTTGATGTCATCAGCTGCCCAGTATTTTGAATGGTTCGGCTAATTCTATCCGCTGCATCGCGCATGTCTGGGAGATAATGCAGCAGCGTATCAATACGCATTCTCGAGACCGGCGCATGAGTCGCAACAGCCAAACGCGGCGGGCCGGCACCAATTCTCAATGGCACAGCTACAGCCACCATACCGTCCAGAAATTCCTCATCATCAACGCCATAGTCAAATTGAGCGATATCTTCAAGCGCTCTCATCAGCGTATCCGGGTCACAAATAGTCTTACGTGTATAGCGCACCAGTTGCATCCGATTAACAAACCCGCTTTGGTGCGTGGCTGGTTGCAGCGCCAGCAGCAACTTTCCCGCCGCCGTGCAATGCACGGGCACGCGTGAACCTACCTCGAGGCGAAACTGCAAAGGCCATTTTGTCTCAACGCGATCAATGTAGACCTGCTCCGTCCCTTCAAACAAAACCAAATTGCATGCCTCACCAATCGTCTCGGCCAATTCAGTCAAAATGGCGTGACGCTCTGCGCGATAGTGAGGAGCATCAAGGGCACCGCGACTCAACTGTTGAAGGCCGGCATCAGGAACAAAGCCAGGGCCCAGCAGATGGCGGCTGAGATAACCGCGCGCTTCCAAGGTTGTGAGGATCCGATACACCGTCGCTTTCGGTATATCCAGACGAGCGGCCAGTTCTGAGGTACCCAGAGATCGATCGGAGAAAGTGACATGCTCGAGAATATCGAGGACTCGATCAGTCGGCGTACGGTTCTTTGTCAACCTAGCCTCCGTAAGAAGCTCGGACGCCAACGCGGACGCCCGAGCCCTCATCTCAATGAGGCCTAAACCAGATTTACTGGTTACGTGCGGCCTCAGCCTCTTGGATCACGCTGTTATACAGAGTGACAATTCGCGAATGGTAAGGGAAAACCATCTCTGCATACTCGGCCTGTGAGTTATAAACTCGGGCAAAGAACTCATCGGCTTCAAGATATTCGCCAATAATCTCGTTCTGAGCCTTAATAAAGGAAGAGTAGTACTCATCAGGGACATCATGAATCGTGATTCCGTCTTCTTCATAATCACGCACGGCCTGTGAGTTCTCATGAAGATTGACGTGAAGCGTTTCGGCCTCATTCGCGAGAATCGCGGTTTCAAGAATCATCTGCAGATGATTGGGCAGTCCTTCGAAGAAATCCCGGTTAATCTGTAACTCACCAACATCAGTCTGCTGATGCAAACCTTGCAGGTAGTAATTATCCCAGATCTCACTTAGGCCAAGCGCCTTATCGTCCGCGGGACCAATCCACTCGGCTGCATCAATCGTTCCACGCTCAGCTGCGGGTACGATATCACCACCCGGCATGGCCACTGCAGGCACACCCATACGGTTATAGGTCTGTCCTGCAATCCCCGGAGGGGCGCGATACTTAAGCGAACCAAATTCCTCAAGCGACTCGAATGGCTCAGAGAACCAACCCAACGGATCAGGACCCATTGGCTGCATCAGGAATGGAATGGTGTTGTAGTCCATAATATCGGTAGTGAGCTCGGTGTAGAGATCTTTACCGCCGCCCTCGTGATACCACGCCATTAGGGTCTGCTGATCCATGCCCGTCGCGGCAGGAACATTAGAGAAGAGCAAGTAGGCAGAATGCTTACCTGACCAATAATGCGGCCATGCAAAGCCGGCATCAACGACACCATCACTGACAGCGTCTAGCGTCTCAAAAACACCAACTTCTGCTCCAGCTGGCAGAACGCGAATTTGCAATTGACCGTTAGACATTGCATCCACCCGATCTGCCAAACGCTCGACCAAGCCAAAATAAATGCTTGAGTTTGGAACGACAGTTTGAACTGTCATCTCGTAAGTTTCATCTTGCGCATTCGCCGCTCCAAGCACACCGAAACTGACGGCGACTCCGAGCAAGGCGTGAATGATCTTTTGTTTCCAATTGGATTTCATTTCTCATCTCCTCAAATTAATCTTTTTATGACCACTGAATCGTTAACGCTCGTTTTCCCACCTCCTTAGCTACTCAAACCCATAGAGAATTATTTTCGTGTCAGTTGGCAAGCACACTCGGTAACCAAAGCACAATTTGTGGGAAGAATGCCAGCAACGTGACAACAATGAGCTGGAGGACCACAAATTGACTCATACCCCAATAAATCTCACCCATACGCCATTCAGGCACCACCCCTTTAAGGAAATAGGCCGATAGAGCCATTGGCGGCGTCAACCAAGATGTTTGGAGCGTAACTGCCACAAGAATTGAGAACCACAGCGGATCAAAGCCAAGTTCCACCATCGTTGGCAAGAAGATGGGTACAATCACTAGCACAATCGGAATCCACTCAAGCGGTGAACCGAGCACAAACACAATCGCCAGCATGATAAAGAGCATCGCAAGCGGGGCTAGCTCTAAAGAGAGTAAAAATTCGGTAAGCAAATCAGCAGACCCGAGGCGCGAGAAAACGGCGCCAAAAAAGTTCGCTGCGCCCAGCAAGAACATAATCATTGCCGTCATTTTCAGCGTAGAAAATAAACATTGGCGGAACTGTTTAAAATCCAACTTACGATAGGCAAGCGCCAAAATCAGTGAGGCGAAACCGCCCGTTGCAGCAGCATCCGTTGGCGTGGCAATCCCTGCAATGATCACCCCGAGTGTGAAAGCCACCACGAGAGTGACCGGAATTACACCAAGCATCAGCTCACGGAGCTTATAGCCGAGCGACATCGAATCCAGCTCTTCCTGAGGGACTGGAGGACCAAGCTCAGGATTGATCCAACTACGAACCAATGTGTAGAGAATATAAATCGCAGCTAGCATTAAGCCCGGTATGATTGCAGCGGTAAAAAGCTGGGTCACAGGAACACCAACAACAGGCCCAAGCACGATTAACAAAATACTCGGCGGTATAAGAATGCCAAGCGTCCCGCCTGCCGCGATGGTTCCAGCCGATAGCGCGTTGTTATAACCGCTACCGCGCATGATCGGGCTCGCCATCACGCCAAGTATAGTAACCGACGCACCCACGATGCCGGTAGCGGCAGCAAACACGGTGGCCACCAAAAGCACCACGAGATAAAGCGAGCCCCGCAGACCGCCAAGCAAAATACGCAGAGAGCGAAACACTCTCTCCATCAGGCCTGACTGCTCCAGCACAAACCCCATAAATAGAAACAGCGGAATAGCCGACAGTGTGGTGTTGCGCATGAGCGTGAAAAACTGCGACTGCATCAGTTTAAACACACGCTCTTCCATGCCGACAAAGCCGAAGATCAAGCCAATGAAGATAAACGTGAATGCCATGGGATACCCAGTCAGAATCCCAATAAATAGAACGCCGAGCGATATCAGCCCTAGGATTGGCTCGCTAATCATATGCTTTGTTCTCTAAAGTGACGGTTAGTCTTGACCGCATAAACGCTTTTAATCAGCTCTGATATCCCTTGGATAAGTAAAAGCACACCGGCAATGGGCATCACCGTTTTAAACGGATAAATAATCGGCATCCACGGACTTGTAATGATCCGCTCACTGCGAGCCCAGGAGTCAGCGGCATAATCTAGCGTCGCGAGGGTAAAAAAGAATATTGCAGGAAGGAAAAGGCAAAGCGTCATTACACCGTCCAATGCACCCTGCCAACGTGGCGACATAATGTTGAACAGAAAATCAGCCCGGACATGTCGATCTTCACCCAATGTCCAAGCCGCCCCAAGCATAAACATGGTGCCCGTGAGCATGTAAGTTATGTCATAGGCCCACATGGTTGGCGAGTTAAAGATGTATCGAAGGACTACTTCGTAGACAAGACACCCAATCAACGGCAATGCTAACCACGCGGTCGCAAGCCCCACCCAGCGGCCTGGTAAATCTAGCATGGACACGATAGAGCGAAGTTTTTGCTCGCGCTCGTTTTTTGGCATTACAAAGCGCTCCAAGGCTGGCGGTAAGTTGTAGACGCTGTCAGCCTCAGAGCATGCCTATCTTCTATCAGCATGGGGTGCTTCTCCTCCACCAAGCTTGTTGGTCAACTTTTTATCATTTTTTAATACGATTTGTTTCGTTTCGGTTTTACAACGCATAGAATCTTAATGTCAATAAATAAAAATAGTCTGGAGGAGTCATGGCGGAGCAGGAATATGACTACATTATCGTTGGGGCGGGCTCGTCAGGGTGCGTCCTAGCCAATCGCCTATCGGCTGACCCAACTAAGCGTGTACTGCTTTTAGAGGCGGGGCCTCGTGATCTTAATCCATGGATTCATATCCCCATCGGATATGGCAAAACCATGTTCAATCAGACACTGAACTGGGGGTATAAGACTGAGCCAGAGCAAGGGGTTAACGGCCGCTCAATCTATTGGCCCCGCGGAAAAACGCTAGGCGGATCAAGCTCAATTAATGGATTGATCTACATTCGTGGACAGCAAGCAGACTTCGATGATTGGGCTGCTCGGGGAAATCCTGGCTGGGGTTGGGAGGATGTTCTTCCATTTTTCCGTCGCTCAGAATGTCAGATGCGGGGAGCCGATTCGTATCACGGTGCCGATGGCGAGCTTGCTGTTAGCGATGTGGGTGAGTCAGACACGCTGTGCGATGCGTTTATAGCGGGCGCAGAGCAAGCCGGATTTCCGCGTAATGATGATTTCAATGGTGCCGACCAGGAGGGTGTTGGTTATTTCCAACTCACCACACGCAATGGTCGTCGGTGCAGCACCGCCGTTGCTTTTCTGCGCCCAGCGGCTAAGCGACGCAACTTAGATATCGTTACCGATGCGAATTGCGAGTGCATCCTATTAAATGGACGGCGCGCCGCAGGCGTTGTTTACACACTCGATGGCGAGCGTATTACCGCCCGGTGTCGGGGCGAAGTGCTGTTATGTGCTGGCGCCATCAACACACCAAAAATTCTAGAATTATCTGGAATTGGCAACCCCGAAGTTCTGCAAAAAGCGGGGATAGAGCCCGTTCACTCATTGCCTGAGGTTGGCGAAAATCTCCAAGACCATCTCCAAATTCGAGTCATCATGCGATGCACTCAGCCCATCACAACCAATGACGATCTCAATAGCTGGATTCGCAGCACCCAAATTGGCCTTCGCTATGTTCTGCAACGACGCGGCCCGCTCGCGGTCGGTATTAACAAAGCGGGTGGTTTTGTCCGCTCACGCCCAGGTTTGGAGCGACCAGATATTCAATTTCACTTTGGTACGTTAAGTTCAGACATACCCGGATCACCCGTGCACAAATTTCCTGGGTTTACCATGTCAACCTGTCAGCTTCGGCCAGAAAGTCGAGGCACAGTACACATTCAATCCGGCGCAGTTGATGAGGCCCCACAAATCCATCCCAATTATCTAGCCACCGAAGAGGACTGCCGGGTCTCAATGGATGGCGTGCGGACGTCACGACGAATTGCTGAAACGCCAGCAATGCGGCCCTTAGTACAGGAGGAATACTCACCAGGAAAATCTATCCAAAGCGATGAGGAATTACTTGATTTCGTCAGAAGTGATGGCACTACGATTTTTCATCCCGTGGGAACTTGCCGAATGGGCTCGGATGCTACCGCCGTTGTTGATCCGGCACTTCGTGTTCGCGGCCTCGAAGGTTTGCGGATCGCGGATTGTTCCATTATGCCTACCCTGGTTTCTGGTAATACAAATGCCGCAGCGATTATGATAGGTGAGAAAGCATCAGATCTGCTTTTGGCAGAGCAGTCAGAGGCGTTAGCGAGTTAATTGGTAGGGGGGCGCTTATGCACCCAAAGTGGGTCGATGAACGAGGAGACCTCTATCCTGGTAGCCTGCAGGTATTGTCAGTCACCCTGATCATTGCGGTACCGAGCGCGATGGCGCTGACGCTGCTAATACCGGACGCGAAGCCAGGTTCACCATTACTGCAAGTCATCGCCACGATCGGTTCGCTGTGTTTTTTGGTGCCCTACGCTTTTAGCATCAAAAAGCGCTGCGGAATGGCCTCTCAAATGCCCCGCTGGTTTTCGGCTCATGTAATTGCCACCACGCTTGGCTTAGTGCTAATCAGCATCCATGTCGGGGCTGGAGATCTTTTATCGCCCCCGGGTGCGGCGTGGGCCTTAGCCGTTGCATTGGTGGTGCAAGGTTTGTTCACTCGCACTCAAATGGCGCGTCAATTTTCCGCGGTCTTTGCGAGCCGACCACAAAGCTTTGCCCCGCCCGACCCTGATATACAGGTACGGATTGGCGTAATCATTAAGCAAAAAGAAAAAATTCTCAAAACCCTCGATAGCACTGCCAGTGAGGCCGTGTTCTCACCCAATCTTCGCCACTTCATCCGGCACCCACTATTAACGCTGCGTTATGCACTGCTCGCAGGGCGTGAAGCGCATTATGTCGGGAGGCACAAGGCGGGGTTATTAGTGGCGTTCTGGCGACGCACTCATGTGGCCCTCGCATTACTCTTTTTGATCGCACTCGTTGCCCACGTCATTATCGTGCTATTTTTTGCTGGATATGCTGCGGGTGATGGCCCCATTGATTGGTGGCATATCACAGCATTGGGGCGCTAGATTATGGCCAAACTCAATTTGCTCATTGATTTAGAACGATGCATCGGCTGCAAAAGCTGCGAGGCCGCCTGCAAACAGGTTAATGGCTTAGGCCCTTATGAATATCGTAATCGCGTCCAGTGGCTCGGTGACCCTGGAGCGCCTGAATTAGATTTCTTAACGGTCACCTGCCAGCAATGCGATCGACCGGCATGCCTGCGAGCCTGCCCAGTCTCTCCCAAGGCCATATCAAAAGATCCAGACACTGGCGTAGTCAGCGTCAATGAAGGTAGTTGCACTGGTTGTGGTGAGTGCGTAACCGCCTGTCCGTACGGTGCGATGGGCTATGACCCAGTCGGCCATCACGCCGTTAAGTGTGATCTTTGTGAGAGCCGTCGAGCGGTTGGCGATGGCCCTGCCTGTGTCAGTGTCTGTCCGACCGAAGCATTACGTTTTGGTGAACATGATGCGCTTCTAGCCGAGGCGCATAATGCTGGGCGTAAGGTGCGTGACCATGACCAATTTCTACAAGGTCCAAGAACCATCATCCTAGATCGGCTCACCCGAGAGGCAACCACTCTACTCGAGCCCAATGAAACTGAGCCAAGTCCCGCGCAAACGCCAACAGCACCTGCGCGCAGCGATGCCATAGCGGGACGCCGCATTCCGTTGGTCCAAGACGATGCACGTCGGCGTGAGCCCCTTGCTAAAGTCCATCTACACAAACCCTACGGAAGTCCTGCTCCAAACCAAGCGCCACGGACTGAGCTAGCCGGCGCTTGTAATATTTGCTTTAACGGCTGCCCTGTTAAATATCAGTTGCAGGGCAACGAGGTCGTTGGCGTCCTTGGCAATGATGAGGATCCAATATTTGCTGGGCGCATTTGCCCTAAGTCGCAAATGACACTGCAAATGTACGCCAATGATGAGCGCTTAACTCAACCACTGCGGCGTGTTGGCCCGCGCGGCACGAACCGTTTTGAACCTGTTAGCTGGGAAACCGCACTCGATGAGATAGCTGAGCGCTTGGGGAAAGTGGCCGAGCGTTATGGGCGGGAAGCTTTAGGCATTTATTTAGGTACGCGCACCGGCGTGATGACCATCATGGGCCATGCCCGAATGTTCCAAAAGCTCTGGGGTACACCTAACATGTACACCACTCAAATACTTTGCGACGAGAGCAAAGTGGAGGCATTAAAACGCATTCAAGGCTCAACAAACCTGCCCAATATCTACACCAAAGAGGACATCGGCAGTGCCGCTCTCCACGTCTATATTGGTGATAATCAGGCTGAAACCCGACCGGTGAACTTCGGCTTGGTCAATAGCTGGCGGCTCGCACAGGGCGCCCGAATGATCACTGTCGACCCTCGCATGACCGTCACGGCAAGCAAATCGGACCGGTGGCTGCCTATTCATCCCGGCACTGATATGGCGCTAGGCCTTGCTCTTATCCATGCGATTTTTGAAGCAAATCAACAGGATGAAGCGTTTTGCAACGCATGGGTAGAAGGTTGGGAGCATTGGCGTGAGCATGTCCGCAAGCAAGGCTATAGCCCAGAATGGGCAGCGTCGATTACTGGCTTAGAAGCCAATGAAATTCGTTCATTAGCCAATGAAATTGCGAGCGCAGATGGCTGTATGCTCTACGCTAGCCGTGGCATCAATCAACATACCAATGGCACACAAACGAATCGCGTATTGATGTTCCTAGCGGCTATGACCGGTAACTGGGGCCGGCGTGGCGGTGGCTTTATGAACGTTGCCGCTGAACCGGACTGGGGTGAAATGCCCGTCCCGCCCGAGCGTATGCAAACATCAGAGCAGCCTGCCATACCGAATGGGATCCCTGGTTGGCAGCAAGCCGCCATTGAAGCATCGCCTTATCCGCTACGAGCGTTAATTACTAGCAACAATCCCGTCGGCCAATGGCCAAACGAGCAACGGACACGAGAAGCATTGATGGCTATGGACCTGGTTGTTCATATTGAGCTTTTTAAAAATGCAACATCTGCTGAGGCTGACTATGTGCTACCTGCTGCCAGTGGCATTGAAAAAGGGGGGATTACTCGACTTGCTGAGGACCGCCGCATCGGTTGGAACGAGGCAGCAATCACTCCCCCTGGGGAGGCCAAGACTGATCATTGGATCTGGATAGAGCTAGGCCGGAGATTTGGCTTTGACGATGTCCTCAGTCCTCGCTACGCCGATCCAGCCATCTTCTGGGATGAAATATTCCGAAAAGCAACGCCCGATATTGCCGGTGTCACCGTAGAGCGTCTTCGCAGTCAACCGCACCGCTGGGTCAGAGTGCCACTGCGCAATGAAGGCGATCCTGAGGCTGGAACTTTGTATTTGCCCGGGACAACGGCCGCTGGCTCGACCGAGGGCCACCGCTTCCCAACCGTTAGTGGGCGATTAGAATTCTGGACGCCCGCACAAGAGAAAGAACTCCAAGCCTTTGGCGTCTCAGCGCTTCCTGAGCATTCTAGCGATCGAGACTTAACGCCAGCGAATGGCCTAGATCTTGATCTAGTGACCGGTCGCCCCCCAGCGCCACATTTTCATTCTTGGACCCACTACTTCTGGCAGGCACAAGAAATGTGGCCTGATCTTTATTGCCAAATCCACCCCACCCAAGCAGATTCAGCGGGCATAGCAGACGGTGATCGGGTGGCCATAGAGAACCACCAATCACGGGTAGAAGCGAGGGCTTGGGTCACTCATGGCATTCGCCCTGGCACGCTTTTTATGCCCATAGGCTGGGGCGAAAACCAACCGTGGTATGAATCCTGTTCCGTGAACCGACTGACTGGAGATAAAACCGACCCTATTGCCCATCAGAGCAATTTAAAAAGCAATCGTGTTCGGCTTATTCGACTGTAACTCAGCACGCCAATGAGACGTCTCTGACTGGCATCAGTCAACGATATTGGGTAACCAAAGCGCAATCTCGGGCAGCATAAAAATCAGCATCAATCCAAGCAATTGCAGGGCTACAAAAGGCCAAACAGACCGATACACATCACCCATGTGAACGCCCTTCGGGAGAATACCGCGTATCCAAAAGAGTACGAATCCAAACGGTGGCGTAAGATAAGCCATCTGTATGTTCACGATGAACAACACCCCAAACCAGATTTTATTGATCTCTAACATCTCAATAATGGGCAAAAATAATGGCGTGCAAAGCATGATAATGGCCCAATCATCCATAACCATGCCTAAAAGTAGGATGATGAGCATCATCATCGCCAAGATCCCTGTTTCACCACCGGGCATACCAAGGACCAAGTCTGTAATAATATGTTGCATACCCAGAGTGTTGAATATGCTCAAAAATGCCGTTGCACCGATCAAAATCCATAGCCCCATACCGGCAAGGCGAGCAGTGGCTGCTAATGATTCTCGAATCACATACCAACTAAGCTGACGGTAAATAAGGTTAATAAAAACCGCTGCTGTCGCACCAAATGCCGCCGCTTCTGCCGGCGTGGCTATACCACCCCAAATCACGCCTAGGACGATGACAATCAATACAACAAACGGCCAAATTCCTAAAACGGAATTAAGTTTCTCACGCGGTGTGAATTTAAGCTCCGCAGGCAGTGGTGGCCCGAGATGAGGCTGAAACGCACAGCGCACCCCAATGTAAACCGAATAAAAGATCGCCAACATGACCCCGGGGACAACGCCGGCTAGAAATAGATCGCCGATCGACGCGTTTGCGAGCAACCCGTAGAAGATAAAAGGAACACTTGGCGGAATGAGCGCCCCTAACGCGCCGCCAGCAGCGATAGATCCAATCGCGATTCGCCGATCGTAGTTGTAGCGCATCATCGATGGGTAGGCAATTTGCCCCATCGTAATCGTTGCTGGAGGCGTAATACCGGTTACCGCGGCAAAAATGGTACAAACCTGAACCGTGCCAATCGCCAATCCACCAGCGATGTGTCCGATCAACTTATACACCGCATCATAAGCGGCGTCGGCGATGCCCGAGAAGCGAATGAGATTACCCATTAGCAAAAATAATGGCACCGTCACCAAAATAGAATTCCAAGAGGTCGAAAAGAACGCACTCGGAAGTGTCATCAGCGCCCGAGGCTCAAGCAGCAAGGCAAAGATTGCCGCCGTCCCGCCAAGGCCCAGCGCTACCGGAAGACCAAGAAATAATGAAATAAACAAACAGGCGAAATAAACAACCGTGAGAATTTCAACGGACATAGTGATGCCTCAACGAACTAGCCTAAAAAAAGCACCACCACAACGGCCAACTCGATAGCGGGCCCTGAACACGGCGTGCTCCATTTTACGGATTACAACAGTCGGTAAAAAATGGGGGGCAGATGCCCCCCATTGTAGCGGCAGCGATTTTACAATTTACCGTTATCGCGCATGTAACGCTCGTAAATGTCGACGCCCTCTGCGGCCAAATCAGACAAATCAGCAATGTCTGGCCAGACCTCTTCGATCGCGACTTGACGCAGCTTACCAACCTCTTCATCGGAGAGATTGACCACTTCACCACCAGAATCTTCGACGGCCTGCAGAGCCTCATCGACACCATCGAGGTGCATACGACTGGTCTCGAAATAAACCTCTTCAAAAATGCCGTTTATCTGGTCTTGCTGCCACTCGGTAAGCGCATTCCAAGAATCAAGGTTCACGTAAGTCGATTGATGCTGCGCAGGGTTCCATCCTGGCATCACGGCATAGTCAATGACCTCATCAAAGGACATATTATCAACACCGCCCGTATCCCAATAGGTGCCATCAACCGTTCCCAGTCGAATCGCCGTGTAAATATCACCGGCATCCATGGAAACAGGCGTACCGCCAACAGCCTCATGGAACATTGCCTGCGGACCACCTGCACGCATCTTCCGACCTTCGAAGTCGGCTAAACCGCGGACTTCAAATGTCGTAAACATTGCGTTGGGGCCTTGGTTGGTCCAACCGGCAAAATAGAGATTACGCTGGCTAGCCGCTTCTTGAACCAGATCACCAACGCGGTAATCGTCGCCCCACATGACTTCCCAAGCTTCTTCAGGACTTTCGGCCCCCATTGGCAAACCAAATGCCAACATGCCGGCTGGCATATCACCGCCATAAACCGTCGCCCAGCAAGCAACACCGTCTGTTACGCCAGCGGCAGCAGCACCAAACGCCTCACCCCCGCTTGTAATTGACCCGGCTGGGACAACCTCAATTTGGACACTACCTTCGGTTGCCTTTTCAACCGCGTCTGCCCATGGCAGCACGCCGCTTGCCCAACCGGCGTCTGAGTTATCAAAACAAGGCTGAATCGTCCATTCAGTAACTTCATCAGGCGGACCCGAGTCCTGTGCTGATGCCATCCCCGCGGCCAGCATTAAAGCGCTTGCGCTCATAACACTCACCGCTAGGTTTTTATTAACTAACTCTTTCCTCATTACTCCTCTCCTATTTTGCTTTTGGCACTTCGTGCGCTTCATCGCTTCCCACCGGGCGCTCAGGCCCAATGAGTGTGACGATGTCTTTTATAATCTGCCGAATAACAAATATTGTCATCAACATCGCTGAAATCGGAATAGCCGCCTTGATGGGTGCAAGCGGCATGGGAATAACCGTTGGGGTTGTCTGTTTTAAAAGCAGCGCGAGTTCTACTGCCTCTTTGCCCTTCCACATTAATACCCAAAGAAAAATCAATCCTAATCCAGCGGTCAGCAGGTCCAAAATTGCTTTGGTGCGTCGGGACAGACCGTCATAGATTAAATCTAACCTGACAAATGTGCCTTCCTTAAATGCGTAGACACCGGCAGTGCAAGCAATGAGCACCATGGCAGCTTGCAGTGTCGGGCCGATCCATAACGACGCGCTATTAAGCGCATAGCGCAGAAACACGTCAACAACGCCAAGGACCATGCAATAAGTAATCAGCAGACCAGCAAGCACCCCGGTAAGGTCGGCAATGCGATCAACGCAGCGATCTAACTTCAGAAGTGCTGACAATAGAGACTCTCCTCATCAAATTATTAACATGCCCTTCTTCGAGAGCACTGCCTCACCGTATGACTAGGTTTTATAATAGTGATAGCACCAGTACAAGACTAGAGATGAGGCCAGTCACTCGATGATTGTGTGATCTCGGTACGATTGGCTCATGCATCTAGCACCGACAGACCGAGCACTCTACGCAGCATTTTCTCGCCAGCGGCTAGCTCCTGTCGGGTAATATATTCATTAGGCCGATGGGCACGTGAGATGTTACCGGGGCCGCACACGATAGCGTCAATTCCTAACGCTGCTTGAAGACAGCCCGCTTCGGTTCCGTAATCCGCTTGCTCAAACTGAGCTTCCGGTAAACACGACGATAACCAACGTATCGCGGGGCTTTGTACACTGACCGACGCACCGGGGTAGCGGCTGCTTTCATGCAGGTGAATTCGGGCATTAATACCCGATGCGCTCGCTTGACGCTCAAGCACCGTGGCTTTCTTTTGAATTCTCGTAATTAACGCTTCTACATCGGTTCCCGGCAGATAGCGAATTTCGAAATCAAAATGGCAGGATGCCGCAATGACATTGAGCGCTTGACCACCCTCAACCTGGCCCACATGAATAGAATCCCAAGGATATATCCAATGACCAGCTGCCGCGGGATAACGGCGCAAGGCCACCCCCATATCTCCAAGTGCGACGATCAATCGGGCCGCTAAATCGACTGCATTAAGCCCGCCATCCGGATTGCTAGAATGGCCCGTTTGACCCTCAACAGACACGTTGTAGGCCACTTTGCCTTTGTGGGCAGTACAAATTTGCAAATCCGTAGGCTCACCAATCAACGCCCAATCTGGGCGCGGCCCCTGCATAACAAGCTCCTGAATGACAGCTTGCACCCCTAAACACCCGATTTCCTCGTCAGTCGTTAACAAAAGATGCACGGGCTGCGTGAGTTCACTTGCACTTAGTTGGGGCGCGATGGCGAGCATGTTCGCGACAAACCCTTTCATATCCGAGGTGCCCCGAGCGTAGAGTCGCTCTCCACATCGCGTCAGCGTAAAAGGATCACTGTCCCAGTTCGATGCCGGCGCAGGCACAACATCCAGATGTCCACCAACAAGGATACCTCCTGAATGACCACCAAAACTTGCTAAAACGTTAAGTCGGTCAGCCGCGGAGGGAGTGATACGAATAGTGGCGCCAAGCCCTTCTAGCCAGTCTGCCAATGCATGCATGAGGTCGCGATTTTGCTCCCCAGACACCGTCCGGTGGGAGACCAACTCGGCAAGCCAATTTTCACTATCTTGGTCAGTCATTACCAACCTATAACATTCGGAACAACAATCGGTTGTCATTTGCTGCGGAGTATATCTACTATCTAGGACGATGAAATCTGACCAACACAGTATCATGTGGTCCAAACTACTCGAGCTTTCGCACGATAACGATGTCGGCCTGCAGCAGCAGATCCGTGAAGGCATTGTTCGCGCCATTCTCGAGAGACAATTGCGACCTGACACGCTCTTGCCGTCTAGCCGAGAGCTTGCTCACCAATTAGGGGTAGCAAGAAACACTGTTGTCTTAGCCTACGAGCATCTCGTCGACGCACAATATCTGCTGCCGCGTGAGCGCGTCGGGTATTTTGTTAACCCCGACATGCTACCTGCACTTCCTATCACAGAGGAAAATACCAGCCCCGCTGATACTCAATCTCCGTTAACAAATTGGCATGATCGACTCGTTATTCATCCGAGCGGTCAGCGAAATATTCGCAAACCCATCGACTGGCAACACTATGAGTACCCGTTCATTTACGGCCAAATGGATCCAGAGCTCTTTCCCCTTAAGGCGCTGCGAGAATGCTTTAGAAAAGCACTCAGCCAACATGCAGGTACATCACTGGCTCGCGATTTTGTGGATGCTGATGACGTTGGATTAATAGAGCAGCTGCAATCTAAAGTTTTGCCGCGCCGGGGCGTTTGGACAGGTAGCGAGAATATACTCATCACGATGGGCGCCCAGAATGCGTTGTACATCCTTGCTGAATTGCTGATCAATGCCGAGACAAAGATTGGCATTGAAGAGCCTGGATACCCAGACGCTCGCAATATCTTTGCACTGCGCTCAGAAAATCTCATACCGCTCCCAGTGGATGAGTATGGCCTGATTGTTGGGCCGCATTTAAGCGAACTGGATTATTTGTATGTCACGCCAAGCCACCAATCTCCCACCACGGTCACCATGCCTTTGTCACGGCGGGAAGAACTCTTGCGGATTGCCAAGCAATATAAGTTCACCATTATTGAAGACGATTACGAGAGCGAATTAAATTTTACCGGTGCGCCGACCCCAGCACTCAAGAGTCTTGATGAACAAGACCAAGTGCTCTATGTCGGAAGCTTATCGAAGACAATGGATCCGGGTATGCGAATCGGTTTTCTAGTAGCACCCGAGACACTCATTCATGAAGCACGAGCACTACGCCGTTTAATGCTGCGCCACCCACCCGCTAACAACCAACATGCCATCGCCTTGTTTTTATCGCTTGGCTATCACGATACCCTCGTACAGAGACTCAGCCGAGTCTATCGCGAGCGATGGGAAAAAATGGCTGAGGTGCTAGATCGATATCTGCCAGAGTTCACTCATACTCCAACCTTTGGAGGCACCTCGTTTTGGATGCATGGGCCAAAAACGCTCAATTCAAGTGAACTGGTCGCGCGGGCAGCCAAAGAAGGGATTTTCTTTGAGTCTGGCGATGTCAATTTCATGTCTCAGCCACCGCCAATGCACTTTTTCCGGCTTGGCTTTTCGGTTATCCGCACCGAGCGCATTGAACCGGGGATTCAGCGCCTTGCCAATCTAGTCCATTCCCTCTAGAGAGGATTTAGCTGGACCAGTGCGCCACCCCATCGTGGCGCTATTGTCAAAAGCTAGAAAACACTAGCCTTGAGTGTCTAATAGTATTGATTGGAGGAGCGACATGACGTCAGGCAATGACGAAAAAGTGCAAGTATTGAAAGCAGTATTCGAGGCTTTTAACCGGCACGATGCCGATGCGGTCGTGGCTCATATGAGCGATGATGTTGTCTTCGAGACTATAGGCGGCGATCAAGCATATGGCGGCCGCATTGAGGGCAAACAAGCCGTTCGCGCGGCTTTTCAAAAAGTCTGGGAGACCCAGCCTGATGTGCAGTGGGCCAATGCCCAGCATTTCGCCGCGGCTGATCGCGGGGTTTCAGAGTGGACCTTTCAGGCGACTCAGCCCGATGGAACACTAATTGACGCTGACGGTTGCGATCTGTTTCGTTTCCACAACGGCAAAATTGTTGAAAAAAAGGCGTTTCGTAAACAACGCCCTCCACAGGCCAAAGGCTAAACTTGGAGAATCAAACAATGGCAACAGCATCTAGCGACATCATTCAAACGGCGGCGGCGGCGAGAGAAGAGATTCGGCCGTATAACCCGCAGTATGACCCGCTAACACCTGAGGCCCATCCGGGTACCAATCAGGCGTATGCGCCCACCTATTGGGCCGATACCGCCGGACCAGAACCGGAGGATGATGGCCCGATAAAAGCGGATATAGACGCCGACGTCGTTATTATTGGTTCCGGGTTTACCGGGCTTGCGACTGCACTGTTTTTAGCTCGCGAGCATGGGATAAAAGCCACCGTTCTGGAAGCCAATCGTGTGGCTTGGGGATGCACGAGCCGCAATGGTGGGCAAGCCCAAAACGCAGCAGGCCGGCTCAGCCGGTCGCAATGGATTAAGCGCTGGGGATTAGACACCGCCCAAGCCATGCATGAAGAAATCCTAGATGCGTTCCAGACCTTTGAATCGCTGATCGCCGATATAGACTGCGACGCGCAAGGCGGGGGCCATCTTTATGTTGCTCATCGGCAACGTGCCTTAGAGAAATTTAAAGCTGAGGCGGCGGTAATGGCTAAGCATTTCAACTATCCAGTTGAAATTTTAGACCGAGAGTCTTTGCACGAGCACTACATGCGTGAAGAAGAGGCCGTTGGTGCCATGCATGAGCCGCACGGCATTGGCGTTCACCCACTCAAACTCGCTTACGGCTATATGAAGGAGGCGCGTCGTTTAGGCGCCAAAATTCATCCGGGAAGTCCGGTAATTGAGTGGAATACGCGCAATGGAGTGCACCATTTATCAACGCCAGGTGGCGTTGTCCGTGCGCGAGCCGTTGGCGTTGCAACGGGTGGCTACACCGCACAAGGCTTGCATCCAAAGCTGCGTAACCGACAGATGCCGATTTTGTCGAATTCAATGGTCACACGTCCGCTAACCGCGGATGAAAAACAGGCCTGTAATTTCCGCACGAACGAGGTCATTACCGATAGTCGGACACTGCGTTATTACTATCGGCTGTTACCTGATGATCGTCTCCAAATTGGTAGCAGAGCCGCATTGACCGGACGTGACGCGCCTAACCCGAAACACCAGCAAATCCTGTTTGATGGGTTGCATCGGAAGTTTCCACCACTGACCAACATTGAGGTGGAATATTCATGGTGGGGCTGGGTCGATGTCAGTCACGACATGATGCCAAGAATTGCTCAGCCTGACCCAAGCCAGCAGTTCTTTTATGCACTTGGATATGGCGGCAATGGTGTTATGTACTCTGCACAGGCGGGCAAACATATGGCGGAGCGAATTGCAGGTAAAGCGCCGAAACGCACGCTGCCAATTTTTGAATCCCCATTGCCTGGACACCCGCTAGCACCGTTCCGGCGTCTCGGCCAAGCGATGTTATATCGGTGGTATCAATTCTGCGATGAGCGACCCTAGCGCATCGGTGATAGTGTGCATGGCTAAATAACATTTACAGGAGAGACAGTCATGGACGTCGGTGTAGTTGGATTGGGCGTAATGGGCTCAGCAATGGCGCGACATCTAGCGCGGGAAGGCCTGCTAAAGGCCGTATGGAATCGCACAGCATCCCGAGCGACGCCGATTGCCGAAGCGCTAGGAGTAAGCCAAGCAGCAGATCTACCCGATCTTGCGCGTCAATGTGATGTCATTATCACCTGTGTTAGTGCTGATGAAGACTTATTAGAGGTCATCGAGGCGTTGGTTCCTGCGCTTGGTTCACAACATTTATTAGTGGATACCTCCACCGTTGGCGTAGACACCTCGGAGGCGATCAGCCAGAAGCTTGAAGCGGTGGGTGCGAGGTTTGTCGATGCACCGGTTACCGGTGGTGCAGAAGGCGCTGAAGCCGGCACCTTACAGGTGATGGCCGGCGGCACCGAAACAGCAGTTGAGGCAGCGCGGCCCGCCCTATTGGCGTTTGGAAGCGACGTCACTCACATGGGGCCTGTCGGTTATGGGCAACGTGCCAAAGCCGTTAATCAAGTGCTTGTGGCGGGTATGGTTCAAGCCATTAGCGAAGCGCTAGCATTCGCCGATGCAAGTGGTCTTGAGAAAGAGAAACTATTACCGATTTTAACGGGCGGCGCTGCTGGTAGCCGCCTACTAGAGCGTCGAGGCGCACGCATACTCGATAACGATTTTGAGCCTGGCTTTCGGATGGTATTGCACCACAAAGATCTGCATATATGCCGGCGGCTTCTACAGTCATTGAATGTCAATCTGCCGCTCGTGGAAATGACACTTAAACATTACGATGCATTGATGGCGAAAGGCTATGGCGATGAAGACACAACCGCCCTTTTCCGACTTAAACGCGAAATGTTTGAGACGGGCAATCGCAAAAGTCTATAGCCACTCGCTGATCGTGGTCATCATTATTCAATTGAATATTCAACTCTAATCGCCTCAGGCACTGGGGCGTTTAGGTGAATTTCAAAATTTGAATCGATGATGTAAGTAAAGTTCTCTGCAATCTTCTCGCCCGTTTGCTCATCGAAAATTGCCAACTCAAGCCGTGCCTCTTCACAGGTGGCTTCACCAGATACGAGTAAGCGTCCGTTATCCTCACGATACTCAAACGAATCAATTGCGCAGCTCTCGATCGTTCCCGTTTGAGCCAGCGCCGCAACTGATCCGCCAAATCCAACCATCAATCCTAACCAGCAAAAACGACGAACAAAGTCTCCTCGAGCAACATATTCGCGCATTACGTTCTCCTTATAAAATCGCTGCAGCGCCTTTAGCGCATTAACCAAAGGCGCTGCCCACTGATTTATTCCATCGAGTTAATACGCTCGGCGAGCGCTGTATCTTGCGTCGCTGATTGCGCAATTTCGCTATACATATCGACAGTTAGACCGGTATCCTCAACAGCCTGCACCATCATTTGGTTGGCTTCTTGCTCAAGTGCCATGGCTTCATCCCGATCATCAGTTGCTTCGATGCGTTGGACATAATCATCGCGAATTTCCATGACCGCATTCTTTGCAGTCACAAACTGGTTGATCTGTTGATCTGAAAAACTGGCATCTTGAGCGATTGCGCTTAATGAAAACATCAACAGACCGAGAAGACTTAAGCGGGTTATTACATTTCTGATAGCCATTAGCGACTCCTATTAAACAAACTAGCTGCTCTTAACTGTTTTGAGCACCCTCAAGCTTGCAATTACCTTGCCAACTCAGTCACAGGCTGATGCATAGGCTTAGCGCCGATAGAAGGTTAAAATGTGTGTCAAATTGACCCAAAAGGTGCCGTTATGACGCTGTCACAATGGCCCAAACGGATGGGCCTCCTTAGGGCGATCATTGTTTTTATCGTATTACCGCTGACCCTCGCGGTGGGTGCAACTGGATGGGTGGCGCTGAGTTGGCTTGAGCGTGAAGCTGAGGCGCGAATGCGCGAGGATATTGAGTTAATCGCAAGAGCCCTTCAGCAACCCCTTAATCAGGCAATTCGGACAGGCGAACCGGTGTTACTGGAGCAATCCCTGCGCTCAGCGTTCTCATTTGGGCGTGTCTACGGTGCCCATATTTATGGCCAAAACGGTCGGCTGCTCGCAGGTGCCGGCGTTGGTGTCCGCCGCTTTCGTGATGAGCGAGCGGAAGCTTTCGCAACCCTTGATGGACAGAGTGAGGGTTATGCAGCACTGGGCGAACAACCTTCTCATGTTTATTTCTTACCACTCACAACCCAAGGCGGCCGCATTGCTGCTATTTTGCAAATCACCCGCCATCCGGACGAGCTTCCTGAGACATTGGCACAGATCCGGATAGCCGGTAGCGCAGGGCTTGCCGGGTTAACCTTGCTGCTCTCATTAATCGTACTCGGTGGACATCGGCGCGCGATTGGTTTGTCCTTAGCCGATCTTAGAGAGGGCATGACAAGAATCGCCAATGGAGAGCTCAATCATCGAATCCACCCTGATGGCCCCCATGAAATGCGTGAGTTAGGTGAGGGATTTAATAACATGCTAGATAGAATCGAACGGGGAACCGAGGAGATTGCCAAGCGGCGCAGCGCTCAGGCCAATCTCCAAGCGGAGCTACAAGCATCACGTAAGCTTGCAGCGATTGGCGAATTATCGGCGGGCATCGCTCACAATCTGGGCACCCCCTTGAGCGTCCTCGATGGCCGAGCTCAATCACTTCTCCGTCGCAAAGATCTCGATGAGGATACACGTACCTCGCTCCATACAATGCGATCTGAGGTCAGCCGAATAACACAAACCGTTCGTCAGCTCATGGATTTTGCACGTAGCCGTCCACTGCAACGGCGGACTACGAAACTCTCTCAACTTGCGCGCAGCGCCGTAGAAAGAACCCGCGATGACCCAGACGCAAACAATACGCAAATAGCGCTTAAAACAAGTGGCGACGATTTATCGCTGACCATTGATGGCCCTCGGATTGAAGAAGCATTGTGTAACGTGCTTCGCAATGCGGTTCAGGCAGCGCCCGAAGGCCTCGTCCAAGTTAACGTTTGGAGTGACCTCCAATACGGCTATGTGAGCATCGAGGATTCCGGTCTTGGTATTCCAGAGTCGGAAAAACCTCGACTGTTCGAACCCTTTCATACCACCAAACCAGTGGGATCAGGAACTGGGCTTGGCCTGGCGGTTGCCCATGGCATTGCACGAGCCCACGGCGGTCGTTTAGAGCTTCGTGAGGGCAATCTAAGCGGCGCCTGTTTTTATCTAACACTGCCGCGCCAAGAGGCTGAAAACCCGCAATGATCGACACCAACCCAGCATCGATTGTCGTTATCGAGGATGATCAAAATTTACGTGAACTGCTATGCGAAGAACTTCAAGCAATGGGGCATGAAATTCTATCCGCAACAAATTTGCATGAAGCCCGTCAGCATATACAACTGACCACACCAGAAATACTTGTATGTGATTTACGACTGCCCGATGGCAATGGAATTGATCTATTAGAGGAAATTAGAGCTAATCCACAAACCTCAACGCTAGGATTTATTGTTATCACCGGGTTTGGAAGTATCGAACAGGCGGTCGATGCACTTAAAAAACAGGCCGATGATTTCCTTACCAAACCCCTTAACCTTGAGCATTTAAGGCTGAGCGTTCACCGCGTTCTCGAGAATATACGCCTGCGTCGACGACTTAGCGGTTATGAAACACTACACGGACGCGAAAGTTTCCACGGCATGCTCGGCCGAAGCCTGCCAATGCAGCAACTTTATAAAAACATCGAAAAAGCAGCAGCAACGAACAGTGCAGTTTTAGTCCGTGGCGAGAGCGGTACGGGTAAAGAATTGGTTGCCAGAGCACTGCATGCATCTAGCGCCCGGGCTAGTGGCCCGTTTATTGCAGTCAATAGCGCCGGCATACCCGGTGACCTGTTAGAGAGCGAATTTTTTGGTCATGTCCGCGGTGCATTCAGCGGTGCAGAATCAACCCGAACCGGGTTAATTCAAGCGGCACATGGCGGGACACTATTTCTCGATGAGATCGGTGAAATGCCGCTAGCGTTGCAAGCAAAACTGCTGCGCGTATTAGAGGATGGTCTCGTTCGTCCGGTTGGATCCGATCATGAATCAAAGATAGACGTCAGGATTGTTGCCGCTACGCATCGGGATTTAGAGCAAGATGTCGCAGCGAAACAATTTCGTGAAGATCTGTTCTATCGGATTGAGACCGTTAGCCTTAATATCCCGCCATTACGTGAACGTGGCGAGGATATTGAACGACTCGCAGTGGCGTTTCTCAGCGCAGCAGCGCGTCATCAAGGACGCCCGAGCATTCCTACATTTACCGCTGAAACAATACAATTGATTCATGAGTATGACTGGCCAGGCAACGTTCGCGAGTTAGCAAACGCCATAGAAAGTGCAGTAATCTTTGCAAGCACTGAATCAATCGGACCGCGTGATTTGCCAACGCGAATGCACCACACAAGGACTGAACTCGCACCAACGAATCAATCAGAGGATCTGGCACTATTAAGTCTTGCCGAACTGGAGGCCCAACATATTAATCGTGTATTAACGGCGGTTGCCGGCAATCGACGCCGTGCCGCAGAGATCTTAGGCATTGGCCGTCGAACGCTTTATCGAAAAATTATTGAGTAGCGCTAAGCGCTCTCACGATCAGGCTCACCTAACGCATACCGCTGCAGGCGCTTAATCTCATCACGTAGCTTACCCGCCTCCTCAAACTCAAGATTACGGGCGTGTTGGTGCATCTCAGACTCAAGGGCTTTAATGCGTTTAACTGCCTGAGCTGCACTAAGCTCTGCATAGGCTCGGGTTTGCTCAGCGACTTCCGCATAATGCTCTGGCGTATCAGGGGCGCTAGCACCGCCACGTTGCATCACATCGGCAATCGCTTTTTTAATGCCCTGCGGGGTAATGCCGTACTCGAGATTATAGGCAACCTGCTTTTGGCGTCGCCGATCGGTCTCATCAATAGCCCGACGCATGGAATCTGTCACAACATCGGCGTAGAGAATGGCACAACCATTGACATTGCGCGCAGCGCGACCGATCGTTTGAATGAGTGAACGCTCGGAGCGAAGAAATCCCTCTTTATCGGCATCGAGGATTGCGACTAAAGAGACCTCTGGGATATCTAAACCCTCGCGCAGCAAATTGATGCCGACCAGCACATCAAACTCACCAAGGCGAAGGTCGCGGATGATTTCAGTCCGCTCGACAGTATCAATATCGGAATGCAAATAGCGCACCCGCACTCCATTTTCAGACAGATATTCAGTCAGATCTTCCGCCATGCGTTTGGTAAGCGTTGTAATAAGTACACGCTCTTTGGCATCGCTACGTTCACGAATTTCGCCCAAGACATCATCCACCTGACTTCGCGCCGGTCGGATCTCAACAGCAGGATCGATCAAGCCGGTTGGCCGCACCACTTGCTCTGCGACCACCGTGGCATGTTTTTGCTCGTAAGGCCCAGGCGTTGCTGAAACGTAAATGCGCTGCGGCGCAATCGCATCAAATTCCTCGAACTTTAATGGCCGATTATCTAGCGCGGAGGGCAGACGGAAACCATATTCAACGAGGGTCTCTTTGCGTGCACGATCCCCTCGATACATGCCACCGACTTGGCTGACGGTGACATGAGACTCATCAATAAAGAGCATGGCGTCATCCGGTACATAATCAAACAAACAAGGGGGTGATTCGCCGGCGCCACGGCCTGATAGATAGCGCGAATAGTTCTCTATGCCGTTGCAGTAGCCAAGCTCTTGCATCATCTCTATATCAAACCGCGTACGCTGCTCAAGGCGCTGCGCCTCAAGTAAGCGCCCGGCATTACGCAGCTGCTCAAGGCGCTCGGTGAGTTCGACTTTAATTTTCTCGACCGCATTAAGCACCGTCTCCCGCGGCGTCACATAATGTGATTTTGGATAAATGGTAAGCTGCGGCACGCGCTGAAGCACCTCGCCGGTTAACGGATCGAACCAAGCAAGACTCTCAATTTCATCATCAAAGAGCTCAACACGAACCGCCTGATCTTCGGACTCGGCTGGGAAAATATCAATCACATCTCCCCTAGCCCGATAAGTGCCGCGGGAGAAATCATGATCGTTGCGCGCATACTGCAATTGCGCCAAGCGGCGCAAGATCTGGCGTTGATCAATGGTTTCACCCGTTTCGAGATGCAGTACCATTTTTAAGTACGCACTCGGATCACCCAATCCATAAATTGATGATACTGAGGCGACAATAATGGTATCCCTGCGCTCAACAATCGCCTTGGTCGCAGATAACCGCATCTGCTCGATGTGTTCATTGATTGAAGCGTCTTTCTCAATAAATGTATCTGAGGCGGGAACATACGCCTCTGGCTGATAATAATCGTAGTAAGAAACGAAGTACTCCACTGCATTATCAGGAAAGAAGGCCTTCATTTCACCGTAGAGTTGCGCGGCGAGCGTTTTATTGGGCGCAAGCACAACGGCCGGACGCTGTTCTTGAGCGATAAGACTCGCCATAGTGAAAGTTTTACCCGATCCGGTAACGCCCAGGAGCGTTTGATGATCTTGACCCTGACGCAGGCTCGCAGCCAAGGTTGCAATCGCGGTGGGTTGATCACCGGCTGGGGCAAAATCGCTTTTCAGCGCAAATCGGGGTCGATCGTTGATCATTGGCGGTTCAGGCCCTTATAGGTTTGACGTATCATAACCGTAACGAATCTCAACAACGGAGACGAATTTTGGACATTCAACTTGCCGATCGCGTTCAACGAGTAAAGCCCTCACCGACCATGGCAGTCAGTGCACGCGCGGCAGAAATGCGCGCTGCCGGGCATGATGTTATTGGCCTTGGCGCCGGAGAGCCTGACTTTGATACGCCAGAGCATATCAGTGATGCAGCCATTGAGGCGATTCGCGCCGGGCAGACTCGCTACACCGCAGTAGACGGGACCGCCGCGCTAAAGCAAGCCATTCAAGATAAATTCAAACGCGATAACGGTCTAACCTACGAGGCCAATCAAATCTTGGTCTCCTCGGGTGCAAAGCAAAGCTTGTACAATCTCTTTAGTGCTGTGCTAAACGCGGGTGATGAGGTCGTAATCCCAGCGCCTTATTGGGTTTCTTATCCAGATATGGCATTACTCGCCGATGCAACGCCATGCATTGTTCACGCGGACCAATCACAGCGCTTTAAAATCACACCGAGTCAGCTTGATGCAGCAATGACTGAACACACCCGTATTGTGGTGCTGAATAGCCCCTCCAACCCAACGGGAAGTGCTTATTCGCGAGCTGAACTCGAAGCCCTAGGTGAGGTCTTGCGCGCCTATCCGAACGCGCTAATCGCAAGCGATGACATTTATGAACATATTCTCTGGACCGACGAAGACTTTAGCAACATTGTTATGGCCTGCCCCGATCTCAATGATCGCACGGTGGTTGTTAATGGAGTTTCAAAAGCTTATGCCATGACAGGTTGGAGAATTGGATATGCTACCGGTCCAGTTGATGTCATCGCTGCGATGAGAAAAATTCAATCGCAAAGCACCTCAAATGCAAGCTCGATTTCTCAGGCCGCCTCTGTTGCTGCACTGAATGGCGATCAATCCGTAATTGGCCCGATGGTAAAGGCATTTCGTGATCGTCATGACTTTGTTGTCGAGCGCTTGAACGCGATGCAGGGCGTTAGCTGCATTGCCGGAGATGGCACTTTTTATGCTTACCCAGACGTCAGCGGCGCAATGGCTGCACTCGATGGAGTGAATAGCGATACTGCGCTTGCCGAGTACCTTATTAGTGAGGCCAAAGTTGCCGTAGTACCTGGTACAGCTTTCGGACTCTCCGGTCATGTCCGAATTTCCTACGCGACGAGCATGGATAACCTTGAAAAAGCCATGGATCGCCTAGAAGGCGTGTTTGGCCGCGTATAAAGGCCAAGCGAACAGGCCCTGCCGGTTGACGGCGAGGCCTGAATCGCTAAACTACTGGATTAGATAATTCGGTTATTCCCTGGTAGCTCAGCGGTAGAGCGAGTGACTGTTAATCACTGGGTCGGCGGTTCGAATCCGTCCCGGGGAGCCAACTTTTCTTTTCAAGTACCCACCCCATATACATTAACTCGGGGAAGCGGTACGGTTTTTCTATGATAAAGAGTGGGTCTTGTGCGCTAGGCAGCATCACGGTTGTGTTGCTGATGGGATTGTTAGCACTTAGTAGCGCGAATACTCAGGCTCAATCACGCCTATACACACCCGCCGATATACTTGCCTGGCCGGTTCGATCGTTTGCAGAACCGGTTGATTATTCGCTCGCTGAAGTCAAGAAGACAACCGCTGTTGTTGCTAACTGCACCCCCGGGGCAGCCAGCGCGCATTACCTTGAAACCGATATTGATTTAACCCAAACCCCTATTTTGACGTGGCGATGGTTTGTGCCCGCAATTAATCCCACGGACGCTGGTGAACAAGAGAAAACGGGCGATGATTTTCCTGTTCGAATTTATGCCGTTTTTGATGCAGGACTATTCCCTTGGCAGACACAGGCCATTAATTATGTCTGGGCTCGTGAAACTAATATAGGTCATGCATGGCCCAATCCCTTCACTGCTCAAGCGATGATGCTCGCTGTTGAGACCGGAGAAGCGCACACTGGCCAATGGCGGGAGTTTGAGCGCGATCTGCGTGATGATTTTGCCAAGCTGCATGGCAGCACGCCGGAGAGAATTGATGGGATTGCTATTATGAGTGATTGCGATAACACCGGCATTGCCACCCAAGGGGCATTTGGTCGCATACAGTTACGCCAGCGCGATGATGACTAATGCCCAAGACCTCATCGTCATCGGCGGTGGTGTTGGCGGACTAGTTACCGCCAGTGTTGCCGGCCAACTGGGCCTCAAAGTCACCCTCGTTGAGGCAAGCGATAAGCTTGGCGGTGATTGTTTGCATTATGGCTGCATTCCGAGCAAAACACTGATCAATAGTGCAGCGCTCCGACAGGCGGCTATCGATGGACCCCGATTTGGCTTAGCCACACAGGCGGCAAATACAAATTTAGCCGCGGTTATGGCTCGCGTGCATGAAGTCATTGAGCATATTCAAGCGCATGATGACCCCGAGCGCTTTCGCGAGTATGGCGTTGATGTGCGTTTTGGAACTGCCGCATTTCTCGACCCACATCACATTGAAGTCAATGGCGAGCGCATCCGTGGCCGGCGTTTTTTAATTGCAACGGGCTCGCGCCCTATCGCACCCCCCATTGCTGGACTCGATAGGGTGGCCTATCTCACCAATGAGACCATTTTTGATGAAACGCTGCTTCCCGACCGGCTCGGCGTTATTGGCGGTGGCCCGATTGGCATTGAGCTTGCGCAAGCTTTTTCTCGGCTCGGTAGCCGAGTTAATGTGATTGAAGCCGGCGCGCATATCCTGCCAAAAGACAGTCCCGAACTCGCCAAACAACTGGCGAATGGACTCCGTACTGAAGGCATCACCATTGACCAACAAACCAGTGTCGAGCGCGTCGAGCAAACGCCTGAGGGTATAAAGCTTTATTTATTACAAGCCGATACAAAGCGCGATTTGCACGTCGATAAGCTTTTGGTCGCGGCTGGACGGCAAGCCAATTTTGCTGGGCTCGCAATTGATCGCGCTGGACTCTGGCTCGACCAATCCGGCGCGCTTCCAGTCGATCAGCGACTTCGCACCGCGCAGAAACACATTTTTGCCTGCGGTGACTGCATCGGCCCCTATCCGTTCACGCATATGGCGGAATATCAAGCCAGTGTCATTATTAGCAATGTTGTATTCCGGCTACCCAAGCGAGCGAACTATCGCAGCGTGCCATGGGTAACCTACACAAAGCCAGAGCTTGCGCATGTCGGCCTTACCGAAGCAGCGGCTAGAGCCTCAGGCGCTCGCTACGAACTCGTGTGCTTTCCCCTCGCCGCGGTGGATCGCGCACTGACTGAGGGCGCTGATGTGGGCGAACTTCGTTTGATCATTCAACGTGGCCGAATAACTGGTGCGAGCCTTCTCGCCCCTCAGGCAGGGGAAATCATCCATGAATTAGCCCTAGCCATTAGCGAGCGCGTGCCGCTGCGTCGATTAGCCGGAATGGTCCATGCTTATCCAACGGTAGCGCAAATTGTTAAACGTGCGGCAGGTAAGCACTACGCCGCATCGCTGTTTTCAGACCGCACGCGCATGTTGGTTAAATGGATTCATCGCTTACTGCCTTGAGAGCCGATTACAGATGCATCAAAACCAGTGAAGAACGCAAAACGACTTTTAATGGCGGCTACCGTTGGCGGCATTATCGCGATTGGGATTACCTACCGCGGTGATATTGATCGCGACGAGCTTTTACTGTGGTTTGAAGACTTAGGCGCCTGGGCGGCTGTTGTGTTTATTGCAAGCTATGCGCTCGCTGCCGTTGCATTTTTACCTGGGCTCGTTTTTACCATGGCCGGTGGTGCCTTATTCGGTCCGTTCACAGGCACTTTGGTTAGCCTTATCGGCGCAGTAACTGGCGCTGGTCTCGCATTCTTAGCCGCGCGCTACATTCTTGGTGACTGGGTGGCACAGCGGACAGGACAACGCCTAGAGCCCTTGCAAGCAGGAATTGATGCAGAAGGCTGGCGCTTTGTGGCCTTAGTCCGGTTAGTGCCATTATTTCCGTTTAACCTTCTTAACTATGCGCTTGGCCTGACCCGGCTTAAATTCTCAACATATCTTCTAACCAGCTTTGCGGCGATGGCGCCAGGTGCCCTCGCTTACGCGTGGCTTGGACACACTGGCCGGGCGGCATTGGAAGGTCAAAACAACCTCATTCAAACCATTTTGATCGCTATTGCACTATTAGCGAGCCTGGCATTTTTACCTCGACTTATTAAACGCTTCAGACAAGACAGCCAGCAAAAGGACAAACATGAAAACTCATAAACTCACTTTCGCAGGCCACGATGGCAGCTTACTTAATGCGCGACTCGAACTGCCGGACGGCCCGATACTGGCTAGCGCATTGTTTGCCCATTGTTTTACCTGCTCAAAAGACATCCCGGCCGCGCGGCGAATTGCCAGCGCGCTTGCTGCACGTGGCATCGCCGTGCTCCGCTTTGATTTCACAGGATTGGGTCACTCGGAGGGAGAATTCGAAAACACCAATTTTACATCCAATGTAAACGATCTAGTTCTCGCCGCCCAGGCGCTGGCGAACGAACTCCAAGCACCCAAGCTTCTCATTGGTCACTCCCTTGGCGGTGCCGCCATCATTCGCGCCAAAGCCCAAATCCCCAGTGCTCAGGCGGTAGTCACCATCGGCAGTCCCGCCGATCCCAGCCATGTCAGCAAAAACTTTGCAGATCAAATCGCGATTATTCAGCGTGAGGGAATGGCTGAAGTGTCATTGGCCGGACGCCCTTTTACCATTCGTAAACAGTTCCTTGATGATATTACTGAGGCAAAGCTTGATGATGCACTACGTCATCTCAATGCGGCATTGCTGATATTGCACTCGCCCCAAGATCAAACCGTCGGCATTCAAAATGCCGCGGAAATCTTTCAAGCCGCAATGCACCCAAAGAGCTTTATCACCCTCGATCACGCCGATCATCTTATCAGTCAAGTCCAGGACGCAGCGTATATAGCGGATGTCATTGCCGCATGGGCGAGTCGCTATATCGACCTTGCGCTCCCACCAAGCGAGACGGCAGCGCCGGAGGGGGTTACCCGCGTGAGCGAAGCGGATGCTACTGGATTTCGGCAAGACATTAATATCTCGGGCAAACACAATTTACTAGCCGACGAACCCACTAGTATGGGCGGCACAGATCAGGGTCCATCACCCTATCAGCTGGTAGCTGCCGGCCTTGGCACTTGCACCAGCATGACCATACGTATGCTCGCAAGGCGGCGAAAAATCCCGCTCGATCACGTGAGTTGCGAGGTCCGACACAACAAAGAGCATCGCACTGATTGCGAACAATGCGAGGAATCTGCGCCTAAAGTCGATGTATTCAAGCGCCGCATCCATCTCCGGGGCGAACTCAGCGAAGACCAGCGCCAAGCGCTACTTGCTGTTGCTGATAAGTGCCCGGTGCACCGGACACTTGAATCAACCACGATTATCGACACAGAACTTGCTGAAGACCCGCTACTAGCGTGATTGCACCTCACGCCATAGCTGCTGTTGGAACTTTAATCCATCGCCCTTGAGGCTTGGTGTAAAAGCCAGCGTTTCCATTTCAGCAGCGCTTGGTGTAATCGGGGGTGCTTGGAGAGTGTCATCGAGCATCGGTAAGGCTGCCTCATTTGGGCTCGAGTAGTAGTTCCAATTCGATAATTGCGCCCCCACTTCAGCATCCAAAATGAAATTAATGAACGCATGAGCTAAATCAGGATTTGGCGCCTGCGCCGGAATCATCAGGTTATCCACCCAAATTTCAGCACCTTCTTTGGGGAGTACAAATTCAATCTCCGCAAAGCCCTCAGGGTCTTCAGATTTCGCATTAAAGAAGTCACCATTGAATGTCATCCCCGCTGCAACAGAGCCTCGTACAAGCTGCTGGAGTACCGGCGTGCCTTGAATGAACCCAGCAAAATTATCTCGCTCTTTGGCTTCTAGCATGAGTCTTGCTGCCGCCTCGAGTTCATCGCGAGCTGTGCAATCATACCCAAAGCCTAAATAGGCGCAGGCAGATCCAAGCGTTACTTGTCCGTCTTCAGCCACGGCAAAGGGTTGATCAGGATTAGTTTGTGGGTCAAACAGCGCTGACCAACTATCTATCGCTCCTCCAAGTGCCGCTTGGTTATAGACCAACCCAGTCGTTCCCCATTGATAAGCCACTGAATAGGCGTTTCCTGGGTCATACTCAGGATCAATGAAGGTAGCCATTAAATTGTCTAGATTATCGATCTGCGAGTGATCAAGCGGCTGGACGAACCCTGACTCAATGAGGCGAGGCACCCAATAGTTTGACGGCACAATGATGTCGTACTGGCTCACACCGCCGGCTTGGAGCTTGGCAAACATTTCACCATTGGCATTGAAGTAACTCTCTTCGACCACAACATCGTACTGCGCTTCAAACGCTCGAATAATTGTTGGGTCCATGTACTGTGACCAGTTAAAGAGATACAGCGTATCGCCCTCAAACTGGGCCGCAGCGGGTAGAGCTGCGGCAGCTAAACATGCAGCCAGCAGGCCATTGCTGAGAAATCGAAGCGGCATAATATTGGTCTCCGTTATGTTCGGTCTTTTTGTACTGATCTACGATGGATGAATAAGCTCATTAAAGCGGCGATAAACACACTCCCAATCATTAACGTGGCGATGGCATTCACCTCGGGAGTGACACCCTTTTTGATGGCACTCCAGATATAAATGGGCAATGTCGTACTATCCGGCCCGGCAGTGAAGAAACTAATCACAAAATCATCAATCGACAACGTCAACGCCAGTAACACGCTTGAGAGCACGGCCGGCCAAAGGACAGGGAATATAAAAAACCGCGCTCGCTGCCAAGGGTTAGCGTAGAGATCATTGCATGCCTCAAATAATTGAGGATCCAAGCTTAGTAGACGGGCATTGACTAATAATGCGACGAATGGAACCTGAAAGGTAACATGCGCGATAATCATGGTGCTTAAGCCTGGCTTAAACAAGCCAAAAAGATCATGCAGTGAGACAAAGAATGTCATCTCAGCGATCCCAAAAACAATATCCGGCATAATGACAGGGAGATAAATGAGCCAGATTAACCAGCCCATACGCCAGCGCCGATAACGATAGAGCCCGTAACCAAGCAACCCACCAATGATCACCGCCAACACACTCGAGCTGGCTGCCAGGACTAAGGTATTAACGAGCGCCGAAATAATCGCATCATTAGCAAAGAGCTTTTCGTACCACTCCAGAGAAAATCCAGCAAACCGTGCCGAGGAGTTGATGCTATTAAATGAGAACAACACCACCACAGCCAGCGGTGCATACAAAAACATCATTAAAGCAAACCAAAACCCACGTAAACTTCGCTCAAGGTTTTTCCCGCTCATAGGACCACCTCGCGATCACCACCAAGCCGGCGTCCAAGCTGGCGAAGAACGCGCAATCCAATCAATGTCACAACAATCATGATCAGAGCGCCAGCCGCCCCCAAAGGCCAATTGCTAGCCTGAGCAAATTGACGTGCGACAAGGTTGCCAATCATGCTTGCCTTTCCGCCCCCGAGCAGCTCGGTCACGACATACATACCAAACGCTGGAATAGCCACAAGTACCGTACCCGCCATTAAACCCGGTAATGTCTGTGGAAGAACCGCATGCCAAAAAACCGCAAATGGCCGTGCAAAAAGATCTTGAGCGGCTTCGATCTGCGTAAAATCAAGTCGCTCAAATGCCGCATAAAGCGGCAAAACCATAAACGGTAAAAAGTTATAAACAAGACCAACAATCACCGCGAATTGTGAAGGGAAAAGACCCATTGGGGGCGCTGTAAACCCGAGCGCGGCGGCCAGATTGGAAACGGGAGTCCCCGGTGCGAATAGGTTCATCCAACCAACAGAGCGAATTACTTGATTAGTCCAAGACGGCACCACAACGGCTAATAGCAGTAGAGCTCGATAGCGTGATGGCCTCGAGGCAATGTAATAGGCGCTCGGATAGGCAATTAGAATAACCAATACCGTTGCCAATAAGGTCTGCCAAACAGAGCGCAACAACGTATAGAGGTTGCCAGGACTCCAGCCCAAAAAGCCAAACCCTGCCAGTTCGCGAAACGCCTGTAAGCTTAGCGGGAGGGTGGGAAGGCCATATGGGCCGTTGCTCAAAAACGCTATACCCATTAGGTAAAGACTGGGCAGAACTAAAAAAGCCACGATACACAGGGCACCTGGGGCTACGGTTAGCAGCAAATGCCCGCTATCGCGCAAAAGCCTCGTCGGTTGGGCGATTTTCAATGGTACAAAGTCGCCATACCAGAGGGAGAGACGGTAACTTCAACCCGCTCACCCGGTTGATAACTCGCGCCACCCTGATTCGCCGCCATAGCCACTAGCGACAATCCACCAGATATCAAGCGGTACTCGGTCAAACCCCCACGATAGAGGCATTCATCAACATTAGCCATGAAGGAATGGCAAGACTCGTGAGAAGACGTGTTCAAGCGCAATGCCTCAGGCCGCAACAAAAGCAAATCACCCGGATTAAATTGCCCCGCAAAATGACCGAGCAGCGTATCAATACCAAATTCATCGCGACCGGTAATCGGCACAAAGTTTTGATGCCCCATGAATTGCGCTACAAATTGCTCATGTGGTTGCTCATAAATTTCCTGCGGAGTGCCGATCTGGATAACACGGCCTTGATTGAACACCGCAATTCGATCACTCATGACCATCGCTTCTTCTTGGTCATGCGTGACAAAAACAAAGGTCATACCTAACTGACGCTGCAATCGCTTTAGCTCTACCTGCAAGCGTGAACGCAGCCCTGCATCGAGTGCTGAGAGTGGCTCATCAAGCAACAAAACATCCGGCTCATTCACCAACGCACGGGCCAATGCTACACGTTGACGCTGACCACCAGAGAGTTGATCGACCCGCCGATCCAGCAAATCAAAAATGCCAATAAGCCCAGCAATTTCATTGATTTTCCCCTCAACACGCGATGCCGACCAACTTCGCATTTCAAGGCCAAAGGCAATATTCCCGCGCACATCACGGTGTGGAAAAAGCGCATATGACTGGAACACGGTGTTAACACTGCGCTGGTGCGGTGGGACACCAGCCATTGCCGCTCCACCCATTTCAATGCGCCCTGTGTCAGGCTCATCAAGGCCTGCAAGCAGCCGTAGCAAAGTGGTTTTGCCACAGCCGGATGGTCCAAGAAGCGTAAAAAACTCACCCGGGTTTACAGTAAGACTGATGCCATCTAACGCCACATCAGCACCAAACGATCGATGCAGATTTTCAACGTGAATGGATGACGCACGCCGAGTATCAGCCGCAGGCTGATTGGCTGACGCCAAGTCAAAATCAGGGGTAAAAAGCCCGTGCATCGGCAACGACTCCCGGGAGACATTAAACTAAGCCTTTCAGTCTAACGTACTGAACTGAACTGTGGGAGCAGCGCATCGTCTAGATTATAATTATCGCATTCTCTATTTAAGGAGCTCGCATGGGCGCGCGAATTGCCAAAATTGCAATGAATCACCCACGCACCGTGTTTTTAGTCACGCTATTGTTGACGTTGCTGGGTACCGCGCTTATTCCATTAATTGAGGTCGATACTGATCCTGAAAATATGTTGCCGGCTGAACAAGAAGATCGCCTGCGGCATAACGCCATCAAAGCTCAATTCAATCTTCATGACATGATCGTGGTGGGTGTTGTAAATGCCCAGCACCCTTCCGGCGTATTCAATCCCCGCTCTTTGGCCGCTGTGCATAAGCTTAGTGCTGATATTGCCAATATTGATGGCGTCATTCGACGCGATCTTCTATCTCTCGCTAGCGTGGATAATATTGAACAGGCGGGACCGGGCACGATTCGCTTTGAATGGATGATGAATACACCACCACAGACAGCCGAGCAGGCCTTGCGCATTCGCCAAGCCACCTTAGACCTTCCCCTTTTCCGCGATACACTGATTTCGGGCGATGGCCAAGCCACTGCGATTTACGTACCGATTGAGGCAAAAGACCAGAGTTATCGCATTGCCAATCAAATTCGCGACCTAATTAGCCAACTCGGAACGTCAGACGAGTACCACATCACGGGTCTACCCGTTGCCGAGGATACCTTCGGCGTTGAGATGTTCATCCAAATGGCCATCTCTGCGCCGCTCGCCGCATTGGTTATTTTCGCGCTGATGTGGGGCTTTTTTCGCTCGGCCACGCTTGTAATTGCGCCTATGCTAATGGCTTTTGCCGTTGTACTTACAACCATGGGCGCGCTAATCGGCATGGGGTTTACGGTGCACATCATGAGTTCAATGATTCCGATATTCCTCATGCCGATTGCCGTGGTTGATTCTGTCCACATTATCTCTGAGTTTTCTGATCGCTATGATGCAAAGCGCAGCGTCCGAGAGACGATGAGCGAAGTGATGTCGCATCTATTCACCCCCATGCTCTACACCTCGCTTACTTCAGGCATTGGATTTGCTTCGTTGGCGTTAACGCCAATTCCACCCGTTCAAGTATTTGGTTTATTTGTCGGCGCGGGAATTCTTCTAGCGTTTATTCTGACCGTACTGTTTATTCCTGCTTATATCGTTTGCTTAAGGCCCGAGCGCCTGAATGCGCTGCGTCAAAAAGGCACTCAACAGGCAGCCGATCAAACATGGCTAGCTCGAGCACTCATGAAGCTCGGCTATTTATCCATCTATCGGGCCAAATGGATCATCAGTGGATTTGTCTTTGCCTTAGCTGTTGGTGGCTATGGGATCACCCAAATCACTGTTAATGACAACCCCGTTCGTTGGTTTCAATCAGATCACCCAATTCGAGTCGCCGATGAAGTGCTTAACGCGCACTTTGCTGGTACTTACAGCGCCTATTTGCGATTAGAATCAGACGCTGCCGCGCAAGCACCCACCCGCTTTAATGCAGCTGTTAGACAATTATTGGCTCAGACAAGGCGCACTGACCCTGCCATTATCGAGCGTTGGCAAGCCATTCGTGATCATGCCAATACGCATTCAGAGCGCTTCTCTCAGCGCCTTGAGATCATGAGTCTAGGTGTAGAGGATGAGGTCTTTGCCGCTAATCGCGAGGCGGCGGATCAATGGCAAGCACTACTTGATCTGATTGACGAGACTCGCGGTGATCTTAATGTCTTTCAACAACCAGAAATGCTGGATTATATCGCCAAGCTTCAGGCTGATCTCAGTGCTAATCCCGAAGTTGGCAAGGTCAACAGCATTGCGGATTTGGTGCGTACGGTCTATCGCGAACTGCGCGGTGGCGAAGCCAGCGATTATCAAATTCCCGAAACTCGGCGCGCTGTCGCTCAAACCATTCTTAGTTTTCAAGGATCACATCGACCTCATGATCTTTGGCGGATGGTGAGCCCTGACTATCAGTCCGCCAATTTATGGCTACAACTAACGAGTGGCGATAACCAAGACATGCAAGAGGTCATGATTGATGCAAAAGCCTATCTCAAAGATCACCCTCTACCTGATGGTGTGACTATGAGCTGGGGCGGGTTGAACTACATTAATGTGGTCTGGCAAGAGGCCATGGTTAAAGGTATGGCACAGAGTCTCGCCGTTGCTTGGTTAATGGTCGCAGCAATGATGTTGGTGTTATTCCGATCATTGATTTTTGGCCTACTCGCGATGGTGCCACTGACCGTTACTATCACTTTAATTTACGGTGTGGTTGGGCTGATTGGTAAAGCGTATGACATGCCGATTGCGGTGCTCTCGTCGTTAACGCTGGGATTGTCCGTGGACTTTGCCATTCACTTCATTGAACGGAGTCGTGAGTTCTATCGGCGTACGGGCGACTTCAGCGAAAGCATGCGTTTGATGTTCAAGGAGCCGGCGCGCGCCATTAGTCGCAATGCTATTGTTATTGCGGTGGGTTTTCTCCCCCTACTCGCCGCCCCACTGGTGCCTTACAACACCGTTGGCATCTTCCTTGCGAGCATTATGGCCGCATCAGCGTTGGCCTCCATCGTGTTATTACCCGCAATCATGACTATCGCTCGTGATCGAATCATGCCAAAGCCAAGCGTCTCTGAAACACAAAAGGAATCTGCATGAACGGCATTAGACGATTAACCCAGACTATGATCACAGCTGCGGCCTTCGCGATCACAAGCGCGGTCGCTCAGCCCTTGACTGACGTTGATGCGATTATCACGCAAGCCAATATCGCATCTTACTACGCAGGTGATGATGGCCGATCAGCCGCTCGCATGATGATCGTGGATGGCAGTGGCAATCAGCAGCGTCGACAATTCACGTTATTGCGAAAGGATGTTACCAACGGCGGAGACCAGCGCTACCTGGTCGTATTCAGCCGACCGGCGGATATACGCGGGACTGTTTTCCGGGTGGAAAAACACGTTGGCGCAAACGATGATCGTTGGCTGTATTTACCGGCACTCGATTTAGTCAAGCGTATTGCCTCAGGCGATAAACGGACAAGCTTTGTCGGTTCACATTTTTACTATGAAGACATCTCCGGTCGGGGCATTGAGGAAGATGCACATCAATTAGTTGAAACAACGGCGACTCACTATATCGTTGAGAGCACGCCAAAACGCCCCGATGAAGTGGAATTTAGCCGCTACCGCACTCAAATCGATCGCAACACACTGCTACCAATGCAAACTGAATATGAGCGCGAATCCGGTGAGATTTTTCGACGCATGGAAGTAACCGCGGTCGAGACCATTAATGGTTACCCCACTGGAACTGAGGTCAAAATGACCGACCTTGATACCGGCGGCTATACGCTGACCCAGTTTCGTTTTTCTGAATACGATATTGGATTGCCAGATTCAGTGTTCAGCGAGCGCTCACTACGCAGTCCACCGCGCGAGTGGTTACGCCGTAATTAAACACCGAGGTTTGAATGGATTGGATTTCTGCTCTTGGGAATACGGCTGTCTGGCGCGCAATGGCATTGTTTGTGCTCATTGCGCTTTCCACTTACGCCGATGCCCAATCGGAAACAGACGAGACTTGGGGTGATGATGCATGGGGCGAAGATCCTTGGGCTACCGAGGATAGTGCGTGGCAATGGTACGGATTTATTGAAGGGGCGATTGCACCGCGGCTACAAAATGACCGCAACATTGGAGAAGAGCAAACGTTAAGTGAAACGCGCTTGCAAATTGAAGGCCAACGGCAATTGGGCGGTTATAGTGCAACGCTCAAGGCTGATGCTTGGCTAGATGCAGTGGATGATCACTCGCGAGCCGATCTTCGTGAAGCCAACCTTGCCGGACGGCTGACCCCGCAAACTGACATCCAGTTCGGTCGACAAATGATTACTTGGGGAACGGGAGATCTTGTTTTTCTCAATGATCTCTTTCCAAAAGACTACGTTGCTTTTTTCAGTGGGCGCGGCGATGAATATCTCAAAGCGCCTATCAATGCCGTGAAGCTTTCTTGGTTTAGCAATCTCAATATTGATGCGGTCTGGATGCCACAGGCTACACCCAATCGGTTTGTAACCGGTGAGCGCCTATCTTATTTTAGCCCTCAAGCGGGACAACGAATCGCCGCCCCACCTGTGCTGGATCCCAGCGATCGAGATACGCTTGGTGATGACAGCGAATTGGCGTTGCGGCTGTATCAAACCATCAACGGCATTGAACTTGCCGGTTATGCTTTTAGAGGATTTGATAAACAGCCAAGCGCTATCGATCCAGAAACGAATGAAGCCTATTTCCCGCGCTTATCGACCCTTGGTGCGAGTGTTAGAGGTCCTCTAATGGGAGGTATCGCTAATCTTGAGACAGCGTATTATGACGCTGAAGATAGCTCGGGCACCGACCCAAATCGGCCCAACGATCAATGGCGTCTATTGGGTGGCTATGAACATGAACCATTGAAGAATCTAACATTAGGCTGGCAATACTCGCTGGAGTGGACGCAGGATCACTCCGCTTTACTGCGCAACTTGCCTGATAATCAACGCCAATATGCCCCAGAGGCGTATCGACATGTATTCACTAATCGGGTGACCTGGCAAGTCCTGCGACAGGATCTAACGCTGTCTTTGTTTACATTTTACTCACCCACTGATGCCGATTATTACCTCCGTCCGCGAGCGAGCTATCGTTTGAGTGATCGGTTAACGGCGACAGCCGGTGGCAATATATTTGGTGGGGATAACGAGTGGACTTTTTATAGTCAGCTTGAGAAAAACAGCAACGCCTATTTGCGTTTGCGTTATAGCTTTTAAGCCGGCTTATCTCGCTTGCGCAAATAATCAGCAAACGCATCGCCTAACTCTGGGTGTTTCAGTCCATATTCAACCGTTGCTTGGAGATAGCCCAATTTATCGCCGCAGTCATAACGCGTACCAATAAACTCATAAGCAAGCACCGATTCATCTCTAACCAGTGCATCGATTGCATCGGTGAGCTGGATTTCTCCCCCTGCACCGGGTGAAGTTTGCCGAAGCTTATTAAAAATGCTGCTACTTAAGATGTATCGCCCCACCACACCAAGGTCTGATGGCGCAACGTTGGCATTAGGCTTCTCAACAATCCCTTTCAATCGCCCGAGTCGTTCCGTAATCGGGTCAATATCAACCACGCCATAGCGGTTGGTATGCGCGGCAGGAATACGTTGGACGCCTAGCAAACTTGCGGCCTGTTGCTCGTATTGCCTGACCATTTGCGAAAGACAGCCGCCTTGATCGCCGTCATCAATCAAATCATCCGCGAGAATAACAGCAAACGGTTCATCGCTGACAACGGGCTCTGCGCAAAGCACAGCATGGCCAAGGCCTAACGCCTCTGATTGGCGAATATAAATACACGCGACTTGGGGCGGAATGATATTTCGAACGGCTTCAAGCCGATCAAGCTTGCCCTGCTCCTCAAGCTCAGTTTCAAGCTCATAAGCCTTATCAAAATGATCGGGAATGCTACGCTTGTTTCTGCCGTTAACAAAAATAAGCGTCTCAATACCTGCTCTCACCGCCTCTTCAGCAGCATATTGAATGAGTGGCTTATCCACCACTGGCAGCATTTCTTTCGGATTCGCCTTGGTCGCGGGCAAAAACCGAGTCCCGAGTCCAGCAACAGGGAATACTGCCTTACGGATGCGCTGTGCCATTCGCCGTTGCACTCCTTGAACGATGAGCTCATAGACCATCTAGATTAACGTAGGGCGAGCACACTGTCAGCTGCCCGCCCTACTGAGCACCCACTATTCGAGGGTAATACGCTCGCGCACAACCTCCAAAGTGGCTTCGCCTATTCCATTTACACGGGTTAAAGCATCAATGCTTGGATAATCACCATTACTGCTGCGATCCTCAATAATCGCCTCCGCGGTTGCCGGTCCCACGCCATCCAATGATTGCAAAGCATCAACCCCTGCCGCATTGATATTAACGGCATCTATATTGGCGCCCGCTAATCCGCTAACAAACGCTAGCGAACTACCCGCTAGCCACGCTTTCGATAAAGCCATTGCAAACTCCTTCTAATCAATTCAAGGGAGTCTCAAGGCTATCCAATCGCCTAGCGAGAAAGTGTGAGACCTATCTCAGAATTAATTGTTGCTAACACATTAACCGGATCATCTGCTCGAGTAATCGGCCGGCCAATCACTAAATCACTAGCCCCAGCATGAATAGCCTCAGTGGGCGTTAACACTCGGCGCTGATCATCGATAGCAGCCCCCGCAGGACGCACACCCGGTGTTATGCGTCGAAACGCATCACCAAAACGCGCATGCAGAGCGGTGGCCTCTTCTCCAGAACAAACTACGCCATCCAAGCCGGCCTGGGCGGCTAGATCGGCTAACCGTATGACAGCGGTTTGCGGCGCTTGATCAATGCCAATATCGGTCAGTGTTTGTGCATCATGACTGGTTAGCACGGTTACTGCCGTGAGTAGTGGCCGTGAGCCGGTGCCCATATCAATGGCCTCACGCGCTGCGGTCAACATGGCACGGCCACCAAGCGCATGCACATTAACCATCCAAACACCGAGCTCCGCGGCTGCTTGACAGGCTGCTGCCACGGTATTGGGGATATCATGAAATTTTAAATCCAAAAAAACATCCCACCCCTGCGCAACCCATTCACGAACAAGTGCAGGGCCACTGCGTACAAACAATTCCTTACCCACCTTCAATCGACAATCACCGGGTGAGAGTTTTGCGACAAAGGTTCTCGCCTGCTCCGGCGAGGCAAAATCTAAGGCGATAATAATTGGCTGCGCGCTCATCACTCCATCACTCACCCTGAAGACCTCGCTGCGGCTTAATTGTCGCCCAGGCTCGACACCCCGGGCACTGCCAATGAAGCTGACGCGCGGAAAAACCACATTCAACGCATTGGTAGGGCAAACGATCCCCAAGCAACGCAGCAAAGAGTTCGCGTAGCACCTTTAAATCGCGCTGACGTCGTTGATCGTTGTCTTCATCATGAATATTCAAGGCAATTAATCGATCCAGTCCACGAACTGACGGTCGCTCGCGCAATTGAATTGCTAGAAACTCCACCGCTGCTTTACGGCCGCGTTGGTCTTCAATCAATTCGCTGAGTTTCATCACTACTGAAACACCCGGGTAGCGATTCAATAATCGATACAGTTCCGCCATAAACTCCGCGCGCTGGCCTAAGGCTTGATAAGCATCCTCGAGCCGCGGCAAGATTTCTGGAATATAGTCAATGTCCTGACTTTCAACTCGCTGACAGGCTTTGATCGCCGCTCGCCAGCGCCCTTGCGTTTGTTCGAGATCCGCTCTTAGCAATGAGGCCCGTACACACTGTCGATCATAAGCGAGGGCTTCGCGAATACGCGCTCGAATACGGCTTGGATCAGCGTGCTCTCGGGTTAGCGCCTCGGCTTGCTCACAAGCAAATTGTGCCATTAACGGGCCAGTGTTCTGGCGCGTAGCGCGTTGCAATTGGCGGGCAATACCAATGGCGGATTCCCATTCCTTTTCTTGCTGATAAATATCAAGCAATGTGCGCAATGCCTCGGCGCGATGATCAGGAAACTCTAGCGCCTCAGTAAATAATGTCTCAGCACGGTCGAGAAGGCCAGCGGCCATGTAATCACGCGCGAGCTCAACCAAAGCGGCTGCTCGCTGCTCCGGGGCCAATGAGGGTCGCGCCATGAGATTTTGATGAATCCGCACCGCTCGGTCTGCCTCACCACGACGCCTAAAGAGGTTGCCTAGCGTGAGATGCGTCTCAACCGTATCTTCATCGAGCTCAGCCATCCGAGTGAATACTTCAATCGCACGATCAGGCTCTTCGTTGAGAAGGTAGTTTAGTCCTTGGAAATAATCCCGGGAAAAGGGGGATATTGCCTTTGACTGATGTTTAAGGGCTGAGCGATGCCTTGCCCACCAGCCTGAGAAGGCCGCTAACGGGAGCAGCAGCCAGAGTAAATGCAGCATGTCAGTGTGCGTTCCGAATTGGCAATTTGCGCAATTCCGAGAGCTCCTCACGGTGACGTGACGCCTCACGGCGCAGACGTTTAATTTGCCAACGTTGCCGCATCAAAATTCCCGCTGCAGCCAACATGCCAATCACCGCACCTAGCGCCAATGCCAATACAAGCCATAGAGAAACCGGGAGTGATAATCGCCCTAAGTAAAAATCAAGGGCAATGGGTGCCGGATTTAACATGGCAAAGCTCAACCCAAACGCTACCACGATCAACCCGATCAGCAGCGCAAAAAGGCGCTTCACTCAGTCTCTCCGTCGCGTTGCCGGCCCTCGTCCACGCGCTCGCGCATCTCCTTGCCGGGCTTAAAATGTGGGACATGTTTTCCCGGCAACGAAACAGGCTCGCCGGTTTTGGGATTACGTCCAATACGGGGTGGGCGATGGTGTAGAGAAAAACTGCCAAATCCACGGATTTCAATCCGCTCACCACTCGCAAGACACTCACTCATCTGCTCAAGAATCGTCTTAACGGCTAACTCAACATCGCGTTGCGCTAAATGCTGCTGGCTCTCCGCAATCAAATCAATGAGTTCGGATTTAGTCATCGATGATTATCCATCGATTCGTCATTGAGGCTTGGTTGCTCACAAGCAACCAAGCCATCGCAATACCACCAAGATCCTTAATCGTCTTCGCCACGCTCATCCATTTGCTCTTTTAGCAGATCACCTAAGGTTGTGGTTCCAGCATTACCCGATGCGCTGCCAAAGTCATCCATTACCTCTTGTTCATCTTGCTGATCCTTAGCACGGACCGACAGCGAAATCATGCGATTGCGACGATCGACAGCCATGAACTTAGCCTCGATGCTCTCACCTTCTTTCACAACGGTGCGGGCATCTTCAACGCGGTCACGATCAAGATCAGCAACTCGGATATAGCCTTGAACGTCATCGCCCAAATCGACTACAACGCCCTTGGCATCGACCTCAGCAGCGGTTCCGGTGACGATGGTTCCTTTCGGATTATCCGCAACCCACTGCGAAACCGGGTCTTGGGCCATTTGTTTAACGCCCAAGCTAATGCGCTCGCGCTCTGGATCGACAGACAGCACCACCGCCTCGACTTCCTCGCCTTTTTGGAAGTCCCGGATTGCCTCTTCACCCCCATCACCCCAGGACAGGTCAGATAGATGAACAAGGCCATCGATCCCCCCATCAAGGCCAACAAAGATACCAAAGTCAGTAATTGACTTAATCGCACCGGTCACCCGATCGCCTTTATTAAATTGCGATGCAAACTCATCCCACGGGTTAGGCTGGCACTGCTTCATGCCCAATGAAATACGCCGCCGCTCTTCATCAATATCGAGGATCATCACCTCGACCTCATCACCAATGGAAACCAGCTTGGCAGGATTAACGTTTTTATTCGTCCAGTCCATCTCGGAGACGTGAACCAATCCCTCAACGCCTTCTTCAATTTCCACGAAAGAACCGTAATCAGTAATGTTCGTGACTTTACCCATTACGCGGCTGCTCTCTGGGTAACGCCGCGCAATGGCTTCCCATGGATCTTCACCAAGCTGTTTGAGACCCAATGAGACACGGTTACGTTCACGATCAAATTTTAACACTTTGACGTCGATCTCCTGACCAACGTCAACGACCTCGGACGGATGCTTAACTCGCCGCCACGCCATATCGGTGATATGCAATAGGCCATCGATGCCACCCAGATCGACGAATGCACCGTAATCCGTAAGGTTCTTAACGATGCCTTTGAGCATCTGACCCTCTTGGAGCTTCTCAAGGAGTGCCTCACGCTCAGCGCTGTACTCTTCTTCAACGACTGCGCGCCTAGACACCACCACGTTATTACGTCGAGCATCGAGCTTAATCACCTTAAACTCGAGATCTTTGCCTTCAAGATAGGTGGTATCGCGAACGGGGCGGATATCCACCAAAGAGCCAGGTAAGAAAGCACGAATACTGCCAAGATCGACGGTGAACCCCCCTTTGACCTTGCCACTAATCTGACCATTGACGGTCTCTGCGCCTTCGTAGGCCGCCTCAAGCACACGCCAAGCGCGGGCGCGTTTTGCTTTCTCACGCGATAGACGCGTCTCACCCGATCCATCCTCGACGGCATCTAGGGCGACCTCGACCTCATCACCAACGCTAACCTCAACGTTTCCCTGTTCATCAGTGAACTGGCTAATTGAGATGACGGCTTCTGACTTTAGGCCAGCGTTAACAACGACGTCATCGCCGTTGATCGCCACCACTTGAGCCGTAACAATTGAGCCGGGACGCATGTCTGTTTGCGCAAGGCTCTGTTCAAAAAGTTCTGCAAAGCTTTCGCTCATGGGCTGATTAAATCCGGGACCGAGGGCGGTCCTTTGGTTGCTTTAAATTATAACGCCACCCTGTGACGTCCCCTAAGTTAGGCCGCGTGCTCGACACGCTCCATCACCGTTTTAACCACCAACTCGACGTCCATTGAAGTCGTGTCGATAATAATCGCATCGTCTGCAGGCTTAAGCGGCGCCGTCGCTCTTTGTTGATCGCGCTCGTCTCTTATCTGCATATCTTCTAAAAGATCGGTGAGACTAGCACTGACACCCTGTTCCATCAACTGCTTATGGCGTCTTTGGGCCCTTTCTTCAACACTCGCCGTCAGGAAAATCTTCACCTTAGCTTGAGTAAATACAACCGTCCCCATGTCACGGCCATCCGCAACAAGGCCTGGCGGCTGTAAAAAACTTCGCTGTCTATCGAGTAAGGCTTGCCGGATAGCTGGGCTAGTCGCCAATTCTGACGCTCGAGATCCGCAACACTCAGCACGAATTGCTTGGCTCACAACTTGACCATCTAAGACGACATCGCCGGCGTGTGGACCGTTAATGGGAAACTCAACGGCGAGTGATTCAGCCAAACTGACTAATCTTGGCTGATCATCAAGCGCAATCTTCTGCTGCAATGAAGCAAGCGCCAATAAACGATAAATGGCACCACTATCTAACAGATGAAAACCTAGGCGCTCCGCAATCGCTCGAGCAATCGTTCCTTTCCCTGCCCCACCCGGCCCATCGATTGTAATGACGTCTGGCTGCCTATTCATATCACTTCATCTTTTGTCGCAATCAAAAGCCCAGCCGCTGCTGCGAGTTCGACAAATCCTGGAAATGACGTATCAACCTCATTACAGCCATCAATCTGTATTGGTTCACTGGACGCTAACCCGGCCATCGCAAAGGCCATGGCAATACGATGATCACCACGCGCTTGTACTTGTCCACCCAAGAGCTTGCCCCCCGCAATTCGGATACCATCAGGCCGTGGCTCCACTGTAATGCCTAACGCTGTCAAACCGTCAGCCATAACGGCAATACGATCGCTTTCTTTGACCCGTAATTCTTCCGCCCCGCGCAGTGTTGTCTCGCCCTTAGCGCACGCAGCCGCAATAAAAATGGCTGGGAATTCATCAATTGCCAGTGGTACCAATTCAGTTGGAATCTCAATGCCGTGCAATTCAGCTGCCGCCACATTAAGGGTCCCAACGGGCTCACTTCCCTGGATTGCATTCGCTTCAATACGAATATCAGCGCCCATGAGCCGTAATATTTCAATCACGCCAATACGGGTTGGATTCAGTCCGACTCCCGTTAATTGCAAGGCCGAACCCGTCGCGATCGACGCACCCACTAAGAAAAAAGCGGCTGAGGAAATATCACCTGGAATACGGATTTTCCCGCCGTTTAGCGGCTGACCTCCACTGATCTGTACGGTTGACCCGTTAACTTCGACAGGATAGCCAAAAGCGCTCAGCATCCGCTCTGTATGATCACGTGTCACCACTGGCTCATGCACACACGTCTGCCCCCTTGCATAAAGCCCTGCAAGAAGAAGTGCCGATTTCACCTGAGCACTGGCAACCGGTAAGGCGTAATGAATGCCTTGCAAACTTACAACAGGCTGAATCTCTAACGGGGCGGTCCCCTTTTCGCTAGGCTTAATACTGGCCCCCATCGCTGCTAGAGGCTCTGTTACTCGGCGCATGGGCCGCGCCATTAGCGATTCATCGCCAATTAAAGTACTCGCAAATGACTGCCCTGCCAAAAGTCCGCTGAACAGTCGCATTGACGTGCCAGAATTACCAAGATCAAGGGCTTGATTTGGTGCTTTAAGGCCATTGCGGCCGACCCCATTAATTTCCACCGCACCCGCATTGGGGCCTTCTATGTGAACGCCTAACGAGCGCATGGCCTGCAGGGTAGCAATGGCATCATCACCGTCTAAAAAGCCCTCGATATAGGTAGGCCCTTCAGCAATAGCCCCTAACATAATGGCCCGATGTGAAATGGACTTATCACCCGGCACTTGCACTGACCCGGTCAATTGCCCACCCGGCTGTATAACAAAGCGCCGCGTCTTTAGCGCTGGCATGCCAAGGGCTCTTTCATATTAGCTTTCAAACCAATGTCGATAGGCGTCTCGGGTAGACTTAGCCTGATTAAATATCGCCTCAAGTCCATCGCCATCAGCTTGATCGACGAAATGAGCTAATTTCTCTAAATCACTACGATAGGCGGCCAAGGCCTCGAGCAATGCATCACGATTGCCTAAACATATGTCACGCCACATTACCGGGTCGCTGGAAGCAATTCGGGTGAAATCACGAAACCCGCCAGCGGCATAGCGCAAAATTTCCTCATGATCCGAGGCACCAGCGAGCATATCGACAAGCCCAAAAGCGAGCATATGCGGCAAATGCGAGGTCATTGCAAGCATTCGATCGTGATGCTCTACGCTCATTGTTACAACATGGGCGCCCGCTTGACTCCAAAGCGTCTCAACCGCCTGCGTTGCTTCTTGGCTTGTCCGCTCAGTCGGCGTGAGAATCACTCGCCGACCAAAAAATAAACGGCCGAACGCGGCATCAATACCGCTGTGCTCAGTACCCGCAATGGGATGGCCAGGTACGAAGGTGACTGGGAGTTCACCAAATACCGCCTCAACATCCTCAATGACACAGCCTTTGGCGCTACCCACATCGGTGATCACCGCCGCTTTTGGCAAGTGCGGTTTTATCCAAGAGAGCACATTTGCCGTTGCACCAAGCGGCACACCCAAAACAACGATATCCGCTTTGGCAAGCGCAATTGCAGGGTCAAGGCTCCACTCATCTAATACACCAAGCGTTACACCACGTTCTAGTGTTTCGGCATGACGGCCTAATCCCACCACACTCAATGTTTGATTTTTTTCGCGTAAGGCAAGCCCTAATGAGCCAGCAATAAGCCCTACTCCGACCAAGCAGACCCGCATTGACTAGGCCACCGACCGTGGATAGGAACCGAGAACTTTTAACAGGCTAGCAAGTTGTTGCATTTCTTCTAGCGCGCGGGCGAGCGTTGGGTCTTGAGCATGGCCCATCAGATCGATGAAAAAGACGTACTCCCACATCCCCTCGGAGGATGGGCGCGATTCTAGGCGCGTCATATTCAGCCCATAGCGAGCTAGCGGTGCAAGTAGGCCGGCCAGGCCGCCCGGGCGATTCTCCCGTGCGATGACCAACGAAGTTTTATCCTCTCCAGTGGGCTCAGGACTCTCTTTGCCAAGGATTAAAAAACGTGTGCTATTGGCAAGACCATCCTGGATCGATGACTGCAGTATGGGTAATTCATAGCGTTTTGCTGCCGCTTCTGAGGCAATCGCCGCGGTTGCCCCTTCAACACTGGCAAGCCGCGCCGCCTCAGCTGTACTCGAGACTGCTACTCTTTCGGCATGCGGCAAATGTGTATCCAACCACGCTCGACACTGTGCGAGCCCTTGTTGATGTGAATAAACTTTAACAACCGTGTTTAAAGCAATGCATTGTGTTGCGAGATTTTGGACGATTGGCAGTTCAACTTCGCCGACAATTTGTAGCGGCGATGACAGCAATCGATCCAAGGTATGCGTGACCATTCCTTCGGTTGAGTTTTCAACCGGCACAACGCCGTATTCCGCGCCACTTGATTCGACTTCACGAAAGACCGCATCAATCCCCTCGAGCGGCTGACTGCGAATGGCATGACCAAAATGCTTGAGCGCGGCCTCCTGGGTAAACGTGCCTTCCGGGCCGAGAAAAGCAACACGTAATGGCCGCTGCAATGCCAAACAGGCGGACATAATTTCGCGAAACAAGCGGGTAACATCCTCATCAGCAAGTGGGCCAGCGTTGGCATCACGCAATCGGCGCAGCACCTCGACCTCACGAGCGGGACGATAGAAATCACCCTGCTCGCCAGCGCTTTGCTTAACCGCCGCCACTTCAGCTGCCGCGGCCGCGCGTTCGTTTACAAGACGCAGCAATTCGTCGTCAATGGCGTCGATCCGGTCTCTAATCGGTTTTAATGACGCTTCACTCACGACTTCCCCCCTCCCGTTCTTATTCAATGACTCGCACAGCGAGTACACCTTCAGTCTGCTCTAAGCGTTTTAATGCCTTTGATGGCACCTTACCGTCAATATCGACAACGCTGTAAGCGATTTCGCCCCGCGATTTGTTGTACATATCGGCAATATTAAGGTTTGCATCAGCAAATGTTGCCGAAATCTGGCCCAGCATGTTGGGCACATTCGCGTTAACGACGGTGACGCGATCACCACTACCGTTACGCGGTAGAACAAGCTCTGGGAAATTAACGGCATTGGTCACATTGCCTGTTACCAAAAAGTCTCGAACCTGCTCAGCAGCCATAATCGCGCAATTTTCTTGCGCCTCATGGGTTGAAGCGCCGATATGTGGCAGAGCGATCGCAGACTCATGTCCGCTCAATGCATTAGATGGAAAATCGCAGACATAACGATACAAAGCACCTGAGTTCAGCGCTTTAACGATGGCCTCATCGTCAACGATGCCGGCTCTAGCGAAGTTCAGCAGCACTAAGCCTTGGCGACTACCCGCGAGTCGCGCGGCGTTAATCATGCCGCGCGTGTCGTCGGTTTCAGGCACATGCAGGGTCACGACATCCGATGCGGCAAGCACCTCATCAACACTGTGCGCACGACGCACATCGGCTTCAAGGTTCCAAGCACTGCGCACTGTGATTTGAGGGTCATAACCGATGACCTTCATCCCTAGGCCACTCGCGGCATTGGCGACATTGACACCAATAGCACCGAGCCCAATAACGCCCAGGGTTCGGCCCGGCAGTTCAAACCCGGTAAAACGCTTTTTCTCAGCCTCAGCACGCTTGTTCATCTCTGCATCAGTCCCCTCAAGGGAACTTGCAAATGCCCAAGCCGGGCAGATATTGCGTGCGGCTAAGAATATCCCGGCCAATACGAGCTCTTTGACTGCATTCGCGTTAGCACCGGGTGCGTTAAAGACGGGAATGCCGCGAGTGGTCATGCTGTCAACGGGGATATTGTTTACCCCGGCACCAGCCCGACCAACCGCCCTTAATGTGTCGGGAATTTGCCAGTCATGGAGCTTTTCTGAACGCAGCAGCACACCGTCAGGGTGCTGCATTTCCGAGGAAACTTCAAAGTGCTCGCGCGGCAAGCGCTCGAGTCCTTTGGCAGAGATGTTATTAAGCGTCAAAATTTTATACATAAGCCTTCTAGCCGTTGCGTTGTTCGAAATCCGCCATAAATTCAACAAGCGCGTCGACGCCGGATTCAGGCATGGCGTTGTAAATACTTGCTCGCATTCCACCTACTGAGCGATGACCTTTTAATGTCTCAAGGCCAGCGTTAGAGGCTTCTGCCAAGAAAGTGGCATCGAGTTGGTCATCCGCAAGAACAAAGGGCACGTTCATCCATGAGCGCGCTTCGGGGACGACTGGATTTCGGTAAAACTCGGATTGATCAATCGCGGCATACAACTTTTTGGCCTTGCGCTCATTGCGCTCCGCCATTACCGCAAGACCGCCTTCACGCTTTAACCACTGAAACACTAATCCCGCGATATACCAACTGTAACTCGCTGGGGTATTCAGCATAGAATCCGCTTGCGCTTGCCGCTGATAATGCCAAACAGACGGTGTCTGCTCACTGGCACGCGCCAATAAATCATCACGCACGATGACAACCGTAAGCCCCGCAGGGCCAAAGTTCTTTTGCGCACCGGCATAGATCACGCCAAATTTCGAGACATCAAGCGGCCGCGACAAGAATGTTGATGACATGTCGCTGACTAATGGGACATCACCAGTGTCTGGAATATAAGGGAATTCCACCCCGGTGATGGTCTCGTTAGCGCAGTAATGGAAGTAGGCAGCGTTCGCGTTAGTTTTCCATTCCGACTGAGGTGGAATTGCCATGGGGTCTGTATTGGCCCCTTCGGCAACCACATTAACATCCCCATATTGACGCGCCTCAGCAATGGCCTTTTTTGACCAGCTGCCGGTATTTATGTAGTCGGCGCTCTGATGATCACCTAGCAAATTAAAGGGTACGGCTGCAAATTGCGCCGTTGCACCCCCTTGGAGAAATAGCACTTGATAGCCATCCGGTATCGCCAATAGCTCGATGAGATCGGCCTGCGCTTGCTCGGCAATGGACACAAACGCTTTGCCACGGTGACTCATTTCCATCACCGACATGCCGGTGCCCTGCCAATCCAACATCTCATGGGCCGCTTGTTCGAGAACCGGCTCTGGCAATATCGCCGGGCCTGCGCTGAAATTATAAATTCGCGACATTCTGCGCTCCAGGATTTTTAAATGTAATTCGAATGGGGTTAATCGACAGCGTCTTGAGGTGTTTGTTCGTCATCCTCAAGCGCTTCCACACGCGCGAGGCCTACCAAGTGCTCATCTTCCGATAACCGAATCAGGCGCACACCTTGGGTATTTCGCCCCAGAACAGAAATTTCTGCAGCGCGAGTACGAACTAGCGTTCCACCGTTAGTAATCAACATAAGCTCATCGTCTTCACTCACCTGAACGGCTCCCACAACCGCGCCGTTTCGCTCTGAGCTTTGAATGCTAATCACACCCATGCCACCGCGACCCCGCAATGGGTAATCCGCTACTGGCGTGGCCTTTCCAAAGCCGTTCTCGGTCACCGTTAAAACGTTGCCCTCACTTAAAATCAAACACTGAATAACCACTTGGCCTGATCCGAGTCGAACGCCGCGTACACCGGCCGCGGTTCGTCCCATGGCACGAACTTGTGACTCATCAAATCGAATCGCCTTACCGGCGCTGGTCACTAGCATGATATCGCTTTGCCCCGCGGTAACACCGACGTTTACCAATGCATCACCATCACTGAGTCCGAGGGCAATAATGCCATTGGCGCGTGGCCGCGAGAAATCTGAAAGCGGTGTTTTCTTAACGGTGCCAAAACGCGTTGCCATAAAGACAAACTGCTCGCTATCAAACTCACTCACCGGCAGCACCGCGTTAATGCGCTCGCCTTCTTCAAGCGGCAATAAATTCACAATCGGCTTGCCGCGAGCACCCCGACTTCCATGGGGCAGCTCATAGACTTTAAGCCAATAACATTTACCGCGGCTGGAAAAGCACAACAACGTATCGTGCGTGTTGGCCACCCAGAGCTGATCAACAAAATCTTCATCACGCATGCGTGTGGCAGCTTTGCCTTTACCTCCGCGACGCTGCGCTTGGTAAGCATCAACCGGTTGTGATTTTGCATAACCGCTATGCGAAAGCGTCACCACTACATCTTGTGGTGGAATAAGATCTTCCATCGTCAGATCAAGCCGAGTCTCTAAAATCTCCGATCGACGATCATCGCCATAGCGTTCATGGATTTGCTGGAGCTCTTCACGAATGACTTCCATCAATCGCTCGCTGCTGCCTAAAATCGCCAAAAGTTCCGCAATTGCCTCTAAAATCTCGCGGTATTCATCAACAATTCGGTCTTGCTCAAGACCGGTCAGTCGATGCAAGCGAAGATCAAGAATAGCTTGGGCTTGCGCATCAGTGAGGCGATACGCATCGCCGATTAGTCCCACATCGCTACCTAGTGATTCTGGCCGCGATGACTCAGCACCGGTTCGCGCTAACATCTCGCTCACAACACCCGCTGCCCAATCACGTGAGACCAATGCGGCTTTTGCATCCGCAGAGGTTGGTGAGGCCTTAATCAGTGCAATCACCTCATCAATATTGGCCAGCGCAACCGATAGGCCCTCGAGCACATGCGCGCGATCTCTCGCTTTGCGTAATTCAAAAACCGTCCGTCGCGTAACCACCTCTCGGCGATGACTAATAAACGCCTCGAGAATATCTTTAAGATTGTGCTGCTTGGGCTGGCCCTGATAGAGAGCCACCATATTAATACCGAACACCGTCTCGAGCTGGGTGGTTTGGTAGAGATTATTGAGAACGACCTCGGGCACCTCACCACGGCGAAGCTCGATGACCATTCGAATACCGTCTTTATCTGACTCATCGCGAAGTTCAGTAATCCCCTCTAGGCGCTTTTCTTTAACTAACTCAGCGATCTTCTCAAGCAAGCGTGCTTTATTCACCTGATAAGGCAGTTCATTAACGATAATGCTGGCTTTACCGTTACGCTCATCGTGCTCAAAACAACATCGCGCGCGCATCACCATACGTCCACGGCCGGTGCGATACGCCTCACGAATGCCCTCAACCCCGTTTATAATCCCACGCGTGGGTAAGTCTGGGCCCGGGATATAGGCCATGAGTGCTTCAATATCGAGACTATCGTCATCAATTAGCGCAACACAGGCGTCGATGACTTCGCGCAAATTATGCGGCGGCACATTAGTGGCCATACCAACGGCAATGCCTGAGCCGCCATTGATCAGAAAATTCGGAACGCGAGTGGGCAAGACCTGCGGCTCACTCTCAGAGCCGTCATAGTTGTCTGAAAAATCAACTGTTTCTTTATCAATATCAGCGAGTAACTCGTGCGCGATGCGCGCCATCCGTACCTCGGTGTAGCGCATCGCCGCGGCATTATCACCATCAATTGAGCCGAAATTACCTTGGCCGTCCACGAGCATGTAGCGCAATGAAAAATCCTGCGCCATGCGCACAATCGTGTCGTATACCGCAGTATCTCCATGCGGGTGATATTTACCAATAACATCACCGACCACACGAGCAGACTTTTTATACGGCTTATTCCAGTCGTTACCGAGTTCGCGCATGGCGTAGAGCACGCGTCGGTGCACTGGCTTTAGCCCATCCCGTACGTCGGGTAAGGCACGCCCGACAATGACGCTCATCGCATAGTCCAAGTAGGACTGACGCATCTCGTCTTCTAAATTGACCGGTAGGATTTCCCTGGCAACGCTAGACATCTAAGCGATCTCGACTGGCAATGACGGTTCAAAAATTAAGCACTGATTATAGCACGGTACGGGCATACCGGCACCGTACTGATCACCGCGCCCCTAGGGCGCTTCGGCACGGTAAGCGTTGCGCACAACAATCGGCTCAACAGGTACATCCGCCATGCCATTACGCTGTGTTGTCTCACCCGCGGCAATTTGATCAACCACTTCCATGCCCTCTGTCACTTCTGCAAAAACCGCATAACCAAAGTCACGTTCACCATGGTCTAGGAAAGCGTTATCAGCAAGGTTGACAAAAAACTGTGAAGTCGCACTATCTCGGACTTGCGTTCGCGCCATTGATAAGGTGGCACGCGTATTCTTTACCCCGTTATCGGCTTCATTAACAATTGGGTCACGCGTATCTTTACGCGCCATCTCCTGATCAAATCCCCCGCCTTGGATAACAAATCCCGGAATAATGCGATGGAAAATCGTGCCGTCGTAAAAACCCGCATCGATATAGCTGAGAAAATTCTCCACACTCACCGGCGCTTGCTCGGCATACAGTTCGATATGGATATCACCGGCGGTTGTCTCAAAGACCACACGTGGATTCTCTGCATTGACAATACCCGAGACAACAGCGCTCGCCAGTGCCAAACCCAGGGGGGCAATTTTCATCATGTTAATACTCCTAACTCTTGTATTAGTAGGCCAAAAAAAACGCCAAGCGCCTATTCTCGCATAGCTGAGGATTTTAGGAGTGACCGAAAGGCCAAATCGCATGATAAGCTCTGGAAACCTTTAACGGCTTGATGGACAGCGCTCGGCAATGCACGCCTCAAACGCGAATCGCGCAGAAATCGCTAAATTTGATCAGACAGCCAGTACATGGTGGGATCCGGCCGGCCCGGTGGGTCCGCTGCATGCGATCAACCCACTCCGCTGTGATTATATTGAGAGGCAAGCCGGTCAGCTTACCGGCCGAGCGCTACTTGATGTGGGCTGCGGTGGCGGCATTCTTACGGAAGCGATGGCAGTGCGTGGCGCCGATGTCACTGGCATTGACCTTGCAGAGCAGAGCCTCGAGGTTGCTCGATTACATGCGCTTGAAAGCGATGTGAGTGTGAACTACCGCTGTATATCAGCGGAGTCGATGGCCGAGGAGGCCGCTGCTGAATACGACGTTGTGACCTGCCTAGAATTGCTCGAACATGTCCCCGACCCAAGCGCTATCGTGAGCGCATGCGCTCAACTCGTAAAGCCAGGCGGGTCGGTATTTTTTTCAACCATCAATCGCAACCCACGGGCTTGGCTATTTGTCATTGCCGGGGCAGAGTATTTGCTGCGGCTACTACCCCGCGGAACGCACGATGCCAAAGCCTTTATTCGCCCGGCTGAACTCGCGGGCTGGGCACGTGCAGCGGGGCTGGTGATTACGGATATCACCGGCCTTGGATATAACCCACTCACTGCAACTTATGCCTTGACGCCTGATACACGCGTTAATTACCTCCTGCATGCCCGCCGTCCGGAGATGCCATGACGCCATTTCCGCTTGCCCGAGGCGTTTTGCTTGACTTGGACGGAACCTTGTTTGATACCGCGCCTGATTTAATCGACAGCCTCAATCAATTGCGGATTGAACAAGGCTTGACCTCGCTTGCCCCTGAGGAATTTGCCGGGTCAGTCGGCCATGGCAGCCTTCCTATGCTTGCTCGAGGCTTTCATATCACGCCCACTGACTATCAGTTTGAAGCCTTACGTACGCGATTCCTTGAGCTCTACCATGAACGCCTCAGTGAGCGTACAAAGCCTTATGAAGGCATGGAGGCGGTGTTAAAAACCTTAGAGCGCTGTCAAATTCCTTGGGGAATTGTGACCAACAAACCTGGTTGGCTTACCCGTCCACTCATTAGCGCATTAGGTTACGATGAACGGCCAGATTGTGTCGTAACGGGTGATGATATCGCGCGGCGCAAACCCCATCCGCATCAAGTCTTGGAGGGCTGTAGAAGATTGGGATTGGCGCCAGCCGATTGCCTTATTGTCGGCGATGCTGAACGTGACATTCAGGCTGGCCGTCAAGCAGGAACGCTCACACTCGCGGCAGTCTATGGCTATGTATCCGGCGATGATCGGGTTGAGCGCTGGGGCGCGGATGGGTTGATCGGTCATCCGAGTGAGATCCTGCGCTGGCTAGCACCGGGTTCAATGGCCGAATTACGCAGCGTGGCAGGTTAACGATGGACGCTGCAGATTACTGTCGAGGTAAAGCCGCTCCCGATGGGTCAAGCCTGTACTACGCGCTTCTCTTCGCTCCCCAAGAGCAACGCGCTGGATTGACCGCATTGGCAGCCTATCGCGCTGAGATTCTTGAGATTCCGCGAAAAGTGAGCGAACCCGGTATTGGTGCAGTCAAACTGAATTGGTGGCAAGAAGAACTTGAGCGGTTAGAACAAAATCAGCCGCGTCACCCAATCACCCAGGCGTTAGCGCCGGTAATGAGCACCCATTCTCTTGACCCGCATGGCCTCACCGAGGTCATTGAAGCGGCACGAATGGATTTAGCGTATGGCCGCTATCCAACCTTGCGTGAACTCACCCTCTACTGCCATCGAGCGGGCGGTGCAATTGCCGATATGGCCTGGCGCTTAAGCGGCGCGCAAGGCAAAGACGCAGCGCCATTCGCGCATGATCTTGCCATGGGATTAGAGCTCACCCGTATGCTCAGACATTTGCGCCGCGATATTCAAGCCGGGCGATTGTATATTCCTGAAGATGAGTTAACGGCCGAAGGGCTTAGCAGCGAAATGCTACTTGACCCGGCGCATCATGCATCCTGCACGCGTCTTCTAGACCGTCAAGGTCGCCGCGCAAGAGAGTTTCTCGATAATGCTATTGGCCACTTAACCCCCATTGAAAGACCAAATCAACGCTTTGGTCTGGGCCTTGCTGTGCTCTACCGAGCGCTTCTGATGGCGTTGGCTGATGATGGTTACCCTGTGCTGAATAAACATCACCACCTCACTCCCTTGCGTAAGCTTTGGTTGGCTTGGCGATCGGCGCGGCATCCTGAGCGCATTCATCCATTGGCAAAAGATAAAGTGTCATGACCTGGCTACCCTTACCGTTAATCGAGCGCGCTCAGTCCCTGCGCGAACGCCTAACAGGGCAACGGGTGCTTATCACTGGTGCGGCCGGTGGATTAGGCGGTGCGCTGGCCAAACAAGCGGCTACAGCGGGCGCTGAGTTGGTGTTGTTGGATAAAAATTTAGCGGGACTTGAAGCCCTACATGACGAAATAGAATCCATGGGCTTAGCACAACCTGCCCTCTACCCACTCGATTTTCTGGGCGCATCGCCGGAAGACTATGCTGAATTAGCTGAGCGCCTTGAGAGCGCTCTGGGCGGTCTTGATGCACTGGTGCACGCGGCAGCCGATATTGGACAACCTGCCCCGTTACAAATGTATGATATCGAATCGTGGTTAAAAACACTCCACGTAAATACAAATGCTCCCTTCCTGCTTACTCAGGCGCTTATGGGGCAGTTGCGTGCCTCACACGGCTGTGTAATTTTGGTGAGCGACCGGTGTGGGCGAGAAGGACAATCGGCGATGGGGGCATATGGGGTCAGTAAATGGGCGCTTGAAGGCCTGACCCAAACATTAGCTGCAGAGTATTCAGTTAATCATCCAGTGCGGGCCTGCAGCGTTGATACCGGGCCAATGTGCACCGCGCTCCGGCGTGGCGCTTACGCAGGCGAAATGGCTGATGAGGTGCCAGATCCAAAACATGCCGCCCGTGCAATGCTTGCACTACTCGATCCAAAACATCCGCCGAAAAATGGCGGCTGTTACCAAGTTAATCTGTAAACAACGATCGGAGATTTGAATGGGATTTGCTTTATCGTCTATGCAGGTCAGAAGCAATGCCTTTGGTAGCCACCAACCAGTCCCCACTCGCCACACTGGCGAGGGTGAGGATATTGCGCCGCCAATTCATTGGACGGGCGCACCAGAGGGCACACAAGGCTTTGCTGTGATCTGTCATGATCCCGATGCGCCACTCGTGAGCCCCGGCAGTTACGGATTTTCACATTGGGTGTATTACAATATTCCAGGAGAGGTGGACGCGCTTGAGGAGGGCAGCGAGGCCTACACCCATGGTGTGACAGATTTTGGCAAACAAGCCTACGGCGGGCCCATGCCACCGGTCGGGCATGGTATCCATCATTATTACTACTGGGTCCTAGCGCTCGATCAGGCACTCAACCTCGAACCGGGGTTAACGCTGTGGCAATTTCTTGATCAGGTAGAACCACATGTCATTGGCATGAATCGACTGATTGGTACTTACGAGCGCTGACTCGAGCGAGGCTTGCGTTGGCTCTGAAGACCCACCGCTTCAGCTAAGCGTCGAACTTGCCCCATACTCAGTGATTCAAAATGGCCCTCGCGCATGCCAGTCGGCAGCGCAATCGGTCCGTATTGCACCCGCATTAATCGGCTCACCTGCAAGCCTTGAGATTCCAATAAACGTCGGACTAAGCGGTTACGTCCTTCACGCAGACGTACTCGATACCATTCATTCGCAGCACGGCCGGTATCGATCGGCAGTACCGAGTCAAAATGGGCACTGCCATCCTCAAGATCAACGCCTGTGGTCAGCGTTTTAATTAACGCCGGATCAAGCCGGCCATAAATGCGGACGGCGTAGTCACGCAATAATTGATGACTGGGATGCATTAGGCGATTGGCCAAGTCACCATCTGTAGTTAACAAAAGCAAGCCCGAAGTGTTGATATCTAACCGACCAATGGCAATCCAGCGCGCACCTTTTATCTGGGGTAATCGAGTGAAAACGGTTTTTCGGCCCTCGGGATCACTTCGGGTGACAAGCTCACCGAGTGGTTTATGGTAAGCAATCACTCGCCGGGGCGACGGCTCCAGGGCAGCAGCGGTAACCGGCCGGCCGGCAAGTTTAATCCGGACGTTTGCCTCCACTCTGTCACCAAGCTGAGCGCGACGACCATCGACTTCGACCTCGCCGGCTTGAATTCGCCGTTCCATCTCGCGACGCGAGCCTAGACCAGCACGCGCTAACACTTTTTGCAGCTTCTCAGAGGTCATGAGGGCGGCGGTATCTCTAAATCGAGTTCAGGGTGTTCAGGACCAGGATCACCTAACGCTAACAAGGCGGGCAACTCGCTAAGACTGGCAAGATTGAAATAATCGAGAAACGCCCGCGTTGTTGCTAATACAGCCGGCCGGCCGGGTGCATCACGATGGCCTGCCACACGAACCCAGCCGCGCTCCTGCAGAGTTCGCATGATGTTACTGCCCAAGGCAACGCCACGAATCTCTTCAATTTCGCTGCGAGTAATTGGCTGGCGATACGCAATAATCGCAAGCGTCTCTAGTACTGCGCGTGAATATCGTGTCGGCTTTTCCTCCCAAAGTTTAGCGACCCAGGGTGCTAGCGCTTTGGGCACCTGTAGGCGATAGCCACTGGCCACCTGCTGAAGCTCCACACCGCGATCATTAAGACGCTCCGCAAGCCGCGACAGTGCTTGCTCAACCTCGCTCACCGCCGGTGGTGCTTCATCACTGAGCAACGACCTAAGCTGATCAATTGACAACGGTTCTCCCGCTGCGAGTAAAGCGGCCTCAAAGATGGTTTCCATAGCAGGCTGTGTCATATTGCTGAATCGCTCTGTTGCATCAATCCACCGGTGCGCACGTAAAGGGCAGCATAGGGCTCAGCCTGCACAAGCTCCACCAATGCGGCTTTTAGTAGCTCTAATATTGCAAGAAACGTCACCACAACGCCGGCACGCCCCTCCTCGGGTCGAAGTAGTTCATCAAGTGCCAAAAATTGCTTGCTATTGAGTCGCGACAAGGTCTCAGTCATGCGCTCTCGAACCGATAGCGCCTCACGTTGAATTTGATGATGAGTAAACATTTGGGCGCGCTCGAGCACACCGGCAAAAGCAGTTAACAGCTCGTTCATATCAACTTCTGGCGCTCGCCCACTCGCTGGCATCGGCGGTGGGGGTACTGCAGCGGGAAAGACGTCACGGGCAACGCGCGGCAGCGCATCGATCTCACGGCCGGCCTCTTTAAATTGCTCATACTCTTGTAACCGTCGAATTAACTCAGCTCGAGGATCTGGCCCGTCCTCGTCATCACTCACCGGTGGACGCGGCAACAGCATTCGCGATTTGATCTCTGCAAGCATAGCTGCCATGACCAAGTATTCGGCCGCAAGCTCTAAGCGCAGATCCTTCATCACATCGACATACAGCATGTACTGACGGGTAATCTCAGCAATCGGGATATCCAGTATTTCAAGATTTTGTCGGCGTATGAGGTAAAGCAACAGATCAAGCGGCCCCTCAAAAGTCTCGAGGAAGACCTCCAATGCATCCGGTGGAATATAGAGATCGCGCGGCAAACCGGCAAAAGGCTCGCCATGAACCGTTGCAATAATGTCTTCTGCGAGCAGTGTACCGCTGACTGACTCGTTCATCGTGCGCGATAATCCAAACCCATGACTGAGCGCACTTCTTGCATCGTCTCGCGGGCAACACCACGAGCCCGCTCACAGCCCTCATGAATCACCTGTCTGACCTGCTCAGGATCACCCTCAAGCGCTTCGGCGCGCTCACGAATTGGGCCGACCTCTGCTTGTACCGCTTCAATGAGCGGCCGCTTACACTCTAAACAGCCAATACCCGCACTGCGACAGCCACTTTGTACCCATTCTCGGGTTGAGTCATCCGAGTAGACCTTATGCAAATCGAAAACAGGGCATTTATCCGGGTCACCTGGATCATTGCGCCGAATCCGCGCCGGATCAGTGGGCATGGTACGAATCTTTTGATCAATGTCCGAGTCGGCTTCGCGCAGGGATAGGGCGTTATCATAGGATTTTGACATTTTCCGCCCATCCAGCCCCGGCATCCGGGGCGCATGGGTGAGCAACGCCTCAGGCTCAACCAATACCGTTCGTCCGCCGCCTTCCAGATACCCAGCTAACCGGGCACTGTCGGCCATTGTGATGTTTTGTTGCTCACCGAGCAGCGCTTGCGCTTCTTCCAGGGCCTCAGCATCGCCGTTTTCTTGGTAACGGCCTCGAAGCTCGCGGTATAAACGCGCGGCTTTTTTTCCCATTTTGCCAATCGCCGCTTGGGCTTTATCTTCAAATCCGGGCTCGCGTCCGAACAGAAAATTAAATCGCCTTGCAAGTTCACGGGTCAGCTCAACGTGCGAAACCTGATCTTCACCAACCGGTACACTGCTGGCGCCATAAATTAAAATATCGGCACTTTGCAGAACGGGATAGCCTAAAAATCCATAGGTCGCTAAGTCTTTTTCGCGCAATTGTTCAATTTGATCTTTATAGGTCGGCACGCGCTCTAGCCACCCCAGTGGCGCGATCATGGAGAGCAATAAATGCAACTCTGCATGTTCAACAACCCGGGATTGGATAAACAGCGTGGCCAAATTCGGATTGACCCCACAGGCCAACCAATCGACCACCATGTCCCAGACATTGCGCGAAATAATCTCACGCTCCTCATACGCCGTGGTTAAAGCATGCCAATCAGCGACAAAGAAAAAACACTCATGCGCCTCTTGCAAACGGACCCAGTTACGCAAGACCCCATGGTAGTGCCCTAAATGAAGTCGACCGGTGGGACGCATCCCGGATAAAACGCGCTCACCATGGGTAACACCCTTGCTCAAATTAACCTCCGCCAGTGCCCAAAAACGATAGCGACATCATAGCTGATCATGACTCAAAGACATGCGCATCACCGGCACCATGTCGCAATACCACTGGCACATCACCACTTAAATCGATGACCGTACTGGGCTCTAACCCACCGTTGCCTGCATCGATGATCGCATCGACATCATGACCAATCCGATCGCGAATATCGACTGGATCCGCCATGGGTTGCTCTTCCCCCGGTAGTAACAGTGTGGTGGTAATGATGGGGGCCGCTAATGTTTCGAGGACAGCGCGCGCGATGGGGTGCTTTGGCACACGTATACCAATAGTACGGCGCTTGGCGTGTTGAATACGCTTGGGCACCTCAGCACTGGCTCGTAACACAAATGTGTACGGACCAGGAATATGCGCTTTGAGCAGACGAAATGCTGTGTTGTCCACACGGGTGTAACTACCGATGTCAGATAGATCACGACATGCCAAGGTAAAGTCATGTTGCTCGCCAAGGCCACGTAAGCGTCGAATCCGATTGACTGCGTCTTTTTCATCCATGCCACAGGCTAACGCGTAAGTCGTGCCACTCGGATAAACAATAACGCCACCGGACTGAATGATTTCAACCGCGCGACGAATTAATCGTGGCTGTGGGGTATCCGAATGGATTTCAAAGTACTGACTCATGCGACCTCCACCGATGTTCATGACTGCCATGTATGGTAGCGTTTTCCAAGCTTGAACGGAGCACGACTTATGTACTACGCCATCATCAGTGACGATATTGATGCCAGTCTAGAGCGTCGCGGTAAAGCCCGTCCCGCTCATTTAGCGCGACTGGAGGCACTGCGTGATGAGGGCAGACTCCTTGTGGCCGGCCCCCACCCTGCGATTGATGCTCAAGACCCCGGGCCTGCTGGCTTTAGCGGCAGCCTAATCATTGCTGAGTTCGCATCACTTGAAGCGGCTCAATTATGGGCCGATGCGGATCCTTATGTCGCTGCTGGTGTCTATCAGCGAGTAGTTGTTAAACCGTTTAAGCGAGTCCTGCCATGAGCGAGATACCCGCGGCAAGCCGCCCGGCAATGATTCGGGAGCGATTAGAAAAGGCCCTGGCGGTCGAAGCAATAGAAGTTCGTGATGATAGCCACCATCACGCCGGTCATGCGGGAGCGCAGGCCGGAGGTGGACATTACTTTGTGCGCATTATCAGCCCTGAGTTTGCTGAGAAAAACCGCTTAGAACGACATCGCTTGGTTTATCACGCGATGGGTGATGCAATGCGCAATGATTGTATTCATGCCCTCAGTATCGACGCGCTAACACCCGCTGAGGCGGCAAATTCAAGCCCTTAAATGAAATGAGAAATTTAATGCACTACCTGATTGTCAAGCACTTTGCTCACTTCCTATTAACGCTCTTATTGGCGCTCTCAAGCAGTTTTGCGCTAGCCCAGAGCGATTCCACCAAGGTTAATATCCTTGCCGAAATTAATGGCGAACCCATTACAGAGCGTGAGCTCAATCAGCACATTGCCCAGCGAACTCAAGGCCAAACGGATCTTCCCGCCATTCAGCGCCAGCAGTTTTTACAAGATATCATCGACTTCACACTGCTCGCCCAGGCGGGCGCTGCTGAGGGACTCGATATCAATCCAGACGTGCAAGCGCAGCTCACCAATAACCGCCGAAGTGCTTTAGCTCAAGTATTTTTGCGCACGCTTGGGACGGCTGATCCCATTACCGAGAGCGTCTTGCGTGAGCGCTATGAGGCTGAGTACGCCGACCAGGAAGTGACGGAATATCGCGCCCGACATATTTTGGTTTCCGAACAAGAGCAAGCCGAAGGGCTCATTGAGCGTTTAGAAAGCGGTGAAGAATTTGCCGCGCTCGCCGAGCGTCACTCAAACGATGGCAGCGCCCAACGAGGCGGTGATTTAGGTTGGTTTGCTCGTGGCGATATGGTCACACCGTTCGCTGACGCTGTTGTCGAATTGGAGACCGGTCAGATAACTCCCACCCCGATCAAAACTCAATTTGGATGGCATGTAATTGAGCTAACTGACACCCGAGACGCTGCCAGACCGGAATTTGCTGAGGTATCTGATCAATTGCGTATGACAATGCTGAATGAGCGTATTCAATCGCAAATTAATCAATTGCGTAATAACGCCAATATTGACTATCAAGCCACTTGGGCGCAGCCGGCCGAGTAATGCCTATTTAAGCTGACTGACGATTCGGGTCAGCTTGCTCAAGGTGTTGCAAAAATGCCGACTCATCCAAAATTTCAACACCGAGTTCAGCCGCGCGTGCATGTTTCGAGCCTGGTTCCGCACCGGCGACTAAAAAGTGGGTCTTCTTAGAGACACTAGCGCTTACTTTGCCGCCTAACGCTTCAATGCGGGCTTTCGCTTCATCACGGGTTAGTGTTTCTAACGCGCCAGTGAGCACATAGGTCTGACCAGAGAGCGCGCCAGAATCAGCCGTTCTCGATGTTTGCTGCACCAACGGCCATGTCACACCGGCACGCAGTAATCCATTAATCACCTCGCGATTATGGGGTTGGGCAAAAAACCCCAATAGAGACTCGGCCACCACAGGCCCAATATCAGGCACTTCCAGCAATGCGGGTTCATCAGCCGCCAGCAGAGCTTTTAGGTCACCAAAGTGAGCCGCTAGTGATTTTGCAGTCACCTCACCAACCTGGGTGATCCCCAGCGCATAAAGAAATCTTGCCAACGTTGTTTGCCGCGATTGATCGATCGCCTTTAATAAATTGTTAGCCGATTTCTCTCCCATGCGCTCTAATCCAAGCAAATCAACTTGCTGTAGATCATAGAGATCAACCACTGTTGCCACACGCTCACTTTCAACCAGCTGGGCGATCAATTTCTCGCCCAACCCATCAATATCCATCGCTCGACGTGAGACAAAATGCATCAAGGCGCCCATCCGCTGCGCGGGGCAATAAAGTCCGCCCATGCAACGATGCGCTGCTTCGTCATCCACACGTATCACGTCAGAATCACATACCGGGCAGCGCGTGGGCATGACCCAAGGTCGCGCATTGGCCGGGCGCTTTGTGCTAACAACACTCACCACCTCAGGGATCACATCGCCAGCGCGCCGAACCATAACCGTATCGCCTTCACGAACATCCTTACGCTGTACCTCATCGAGGTTGTGCAAAGTCGCCCGACTGACACTGACACCGCCGACCTCAACCGGCTCAAGCGCGGCCACTGGAGTTATAATGCCAGTACGTCCCACCGAGGGAGTGATTTTCTGGACTTCAGTCGTTGCCTCACGTGCGGGAAGTTTATGAGCGAGCGCGTAACGCGGTGCCCGGGCTGTGGTACCGAGCGTTAACCAGCTGCGCCGATCATCGACCTTATAGACCGCCCCATCGATCTCATAGTCAAGCGCATCGCGATCAGCAACGAGACGATCATAATAATCCATACACCCGTTTACGCCTGTGATGCGCTCAACCCGATTATTGACTCGAAAGCCCCACTCACCAAGCTGCAACAAAAGTGCATGATGCGTGTTGTTCAGCGTTTCTGAGCAGGCGCCAACGCCAAAAACAAAAAATGTCAAAGCACGCTTAGCTGTCACCTTGGAGTCAAGCTGACGCAGGCTGCCCGCTGCCGCATTACGCGGATTAGCAAACGGCTTTTCGCCCCGATTCACTCGTTTTGCATTCAACGCTTCAAAATCAGCCCGCTGAATCACCACCTCGCCTCTTACCTCGATTCGCTCCGGTGGCGTATCAGTCAGTAGTATTAAGGGCACGCTGCGAATGGTTTTTGCATTAACGGTTATGTCTTCACCGGTCTGACCGTCACCACGAGTCGCTGCACGCACAAGGCGACCGTTGTCGTAGCGTAAATTAATGGAAAGCCCATCAAGTTTTGGCTCACCGGTATATTCCACCGCATCGACGTCCAATGCAGCACGAACGCGGCGATCAAAATCTGCCAACCCTTCTTCGTTAAACGCATTGGCAAGCGAGAGCATCGGCTCTAGATGGGCAGTTGATTCAAATGCGGGAAGCGGCGCGGCCCCAACGCGCTGCGTTGGTGACCATAGGCTTTGTAGTTCGGGGTGCTTAGCCTCTAACCGTTCAAGAGTTTGTAATAAACGATCATATTCAGCATCGGAAATCTCCGGATCGTCTAAGACGTAATAGCGGTGATTATGATACTCGAGCTGCTCACGCAGCTGCCCCACCCGTGCGGCCGGATCGGTTTGAGATTCAGTCATTCAACTAGTGCTCGCGGCGGCTAGCGAGTCGAGCGCGTCGCCGATACTCAATTAAGTCCTCGCGAATATGCTCAATCGACTGTGTTGTCAGATCACAGCGGCGGCCGTCGAGCACTTGCGCGTTGAGGCGATCAGCAATTCGCCGGGCGGTATTGAGCATTTGCTCAAACGTAGAAAGCCCATCGAACGGCCCGGGTAGATGCATGATTAATAGCACCCCAGCGACCTCAGTTTGCTCGATTGTCTCTGGGGAAAACGTCCCCGGCTCAACAATATTCGCCACGGTATACAGTGCAACGGTGCCCTCATTTGTGTCCAGACCGCGCCGAAACACGCCTTGCTCGGTCAGACGCAAACCCTCCAGCGTCAATGCCTCAAGTAATGCCTGACCGGGTAGTGATGGACGCGCCAATGGCATAACCGAGAGTGCAACAATCTTCTCTTCACCCTCCGCTTCAGGGGTGGCTATGTCGAGTGGCTGCTGTGGCTCATCGGTCACATTAAATGGCTCCACCGGGGTCTTCGACGGCGCTTGCTCAGCCCCATCGTTGCTCTGAACATGTACCGCTCCAATAATGCCATCATCGTCATCCAGTGCGGGCTCATCATGACCGGCAAATGGCTCTCTTGGCTCACTGCGCCGACGCCGCCAGGGCAACCCAACGCGACTCCAGCTTTGAAAGCGCGAATAGCCATAAACGCCGACGATAATCAGCGTCCCTAGCCCCAGCAGTATCCAGCGCAGTTCATCCATATACATTCTCGCTTACATTTAAGCGTCTAGGTTAACCATCTCAATCGCTGCCGCAACATCCACCGCCACTAGCCGTGAAACCCCCGGCTCCGCCATGGTAACCCCTGCTAAGTGACTTGCCGCTTCCATAGTGACTTTATTATGCGTGATCACCACAAATTGTACCCGTTCAGACATTTCCCGGAGCAAATCGCAAAAACGTCCAACATTGGCTTCATCGAGTGGCGCATCCACTTCGTCCAACATACAAAATGGCGCTGGATTGAGCTCAAAAATCGCAAAAACCAAGGACACTGCGGCCAGTGCTTTTTCACCACCTGAGAGCAGATGAATATTACTGATCCGTTTACCTGGCGGCCGTGCCATGATGGTAACGCCGGTATCGAGGAGATTATCGTCCGTCATCTCCAAATACGCCTGACCACCCCCAAATAATCGCGGGAACAGCCGCTGTAAACCGGTATTCACTTTATCAAATGTTGCCTTAAACCGAGCGCGAGTCTCCCGATCAATGCGTCCGATAGCGCTTTGTAGCGTCTCCAACGCTTCGGTTAAATCCGCCTGTTGCTCATCTAAATAACCCTTTCGCTCAGCAAGATTTTTATGCTCATCAATAGCGGCTAAATTAATTGGGCCTAGGCGACGAATGCGCTGGTCTAATCGCTCAAGCGCTTTTACCCATTCCTGCTCTTTTGCCTCATCAGGAAGCCCTGCTTGCAAAGCGGCCGCATCCACCTCTAGATCCGCTAATTGCTCGGCTTGAGTCTGCGCTCTTGCTTCAAATTCATAATCACGACGACGGGTGGATTCAGCCGCTTCACGAAGTTCGTTCACGCTCGCCTCAGCCGCTGAGCGTTGATCGGCAAGCGCTCGTAACTGAGTATCCGCCTCCTCAAGACGCTCCCGCGCCTGACTCAGCTCAGCTTCCACCGCCACACGTTGATCGAGCAAAGTTTGACGTTCTTGCTCGATACTCTCATCCGAGTCGGATACCTCATCGAGCGTATGCAGTAACTCTTGATTACGCGTGTTCAACTGGGCCGCTTGACGGTCAAGCCGCTCAATCGCCTCTTTGACCGAAGCCTCCGCGGTCTGCGCACTCTCTAAACGCAGAGCAATATCCTGACGCTCGTCGCGCTGAGCCTCAGCATGCTGCCGCGCGGTCTCGACTTGGACTTTGGCCGCCTTGCATGCCTGCAAAAGCGCATCGGCACGCTCATCGGCCGACTCAATCGCCGCATCTGCCTCCTGCAGCCGTTCCCGAGCCTCATTTAATGCACGTCCACCTTCTTCAATCGCCTGCGCGAGCTCATCACGCTCGACATCAAGCGCTTCAAAGCGGGCTTGTTGTGCTTTTTGCTGAACCACCTCTGCATCAATTCGGGCAATCACGCCGGCTAACTCCCGCTCAGTCTTACCGAGTGAGGCGACAAGCGTGGCATGTTGTGATCGAAGCGTTTCAGCATTGGCCTGCTCTTTGGCCAAATCCTCGCTGCAGCTCGTCAGTGCTGTTTGATATTCCTGAATTTGCGCGTTCAAAGTATCGATTTCTTGGCCCCGTGCAAGCACGCCCGATTCGGCCACATCGTCCATTGCCCGAATACGCAGCCAATCGCGCCCAAACCAACGACCATCACGCGTTACTACCGAATAGCCAACCGCTAGGTCTGGCAACAGCGATTTGGCAGCCGCTTCATCTTCAACCGCATAGACAAAAGCGAGCAGATCTTGGATCAGCCCCGGGCCGCTAACGAGCCCGGCAAGACGCTGCCCTTGCGCTGCCGGTATTGGCTCGCCTGCAGCCTTGCTCTGCGCATCGTAGAGCATAATCCGGCCATGCTTGAGCCGGTTGGCATGATCCGAAAACGCACTTACGCTCGTTGTTGCAATGGCTTGAAGGGCATCACCTAACACCACTTCAACGGCAGCTTCCCAACCGGATGTGACTTTAATTTGCTCGCCTAGCCGCTCACCAGACTTAATCTCTAGCGCTTCAAGCCAGCGATTGACTTCGCTATCACTCCCGAGTGCTGCCTCTTGGAGCGTGCGCAAGGAGGTCTCTCGAGCCTGTGCATCAGCTAATGTCTCGCGAAACTGATCGACTTTATGTTGAACGGACTCTTGTTTGGCTTGGGAATCTGTTAATTGCACATCAAGTTGAGCAATGCGCTCACCTTGCTCTTTTTTTTCCGCCTCAAGTCGTTTTTGATCCGCCTGCAGCTGGCTTAATAATTCCGAATCACCGACTGAACGCTGTTTTACCTCCGCGCCTAACTTCTCGTAGCGACGCTGTTGTTCATATAATCGGTCTTCTAGTTGCTCAATACGCGTGCGCTCGACTTGTGCCATGCGCTCAGCATCAGCGCGTTCGCGCGCTAACTCATCGCGTGCTGCGGTTGCTTTCTCAAACGCTGTTTGTTCCTTGCTTACCGCCTCATTGGCTAGCCGTAAACGCTCATCAAGCTGCGTCATTTCTGGCGTGAGTGTCGCAATCCGCTCAGCTAATAGCGTTTGTTTCTCGCGATCGGCTTGCAGCGCCGCCTCAGCAGCGCTTAGCGCCTCACGATTACGCGCTAGCTCTTGGGAACTGCTCTCACGCTGCTCACGCCGATGACTGATTCGCTGTTCCGTACGCGCAATTTCTGAGCCAAGTTGGTAGTAACGCCCCTGTATTGTATTGAGGGCATCGCTGTCTTCAGCATGGCGTGATCGCGTTGCTTCCATGTCACGCTCAAGGCTACGTTGCTCAGCGATTTTCGCCTCTAAGGCATTATCTCGTTCGGTTAACGCATCACGCAGCGCTTGCCGGTCGTGCTCTAGGGCGCGCAGGCGCAAAATGATTAGCTCAGCCTGACGTTGACGCGCCTCGTCTTTAAGAGAACGATAGCGCTCTGCAGTCTGTGCCTGTTGTGAGAGCTTTTCGAGTTGGCGGGCCACCTCATCACGGACATCCTCAAGGCGTTCCAGATTTTCATGCGTATCTCGCATCCGACGCTCCGTCTCACGCCGTCGCTCTTTATAAAGACTAATGCCTGCTGCTTCCTCAAGGTAGCCGCGCAACTCCTCGGGCTTTGCCTCAATGAGCCGTGAAATCGTGCCCTGCTCGATAATGGAATAGCTCCGAGGACCAAGACCGGTCCCTAGGAAAACATCGGTGATATCGCGCCTGCGGCAGCGTGTGCCATTGAGATAATAAGCCGATTGGCCGTCGCGATTAACCTGCCGACGCACGGCGATTTCATTGAACCCGGCATATTGCCCACCCAGACTTCCATCACTGTTATCAAACACGAGTTCTATGCTGGCCTGACCGACGGGTTTGCGATGACTGGAACCACTGAAAATAACATCGGCCATGGATCCCCCGCGCAAATGCTTGGCTGAGCTCTCACCCATGACCCAGCGTACGGCATCAATAATGTTTGATTTGCCACAGCCATTGGGGCCCACGATCGCAGTAATACCACCAGGCAAAGGAACGGGCGTGGCATCAACAAACGATTTAAATCCGTTTAATCGAATCTTGCTAAGACGCATCAACCCCAACCATGTTCCGTTGTCCTTAAAAGAGTAAAAATACCGCCTTTCCGGCGGCCACGCTATCATGGAGAGTATGAGCGCGACTGGCTACATTGGACGTTTTGCACCAAGCCCCACAGGGCCACTGCACTTTGGCTCGCTTATCGCTGCGCTTGCCAGCTTTTTAGATGCAAGAGCGGCCAATGGCCGCTGGCACCTTCGTATCGATGATGTTGATACGACTCGCACCCGGCAGGCGTCTATTGCGTCCATTCCATTCACGCTGGAGTCTCTTGGCCTCTATTGGGATGGGCCCATTCAACGCCAAAATGAACACCGTGATCGCTATGAGGCGGCATTGCAGACCTTAGTGCAAGCCCAAAGAGCCTACCCCTGTGCCTGCAGCCGTCGTGATATCGCCGCTGTTGCGAGCCGAGGTCCAACCGGGATGATTTATCCGGGAACCTGCCGCGATGGCTTGGCTATCGACAGAAAACCTCGTAGTTGGCGATTTAGAGTCGATACAGAAATCATCAGCTTTACTGATCAACACGCCGGTGCTCAGAGAATTGATTTAGCGAGCCAAGTGGGTGACTTTGTGATCAAGCGTGGCGATGGCTTGCACGCCTATCACTTAGCGATGGTGATCGATGATGCCGCCCTTGGTGTCAATCATATCGTCCGTGGCGGTGATTTATTGGCGGCTAGCGCGCCTCAAATTGCCTTACAAAAGGCATTTGGCTTTCGTGAGCCTAAATACTTACACCTCCCGATTGCCAATGGCCCAAACGGCCGAAAACTCAGTAAAACCAATGGCGCGCCGGCACTCGAACTCGCTAAGCCGGCACAAGTCATCGCGGCTGCATTGGATTTTCTCGGTCAAAGTCTGCCCGAAAACGCAGCATCACAACCTCATGATTGGCTGATTAACTGGGCCATTGCGCATTGGCATCCACATCAACTTCCTGACGTTCACTCAAACGATGTTGAATAGCATGCAGCCGTGATACTTTCTGTAACAGCATTCTGTTGGGGAAGAGCGAATGCCAAAAACAGATCTGGGTTCAATGAGTTTGCTATTGCTAGGTATTGGAGTGGTGCTGTTTCTCTCACCGCTTAGCCGCTGGTGGTTTGCCCTTGAGCCGGCTTGGTATACGACATTTTTAGCTTGGTTTGGCTATATTGTTTTGATCGCTATAGGTATTGGGCGAGAACGCGATGACCTTTAGCTTGGCTACGTTATTCCTCGGCGCGATTATCTATCTATCGCTTCTCTTTCTTATTGCCCATGCCAGTGAGAAAAACTGGATTCCCGCCGCCGTTGTTCGTCATCCTGCCGTGTATGTCCTCTCACTGGGTGTCTACGCGACGACTTGGAGCTATTACGGTAGCGTAGGATTTGCGGCCGAATCTGGGCTAATTTATTTGACGATTTATTTAGGCGTCACCCTCGCCTTTGCACTCACCCCTGTGTTGTTGATGCCGTTATTGCGCTTAACCCGACGCCATCAGTTGACCTCCGTTGCTGATTTATTTGCTTTTCGTTTCGATAGTCGGCTAGCCGGTATCTTAGTGACACTCATGCTGCTAACCGGCAGCCTGCCCTATATTGCTTTACAAATTCGGGCCGTCTCGGAATCTACCCAAATCCTAAGCGGTGACTCGCAGTCGCAAGCCATTGCCTTAGTGTTTTGCGTCATGGTGAGTGTGTTCGCCATTATTTTTGGTGCACGTCACGTTACCCCACGCGAAAAACATAGTGGCTTAGTCGCAGCAATTGCTTTTGAATCGCTCATTAAGATCGCCGCGTTACTTGTTGTGACGTTCATTGCGGTTGGGATGGCATTTGGCGGTTGGGCGGGTCTACAGAGCTGGCTGCAAGCCAATCCCCTACACCTCGACGCTTTTCATCGCGGTGTGGCAACAGAGACTTGGACAGGGTTAATGTTTTTAGCGTTTGCCGCGGCATTTCTTCTACCGCGCCAATTTCACATGCTATTTGTTGAAAATCTCAATGCTGCCGGGCTGCGCACGGCAAGCTGGGGATTTCCACTTTTTTTGCTGGTGCTGGCAATGGCGATTCCCCCCATTCTCTGGGCGGGCGAGGCACTCGCCATGACGACACCCGCTGATTACACAGTGCTCGGCATCGCTCAGTTGAGCGAATCCAATGTCATCGCACTGCTCACCTACCTAGGTGGTATTTCTGCGGCTAGCGCCATGATTATCGTCACAACACTAGCGCTCTCATCGATGTGCTTAAACCACCTGGTTTTGCCCATTATTCGAGTGACACCGGAACAAGATCTCTACGCTCAACTGCGCTGGGTCCGTCGCGCATTAATCGCCGGCATTATTGCTGCGGGCTATTTTTTCTACTTAACACTGGCTTATACCGAAGGGTTAGTCTCTTGGGGACTCATTTCATTCTTAGCAATGGCTCAGCTGATTCCTGGCATCTTGGCCCTACTGTATTGGCCAGGCGCAACCCGAGCGGGTTTTGTTGCGGGACTTCTTGCTGGTGGGACGATCTGGGGGCTCACCGGACTGCTACCTGCGCTGAGTACGATGGGCCCCATTGAAGTTGTGGGCTTGGATCTTGCCATGACTCAGTCCCCTGACTATTTCGGTGAGCTTGCATTTTGGTCTATCAGTGCCAATGCGTTGGTGTTTCTAGCCGTCTCCCAGTTGACCCGTCAGGCACCGCGTGAGGCGGAAGCCGCCGCTGCCTGCCGTGAGGTGAGTATGCGGATTCCTGCTGGCGCACTCGTTGCAACCTCACCGGATCAGTTTGTGGAACAACTCACTCCCGTTGTGGGTGCACCAGCGGCTCATGCGGAGATTGACAACGCATTAAGTGACCTTGCATTGAATTGGAGTGAAAATCGGCCGGATCGGCTGCAGGCATTGCGCGAACAAGTCCAGCGTAATCTCTCCGGAATGATGGGGCCGGTCCTAGCGCGCGACATTGTTGATGAGTGTCTTCGACTCGATACCGATAGCCGCGGCGCAATGGCGCAAAATGTTCGCATTATTGAAGAGCGCCTTGAGCGCTCAAGAAGGAGCTTTAAAGGGGTTGCAGCAGAATTAGATGCGTTGCGGCGTTATCATCGTCAGATCCTTGAAGATCTGCCGCTCGGTATCGTTGCTGTAACGCGCGGTGGACGTATTGCGCGCTGGAACCCTGCCATGGAAACCCTCACCGAAATTAATGCGCATCGCATACTTAGCCGACGGATAAGCGAAATTCCGACCCCCTGGCGTGAACTATTAGCGCAGTTTATTGATGAGGATCAGCAGCATGCCTATAAGCGTTCACTTCATTTGCCCGGTGGTGATCGTTGGTTATCGCTTCATAAGACATTAATCAATGATCCGGCCGGTACGATTAATGGTGATCGATTGGTGCTGGTAGAGGATGTGACAGACGTTCAGCGGCTTGAGGATGAGCTTGCGCATAGTGAACGACTCGCATCAATTGGTCGTCTCGCTGCGGGCGTAGCCCATGAAATTGGTAACCCAATCACCGGCATCGCCTGCTTAGCTCAAGAGCAAATGACCCGCGAAACTGACACGGCTGGGGCGGAGGAAATTCTCCAACAGACAAAGCGTATCGATCACATTGTGCAAACGCTTATTGGTTACGCTCACGGTGGCACGGGAGTAGCCAGACAGCCGCCGCAGATAATCGCCATTAATCTGGCGGCCAGAGAAGCAGAACGATTAGTAAAGTTAAATCCAAATGCACGCGAGTTGAAATTCTTCAACGAGGTCGATGATGCGCTTTACGTTCTTGCAGACCATCAAAGACTCGTTCAAGTCTTTGTCAATCTCTATACCAATGCGGTCGATGCCAGTGAACCTGGGGGGTATATCCAAACAACGGCTAAAGCCACCCGGGATAAAGTACAAATTCGTATTACGGATACTGGCCACGGGATTCATTCAAGCATCCGCGATAAAATTATGGAGCCATTTTTCACCACTAAAACACCCGGTGAAGGGACCGGCTTGGGCCTTGCCCTAGCGGATAATATCGTTAATGACTACAACGGTAGCGTGCGGCTGCAAGCCCGCCGCGGCCGTCGCGCTGGGACAGAAGCTATTGTTCAACTACCCCGCGCAACAGCACCGATGGAAGCGCGTGTTAATGGCTGAGATTTTGATCATTGAGGATGAAAGCGTTATCCGCCTCGCTATTGAGCGCTTGCTAAAGCGCTATGGCTATACCCCCACCGGGTACGAGTCGGTAGAGAAAGCGCTAAATGCTGCACCACTTACGCACTATGACCTTATTTTGGCAGATATTCGTTTACCCGGGCGCAGTGGCATCGACATCATTCGTGAAGCGGGCCATGTGCCTGTGATCATCATGACAAGCTATGCCAGCGTACGCTCAGCGGTAGAGGCTATGCGTTGTGGCGCCGCTGATTACGTTGCCAAGCCATTTGACACTGACGATTTTCGAACAACGATTGAGCGTGCGCTCGATAAAAAAACGCAATCGCCTAAGACTTGGGTTCCACAAAATCCTGACTTAACACTCGAGCTCTCGTTGGAGGAATATTTTCGGGCATTTGTTAAAGTCCATGAAAAGGAACTCACTGAGACCGAACTTGCCCGACGCTTGGGAATTAGCCGCAAAGCATTATGGGAGCGTCGACAAAGACTTGGACTCCAGCGTCAACGACAAGCAGGATAGAGCCAAGAAAACGCATTAATGCGTCACGAATGGTAACGAAGGAGGAGAAACGGCATGGCAGCAGGAAAAGTCTACCCGGTACCAAAGGCAACCGCTGATAACGCGCTCATCAACAGCGAGCAGTACCGACAGATGTACCGCCAGTCAATTGATGATCCCAACACTTTTTGGGGCGAGCAGGCAGATAAGTTTCTGACTTGGTTTAAGAAGTGGGACCGGGTCAGCAACAACGATCTCCACGCGGGTCGCATTGCCTGGTTTGAGGGCGGTACGCTCAATGTCAGTTATAACTGCCTAGATCGACACCTCGCCGCCCACGGCGATCGCCATGCGATTATCTGGGAGGCAGATGAACCTGGCACGACGCGACACATTACCTATAACGCGCTGCATGCCGATGTTTGTCGGCTAGCCAACGTACTTAAAGCCCGGGGCGTTAACAAAGGCGATCGTGTCTCAATTTACATGCCGATGATTCCTGAGGCTGTAGTGGCAATGCTCGCCTGCACACGCATTGGTGCTGTCCATTCCATTGTCTTCGGTGGTTTCTCACCGCATGCGTTGCGTGATCGCATAGAGGACTCTGACTGTCGGACTGTGATTACTGCTGATGAGGGCATTCGCAGTGGCAAGCCGGTACCGCTCAAAGAAAACGTTGAAAAAGCGATTGCTGAGCTCGACAGCGTTCATACCGTCATTACGATCCAGCACACCGGCAATTCGGTCACTTGGAATCCGCAACGTGATGTTTGGTATCACGAAGCAATTGCCGAGGCCAGTGCAAGCTGTGAGCCCGAACCAATGGATGCTGAGGATCCTTTGTTTATCCTCTACACCTCAGGCTCTACCGGGAAACCAAAGGGCGTACTCCACACCACCGGTGGTTATTTATTACAGGCAGCGATGACCTTTAAATACATCTTCGATTACAAAGAAGGAGACGTTTATTGGTGTACAGCTGATGTGGGTTGGGTAACTGGGCATAGTTATATTGTCTACGGACCGCTCGCCAATGGAGCCACTTCGCTGGTATTCGAGGGCGTTCCCACTTACCCGGATGCCGGGCGTTTTTGGCAGGTGATTGATGATCATCAGGTCAATATCTTCTACACCGCCCCCACAGCGATTCGGGCATTGATGGGTCAAGGCGAGGCGTTAGTGAGAAAACACTCGCGCAAGAGCCTGCGAATTCTAGGTACGGTCGGCGAGCCGATTAACCCAGAGGCTTGGGAGTGGTACTACCGCGTTGTGGGCGATGAGCGCTGCCGCATCGTTGATACCTGGTGGCAGACAGAGACCGGCGCCATTATGATCTCAGCCCTCCCCGGTGCGATTGATCTTAAACCCGGGTCGGCCACCCTGCCGTTCTTTGGCGTAGAGCCTCAGCTCGTTGATAACGAGGGTGCGGTATTGGAAGGCGCCACTGAGGGTAATCTGTGTATGGCAGGCGCATGGCCAAGCATGATGCGCACGATATACGGCGACCATGAGCGGTTTAAGAATACCTATCTCACCACGTATCCCGGCAAATATTTTACCGGTGATGGCGCCCGCCGTGATGAACAGGGGTATTACTGGATCACCGGTCGTGTTGATGACGTGCTCAATGTCTCTGGACACCGCATGGGTACAGCAGAAATTGAAAGTGCTTTGGTATTACATGAAGCAGTAGCAGAAGCGGCTGTTGTGGGGTATCCACACGATGTCAAAGGCCAAGGCATTTACTGCTATGTCACTCTCGTCAACGGGGTTGAGCCTGATGAGGCATTACAAAAAACGTTAATGGATTTGGTGCGAAAAGAGATTGGACCCATTGCTAAACCGGATATTATTCAATGGGCACCCGGTCTGCCGAAGACACGATCTGGAAAAATCATGCGGCGTATTTTGCGCAAAGTAGCCACCAATGAGCTAGATAGCCTCGGTGATACCAGCACACTAGCTGATCCGAGTGTGGTGGATGATCTCATTAGCCAGCGAGCCAATCGCTAAGCATGGGCCCATTTTGTTGTTACATTAGGTAACAAAGCGGTAGCACAGGGCGTTAACTCACCCTGTGCTACCGCAGTGTGGCTGGCTTTGCGATGGGATTGCTTAATCGCTGGGAAATTGCATTATAGGCGGTAGCGGGATAGTCCCGCGTATAAGAAGGCGGCGAGCAAATTTTTTGTATTGCCACCCATTAGACGTCTGCAGGAGGAGCTTCAACATGGCTTCAGATACTCAACAGGCCGCGACGGCCTATTGGAAAGAGAACGTCAGCCTTTTAATAACACTCTTAATTATCTGGTTTATCGTTTCTTTTGGGCTAGGAATCATTCTTGCGCCCGTTCTTAATAGCATTCAGATTGCGGGTTATCCCTTAGGTTTTTGGTTTGCTCAACAGGGCTCCATATACACCTTCATCATTCTTATTTTCACTTACGTATTCAAAATGAACGCGTTAGATCGAAAATATGACGTCCACGAACAATAATAAGGGGAAGTTGAAATGGATCTTACACTAACGACTTACCTAATCGTTGGCGCTACTTTTGCCCTCTATATTGGCATCGCCATTTGGGCTAAAGCGGGTAGCACCAATGAGTTCTATGTGGCCGGCAAAGGGGTTAACCCAATTGCAAATGGTATGGCCACCGCAGCCGATTGGATGTCGGCGGCTTCATTTATCTCGATGGCCGGTCTGATTGCCTTTTTGGGCTATGATGCGTCGGTTTACCTCATGGGTTGGACAGGTGGCTATGTGCTTTTGGCTTTGCTACTTGCGCCTTACCTGAGGAAATTTGGCAAATTCACGGTCCCAGAGTTCATCGGTGATCGGTTCTATTCCAAACCCGCTCGAGTCATTGCGGTTATTGCGCTCATTGTGGCGTCGGTGACTTACGTTATCGGACAGATGAAGGGCATTGGCGTTGTATTCTCGCGCTTTCTGGAAACGAGCTTTGAAGTGGGGCTGTTTACGGGCATGGCGATCGTGTTCTTCTACGCCGTTATCGGCGGCATGAAAGGCATTACTTACACGCAGATTGCCCAGTACTGCGTGATGATCTTCGCCTATACCGTACCAGCGGTGTTTATCTCGCTTACAATCACCGGCAATCCATTGCCTCAGCTAGGCTTGGGTGGAACGGTCGCGAGTGGCGGCTATGTGCTGGAGACGCTTGATAATATCTTGGTTGATCTTGGGTTTTCCCAATACACGATGATGAAGGGCACAACGCTCAACATGTTCTTTTTGACCATGTCACTCATGATCGGTACAGCTGGTCTGCCACACGTTATTGTCCGCTTTTTCACGGTACCTCGGGTTCGAGATGCGCGTTTATCAGCGGGATGGGCCTTGGTATTTATTGCCATTCTCTACACCACGGCGCCAGCGGTGGGTGCAATGTCTTTCTACAACCTGATCAACACGGTGCAACCGGGTGAGGTCGGCGCTGAGGAAGGTAATCTTGCCTACGAAAACGTACCTGATTGGTTCTCCCGCTGGGAGGAAACCGGTCTGCTCGAATTCGAAGACAAGAATAATGACGGTCGCATTCAATACTACGACGACAATAATGAGGCATTTGCCGATACCGCCGCGGAATATGGTTGGGCCGGGAACGAGCTCACAGTTGACCGTGACATTATGGTGTTAGCAAACCCAGAGATCGCGCAGCTGCCTAACTGGGTGATTGCCCTGACGGTGGCGGGTGGTCTGGCGGCTGCATTATCAACAGCAGCTGGCCTGCTTATGGCGATTTCCTCAGCGGTTTCTCATGACTTGATTAAGGGCGTAATAAACCCTGGCATCAGCGAGAAAGGTGAACTGCTGGCAGCTCGAATTGCCATGGCTGCGGCCATATTGGTGGCAGGCTACCTTGGCCTCAACCCACCTGGGTTTGCGGCACAGGTGGTGGCACTGGCCTTTGGTTTGGCAGCCTCGTCACTATTCCCTGTTCTAATGCTCGGTATCTTTAGCCGTCGTATGAACAGCGCGGGTGCCATGGCAGGCATGCTATCTGGCTTGAGCTTTACGCTCATCTACGTGTTCGTTTACAAAGGCTGGTTCTTTGTTCCAGGCACGAACATGCTGCCGGATACACCTGAGTACTGGCTGATGGGTATTGGACCGCAGTCTATTGGTGCGGTTGGTGCCATTATTAATGCCATTGTTGCATTGTTGGTATCGCGGGCCACAGCACCACCACCAGTGCACATCCAAGAGCTCGTCGAGAGCATTCGGGTGCCACGCGCTAGCTAAACGCTAAGCCAGAGGTATCGATGGGTACCATAAGAAAAACCCCGGAACGCGTAGCGACCGGGGTTTTTTTATAGCAAAAAAATTCATCCCTAAAGCTGAAAGCGAAGTTCAAGCTTTTTTTGTAGCCGGCGGGCTTCTCGGAACGCTGCCCTAAGGATCCGTCGATCCATTGAATTAAGCTCATCCGGATCAAGCCGATTATGCATAGCCTGTGACTCTGCCGCTTGCCGCTGATGCTCACGCATTCGCAAAAGCTGAATAAATGCAAACGACCGCTCAAAAGCACCCGCATCTTCTGCGCTTAACACGCCAGCGGCCACCAATCCCCGTAAACGCGCCGGTGTATTCGAATCTGCCACCTTTGCCTGCAATCCAAGGACACGAGCAGCATCGACAAAGGGCGTTAATCCACGAATTTTAAGATCGACTCGCTGCTCACCGTCATTATCCTTTTCAGTGACAAAATCACGGAAAACACCAAGCGGTGGTTTAATCGCCATGCAATTGGCTGCTAGCGAGTGTAAGAACACACTATTCCCACTCGCCATTGCAGTAACATCACGATGTAGCGCCTCGCCAGCGGCGATATCACCCCAAACCGGACGAAAATCGAAATAAATGGTTGAGTGCAGGATATTTTCTGGCGTCGCGCTGGCAATCATATTGCGAAACGTAGACTGCCACTCAGAAAAACTCAGACACAATGCGGGATTACTCGCCATGATGTTACCCGTACATAGGGTAAAACCACACTGATCAAGTACTTCATTGATTTCTCGCGCTAAGGGCAAAAGGCGCTGACGGACGGTATCAGGTGCCTCATCGCCTGGATCAAATAGCATTCCATTATCTTGATCAGTCACCCGAGTCTGCTCACTACGGCCTTCACTACCAAAAGCAATCCACGTGAACGAATCCTTTGGTGCATGATCAGCTTGCCGACAAAGCTCGATGGCACGTGCTACCGTGCGATCGTTAAGCAGCGTAATAATTCTGGTGATCTGCTCAACACCAGCGCCATGAGCCATCATCGTGTCAATTAGGGCGCCTACATCGGCACGAGCTCGCACCAACGACTCGACGCTGTCAGCCGTGCTAATCGCTCGGGTCAAATGCACTAAGTTAATTCGCTGGAGGGCAAAAATATCACGCTCTGAAATCGCCCCCGCTAAGCGTCCCGAGGGTTCGGTCACAATCATGTGACGAATATGATGTCGGGCCATTTCCACCACGGCCTCAAATGCAAACGTATCGACATCCAAGATCCGTGGATTTTGCGTCATCACCTCCTGTATTGCCCCCTCTAAATCACCTAATTGGGCAATAACTGCACGCAAATCATGCAACGTAAAAATACCCACCGGCCGCATGGCTTGATCAACGACAACTATGCTGCCGACTTTTTTCTCATGCATCATTTGTACGGCTTTGCGCACAGCCGTATCGGGGCTACAGGTTAGTGCCTCTCGTTGCATGAGATCACGCAGCGGCGTCTCAAGCGATGTATCGCCACCTAAATTACCTGCGGCATGCTGCTGAATATCGCGCTGGACCTGATCAAGCAAACTACTGACGCCGCGTAAGCAGTAATCACGAAAAGATGCACTTTCAGTTAATAAATATTCGAATGCCTCCCGGGGGAGTCGTAAACAACGGACATCGGTACCTGCGCGATAAAAGGTTCGGGTTGCTCGTTGCCCGATCATAGCGGCCATCGGGAAGTTCTCGCCATGCGCAAGTTCGAATTGCTCAACACCCTGTTCGCCAACCCCTGGGCGTTCCGCGTCAACACGACCGCTGACAATCAAGTAAAAAAACGCCACCCGCCCAGTCCTAGGCTCAAGAAGGGTTGAGCTCGCGGCATAGTCTTTTAACTCACAATTTTCCAAAAAATACTGACGTAAACGCATCGACATTCGGTCAAACGGCGCCGTTTGACTCAGAAATTCTCGGGCCACATTTTGGGTTTCAGAATGGGCGCTGTCGCCAGCCATGGTTGGCTCCTCGACTAAAAATTGACATTCGAGCGCAAGCCTACCTCGACAAACCCCCATTGGAATAGCCTATACTGGAAGTGAGGTAGGAGGAGGCGACATTTTAATGTCGAATGGTCCAATGATAAAAAATATTCTTATTGTTGATAATGAGCCCAATCTCACTGTTGCACTGGATTTTCTGCTCGCCCATGCCGGCTTTCAAGTCGCCACCGCAGCGAGCTACACCGAGGCCATGCAGGCAGTGACAAAAATTCGCCCCGACATGGTGCTCATGGATGTTGTTCTGCCGGATCGAAGCGGTTATGACCTATGCCAAACGCTGCTGGCAATGCCGGGATTAGAACATTTGCCAATACTGATGCTAACGACACGCGGGCTTGATGTGGAGCGTGAAAAAGCGCTTTCGCTCGGCGCCGTTGACTTCATTATGAAACCCTTCATCCCCAGCACGATATTAGCCCGTGTGCAGGAGCTGATGACCGAGGCGGCTTAGCGCATGCGGGCCATACGCCTGCCCCGGCTTAGAAAGCGTCTTTGGCTTGGCATTATCGCGCTAGCGCTCCTTCAGGTGATCGCGATAATCGCGCTAAGAGGCACGCTTACAACCACCACTCAGCCCTCCTTAATCGCCACGATCGGTGCAATTGGCATTGGCATTATCGCTTTATTTGCGCTGGGCGTGTTGATTGATCAACGCCTTTGCAAACCACTCGTAGCAACTAGTCGAGGCGCAGAAATTCTATCGGGCTCAAATCCTGGCCATCGCCTAGAAGTACATACCCAACACTGGCTTGGACGCTTGCCTGAGACCATTGAAAATTTGGCCGCTGCCCTATCCCGCAGTCGCCATGAAATGGAAGAAGCCGCTGCGGCATGGAATACGCGGATTGAAGCGCGAAAAAATCGCCTTGAGACAATTCTTCGAGAAATTCGTGAAGGCGTCATTGTATGCGATACAGAGGGCCGCATCACGCTCTATAACAGTGTAGCGCGTGACATCCTAAGCACTGAACCGGCACTAGGGTTAGGGCGTAGCATTGACGAAGTGCTCAATGCCGGGCCACTTCACCACACCCTCAATCTTTTGGAACCAACAAGTAATAATGCCGCGAAAAGCGGCCCAGCCGATGCTGAGCTAGTTTGCGCTAGCACGAGCGGTGAGCGATTGGTGCGCTGTCGGGTAGCCCGGCTTTATAACGATGATCCCGATACGGCCGGCTTTGTGATGACGCTACAAGATGTCTCACGGCAAACGCGCGAGGCGCTGAGACGCGACCAAGCGCTACGTCAAGCTATTGAAAGCCTTCGTAACCCACTGACCAGTCTCACCACAGCGAATGAAAGCCTGCGTGTGGCGCAACGCGAAGGACTGACAGATGCGGCTGAAACGTTTGCCGCCATCGTCGATGAAGAGAGCAAACGACTCACCGATGGCTTTGGAACGCTATCCGCAGAAACCGCCTCAATGATAAGCGATAACTGGCGCCTTGATGATGTTCACCTTGGAAGCTTAATTGATGGCATTAAAGATTCACCGCAGGCTGAACATCTCCCACGCCTGCAGTGTCGCGTTGATGTCTGGGTCGAGGCAGAACCCTACCTTCTCTCACAAGTCATCGAAGCATTGCTGAACCGCCTTGCCGATGAGCTTGGCGTGAGTGCCGTTGCGCTGACCGGCCGCGAGGAAGGTAGCCTCGTGTATTTAGACATGAACTGGTCAGGCGATGTCGTCGCGAGTGATCAAATCGATCGATGGCTAGATGCTGGACTGGAGGATGTCGGTGGCACTGTGAGTCTGCGTGAGGTCCTTCAACGCCATGACACAACGGTTTGGAGTCAACCGGATCTCTCCCGTACAGCCCGAGCGATGTTACGCCTACCGCTCCCAGGCGCACCGGCTAAAACGGAAACGAGCACTGCGCTTCCAGCGCGTCCTGAATATTATGACTTCGCCCTTGAACAAGATGCTCCCGTCCTTGGTGCACGTGCCGAAGCGCCACTTCAGCAGTTGGATTATGTTGTTTTTGACTGTGAAACAACCGGTCTTGAACCAAGCCACGGTGATGAGATCGTATCGATTGGTGCCGTGCGCATTCACCAAGGCCAAGTTATGCATGGCGAGACATTTGAGCTACTTGCCAATCCAGGCCGTGAGATACCGGCGCTAGCCACCAGCTTCCATGGCATCACCGCTGAAGATGTTGCAGACGCCCCACCCGTCGATGAAGTCATTCGGCGTTTTCATGCCTTTGCTGGCGATGCGGTGTTAGTTGGATTTAATGTCGCCTTTGATATGCGTTTCCTTAAACTTAAACAACGCCGTTGCGACGTCCGTTTCGATCATCCCACACTCGATGCACTATTGCTCTCTATATTGCTTCATGATCACACCGGCGAGCACACCATGGAGGGCATCGCTGATCGTCTTGGTGTAGGCGTTGGGGGTCGGCACACCGCATTAGGCGACTCGCTGACCACCGCTGAAATTTTCACTCGCCTGATCGACCTGCTGTCTGCTGAGTCAATTTATACCTTGCATGATGCAACGAGCGCTCAAGAGAAAATGGTGGAGTTCCGACGTCAACAGCGTGCCTTTTAATCTTTCTGATACATCAACATAAAAAAACCCCGACTCGCACCTTGCAAAGCCGGGGTTTCATCGATGCCCCACTGGCCTATTTAGCGTTAGGATTACTCTCCGGCGGGCGCCTCTTCTAGCGCTTTCATGCTAAGACGAATTCGTCCCTGGCGATCCACTTCCAGCACTTTTACGCTAACCGTTTGACCCTCACTGAGTTCGTCGGAAACGCTCTCGACACGCTGGTGTGAGATTTGCGAAATATGCACTAATCCATCACGACCTGGGAGGATATTCACGAATGCGCCAAAGTCCATGAGCTTATTGACTTTGCCTTGGTAGACTTGGCCCACTTCAACATCAGCCGTTAGTAACTCAATCCGACGCCGCGCTTCTTCGCCAGCCGCTTTATCAACCGAACCCACTGTAACGGTGCCATCGTCTGTAATATCAATCGTCGTGCCAGTCTCTTCGGTGAGCTGGCGAATCGTTGCACCACCCTTGCCGATCACATCACGGATCTTCTCAGGATCAATGCGAATAGTAATCAAACGTGGCGCGTAAGCTGACATCTCTTCTCGATGTCCTTCAATGACTTCATTCATTTTACCCAGTATGTGCAAGCGGCCCTCACGAGCTTGGTCCAACGCTTGCGACATAATCTCGCGCGTAATGCCCTTAATCTTGATATCCATCTGTAATGCGGTCACACCGCTATCGGTACCGGCAACCTTGAAGTCCATATCACCAAGATGATCTTCGTCACCAAGAATATCGGTCAGCACCGCAAAGCCCGATTCTTCTTTAATTAGACCCATGGCGATACCTGCCACCGGAGCTTTAATAGGCACGCCAGCATCCATTAACGAGAGACTCGTACCACAAACGCTAGCCATGGAGCTCGACCCGTTGGACTCAGTAATCTCAGAAACCACCCGAACCACATAGGGGCAATCCTCTGGCTCAGGCATGACCGCTTGGATCCCGCGCTTTGCGAGCTTGCCGTGGCCGATTTCGCGCCGCTTAGGCGTTGCCATAAAACCTGTTTCCCCTACGCAGTAGGGTGGAAAATTATAATGCAGCATAAAGGGTTCGCGGCGTTCGCCCTCAATACCGTCGATTATCTGCGCGTCACGTCCTGTGCCCAAAGTGGTCACCACAATGGCTTGCGTCTCACCACGAGTGAAAATGGCTGACCCATGCGTACGCGGCAAGCTGCTAAGCTCAATATTAATCGGCCGCACCGTGCGTTGATCTCGCCCATCAATCCGCGGTTCGCCGGCGATAATCCGGCCGCGAACAATCCGCTTTTCGAGCGTTTTAAACGCATCTCCGACCGCATCATCGCTCCAGCCCTGAGCTTGCTCATCATCCGCAACGAGCTGAGCGTTAACCTGTTCACGAACTTTGCCAATCGCCTCTTGGCGCGCCTTTTTGTCTGCAACTGCGTAGGCTGCCGTTAACGGCGCCTCAGCAACTTCTGCCACTTTCGCAGCCAATGTTTCATCGCTTGGCGCTGCCACCCAGTCCCAACGTGGTTTGCCAACTTCGCCAGCCAGCTCACTAATCGCCTTAATGGCAGACTGCATCTGCTCGTGGCCGTATAGGACTGCATCAAGCATTGTTTGCTCAGAAAGCCGATTGGCTTCCGACTCGACCATCAAAACCGCGTCTTCCGTCCCAGCAACGACTAAATCAAGATCGGACTGCTCAAGCTGGCTGAACGTGGGATTTAATAGAAAATTACCATCTTGGTAACCCACGCGTGCCGCACCAAGCGGACCATCAAATGGTATGCCTGATATCGCTAGCGCTGCTGATGTTCCAATTAAGGCAGGAATGTCGGGATCAACTTCTGGGTTCAGTGAAATGACCGTCGCTATGACCTGAACCTCATTGCTAAATCCGGCGGGGAAAAGCGGCCGAATCGGCCGGTCAATGAGCCGGCAGACCAATGTCTCTTTCTCTGATGGACGTCCTTCCCGCTTAAAAAATCCACCTGGGATTTTGCCGGCCGCGTAAGTCCGCTCTTGATAGTTAACCGTAAGCGGCAAAAAGCTCCGCCCAGGCACTTCTTCGCGTTTTCCTACCACCGTGACAAGGACCACGGTTTCATCCATATTGACTAAAACAGCACCAGTAGCCTGGCGCGCGATTTTTCCAGTCTCAAGCTCGACAGTTTTCTCGCCAAACTGAAACGATTTCTTCACTGCGGTTGGAGTCACTACGATTTCACCCTTACTCAGTTGTCGGTTGCCTTACTTACGAAGGCCGAGGCGCTCGATGACCGCTTGATAGCGCTCGAGGCTCTTGCGGTGCAAATAATCCAGCAACTGACGGCGCTGGTTAACCAGTTTAAGCAGTCCGCGGCGGGAATGATGATCTTGTTTGTGGGTACCGAAATGCTCGGTGAGATGCTGAATACGGGCAGTCAGGAGGGCAATTTGCACCTCCGGTGATCCGGTATCGCCATCGGAGCGACCGTAATCACGGACAATCTCCTGTTTTTGCTGAGCGCTAAGTGACATCAATGACTCCTGGTCAACTCGCTGATTTAACACAATGGGGCATTCTATCCCCGGGTGGTTCGCTGAACAAGCAATCGACGAGGTTGAATGCGTCCTTCACCCTCATTCCAGCCAATTCCCATAAAATTTTCCCCATCGGCATAGACTCGAACGGGTTCATTTGCACCCTCCGCGACCGTGTGAACGGCTTGCCCTGCAGAAAACGCACGAGCGGCATCGGCACCAAGTGAAACCGCTGGAAAATCTTTTAATGCCGCATCAGCGCCTAATAATTGCGCTTCTAACGCCATCGGATCAGTTGTTGCCATTGTCTCTGCGCTCTCTAGTGGCAGCATATTAGGTTGATCAAACGGGCCTAGGGAGAGCCGCCGCAATGCGGTGACATGGGCACCACAGCCCAACGCTTGACCAATATCTGCAACCAAACTACGAATGTAAGTCCCCTTCGAGCACGCTACCGTCAGTGTTAGTTGATCAGGATTGGTTTGTTCGGCTTCAAGCCGATGGATCACAATATTGCGTGGCTCACGCTCAACCACCACGCCGGCGCGGGCGAGTTCATGCAGCCGTTTACCATGATGCTTGAGTGCCGAGAACATCGGCGGGACTTGGCGTTGCCCCCCCCGAAAGGCTGCCAGCACTTGTTCAAGCGCGGCCGCATCAATCGATGGCAGCTCGCGACGCTCTATGACCGCACCATCGGCATCTGCACTTTCAGTAATCACACCTAATTGCGCAGTCGCAGTGTAGGTTTTGTTGGCATCGAGCAACCAGCTGCTTACTTTGGTTGCTTCACCAAAGCACAGCACGAGCAAGCCCGTAGCAAGGGGATCAAGGCTACCTGTATGACCGGCTTTACGCGCATCAAGGGCCTGACTCACCCGCCGCAGGGCGCGATTAGAGGTAATTCCTGCCGGTTTATCCAGCAATAAAATTCCATCCACATTGCGTCCACGCTTTCTTGCCATCGAGCGCTTTCAATCCTGCTCACGATTAGCATCTGGATCCGCATGATGATCAGCAAGCGCATCATCAATCAGGCGATTTAAATGAGCGCCTTGCTCAAACACCGGATCATAGTGAAAGCGCAACGCCGGTACTGTACGCAAGCGCAGTCGGCGAGCAAGCTGACGGCGTAAAAAGGCCGCAGCGCCTCGCAGTGTTTCGGCCATTTGCCGAGAGTTAGATTCGTCCATTCCCAAGCCTGTCACATAGACATCGGCATAGCCGAAATCTCGACTCACCGTCACCTCAGAGACCGTCACTGAACCAACTCGCGGATCGCGTACTTCATCACGAATAAGCTCAGCCAACTCGCGCTGAACTTGATCCGCGACCCGCCGTGCGCGTGAGAAGTCTTTAGGCAATGCGTCCTCCAGCTACAGCGAGCGCTGAATCGTGACGCGCTCGTAGCACTCAATTTGGTCACCAGCACGCACATCATTGTAATTTTTCACGCCGATACCGCACTCCGTACCTGATTGCACCTCATTGACATCATCTTTAAATCGCCGCAATGACTCAAGCTCACCTTCGTAGACCACGACGTTATCGCGCAACACACGAATGGGATTGCTGCGCCGAACAACACCATCAACGACTAAGCTGCCGGCAATTTGGCCTAGTTGAGAGGAGCGGAATACATCTCGGACTTCTGCCGTACCAATAATCTGCTCACGGGTTTCTGGTTCGAGCATGCCGCTAATAGCCGCTTTGAGCTGATCGATCGCATCATAAATAATGCTGTAGTAGTGCAGCTCAACGCCACTTTCCTGAGCGAGCCGCCGTGCCTTCGCATCCGCACGCACATTAAATCCAATCAACAATGCCTCAGAGGCAAGCGCCAAGTTGACATCTGACTCATTAATGGCACCCACCCCAGTAGAAATCGGCGTGATCCGCACTTCATCCGTTGAAAGATGAGTCAGTGAGTGAGTTAGCGCCTCGACAGAGCCTTGGACATCACCTTTAATGACCATATTGACCGTCTTGACTTCTTGTTCCTGAATATCCGAGAAAAGCTCTTCCATTTTGGCTGCTTTTTGTGCCTGCAAGCGTTTATCTCGGCTTTTCTCGCGACGATGGTCGGCGAGCTCTCGGGCTTTTTTCTCATCCTCTACGACAAGCACTTCATCACCCGCCTCGGGTAGTCCTGACAACCCCAGTACCACCGCTGGCGTTGAAGGCCCAGCACTTTCCGTGCGCTCGCCTTTTTCATTCAATAGCGCACGGACACGGCCAAATTCTGTGCCCGAAAGCATCATATCACCCTGATGCAAAATGCCATTCTGAACGAGCACTGTCGCCACTGGGCCACGACCGCGGTCCAGACTTGATTCAACAACAATGCCAGTCGCAGGGCATTCGCGAACCGCTTTGAGTTCGAGCAATTCAGCTTGTAGCGCAACGGCCTCGAGCAGCTCATCGACGCCATCACCATTAAGGGCTGAACAGGAGATAAACTGTGTATCGCCTCCCCAGTCTTCAGGGATAACCTCAAGGGCCACCAGTTCGTTTTTCACACGATCGGGATCGGCATCTTCGCGATCCATTTTATTCACCGCCACAACCAACGGCACATCGGCAGCGCGAGCATGTTTAACGGCCTCTTGTGTTTGCGGCATCACTCCATCATCGGCAGCCACAACCAAAATAACGACGTCAGTCACCTGCGCGCCACGCGCTCGCATTGCGGTAAACGCCTCATGCCCTGGGGTATCTAAGAAGGTAAGATCACCCCGATCGGTTGTCACTCGATAAGCACCGATATGTTGGGTAATGCCGCCAGCCTCGCCCGCGGCCACTTTTGCACGACGAATATAATCCAGCAGTGTGGTTTTACCGTGATCGACATGCCCCATAATTGTGACGACCGGCGGCCGTGGCTCTTGCTCACCAACGGGCTCAGTCGCCTGGCCCAACACAGATTCTTCTAAGTCATCCTCGCGCACCATATGCGGTCGATGACCTAGCTCTTCGACCAGCAATACCGCGGTATCTTGATCAATTGCCTGATTAATCGTGGCCATTACGCCCTGTTTCATCATCTCTTTGATAAGGTCGGCCGCTTTTACGCTCATACGCTGAGCCAGCTCACCAACGGTAATATTCTCAGGCACTTGGACATCGCGCACGACCGGTGCAGTCGGCTTTTCAAATTCTTGCTGCAATGCAGAACTTGCTACCCCCGCTGATCCACGCCGCCCTTGCCGTCGTGCGGATTCAGCTTTTTTCCGTGCTTTGCCTTTACCCCGAGCGGCTTTACGCGCAGCACGCTCTTCTGATTCACGTTCGCGCTTGGCTTCAGACTCTAGACGTTTGCGCTCTTTTTCGTCTTCAATTTCTTTTTTACGCGCTGCTTCGCTATCTGTTTTTTGTTGCTCGGCCTCTAGATCGGCAATACTGTTCTCAGGTGCAGGCTCAATGGGGGTTGGCTCAGGCTCTGGGGTATCAGCAGCTGGCTTGGGCTCAGGAGCGGCTTCAGCCTCGCGTGCTGCGAGCTCAGCTGCTTTTGCCGCTTGCGCTTCACGCTCGCGCTCCGCTTCGACCTCAGCCTGTGCTGCGCGAGCCGTTTCTGCGGCTTTTAAATCTTGACTTAAGGCTCGCTCGAGCACGGGAACATCTTGTTCAGCCGCTTCAGCTTCGACCACACTGCGTTTGACGTAAGTGCGCTTTTTCCGCACCTCAACATTCACCGTGCGTGCCGCGGCACTTCGGGTGCTGCGCGCGCCGCGACGTTCTGCGCCCCCGGAGGGCATACGCAGCTGACTATGGCTGCGGCGCTTTAGCGTTACTTGCGAGGGACTTCCTTCGCCTTGCTCATCGCGAGCACCATGCGCAACATGCAAATGCTCCAGCAAAGCTGACTTATCGGCTTCCACAAACTCAGCGTCTGGGTCCTCACAGGTCAAACCCGCTTCACGAATTTGATTCATCAACCGCTCAAGCGGCACACCCGTTTGCTCGGCAAAATCTCGAATCGTGCTCTGCGACATATTTGTTCCCTCCATCCCGGGGTATCCGGGCTTAGGCCGAATCGCTGTTTTCCGCAGCAAACCATGGCGCTCGGGCCTTCATGATTAGCGCGCCAGCGCGCTCGGCATCAAGCCCCTCAATTTCAACCAAATCATCTACTGACTGCTCCGCCAACTCTTCCATGGTCCGAATGCCATGTGTGGCAAGCTGAGTGGCGGTCGCAGCATCCATCCCCTCCATACCCAGCAAATCATCTGCTGGCGCCTCTGCCGCTGCTGCCTCAGCTTCATGGGCGGTCAACACATCTCGCGCGCGTTGACGAAGGGCGTTAACTAACTCCTCTTCAAAACCTTCAATCCCTAACAGCTCACCTGTAGGAACATAAGCAATTTCCTCAACACTTGAGAATCCCTCCTCAACCAACAAAGCCGAGACATCCTCATCAACATCGAGATCACGAATAAACAAATCCACCAATTCAGCAGCTTCAGCTTCGCTTTTCGCCTCTGCCTCTTCCGCTGTCATCACGTTGAGCTCCCACCCGGTGAGTTCACTGGCAAGTCGGACATTCTGACCACCGCGACCGATGGCTTGCGAGAGCTGATCTTCGCCAACAGCGATATCCATACTGTGGCGATCCTCATCCACAACAATCGATTCCACCTCAGCCGGCGCCATTGCGTTAATCACAAATTGCGCGGCATTTTCATTCCATAGAATAATATCGATACGCTCGCCCGATAGCTCATTGGATACGGCCTGCACCCGAGACCCACGCATTCCAACGCAAGCACCCACTGGATCAATGCGAGCGTCTAACGCATTAACGGAAATCTTCGCTCTTAAACCAGGATCACGGGCGGCTCCAAGAATTTCCAAAAGATCTTGGCCCACTTCAGGCACCTCGATCTTAAATAGCTCCACCAAAAACTCGGGCGCAGAACGGCTGGCAAATAACTGCGGACCACGCACCTCTTCGCGCACTTCACGTAGCCACGCTCGAAGCCGATCACCTGGTCGCACCGCCTCGCGCGCAATCATCTCCTCGCGGGGTATGAACGCCTCAGCGTTACTGCCTAAATCTAAATACACATTACCGCGCTCGACACGCTTGACGATGCCAGTGATCAACTCACCTTCACGCCCGCGATATGCCTCGATCACCATCGCCCGCTCAGCTTCGCGAACTTTTTGCACGATAACCTGCTTCGCCGCTTGAGCAGCGATACGACCGAAGTCGACAGACTCGAGTGGCGCCTCGATGACACTGCCAACCTCTAGAGTTGGATCGGTTTTTTGGGCTTCACTCAATGGGATTTGCTGATCGGGAAACTCAATCTCCTCGTCATCAGCAAGCACATGCCACTGGCGAAACGTTTCGTATTCGCCTGTCGCTCGATCGACTGCCACACGGGCACCAATGTCTTCGTCGTGTCGTTTTTGCGTTGCCGACACGAGCGCGGCTTCAATCGCGCCGAAGATTACTTCCTGTTCGACGCCTTTTTCGTTAGCAATGGCGTCGACCACCAGCAGAATTTCTTTGCTCATCGTCTAATGCTCTCCAGATGGCACGCCCCAAAAATCAGGGCTCCAGCTCCACATGCGCGCGGTCGATTTCCGTGATCGGCACGGCAACCTCCTCGCCCTGTTCTTCAATGACGACATTATCGCCACGTAACCCTAGCAGCCTACCTCGAAATTTGCGCCGACCCTCTAACCGGCCGTGCAAACGCAGGCGCACTTGCTCCCCGACAAACCGATCATAATCCGTCGTTTTAAATACGGGACGGTCTGTCCCAGGGGATGACACCTCAAGGAGATACTCGCCAGCAATCGGATCCTCAACATCGAGAACACCGCTTACCTGATGACTCACCCGGGCGCAGTCATCCACTTCTACCCCTTCAGGGCGATCAATATACAGGCGCAATAACCCCTGTTGTCGACCAGACTGGTACTCCACTCCGACCAACTCATAGCCCAGGCCTTCAACCACGGGCTCTAACAAATTCGTAACACGTTCAGGCGCTTTCATGCACACCGTGTCCGGCCTTCGCCGGAATAAAAAAATGGGCCCTCGGCCCATTCCTGACATCCCGGTCACCCGCGGGGGCACCGGCATAAAAAAAGGCCGCAAGCGGCCTTCTAAAAAGATGCCTAATTGGTAGCGGGGGCAGGATTTGAACCTGCGACCTTCGGGTTATGAGCCCGACGAGCTACCGGACTGCTCCACCCCGCAACCGACATTCACCAGAATAGGGATGAACGGCTAACTTATCAAGAGGAAACCCGCCGTTGGCGCTTAATGAGCCGGCGACGCAGGTCATGTCGATAGATAAATCCTGGCAGAGCGAATACAGCAAATAGACAGAGTGCAATCACCCAAAACTCCCAACCTTGGGCCTGTAACTGGCCCTGAGTGCGCATCTCCATGCCCGCACCAATCAATCCGACTAATCCAAATAAACCCACCCACTCGAGTAATCGCACCCATTCAGGCTTGCCTTTTTTCGGCGCCGCCCAAACCAACGCAATCCTCTCACTTAGCCAAGGCAGATTGGCCGCGATAATTGCAATGGCTAATAACAATCCTATAGCGACCCCAGTGCTCATTATTGCCTTAAAGCCCGAAGGCGGTGCGGCATAGCGTAATTAACGTATCGGGAAATAAGCCCAACCCCAACACTAATGCACCATTACCGGCAATAACTAGTTTCTGCCCGGTCGGCGCTTCAACGGCCGAAGGCGCATCGAGTCGGTCGAAGTACACGGCTTTTAGCACTCGGAGGTAATAAAGCGCACCAATTACTGCAAACACCACCGCAACAATCGCTAACCACACCAGCTCCGCTTCAATCAGTGATTGTAAAACCAGCCACTTAGCATAAAACCCGACCGTACCGGGGATACCCGTCATTGAGAACATCAACAACAGCATGACAAAGGCAAGCCCACTGTGACGCTCATTGAGCCCACGCATATCCTCGATCATTTCAGCCTCAAAGCCTTTGCCAGAGAGCAAAATGATCATTCCAAACGCGCCTGCTGCCATAATACCGTAGCTAATCGCATAAAATAACGCGGCGGCATAACCCTCATCGGTACCAGCGATTAAGCCCAAAAATAAAAACCCAATATGTGAAATCGTTGAGTACGCCAGCATCCGTTTGAGATTGGTTTGCATGAGCGCGAATAAGTTGCCAACAGCCAGTGACACAACCGCTAGGATGATTGCCATGAGCTGCCATTGATCATGCAAATCGCCTAGACCTTCTGCGAGCAAACGCAAAAATAAAGCCAACGCAGCCACCTTAGGCGCGCTGCCTAGAAAGGCGGTGACTGCGGTAGGCGCGCCCTCGTAGACATCGGGTATCCACATATGGAACGGCGCTGCACCAAATTTAAAGGCCACCCCAACTAACACAAAGGTCATACCAAAGGCCATTAAAAGCAGGTTATCCCCGATTGCCACAGCCGCGGCAACATCAACGATCAATAGACTGCCTGCCGCCCCATAAACCATCGACATGCCGTAGAGCAAAATACCGGAGGAAAGCGCCCCCAAAATGAAGTATTTCATGGCCGCTTCAGAGCCCATTCGGCTATCACGATCAAAAGCAACCATGGCGTAAAGACTCAAAGAGAGCAGCTCAAGCCCCATGTAGAGCACCAACAGTGATGCCGCAGAGGCCATAACGAACATACCCAAGGTAGCAATGAGCGCAAGCAAGTAAAACTCACCCTTTAACAACCCCCGTTGACGGAGATAATCTCGACTGTAGGCCAGCGTCAGTGCCGATAATCCCGCAATTGCTGCTTTTAAAAGCCCTGCAAGACTGTCAGAGACATACATCCCATTGAAGGTGAGCATTGGCTCAGCGCCCCAGTGCGTTGAGAGCGCAAAGCCCGCCGCTCCAATCAATGCGATTTGGGTCAGAAAGAACGCAAGTTGCGCTTGCTGGCTGCGATCAAATAAATCCGCGATCAATACCACACAAACCATCACCCCTAACCAAATCTCAGGGGCGGCCAGTGCGAATTGGGGCATTTCAAAGGTCATGATCGTCCTCGGATCGGTACTAGAGAGTAAGCAGCACGATTTCTAGCAGCTTGCTCAACGATGGCTCCATCACAGCAATAAGCGGCGCGGGGTAAACACCTAACGCTAAAACAATTGCGGCGAGACTAAGCATGAGTGCAAGCTCACGCCGATTAATGTCCACAAGCGCGTCAACAGCTTCATTGCTGACCTCGCCATACACCACGCGCTTGATCATCCACAAACTATAAGCCGCGCCTAAAATCAGTGTCAGCGCCGCGATAGCGGCATACCAAAAGCCGGCCTGAAAGCCTGCCAAAATAATCATAAACTCGCCGACAAACCCAGAGGTTCCCGGCAAGCCGGCATTGGCCATGGCAAAAAGAACAAAGAAACCCGCAAATATTGGCATTCGATTTGCAACGCCACCATAGTCTGCAATTTGGCGGGTGTGCATACGATCGTAGAGCACGCCAACCGACAAAAACATGGCGGCTGAAATAAAGCCATGCGAAATCATTTGGATCATGCCGCCTTCCAGCGCCAATAGCGCAGCGTCCTCACTGCCACTGCCTGCGATAATGCGGAATATCAAAAAGAATGCGAATGTGACAAAGCCCATATGCGCAATCGACGAATAGGCAATCAGCTTTTTTAAGTCGTCTTGCACCATAGCAACCAGGCCAACATAGACCACAGCAATCAATGACAATCCAATAATCAACCAATCCAGCGCCATACTGGCCTCAGGTGCAATCGGTAGGCTAAAGCGCAAAAAGCCATAGCCACCAATTTTTAGCGTAATTGCCGCTAAAATCACTGAACCCCCAGTCGGTGCCTCAACGTGGGCATCAGGCAGCCAGGTGTGGACAGGGAACATGGGCACTTTGACGGCAAAAGCGGCAAGAAATGCCAGAAACACCATCGTTTGCACGCCAAGGGGCAGATTCAGGCCATAGAGATCAAGTATTGCGAAGCTACCGGCCTGAGTGCGCAAGTAAATCAGCGCCACCAACATAATGACCGAGCCAAGAAAGGTGTAGAGGAAAAACTTAAGTGTTGCGTAAATCCGATTAGGCCCGCCCCAAATACCAATGATAAGAAACATCGGAATGAGCATGGCTTCGAAGAACACATAGAATAAAATGGCATCGAGCGCAGCAAATACGCCAATCATGATGCCTTCCATAATAAGAAATGCCGCTAAATACTGCGCCGGCTTATAGCGCACCACCTCCCAAGCAGCGACCACGACCAACACCGTTGAAAACGCGGTCAGAATGATCAGTGGCATCGAAATGCCATCGACACCAAGGTAGTAATCAATGCCAAACGCATCTATCCAACGCGTCCGCTCGACAAACTGCATGCCGGCAAAGCCTGCCTCAAAACCCATCCAGAGCCCGAATGAGAGCAACAACACGACTCCCGCGATAGCGAGCGCAATCCAACGCGCACCCTCTGCATTATCGCGACCCGTCGCCAAGACCCCAAGACCACCCGCAATCGGCAGCCAAACCAAAAGGCTCAATAATGGCCAACCTTGCAACATGTTCAGAACCATCCCCGCCAGCTACCCACAAAGATGGTTAGCAGCAACAACAACCCCAAGATCATTACAAACGCGTAATGGTATAGGTACCCTGACTGAAACCCCCGGATGGCGCCCGCCACACGGGCAATGGTTCGTGCAGTGCCATTAACGAGCACACCATCAATCAACCCCTCATCGCCGCCATGCCAGAGAATTCGTCCTAATGAACGACCGCCGCTGGCAAAACCTCTTTGATAAAGTGCATCAAAACCATATTGGTGTTTGAGTACCCAAATCACGCCAAAGAGGCGCTGATTGATCGCAGGTAATAAGTCAGGACGGCGCAAATACAAAAACCATGCGATTAAGGCACCGGCAACGGTCAGCCAAAATGCCGGATTAACAGCTGCATGCAGACCAAAGGCGAACGGCCCATGAAAGTCTGCCCCCTTTAGCGCTAATACATCGTTAGCCGGTTTAACTTGAATCGCATTGGCAAAGAAATCACCAAAGAGCAACGGCTCGATCGTGAAATAACCAATCACCACCGATGGAATCGCCAAAGCAACCAGTGGCCATTGCATAATCGGTAGAACATAGCGTGGTAAATGTTCGATATGCGCTCTAGCCGCAGGCTCGATCCGCTCTTCTCCCCAGAACACCAAGAAGTACAACCGAAAACTATAGAGCGCGGTAATAAAGACGCCTAACAACACTGCCCACCAAGCGAACTCAGCGCCAAATCGATCCGCAAGATGAACGGCTTCAATAATGGCGTCTTTGGAGTAATAGCCAGAGAAAAATGGCGTGCCAACCAGTGCTAGCGTGCCAATGAGCATTGTTATATGCGTCATGGGCAAATACCGCCGAAGATTGCCCATCTTGCGCATATCCTGCTCATGGTGCAGGGCCACGATAACCGCACCTGCTCCCAGGAACAAAAGCGCTTTGAAAAACGCATGGGTCATTAGATGGAATACGCCGGCGGCATAAGCAGAGGCACCGAGGGCAACAAACATATAGCCAAGCTGAGAGAGCGTGGAGTAAGCAATCACACGCTTAATATCGGTTTGCACTAAACCGACAAGACCCATAAAGAGTGCAGTAATGGCACCCAGAATAAGCACAACAGAAAGCGCGGTCTCAGATTGCTCAAAAATAGGCGACATGCGAGCGACGAGGAAGATTCCTGCGGTGACCATGGTCGCGGCATGAATTAACGCTGAAATGGGTGTTGGGCCTTCCATAGAATCCGGTAGCCAAACATGCAGGGGCACCTGAGCGGACTTACCCATGGCACCAATAAATAATAAAAGCGCACCCACGGTCGCGACTAAGGCCTCAGTGCCAAAGAGGGAGATCGTCATCGTTGGCGCAGCAGCGGCCGCCGCAAACACATCCTCATAATCAAGGCTGCCGTAATACATTAAAACTGCGGCAATACCCAAGATAAAACCAAAATCCCCGACACGATTGACCAAGAACGCTTTCAGATTAGCGACGATGGCCGATTCTTTGCGGTACCAAAAACCAATCAACAGATAAGAGACTAATCCGACCGCTTCCCAGCCGAAAAACAGCTGTAAGAAATTATTCGCCATCACTAACATCAACATCGAAAAGGTAAATAAATTGATGTAGCTAAAGAAACGCTGATAGCCCGTGTCATCGTGCATGTAACCAATGGTGTACACGTGCACTGCTAACGACACACTCGTGACGACCACCATCATCAGCGCGGTTAGTCGGTCAATCAGAAATCCAATCTCAAGGTTTAAACCGCCTACGCTTGCCCAACGATAGAGCGTCTCATTATAGGGCGCTACACCGCCCCATACATGTTGATAAAGCACCCAAAGCGATAATAATGCGGCCGTTCCAACCGCCGCTACCGTAACCCGATGTGCGTTGTTACGACCAATACGACGTCCCGCTAGGCCAGCGATCATGGCACCTAACAATGGGGCTAAGACGATGAGAAGATATACGGTTTTCATGCGCTAGCCCTTCATGCTATCCAAGTCGCTCACATTAATTGAGTCTCGGTTGCGGAATAGCACCACTAAAATGGCCAAGCCGATGGCAGATTCCGCAGCCGCTACAGTGAGGATGAAGAACACGAAAACCTGTCCATGGATATCCCCGAGAAAATGCGAAAAAGCGATGAAATTAAAATTCACCGCCAGCAAGATCAGCTCAATCGACATCAACAGCACGATGGCGTTTTTGCGATTGAGAAATATCCCGGCCATACCAATTGAAAACAGCAATGCGCTGAGAACCAGGTAGTCGGAAAGCGCTAACATGAATGCCCCGAAATTGTTGTTATGAGTCGTTGTTACGTTCGCTCGGCATACGCACCATCCGCAGCCGATCTTCTTTGCGCGTACGCACCTGAGCTGAAATATTTTGGTGCTTAGTGCCACCCCGGCGACGATGCGTGAGCATAATCGCGGCAATGATTGCTAGCAGCAAAACAATGGCTGCTAACTCAAAAGGATAGACATAGACGGTATAGAGCACACTCCCTAATAAGCGTACATTATTTCCTGTGGTGCCCGCGGCTGCCTCACCACCGAGACCGGCGAGATCAACCTCACCTGAACCAAGCACTAGCAGCATCTGTAAAACCATTACTACACCCACCAACGCCCCTATTGGCAGATAACGCGCAAACCCCTCGCGCATAACAGATACATTGATATCCAGCATCATCACCACAAATAAAAACAGCACCATCACCGCGCCGACATACACCAGCACAAGCGCAATCCCTAAAAACTCAGCCTCTGCCAATAACCAAAGAGCGGCACTCGTAAAGAAAGCCAACACCAATGACAACGCCGAGTGAACCGGGTTGCGTGCGGTAATGACAAGTGTTGCAGCGGCAAGCAAGATAGCGGCAAACACGTAAAAAATGACTTTCTCAATCACAGGTTTTCCTCACACCCCTGACGCTTAGCGAAACGGCGCGTCAGCTGCACGATCGTCAGCGAGCTGCGCTTCGTACTGATCGCCCACTTCGAGTAAGTCTTCTTTGTGCATGATTTGCTCGCCACGCTGCTCAAAATGATATTCGTGAATACGCGTCTCAACGATGGAATCTACCGGGCAGGACTCTTCACAAAACCCACAGTAAATACATTTAAATAAATCAATATCATAACGCGTCGTCCGCCGGGTACCGTCTTCCCGTTGTTCTGACTCAATAGTGATTGCCAACGCAGGACAAACCGCCTCACATAATTTACACGCGATACAGCGCTCTTCACCGTTAGGATAACGGCGTAAAGCGTGTAACCCCCGAAACCTTGGAGACTGTGGCGCCTTCTCTTCCGGATACTCGAGGGTGTATTTAGCATCAAATAGATGCTTACCCGTTAGGCGCATTCCTTTGAGGAGCTCTGTGAGCATAAACGTGCCAAAAAATTGTCTTACCGCCTGCATGGTCATTCACCTTGCGTTATCAAAACCACGGTCCAAAACCCGTCAAAACCATTCCAGAAACAACGATTAACCAAACAACCGTCACTGGAATAAGGACTTTCCAGCCCAAGCGCATAATTTGGTCATAGCGGTAGCGGGGAAACGTGCCTCGGAACCAAATAAAAAGAAACAAGAAAAAAGCCGTCTTTATGCTAAACCAAACGATCCCTGGCACCCACGCAAACAGCGGCCCCAACAGGGGTAGCCCGTGAAACGGGGAGTACCAACCACCCAAAAACATAATGGCCGCGAGTCCCGAGATGAGAATCATATTGGCGTATTCGGCCAAAAAGAAAATCGCAAATGCCATACCGGAATATTCAACATGGAAACCGGCCACGATCTCCGATTCACCCTCAGCCACATCAAAAGGCAGTCGATTGGTCTCCGCCACACCGGATATCCAGTAAACAACAAATAGGGGTAATAGCGGTAACCAGAACCAATTCCAAATCGGCCCCGCTTGCGCTTGAACAATTTCACTCATGTTCAGGCTACCGGCGGCCATAAGCACACCCACGAGCGCAAAACCCATTGCAATCTCATAAGAAACGACCTGCGCGCCTGCTCGCAGGGCACCCAGTAGTGCATATTTGGAATTTGATGCCCAACCCGCCAAGATAATGCCGTAAACCCCCATTGAGGTCATGGCCAAGACATAGAGCAGGCCGGCGTTAATATCGGCAATGACCAGCCCCTCACCGAGCGGCAACACAGCCCATGCCGCTAAAGCCGGCATAATTGAAAGCATCGGCGCGAGCACAAATAAAAAACGATTCGCGTTTTGCGGAAGAATGACCTCTTTCATTAACAGCTTTAGCGCATCCGCTATCGGCTGCAGCAGACCATGCCAGCCCACTCGATTTGGACCGCGCCGCATTTGCATCGCGCTTATGACTTTACGCTCTGCATAGGTCATGTAGGCGACTGCCAAGAACAATGGCAACACAAGCGCCATGATCTTGCTCACAATCCAACCTAACTCGATCAACGCACTCATGCAGGGCCCTCAGCAGCTCGAATATCGATAGGACCGATCATCGCACCCAAGCCCTCACTGCCATCTACGCCAGCCGCAATCCAAACACTCCCAACCGGAATGGCATCACTGATTTCTAGCGGCATTTCACGGGCTACCTCCGCCTGCATTACCACAACGGATTGTTGCGCATTGAGCCCAAGCCGTTCGGCATCCGCTCGGTTGATGACAGCCTGCGCCACCGCGGCATGATCACTTTGTTGTAGCGAATGCGCATGCCGGGTTAGTGAGTCAACGTTGAACATCGCAGTAAGACCGATTCGCATTAGGCCATTTGAATGTTTCACCATGGGCGTCACGCTTGCACTAGGACGTGCCGCTTGCCTTGTGCCTGCAACCGCCTTGAGTTCATTATGAATTTCATCAGGCGCTTGATAATCAAACCCATCCAGTTTGAGCACATTGGCAAGCACTCGTAGCAGCCGCCAACCCGGACGTGCATCCCCCTGTGGCTGAGCTACGCCTGCAAACGTTTGCCAGCGGCCTTCTGCGTTCACCAACGTGCCCGCCGTTTCGGCGAGCGCCCCAATCGGCAATAGCACATCGGCATGGTCACGGAGTGCTGGCGAGTCATGAGTCGCAAGCGCCACCACTTGATCGGCTTGACCTAATGCTTGTGCCGCCAGTGCTGCATCAAAGAAATCGTGCTCCGGCTCTAAACCAAACAGCACGTAGCCTTTGAGTTTGTGCCTAAGCATGGCCGCTGCATCTAATCCTCCAGCAGCGCTACCATCCGCCTGACGATTAGGCACCACACCGGCAATCCAGCCACCAGCAGTGTTGCTACCCACCGTCAATTCGCCATAAGCACCACCGAGCAATTCCGCTAAGATTCCACCGAGTTGGCGCAGTTCGGCACCAGCGGGATGGGACTCCGCGATACCACCCAGTAGAACGGCTGTCTGATTCGCTTTAACTAATCGCTCGGCCATCGCCTGAGCCCCATCGCTTATGGGCTCATCGCCAATCCAGCGCTGTATCGCATCAGGTTCGGCCACTTTAAGCTGCTGAGCAAGCGCTCGGGCAAGCTCTGCAAGTACCCGTGGCATTTCAGATACCGGCGTTACCGCTTCATGTGTTAGTTCAAAATTCCAATCAAACCGGCGTGGATTGACCGCCATTACTGCCCCACCACGCTTTGCAACCTTGCGTAAGCGATGATTGATCAGCGGTTGTTCATGCCGTGGGTAGGCACCAATCAGTACTGCCGCATCCAGCGTTTCTAGCTCTGCCACCGGCCGTTCAAGCCCAGCAAATCCAGCGGTTTCAACACCGTCACGGAAATCGCCGCGACGTAAACGCATGTCAACATTATCGCTTCCTAGCTGGCGCATAATTCGGCCAAACAAAAACATCTCTTCCAGCGTTGCCGAGGGTGAAATCAAACCACCCAATGCGCTCGGTCCGTGCTGATCGAGAACATGAGAAAGCGCGTTCGCGGCCGCCTCAACACCTGCCTGCCAATCCACGCTATGCCATTCACCATTTTCTTTGATTTGCGGAGACAACAGACGCTCTGGGCTATAAATACCCTCGTAGGAAAAGCGATCACGATCACTAATCCAGCATTCATTGATAGCTTCATTATCACGCGGGACGACGCGCTTAACGGTACCGTTGACCTGGTGGAGTTCAATATTTGAGCCCAAGCAATCGTGAGGGGCAATGCTCTGGTGACTCAACATCTCCCAACTCCGCGCGCTAAACCGGTAGGGCCGCGAGGTCAGAGCCCCAACGGGGCAGAGATCAATAATATTACCCGAGAGTTCAGAATGAACACCTGCACCGACTAAGGTGCCAATTTCGGTATGTTCGCCGCGATACATAGCGCCCAGCTCAGAGGTGCCCGCAATCTCATCAAGAAAGCGCACACAGCGCGTGCAATGAATACAGCGCGTCATTTCGGTGGCCACTAATGGGCCTAGGTTTTCGTCTTTCACCACACGCTTTTGTTCGACAAAGCGGGAAATGCTGCGACCATAGCCAAGTGCAAGATCTTGTAACTCGCACTCGCCTCCCTGATCGCAAATCGGACAATCCAACGGGTGGTTGATCAGCAAGAACTCCATCACCCCGCGCTGCGCTTTGAGTGCTTGTTCTGAGGTGGTCCGCACCACCATGCCATCGGCCACTGCAGTAATGCAGGCCGGCAGAGGTTTTGGCGCAGGTCGCCCGCCCATTTCCACATCCACTAAACACATCCGGCAGTTCGCGGGGGCGGAGAGTTTATTGTGGTAACAAAACCGCGGGATATCGATGCCATGGGCATCTGCCACCTCAATAATCGGGGCTCCCTTGCGCGCTTCGATGGACTGACCATCAATTTCTACGCGCACCGTCTCAGGCTGCTGAGTTTTAACCTCGGCACTCATGCGGCAACCTCAACAATCGATCGCTTGTGTTCTATGTAGTACTCAAACTCATGCCGCCAGTGCTTGAGAACGCCCTGTACAGGCCATGCTGCAGCTTCGCCAAATGCGCAAATCGTATGCCCAGCAATTTGACCGGCAGCGGAGTCTAGCAACTCGATATCCTCAGCCCGGCCATTGCCCTCATAAATGCGCTTAATAACGCGATACATCCAGCCAGTTCCCTCGCGGCAAGGCGTGCACTGACCGCACGATTCAGCGTAGTAAAACCGACTAATTCGTAGCAATGCTTCTACCATATCGGTGGTTTCATCCATGACAACAACACCACCGGATCCCAAAGCGGTTCCGGCCTGCATGAGCGAGTCGTAATCCATATCCACTTCGAGCATTTGTGCGGCTGGCAGCATGGGCATTGATGAGCCACCGGGGATGACCGCTTTTAACTGCCGGCCTTTCCACACGCCACCTGCCATGTCTAAGAGGTCACGAAATGGGGTACCTAGTGGGATCTCATAATTACCTGGTTTCTCGATATGACCGGAGACACTAAAGATTTTGCAGCCGCCGTTATTGGGCTTACCCATTTCAATAAACCAGTCTGCACCGTTACGTACAATCGCCGGCACGGAGGCCAATGTTTCCGTATTGTTAATCGTAGTCGGTTGACCGTAGATACCCGCCTGAGCCGGAAATGGGGGTTTATTTCGAGGCATCCCCTTTTTTCCCTCAAGCGACTCCATGAGCGCAGACTCTTCACCACAAATATAAGCCCCTGCACCGATGTAGTTATGGACTTCGTAGTCGTAGCCTGAGCCCATAATATTGCGCCCGAGATAGCCCGCTTCACGGGCCTCTTCAACCGCTTGTTCCATGCGTGTGAATGGCTCTTTGATAAACTCACCTCGCAGGTAGTTATAGCCCACGCTTGCGCCCATGGAGTAACCCGCAATGATCATTCCTTCGATAACCGAATGCGGGTTATAGCGCAAGATATCGCGATCTTTACAAGTGCCTGGTTCGGATTCATCTGAATTACACAACAAATACTTTTGCCCAGGCGCATTGCGTGGCATAAAACTCCATTTCAATCCAGCTGGAAAACCTGCTCCGCCACGACCACGCAAATTAGATGCCTTAATAAGTTCAATAACATCCTCTTGACTCATACCATCACGCAGCACTTTCTCAAGCGCTTGGTAACCACCAATAGCGCGGTAATTTTCTAGCGTCCAAGGCTCATCAAAATGCAACGTTGTATAGCAGACGTTAGCCATGATTACTCCAGCTCGTCGAGAATTTGATCGATCTTCTCAGGCGTTAGATCGGTGTAATACTCCTCATCCACTTGCATCATTGGCGCGCCTGAGCAGGCAGCTAAGCACTCCTCCTCGCGCTTGAGTTGAATGCGGCCATCGGGGGTTGATTCGCCAAGCCGAATACCAAGCTTTTTCTCGGCATAAGCAACAATGTCATCTGAACCACGCAGCATGCAGGAGATGTTGGTGCAGATACTGACTTTGTGACGACCCGCCGGCTTGACCTCGAACATGCCATAAAAGGTTGCAACCTCGTAGACGCGTGCGGGCGCCATGCCGAGGTACTCCGCGACCGCGTCTAGCCGAGCCTGCGGCAGCCAACCGCCACTGTTGTGTTGAATGACATGCAGCGCAGGGATAATGCCAGAGCGACGTCCCTCCGATGTATCCGGAAAGCGCTTTAACCACTGATCAATTTGTTGGCACTCCGCCGGGGTTAATCCGGCTGTGAGCGGCTCTGCTGTCTCACTCACCGATCCACCTCCCCAAAGACAATATCAAGTGTCCCCATAATGGTGACGACATCAGCCAGCATGTGCCCTTGTGCCATTTCATCCATCGCAGACATATGAGCAAATCCAGGCGCCCGGAGTTTCAGCCGATACGGTTTATTGGCACCATCGGAGACAATATAGGCTCCAAACTCCCCTTTTGGTGCCTCAATCGAGGCATAGACTTCGCCTGGCGGCGTGCAATAGCCCTCAGTAAAGAGCTTAAAGTGATGGATCAATGACTCCATGTCATCTTTCATTTCCTCACGCGACGGTGGCGCAACTTTGTGGTCATTGATCATAACGGGTCCATCATTCCGACGAAGCCACTCAATGCATTGGCGAATAATTCGCACAGACTGCTTGAGCTCTTCCATGCGGACTAAATAGCGATCGTAACAATCCCCATTAGTACCCACCGGAATTTCGAAATCCATACGATCGTAGACTTCATAAGGCTGCTTACGCCGTAAATCCCATTCAACGCCTGAGCCCCGTAACATCGGACCGGTAAAGCCAAGCTGTAGTGCGCGCTCAGGAGAGACAACCGCAACATCTACCAGACGTTGTTTCCAAATCCGATTGTCAGTGAGCAGCGTTTCGATTTCCTCGATCGTGGTGACAAAGCGATCGCAAAAACCCTCGAGGAAATCCAACATGTTGCCTTCACGGTCAACATTCATCCGCTTGAGGTCTTTGTCGTTACGGAATTCAGAATTGCGATACCGCGGCATACGCTCTGGTAAATCACGATAAACGCCGCCAGGCCGATAATAGGTGGCATGCATGCGTGCACCGCTTACCGCCTCATAACAATCCATAATTTCTTCGCGCTCGCGAAATGCATACAGGAAAACCGTCATTGCCCCGACATCAAGACCGTGGGCACCAATCCACAATAGGTGATTACCAATCCGCGTGATTTCATCAAACATCACGCGGATGTATTGGGCACGCTCCGGCGCTTGAATCCCTAAGAGTTTTTCAATCGCAAGTACATAAGCATGCTCGTTACACATCATTGAGACGTAATCGAGCCGATCCATATAACCAATGCTTTGATTGTAGGGTTTTGTCTCGGCAAGCTTTTCAGTTGCCCGATGTAATAAACCAATATGCGGATCGGCACGCCGGACGACTTCACCGTCCATTTCCAAAACGAGTCGTAGCACACCATGCGCCGCTGGATGCTGCGGGCCAAAGTTAACCGTATAGCTACTGATCTCAGGCATCTGGAGATTCCTCCTTGGCGGCGGCTGCCGCCGCAGCAGCGGCAGAAGCAGGATCGGTGTAGCGGTTATCGTCACGAATCACCCGAGGCACTAACACTCTAGGTTCAATCGAGACGGGTTCGTAGACAACACGACCCCGATTTTCGTCATAACGCACTTCAACATTCCCGATAACGGGAAAGTCTTTCCGGAACGGGTGTCCCACAAACCCATAATCCGTCAAAATACGCCGAAGATCAGGATGGCCGTTGAACATAATCCCATACAGATCAAATGCTTCGCGCTCCTGCCAATTAGCGGACGCCCATAGCGGCACAATTGAATCCAACATCGGCAGATCATCATCAGCGGCAAAGCAGCGCACTCTCAGACGCTGATTTTGTGCCACTGAGAGCAAATGGTAGACCGCAGCGAAACGGCGACCCGTGCTCGTTTCAATCGGTTGAAGTCCATAAATTCCAGTGAGCCCTAAGCGGCCAACGCTAAATCCGTCAACGCCCCGGCTAAAGCCAGTATTGGTGGCTTCGTCAGTTGTCCACTCATCACTGCCGTAGGCGCCATAATCAACCCCGGCGATATCAAGCAACTGATCAAAACCCAGCGTCGCGGCATCTCGCAATTGCTGCATGACGCTGTAGAGCGCGGCAGGCGCGACTTCAATTTCTACCTCATCAAACTCACAGCGAGAGGCTGTCATGTTCTCTCCCAAAACAGCTTGCACCTGTTCTAGGAGTTTCTCGACCGATCGTGGCATGGTGAGCGACCTCAGCGAGCGATAGTGTTGGTGCGTCGAATCTTATTCTGCAGTTGCACCACACCGTAGAGCAGTGCCTCGGCAGTAGGCGGACACCCCGGCACATAGATATCAACCGGAACAATCCGATCGCAACCGCGAGTCACCGAATAGGAATAATGGTAATAACCGCCACCGTTCGCGCAAGAACCCATTGAAATAACCCATTTGGGATCTGGCATCTGGTCATAAACCCGACGCAACGCGGGTGCCATTTTATTCACTAAGGTACCGGCCACAATCATGACATCCGATTGCCGTGGTGAGGGCCGAAAAATCAATCCCAAGCGATCCATATCGTAGCGGGCCGCACCGGCATGCATCATCTCAACGGCACAACAAGCGAGGCCGAATGTCATAGGCCATAACGAACCGGTCCGCGCCCAATTGATCAGTTTATCCGCCGAAGTGGTGACAAACCCTTTATCGAGAACGCCCTCTATTCCCATTCCAGCGCTCCTTTTTTCCACTCGTATAAAAATCCGACCAACAGAATGCCGATAAATATCCCCATTGAGGCGAACCCGAACAGCCCAATCTCATCGAGCACAATCGCCCATGGGAATAGGAACGCGATCTCGAGATCGAAAATAATGAACAAAATGGCAACGAGGTAGTAGCGCACGTCAAACTGCATGCGCGAATCTTCGAATGCCTCAAAGCCACACTCGTAGGCGGTGAGTTTTTCATGGTCAGGCCGATGCGGTGCCAGCACAAAGCCAGCCAATAACGGCACGATGCCAATCGCCATGGCCATGACGATGAAAACCAAGATTGGCAGGTAGCTCTCGATCATGGATCCACGGTACCCCGGACTCAGGAAATGGACTCGTTGACCAGTATGGTGCGGATGGCCGGACTCGAACCGGCACGGCTTGCGCCACTGCCCCCTCAAGACAGCGTGTCTACCAGTTCCACCACATCCGCGTCACGGTAGTCATTTAACGCTTAGAATATTAACAGGGTGGCGCTGAACGGACAACGCAAATCCGCGCTAAAACGCCGAATAAGCCCCACCTGACCTATTCCGGTGCTGGTGCAGGTGCGGGCTCAGATTGACCGGCACCATCGGTTGCGTTCTCAGGCGCCGGTGCCTGATCGGAGTCTTGGCTTATCGCTGGCTCAACGCGCTCTACCACACTGTCACCACCGCTTGAGAAGGTGCCCGCCATAATCGCCAAAGTAAGACTGGTGAGAAAAAAACCTACACCTAAGAATCCGGTCAAGCGGCCCAAAAAAGACGCCGATCCACGCGCACCAAACACGGTACTCGATGCGCCGCTGCCAAATGCGGCACCCGCATCTGCACCTTTGCCGTGCTGTATGAGCACCACACCGATCAAAACTAGCGCCAAAATCAAATGGATAACTAAAACAACCGTATACATCGTAATCCGACTCTTGTTCCTGCGAGGTATCAGCCCCGCGCTGCTGCGGCGCAAATGGCCGCGAAATCGTCTGCTTTTAAGGCCGCGCCCCCAATCAGGCCGCCATCCACATCCGGCTGTGCCAACAACGCATCCGCATTATCCGGCTTCATACTGCCGCCATAGAGCAGTCGCGTCGACTCGGCGGCATCACCTATAACGCCCCGGAGCCGATCACGAATAAACGCATGCACCGATTGCGCCTGCTCAGCTGTTGCGGTACGCCCGGTACCAATCGCCCAAACCGGCTCATAGGCGATCACTGCTTTGGCAAGCGATCCATGCCCTAAACGCTCAGCCACTTCACTGATCTGCTCAGCCACCACTGACTCGGTCTGCTCCGCATCTCGCTCGGCTAACGTCTCTCCAACACACAGAATGGGCGTCATCCCATTATCAAGGGCTTGGATGTAACGTTTGGCGATACTGGCATGCGTTTCTTGATCATAAGCTCGCCGCTCGGAGTGACCTAAAATCACATAACCCACGCCCAAATCCGCTAACATTTCTGCGGCGATATCACCGGTGTGTGCGCCCTGCGCGCTAGCAGAGCAATTTTGTGCACCCAAACCAACACCACTGCCCTCAAGCACGTTCGCAACCGCTTGCAAATGAACAAAGGGTGGGCAAACCGCACGCTCAATCGTGGTCATTGAATCTATTGAGCCGACCACCGAGGCCGCCAACGCTTGAGCATCCGCAAGCAGCCCGTGCATCTTCCAATTACCCACAACTAACGGTGTGCGCATAATCGCCTAAATCCTTGTATAAAGGCCGAGGAGATTACTTGCCGAGGACATTAGAATCAATCACTGCTCGCAGGAACTGCCGTTTGACCGCAGATGGCTGCGACATCCTGTGCAAGCTCAGCGGTTAGCGCTTCGACAATATCGGCATCTTGGCCTTCCACCATAACGCGTAACACGGGCTCAGTACCTGAAGGCCTCAATAGCACACGCCCCGCATCGCCAAGCCTTGACTCGAGTGCTTGCACCGCTTGGCCGACTCTCACATCACTCATCGGATCGCTACCCCGAATAATGGGAACGTTAATCATGTGCTGTGGCAATTTATCCATTCCCGTTGCTAACTCACTTAAGCTTGTACCACTCTCTATAGCAGCACCCAGTACCTGCAGTGCCGAGACCACTCCATCACCGGTCGTTGTGCGATCAAGACAAACAATGTGACCAGACGACTCACCACCAAGTAATCCTTGGTGCGATTGCAGCATCTCAAGCACGTATCGATCACCGACTTTAGCGCGCTCGAAAACAATCCCAAGCTCCGTTAACGCCAACTCAAGGCCCAAATTGCTCATTTGCGTGCCAACTACCGGACCCCGCAATTGTCCGGCTTGTAATCGACTCCGCGCGATCATCCAAAGCAACTGATCACCATCTAGCAATGCGCCATGCTCATCGACCATGAGGACACGATCCCCATCACCATCGAGTGCAATACCCGCATCCGCCGCCTCAGCGATAACGCGTTTTTGCAAAGCCCAAGGGTAAGTCGAGCCACACTCGACGTTTATATTCAGGCCATCAGGCTCGGTGCCCATACGAATAACTCGAGCACCAAGCGCTTCAAAAACGCTAGGCGCGACCTGATAGCCTGCACCGTTGGCGCAATCTACAACCAGAGTTAAGCCCCGCAAGCTAACGCCAGAGTTTAGTGTTTGGGTACAAAACTCAATGTAACGCTCTGGCGCATCTAAAAGCCGGCTCGCTTTGCCCAGTGCTTGTGAATCCGCAGTTTTAAGCGGCTTATCGATATGCGCTTCGATCGCTAATTCAGCAGCATCATCCAATTTAAAGCCGTCAGCCGAGAAAAACTTAATCCCGTTATCTTCATGGCCGTTATGCGAAGCGCTAATCACAATACCGGCATTAGCACGCAGCGTTCGAGTAAGATAAGCGATCGCCGGCGTTGGCATAGGACCGAGAAGCCGTATATTAACGCCCGCGGCACTTAACCCTGCCTCGAGTGCTGACTCAAACATGTAATTGGACAAACGCGTATCTTTACCAATGAGAACCTGGCCTGAACCACCACGCTGTCCCAACACCTGCCCGGCTGCCCAACCAAGCTTCAATACGAAATCTGCTGTAACTGGCCACTCACCAACGCGACCCCGAATACCATCTGTGCCAAAAAACCGTTTATCGACCATTTGAGTTATCCCTACCACTGCCCGGCGGACTTCTTTTATCCTGTTCGCGCCACAAAATGGGCCAAGCGAACCGCATCCAGCGTTTCTGCTACATCATGAGCGCGTATGATCTGGGCGCCCTTCCATGTTGCGATCGCAGCGGCCGCCACACTCCCGGCGAGACGATCGGGCATCTCTCGGCCCAAAACGCGACCAACAAGAGATTTGCGCGACAATCCGGCTAGAACCGGCGCGCCTAGCGCTGCAATCTGATCAAGCCCAGCTAATAGCTGCGCATTATGAATATCGGTTTTACCAAAGCCAAAGCCAGGATCAACAATAATCGCTTCAGCCGCCACACCAGCGGCAATGGCGGCCTGACGGCGCGCTTGAAGAAAATCACCCACTTCCGCGATGACATCAGCATACTGAGGCTGCTCCTGCATAGTAAGCGGTGTACCCTGCATGTGCATCAAACAAATGGGTAATCCCGTCTGCTGTGCCGCCGCCAAAGCACCCTCACGCCGCAGCGCCATTACATCATTAATAAGCCCCGCCCCTGCATTTGCTGCCGCAAACATAACTTCAGGTTTTGAGGTATCGACTGATAACGGCACCGTCACTGCCTCCCGCAGTGCCTTTAACACAGGAATAACACGAGCCAGCTCGTCGCTAACGCTCACCCCGGTTGAACCCGGCCGCGTTGACTCACCACCCACATCAATGATCGCTGCGCCGGCCGCCTCCATGGCTTTGGCGTGGGAAACCGCTGCATCGGCACCAACAAAAACACCCCCGTCCGAGAAGGAATCGGGGGTGACGTTAAGAATGCCCATCACGCAGGGTTGGCTAAGATCAAGCCAGCGCCCCCCACAATCGAGCATCGTCATTGGCCTAGTGCTCGCTAGCAGGCTTCCCGACATCGCCGCTGTCATCAGCGGGCTTTGAACCCTCAGCAGCGCCACTACCACCAGCGGTTGTGTCAGTTGATTGCGTATAGTCTTTAGGCGGCCGCGGTGGCCGGCCATTCATCACGTCGTCAATCTGGTCACGATCGATGGTTTCAAATTTAATCAACGCATCAGCCATCGCGTGGAGTGTGTCCACATTGGCCTCAAGCACCTTTTTAGCAGCCGAGTAATTTTCCTCAACGATCCGCCGTACCTCTTCATCAATTGCATGAGCGGTCTCGTCAGAAATCGTCTTATGTTGAGTCACTTGATGGCCTAGGAAGACCTCGCCTTCATCCTCGCCGTAAGCGAGCGGCCCAAGCGCATCCGACAAGCCCCACTTGGTCACCATATTACGGGCGATTTCAGTCACTCGCTGAATATCGTTCTGGGCACCAGTCGTGACTCGCTCAGCACCAAAGATCATCTCTTCAGCAATTCGGCCGCCGAAAAGCCCACAAATGGAGCTGTTCAAACGCTGCTTGGTGTAGCTGTATCGATCTTCTTCTGGCAAGAACATCGTTACACCCAACGCTCGCCCGCGCGGAATAATCGTGACTTTATGCACCGGATCATGCTCTGGGACTCTAAGCCCGACAATGGCATGGCCGGCTTCATGATAAGCAGTCAGGCGCTTTTCGTCCTCGGTCATCACCATAGACTTACGCTCAGCACCCATCATTATTTTATCTTTAGCATCCTCAAAATCTTGCTGATCCACGACGCGCTTGTTGCGGCGTGCTGCATACAAGGCAGCCTCATTAACCAAATTGGCTAGATCCGCGCCCGAAAATCCGGGACAGCCGCGAGCGATCGTCCGCGCTTCAACATCGTCCGATAGTGGTGTTTTGTTCATATGAACCCGCAAAATCTGCTCGCGACCGCGCACATCGGGCAATGGCACAACCACCTGCCGGTCAAACCGTCCTGGACGCAGTAGCGCTGGATCAAGCACGTCCGGACGGTTAGTCGCTGCAATTACAATAACGCCCTCACTGCCCTCAAAGCCGTCCATTTCAACCAGCATCTGATTGAGCGTTTGTTCACGCTCATCATGGCCACCACCAAGACCCGCACCACGCTGTCTGCCGACCGCATCAAGCTCGTCGATAAAGATAATGCAAGGGGCTTGTTTCTTAGCTTGCGCGAACATGTCGCGGACACGGGAGGCGCCTACACCCACAAACATCTCCACAAAATCAGAACCGGAGATGCTGAAAAATGGAACTCGCGCCTCGCCGGCAATCGCCTTTGCAAGTAATGTTTTACCGGTACCGGGCGGGCCAACCATTAACACGCCACGCGGAATCGTTCCGCCCAAACGCTGAAATTTAGAGGGATCGCGGAGGAACTCCACCAACTCAACCACGTCCTGCTTGGCCTCTTCAACACCAGCAACGTCTTTGAAAGTGACTTTGACTTGCTCGTCCGACATCATCTTGGCACGGCTTTTTCCAAATGACATCGCACCACGGCCGCCACCGCCCCCTTGCATTTGGCGCATGAAATAAATCCAAACCCCAATAAGCAATAAAAATGGAAACCAGGAAATGAGGATTTGCAGCAACATGCTGCGCCCTTCTGGCGCTTCTGCACGAATGTTGACGCCGCTGTCCATTAGCTGGCCAATGAGCGCTTTATTATCCGTTTCTGGGCTGTACGTACTAAAGTTTGACCCGTCGGATCGCGTCCCACGGATGACTGGGCCTTTCATTGTCACCGAGTCAATGCGATTGCTCTCGACTTCGCCCAAAAATTGCGAATAAGGTACTTCTTGGGTGGTCGTTCCCTGATTTTGAAAATTACTAAACACCGACATCAGCACCACGGCGATGACGACCCAAAGAATCAGATTTTTGGCCATGTCGTTCAAGACGGCTTACCTCAAAACGTGGTTTGTTTCGTTACCCTACTACGCCCGAAAGCCACGGGCTAGTAGATAGACTTCTCGACTCCGGTTGCGCGAGGCCTTGGGCTTGCGACTTTGCACCTTTACAAAGCGCTCACGCATTGCGTTTAGCAATGCATCAAAACCTTGCCCTTGGAAAACTTTGACCAGCAGCGCGCCATCAGGGTTCAGGCGGTTTTCACAAAAATCCAGTGCCAATTCCGCCAACAACATAGATCGCGGCTGATCCACCGCCTTCTGTCCTGAGAGATTGGGGGCCATATCCGATAATACAAGATCGATCGAAGCACCATTGACTGCAGCGTCGAGCTTAGCCAAGCCCTCATCACTGGCAAAATCGGCCTGCAATATCGTCACCCCAGGCAGTGGATCCATTGCTAATAGGTCAATGGCGATTACTTGGCCGTGCGGGCCAACAAAGTGAGCAGCCAACTCACTCCAACCACCGGGGGCTGCGCCTAAATCAACCACACATTGCCCTGGCGCAAGCAGTGCATCTCGCGCGTTAATCTCCTCAAGCTTAAAGACCGCGCGAGATCGCAATCCTCGACGTTGGGCCTCACGCACAAACGGATCATTAAAATGCGCTTTGAGCCAGCGCTGACTACCTGAACTCCGCGGCATATCTAGTTCGGCTCATCATGACTAATCACCGCTACGCGATGAGTCCGCCAAGTCAACCAACCACCAGCCCCGGCGCCGGTTACTGCTAGTACTAGTAGTTCAAACCAATGCGGTGCATCAATACGCCAGACCACCAAAGCCACCGCAATGACTAAACCTAGCAGAATGGCAAGCTCGAGCTTTACCGATTCAAACAAGCGGAGAGGGCTACTCGTAGCGGACCTGAACGATTTCATACGAACGCTGCCCTCCCGGGGCTTGAACATCCACCACTTCGCCTTGCTCTTTACCGATGAGCGCGCGCGCGATCGGTGATTGCACTGAAATCCGACCGGCTTTGATATCCGCCTCATCTTCGCCCACGATTTGGTAGGTTTTCTCGCTGCCGTCATCCTCATCAGCGAGCACAACGGTGACGCCAAATACCACTTTCCCCGTCACCGGCAGCGTTGTGACATCGATAACCTGCGAGTGAGATAGTTTCGACTCAATCTCTGCAATACGCCCTTCGATGAACCCCTGCTGCTCGCGAGCAGCGTGGTATTCGGCATTTTCTTTGAGATCACCGTGCGCCCGTGCTTCAGCAATGGCCTTAATCACCGCAGGTCGATCTTGGCCTTTGAGCCGATTGAGCTCCTCGCGGAGCTGTTCGGCACCGCGCACTGTCAGCGGTGTTTTATTCATGCTCTTGCCTCCTTGTGCAAGTCTTGAAGTGAACGTACATCCGTCGACCCCAAGAAATCGAGCGCCTGACAGGTAGCGCGAGCGCCAGCCACCGTTGTGGTGTAGCAAACCTTTTGATGCAGCGCCTCACGCCGAATGGAAAACGAATCAGCAATCGCCTGTCGGCCTTCTGTCGTATTAATAATCAAATCAATCTCTGAATTTTTAATTGCATCGACCACATGAGGCCGACCTTCGGCCACTTTGTTGATCAGCGCGCACTCAATGCCATTATCGTGCAAAACACCCGCCGTACCCGGCGTTGCAACTAGTTCAAAACCTTTGCGAACTAAATCTCGCCCAATGGCTGCTAGTGCCGGTTTATCAGCATCCCGAACGCTAATGAACACCCGACCACGACTTGGCAATTCAACGCCAGCGGCTAATTGCGACTTGGCATACGCCTCACCAAAGACATAGCCAATACCCATAACCTCGCCCGTGGATTTCATTTCCGGACCCAAAATGGGATCAACGCCTGGAAATTTAATAAATGGGAAAACAGCCTCTTTTACCGAATAGCTACTGGGCACAACCTCACGAGTGTACCCCTGCTCCGCCAAACTTCGCCCAGCCATGCAACGAGCGGCTATTTTTGCCAATGGAACACCCGCCGCCTTAGAGACAAATGGCACGGTACGTGAGGCACGGGGATTGACCTCAAGCACATAAATATCATCGCCCTTGATTGCAAACTGTGCATTCATCAATCCAACAACGCCCAGCCGCAAGGCCATTTCACGCATTTGCGCACGTAATCTATCGCTAACCTGTGGTGCCAGGCTGTAAGGCGGTAGCGAGCAGGCCGAATCTCCCGAATGCACACCAGCTTGCTCGATATGCTCCATAATTCCACCGATGAGCACATCAGTACCGTCACAAATCGCATCGACATCCACCTCGATGGCATCGTCGAGGAATCGATCAAGTAGCACGGGTGACTCATTAGAAACCTTAACCGCTTCATTCATATACTGAGCGAGTTCTGATTCCTCATACACAATTTCCATTGCTCGTCCGCCCAACACATAGGATGGCCGAACCACTAATGGATACCCAATTTCTTTGGCACAGCGAAACGCTTGCTCTGCACTACTAGCCGTGCGATTGGGCGGCTGTATCAGGCCAGCCTCAGTGATCAAACCTTGAAACCGCTCACGATCTTCGGCCAAATCAATCGAATCAGGCGTCGTACCGATGATTGGCGCACCAAAGGCTTGAAGATCGCGTGCCAATTTGAGCGGTGTTTGCCCACCGTACTGAATCACAATACCTTCAGGCTGTTCTGTTTCCACCACCTCCAAGACATCTTCCAGTGTCAGTGGCTCAAAATAGAGCCGATCCGAGGTGTCGTAATCCGTCGAGACCGTTTCGGGATTACAGTTGACCATAATGGTTTCAAAGCCATCCTCACGCAGCGCAAGCGCGGCGTGCACACAACAATAATCAAACTCAATACCTTGACCAATGCGGTTTGGACCACCGCCTAAAATCATAATCTTACGACGATCGGTCGGTGCTGCCTCGTCTTCTTGCTCATAGGTCGAATACATATATGCCGTGGCCGTCGCAAACTCTGCCGCACAAGAGTCGACCCGTTTGTATACCGGACGAATGCCCTGCGCGCGCCGATGCGCGCGAACCGCATGCTCATCGGAACCCGTCAATCGCGCAATTCGTGCATCCGAGAAGCCGCAACGCTTAAGTGTGCGCATCGCATCCGCATCGAGTGATTTTAGTGTCTTGCCGGCAAGTGCCTGTTCGCGTGCTACTAAGTCGCCAATTTGCGCTAAAAACCAAGGATCAATCCAGGTATGCCCGAATAGCGTGTCGAGATCCAATCCATTACGAAATCCCTCGGCCACCCAAAGCAACCGCTCTGGCCCAGGCAGACGTAATTCCTGCGTTACTTGCGCTGATGCATCAGTCACGCCCGCGACTAAACGCGGATCAAGCCCTTCAAGGCCATTTTCAAGACCGCGTAAGGCTTTTTGCAAAGACTCTTGAAAGGTCCGGCCGATCGCCATGACCTCACCCACAGACTTCATTTGCGTCGTCAGAACGGGTTTTGTCCGCATGAATTTCTCAAAGGTAAACCGCGGAATTTTGGTGACGACGTAATCAATGCTTGGCTCAAACGAGGCTGGCGTCAACCCGCCAGTGATCTCGTTACGCAACTCATCAAGGGTATAGCCCACCGCAAGTTTGGCGGCTACCTTAGCGATCGGAAATCCAGTGGCTTTCGACGCGAGCGCCGAGGAGCGCGACACGCGAGGGTTCATTTCAATCACTACTAACCGACCATCGTCGGGATTAATTGCGAATTGAACGTTCGAACCACCTGTTTCTACCCCAATTTCACGGAGCACCGCCAATGAGGCGTTGCGCATGATTTGGTATTCCTTATCGGTCAGCGTTTGCGCCGGGGCCACGGTAATCGAATCCCCCGTGTGCACCCCCATGGGATCAAGATTTTCAATCGCACAAATAATAATTGCGTTATCAGCCCGATCGCGAACGACCTCCATCTCAAACTCTTTCCAACCCAGTATTGATTCTTCAATCAGCAACTCATTGGTCGGCGAAAGATCAAGCCCACGTTCACAAATATCAGTAAATTCATCGGCGTTGTAGGCAATGCCACCGCCGCTACCCCCTAATGTAAATGAGGGACGAATAATGGTAGGAAATCCAATGTCACGCTGTACCGCGTTGGCCTCCTCCATACTATGCGCGACCTGAGCAATTGGCGTATCCAGTCCAATACGGTTCATCGCTTGGCGAAACGCTTCGCGATCTTCTGCCATATCAATGGCTTCTTTGCTTGCACCAATCATCTCGACGCCGTGCTGCTTTAAAACACCATGGCGATCCAGATCAAGCGCACAATTAAGCGCCGTTTGCCCGCCCATCGTCGGCAACACCGCATCCGGCTGTTCACGCTCGATAATGCTTGCAACCACCTGCCACTGAATTGGCTCGATGTACACCGCATCGGCCATTTCTGGATCAGTCATTATGGTGGCTGGATTGGAGTTCACTAGGATGACGCGATACCCCTCCTCACGCAGTGCTTTACAAGCCTGTGCTCCGGAGTAATCAAACTCACAAGCCTGGCCAATCACAATGGGCCCGGCTCCAATGATTAGAATACTTTTTAAATCAGTGCGCTTCGGCATAGTCAGGTAAACACCTATTGGATCAGGCCGCAGGCTGACGGGCAGCCATCAACTCAATGAAATGGGCAAATAACGGAGAAACATCGTGCGGCCCTGGGCTCGCCTCGGGATGACCCTGAAAGCTAAAAGCGGGTCGGTCATTTAATTCCATTCCCTGCAAGGATTGATCAAACAACGATCGATGCATGGCAACGGCATTCTCTGGCAACGTCTTTGCATCAATGGCAAAACCATGGTTTTGGCTAGAGATCATCACGCGAGAATCGCGAGCATCGAGAACTGGATGGTTGGCGCCATGATGGCCAAATTTCATTTTAATACTACTCGCTCCAGCCGCTAGACCCAGGAGCTGATGGCCTAAACAAATCCCAAAGACAGGCAATCCAATGGCAAGGAATTCCCGCGTGGCATGAATAGCATAATCGAGGGGTTCTGGATCACCCGGGCCGTTGGAGAGGAATACACCATCAGGTGCGAGTGCCAAGACGTCACTCGCCGGCGTCTGGGCAGGCACAACCGTTACCCGACATCCGCTATCAACGAGGCAGCGCAGAATATTGCGCTTAATCCCGAAATCATAAGCAACGACATGCCAAGGCAAATCCTTGTCATCCATCGCGGCAGGCTCAGTCTCACCGCGCTCGAGCGCCCAGCTACCCAGCCGCCACTCATAGGCGGTGCGAGTGCTGACTGCCTGCACCAAATCCCGGCCAGTGAGCTCAGGATGGGCCTGTGCTGCTTTAATCGCCTCTTTCTCGATTGCCGTATCAGCGGAAACAATACAGCCACGCTGAGCGCCTTTTTCACGCAGCAATCGAGTTAAACGTCGCGTGTCGATATCCGCAATCCCGATCACACCATGGCGCGCTAAGTAGTCCGGCAGATTCTCTTGCGCACGCCAATTGCTCATTCGCAACGGTGCATCCCGAATGATTAAGCCCGATAACTGCGGACCATCTGCCTCCTCGTCGAGCGAGGTAACACCCGTATTGCCAATATGCGGATAAGTCAAAGTGACCATTTGCCCGTAATAAGACGGATCCGTACAGATTTCCTGATACCCGGTCATTGCGGTGTTAAAACAAACTTCGCCAGCGGTCTGCCCACGCGCTCCCAAAGCCGTGCCGTCAAAAATCGAGCCGTCTTCAAGTGCTAAAATTGCCCTATCGCTCACGCTTTAATCCCCATTTGCTCGCAAAAACGGGAGGGATCCGCAGAACCCTCCCGCCGAGTGCAATACAGGCAAAGTCTACGCCGGCCCCTGAAGTGTGTCCAATGGCATAGACCGCACCAATGCAGCATCACAGCCCTTGCACATCACCCATACAAAGGGCTACCTTACTCTTCTTTGACTGCTGTCCGGCGGTCCCCGATCCGGTTTTCTGCATACATGAACGCGCTATCTCTGCGCCAGCTCAATAAAACCTATGCCGGTGGCGTATCTGCGCTACAGGATGTTGACCTGGAAGTCTCACCTGGTGACTTCTTTGGCCTCCTAGGTCCAAACGGTGCTGGCAAAACAACCATTATTGGCATTGTTGCCTCGCTAGTTCGGCCGACCACTGGGTCGGTCAAAGTGTTTGGATACGACATCATCAAAGCGCCATGGCAGGCCAAATCCAATATTGGACTGGTTCCGCAAGAATTTAACTTCAATCAATTTGAAACCGTTGGCCAAATTGTGCTCAATCAAGCCGGCTATTACGGCATTGATCGAAAAACCGCCATGGAGCGTGCTGAGCGATATTTGCGAGAACTTGACCTGTGGGGTAGACGCGATACCAACTCGCGCGAACTCTCCGGCGGAATGAAGCGCCGACTCATGATTGCGCGAGCGCTAATTCATGAACCCCGGCTACTTATCCTTGATGAACCCACTGCCGGCGTCGATATCGAATTACGCCGATCTATGTGGGCATTTTTGCGCCGCATGAATGAGCGTGGCACCACGATAATCCTCACAACACATTACCTAGAAGAAGCCGAATCGCTGTGTCGTAACATTGGGATTATCGATGGCGGTCGCATTATTGAGAATACCGATATGCGCACATTGTTGGCTAAACTCAAAAGTCAGAGTTTTTTGCTCGACATTGCCAGCCCTATCAGCACGCTGCCGAGCTTAGAAGATTTCTATGTTGTGCCGGTCGATCAGCGCACCGTCGAGGTAGAGGTACGCGGCGATCAAACCCTGACACTTTTGTTTGACCAACTCAATGCGGCTGGCGTGCAAGTGACCAGTATGAAGAACAAATCCAACCGGCTCGAAGAGCTATTTGTGCGCATGCTGGATCATCGCTCTAGCAATGAAAAATCAGGAGCTGCCTGATATGTCTGCACTGCATCCTGCTTACGCAAAACAAACACTCATTGCATTGCGCACGCTTGCGGGGAAAGAAACGCACCGGTACCTACGAATTTGGTTACAAACGCTCGTGCCCCCCGCTATCACGATGAGCTTGTATTTTGTGATTTTTGGCAATCTTATTGGTTCGCGAATTGGACCGATGGATGGTTATTCGTTTATGGAGTTCATCGCGCCAGGCATTATTATGATGGCGGTGATCACCAACTCCTATTCCAACGTAGTGTCATCTTTCTTTGGGGCAAAATTCCAGCGTCATATTGAAGAACTACTTGTCTCACCGACGCCTAACTATGTGATTTTGGCCGGCTATATTGCTGGCGGTGTGGGTCGTGGGCTTTTTACCGGATTAATTGTCACTATCATTGCAAGCTTCTTTGCTGACCTACACATTCATAGTGTTCCCATTACCATTTCAGTGGTTTTCCTCACCGCGGTACTCTTCTCTTTAGGCGGCTTCATTAATGGCGTGTTCGCTAAGAAATTTGATGATATTGCTATTGTTCCTACCTTTATTCTCACACCACTGACTTACTTGGGTGGCGTTTTCTATTCGATTTCGATGTTGCCTGAGTTCTGGCGAGGCTTATCGATGGCGAATCCCATTTTATATATGGTAAACGCGTTTCGATACGGCATACTCGGCAGCTCAGATATTCCATTGGGAATTGCCTACACATTGATTTTTGTGTTTATCAGCGCCGGCACCGCACTTAGCCTGTGGTTGCTTCATCGCGGCACCGGTTTGCGCAGCTGACTAGGACGGCCCATTCATGACCATCGATCTCGAACGCACGCCTTTGCTCACAGATCTCTATGAGCTCACCATGCTCCAGACCTATTACGAGCATGGAATGACCGAACCTGCGGTCTTTGAGATGTTTATGCGGCACTCGAGACAACGTGGGTTTTATGTGGCAGCCGGGCTTGAACAAGCACTGGATTGGCTCAGCAACCTCTGTTTTCAGCCAGAAGAGCTCCAGTGGATGCGCCAAAGCAACCTATTTTCTAACGATTTTATTGAGCGAATGGCGCAGTTTCGTTTTACCGGCGAAGTCCGTGCACTTCCTGAAGGCACGGTGTTTTTTGCCGAAGAGCCACTCGTCCAAATCGTTGCACCCCTGCCCGAAGCCCAGCTGATCGAATCTCGGTTAATGAATATCCTTCACTACCAAACCCTAATTGCCAGCAAAGCGGCGCGATCAACCATTGCTGCAGGAAAAACACCGATTGTGGATTTTGGAATGCGCCGTGCACACGGCGGAGAAGCTGGACTCTGGGCAGCTCGCGCATGTTACATCGCAGGGTTCACCGCCACGGCAACCTGTCTGGCGAGTGCACGCTATGGCATTCCGGCCACTGGCACAATGGCCCACGCATTTATACTCGCTCATGATAGTGAGACCGAAGCGTTCGAGCGCTTTGCCCGTAGCCATCCCAATAACGTGGTACTCTTAATTGACACCTATGATGTCCACCGTGGGGCTCAGCGAGTCGTTGAGGTTGCCGCGCGTTTAGCGCGGGACGGTATCGATGTCCAAGGCGTTCGTATCGATAGCGGCGACCTGGCGCGTAACGCCCGTACAACCCGAGAAATTCTTGATCGCGGCGGGCTGACCGATACGCGCATCCTTGTCAGCGGTGGACTTGATGAATATCGCATTGCAACGTTGATGGCCGAGCAAGCACCCATCGATGGCGTAGGTGTTGGCTCTAACGTTGATACCTCAGCGGATGCGCCGTTCTTAGATTCAGCTTACAAATTGCACTATTTTCGTGACCAACCCCGTGGTAAGCACGCGGAGGGAAAAACTGATCTACCCGGCCGCAAACAGATATACCGTCACTACAATCAATCGACTTGGCAAAGTGACACGCTTGGATTGCTAGATGAAGACATCAACGGCAAGCCACTGCTGGAAACAGTAATGCAGGCGGGTAAGCAAGTGACCAAGCCTGACGTCAATCAATTGCAAGCCGCGCGCGCGCACTTTGCTGAAGAGCTCGTTACGCTGCCCGCCAAACTCAAGCAAATACAAAACCCAGAGCCCTACTCGGTTGAATTATCCTCGGGTCTTGAAGCGCTACGCGCACAGCTCAAAAAATCAACTCACTAAATCAAAAAAAATGCCTAGGCATCGTAAGCCTAGGCATTCTTCAGTTAGCAAGCGTAAAAGTTAGTCGACCCGTAGCTCCTCTAACGAGCGCCCACTTGCTTCGTATTCTTTTACCCACATGGGTTTACGGCCACGGCCTGACCAAGTTTTACTCGCATCGCTTGGATGCTGGAAGCGAACCTTAGTTTGGCTTCGTGTCTTTTTGGACTGCCCCGCAACGAGATCGCTTAAGGTAAATCCATAACGCTCGGCAACGGACTTAAGTTCCTGTTGCGCTTTTTTAGCATCGTCCTTACGTCGAGCACTGATTTCCTTATCAATATCTTTCTTCAGCTCGTTGAGCTGACCGGTCGTATAATTGGAGAAATCCATAATATCCTCATGGTTAGTTAGTTAAACGGTCTATCCAGTGCGGTTAATATAATCGATACTGTGTAGGTAAAACAAACTTAATTCACATTTTGAGCAATTTAATCTGCGAGCTTTAAGGCTTTGAATTCCGTTAAAGCACGACATTATTTAATTCATACTTTTTAATGAGAGTCGCTTAATGCCATCCGCTCTTTCTGCAACGCCCGCTGTATTGACAGTAGAAATTAACGCGGCCGCCATTATGCAAGCGCGGCCACCAGAGCCACTTAACCGTGATAGCGCCGAGCTTCTTGCTGGCCCAATCGCAGATGATCTGCGCCGCATTATTGGCGAAGAAGTGGCGGAAGCGGGACTTATATTTCCGGCAGCGCTGTATGACCTCACTGAACTACTACAACCTGGCCTGCCTATGGTGGAGACATTGTTAGACCTGTATCGAGGAAGCCTTCGGGGCGGGCCTTTTTCACCTCAATTACTTGCGATTGGAAGCTCAGGAGGGCGTTTTCCGCAGGCCGCGATTGCACCACGGCGAAGGCCCGGCGCTGGCCCTTTGTTAGCCCTTCCTTTTGCATTGGTTGCCCCCGGGGATCAACTCGATCCGTTACGGCGAACGATTGAAACTGTATTACTCGAAAAAGGCCGGGCGAGTTTGGAGACAGATCGTGCCGTTCGCCAATTATTGGGAGTTGAGCCCGTCAATTTGAGTTATGCGACGTTCAACGATCTTTCAGCATTAATGAAAGTCCAGCTTGAGCACGCTGAATTCGGTCCGCTTTGGCAATTGATTGAAGCAGGGCTTTATCGCCCCGAAAGCGTGGAAGAAGTTACTCTGAATACGGGCAATCGTTTTATAACAACTGCGGGTGAAGTTTGGACCCCTTGGTTAACGTTTGATGGCTTGGCTAATCAACATCAAAACGACCGAGAGACGAGCGAGCAGACCTACACGGAATGGGCACGCATCCAACGCCAATACATGGCGGGGCTCAATAGTCATGGTCTACCAACGCATATTTTCGAACCTGTCTCAGGCACAACCGCTGCTGACCTCGAGGTCGCATTAAGCATCGCTAAGGCACATACGCTTAGTGCTGATACGCGTTGGTACCGCGAGGTGATTGCTGAAATAAAGACTTCTCCTGACACGGCGGTAGTCACACTCACTGAGCAGCTGAACTCAACACTCGGACCAATTGCCTATACGGCACTCATTCAAGCAACCGATGGCAAGCTGTTGGGTTTAGTGCATGATTATCCAACCGACCCTAGTGGCATTAATGCGGTCATTGACGAGTGGAAAAACTATGCCACCGAACACGGCGCTACCTTTCATATTGAGCGCCCCGGCGCACTGACAACGATTGATCATCCGCCTCGATTGCAACCCTGGCTCGACTACCAGGGCAGTGCTTAATTGATCTAGGGGTTAAGCAGTGTCCATAGCCACTCGCCGGCCTCACCACGATAGTAGCGTTCGCGGTCATGCAGCCGACCATCGCGGCCCTGCCAAAACTCAATCATATCCGGGCGAACGCGATACCCAGTCCAGTGCGCAGGGCGGCTAATTGGCCCATCACCAAAATGTGATTCGATTTCATTGAGTTGCGCATCAAAGGCCTCTCGATTAGCCAATGGTTGTGATTGCTGTGATGCCCAAGCGCCAACTTGGCTTAATCGCGGTCGGCTCGCAAAATACGCGTCAGCTTCGGCATCACTAACCGGCTGCACAGCACCTTCTACCAAAATTTGACGCGCTAGTGGCGCCCAGAAAAAGGCGAGCGCAGCGCGCGGATTCTCACTTAACTGCTGGCCTTTACGACTCCGGGTATTGGTATAGAAAACAAATCCCTGCTCATCAACTTGCTTGAGTAACACCAGGCGCGCACTCGGCCTTGCATCCGGCGTTGCTGTGGCCAATGTCATTGCGGTTGGCTCAGTAATTTCAGCATGGCCGCGAGCGGTATCTAACCACTCAGTGAAACGCTCAATAGCCGCTTTGTAATAATCTTGCGTCACTCACTCTTACTCCTGCCAATGGGTTTAACGATAACGGTTAAACCATCAAGATCTTGAATTTCTACCTGATCACCACGGGCTAATGGGTCATCTGAGTAGGCCTGCCAGCTTTCACCCTCAATGCGTACCCGTAACGCTGGTGATGTACTAATCACCTCCGCAATTGCACCACGCATGTGTGATGTACCCGCCACCCCGCGACGACGAAAAGCACGTAAAGCAAGCGTTGCGGTGCCAAAAAATACCAGCAAACTTGCAGCCGTAACACCGGCGACTAACAGCATCGATAACTCAAAACCTGGGCCTTGCGTGTCAAAGAGTATTAGCGAGCCCAGCCCAAAGGCCAACACACCACCGACTCCAAGTGCACCAAATGAAGGCACTAATGCTTCTGCCAGCATAAACAGTATGCCTAATGCCACTAACCCAAGTCCCGCTAAATTAATTGGCAGTGCTTGTAGCGCAAATAAAGCCAATAATAGCGAGATGCCTCCAATCACGCCTGGCACTAGGGCGCCGGGATTAGCGAGCTCAAAAATCAGCCCGTAAATGCCCACCAGCAACAACACATAGGCAACATTCGGATTAGTAATTGCCGCTAACAGCTGGTCACGCCAATCAGGCGGCTGATCGTTAATGACCGCATCTTCCAATGACGCATCAAACTGTTTCAGGACATCGGAAGTGCTCGCCGCCACACCATCAATCACGCCAGCGCTCATCGCTGATGATGCGGACAAACTGACCGATTCCCGCACTGCGCGCTCCGCCCATTCCGCATTGCGTCCTCGCAACTCGGCTAACGAGCGAATATAGGCAACCGCATCGTTTATCATTTTCCGCTCACTAGCGCTTTTCTCTGGCGGTTCTGGTGGGCTGGCTTCATCTTGGTCTTCAGCCGGCACTGAGTCATCAGAGGGCTGCCCTGGAAGACCGCCGCCCACGCTCACCGGCGTTGCCGCACCCAGATTAGTGCCTGGGGCCATAAAAGCGCCATGGCTTGCATACAGGATGTAAGTACCCGCACTTGCCGCGCGTGCCCCCGCTGGCGAGACATAGGTAATCACCGGAACCGGTGAGGCCAGAATTGCTTGGATAATCTCACGCATGGCCTGATCAAGGCCGCCGGGGGTATCAAGCCGTATCACTACTGCGTCAGCCTGCTCATCAGCCGCACGCGCCAATCCATTGGAAACATAGTTAGCGCTTGCCGGGCCAATCGCCCCATCAATCGTGAACTGATGGATGGTTTGTGCTGCGGCTGGCAACGCCAAGCACCAAAGTAGTAGCAATACAGAAAAACGTCTCATGCTCGATCTGATCATCAAACCAAGCAACCGGTTCCTCTCACGCCTCGAGCGCAGTCACAATCCGTTGACTTACCGCATCAATCTCCCCTCGGCCATCAACGCTGAGGTAACGAGGCGCTTGCTCATCAGCTTGTGCGGCCAAGCGTTCGTAGTAATTCACTAACGGACGGGTTTGCTCATGATAAACGGCCAATCGTTGGCGCACAGTATCTTCGCGATCATCATCACGCTGAACCAATGCCTCGCCCGTTACATCATCTCGGTCTGTTACCTTCGGCGGCGCATTCTCGAGGTGGTAAACACGACCCGAACCTGGATGGCAGCGGCGACCGGCCATACGAGAGACGATATCTTCATCATCAACCTGTATTTCAACAACCGCATCAATGGTGATGCCTGCCTCACGCAAAGCATCCGCCTGAGCGATGGTCCGCGGGAAGCCATCAAATAAAAATCCATCAGCGCAGTCAGCTTGTTGAATGCGCTCTTTGACAAGTCCGATAATAATGTCATCGGACACTAACTCACCTGCGTCCATTACCGCTTTTGCAGCTTGACCAAGCGGCGTGCCGGCCTTTACCGCTGCCCGCAACATATCTCCTGTGGATATTTGCGGTATGCCATAAGCGCTACAGAGGCCTGCCGCCTGCGTTCCTTTGCCTGCCCCCGGGGGCCCAAGAAGTATGATACGCATACTCTTTCCTTTTAATCGGCCGTTTTTATTGTCAAGGCTTTGAGTCTACCGCGCAGATCGAGCACGTACACCATTTCATCCATCACGAGCGGCGGCGCGGTAATTCGAGCATTACCTACCTTATACCGCGCCTGTATTTGGCCATCCGCTGGATTTAACCAACTGACATGACCATCTGAACTGGCAATGACAACATGTTCGCCACTCAGCGCTGGTTCTGTCAGCGACAAACCTGCCAGCGCGTCTACACGCCATACCGATGCGCCATTGCTGCGATCAAGCGACCAAAGCTGACCTTCAGCATCAGTGCTGTAAATATTACTGCTATCGACAGCGAGTCCACCAATCACTGAAATATCCCGTGCCCAAGCAATTTCACCGTTTCTTAAATTAATCCCAGCTAAGCGTCCCTGATAAGTTCCTGCAAACAAATCACCATCCGCAACCACCGGATCCGCATCAAGATCGACCATTCGCTGTAAGTCAGTCCGTCCCTCTGGCACAGCAACAGTGGATTCCCATACCGGAGAGCCATTGGCAAGATCCAAAGCACTCAATCGGCCATTATCAAAGCCTGCTACAACCCCCTCAGGCACTAATACTGGTGCTGAATGGCCCCGTAAACTCAACGCCGGCACGCTGCGGCTATACAACCACTGCTGCTCGCCTGTCGCACTCGCTAACGCAAAGACCCGACCATCACCGGTGCGAACAACGACTCGACCTTGGCCAACGGCGGCTGGCGCGAGCACCTCACTGCTCACCGATGCTTGCCAACGTAAGCTGCCATGCTCAGTATCGAGCGCAATAACCTGCCCCTGCTGATTAGCGACTACGACTAGTCCATCGCCAACACTTGGCCCACCGGCCACTTTAACATCGAGATCATGCTCCCAAATCAGCTCACCACTATGACGGTCTAAAGCGCTCACTTTGCCCTTTGCGGAGGCCACATACAGGCGATCGTTCGCCGCCGCTATCTCTAAACGGTGATAAGCGGTTTCACTACGGCCTATTCGCGTTGACCAACGCTCAGTAATCGCTAATTCAGGCGCGGTGATATCCACTGTTGGCGCATCTTGTGCACCCGTCAGACTGCCGCCACCGAAGCTACAGCCAGCCATGAGTGCTGCACTCGTTAAGATAATCACGCCTTTTAAAAGTTGGCCAATCATGATGAAGCCTCCAGCGTGGCACCAAGATCAAAGAGTTTGACTTCAACGAGTGAGCGACGCTGGCCTGCAGAGCGTTGGAGTGCGGAACGATAAGCCTCGATTGCGGCCTCCTTATCATTCTGGGCGAGCTCAAGATCACCGCGAAGTTCGTAGAAGCGGGCCTCGAGCGGACCTTGTATTGGCGGATCGAGCACGGCTAGCGCAGCGGCATTATCACCCGCCGCGGCAAGTGCTTCAGCTTGACGCAATCGCGCGACTGGCGCCATCGGACTGTCCGGCTGCGCTTCTGACACCCAACCCAATAAAGCCGCGGCATCACTTGCGTTAGCGTCTGCCATTTCAGCCGTTGCTACCGCCAAACTTGCCAATACAGCATAAGTACTTTTGGCATAATCTTGTTGGAGTTGCACAACCCGGTTTGTTGCCGCTTCACGATCATTTTGGCTAAGGGCACTTAAAACGGCTTGATAATCAGCGGCCGCGGCGGCAGCCTGACGATCTTGCCAACTGCTCCATTGTTGCCAACCTAACACCGAGGTTAGGCCGACCACAGCAGCGATCACAATGACTCGGCCATTGCGCTGCCACCATGCCTTTAATGCTTCGAGTTGTTCTTCGTCTTCGTATGCCAACGCATGGCTCCTGTGCTCTTAGGGTGACTCGATTGCGCAGAGTATCTCCGGTAGCCGGTCAATGGCTACTGCATATTGTTCATTATCACCACGTAAATCTTTTACCATGATCTCATTCTCGGCCGCTTCACTAGATCCACGAATTAGTGCAACCGCAGCGCCACTACGATCAGCGCGTCGCAGCTGGCTTTTCATAGAACCCCCGCCCATATGTAACGCTAAACGCAGCGCTGGCAATGCACTGCGGAGCGATTCAGCAATCGCCAACAATTCTGGCTCCAGCGCCTCATCCCCGCTCATTAAATAAGCGTGTGGCATGAGTGCATCTGGCAGATTACCCGCTGCCTCGAGCAAAGAGACTAAACGTTCAATGCCCGCAGCAAAACCAATCGCTGGCGTTGGTCGCCCGCCGATCATTTCCACTAGGGCATCATAGCGCCCCCCCGCTAAAACCGTACCTTGCGCCCCAAGCTGATCACTCATCCACTCAAACACCGTGCTCTCATAGTAATCGAGGCCGCGAACGAGACGTGAGTTCACTTGATAAGACTGTCCCGAGGCATCAAGCATGGCTTTTAACTGCTCAAAGTGATTACGCGAATTCTCATCAAGGTAATCCAACAAATCAGGAGCGCTTGCGATGACTGGCGCCATCGCCGGATTTTTACTATCTAAAATACGCAGCGGATTCGACTCGAGCCGGCGCCGCGCATCGTCATCAAGCGCAGACTTATGCGATTGCAAATGCGCGACCAATGCCTCTCGATAGCGCCCTCGTGACTCCATGGTTCCTAAATTATTTAGCACTAAAACTAAATCTTTAATACCGAGCGCACGTAAGATTCGACCCGTGAGGAGAATTAACTCCGCATCTACATCTGGCCCAGGCAAGCCAAAGGCTTCCGCACCGACTTGATGGAACTGGCGATAACGGCCTTTTTGCGGGCGCTCATAACGAAACATGGCCCCGCTATACCAAAGCCGTGGCCGGGCATTATGCAAAAGACCATTTTGCAAAGCCGCTCGAACACAGCCTGCCGTGCCCTCAGGACGTAACGTCAGACTATCGCCATTACGATCGGCGAATGTGTACATTTCTTTTTCAACAATATCGGTGACTTCACCAATCGATCGAGAAAACAGATGGGTTTTTTCTACAAGCGGTAAGCGTATTTCGCGATACCCATAGCGCTCGAGTTCCTCGCGAAATGTCTGCTCAACAAAATGCCAAGCAACGCTCTCGTTCGGCAGCACATCGCTAAACCCACGAATGTTCTGGATCAAATTACTCAACGCGTATCCTCAAGAGTCGCCAAGCGTCAGTCTAGCGACATCCCCTCGTGCATAGGACCGAAGGTCAATAGCCTCACCTTCATAAACCAATGAAACGTTTTTGACATTCCCAACCACAATCTCAAATGGAGGAAGTCCTTGCAGGGTTTGGGTGCCATCACTCACCATATCGAACAATAATCGCTCCCCCCGAGCATCGCTTACCTCCATCCATGAATCGCCCGTAAATTCAAAATTTAGCTGTTCAAGATCTGCGGCTAGATCACTGGCAAGCAGCGCGGCATCAAGCGTGGGCGTTGCCTCAGGCAAATCTGGACCCGTCGATAACTCAGGCGTTTCTAAAGCGCTGGTGCGCTCAGATTCTGTGACCGCCTCGGATTCAACCGATGGCTCAGCGACCTCAGGAACCTCAGGGGCTTCGGCGATTGCAGCGGCATCAACGGATTCGACAGATTCCGCTGGCTCCGTGACGGATGGCTCTGGCGTTTTGGTCTGCTCTGACTCAGCCATCACGGGCGCCTCTGATGATGATACCTCTGCACTGCCACTGGCATTGGCATTGGCATTGGCCATGTCGGCATCACTAGCCCCTCGTGTTATCCACCAAGTACCGGCGGCCACACCCGCTAGCAGCAGTGCTAAGAGTACAATAATACCAATGAGTCCCGGCCCACGGCTGACCGGTCGCGGCTTACGGCTATGCATCGCCGCCAATCCTGGTGGACCCTTGAGCGATGGTTCTGGCCCCGATTCCACCTGCTCTAGTTGATGAATCAGTGGATCTGGATCCAGCTCAAGAAGAACAGCATATGAGCGTACATAGCCACGTACGAAAGTAATCGGTGGCAATGCCGAATAATCATCAGCTTCCAATCGCTCAATAACAGAACGACTTAAATGCAGGGCATCAGCGACCTGCTGGAGCTTCATGCCACTTCGCTCTCGAGCTTCACAAAGTAATGACCCTGGCCCGGCGGGCGCTGTGTCATTACCCGTGGTGTGATTGTGTTGCGAGTGTATATCCACCATGTCTAAGTTACTCACTCAGTCGTGCGGCCTGATCGGATAGGGGATACACATCCTTGAGCCTCTGAGCGAAATGCTCATAACGCTCGGTATCACCCCCTGCCTTGGCAATCCGCACCCCTAGCCAAAGCAGAGTCGGCGTTTCGTCCGAAACGTGAGTGTAGCGTGAAAAATAAAGCCGTGCGGTATTCAACGAATCTCTAGCTAAGCTCTCCTCTGCCATTGCCCGAAGCGCCGGCGCGTATTGAGCTTGCACTTCAAGCGCCCGACGCCAATAAGTGCGCGCTTGATCCGCATAACCTGCCGCGTTTAAACAGCGTCCTGCATTAGTTAGCGCCATAGCGCGTCCTGTATAGAGGGGATTGTTAGCCGCCATTTCCCAAAGATCGAGCGCACGCAGGCGTTGATCGCGATCACATAAAAATACCGCATAGTTATTAAGCGCAGCCCCACTATCAGCCTCAATTTGCAACGCGTTGCGGTAATGTTGCTCAGCAAGAGCAGGTTTTGATAAGCGTGCATTCAACTCAGCCGCTACCAATTGGGCATCAATGAGGTTGGGATTTTGAACAAGCGCTCGATAGATTTTCTGCGCGGCAGGTTCCAGCGCGTCACGGCTTAAATAGTGAATGGCAAGATCCGTATTAGCTCTCGCGGCACGGTGAGCTTGCTGCTCTGTTAGCGGTTCTAGCGTTGGCGCTGCACAACCAATCAACCCAATAAGGCACAACCCCAGAACATACCAACGCATTATGGCTCGGCCGTAATGGCTCCGCGTTTGCCTTGGTTACGTCGATTGATCACTTGGCCAACTAATTGGCCGCAGGCGCCATCGATATCTTGGCCCCGAGTTCGTCGAATGGTTGCAATAAAACCGGCTTTTTGGAGCACATCAGCAAAGCGCAAAATTCGATCGCGTGGTGAGGCTTGATAACGGGTCCCAGGAAACGGATTGAAAGGAATGAGATTAATTTTTGATGGAATCCCCGCCAATAATTTTGCCAATTGGCGTGCTTCCGCAAGACTGTCATTCACCCCATCTAGCATCACGTATTCCCAGTAAATGCAGTGATGTGGGGTTTTTTTCACATAGTGCTCACATGCTGGCAGGAGTTCACGCAGCGGGTATTTACGATTGATTGGCACAATCTCATCGCGCAACGCATCATTAGGGGCATGCAGCGACACGGCCAAACTAATATTACTGTGATCTGCCAATCGATAGAGTGCGGGCACAAGTCCGACTGTGGACAACGTCACTCGCCGCCGTGAAAGTCCCCATGCATAGGGATCTACCATGAGATTGGTTGCAGCGATCACATTGCGGAAATTTGCTAACGGCTCGCCCATACCCATCATGACAACATTGGTGACGCGGCGACCACGGCCCTCTGCTTCTAGGGCCTGAGTGGCAAAGTGAAGCTGGCCGATGATTTCCGCTGCCGTTAGGTTGCGGTTAAAGCCCTGCTTGCCGGTTGAACAAAAGCCACAATCGAGCGCACAACCGACTTGTGAGGAGACGCATAACGTTCCCCGATCTCGCTCTGGAATAAACACCGTCTCTACTGCATTGCCGCTCTCAAGGCCGACCAGCCATTTGCGGGTGCCATCTGCTGATTCACGGTCAAACACAGCGGCAGGCACATTGAGCTCGGTGAGATCATTGATTTGCGCTCGCAGCCCCTTGCTAAGATCCGTCATCGTCTCAACATCAAACATGCGGCGTTGATGGAGCCACTGGCGTAGCTGCTTACTGTGGAAGGGCTTCTCGCCTAACTCAACTAGCCAATCGCGCAGACCCGCTTCATCGAGGCCGAGTAGATTAACCCGGCCTGATGCGGTGAGTGATCGCAATTCAGCGCCGGCTGTGGAGGTCATCGTCAGCAAAGAAAAAAGCAATTTCCTCGCGTGCAGTCTCTGTCGCATCAGAGCCATGCACTGCGTTGGCATCAAGTGTTTCCGCTAAATCATGCCGAATGGTGCCAGCCGCGGCTTCAGCAGGGTTGGTTGCTCCCATAATTTCACGATTCTTACGGATTGCCTCATCGCCCTCAAGGACTTGGACCACTACCGGCCCTGAGGTCATAAACTTAACCAAATCAGCAAAAAATGGCCGTTCACGATGCACCCCGTAAAAAGACTCAGCTTGATCCTGACTTAAATGCAACATGCGTGCTGCAATGATCTCTAGACCCGCGGTCTCGAAACGCTGATAGATTTCACCGATATGATTACCAGCAACCGCGTCAGGTTTAACAATAGAAAGGGTGCGCTCGACGGCCATTCAAAATACTCCCGTTTAGCTTGGCGATGTGGCCAAGTGATAAAACCTAACAGTCTAACTAGCCGCCAACTTAGCGGCAATCACTGCACCGCAAAGCTCTCCCCGCAGCCACATTCCGCGGTGACATTTGGATTGCGAAAGCTAAATCGCTCGTTAAGCCCTTCACGGATATAGTCCACTTCGATTCCATCCAAAAACGGCAGACTCTTTTTATCAATAACAATGCGCGCTCCGTGCTGTTCCACCAAGGTGTCATCAGCATCAACGCTTTGCGCAAAGTCCACGGTGTACATTAAGCCTGAGCAACCCGATGTCCGCACGCCAAGACGCAGTCCCACGCCAACACCATGGCGAGAAAGTGCATCACGGATGTGTTCAGCAGCGCGTTTAGTGACTTCAATTGTCATGATGCGATTGCCCTCCTTCGATGGGTGCTGCGTTTAAAGCATTACGCAGCGCATCTTCAATACATAGTGCCTCGGTTCGCGACTCATCATCGATCCCAGCATGAGTCGCTATCGCTAGGCCATCGATTGTACTCGCCTCAGCCAGGGAGCGGTTATTCAACCAATTCGCTAGCCAGTTGACCGCTTGCATCGCACCAGGGCCTGCGAATAACTCAAAACGCACTTGTGCAATTCGGTCATTATTGACGTTTAACCAACAATCAATACGTAGCTCATCGCTCACCGACCCTGCAGTGCCATGTTGCCAGCCAAGCGCAGACTCGGGCGCACCCAACCAAGGCTTAACGTTATACTCACCCTCTAGACTCATGGTTTCAAGCCAGTTCCAGCGGGGTTGTGACTGAATACACAGTCTCTAGCGCAGCACCCTGACGATATTCGCGCCAAATCGGTGATATCGCACGCAATTTTCTAACGGCATCGGCAATAAACTCACCCGCTAATTCTAATTCATCAGCCTCGGTGAATCGTCCAATACTGATTCGAACAGAGGCATGTGCTAGCGGGTCAGGTCGTTGCATCGCGCGCAGCACATGTGAGGGGCCGTGTTTAGTGCTGCATGCTGAACCGAAACCGACCGCTAAATCCGTCAACGCAGCACGCAACGCCGCACCATGAACCCCAGCAAAACTGACATTAAGAATATGCGCTGAGCCCTCTTTTCGGCCATTAAGCACGACCCCACCCAGACTCGCTAATTGCGCATATAGACTATCTTTAAGGGCCTGCTGCCGAGCCTGCTCCGCAGGTTCATCGCGTTGCCTAAATGCCTCGCCCATGCCCACAATCAAAGCGACGGGTAATGTCCCTGAGCGCAAGCCATTTTGCTGGCCACCGCCATGAATTAATGGCGCTAAGCGCACATGCGGCGCGTGACAAAGACCGCCAATCCCCTTGGGTCCATAAAACTTATGCGCGGAGAGCGAAATTAAATCAATTTCCAATGCGTCTGCATCAAATGACAGTCGGCCGGCGCTTTGTGCGGCATCGACATGCAACAACGCCCCGACAGCATGCGTCGCTTGCGCAATCTCGGATAAATCCTGAATCACACCGGTTTCGTTATTCATATGCGCAACCGATACCAACGCCACATCGACATCAAGTGTTGCGACTAACTCAGCAGTGTTAATTAACCCATCCGGCTGTACGCCGATATGCTCTACTACAAAACCATGGGATTGCGCAGCATAAGCGGCTTCTAGCACTGCGGAGTGTTCCGTAGCGCAAACGAGAATACGGCGCTGTTGATGTTGGCGTTTAGCGAGCGCCAAGGCCCGGCCTAAAATGGCTAAGTTATCTGCCTCTGTCGCACCGCTTGTCCAGGTCAATGCATAAGCGTTTGCGCCCACGGCATTCAAAACTTGTTGTTTCGCGGTAGCGACGGCTTGCGCAGCCGCTTGGCCGGCAGGGTGAGCGCTGGATGGATTCGCAAAAATACCCTCGGGGCCACTAAATTGCGCCATTTTCGCCATCACCCGCGGATCCGTTGGCGTACTGGCCGCGTAATCAAGATAAGGCAGTAATGCCATTGCAGCCCTCAGCGGTCGTTTGAAGAAGCACGCTCGGTGGTTGTCGTATCGTCATCAATTTCGCAATGTTTAAGGTCGGGAAGGCGGCTATCATTAACTTGTGCGCCCAATGCTCTCAGCGCAGTGCACATCTCTTGGAGTCGGGCATCAGTTTGGTGGACATGATCAAGAATTGCGTTAATTGCATTGGCAACTGGATCGGGCATATCTCGGGTCGAGCCGTAGGCTTCAAAGCCAATTCGGCGGGCGGTCTCAGCGCGTCGCTGATCGGCTTCTGTTGGCGGTGTGGGTTCGCTCGCCACACGGGCAACGCGCGCAGGGATCCCAACCATGGTGGCTCCAGCCGGCACATCTTTGACTACGACTGCGTTCGAGCCAATACGCGAGCCATTGCCCAGCTGGACAGGCCCCAGCACTTTTGCGCCAGCGCCGACCACCACATCATTACCAAGCGTGGGATGGCGTTTGCCTTGCTCCCATGAGGTACCCCCCAACGTCACGCCCTGATACAGCGTACAGTCATCGCCGACTTCAGCTGTCTCACCAATAACCACGCCTAAACCATGATCAATAAAAAAACGCCGCCCAATGCGTGCCCCAGGATGAATTTCAATACCCGTTAGTAATCGTGCAAAAACGGATAAAAACCGCGCTAACCACCGCATTTTGTGCCGCCAAAGCCAATGATTGCCACGGTGGAACATCAATGCATGCACTCCCGGGTAGGCGGTGAGCACCTCAAAATGGTTGCGCGCCGCAGGATCACGATCAAAAACGCAACGAATGTCCTCTCTAAGCCGCTGAAACATGCTCGATTATTGGCTCCGTTTTGCTGAACTTACCTAGGCCAACTTTTCGTAGTATACGCCTCGCTCGGCGTATCCAGCCAGCGCAGCCTCACGGCAATAAACGTTTAATAACGCCACGCAGTAAATTGACTTCCTCAACGCTTGGCCTTGCCCGATTGACAAAGTTGCGCAATCGCCGCATCAACACCTCGCGTGGTTGCGAGGCTGAATATCCACTCGCCGTTACCATCGCCTCAAATTGCGCATGTAAGCCCTCAAGATGCGCCCCCGTCGCCGGCTGATCAGCCAGTGCCTCTGTGCTAGCGGGGCGGATGGTTGTGCTTAACTCAGGCTTCGCTGCGAGAAAGATTTCGTAGGCCATAATCTGTACAGCCGATGCGATATTAAGTGCGGGGTAATTTGGATTGGCTGGAATATGCACCAAGCGCTGGCAGCAGGCGAGCTCTTCATTTGTCAGCCCGGTGCGCTCACGACCCAATAAAACAGCGCTCTGACCGGCGTGTTGCATGAGCATGGACGCTGCTTCCCGCGGCGTAAGCGCCGGCACTCCATCACGCCGGGGCCGGGCGGTTAACCCCAAAGCCAGCGTGCAATTCGCTAATGCCGTTTTAAGATCAGCGTAATGCTCAGCCGCATGCAGGACGTCCTCCGCATTGGCAGCCATCGCGTGCGCTTGTGCATCTACCTCACACATTGGCGCGACCAAATCTAAACCATCGATGGCCATGGTTTTCATTGCCCGTGCGGTAGCGCCGAGATTACCGGAGTGAGTTGTACCCACGAGTACAAAACGGCACCGATCGCTAGGTTGAAGGATCAATTGATCGCCTCCTTCTGGGTGTTTGCTGTTATCCTAGCGTGATTATTCTACGGCATAGTCTGCCGTAATCGCGGCTAAGTTCAGGAACCTTTGATGCATCCCATGGTTAACATTGCTGTGCGCGCAGCGCGCAGCGCCGGCAACATTATCACTCGACATATGGACCGACTCGATCAATTAACGATTGAGTCCAAAGGTGAGAATGATTTTGTCAGTGAAGTAGATCGCATGGCAGAGGATGAAATTCGTGCGATTTTGCACCAAGCCTATCCCGATCATGCCATCGTAGGTGAGGAGCGCGGCGGGGCCGATGATGCCGAATACGTTTGGTTAGTTGATCCCTTAGACGGCACCACTAATTTTCTTCGTGGCGTTCCGCATTTTGCCGTGTCTATTGCGCTTAAATACCGCGGAGCGCTTGAGGCTGGCGTTATTTACGACCCTATTCGACAAGAGCTCTGGACAGCAAACCGTGGTGGCGGCTGCACGTTTGAAGGCCGACGTATGCGGATTCATGCCCGACCGAGCATTGATAATGCACTATTGGGAACCGGCTTCCCTCTGCGCTCGCGTGATTATCATGACGCTTATCTGGGTATGTTTGGCGATATTTTTCGACGTGCCGGCGATTTACGCCGCGCAGGCGCTGCCGCGCTTGATTTAGCCTATGTCGCCTGCGGTCGGCTTGATGGCTTTTGGGAGATTGGCTTGAAGCCTTGGGATATTGGTGCAGGGGCGCTTATGATTCGGGAGGCTGGCGGAATTGTCGGCGATTTCGCCGGCGGCGATCATTATTTGGACACCGGCAACATCATTGCCGGCAGTCCAAAACTATTTGCTGATCTTGTGCGGACAATTAGTCCGCACCGCATTGATGGTATTCGGACCTAAAATCAGGCAGCGCGCGCGGCTTCATGGGCCTCTTTGCACGTTGTTAAGGTGGCCTTCACATCATTCCAGCTAATGAGCTCAAGCGCTCCCTGATGCGATTCAACCAAAGCAGTACAGCTCTCAACCCAATCACCATCATTGCAATACAGCACACCATTCCGCTCTAACATCTGAGCATGATGAATATGGCCACAAACCAATCCATCGACATCCGCCTCACGGGCTTCATGCAAGAGCGCATCTTCGTAGTTAGCAATATAACTCATGGCGTTTTTAGTCCGCTGTTTGAGATACGCCGCCAATGACCAATAGGGCCGATTAAAGGCTTTTCGCACGCGATTTAACCAATGGTTTGCCCAAATAAGCCAAGCATACATTCGGTGTCCCAACATCGAGACCAATCGGCTACATTGAACAACGGTATCAAACTCATCACCATGCAATACGAGTAAACGTCGTCCATCTGCGCATTCGTGTATGGCACGCAGTTCAATACTCACTCCCTCGACAGACATGCCTGCGTAATTCCGCATCATTTCATCATGATTGCCTGGAATGTAAATAACACGAGTGCCATTACGAGCGCGTTTTAAAATATTTTGGATAACTGCATTATGCGAGTCTGGCCAACGCAGCCCACGGCGTCGCATTTCCCAAATATCAAGAATGTCACCCACTAAATAGAGTGTTTCGCATTCAACAGATTCAAGAAAGTCGAGAAGGTAATCGGCGCGAGCGCCGCGAAATCCGAGGTGGGCATCAGAGATGAAAACAGTGCGATAGCGAAGCGGTTTGAGACGTTGAACATCAGTCATGACGGCTTCCCGTTGCCAGGTTTTGCCAGAGAATAAACACCTTTTGTGAAAGGCTGATGACGATCGTTAAAATTTACGGTACTGCGTCATCAGAATCTACACCCTCTTTTGCGGGAGGGAGAAGATCCTCTTTACTTACGCCCAACGCAAGTGCAGCTGAACTTGCAACGTAGATCGACGAATAAGTCCCCACGAGCACGCCGATAATTAGCGTTAGGGCAAAGCCCCGAATCAGCTCACCGCCAAGGACGAAAAGCGCAATCAATACCAGCAAGGTCGTCAGACTTGTCACTAAGGTCCGCGGCAGCATTTGATTGATGGATAGATTAGTCACTTCCGATGCGCTGCCCTTACGCACCCGGACAAAGTTCTCGCGTACCCGATCAAACACCACAATAGTGTCGTTCAGTGAATAGCCAATCACAGCAAGTAACGCAGCCAGCACAGTTAAATCAAACGTCAAACCAATCGCCGCAAATAAACCAAGCGTGACCACCACATCGTGGACAACCGCGGCAACCGCACCGATGGCAAACCGATACTCAAATCGAAAAGCAACGTAGATAAGAATTCCACCCAATGCGTACAAAAGCGCTAAACCGCCTTTTTCTGCGAGCTCTTCTCCCACCTGAGGCCCTACAAACTCCACCCGCCGTAATTCTGCATCTGCGCTCGCGCTGCGCAACGTATCAAGGACTGCGTTACTTAACGCATCCCCTTCGCCAGCACTCGGAGCTAGTCGAATTAATACATCTCGGGTTGAGCCAAAGGTTTGTACCACGGCATCTTCATACCCTGCTCCAGCCAATGTGGCGCGAACTTCAGTGAGATCAACCGCTTGCGGGTAACCCACCTCAACGAGCGTGCCACCGGTAAAATCAAGGCCTAGATCAAGTCCACGAACAAATAAAAACGCAAACGCAGCGGCAATTAATACCGCGGTTAACACACCAGCCCGGCCGCGATGCGTCATAAAATCGAGTTGCGTCTCGCGCTTGAAAAAATTCAACCCAATCCCCTTAAATCGACAAACGAACGCCGCGGCGGCCGCCATAGACCACATTCACTACGGCACGAGTTCCTAAAATTGCGGTGAACATAGAACTCACAATACCTATCGATAAAGTGACCGCAAATCCCTTAACTGGGCCACTACCAAAGGCAAATAACACAACCGCTGCAATCAGTGTCGTCACGTTGGCATCGGCAATGGTCGATAGCGCTTTTCCATAACCCGCTTCAATGGCTTTTTGGGTACTACTGCCGGCACGCAGCTCTTCTCGAATACGCTCAAAAATTAATACATTGGCATCAACAGCCATGCCCACCGTCAACACAATGCCCGCGATACCTGGCAAAGTCAGCGTGGCCTGTAAGACCGAAAGGACAGCAATAATTAATACCAAATTAATCACCAACGCCGCGTTAGCGATAAGCCCAAATATCCTGTAGTACACGGCCATAAAAACCACAACCAAGAAAAACCCAACCAACACGGCCATAAACCCTTGGTTGATATTCTCTTGCCCAAGACTTGGCCCAATCGTGCGCTCCTCAACGATTTGCATGGGCGCTGCCAATGAGCCTGCTCGCAACAGCAAGGAGAGATCGCGTGCCTCTTGCGAGCTCTCTAGCCCGGTAATGCGAAAGCGCACACCGAGCTGCTCTTGAATACGCGCGATATTAATAACCTCTTCTACCTCAACTTGTTCGCGCACCACTTCGCCATCTATGCGCCGAGCTTGAAGTTCCACTTCTTTGAATAGAACCGCCATGTGATCACCCACCCGATCACCAGTGACCCGGCTCATAACACTGCCACCCGCCCCACTTAATCGAATATTGACCTCAGACTGACCCGTTTGCGTATCAATTCCGGATTGCGCATCCGTGATCGCTTCGCCGGTGATGATGATTTCGCGCTCTAGCAGGACATACCCACCATCGCGCTCGGGAAAGCGCTCTGTGCCCGGTGGAACCGTTGACTCCGCGTTACCGCGGTAGGGGAAATTACCTTGATCGACCATACGGAATTCAAGCGTGGCAGTCGCACCAATAATATCTTTAGCACGTGCAGTATCTTGTACGCCTGGCAATTGCACCACGATCCGATCAGCCCCTTGACGCTGAATGATCGGCTCGGCAACACCAAGCTCATTGACACGATTACGCAGCGTGGTCATGTTCTGCTCAACGGCAAAATTTTGCACATCACGGCGCTCATCATCACTCAGCACGGCGATCAATCGCGGCGCTGAAGCCTCATCATCGGCCGTGAATTCAAGTTCAAGATAATCCGCTTGAAGGCGATCAATGGCGCGATCGCGATCAGCTTCATTGGCAAATGCCATGGTCAATCCGATCTCACGCGCGGTAACATCGCGATAACGAATATCCGCCTCTCGCAGCAGCCGTCGAAACTCATCGCTATACCGAGAAACAGTCTGTTCAAAGACCGTCTCAATATCGACCTGCATGAGAAAGTGCACCCCACCACGCAGATCAAGACCAAGATACATCGGCTGTCCGCCTAAACCCCGCAGCCACTCTGGCGTTGCGGGGGCGAGATTAAGTGCAACGGTATAGTCGCGTCCTAATGCCACTTCTAACTCATCAGCCGCCCGTGCCTGCGCATCCGCACTCGAGAGCCGCAGTAAGAACTGCTCCTCGCTAAGCGCTGTGTTGCGCACACGAATATCTTGGTCTGCCAAAATATCGAGGATTTGCGCCTGCGTGCCGGCACTCGGCGCACCGCTATCCGTGCTGGTAATCTGCACCGCCGGATCTTGCCCAAAAAGGTTGGGCAAGGCGTAGAGACAACCGCCAGCGATCACAACCACTAGCAGCAGATATTTCCAAAGCGGATAGCGATTCATTCGAAGCTACTTAGCCTTTTTGTTGTCCTTTGTAGACTGACTTGCCCCGTCACCGGCCGGCGCTTCAGCTTTCTCAAGGCTTCCTTTCAGCGAGCCTTTAGGTAGCACCTGAGCCACCGCCGTTTTTTGCAAGCGAACCTCAAGGCCCTCAGCAAGTTCGAGGCTAGTGAACGTATCACCGACATCGGTGATACGACCGACAATGCCACCGGTGGTCAACACTTCATCGCCCTTGCCTAGATTTTGCACCAGCTTTTTATGCTCCTTGGCACGCTTTTGCTGGGGTCGAATGAGCAGGAAGTAAAAAATAACGATCAGTGCGATCGGAAAAATTAAGCCGGTCAGTCCGGCGGTTGGCTCGCCCGATTGGGCCAGTGCGTCGCTAATGAAGAACTCCATGGTAATCCCCTTCGGTTAAAAGGCCGGCATTATGTCATACCCGCGCGGCGGGCATGGAATTCGTGTGTGAATTCTTTGAGACATCCCTGCCTGATCGCTTCACGAATTAAAGCCATCAAGCGTTGGAAGTAGCGTAAATTGTGGATTGTATTCAGCCGCGAACCTAACATTTCACCACAACGATCCAAATGTCGAAGATAGGCACGGCTGTAGTGCTGACAAGTGTAACAATCGCATTCAGCCTCAATGGGCTGAGTATCGTGCGCATACCGTGCATTGCGTAATCGTAAAGTCCCCGTTGCGGTGTAGAGAAATCCATTACGCGCATTCCGCGTGGGTAATACACAATCGAACATATCAATCCCGCGGGCAACGCAGTCGACCAAATCCTCCGGCCGGCCGACTCCCATAAGATATCGCGGCTTATCAGCCGGCAGCTGCGGGCCTAACGAATCCAATACGCTTAAACGCGCCTTTGGTGGTTCACCAACTGACAGCCCACCCACGGCGTAACCATCAAAACCCATTGACACAAGGCCCGCCAAGGAGCTGCTACGCAAATCATCAAACATACCGCCTTGTATGATGCCAAACAGGGCATTTGGATTTTCTCCATGCGCCTCACGGCTGCGCGCCGCCCAGCGCAATGAGCGCTCCATTGAACGTTTGGCCTCTGACCATTCCACTGGCCACGGCGTACATTCATCAAAAATCATCACAATATCTGAGCCAAGGGCGCGTTGAACTGCCATTGAGCGCTCGGGATCAACAAAAACCTCAGAACCATCAACGGGAGAACGAAAGTTCACACCAGCCTCGGTGATTTGACGGCCTTTGGCCAAACTAAAGACTTGAAAGCCCCCAGAGTCGGTCAAGATGGGGCCTGGCCAGTGCATAAAGTCGTGCAAATCACCGTGCGCGGAAATAATCTCAGTGCCCGGCCGTAACATGAGGTGGAAAGTATTGCCTAAAAGAATTTGCGCCCCGGCGTCTTTGACCTCTTCAGGCGTTAGTCCTTTAACCGTTCCATAAGTACCGACCGGCATGAATGCTGGGGTCTCAACAACCCCCCGATCAAAATGCAAACGCCCACATCGCGCAGGCCCATCACAACTTAGCGCTTCAAAACGAAGACTCATCGCGCTATTTCCTCAGCGCCAGGCATGATGAGCATCGCATCACCGTAACTAAAAAATCGATATGCCTGCTCTATCGCATGTTGATAGGCAGCAAGAATTGATTCTCGTCCCGCCAGCGCGCTCACGAGCATGACAAGCGTTGAGCCGGGTAAATGAAAATTAGTGATCAACGCATCGACAACCTGAAACTCAAATCCTGGATAAATAAAAATATCGGTTTCGCCTTCAAAAGGCGTGAGTGGCGTCGAGCTGCTCAACGCCGCTGCTTCCAGTGCGCGTACAACGGTGGTCCCTACTGCCACTACGCGCCCACCATGCGCCCGTGTATCGGCAATAGCCGAGCACACGGGCGATGGCACTGAAAGCCACTCTGCATGCATTTGATGCGCTTCAATGGTCTCACTGCGAATCGGCTGAAAGGTCCCCGCGCCGACGTGCAAAGTCAGTGTCCTTGTCTGAACCCCGGCATCGTGTAGCCTCGCTAGCAAGGTTTGATCAAAATGCAGCCCAGCCGTTGGCGCGGCCACAGCACCGGGATTTTGCGCAAATACCGTTTGATAGCGCTCCCAATCAGTAGGGGTATCTGCACGCTTGATATAGGGCGGCAGAGGCATGTGACCATGCGCTTCGAGTAATTGTGGTAGGGGCGGCTCTGCAGGGAAACGGAGGCGAAAGAACTCACCCTCACGGGCAAGCACCTCAACGCGAATATCACCCTCTAAAAGGAGAATAGCACCGGGTTTAGGCGTTTTACTCGATCGAACCTGAGCTAATACCTCTGCGCCAGCACAAAGACGCTCGAGCAAAATCTCAACACCACCGCCGCTTTGTTTTTTCCCAAATAAACGCGCGGGTAACACTCGAGTGTCATTGAGCACCAGCAAATCGCCCGCTTGTAGATAATCGCAAATGGCCGGAAACTGGGCGTCGCGCAGACCTCCAGTAGCCGAATCAAGCACTAATAATCGACTATCGGTGCGCTTTGCGAGCGGAGTGGAGGCAATCAGTGCCTCGGGTAATTCGTAATTGAACTCGCTGACTTTCATGCAGGCCTGCTATAATCTCCGCTCGAGTTCGTGCCGGGGTGGCGGAACTGGTAGACGCGCCGGATTCAAAATCCGGTTCTCGCAAGAGAGTGCGGGTTCGATTCCCGCCCCCGGCACCAAATCACCGTGATTTATTGATCGCGATCCGCAGTTTCCTCTAATACGCGTCCGGCGGATTGAATATCCTTACCCAGACCTTCCAGCGTATTGCATCCTGTAAGCAGCGCGCCCACGAGCGCTAATCCCATCAAAACTCTAAATATTCGATGCATAGACTGGTGCATGATTAAACACTCCGCGCTCCTCGTTAGTGATCGTATGATACCAAGCCCGCAGTGGGATGTGGCACCGATATAATTGCTGATGCTACACTTTGCCACCCGGGCGTCTCGGGGCCGTAGCTCAGTTGGGAGAGCGTCGCGTTCGCAATGCGAAGGTCAGGGGTTCGATTCCCCTCGGCTCCACCATTCTTTTATCCAAATTGGCCAGACTGCGCGTCATTGGCCCCGGTAGCTCAGCTGGATAGAGCAATCGCCTCCTAAGCGATAGGTCGCAGGTTCGAATCCTGCTCGGGGCACCATTACTGCGCGGTATCGCTTCGCATCCAATCGATCGGTAAATTCAAATCCCAACCTGCCTGCTCAGCATTGGCTCGCATGAGACGCAAAATCTCATGCGCGTGCGGCCGAGTCAGCGCCAACCCCGCGACCGGTTCAGCATCAATTCGCTTATCCGGACTCCCTGCTACCGGCTGACCAAGAAAGGCCACCACAATCCCATCGCCCTGAGGCTCAACTCGCACCTCGGTGATCAGCGAGTGAACCCACTCGGCGGGCGTCGCAACGGGTGGCCCAGCACCATCAGCCGCCTGTGTTTTCTCTTGCTCACGCTGTGCGGCAATCTGCGAGCGTGCACCGATATGCTCCAGAGCCATGACCATGTCATGCGCCTCTTCCCCCTCGCCAGCGGGATGGCTTTTTTTAAGCACTGCATTCACACGCCCAATCAAGCCAACCAAACCGCGTCGTGATATCCATGCCACTCGTCCATCGCCAGCGGCCATTGTCAAGAAAATCGCTAAACGATCTTCCAGCGCCGAATAGGCAAGACGGATTTGATGGACTCTTGGAAAACTTAGCTCGCCCATCGCTCAATCCTTACCTCGACGGCGCTGCATCACCCGTTCGCGCTTTTTTTGCTGCCTTGGTGTGAGCTTGTTGCGTCGTCCCGCGAATGGGTTTTCTCCGGTCCGCAGCTCGAGCCTCACTGGCGTTCCCCACAAATCCAATTCACGTCGAAAACGATTAATCAAATAGCGCCGATAGGATGCCGGCAGTTTCTCTGTTTGATTGCCGTGGATGATTATCGTGGGCGGATTACGTCCGCCTTGATGAACGTAGCGTAATTTAATACGACGTCCGCGCACGAGTGGTGGCTGATGTGCCTCAGTGGCTTCTGCAAGAACCTTATTAAGGGCTGAGGTGGGAATTTCACGCCGGGCTGCCTTATCCACACGCACGACCGCCTCTAGTAAACGGCCTACGCCAGTTCCATGCAGCGCCGATATGAACCGCGGTTTAGCGAAATCAAGAAAACCTAGCTTGACATCCAATTCACGGCGAATGCGCTCGCGCACGCCAGGCTCTAGGCCATCCCATTTATTGACCGCCAACACTAAGCCACGACCGGCATCAATGGTATGACCAATTAGATGGGCATCCTGCTCTGAGATCTCTTGCCGAGCGTCTAACACCATAATCACCACCTGCGCGGCATCAATTGCCTGCAAAGTTTTTATGATGCTGAACTTCTCAATGCGCTCTTTGATTCGACTACGACGACGGATACCGGCTGTATCAATAAGCGTAAACGCTTGGCCATCACGCTCAAATGGGACTTTAATCGCATCACGCGTGGTCCCTGGCATGTCATAGACCAGGACGCGCTCTTCGCCAATTAATCGATTCACTAACGTTGACTTACCAACATTTGGTCGCCCAATAATAGCGACCTCAATTGGGCTTTGGTGGACTTGTGCATCGGTCTCAGCGGCGTGCCAATGCGCCTCGGCAACCTCCTCCAAGACTCGGTCCATGAGTGCATGAACGCCCCGACCCTGTACAGCAGCAATCGGCCACGGCGTCGCTAAGCCTAAGGAGTGAAAATCAGCGCCGGCAAGCGCTGGGTCAATACCATCAACTTTGTTCATGACCAACCAAACATGTTTACCGCGCTGGCGAAGCACTTGGGTCAGTGTTTCATCACCAGGCGTAACGCCGGCATGAGCATCGACTAGAAATAAAATAATGTCCGCTTCATCGAGCGCCAGGAGCGCTTGACGTTGCATATGATGGTAGGTGACATCATCCGGCTCACCTAGCCCGCCGGTGTCGACCACCACATACGGTGCTGAGCCTATCTTGCCAATGCCATACTGCCGATCTCGCGTCAGCCCCGGAAAGTCGGCCACCAACGCATCACGCGTACGCGTTAGGCGATTGAAAAGTGTCGACTTACCCACATTGGGACGTCCAACCAAAGCAATAACGGGTGGTTCCATGGCGCAATGATAGCAGTCACAACACGGATACGGGCGGCACAATCAGCGCATTGACGAGGTATTCAACGCTGCCGTTAACAAACGCCGGGTGTAAGGGTGCTGTGGGTGAGTAAAGATTTGCTCAGCATCACCCATTTCGAGTACGCGGCCGGACTGCATGACAATCACACGATGACTCATTGCGCGTACGACTTTGAGATCATGACTGATAAACACATAAGCTAATCCGTGCCGCGCCTGCAAGTCGCGCAGCAAGTCAACAAGCTGGGCTTGCACGGAACGATCAAGTGCCGATGTGGGCTCATCGAGCACAATAAGCTTTGGCTTAAGAACTATTGCCCGGGCGACTGCAACTCGCTGACGCTGACCACCGGAGAGTTCATGCGGAAATCGTGTTGCAAGCTCAGCCTCCAATCCGACTTCCTCTAACGCAGCCCGCACCAAATTACCCCGTTCATTGGCATCCTGCCCTAGGTCATGCACTTTAAGGCCCTCGGCAATGATCTGTTCAACCGATAAGCGCGGACTGAGGCTGCCATACGGATCTTGGAAAACGACTTGAAGCGCTCGACGCAGCGGTCGCAAGGCCCGCGGCCTTCGATGCGAAATAGCCTGCCCAGCAAACCAAATATGCCCACGCGCCGCTTGCAGGCGCAACAACGCCAGACCGAGCGTGGTTTTTCCAGAACCACTTTCACCGACAATCCCGAGCGTTTCGCCAGGACAAACCGCTAAATCCACCCCATCGACGGCTTTAATGTGACCGCTAACCCGCTGCAAAAAACCCTTACGCTGGGCAAACCAAACCCGCAAGTCTTGCGTTTGCAAAAGCGGCCCTGCCGGTTGGATCGCAGCGGGCCGGCCTTTGGGTTCAGCATCAATGAGCATGCGCGTATAGGCATGTTCAGGCTGACTGAACACCTGATCGATCGCACCTTGCTCAACCACTTTGCCGCTTTGCATAACGGCCACTCGATCAGCAATACGGCGAACCACGTTTAAGTCATGGCTTATGAACAACATCGCCATTCCCAGCCGGCGTTTAAGATCCGCCAGCAGATCGAGAATTTCCGCTTGAATTGTCACATCCAAGGCGGTGGTTGGCTCATCAGCAATCAACAGTTGGGGTGCGTTCGCAATGGCCATTGCAATCATCACGCGCTGGCGTTGACCGCCGGAGAGTTGATGCGGGAACGCGCCTAACCGACTCGCCGCCTCAGGCAAACGGACCTGTTCGAGCAGATTAACCGTTTGATCACGCGCCGCCGACACACTCAAGCCTTGATGGATACGTAGCGTCTCGCCAATTTGCTTTTCGATATTATGCAGCGGATTAAGCGATGTCATGGGCTCTTGGAAAACCAGACCGAGCATGCCACCACGGACGGCCTGCAAGCGTGCTTGCTTAGCGCCAATCAGCGCCTCACCGGCAAGGCGAATTTGCCCACTCGGGTGATGTGCCAATGGGTAGGGCAGTAACTGAGGAATAGACAAGGCAGTAACCGATTTTCCGGAGCCACTCTCACCGACCAATGCTAGGGTTTCGCCGGCGCCTAGGGATAAGTTCACCCCAGAAACCACACGCTGCTCTGCATGGCTGTGACCAAAGTGAACCGATAGGTTTTCGATTTCCAGCAATGGAGCGGTCATTGAGCGTGGCCTCCTAGGGTTTTCCGAGGATCAAACGCATCTCTTGCCGCTTCACCAATAAACACAAGCAGTGAAAGCATAATCGCAAGCGTGAAAAATGCAGTAAGACCGAGCCACGGGGCTTGCAGATTTGCTTTGCCTTGAGCGAGAAGCTCGCCCAATGATGGAGCGCCTGGGGGCAGGCCAAAGCCTAAGAAATCGAGCGAGGTTAATGTGGTAATCGATCCGGTTAAAATAAACGGCATAAAGGTCACTGTAGCGACCATCGCGTTTGGCAGGGCATGCCGAATAATAATCACCCCATCGCTTACACCCAGCGCTTTGGCGGCTTTCACATAATCAAAGTTACGCACCCGTAGGAACTCCGCTCTGACAACACCCACCAACTGCGTCCAGCTAAAGAGCAACATAATGCCCAATAGCCACCAAAAGTTCGGCTGTACAAACCCCGCCATAATGATCAGCAGGTAGAGCACCGGCAAACCCGCCCAGACCTCGATAAAACGCTGACCGAGCAGATCAATTCGACCGCCGAAATAGCCCTGAACAGCGCCGACGAATACACCAATGACTGAGCTTGCCAACGTAAGCACCAGACCAAAAAGTACAGAAATCCGAAAGCCATAAATCAGCCGCGCCAATACATCGCGAGCCTGATCATCTGTGCCCAACCAATTTTCAGCTGATGGCGGGGCTGGAGCCGCTTGCTGACTTTGATAATTAATGGTGGCGTGGTGATAGCGGATGGGCGCCCAGAGTATCCAGCCATTCGCCTGAATCATCTCAGCAACGAATGGATCGCGATAATTCGCCTCTGTTGGAAAATCACCACCAAATGTGGTCTCCGGGTAGCTCACCAGCACGGGAACGTACCAATCACCCTCATAGCTCACAAGTAATGGCCGCTCATTTGCAATGAGTTCGGCGAGTAGTGATAGGCCAAACAATATGAGAAAAATCCATAGCGACCACCAGCCACGCCGGTTAGCCCGAAATTGTGCCCAACGACGCTGATTAATGGGATTGAGTGTAAACACTTAAAAACTCAACCCTCCCGGGCTTCAAAATCAATCCGTGGGTCTACCAACACGTACATCAAATCACCCAGTAAATTAAGCACTAAACCGATTAAGGTAAAAATAAACAGGCTGCCAAAAACCACGGGGTAATCTCGATTAACCACCGATTCAAAACCCAGCAGACCTAGCCCATCGAGTGAGAAAATCACTTCAATCAACAAAGCCCCCGTAAATAAAACTCCGACAAACGCGGCCGGAAAACCGGCGATAACAATCAGCATCGCATTGCGAAAGATATGTCCATAGAGCACTCGCCGCTCGCTCACGCCTTTCGCCCGCGCTGTCATTACGTATTGCTTGTTCACCTCTTCGATAAACGAATTTTTGGTCAGCATGGTCAGCCCAGCAAACCCACCAATCACCATCGCCAGCACTGGCAGGATTAAGTGCCAGAGGTAATCCAGAATACGTGCAGGCCAGCTCAACGAGTCCCAATGATCAGAGACGAGCCCACGTAACGGAAACCAATCTAAATAACTGCCACCGGCAAACACCACAATGAGCGCAATCGCAAATAAAAACCCAGGAATTGCGTAGCCAATGATCACGACCGCACTGCTCCAAACATCGAAGGCTGAACCATCGCGAACCGCTTTACGTACACCGAGTGGAATTGAAATGAGGTAAGTAAAAAGCAACGTCCAAAGCCCGAGCGATACGGACACCGGCAGCTTATCGGCGATCAGGGCTAATACCGTTTCATCACGATAAAAGCTCTGACCAAAATCAAAGCGGGCATAGTCCACCAACATTTTGCCAAAACGCTCATGCGCTGGACGATCAAACCCAAATTGCCGCTCAAGCTCAGCGATAAACGCCGGATCCAGTCCCCGTCCGCCTCGAGTCTCGCTCGCGACCTCGTCACCTGCTACCCCCGAGAAACGTGTTGTTGAAAACTCCGCGGTGCCCTGGACCTGAGCCATGACCTGTTCAATGGGGCCACCAGGGGCAAATTGCACAATGACAAAATTAATCAGCATGATCCCCAATAACGTAGGAATCATCAGCAGTAACCGGCGTGCAATATAGGCGTACACCGTTAAGCGCTCCTAGCGGTTATCAACACGCGCTGCTTTTTCGGGATCGACCCACCAAGTATCAAGCGCTAGACCATAGGGCGGGTTTTTCGCCGGCCGGCCAAAACGGTCCCAGTATGCGACTCGGAAGCGATCGATATACCAATTGGGAATCGCATAAAAGCCCCACTGCAAGACTCGATCTAGGGCCCGAGTCCGAGCCACTAATACTTTACGATTGGGCGCATCAATCACCGCCTCAATCAACGCTTCAACAACCGGATCACAAACCCCAGCTACATTACGGCTGCCACCCATTGCGGCGGCGTCACAACTCCAAAAATCTCTTTGTTCGTTCCCCGGTGATAGTGACTGAGGTGCCACATGCACTGTCATATCGAAATCAAAACTATCCATTCGATTTTGGTACTGAGTGGGATCGACTGTCCGCACACTAATTTTTGCGCCCAGCCGCTCTAAATTGCGTTTAAATGGCAGCACAACTCGCTCAAAGGAAGGGCTGACGAGTAAAATCTCAAAGTCCATCGGTCGACCCGACTCTACATGGGTCAACACGCCATCAGTGACTTCCCAACCCGCTTCACGCAGCAACGCGAAGGCTTGCCGGAGATTATCGCGCAAACTGCCATTTTGAGTACTGGGCGGCCGATAGGCCTGCTCAAACACCCGATCAGGCAATTGCTCGCGATACGGCTCAAGCACAGCAAGCTCAGCCTCTGAGGGCTTGCCCGTAGCGGCAAGTCCGGAATTCTCGAAGTAGCTGCGAGTACGCTGATACGCACCATAGAATAAATTCTCATTGGTCCACTCAAAGTCAAAGGCAAAACTCAGCGCTTCCCGCACCTGCGGATCAGCAAATATCTCGCGCCGAGTGTTAAAGAAAAACCCCTGCATGCCAGCTGGACGGTCATGCTCAATGGACTCTTTTTTCAGTAGGCCTGACTCGACATCCGGTGTGTCATACGCCGTTGCCCAGTTACGCGCAACATTCTCTTGGCGCAGGTGATACTCCCCGGCTTTCAAGGCCTGCAAGGCTACCGTGCCATCGCGATAATAGTCATATTCAATAAGATCAACATTATGTCGACCCCGCTTTAATGGCAGATTTGCGGCCCAATAATCCGCAACCCGTGCATAAACCACGCGCCGGCCCTGCTCGACCTCAACTACTTGATAAGGCCCACTCCCAAGCGGGGGCTCTAAAGTGGTCGCCGAGAAATCTCGCTCCGCCCAATAATGGGCAGGCAGCACCGGTAATTGACCAATAATCAATGCAAGCTCTGCATTATCTGCTGTTGAGAAATGAAAAATAATTTCATGGGGCCCAACGACCTCAGCACGATCAATTTCCTGGTAATACGCCCGATACTGCGGATGGCCATGATCTCTTAAGGCACGAAACGTCCAAGCAACATCCTCAGCGGTGACCATCGTGCCATCGTGAAAACGTGCCGCTTTCCGTAACACAAACCGCACGGAGCGCCGATCAGGTGCGACTTCGATCGATTTCGCAATTAAGCCATATTCGGTAAACGGCTCATCGAGTGAGCGCTCCGTTAATGTGTCATAAACAAGCCCAATCCCCTCGGCCGCTGTGCCGCGCAAGATAAACGGATGCAAACTATCAAACGTGGCAGCCGAGACATTGGCTAACTTAAGGGTCCCGCCCTTGGGCGCATCCGGATTGACATAATCTAAATGGCTAAAGTCTGTGGGATATTTTGGGGTGCCATGAAGTGCCAATGCATGATCCTTCGCCACGCTCAGCATCGGGATAAGCACTATGCTTAAACCCAACAATAGTCCCATCAACCGACCTTGATGCGGGAGGTATAGAGGCATTTTCACTTCCTTTTTATCTCATCAATCGAAATAGCCGCTTGGCCGTTCCGATGCTTTTAAGTAACGTACCTAGGATTGTTTCAGGGGCAAAGAGGTTCTCATGGGTTTTCTCACTAATCGCAAAGCGCTCGTTGTAGGCGTTGCTAGTAATCGTTCCATTGCCTGGGGCGTGGCCGAAGCCATGCACCGGGAAGGCGCTGAAATCGCGCTCACTTATCAAACCGACAAGCTCAAAGGCCGCGTTGAGCAGTGCTCTGCTGCCTGCGGTGGCGGCCCGGTCATGCCACTCGATGTCACTGATGATACCCAAATTGATGCGGTATTTAGTGAGCTTGAAAAAACTTGGGGCCATTTAGACATCCTAGTGCATGCCGTAGGGTTCGCACCGCGTGAAGAGCTTGAAGGCTCGTTTGTCGATAACACAACCCGGGGCGGCTATGCCATGGCACACGATATTAGCGCTTATAGCTTTGTTGCCTTAGCCCGCGGTGCACGAGCGCTGATGCAAGGCCGCAACGCCAGCCTTCTCACCCTCACCTATTTAGGTGGCGAACGAGCTTTACCCAACTACAACGTAATGGGTCCAGCAAAAGCCAGCCTTGAGGCTGCTGTGCGCTATATGGCGCACGATCTTGGCCCCGAGGGCATTCGCGTTAATGCGGTCTCTGCAGGCCCAATACGGACGCTAGCGGCCTCAGGCATTGGTGATTTTCGTAAAATGCTTGACTACAACGCCGCGAGCGCGCCGCTGCGCCGCAATGTGGATATCGATGAAGTCGGCAACGCGAGCGCTTTCTTATGCTCAACGCTTGCCTCTGGTATCACCGGTGAAGTGGTTCACGTCGACGCTGGCTTTCATGCGGTTGCTTTATCCGGCAGTGCGTTGGCTGAGGACAGTTAGCCGGCGGACTACAGGCGTTCCTCAAAAATGCGGACCTGAGCCTGCTCGCGCAATTGCGCGAGTACGGCTCGGAACGCGAGCTGCCCATCCATTGCATTAATTGACTGGCGTAACTGTGCGCGTCGCTCAGCATCAATATCATCGGGATTAGCATCCTCGACAGCACTTAGCAGAACCACAGCCCAACCATCTGGCAAGCGGGCAAGATCAGCATGATTTTGCCCAGGCGCCGGTCTTGGCAGACGAAATCCCATCTCTCTGACCCCAGCCGGCAATTCGCGCTCATTACGTTCCGCCCACCGTGGTGCATTGATCTTTGCAACAGATACCGCCTCGGCTGCTTGTCTTAAAGATTGCCCTGATTCTATGGCCGGTAGCATTGCCTCAGCCTGTGCCTGCGCTTTTTTGGCTGCTTGCTCGTCGATAACCGCCTCACGCACATCCGCTTTGACATCGGCCAATGGCTCACGGCTGGCGGCACGATGGTCGACCACGCGAATAACCCCATAGCGCCCATCGCCTAAATCAATTAAATCACTATTTTCCCGCGACTCTAACAACGCATCGCTAAAGGCTGAGCGTTGAATCGCTGTCTCCGCCAAAATACCCTCGCCTGTATCATCCGCTGCCAACCAGTCTGTTTGCTGAACCGGCAGCCCGAGTGCTTCGGCAGCAGGCTCTAGATCGCGTGGATATTCGAAAGCCAATGTTTCTAGTGTATTGCCTAACTCAAAAACTTCCCGCTCTGCCCGCGATTGCGCAATTGATTCACGCAGCGACGCCGCTAACTCCTCTAGCGGGGCAAGTTCATTGGCACGAGCCGCGGTGACCTCAATGACATGCCAGCCAAAATCCGTACGCACAGGCTCGCTAATCGCACCAACTTCAAGCTTCCAAGCCGCCTCGGCAAATGCCGGAGCGACATCACTGGGCTGAACTGCGCCAAGATTACCGCCATCATTAGCGGAGCCGGTATCATCAGAGACGGCTCTAGCCACCGCGGCAAATGATTCACCGGCCTGGATCCGCTCCCGCGCTGCCACGGCCTGCTCACGTGCCGCGCCCACCGCATCGGCCGACGCCTGCGCTGGCACCTCGATGAGGATATGCCGAAGCTCGCGCTCGGCGGTCTGACTGGCCTCAGCTTGCCGCTCGCGATAGCGCTCGCGGATATCCTCTGTCGAAACATCGATACGCTCTGCAATCACAGCTGGATCCAGCAATAGATAGTTCAAACGCACCTGTTCAGGTAGCTGAAATCGATTGGGGTTTTGCTCGTACCATTGTTCGAGCGCCTCAGGCTGGGGGTTAATTCCGTCACGATAGGCCGCAGTTGGGATGGTCACCCAACTCAACTCACGCCGCTGGCCTTGGAGTGCCAAAATCCGATCTAATTCGCGATCACTGGTGTACGCACTGCGCTCGATCGCCTGCCGTAATAACCCCAACGATAGGTCTTGGCGCATCTGCGCTTCATAACGATCGAGCGTTAGATTGTTTTGCTCGAGCAATTGTCGATAGCGCTCCATTGAGAACTCACCATCGACTTGGAAAATATCTTGATTACGAATAATGCTCGCGACTTGCTCATCACTAACATTCAGTTTTCGCGTCCGCGCATGATTGAATAACAACTGCTGATCGATGAGTTGCTGTAGGGCTTCTCGGCGGAGTTGCTCGGTGTTAAACAATCCCGGGTCAAACTGCTCGCCTAACATTTGCCGCAGTTCAGCCTGACGTTCCCGATAGGCCTGATCGAGCTGAGTGCGAGTAATGTCCTCGCCATCAACGCTTGCAACGGTCTGTTCCCCACCGTTTCCCGCGTAGTTATAGAGTCCGAACAGGGCAAACGGAACCACCAGCACGGCGACAATCACATAGGCAATCCAGCCGCGGGTTTTATCTCTGATCGCTAGCAGCATATTCAATATCCGTAAATCAAAAAGGCGCCTTCTGGCGCCTTCCTGATGATGGGACTAATGGCGGAGCGGACGGGATTTGAACCCGCGACCTCCGGCGTGACAGGCCGGCATTCTAACCAGCTGAACTACCGCTCCGAATCCGGTTTTTGGTGGGTGGTGAGGGGTTCGAACCCCCGACATTCGCCTTGTAAGGGCGACGCTCTCCCAACTGAGCTAACCACCCCGGAAAACAACCGTTAGTTTACGGCATCCTTAAGCGCCTTGCCAGCTTTGAAGCCGGGGACCTTGGAGGCGGCGATGTTGATCGTTGCGCCTGTCCGTGGATTACGGCCGGTACGCGCAGCCCGATCGCGCACAGTGAAAGTACCAAAACCAACTAGCGTTACCTGATCACCCTTTTTGAGTGCGCTAGAAACAGTACCCGAGAAGGCATCAACGGCTTTCGTCGCGTCAGCTTTTGACAGGCCGGCCGAAGCGGCAACGGCATCAATGAGTTCAGACTTGTTCATGAATTTTTCCCCTTGAAAATTTGGTATCGGTCATCGTCCATGCGACGAATGGTTTGCATGCTATCGCCAGTTTGGATCGACGACAATGACCTTTTAACAATGCCCGACCAATCCATTAGCGTGAACGCCATAGCTTGCAGGACAGACATATATCAACGCCTGATAACCCGTGTCAAATCCCGCCCTAATGCGCTCTACTTAATTTTGTCTAGGTTTAGTGTGCACGTACGGATTCATTCGATGGGTTAGCAGTATTCACAGAATCATCGGCATTCTCATCGGTTATCGGCCGCGCCACAGGCTGATGCGTTAATGCAACCGCCAATACCTCATCGATCCAGCGTACAGGTCGAATATCGAGTTTACCCTTAATATCACGGGAGATGTCGACAAGATCCTTACGGTTATCTTCAGGAATCAATACGGTATGAATCCCTCCACGATGCGCAGCCAAGAGCTTTTCTTTCAGCCCTCCGATAGGCAATACCTCGCCACGCAAGGTAATCTCACCGGTCATGGCAACCCCGGCACAAACCGAAATCCCGGTCAGTGCGGAGACTAAAGCTGTGCACATTCCAACGCCTGCGCTAGGACCATCCTTAGGAATTGCACCCTCAGGGACATGAATGTGTATATCGTGCTGCTGATGAAAATCGGCAGCGATTCCCAACGCTTGGGCCCGGCTTCGCACCACCGTTAATGCCGCGTGAATTGACTCTTTCATTACATCACCGAGCTGCCCGGTGTTCTGCAAACGACCCTTGCCTGGCATAACTGCGCCCTCAATCGTAAGCAGCTCACCACCAACCTCGGTCCATGCAAGACCGGTCACTCGACCGATTTGATCTTCCGACTCAGCCAGACCATATCGATGACGACGGACTCCAAGGTATTTATTCAGATTTTGCGTAGTCACCTGCACCGCCCGATCTCGTGGCTTTATGAGTACATCTTTGACGACTCGTCGGGAAATTTTGGCGATTTCGCGCTCTAAATTCCGCACACCTGCCTCGCGGGTATAGAAACGCACCGTATCACGCAGCCCGTTATCACTGATCTCAAGCTCACCGGGCTTTAGCCCATTGGCTTTTATTTGTTTTGGCACCAGGTAATTACGCGCAATTTGCGTCTTCTCTTCCTCGGTATACCCCGACAACCGAATGACTTCCATTCGATCGAGCAATGGCTCAGGAATATTCATGGTGTTTGCGGTACATACAAACATGACATCTGAGAGATCAAAATCGACCTCAAGATAATGATCGTTAAAAGTGGCGTTTTGTTCAGGGTCAAGGACTTCGAGCAGAGCGGAGGCAGGATCACCACGAAAGTCCATCGCCATCTTGTCAATTTCATCGAGCAAAAACAGAGGGTTGCGCGTACCAACCTTTGATAGCTTTTGGACAATTTTACCCGGCAGCGAGCCAATATAGGTGCGCCGATGACCACGAATCTCTGCTTCATCACGAACACCACCGAGAGACATTCGAACAAAACGCCGATTGATCGATCGCGCAATGGACTCACCCAATGAGGTTTTCCCAACGCCTGGAGGCCCCACTAGGCAGAGTATAGGGCCTTTGAGCTTACGCACCCGTTGCTGAACCGCTAAGTACTCAAGAATGCGCTCTTTGACCTTCTCAAGCCCATAATGATCAGTATCTAAAATGGTCTCTGCGTGACCCAGGTCGTGACGCACGCGCGTGCGCTTTTTCCATGGCAGCGCAAGCATCCACTCTAAATAATTACGCACCACTGTTGCTTCAGCGGACATCGGCGACATCATTCGTAGCTTATTCAGCTCTTGATCGGCCTTCTCGCGTGCTTCCTTGGATAAACCAGCCGTTGCAATTTTCTGCTCAAGATCCTCAAGCTCATTAGGCACGTCCTCAAGCTCACCTAGCTCTTTTTGGATCGCCTTCATTTGCTCATTGAGGTAATACTCGCGCTGGGATTTCTCCATTTGCTGTTTAACACGACCACGAATGCGTTTTTCAACCTGAAGAATATCGAGCTCGCCCTCAATTAGGGCCATTAAATGCTCTAATCGACGCGCAGGATCCTCCATTTCAAGAATCTTTTGTTTATCGTCGATTTTTAAACTCATGTGCGCAGCAACGGTATCCGCGAGCCGGCTTGGCTCTTCAATACTTTGCAGCGAGGAGAGAATCTCTGGCGGGACTTTTTTATTGAGCTTGACGTACTGCTCAAACAACGACAGCAATGAGCGTGACATCACCTCGATTTCTTGCTCATCACGCACGGCGGGCTCAATCAACGGCGTAGCCAATGCTGAGAAAAACTCACCTTGAACATCGAGCCCCTGGACACTAGCTCGCTCAGATCCCTCAACCAGCACTTTAACGGTGCCATCAGGCAATTTGAGCATTTGCAGAATGTTCGCTAGCGTTCCGACTCCATAGAGATGCTCGGCCTCCGGGTCATCAACCTCTGCGCTGTGTTGGGCCACCAACAAAATACGCTTATCTTCAGCCATCGCCGCTTCAAGCGCCTGAATAGACTTATTCCGGCCTACAAACAGCGGGATAACCATATGCGGGTAGACCACCACATCACGCAGCGGCAACACCGGCATGGTGTTACCGGTTGCCGGGCTTAATTCATCGCTCATAGGTTTCCTCTCCGGGCCGGAAGACCCAGCCGCACGGCCTAGTCAGAAGCGGCCGCGGGCTGCTCCGAGCCGTCATAGATCAGATAGGGTGATGATTCACCACGAATCACTGCATCATCGACAACCACCTTGCTGACATTATCCAGCGAAGGCAGGTCATACATGGTGTCTAAAAGCACATGCTCAACGAGCGTGCGAAGCCCTCGCGCACCGGTGTTTCGCGCAATGGCTTTACGCGCTACCTCATGCAGCGCCTCGGGCCGAAACTCAAGCTCAACACCTTCCATTTCGAACAGACGCTGAAATTGTTTGACCAGTGCGTTTTTCGGTTCACGCAAAATCTCAACAAGCGCGGTTTCATCGAGTTCGTCCAACGTTGCCACAACAGGTAGACGGCCAACGAACTCAGGAATTAGCCCGTAACGCACGAGATCTTCAGGCTCGATATCGCGCAGTGTCTCACCAACACCTTTACGTTGCGCTTCACCCTTAATTTCCGCGTAAAAGCCAATCCCGCCTTTTTCAGAGCGCTGCTGAATGACTTTCTCAAGACCGGCAAATGCGCCGCCACAAATAAATAGGATATTCGCGGTATCCACCTGCAAAAATTCTTGTTGGGGATGTTTACGTCCACCCTGCGGCGGCACAGCCGCAGTGGTTCCTTCAATAAGCTTGAGCAACGCCTGCTGTACGCCCTCGCCAGAGACATCGCGGGTAATTGACGGATTTTCTGCTTTCCGTGAAACCTTATCGATTTCATCGATGTAGACAATGCCCTGCTGAGCTTTTTCGACGTCGTAATCACATTTTTGCAACAGCTTTTGAATAATATTCTCGACATCCTCGCCAACATAGCCGGCTTCGGTCAGTGTCGTTGCATCAGCGATCGTAAAGGGCACATCCAATAAGCGTGCCAATGTCTCCGCTAATAACGTCTTGCCTGAGCCCGTTGGCCCAATTAGAAGAATATTACTTTTCGTAAGCTCAACATCGCCCTTGCCTGTAGACGCCTGCATGCGCTTGTAGTGGTTATACACTGCCACGGAGAGCACTTTTTTGGCATGCATTTGACCAATAACATGCTCATCGAGAGATGCGTTAATTTCCTGCGGCCGCGGAAGTTGTCCGGTTGCCTCGGCACCTTTCTCTTCCATCTCTTCGCGAATGATGTCGTTGCAAAGCTCGACGCACTCATCGCATACAAATACCGATGGGCCAGCAATCAGCTTACGAACTTCATGCTGGCTTTTTCCGCAGAACGAGCAATAGAGCAACTTGCCGTTGTCGTCGCTGCGTCCGCCGTTGTCTTTTTCAGTCATTGGCTAACCCTGCGCATGCGAGAATTTTACGACTTGACCATGCCCGCTTTTTGCGGACTGCGCAAGCACGATTAAACGACCGGCAAATGACTACGATCAGCCAAAACCTGATCAATTATACCGTAATCACGAGCCGCCTCTGGCGCCATAAAGTTATCGCGCTCGGTATCCTTCCCAATGGTCTCGATCGCTTGGCCGGTGTGATGGGCCAAAATTTGATTGAGGCGCTCACGCATACTCAATATTTCACGGGCGTGGATATCAATATCCGTTGCTTGACCTTGGAATCCACCCAGCGGTTGATGAATCATCACGCGTGAGTTTGGCAGCGCAAAGCGCTTGCCAGGGGCACCGCCTGCTAGCAAAAATGATCCCATACTGGCTGCTTGGCCTAAACAAACCGTGGATATATCCGGTTTAATAAATTGCATCGTGTCGTAAATAGCCAAGCCCGCCGTGACAACACCACCGGGGCTATTGATATAGAAATGAATGTCTTTATCGGGGTTTTCCGATTCAAGGAACAGTAGCTGCGCAATCAATAGATTGGCTTGATGGTCCTCAACCGGTCCAACCATAAAAATGACCCGCTCTTTTAAAAGACGCGAGTAAATATCGTAAGCACGCTCACCGCGGGCTGTTTGCTCAACCACCATGGGCACAAGCCCGGTGGCCATCGGGGTGTCTAAGCGGCGATCATCGCTCATTGTCTATTCGACTCCTGGCCGTTAATTGGCCTCGGCGTTTTCTTCATCCTCGACGCCACTGGTTAGTGCATCGAGACTCATTGGTTTGTCCACGACTTTGGCTTGCTCCAGAACCCAATCAACCACTTGATCTTCCATCACTTGGAGCTGCAAGCTTTGCATAAGCTCTTGGTTTTGCAAGTAATGCTGCATTATTTGCTCTGGCTGCTCGTAGCCCGCCGCGACACGCTGTAGCGCTTGCTGCATTCGCTCTGGATCGATCTCAATGTTATTCGCTCGCACAATTTCATTGACGAGCAGACCAAGCGCGACTCGCCGCTTTGCTTCTTGCTCGAACTGATCGGCCGGCAAATCAGGCTCATCATCGCTAGCACCGGACTGGCGCATTCGCTCTTTGGTTTGCTGGCGTAGTTGATCAATTTCACTATCCACAAGCGTCTGAGGTAATTCGATCTCATTGGACTTAATGAGTTCATCCATTACCTGATCCTTGACTCGTGCACGGATCGCTTGTTCCCGCTCGCGCTCGAGGCTTTCAGAAATCCGTCCACGTAGCGCCTTAATACCGCCCTCAATGCCTAGCTTTTCAGCAAATGCATCATCAGCTTTTGGTAATTTTGGCGATTCCACTTTTTTCATGACCACCGCGAACGCAGCCTCTTTGCCCGCGATTGATGTATCCGGAAAACCTTCCGGGAAAGTGTAATGGAGCGTTTTCTCGTCGCCGGCTTTCATGCCCACAAGCTGCTCTTCAAACGGTGCTGGCATTTGCCCCTCACCTAGGGGCACGGGCACATCTTCACCACGATTGCCCTCAAAGTCTTTGCCATCGACTTTTCCTGAGAAATCAATCGTGACTTGATCACCATTTTTTGCTGCACGCTTGACGCTATTGAACTGCGCATGCTGTTTGCGCAGCCGATCAAAAATCCGGTCAACATCACTATCTTCAATATCCACGGCAGGCCGCGAGAGCTCAATGCTCTCCACGCCTTCTACCGTGATTTCAGGAATAACCTCAAAGTTCGCCTCGTACTCAAGGTCTTTGCCCTCTTCAAGGTTTACCGGTTGGATATCTGGTGTTCCAGCTGGACGCAGAGATTGTTGCTCGAGGGCTTCGGCGTAGGTCGTGCGCACCACCTCATCAAGCACTTCTCCACGAACTTGCTGGCCGTAGCGCTTTTCTACGACTTTCATCGGCACTTTGCCCGGGCGAAACCCCTGTAGGCGGACCTGACCACGCATTTCACGAAGCTTTTTCGCAACCTGCTCGTCCACCCGTTCGGAAGGGACTTGGACCGTTAACTTACGCTTCAGACCCTCGCCCGACTCCACCGATACTTGCATTACCCACCTCTAGTGACTGGTGCGAAAGGCGAGACTCGAACTCGCACGGGGGATTAACCCCACTGGGACCTAAACCCAGCGCGTCTACCAGTTCCGCCACTTTCGCGCTTCATTACCCAACTCAGCAGTATACCGGCATGAGGCAGTTGGAAAAAGCGAATCTTGCAACTTAAGTTTTCATACGGGCGTAGAGCAATGGTGGGCCGTGAAGGACTCGAACCTTCAACCAACTGATTAAGAGTCAGCTGCTCTACCAATTGAGCTAACGGCCCATTCAAGCGATATGGGGTGAGCGATGGGACTTGAACCCACGACCACCGGAGCCACAATCCGGAGCTCTACCAGCTGAGCTACGCCCACCATCGATCTAGACCAACCTGCCAGGAGATGGTCGGGGTGGAGGGATTCGAACCCCCGACATCCTGCTCCCAAAGCAGGCGCGCTACCAGACTGCGCTACACCCCGCTTTTCTATCGCAGGTGTCTTAACGAGAACATCGTTAAGCGTCGTCGAATAATACTCAGCCACCCAAGAGCGGTCAATGCGGGTATACTCCGCCCAGATTTAGGAGTAATGACTACATGACATTTGATGATTTCGGCCTTCGCGCCGAGCTGCTCGACGCGATTCGCGCCTCGGGCTACACCACCCCGACGTCCATTCAGCAGCGCGCGATCCCGGCGATCCTCGAAAGCGGCGACCTTTTAGCGGCCGCGCAAACCGGCACCGGCAAAACCGCTGCCTTTACCTTACCGCTTCTCGAGCGGCTATCGCAGCACGATGCCAGCGGCACCAAACGCCGGCCTGTGCGGGCGCTGGTTATCGCACCGACCCGCGAACTGGCAGCGCAAATCCATGAGAGCGTAAAAACCTATGGCCGCAATTTGCCGCTGCGCTCTGGCGTTATTTTTGGCGGCGTCGGTATGCAGCCCCAAATCGATCGACTGCGCAAAGGCGTGGATATTTTGATTGCTACACCCGGTCGCCTGCTGGATCACTTAAAACGCGGTAACGCCCGTCTTGACGGCGTTGAGACTGTGATCCTGGACGAAGCAGACCGTATGCTCGACATGGGCTTTATTCACGACATTCGCAAAATTCTTCAATACGTACCCAAGCAACGCCAGACCCTGATGTTTTCAGCGACGTTCTCGCGAGAAATTCGCGCGCTCGCGGCCGGCATGCTGACCAAGCCGGTTGAAATCGACGTCGCGCCACGCAACAGCGCCGCTGAAACCGTCGCTCAACGAGTTTACCGCTCTGCCAAGGCAGAAAAACGGGGTCTACTCAGTCGGTTGATTAAGGAAGGGGATTGGCAGCAAGTACTGGTGTTCACCCGTACCAAACATGGCGCCAACAATTTAAGCCGCCAGCTGGGTCAAGATGGCCTGAGCTCAGCGGCGATTCATGGCAATAAAAGCCAAACCGCACGCACCCAAGCACTCGCGGGTTTTAAACGCGGTGATGTACGCGTTCTGGTGGCCACCGATATCGCAGCCCGCGGGCTCGACATCGATCATCTACCGCATGTGGTGAATTACGATTTGCCCCAAGTAGCCGAAGATTATGTCCATCGCATTGGGCGCACAGGCCGAGCCGGCAATGCAGGCGAGGCTATTTCGCTCGTGGCCCCGGATGAGGCCAAGCTGCTCAAAGGCATTGAACGGCTACTCAAGCGCCAGCTTGAGCGGGCTGATGCGGCGGCGTAAGCCCAAGCGAAATGGCGCGCCCGGCAGGACTTGAACCTGCAACCCTCGGCTTAGAAGGCCGATGCTCTATCCGGTTGAGCTACGGGCACGTGCAACACATTGTAGCGTAATAAAAAAAACAGTCATCGATCAGCATGATAG
>JAVLBI010000039.1:0-514 GCA_031581365.1 Spiribacter sp. | reverse complement strand
GCTGCGCTAAACCGGCTGCGGCGTAAAAGACGAGGGTAGCGCAGAGCATTTTAAAGGCATTCATTTGATCGAGCCTCTTCGCCTGAATAGCGGTTAACGCAGTTGACTATCCTTGCTACCACGGCGGTTGTAGCCTGTCTGTTGGGTGTTGGATTGATCCTCAATCTCTTGGCAGGCAACGCATAGGCGAACGCCGGGCATGGCGCTACGTCGGCCTTCGGGAATGGGTGTATCGCAGTGCTCGCAATGGCTAAGGCTCACGCCCTGCGGCAGCGCGCTTTGCGCGCGCTGCACGGCGTTGTTCACGGCGCTCTCGATTTCCTCCTGCGCCGCGTCTTCACTGCCAAAACCCTTAGCCAATATGGATTGCCTCTTACGCTTATTGACGTTGCATCAAAGCTTATCACCTCGTGGCTGGTTGCAAGGAGAGACTATTGATACTGCCCAGCCGCGCGCTCTAGGCGTGCTTGAATTTCTGTGCGTAAAGCGCTCGGTTCAATGACTTCAACATTGT
>JAVLBI010000038.1:0-516 GCA_031581365.1 Spiribacter sp. | reverse complement strand
GGATAAGGTTGCGGCGATTCCGGGTGCCTGTGTCTCCAGCCATCTTCGCCATGTGCCGCGGGATCGGGCTATACCCATGGATCAATAACGGATCTACCTCTTTTACAAGTCGTTCTTCGGTATGCCCCAATTTATAACCGGGGCTATTCATTGCAGCTTTAAGTTACAAAGACCCAAAGGGTTGGCATCGGAACGCTTAGACGTTAAGCAGTCTAGTCGCGTGTCGCAGGTACGCCTATCCACGGCCTCGCTCAATTGGTAGTGAAACAGAAAAGTTCAACGTGGCAGCGTGGCCGCAAAATAAACGATGGGAACCAGATCTTGATTCACTTGCCTGCAGTGGTGCGTTCGCAGTGTGACTATCGCGTGCCTTGCAGGGAATCTAGGGCAGGCTGGTAGGTTCTAACTTATTGTTTTTATTGGCTCCCCGGGACGGATTCGAACCGCCGACCCAGTGATTAACAGTCACTCGCTCTACCGCTGAGCTACCGGGGAATAACCTGTTTGACAGACCGC
>JAVLBI010000037.1:0-519 GCA_031581365.1 Spiribacter sp. | reverse complement strand
CTAGAGCACTCAAACCGAGGATATCCCTGCGCTGTTCAGTCATAGAACAATTCCGGCAGATAGAACACGATCTGCGGGAAGGTATACATCACGACCATTGAGAAAATGACGCAAATCAAAAACGGCATACAGCCTGCAAATATTTGCGTCAGCCTTACCGAAGGCGGCGCAATCCCCTTCAAGTAATACGCCGACATAGCCATCGGCGGCGTCAGAAAGCTTGTCTGCAGATTCAGCGCCACCAGAATCCCGAAGAACAACGGGCTTATATCAAACAACGCGAGAAGTGGCAGGAAGATCGGGACAAAGATAATAATGATCTCTGACCACTCCAGAGGCCACCCCAAGAGGAAGATGATCAACTGTGCGAGAATCAGGAATTGCAGAGGCGTGAGGTTGAGGCCTTGGACAAACTCCGAAATGACGTGCTCGCCGCCTAAGTAGGAAAACACCGAAGAAAAGACATACGAACCCACAAACAACCAGCACACCATCGCCGTGGTGCGCAGGGTCAAATAG
>JAVLBI010000036.1:0-519 GCA_031581365.1 Spiribacter sp. | reverse complement strand
GTGGGGCTCACAGGCTGCCACAAGTTTCAACCCACATGACATGGATGGCCAGGACGCGCCCATCCCACGACGCCAGCAGCGCCTCTATGAGCGTCTGTATAGATTGAACAATGGCTACGGCGAGGAGACCCGCCGCCACACCATCAATCGTTCGCGCCTCCACAATGACATGGAGACGTTCATGTCTGTCCTTGAGATGCCACACATCCAGCGTGAGACGGTACGTGACATCGTCCACGACTACGACATGTCCTCCAACGCCTCCGGCGGCACCCGCTACGAGAAGCTGTTGCTGTCAATCTGTTCACTCGTCTCGGACGAGGCACTGTCGGCCCAGGAGAACCCCTCAGTCGATGACCGCTTGTACAAGACAGAGCGCTTCCGTGAACTGATGGAGGTCAACAATATGACAAGCAGTGACCACCGCCGCCTCAGGAATCACATCCGAGAACAGAGCGACTACTTCGACCAGCACACTTAAATAGTCCGACCCGCGTATAAAAACTCCGAATCATATAG
>JAVLBI010000035.1:0-522 GCA_031581365.1 Spiribacter sp. | reverse complement strand
AGGACAGCAGATTGGCACCTTGCCGTAAGCACCTATAGCCAAACTTCCTTAAATGTTGTTCCAAAATGATGGTGCGCTCGCTATCTAAATGGGCTACCTCACAGTAGATAATGCTGGGTTTGAGCCTCCCTAGATCGCAGGCATAGATGACGTTGTCGTCATTGCTTTCTGCGTCAACCTGTAAGACATCCACACTCTACGGCCCATCGTTGACTATAACGATCTTCGATCGTGACTGTTTTATCTTTTCCCAATGCTCGGAAAGCCGGGTCATGCCATTAGGCGAGTCGAAGATGGTGGCGCCCAGAACGCGGATATCCCATCCCAGGTTATGTAACTGGCGCAGTTGCTCTCGAACGCTCATCGACGCCCCGCTCGACAGATCTAATAGGCAATACGGATTCGCCCAGAGAATCTTTGGCTTTTTGTCTGCCACGTTGTGTTCCTCTGCCCGGTCGCTACCCCCTACCCGCCTCTGGGTTGTAAATACAAGCCAGACCCCCATATCTGATAACAAGTAGT
>JAVLBI010000034.1:0-523 GCA_031581365.1 Spiribacter sp. | reverse complement strand
CGAGACGATTCGGCCTTCAGTTACTTCCTCGTGGTATTGAGTGCTCGGGCTAGCATCGGAATCGGTATCAGAATTGGAAGCCGTTCGGTTGTCGGTTCGCGCGTCAACGCTAGATTCGCCAACGCGCTGCTCAGCGCTTGGCAGACGCGTTTCAGAGACCACAACGTCACCCACTGAAGGGCCGGTAGGCGAGGCATCACCTCGGTGTAACCAAAGGATGCCCGCCTCGTCATCATCGTCGTCCGCGTCAGCCGTATCATCAGCGCCTTGTTTGCTAGCCGCCGGTTGAGGCGCCTTTACAACAGAGGGAATACCGGCGGCCGGGCTGGATGGCTCGATCGGCCGTTCAAGGGCAATCGTGAAACGGCTTTTTTGCTCGACCAAATGATCCGGCGAATCAGGCAACGCCACGGGCGAGGCACTGGAGACCGCAATCAGTAGCTGATCTTGCAAGGACTCAGGCCGATCTGAGGCATCATCTTGGCGAAAAAACCGCGTTAACCATGCGCCCAAAAAGCCCGCC
>JAVLBI010000033.1:0-524 GCA_031581365.1 Spiribacter sp. | reverse complement strand
GTGCCACAGTACCGCACCGTTCAGTGTCGTAACGTATCGGGACGGTACCAACCGTAACTTAACCCCCCCTATAGTCCCCCCCTAATAATGCTCAGAGCCGCTCAGAGCCGCTCAGAGACGCTACCGCATCGAGACGATACATACCACATGGAACCACCCGGTAGCCGCTCAGCAGCGACGTGGGACGGCTCAGTGACGCTACGAACGACATGGGGCCGCCCCGGTCCGTCCCGTCACGGTTCCGGTTCCGGTTCCGGTTCCGGTTCCGGTTCCCGTTCCGGTTCCGGTTCCGAGACGGCACAACCACCCCGGAACCTTTCAGAATAGACCGGAAGCGAAGCGTCGGCCCGATCGGTGAGCAGCTGCTCGGGGCCGGTCGGGTCGTGACGTAGCGAAGAAAAAACGAACCGAAGCGAACCGTCGCTCCGATTCTGAAAGGTTCCGGGGTGGTTGTGCCTAATCGTCGCTTAGCGCAGCCTGAGCTTCGTCAGTCTCCCTACGGTCCGGATACGTCACCGTGACTT
>JAVLBI010000032.1:0-527 GCA_031581365.1 Spiribacter sp. | reverse complement strand
CGATAGCGATTCGACTTGGTCGATGCCTTCGGTTTCGCAAAAGCGGGCGGCAGCAAACGGTAAGTCAGCGGAAATATTCAGCACCACGGTGTTATCCATGGCCGCCGCACGCTGATTGAATTGCCGTAGCGACATCGCACAGGTGGGCGTATCGAGGCTCGGCACGATGCTCAGCACCTTACGCTTGTCGGCGTAATCGGCCAGTGAGACATCGCTTAAATCGGTGCGGGTCAGTCGAAAATCCGGCGCTTTTTCTCCAACCACTGGCAAGGTGCCAGCAATTTCGACCGGCTCGCCGCGTCGCGTAATGACAGTCATTGGTCAATCACCTCGGCATAGCCATCGGCATCCAGCAATTCACCGAGCGCGCCGGTGTCACTAATGCGCATGGTAAAAATCCAGCCCTCCCCATAAGGGTCAGAGTTAATCCGTTCGGGCGAGTCGCTCAGCTGCTCATTATTACCCGTGACCTCGCCATCGACCGGGGCATAAATGTCTGAGGCGGCTTTGACCGATTCGACCACCGC
>JAVLBI010000031.1:0-570 GCA_031581365.1 Spiribacter sp. | reverse complement strand
GAAAAAGTTTGGAATCAGTGATGATTGAAAACTCAATACTGCGAGACAGAATAAAATCTTGTGAGATGCGACAGACAATTGCTGCTGTACTCATTTCAATAGGTGTTGTCTCGCAGTCATTGGGAGAACATACAGAATATTCATTCTTAGAAGGCTTGGGAGTTATTCATATTCTCGCTGGACTAGGAATTTTAGTATATTCAATGTATCGTTCCGTTATTGATTATTAACTTGACAAAAGTATTGACAGCAGTAATTATTACTAGTATAGTATAACGTATGGGTGCGTAGCTCAGTTGGTAGAGCATCGGACTTTTAATCCGCTGGCCGGGGGTTCGAGACCCTCCGCACCCACCACACAAAAAGATAGGAAAAATATATGACATGCGGATGTGGCAGATCGCCAGATGGCTGTAGAGGTTGGCACAATCTCTCAGAAGAAGAATATCAGATTGAGTATCAAAAGTTTTTACAAGAAGAACAGGGATTGTTGCCTGTTATTGAAGTAGAACATTACACTGATACACTTTTTCGGTTTAGAGTAGAGAAGCCAGATTATTTTAAATTCAC
>JAVLBI010000030.1:0-606 GCA_031581365.1 Spiribacter sp. | reverse complement strand
ATGCGGGACATCAAATGGGCGAGCGAGCTACTGGAGTCTCGTTATGATTGAAAGCCCGTGCGTTGGCGTTTGTCGCGTGGATAGCGACTTTGTCTGCATCGGCTGCGGTCGGCATATCGAGGACATCATGTACTGGCCGGAGATGACCGAGGACGAGCGTCAAGCTGCCCTCGATCGGGCCTTTGGGCGCGTCTAAAATCGCAAAGCCGCCCCGCGCCATGCGGGGCTTTCAGCGCTTCGAGCACGTGGTATTTTAGACGTTTGTACGGGACGGTTTTAGAGATATATCAACGGCTTGCCGGCGTATAGGCACCGGACTCTTAATCAGTTGGTTGAAGGTTCGAGTCCTTCACGGCCCACCATATAATCAGGCACTTAGGGCATTTTCTGGAATCGTTGCAGTCTTAAATCCGGCGATCTGTCTAAAATAATCCCTATTTCACCGGCTGCACGATGACCCGATCGCGGGCTCGAATGTAGACCTCGGTCGTTGTTCCCGATGCGTGAGCGGCCAGTGCCTGGGCCGCGTCTCGCCCTCTCTCCCGACTCACATCGGTCAGCGCCTTCGCGCGCACGTCCTTCCATCTCCAGTCGATCGAGTGCTGG
>JAVLBI010000002.1:0-200968 GCA_031581365.1 Spiribacter sp. | reverse complement strand
CGGCCGGCGGGCCGCGAGTGTGATGTCGTTTGTTATTTTGGTTATGACTATGGCCCCACTGATCGCGCCGGTATTCGGCGGCTGGCTGAGTGCGGCACTCGGATGGCGCTCAACGTTTTGGGCGTTAACCCTGTTTGGCGCGCTGTGTTTGCTGATGATGCATCTCAGCTTAGTTGAAACCCACCCGGTGAGCCGACGCGCGACAGGTAGCTTAGCGAGCCTTTTTAAAAGTTATCTACCTATCGCCGCCGACCCGCTCGCGCTTGCCTACCTCGGCGCGGGTGGCATGGCGTTTGGCGCCTTATTTGCTTATGTCGCGGGCAGCCCGTTTGTCTACACCCAAGTGTTTGGCGTGCCGCAAGCGCATTTTGCCTATTACTTTGCGTTTAATGTAATTGGCTTAATTATTGGCAACTTTATTAATGGCCGGCTGGTTATGCGCTTTGGCCATCGCCCCATGCTCACCGCCGGCGTCACTGTGATGGCCTGCACCACGACAGCCATGCTCACCCTGGTGAGTTTGGGCATTCGTGAGCAGTGGATTATCACCCCGGTGCTTTTTATCGCCTTGGCCACCGTCGGCATTATCGCGGCCAACACCGTCGCGGGCCTCCTCGATCGCCACCCGCATCACGCCGGCGCGGCATCGGCCCTGTTTGGTCTGGCGCAATTTGGCCTTGGGGCGCTAAGTGCGCTGGTGATTGGTTTATTAACCTTAGGCCCGCTTTTGGGGATGAGTATCGTTATGGCCGGCGCTGCTGCAATGGCACTGTGTTGTGTCGTGGCCATTCATCAGCTCATTGATCGTCCCGTTATGGCAGTCTAACTTCATGGCTCGAGAAAATGATCGCATTGATAATCGGATTGCCTGCCTGCGCACCGATGAGCTGCCGGCAACGCTCGTATCTGATGCGGGTTATCACTGCGAAGTCTGGCGCAGCTCAGGCAGTGTTTTTCGGGATGGCTTACGACAACCCCTGGATTTGGTCATTAAGGTGCCGCGTCAGGCTATTCCTGAAACCGAAGTACGCGTCTTGCACCGAGAGCACCAACAGTTACGCGACGCCCTTGGCGATATTGTTCCAACCACTATCTTTACCCGCACCTATATTGATGAAAAGCCCAGTGTAATTGCGATGGCGCCTAATATTCGGCGTTGGTTTGATATGGCTAATCCTGCCCATGAGAACGAGATCATTCCGCTATTAGGCCAATCAGCACGATTACGTCGGGCACTTCGGCTATTTATCGCCACCGCAGAGCGTTGGTACACCCAAGAGGATAAAGTGATCGACCTTTACGGCAGGGATAACCTAATTTTTGATCGCAACCGACATTTGCATTATATCGATAGCTTTGGGGTGTTTTTCCATGCCGATCTACTGACTATTCTTCCTGACCCTGAACCGGGATTAGTTGAGCGCATCCGTGTCTCACGCGAGCGACTAAGCTACTTGCGCCATCTCCTCGAAGCGCTAAATTACTGATGCATTTAATAACCTGTCATCTCTAAATACCCCACCCCTTCGGCCGTTCCCGTCACACTCACCGCACCTTCCCAATAACGAACCGTTGTCGGCATTTCTTGGGCCTCAATGCGTGCGCTTATCTTAAGTTCTAAATTTGCGATCGGTAACCTTAGCGTCCAGACAATCGGATAACGCGAGCCAGTCTCAGGGCTTTGCCAATAGGCATTGGGGGTCAGCGTAAAATCCTCTGCACTTAACACCCGTCCCTCACCCTCACGGCTGACCACAACGCCAGCAGAGTTTGGATCCGTCTGACCATTACGCCGCCGTAATCGATAAACCATGACATCACGGCCATCTTCAAGCTGCAGAGCAAACCAATCCCAGCCTTGCTGATTAGCATCAAGCGCGCTAGTACTCCACTCACGATCAAGCCAAGCGCTGCCGGTCACACTCGCAGTCGCTGCGCCAAACTCAAGTGAGCCCTTCGCGGCTAGACGTGTGTAGGAGTAATACCGCGACGCATTGGCTGGGTCCGCACCTTTGCGGCTATACCCGGCATCACCTTGAAGCACGTGCGGCTTATCCGCGGTGATAGCAAGCGTAATGGCGATCGCTTGCTCGGGATCCCGAGCACTCAGGTTAAGCGGAAACAAGCCCGCATTTGAGTGACTCTCTATCTCCCAGTCATCAAGCCAGACCCGGACGGGGTTAACGCGCGCCCCGGCCAAGCCGAGCGCGCCGCGTTGATAACGCTCAGCGGCGCGATGCGCTTGGCCACTAATATCAGTAATCGCAAAATGTCCCATCCATGCCTGTCGAGTCGCCCAAGCAGAGGCTCTTTCAGGCTTGGCAGGTGCCAATGCAGAGCGAAAAAGCGTGAGCTGAAAACCATATTCATGGCCATCTGCCGCGCGCAAATTACCCGTAAAATACCACCACTCGGTTCGATAATCCGGATGAGCACCATGGTCTTTTGGGAACACCAGCGGCGCAGGACCAGTCACCCGTGCGAAGGCATTGGCATCATCCGTAGGCCCCATAACCTCGGCGAGATTTTCAGCCTCGTTATCCGCTGTGATGCCAGCGCCTAAGTTAGCAAACCGCCACCACCCAATTGCGAGCGCAATTATCAGCACAGTTAATAAGCCGAATAAGCCGCTATCAACCCGCCTCATCTCTCTCCCCTTAAGCCACTAGTCGGTGGCATGCGTGCTGCCCGCCATGCGGGATAGATCGCCGCCAATAAAGCGGCGAGCACGGCTAACACCACACCTTCCATCAGAGGTTGCGCTGCCAAGTCAAAACCCATGCGCCAGCCATAGGCGCGACGATTAATGACAAACACCAATAACCCAGCGAGTGCAATGCCAAGCGGAATTGACCACAACCCTGCCACCAAACCTAATAATCCACTTTGACCACTAATGACTCCGGCGAGACCCCCTCGACTCAGTCCAATCGCTCGTAGCACCGCGAACTCACGTAATCGATCAAGATGTAATGCCATTAGCGCACTAACGACGCCCACAAAAGCCACAAGTCCAGCAAGCCATCGCAACACTTCGGTAATGGCAAATGTGCGATCAAAAATAACCAGTGACTGAGTAAACACAGCCGCATTGTCGATCACCCGCGCGCCGGGCACGCCAGCTAATTGAATTTCAAGCTGATCGCGTAAGGCCTCTCGATCCACCTCAGCACTGACATGGGCACCAATTCCTGCAATACGTGAATCAGCATATAATCGCTCGTAGAGATCCCGGCGCATTAACACAACGCCGGTCGGACTGGCGTAATCTCGGTAAATACCGGCCACACGAAACACCGACTTGCCTTGGGCTTTGGGCAGGGTAAGCCTATCGCCGAGCGTGACTTCGCGGCGGGCAGCAAAAGGCTCACTGACAAGGACCGCTTGATCATTGGCAAAAGCCTGCATGGCTGCCTTGGGCTCACCTTGGCGAAGTTCAACCTCGGGGTGACGTCCAGCGGGCAGTCCAAGCGCCCAGATTTCGACCGGGCCATCCGCTGTCGGTAGCGAATACCAGCGTGAGCGAGATATAAACTCAACGCCATTTAGATCAGCGAGTCGATCCGCCTGTTGATCGGAAAATTCACCCGGCGCGGTGATGTAGAAATCAGCGGCAAGCGAGCCTTCCAACCAATCAATCACGCTGCCGCGAAAACTCGCAATCATCACTGCCACCCCAATCACTGCCGCAACGGCCACCGATAGCGCGGCTACCGCTACGCCCGTTCGGCTAAGTGAAGCGATGGCTCCTTCAACGACTAACCCGCCAATAGGCCGGCCGCGCACCAACGGACGCAGCATTCTTCCTACCCCCAACATAATCAAGGGTGCGAGAAAGGCCGCGCCAAGAATAAGCGCAAATAAACCGACAAACGCTGCGATCAGTCCTGTACTAGCGGCAATGACCACAGCACCCATCAGCAACGCCATAATGCCGAGTATGCCAGCCCGCTTTGCAAGACGCCGTGCCCGGGTCTCAAGATCGGCGCGGGAGAGTGCCGCGCGGGGCGGGGTTGCTGCAGCCTCGCGCGCAGGCGCCAGCGCAGCTAGGACTGAGCCACCCAGTCCCACCAACAAACCCGCTGCAAGACTCCATTGAGAAAGCACCAACTCCCCCGCAGCCCGCTCAAAATACACATCATTAACGGTTTGCAGGACAAGCCCTACCAACGCATGCGCAAGGCCATATCCAAGCGCTAACCCCGCGACCGTACCAATACTGGCAATCAGTAGCGCATCTCCGAGGACTTGCCAAAGAATTTCTCGGCGCTGCACGCCCATTGCGCGCAGCACACCAATGCTAGGGCGCCGGCGCACGGCCAAAAACCCTAGCGTGTTGAAGACCAAAAATGCACCGACCACCACCGCCAGTAAGGACAACGCGGTGAGGTTGACCTGAAACGCCCGACTCATTGCTAACACCGATGTGGCATTCGCGGCAGCGGGCACCAAGCGGGCTTTTTTATCTTCCAAGACGGCGCTAAGCGTTTGCGCTTTTGCATCCGTTAGGATCAGATCAATTCGATCAAGCCGACCATCTCGTCCAAGCAACGTTTGCGCAGCGGCAATATCGGCAAGCACCAGTCCACGGGCTTGATCCTCCGGGTCAGGGACCACGGCAGCAATCGTTAAACGATGGACTAAGCCATCAATCTGAACGGCTAATTGATCACCAACATTCACACCCAAGCGTTTCGCTTCGCCTTGCCCCAGTGCAATCGCCTGATCGCTCAGTAATAACTCATTAAACGCCTCACCTAGGCCATCACTACTGCCAAGCGGGCGCTGAAAGGGGCCTTCTGCGAATGCATCTAATCCTAAAAGCGTCAGGGGCCGACGCTGCTGACCGGCAAGCGTTAACCCGCCCTCAATGACAGGCGCAGCTGAACGAACTCCATAGTCTGTTTTTAATTCAGCATAAAGCGACTCATTCACGCCTTGCGGTCCTGCCACGATTTGGTGAGTTGTTTGCCCAGTGACCGATTCGAGCGATACCCGCATCGCCTCGCGAGCCGAGTAATTGGCTAAGTCGACGGCCACAACCACGCCGACGGCAATGGCTACACCCACGATAGCAAGCGCCGTTTGTAGCGGGTGGCGGCGCAGATCACTGCGTCCGCTTCGCAACAATAGGCGCTTCACATTACCCCCGCCGGCACTGGGTTATCTGCACTGACCAAGCGCCCTTCGCGAATGGTGAACAATTGATCAGCCATGCCGGTTACTTCCATTGCATGGGTGACCATAATCAATGTCCGGCCTTGCTCACGGCACAGCCCATCCAGTAAGGCGACGACTCGCTCGGCATTTTCTAAATCCAGATTACCGGTCGGCTCATCGGCCAAAATGACCTCAGGCTCGTGAATGAGTGCCCGAGCAATAGCCACACGCTGCTGCTCGCCACCGCTTAATCGATCGGGCCAGTCGCTGCCACGACCCGGCAATCCCACGCGCGCAAGCCACTGCTCGACCTGATCAGTCTCGGCAATTGCGTTTAAGCTCAGTGGTAAGCGCAAGTTATCGGCCACACTCAAGGTAGGAATAAGATTATAGGCCTGAAACACAAACCCCATACGCCGACGACGCAGAGCCGTGAGGTCACGATCAGCTAACGAGGCAATATCAATACCATCCACACGCACTGTGCCTCCGCTCGGCAGCTCAAGCCCACCAAGGAGATTGAGTAGCGTTGACTTACCTGAGCCACTGCGTCCCACCACCACCACAAACTCACCCTCATGAATGTGTCCGGAGACGCCCTCGAGCACTGTCCGCTGCGCAGACTCGCCGTACCAACGAGTGAGTGATTCAAAGGCAATATCAGCCATAGCCAACTCCCAATATTTTTAGCGTGAAGGTGGTATGCCCCACCCAGTGCTCTGTTATCCTCGGACCTATTCATTTCAGCAGAGATCCCGACATGAACAATCCTGAGGGCGTTAGTATTGGCCCACGCACTTATAAGATTCCTGAAGGCGATGACCGCGAGCGCCTCACTTGTCCTGACTGTGGCTTTATCGCCTATGAAAATCCACGGATTGTTGTCGGCGTTGTCGCCCGTGCCAATGATGAACGTATTCTACTGTGTCGTCGGGCCATTCCCCCGCGTATTGGCTATTGGACCCTACCGGCCGGGTATATGGAGCTTAACGAGACCGCAGAAGATGGCGCCATGCGCGAAGCCTGGGAAGAGGCGCGAGCACGCATGGAGCTAACCGGGTTACTTGCGGTCTATAGTTTAGCGAACATCCATCAAGTCCAGTTGATTTACCGTGCGGTGCTTACCGACGAGAACGTCGCCGCCGGTCCAGAGTCACAAGAGGTGGCGCTGTTTCATTATTCTGACTTGCCGTGGGATGAGCTCGCCTTTCCAACCGTAGGATGGGCGCTTGAGCAAGATCATCAATCACATATGGAAGGCCATGCTCAGGCCTATGCCAACCCCACTGATTAGGAGCAATGACATGCCAACAACCACATTAGGCGGCGGCTGTTTTTGGTGCCTTGAAGCGGTGTTTCAGCGCCTTGAGGGGGTTAATCAAGTCACCTCTGGCTACGCCGGTGGGCAGACGCCCAACCCCAATTATCGCCAAGTCTGTGGAGGTCAAACCGGACACGCTGAGGTGGTGCAGGTGGATTTTGATTCTTCAGTCATTGATTTTAAAACACTGCTTGAGGTGTTTTTCACCATTCATAACCCGACCACACTTAATCGCCAAGGGGCTGATGTTGGAACCCAATATCGCTCCATTATTTTGTATGAAAACGACAATCAACGAGAGACGGCCCATGCCGTGATTAATGCCCTCTCGGGCCAGAGTCGTTTTAATGACCCGATTGTTACCGAAGTCGAGCCACTGACCCAGTTCTATCCAGCTGAACCAGAGCATCAAGATTACTATTTAGCGAATGCCCGCATGCCTTACTGCCAAATGGTAATCGTGCCAAAGCTTGAGCAAACGCAGCAGCACTTCGCTGAGCGCATGCGCTAAGCGTAATACGCTCAATAGCGCTCTTGAACTAAGACCCAAGGGGCAGCAACGACCGCCCATAGAAGTGGATCGCGGGCATGCCAATCCGAGGCATCATCATCATTGGCGCGCCAGACCTGTTGCGCAGTCATCCACTCCATAACCGCCGCTTCGTCGTCACGCACAAACGCGGCGGCTACGGCGACCAGATCAAGCTCAGCAGCGACTTTAACCACGACGCCACGGGCGAAGTGTTTTTCAAGTTCTGACCAGCGAATTTTTCCGGTTTCCGTATTAAGATGCGCCTCAATGCTTGGGGAGCTTTCGTCTATGGCCTTTGTGTTTTCTGTCATGCAAAGAATTTTAGCATTGACAAAACACATCGACGTAGCGCGCCCATGCGGTTATTGTGCGCCGTCATGAGCGCTCGCGATTGGATCTTATTATTGATTCTTTCCACCGTTTGGGGAGGGTCGTTTTTCTTTTCTGCGATTGCTCTACAAACCCTGCCGCCATTTACCGTGGTTTTAGGCCGGGTGAGCTTAGCCGCTATTACATTACTTCTCATCGCTCGCTGGCGGGGTGAGCATTTACCCGTCTCTACCGCCATTGCTCTGCGCTATCTACTTCTTGGCGGTATTAGTAACGCGCTACCGTTTTCTCTCATTGTTTGGGGTCAAACCCAGATTCCGAGTGGTCTGGCATCCATCATTAATGCAATGACACCGATTTGGGCTGTCGTCGTGGGCTTGCTAATTGGTAGTGCTGAGCGTGTAACGGTTGGCAAAGCGATTGGCGTATTGCTCGGGTTTTTGGGTGTTGCGGTTTTAATCGGGCCTGACTTATTGGGCGAACTCGACCCCTACAGCCTTGCTCAGCTCTCAGCCTTGGCAGCGACGGTTTGTTATGGCTTTGCCGTCCATTATGGTCGCCAATTTGGTAATACGCCGGCTTTGGTTAATGCCGCCTATATGCTGAGTGCCGCCACGGTTTGGTTGTTACCGGTGGCGATTATTGTGGATCAGCCATGGACGCTATCACCGGGCGCAAGCGGCTGGGCAGCCTTATTAGGATTAGCCCTGCTGTGTACCGCTTTTGCCTATTTGCTGTATTTCCGAATCCTTGCCTCTGCAGGAGCAACAAATATGTCACTCGTCACCTTCCTCGTCCCCTTAACCGCCATCAGCCTTGGTGCCATATTTTTGGCTGAACGACTCGGATCTAGCGCATTGATGGGCATGGCCATTTTATTTACCGGCTTAGCCGTGATCGACGGGCGCTTATGGCGCAGCGTTAAAACGTTAAAATGTCGGCTGAAGCATTATTGAGCTTGTCGAACCCAATCCCCATCAGCACTCGTTTACTCTGACTCATGCAATAACGGGCTAAACAAATTATCGATCACTTGTTCATCAAACTTCGCTGGTGAGGCTGATGGTGTGTCACCAAGCAAGCGCTCTCCAAGCTCAGCCTTATCCTTTTGTAATGCCATAATTCGGTCTTCTACCGTATCCCGCGTGAGTAGGTGGTAGACAAAGACCGGCTGCGTTTGGCCGATACGATGCGCTCGATCGGTTGCCTGCCGAGTGACCGCCGGATTCCACCATGGATCGTAGTGAATGACCGTATCAGCTGCAGTGAGATTTAAGCCGGTACCACCCGCTTTGAGACTAATGAGAAATAATGGTACTTCGCCATTTTGAAATTGCTCGACAGGGGCTTGACGGTTCTGCGTTGCACCCGTGAGCTTGGTCAAGGCATAACCGCGATCGCCCAATGCCTTTTCGATAATGCTCAGCATGCGAGTGAACTGCGAGAAAATTAAAATCCGCCGCCCCGCCTGCAATAACTCATCCACCAACTCTAAAAGAAGCTCGAGCTTGGCTGACTCTCGCGCTTTTACCGGTGCCGCAGTCACGAGCTGCGGGTCGCAACAGACCTCGCGAAGCTTTAATAAGGCATCGAGCACGAGCACCCGACCCTGCGCATGGCCGTGCTCTGCTAACGCTTCTCGAAGTCGTGTGTGTTGAGCCAAGCGTAACTGTTCGTAGAGATCGCGTTGCCCCCCCACCAGCTCGGCATAAAGCGGGATTTCAGTCTTTGCTGGTAAATCCTGTGCGATCGCCTGTTTTGTTCGACGCAGTAGAAATGGCGCAACGCGTTCACGTAATGCCTCAAGCCGGCTCGTATCTTGATCTTGTTCGATTGGTCGTCGATACACCCGCTTAAACGCAGCCGCATTGCCCAGCAAGCCAGGTGCGATGAAATCGAATTGCGACCACAGTTCACCGAGGTGATTTTCCAGTGGCGTTCCAGTCAAACTCAAGCGCTGATGCGCACTCAATGTACGCACAGCACGAGCCGCCTGAGCGCGTGGATTTTTCACCGCTTGGGCTTCATCAAGCACCAAGAGATGCCATGCCTGCGCCTGCAATGCCGCGATATCTCTAACTAGTAAACTATAGGTGGTTAGCACCAAATCATATTGCGCTAATCGGGCATGATCGCGATGACGCTGAGGACCATGCAGTCGCAGCACACGAAGGCCTGGCGCGAACTTCTCCACCTCCCGCTCCCAGTTAAACAGCAGGCTAGTGGGCACAACAATTAGGCTCGGTGATTGCGCCCGACCAGACTCCTTTTCAAGCAACTGATGGGTAATCACTTGCAGGGTTTTACCCAAACCCATGTCATCGGCTAACACACCGCCAAGACTAAGCTGGGATAAGCGCTGCAGCCAGTTCACGCCGGCGCGCTGATAAGGACGAAGCTCACCCTGCAAGCCCTTCGGATTAGGCGCCTTGCCTAGTGCATTAAGACCGTTGAGTTCATGTCCGAGTTGGCGGAGATCTGCCTCTCCTTCCCAATGCAGCGCTCGCCCTTCAGCCTGCTCTAATTGATCGAGCACTCGTGTCCGTCCGAGGGGCAATAGCAAGCGGCCACTTTGCAGTCGGATCGCCGGATCATAGAGCTCAGTCAGCCCCTGTAACAAGGGAATTAAGCGTTTAGCGGGCACCGGCAGCAAACGCCCATCACCCAAATCAATCAATAAACTGCTTGTTGGATCAATCGCCTCTAAATGACGAGGTGACATCGCCTCCGGGTTATCCCGAATCAGCGCAAGCAACAGCGGCATTAGGGCATGTTGTTCACCATCGACTTCAATGGAGACGCCAAAATTAAACCAGCCAGGCTGCCCAGTTGCGCGCTCAGCATTGGCTTGCCAGTAATCCGCACTCGCCAAGCGCCACGGAAAATGTCTTTCCGTATTGATCTGCCAGCCTTCGGCTTCCAATGCACTGAGCGTGCTTGCAACAAATTTACGCCAATCATTGGTTTGGTCTGGCACCAATCGAGCCTTCGATAAGGTTCCAGTATTGTGCAGACCGGCTGCTTTTAGCCGAGCACGGGCGGCGGCTTCCGCACGCCGATTGCGCGGATACTCACGTAATTCACTGCGCTCAAATACCTGAACTGCGCTGCCTGTATCATCGGCACTGACATGATGCCCGGCATAATCAAACCCAAGCTCAGCGACGGCCTCACCCGCCTCGGCTCGGGCACCAGGCAGGCCATCGGCCACACGCGTGAGATGTAGCGTAGGAACTGGCTCCACGCCCTGCACACAACGGCGCTTTGGCGGTTGCGGCACCGCAATCGGGATAGAGCGCGACTTCAATCCAGCCGCTAGCGTCGATAAATCTTCTGGCGCGACTCGAGGTGCCTGCTGAAGGCGCTCGGCTAGCGCATCGGGTAGATCGAGTGATAACACGCCAAAAGCGCCTTGCTTGGGCTCAATCCATAACGGTGGCGAGCCAGAAATAGCCATCACATTCGCTTCAGCTTCACCCTCACAGGGCGTGCCCGATGATGAGGTCAACGTTGGCAATAAACGCTGACTGCCATCGGCTTGTACGCGCCAGACTAATGCGCCTGAGCGCGCTGGCCCGGCTTGCAAAGCAGGGTGATCAGGGCTTTGCCAATAGGCACGCTGAGTCTCTGCTAGGGCATGTAATAAGAAATGTCGATCTTCAATGGGAATTGCCACGCCTGGTTCGGGTAATAACTTAAGTAGGCGTCGATCGGCTGCACTCAACAACCCCTCAGGCGCTCGACGACTTCCATGGAAGGGTAGCAGGCGGCCAAAACCTCCATGCCGCCGCGGTCGTGCCCGGCGCACCCCAATTGTGGGTTGGCCCTGGGCATCGGTATCCAGCAGATAGAGCAACACTTCTGCTCGATTAGGCGTTGGCTCTTTAGCTGGGTTTTGCGCCGTATCGAGCTCTGCTAGCCACTGATAGATCGCTGGGTTAGCTTTGATAAAACCGGCTGGCGCTTGTCGGTCAAGATAATAAAGAAGCGCGGCCACAGCATGTGCACAAAGACCACCAGCGGGGCAACTACACTGCGCAGTGACCGGCTTTGGCGAGGGTAGAGGATGAACCCGACAATCAACCGAGTAGACATGCCGGCGATCACCTTGGACGCGTGCAAAAAACCCCTGCCCTCCTGGACTACAATCAAGCACGGCACGCTCGCGAATGAGTTGCTCACCCGCCTCTAAAGCGTCACGGCTGAAGTCGGACCAAATCGCCGCTTCACCACGCTCCGCTATCCATGCCTCTAAAGGGTTGATCAACGCGTTTCACTCCGCGAGTTGCTACAAACAACCTCACAGCATAACGCGTCCACAAGTCGTTTGGGTGAAAATTCACGTTTCTTTCGTTATCCGCCACTAACCGGTGGCAGTAGCACCAGAGTTTCATTGGGATAGAGGCTAGCGTGGCGTGAGCGCATAGACTCACCAACCGCACACGCGACCTGAGGCAAGTGAGGTTCAAGCGCTGGGTATTGAGAAACCAGTGCTGCGAGCACCTGCGTAATCGAGGCGGGTAACTCTATGCTGAGCGCAATATCTGATGCACCAGCCACTTCTCTAAGCACGCCAAACAGTTCGACTTTCATACATTAAAGGTCCGTTTCGTCTACTCATCCGATCAACATCACCCGATCAAAGTCCAATTATCCATAAAAAAAGCCCCAACTGGGGCTTTTCTAAGGATGGCTGGGGGACCAGGATTCGAACCTGGGTTGACGGAGTCAGAGTCCGTAGTCCTACCGCTAGACGATCCCCCAATAAACGGGTTAGCGCTTCGAGAACTGCGTAGCCCGACGGGCTTTGTGCAAGCCGATCTTTTTACGCTCAACCATCCGAGCATCCCGGGTGACATAGCCGGCTTTGCGCAGACTGGTCTTCATATCCTCATCATAGGCGATTAATGCCCGGGTAATCCCGTGACGAATTGCGCCGGCCTGACCACTTGAGCCGCCACCAAAAACACTCACTTGGATGTCGAGTTTGTTACTGGTTTCTGTTAGCTCCAGCGGTTGGCGCACCACCATACGAGCGGTTTCGCGACCAAAATATTCATCTAGCGGCTTACCGTTGACCACGATGTTGCCATTACCAGGACGCATATTGACGCGAGCGGCTGAGGTCTTGCGGCGACCGGTTCCGTAATACTGTTCTACTGCCATTGTTTCAAGCGCTCCGGCTTAGATTTCCAGCGCCTGAGGCTGCTGGGCATGGTGTTGGTGTTCGTTACCACTGTAGACCTTGAGTTTTTTAAGCATCTGCCGGCCCAAGCTATTTTTGGGCAACATGCCTTTCACCGCATGCTCAATCGCCCGCTCAGGGTGCTCAACAATTAACTTCTCAAAAGTAATCGACTTCATATTGCCGACATAGCCGGTGAAGCGGTGATAGGTCTTTTGCTCAGCTTTACGCCCCGTAACAGCGACTTGCTCTGCATTAACCACCACAATGTAATCACCCGTATCCACGTGAGGAGTGAATTCGGGTTTATGTTTACCGCGCAGCCTAAAGGCGATTTCTGAAGCGAGTCGCCCAAGGGTTTTACCCGCGGCGTCCACCACAAACCAGTCTCGCTGCACATCCGCCGCTTTGGCGTTAAAAGTCTTCATGGATCGTTATTCCTCGAAGCCGATGCTTCTGAATCAGAACCGCGCATCGTACACAAACGCACGAGGCCCGACAAGACAATCTGTCTATCGTTTAATCAGTTATTGTCTCATGACTGTGGCTAATTTCCACTGCCTTCGCGAGCATAAGTGAAGCAGAACAGTATTTTTGTGCAGAAACTTCCACCGCGCGCGCCACCGCTTCGGGTTTTAACGCTTTCCCACTGATCCTAAAATGTAAATCCATGGGTCTTGGCCCTCAATCGTTACCGCCTAGGTCGGGCGGCCCATCAACCGTTTGTCGGTGAGCACTGCCGCTTTGTGTCTCAAAAGCCATTCCGTCAAGCCAGCGTATATGCGCTTTCGCCGTTTACCCCCTTACATGAACCCCTTCACCCGGACCCTACTTTTCTGTGTAGTCGCACTATACCGTTGCAAACAGGGGTAAAAAACGCGCATAGCAGCGATAAAGGGAGGCTACATGTCGCCGGAGATTCATCGGTTTTTTCGCCAGCCTGCCATTGTTGAACTGCTTCGGCATTGTCGCCGATGTCGCTATCGCGCCAATTCCACCCTCGTGCACCAAGGTATGCCGAGTGATCGACTCTTTTTAATCCTCAAAGGCTCTGTCAGCGTCATCGAGGAAGATGATGACGATGGCCGTGAGCTAATCCTAGCCTATCTCAATCCTGGTGATTTTGTCGGCGAAATGGGGTTATTTGGCGAAACACCGACGCGCAGTGCCTGGATACGCACTCGCGGCGAGTGTGATTTAGCGGAAATTAGTTATCGACGCTTTGCACAACTGCAACATCAAGAACCGGATATTGTGTATCCGCTAGTCGAGCAAATCGTTCAACGACTACGTCAAACCAGTCAACGCTTTCGTAATTTCGCCTTTGAAGATGTCCGCGGCCGCGTCATTGCCATGCTCCATGAACTCGCGGGTCAGCCCGATGCCATGACCCATCCGGATGGTATGCAAATACGTGTCACCCGAATCGAACTCGGCCGCTTAGTAGGATGTTCGCGTGAAATGGTCGGGCGAGTCCTGCGTGACCTTGAGATTGACAAGCTCATTACGGCTAGTGGCCGACAGATTGTCGTTTTTGGCACACGGTAGCGATTGATAGATCCTATTTCAGGCAAAAAGCTCAGCAAGTTTGGTACCCGGATCATTGGCACGCATAAACGCCTCGCCTACCAAAAACGCATGAATACCGTGGCGGCGCAAATGCGCTACCTCTTCAACGCTATGAATGCCGCTTTCGGTGACAAGGCGAATGTCGCTTGGCACACGGGCAGCAAGGGTAATGGTGGTTTGAATGTCGGTATTAAAAGAGCGCAAATCACGGTTATTAATGCCAATTAGCCGAGGATTGATGGCAAGCGCGCGCTCAAGCTCATAAAGATCATGAACCTCAACTAAAACATCCATACCCAACTGCTCGGCTAGTGCGTAAAGCGCTCGAAGCTGGGCATCATTAAGCATGGCCACAATCAACAGCACACAATCTGCCCCTAGCGCACGGGCTTCATACATTTGATAGCGATCAAAAATAAAATCTTTGCGAATAACCGGAAGCGCACAGGCCGCTCGGGCTTTTTCCAGATGGTTATCATCGCCGTAGAAAAAGTCTTCTTCTGTGAGCACTGATAAACACGCGGCGCCGCCACCCGCATAGCTTTTAGCAATGGCTGCTGGATCGAAGGCTTCGCGCAGCACACCTTTACTTGGTGAGGCCTTTTTGATCTCAGCGATCACCGCCGATTGGTTAGCGGCGATGCGTGCGTTGAGGCTTGCAAGAAATCCTCGGGTTGGCGCGGTCTGCTCGATGCGCTTTTGCAACGTTGCTTGCGTAATATGCGCTTTGCGCTCCGCAACGACGACAGTCTTACGTTGAACAATGCGTTTGAGAATATCGGGGGTCGCGTTCCCTACGCTCACGATCAGGCTCCAAGCCGTTGACTGGTATCGATAAAGGCAGCCAACCGTTGCCGGACAGCACCACTCGCTAAAACGGCACGAGCGCGCGCGACCCCTTCTATTAGCGTGTCTTCAACGCCAGAGGCATAGATTGCCGCGCCGGCATTTAATGCCAACAAATCAGTCGCCGGCCCAGGCAGTCCATCAAAAATTGCCTCAATGACCTCTAAGCTTCGCTCGACAGAGTCAACATGCAGCTCATCAAGCGAGGCCCGGTCAAAATCAAAATCTTCCGGCTCGATCGTGTATTCACGCACAACCCCATCGCGTAGCTCTGCCACATGAGTGGGGGCAGCAATACTAATCTCATCTAGACCATCTTCAGAATGCACCACCAATACGCGTTCGCTACCGAGGGCTTTTAACACCTCCGCTAACGGCCGCACCCAAGCCTTGGCATACACGCCAAGCAACTGATTGGGGGCACTGGCTGGATTGGTAAGTGGGCCTAAGACATTAAATAAAGTGCGTACACCCATTTCTTTGCGCGGGCCAATTGCATGCCGCATTGCTTGATGATGCTGAGGCGCAAAGATAAAACCAACGCCGGTTCTCTCAATGCATTGTCCGATCGCCTCGGGCTCTAAATCTAAGCGCGCACCGGCATGCTCTAGCAAATCCGCACTACCCGATGCACTAGAGACTGAGCGATTTCCATGTTTAGCGACACGCCCTCCGGCTTCAGCCACAACAAATGCCGCCGCCGTTGAGATATTAAACGTGCCGCGAGAATCGCCACCGGTTCCGCAGGTATCCACCAAATGCGTTGGATCCACCGTTACCTCCAGAGCAAGCGCACGCATAACCCGGGCGGCGGCAACAATTTCAGTCACGCTCTCGCCTTTCATCGCCAGGCCGATTAAAAACCCACCAATCTGCGCACCGGTAGCCTCACCGGACATAATGCGCTGCATAACCGCTGTCATCTCGGCATCGGTTAAATTCTCACGCGCCATGACTCGACGAATGGCTACCTGTAAATCCATATTGATCTCTCCGTTTAGGCAGCCGCCGCTGGCCGCGCCAAAAAGTTGCGCAATAAATCATGGCCGGCGTAAGTCAAAATAGACTCCGGGTGAAACTGCACGCCTTCAATCGCTAACTCGCGATGCCGTATCCCCATAATTTCTTCACGCTCGCCGTTCTCGTGCGCGGTCCACGCGGTTACCTCAAAACAATCCGGCAGTGTTGCTGAATCCAGCACTAGCGAGTGATAGCGAGTGGCTTCCATTGGCTGCGGCAGTCCGGTAAACACGCCCGTATCTAAATGATGCACGGCTGATGTTTTTCCATGCATGACCGATTTGGCACGAACCACATCGCCCCCAAACGCTTGGCCAATTGCCTGATGACCTAGACATACCCCTAGCAGTGGAATACGCCCGGCAAATTGCTTGACGATAGCTAATGAGACGCCCGCCTCATTCGGTGTGCAAGGCCCCGGCGAGAGCACAATTTGCGCGGGCGCTAGCTTTTCAATCGCTTCAATGGTGATGGCGTCATTACGATAAACGGCAACCTCAGCACCAAGCGCCGCTAAGTACTGCACGAGGTTGTAAGTAAACGAATCATAGTTATCGATCATTAACAGCATACATCAACCTTTTTGCTTAGCTCTGATCGAGCCCTGCCTCTGCCATCGCCACGGCGCGAAACAGGGCGCGGCCCTTATTCACAGTCTCTTCCCATTCTGCGGCCGGATCAGAGTCATGCACAACACCACCGCCGGCCTGCACATGCACGCGGCCCTCTTTTATGACCGCGGTACGAATGGCAATCGCCGTATCCATATTGCCTGACCACGACAAATACCCAACGGCACCGCCATAAACGCCGCGTTTAACGGGCTCAACTTCATCAATAATTTCCATGGCCCGAATTTTGGGTGCGCCACTGAGCGTTCCCGCCGGATGAGTAGCACGCAGCAAATCCATAGGCCCAAGGCCCTCGCGCAGCTGGCCGGTCACGTTAGAGACGATGTGCATGACATGGCTGTAGCGCTCAATGGTCATGGGGTCAGTAACTTCAACACTTCCTGTTTGCGTAACTCGACCAATGTCATTCCGGCCTAAATCAATCAACATTAAGTGTTCGGCGCGCTCTTTTGGATCGGCTAGAAGTTCAGTCTCAAGGGCACGATCCTCCTCGGCGGTTTGGCCGCGGCGACGCGTCCCCGCAATCGGTCGTACCGTCGCCTCGCCATCTTCAAGCCGAGCCAGAATCTCTGGCGATGAACCTACTACTTGGAAATCGCCAAAATCGAGGAAAAATAGATAAGGCGATGGGTTGGTGCAACGAAGCGCACGATATAAATCAAGCGGCCGGCCTTGATAATCAGCACTCATCCTGCGCGAGGGAACCACTTGCATGCAGTCCCCATCAACAATATAGCGGCGGATGCGCTCAACAATCGCTTCGTAATCCTCCCGTGTAATCGATGAATCAAAGTCCGTCTCGCTCACCCATCGCGCAGGGCTTGGTTCGGCGTAGGCGAGCGCCTCACTGCGAAGCTGAGCAGCCAAAGAATCCAACCGCGCCTGACCTTGTACCAATGCCTCTGAGCCGGCCGGATCCACATTAACGATCAAATAGAGTCGGCCGGCGAGATTATCGAATACCAAGACTTCATCGGATTCCATTAATAGGATATCTGGAACGCCCAATGTATCGGGGTTGGGGCATTCGCCAAGCCGTGGTTCAACATAGCGAATCGTGTCATAGCCAAAATATCCCACCAAACCACCAACGAACCGTGGTAATGCCGCTAGCTCATCGATTGGCGCGGGATGAATACTTTGGTGCTTCGCTTCCACCCAAGCTAATGGGTCTATGACCGTTTCGATGCTGACGCGCTTGCCGTGTTCCCACGTTTCAATACTATTGCCCCAGATCCGATATTGGCACTGACATGGCAACCCAATAATGGAGTATCGGCCCCATTTTTCGCCGCCTTGGACCGATTCAAATAAATAACTGCCAGGTGCTGCCGCCAATTTCAAATAGGTGGACAAGGGGGTATCCATGTCTGCCAATAATTCGCGGACTAAAGGCACCCGATTAAATCCCGCTTTTTGGTACTCAGCTATCGTCTCAGGGCTCATCCGGCAAGCTCCGTGGCCAGTTCCATTACCGTGAATGTCAGTGTGCTTGGATGCGCCGCCACCAACTCATCTCCGCCAGAATAGCCGTAGGGCACACGAACCATGGTGGCACCAGCGGCGTTGGCGGCATCCACATCAGCACGCGAATCCCCCACATAGATGCTTTGCCTAATATCCACGCCAAGTTGTTTGGCAGCATGAATAAGCGGCGCTGGATCCGGTTTTTTAACCGCCAACGTATCGCCGCTAACGCAGACGGGGAAAAATGCCGCTAAGCCCAGCGCTTCGATGAGCGGCTGGGTAAAGGCACCGGGTTTGTTTGTCACAATGGCCATCGGCAAATGCAATGCGTAAATTGTCTCAAGCCCTTCGCGCACGCCGGGGTATAAAAGACTCTGCTCGACCAGTGATGTTTGGTAGTGCACAAGAAATCGCGTGAGTGCAGCATCGGTTTCTTGCGGTTCGACATTAACAGCGCGCTGACCAAGCAAGGCGCGGGCTACCAGTTGCCGCGCACCGTTGCCAATCCAATCACGAACCTGACCTTGCTCTAGCCGAGTCCGACCCAGTTCATCGAGCATCCGGTTAATAGCCGTTGTCAGATCAGGAGCGCTATCGACCAAAGTGCCATCTAAATCGAATAACACGGCCTGAGGCCGAGCGAGACTCATCATTGGCCCCCGGCAGCTCGATCGCGCAAGGCATTGATCACCGACCGGTAATCTGGCTGACTAAATATGGCAGATCCAGCAACCACCGTGTCGGCGCCGGCCGCCACAATCTGCCCAATATTATCGGGCCCAACACCGCCGTCGACCTCTAGGCGAATCGCCCGATCCTGACTATCGATTAGTGCGCTCGCTTCACGCAGTTTATCAAGCGTGCCAGGTATAAACGTCTGACCACCAAAACCAGGATTGACTGACATCAATAGGACAAGATCAACTTTATCAATGACATAACGCAGCCCATCGAGTGGCGTCGCTGGGTTAAAGACTAACCCGGTCTGACAGCCATGATCGCGAATAAGCTGCAGACTGCGATCAATATGATTGCTTGCTTCAGGATGAAAACTAATCAAGCTCGCACCAGCAGCCGCAAAATCAGGGATAATGCGATCAACCGGGCTGACCATTAAATGCACATCAATAGGTGCAGTAACACCGTGACGGCGTAATGCCTGACAAACCACTGGACCAAAACTTAAATTTGGCACGTAGTGATTATCCATAACATCAAAGTGCACCCAGTCAGCGCCAGCGGCGAGCACTTGATCAACCTCTTCACCTAAGCGAGCAAAGTCGGCAGCCAAAATTGAAGGAGCGATCACAAGATTTTGCATAGGTGAAATGGTAGCAGAACCGCCCTTTAGGTGCCGCGCGTTTGTAACCCGGCCAAAACAGCCCGGATCACACTGCGAAAATCGTCACTCCCATTGAGCCGAGCTAACTGCAATGCCCCGGATGTCGCACTCACAATCAGTGCTGCCTGATCAGCCGCGGATCCTGCAAAATCCACAGCGCCATCATCACGACCAGCACTTAATGTGGTGGTCAGCCAAGCGATCATCTCATCGCGTAGACTTTCCGCCTCGGCACAGGCTTTGGATGGCAAGCTCGCGTACTCAACGCCGGCGACACCAAGCGGGCATACCTGCTCAGCATCGAGAAAACTCGCTTGCCATTCTAAAAACGCTCGTACGCAAGCACCCGCGTCACCATGCTTGCTCGAATGCTCATCACACCAAGCCACCGCCGTTTCTCGATAGCGCTTAAATATCGCCGCCACCAAATCTTGTTTAGCTGGGAAGTGGTAGTGCACTGCGCCACTTTGGATATCGAGTGCATTGGCGATTTGGGCAAAACTAAAGCCATGATAACCCCGTTGCTGCAGCCAATCGGCGGCTAACAGCAAAATTCGCTCACGTGTCTGGCCACGAGGCCGGCGTGACTGGGCGAGCATGGGTTAGAGCCCAAGCAACTGTTCGGCAAGGTTGCAAGGCGCATGCCGAACATCGAGCTGATCGGCAAGAATCCCGTTCCAACCATCACGACAGGCACCTGGAGAACCCGGCAAAGCCGCGACTAATGTGCCATTAGCGACACCTGCTAGCGCACGCGACTGCAGTGTTGAGCTACCAATGGTGGGATAAGATAACTGGCGAAAAAGCTCGCCAAACCCAGGAATGGTTTGGTCTAACAGCACACTAATTGCCTCAGGAGTAACATCACGCTCGGCAAAACCCGTACCGCCGGTTAACACGATTGCCTGGACGCTTGGCGCGGCAATCCAACTAGACACAATGGCTCGAATTGCGTAACGATTGTCTTCGACCAATTGTCGATCAACGAGAGTGTGGCCGGCCTCAGTGGCAAGCTCAACGAGCGTTTGGCCAGAGCGGTCATTTTGGTGATCGCGTGTATCGGATACAGTGAGGATTGCGATCGCAACCGGAGTGAATTCGCGTTGTTTTTTCTTCATATTGCCACCATACGCCGGCGCCACAGCGCCACCAACTCTGTATAATAACGGGTTTTAATTATACCCAAAGGTGATGACATGGAACCTCGGCGAATAGCCGTTGTTGGCGCAGGCGTAGCCGGTCTTGGAGCGGCTTGGCTACTATCACAGCGTCATGAGGTCACGCTATTCGAAGCGGCTGACCAATTAGGTGGGCATAGCAACACCGTTAACTGCTCGCTTGATGGTGCTCATGTTCCCGTCGATACGGGCTTTATTGTCTATAACGAGCCCAATTATCCCCAGCTAACCGCTCTATTTAAGCATCTCGATCTGCCCACACATGATTCTGATATGTCATTCGCTTTTGCTGCAACAGACATTGATCTTGAGTATGCCGGTAGCGGACTAAGGACATTATTTGCGCAACGCCGCAATCTTTTCAATCCGCGCTTTTTAGGGATGGTCCGCGATATCCTGCGGTTTAACCGCGAGGCCGGTGTGCGGCTAAGTCGTGGCGATAACCACACTCAAAGCTTAGGCGAGCTTCTCGATGAACTTAAAATGGGGGAGGCGTTTCGACGCTACTACTTACTGCCAATGAGTGCGGCAATTTGGTCTTGCCCGCAAGATGTCATGCTGCGATTTCCGGCACGTTCGTTTTTGCGCTTTTTCTATAATCATGGATTAATTCAGCTACGCCAACGCCCACAATGGCGAACGGTGGTTAACGGTAGCCGAGAGTATATTAAGCGTATGACCTCAGCCATTGCGGCGATTCATACCAATGCGCCGGTCAGTGCGGTCACCCGCACCCCAAATGGCGTTAATCTGGCTGGCTTAACCGGCGATCTTGGGGATTTTGATCAGGTCGTCATGGCAGCTCATGCCGATCAAACGCTTGCTTCGCTGACCACGCCGACAGACGCGGAGAGCGCTGTTCTTGGGGCCTTTGGTTATCAGGACAATGATGCATGGCTGCACACGGATACCCGTCTAATGCCCCGGCGACGGGCCGTTTGGTCATCTTGGAATCACCTGACCGAACACAGTGTTGATGGTGACCAGCCCGTATCAGTGACCTATTGGATGAATCGACTGCAGCCACTCGCCACTGAACAGGAACTCTTTGTCACACTCAACCCACTGACGCCACCAGCTTTAGCGAAAGTGCTACATCGCCAGTCCTATGCCCATCCAGTATTCGACCGCGCGGCCATGTCAGCGCAAACCAAACTCATTGATATTCAAGGGGTGGATCGGATTTGGTATTGCGGTAGTTACCATGGCTATGGCTTTCATGAAGATGCATTTGCTAGCGCTGTTCGGGTGGCTGAGCGGCTTGGCGCGCCACCACCATGGACGAGAAGTCACGATCCGGTTAATGAGCGCGTGCCATTAATCACGCCTGCTCCGTTGGGAGTGGGCGCTACCTAATGACTCAGAGCGCTGCTGCATTAGCCATCTATCAAGGCATTCTCTTTCATGAGCGCCGTATTGCGCCGCGTTATACCTTCCGCTACCGCATATTTAGCCTTTATTTGGATATTGATCGATTAGATGAGGCCGACCGGCACCACCGATTCTTTTCTCATAACCGCTTTAATCTGATCAGTCTCAATGATGCTGATCATGGTGCAAAGGACGGCTCAGCGCTGCGACCTTGGATTGATACTCAGCTAAACGCCGCCGGCATTGATCTTGCCGGAGGCACAGTGCATTTACTCTGTTACCCACGGGTCCTCGGGTATGTTTTTAACCCATTATCCGTTTGGTTCTGTCGCCACGCGGATGGCCAACTTCGCGCTGTTCTATGTGAGGTCCGCAACACCTTTGGTGAATGGCATGGATACCTACTACATCATCAAGGCGGCGCGCTGGCGGAGCGAATACGCGATCGCGCGACTAAAATATTCCATGTTTCACCTTTTCTACCACGACAAGGGCATTACCAATTTCGGCTTCAAGCACCGAACACGCGTTACGCTGTCACCGTTAATTGGCATGCCAGCGAACAAGCAGACCAGCCCGCTTTAATCGCGGTGCAATCGGGCGAACGCAGGGATGGTGGTGATCGGGGCTTGCTCCGCGTGGCACTCACGGTACCCTTATTGACGCTAAAAGTGATTGCGGCCATTCACTGGCAAGCACTTAAGATCTGGCTTAGGGGTGGTCGATATCATCGCAAACCCACGCCGCCAGACACGGAGATCAGCCAATGAGCAGCACTTGGGAGGCGAGAGTTGAGCTGCCTTCACCGATGCCAGTCAGCGGAAAAATTCTCCTAGGCTGGATTAAACGCCTGCGCCGCGGGCGCATTGAAGGCGAGCTTCGTGAGGATAAACCGTTTATCATTCAGGGCGCAGAGCCTGGGCTAAGCGCGGTTATGCGGGTGCATAAACCGCTACGTATGATTAGCCGTATCCTCACGCGCGGTTCAGTCGGCTTTGCTGAGAGCTACATGGCCGGTGAATGGAGTAGTCCTGATACGCCCCATTTGCTTGAGCTTATGCTGCGCAATGAAGATGCATTTCAACGCCGTATGGAGCCTAACTGGCTGCACCGACTGCGCTTGACCTTCCATCACCAAAAACGCCGTAACACCCAGCGCGGCAGCCGGCGTAATATTGCTGAGCACTATGATTTAGGCAACGAGTTCTATCGTCATTGGCTTGACGAGACGATGACCTATTCAGCCGCTGTCTTCGACGCCCCTGAGCAGCCATTAGCTGATGCCCAACGCAATAAATACCGGCAATTGCTTAATGCCATCAATGCCCGCCCCGGCGATCATATTCTAGAAATTGGGTGTGGCTGGGGTGGCTTTGCCATGGAAGCTGCGCGCCACGGGATGAAGGTAACGGGACTGACGTTATCTAGCGAACAATTGGCCTGGGCACGCCGCTGTGTGGCTGAGGAAGGCCTCAATGAGCAGGTAGATTTACGCTTAGAAGACTATCGCGATACTACCGGGCGGTTTGATCATGCCGTATCAATTGAAATGCTTGAGGCGGTCGGTGAAGACTACTGGCCGGCGTATTTTGATATGTTGCATGAGCGGGTAAAGCCTGGAGGCCAAATAGGGCTTCATGGCATTACGATTGCTGAGGATCGATTTGAAGAATACCGCCGGCGACCTGATTTTATTCAGCGCTATATTTTCCCCGGCGGCATGCTGCCCACACCAGAGCGTTTGAATTACGAAAGTCACCGCGCCGGCCTTAATGTGCTTGAGTCCACCGGCCTTGGCCAGCACTACGCCGAGACACTACTGCAATGGGATCAGCGTTTCGAAAACGTGCTCCCACAAATCAAACAGCTCGGCTTTGATGCGCGCTTTATTAACATGTGGCGCTACTATCTCGCGTACTGCTACGCGGGTTTTCGCACAGAAACCATTGATGTTAAACGACTAGTGCTGCGCCGACCTTGATTCTCAAGCGCCGGCAGATTCTGCTCTATGGTCTACCGGCCATGCCGCTCGCGGTAATGGGCGTACCGATGTACATCTTTCTTCCCGGCTTTTATGGCGAGACCTTGGGCCTTGCTGCTGTCGGAATTGCACTACTGCTCGCGCGACTCTGGGATGTTATTACCGATCCGCTGATTGGCAGCTTAGGCGATCGCCTAGATACGCGCTGGGGCCGTCGTCGCCCCCTTATCGCTGCGGGCATGCCGTTATTGCTTCTGAGTGCTTGGGCATTATTTAGGCCACCGGCTGATGTTGATCTCACGTATCTGTTGGGCTGGGGACTCGCCGCGTATTTAGGCTGGACTTTGATGGCATTGCCCTACACCGCTTGGGCTGCTGAATTATCTAGCGATTACGACCGACGCGCTAGCCTAACCGCAAGTCGTGAGGGGTTTATGCTGGCTGGCACGCTTTTGGCGATTGCTTGGCCAACGTTAATAGGCGCCGGCCGAGCCGATGCGCAGACCCTTGCCGGACTGGCTTGGTTGTTGGTAGTTACCCTGCCGCCGATTGTGCTGCTGACACTCTGGCAGGTCCCTGAAGTTCGGCTAAACTCACACCCCGTTGGCTGGCGGGCAGGCTGGTTGCTATTGCGGCGGAATAAGCCTTTTCTGCGCTTATTGCTCGCTTATGTGATGAACGGTCTGGCCAATGGATTACCGGCCTCGTTGTTTACCCTATTTGTGGCGCACGTTTTGATCGCTGAAGCATGGACCGGGCCCTTGCTGCTCGTTTACTTTTTAACGGGCATTGCCGCATTGCCTGGTTGGTTATGGCTATCACGACGTATTGGAAAACATCGGGCTTGGGCCATGTCGATGCTTTGGACCTCCTTGGTATTTTTAGCGGTGCCGTTTCTTGGCCCTGGAGATACCTGGGCATTTTTAATGGTCTGTTTGCTCTCAGGTATTGGCGTGGCTGTTGATATGGCGCTACCCGCAGCGATCCAAGCGGATTTGGTCGACTTAGATACTGCCGGTGGTGGCGGCCGCCGGACCGGGCTTTATTTTGGCATTTGGAATATGGCCACCAAATTGTCACTCGCCTTAGCAGTTGGCATTGCCTTTCCCCTATTAGAAATATTGGGTTTTGATGCCACTAATATTGATGATCGCAGCGGGACATTCGCGCTCGCTCTTTTCTATGGCGCGCTACCGATTGCGTTCAAGCTCGCAGCGACAGCCCTGATGTGGAACTTCCCGCACGACCGTGCTGCGCAACAGGTCATCCGCGCTCGTATTGATGCGGTTGAAGCGGATTAGCCCACCGCTAATCTTGCCTTTAGCCAGCGCATCAGCCCACCAATGACGGGAAATTGTTCATAAAGTTCGCCGGCTGCATCCCAGTAATCAATATGCTCGCGTACGCGGCCGTCTTCGGCAAAAACAATCCGTGATACACCTTCCACTGGGCGCCGCGGTGCACGATCACGGACGAGACGAAAGTGGAAGCGCCAACGAATATAACCCACCGGTTCACCACCCATGGCCTCGAGCACCTCAAACCGCGCTTCGGCACAGTGAGCAAACATATGCTCAAAAACCGCACGAATCTGGCCTAAACCGGTGACGTCATTAAACGGATCTCGAAAACGCGCGTTCTCCACAAACACAATATCGAGTCGATCTAAATCATCCACTTCGAGGTTCGCAAAAAACTCACCATAACGCTCGATGAGACTCATGACTGCACCATTCGCCGAGTTAGTGCGAAATACAGTCGATAGGGTAATAAACGCAACACTTTAAGCGTCCAAGCGAAGCGTTTTGGAAAGAATATCTCAAAGCCAGCGGCATCAATTTCACGGTAGATGTAATCAGCCGCTCGCTCCGGCGTTATCAGCTGTGGCATGTGGAAGCGATTTTTCTGTGTTAAGCGTGTTTTCACAAATCCCGGATTAATCACGCGTAGACTTACCCCACTGCCATTTAATGCGGGTCGCAGGGACTCGGCCATGTTGAGTACCGCAGCTTTACTCGCACCATAGGGCGCGGCCTGCGGCAGACCGCGATAGGCTGACAGACTCGCGGTCAGTAAAATTTGCCCACGCCCTCGGGCTCGCATGGGCGAAAGCGCAGCAGCGACTCCATTGACCGTGCCTAAGTAATTAACCTCGACTAAGCGGCGGAAAATCTCCGGATCAAAATCATCTAACGGCATTGGATCGTAATCACCGGCGTTTAAGATCAACGTATCCACTTCACCAAGTTCTTCTTCAATCGCCATGAACACCGCCTTACTCTCAGCAATATCCGTAACATCGAGTGGATACGGATGTATGCGCTCAGCAAGCGCTGGGTGCGCCTCAGCAATGGCCTTGAGAGCCTCTTCGCGACGCGCGCACACCGCGACCTGCCAGCCCGCTTGAGCAAGTTTTATCGCAAGCGAGCGGCCGATACCGGCACTGGCACCTGTGATCATGGCAACGCGTCCGCCGAGGGTCTGTTCTGCAGTCATAGTCTTTCCTGTGCGATTAGAAACCGGGTTGCGTACAATCTTACGGGTTGACCGTTAATCTTTGCCATTGACTCCGCAAATTAACAAGGATGCCGTCTATGTCTGGCGCGATTTGCTGGTTTCGGCGTGATCTGCGCCTTGCTGATAATCCGGCGTTTACCGCAGCGGCTCAAGCGGGCCAAGCGGTTCTGCCGGTCTATATTCATGCCCCGGAAGAGAATATCGGCTGGGCGCCGGGCGCGGCTAGCAACTGGTGGTTACATCACAGCCTTGAGGCACTCGCGAGCGCGTTAGCCGAACATGGCCTCAACCTACATATCGTTCAAGGCGAGAGTTTAGCGGTTCTGCGCTCACTTATCGCGCAGACGAACGCGACGGCCGTTCACTGGAATCGGCTATATGAGCCTGCCCTAATCGCCCGCGATACTGATATAAAGCGCTCACTCAAGCGTGATGGCATTGCGGTACAAAGTCATAATGCCGCGCTTTTACATGAACCCTGGACTATAAAAACGGGCACTGGCGGCGATTACAAAGCATTTACGCCATTTTGGCGCGCCTGCCAGCGCCAGGCTGACGTTGATTTACCCATTCCAACTCCTGCGTCCTTGCAAGGCTTTGCCAATCCGCCAGAGAGCGAGACCATTGCTCGTCTTAACCTGCTGCCAGCGATCGATTGGGCTGATGGCCTTCGAGCGCGCTGGCAACCCGGCGAGGCCAGTGCCCAACAACGGCTGCAGGCGTTTGTTCAAGGACCGATGGCTGATTATGAAAATGCCCGTGATTGGCCTGCTACACCGGGCACGTCACGCTTATCAGCGCACTTGCATTTTGGCGAAATTGGTCCACGCCAAGTCTGGCAAGCCGTTCAAAATCAATATGCACAAAGCAGCGTCAGCGAAGCGGCCCGGCAAGCCTTGACTGCGGGTGCCGAGCGTTTTCTCTCCGAAATCGGTTGGCGCGAGTTTGCGCATCACGTGCTCTTTCACCACCCGGATTTTCCCGAGGCACCGCTTAACCCTCGGTTTGCTGACTTTCCATGGCAAAGCGATCCTGATGGTGCGCTCATCAAAGCGTGGCAGTCAGGACAAACGGGCATTCCGCTGGTTGATGCAGGCATGCGTGAGCTCTATGCGACAGGCTGGATGCATAATCGCGTGCGCATGGTGGTTGGCTCATTTTTGGTCAAGAATTTACGTCTGCCCTGGCAGGCTGGCGAGCGCTGGTTCTGGGACACACTCATCGATGCCGATATGGCCAGTAACAGCCTTGGCTGGCAATGGGTCGCTGGCAGTGGTGCCGATGCAGCGCCGTATTTCCGGGTATTCAATCCAGTTCGCCAAGGTGAACGCTTTGATGCACAGGCAACCTATGTGGGGTATTGGGTGCCGGAACTTGCTGGATTACCCGCTCAACATCGACATGCCCCGTGGGATGCACCCGCAAGCGCACTTAGCGAGGCCGGGGTGACTCTAGGCATCGATTACCCACGGCCGATGGTTGATCTAAAAGAAAGTCGTCAAGCCGCTTTAGCGGCGTTTGCGCAAATTAAAAAACCCGCCTAACGGATACGCCCAGAAAAGCCCGACACGGGTGCTATTCTATAGCTCTCATGGGTTGGTTTAACAAGGAGCATAAGCGTGACCCCGGAGCGTCTTTATCAGAGTGAAATCAGTAGTTTACCGCTTATTCAACGCGGTAAAGTACGTGATGTTTATGGCGTTGACGAGGAGATGTTGCTCGTTGTTACGACGGATCGACTATCCGCCTTTGATGTGGTGTTTGATGATCCCATTCCGGGCAAAGGCGCGGTGCTTACCCAAGTATCGAACTTTTGGTTTGATCGGCTTGGCACAGGCGTCACCAATCAATGTCTCAACCTTCCTGTTGAGGCGGTGCTCGATGATCGTGAAGAGCGCGAGCAGGTCAGCGGGCGGGCTGTGTTGGTTAAACGCGTTAAACCTCTAAATTTTGAGGCGATTGCTCGTGGCTACCTCATTGGGTCGGGTTGGAAGGACTATCAAAGAAGCGGTCAGCTCTGCGGCATTGAGCTACCTTCCGGGCTGATGCAGGCTGAGCAACTGCCAGCACCGCTATTTACCCCATCCACCAAGGCGAATGCGGGTGGTCATGATGAAAATATCGACTACACAGCGGTTGTCGCTGAGCTTGGTGCCAATCTGGCGGGTGAGTTGCGTGAGTTGACTTTATCGCTCTACACCCAAGCCGCTGCCTATGCCCGTCAACAAGGCATTATCATTGCTGATACCAAGTTTGAATTTGGCCTCGATACAGCGGGCAATTTGGTTTGGATTGATGAGGCGCTTACCCCTGATTCGAGCCGTTTTTGGCCTGCAGAACACTATCAGCCTGGCAGCTCGCCACCGAGCTTTGATAAACAATTTGTTCGTGATTATTTAGAAACGCTCGACTGGGACAAAGTCGCCCCGGCGCCACGACTGCCAGAGGAGATTATTCAACAAACGGCGGCGAAATATCGTGAAGCGGGAGAACGCCTCGGCGTTAATCGCTAGAGAATTTCGCTGACTTTCACGACCTTCATTGCATTGGTGCCACCGCGAACACCGGCCAGATCGCCTTTGGTAATGAGAACATAATCTTCAGCACTAACCGCAGAACGTTGTTTAAGCTCAGCAACCGCTTCACGATTGACAGCCTCATGCTCACGCATGGTCGGATCGAAGCGCATCGGATGAACACCGCGGTAGAGGGTGACTTTAGTCAGCGTACGGGGCTGCTCAGAGAGGGCATAGATAGGAATGTCGGTTCCAATGCGTGACATCCACATTGCGGTCGCACCCGATTCAGTCATCGCCGCAATCGCCTTAACGCCCAGGCTATTCGCTGCGGTAATGGCTGTCTTAGCGATCGCTTCATCAACCCGCTCAAAATGCGGATCGCGATCAATACCCGCACTCAGCCGGGATTCGTCAGCATAGGCCTCGGCACCAACACAGACGCGCGCCATCGAGGCAATTGTTTCTGCCGGATACTGCCCCACAGCGGTTTCTTCAGACAACATGACCGCATCGGTTCCATCAAGGACGGCATTGGCGACATCCAGCACCTCAGCCCGCGTCGGCATGGGATTATCAACCATTGATTGCATCATTTGCGTTGCGGTAATCACCACACAGTCACGCTCGCGGGCCATTCGCATAATGCGCTTTTGGACCCCAGGCAATTCCGCATCACCAATTTCGACGGCTAAATCACCTCGGGCGATCATTACCGCATCGGCTGCTTCCATGATTTCATCGAGGGCATCGACGGCCTCATGGCGTTCAATCTTTGCAACGATGCCACCATGCCCACCGGCAGCGCGCAGAAGGTCACGCGCCTCGTCAATATCGGCGCCGTCTCGCGGAAATGACACCGCCACATAATCCGCTTGAAACTCAGCGGCGAGCTTTATATCAATACGATCTTTATCGGTCAGCGCACGCACAGAAAGACCACCCCCTAATCGATTAATCCCCTTACGATCAGACAGTGTGCCGCCATTGAGTACACGGGTATGTATCCGCGTTCCATCAATGCTTTCTACTTCAAGTCGAATCAAGCCATCCGCAAGCAACAATACATCACCCGCGGCCACATCATCCGGCAAGCCGGTGTAAGCAACACCAACTCCCTCCGCCGTGCCGGCGCCCCCTTCTAATGCCGGGTCAAGAAAAAACTTTGCCCCTTCTTGCAGGTCAACCGAGGCATTTTTAAAACGGTCTACTCGGATCTTCGGACCCTGCAAATCACACAGCATGCCAACCACGCGGCCGGCATTCATCGCTGCCTCCCGCAGCGCTGTGGCGCGGCTACGGTGCTCATCGTGATCGCCATGGGAGAGGTTCATACGCACGACATCAACCCCTGCCGCGACAATGTTATGCAGCGCTTGAGAGCTGGTGGTTGCTGGGCCCAGGGTGGCGACGATTTTTGTCTGGCGCGTCATTCGGTTGTCCTTTTATTGATCTAAGATCGCGACAGCGGGCAGCTCACGACCTTCGAGAAACTCAAGGAACGCACCGCCGCCGGTCGAGATATAAGAAATTTGGTCAGCGACTCCGTACTGCGCCACGGCGGCCAACGTGTCACCACCGCCAGCAATCGAAAACGCCGGGCTCTCCGCAATGGCTTTAGCCAATGCCTCGGTGCCCTGGCTAAAGGCATCAATTTCAAACACCCCAACGGGGCCATTCCACACAATGGTACCCGCTTGCCGAAGACGTTGTGCGTACGCCGCCGCTGTTTTAGGGCCAACATCAAGAATCATTTCATTATCGGCCACTTCATCCACCGCTCGCACCTCAGCGGTTGCCTCAGGGCTTAACTCGGCGGCGACAATGACATCTTCTGGGATCGGGATCTCGCTTCCGGCAGCCTTCGCCTTATCAATGAGTGCGCTCGCGGTCCCGATCAAATCCGCTTCTATGAGCGAGCGGCCTACCCGATAGCCAGCGGCAGCGATAAACGTATTGGCAATACCGCCACCCACAATGAGCTGATCGACCTGATCCGTCAGCGCCTCGAGCAGCGTTAATTTCGTGGACACTTTGGATCCACCGATAATGGCGACTAACGGCCGTGCCGGTGATTGTAGTGCCTTGCCCAATGCGGCAAGCTCTGCTGCCAACAGCGGCCCAGCGACCGCATAAGGGGCAAAGCGCGCGACCCCATGCGTTGAGGCTTGAGCGCGATGGGCTGTACCAAACGCATCCATAACAAATAGATCGCATAAGCCAGCCATCCGGCGGGATAGTGCCTCATCGTTCGCCGTCTCGCCGCGGTTAAAGCGAACATTTTCGCAAACGACTAACTGACCGGCAGCGGGCGCGATTTCGCCATCAAGCCAATGCCGTACCACTGGCACTTCACAGCCAAGTAATTCCCCTAGCCGGGCTGCGACAGGCGCTAGTGACGCCTTAGCGTCAAATTCACCAGCTTTGGGCCGACCTAAATGACTCATCACCATCACTCGAGCATTCCCAGCCAGTAACCGTTTGAGGGTTGGCAGTGCAGCCCGGATGCGCGAGTCATCACTCACCTGGCCATTGTTTAGCGGAACATTTAAATCCTCACGGACTAGGACACGCTGGCCCTCAAGGCTCACATCATCCAGCGTCTTCACCGCCATTACTTAGCCTGCATCATGGCCACCGTCGTATCGAGCATGCGGTTTGAAAAGCCCCACTCGTTGTCATACCAAGCACAGGCTTTAACTAACCGGCCCGAGACCTTCGTGAGCGTGGCATCAAACGTGGATGAGTGCGGATCATGATTAAAATCAACCGATACATAGGGGCCATCGCTATACGCAAGAACGCCCTTGAGATCGCCGCCAGCCGCCTTTTTCAATACACCGTTTATTTCATCAACCGATGTGTCACGTGAGGCGATAAACGTCAGATCGATGCTGGAGACGTTGATGGTTGGCACCCGCATGGCATAACCATCGAGACGGCCATCAAGTGCCGGGAGGACCAATCCGACCATGGCTGCTGCGCCGGTTTTGGTCGGTATTTGCGACATAGTCGCACTCCGTGCCCGACGCAAATCGGAGTGATAAACATCCGTTAGCACTTGATCGTTGGTATAGGCATGGATGGTGGTCATTAAACCCTGCTCAATACCCACCGTATCGTTGAGCGGCTTGACCACCGGCGCTAAACAATTTGTTGTGCAGGATGCGTTCGAGACAATTTTGTGATCAGCACGCAGGACATCGTGGTTGACACCATAGACAACCGAGGCATCGACATCTTTACCGGCTGGCGCGGAGATTAGGACTTTTTTCGCCCCGCCTGCTAGGTGTGCGGAGGCTTTCTCTTTGCTAGCGAATAGCCCGGTGCATTCCATAACCACATCAACACCCAACTCGCCCCATGGCAGTTTGCTCGGATCACGCTCAGCAATGACTTTAATCTGATCGCCGTTGACGAGAAGATCACCGTCACGAACTTCCACGGTACCGGGGAATCGTCCATGAGCAGTATCCACGCGGGTTAAGTGAGCATTCGTCTCGGCATCACCAAGGTCGTTAATCGCGACCACCCGAATCTCATCGCTGCGTCCGGCCTCATACAGGGCGCGCAGCACATTACGGCCAATACGGCCATAACCATTAATTCCAACCTTAATCGTCATGTGTTCTATCTCCTAGTTCTTGCGATCATCGTCATTGATCATCGCCGGTGAGCAGTGGATGAACGCTAGCTACCCAGCTGCGATTTAAGGGCACTCACCACTGCATCCGTGGTTAACCCCATGTGCTTATAAACGGTCTCGGCCGGTGCTGAGGCGCCAAAGTCGTCTAACCCCACTAAGGTGCCCGTTGCACCCACCAGCGCTTGCCAGCTAGTCGGCAAAGCGGCCTCGACCGCCACTCGGGCCCTAACAGAGTCGGGCAGCACACCATTTCGGTAGGCCTTAGACTGCGCTAAAAAACGCTCGATGCAAGGCATTGAGACAACGCGGACAGAAAAACCGTTGGCCTCTAGGCGCTCTGCCGCTGCAACGGCCATTTCCACTTCCGAACCACTGGCCATAATAATCCCTTGTGGCTCTGTCGCTGAATCACGCAGAACATAGCCACCCTTAGCAATCGCTTGAACTTGCTCATCAGTGCGCGGCTGATGGGCGAGCTTTTGTCGCGATAAAGCCAGAGCCGTTGGCCCATCACGACGCGCTAATGCGGCTTGCCATGCCACAGCGGTTTCGGTGACATCACAGGGCCGCCAGACATCAAGATTGGGGATTAAGCGAAGGCTTGGTAATTGCTCGATGGGCTGATGAGTAGGGCCATCCTCGCCAAGTCCGATCGAATCATGGGTGTAGACCAAAATACTGCGCAGGCGCATTAAAGCGGCCATGCGAACCGCATTGCGGGCGTAATCGGAAAACACCAAAAAAGTGCCGGCATAAGGGATAAGCCCGCCATGAAGGGCGATGCCGTTCATAATGGCGGTCATCCCAAACTCACGCACACCATAAGAGAGATAATTACCCCCGGGATTATCTCCAGCGGCCATGGTGCAACCATCCCACCAGGTATTATTCGAGCCCGTTAAATCAGCGGACCCACCGACTAACTCAGGGAGATGAGGCCCGTAGCCATTCAGTGCGGCTTGGGAGTGTTTACGACTCGCATCCACCTTGCCTTCGGCCTGTGCCCGCTCAATAAACGCTTTGGCCTCTTTAGCAAACGTCGCGGGCAAATCACCGGCCATTCGTCGCTCAAAATCGGCCGCAAGCGCAGGGTAAGCCTGCCGATATTTCTCAAATGCCGCCTGCCAGCTGGCCTCCCTCGCCGCACCCTGATCACGCGCATCCCAACCCGCATAAATTTCATCAGGAATTTCAAACGGCTCATACGACCAGCCCAAAAACTCCCGGGCCGCTTGAATTTCATCATCTCCAAGTGGCGCACCATGCACGCCATGCGTGCCAGACATTGTTGGTGCACCAAACCCAATGGTGGTTTTGGCACAAATAAGCGATGGCCGCTCGGTAATGGCTTGAGCGGCCTCAATCGCAGCTCGCACTGCCTCGGCATCATGCCCATCGACCGCTTCGATGACATGCCAGCCATAGGCACGAAAGCGCGCGGGGGTATCATCGGTAAACCAGCCGCTAACTTGGCCATCAATCGAAATACCGTTGTTATCGTAAATGCCAATCAGTTTGCCAAGGCCGAGTGTGCCGGCCAGTGAACAGGCCTCGTGGGAGACGCCCTCCATCAGACAGCCATCGCCCAGAAAACAGTAGGTGTGATGATCGACGAGGGTATGATCAGGACGGTTGAATTGCGCTGCCAACGTTCGCTCAGCTAAGGCCATACCCACCGCGTTAGCAATGCCTTGACCGAGCGGCCCGGTCGTTGTCTCCACGCCGGGGGTATCACCCACTTCTGGATGTCCCGGCGTGCCGGAATCCAATTGGCGAAAATTTTTAAGTGCACTTAGCGGTAGGTCGTAGCCACTCAAATGCAGCAGTGAGTAAATCAGCATCGACCCATGTCCGTTCGAGAGTACAAAACGATCTCGATTTGGCCATTGTGGGTTAGCGGGGTTGTGGCTTAAAAAGTCATTCCAAAGCACTTCAGCAATGTCAGCCATTCCCATCGGCGCTCCAGGATGGCCTGAATTAGCACGTTGGACGGCGTCCATTGATAAAGCACGAATTGCATTGGCGAGGTGGCGACGAGTGGACATCAGCGTGAGTCTCCGGCGGGCCTTTGCGGCGCATTAGAAAGGCGTAATTGTCCAGAACTTCCCGCACGCAGGCAACCAAAGTACACTAGGTGCATATTTTCCGCCGTGACAGGGAGTTCCCACGAAACGATGGGTAAGCAGTATCTTTTTACCTCCGAATCGGTATCGGAAGGCCATCCGGACAAGGTGGCTGACCAAATTTCAGACGCCGTTTTGGATGCCATCATTGCGGATGATCCGAATGCGCGCGTCGCCTGCGAGACGATGGTAAAAACCGGCATGGTCATTGTGGCCGGTGAAGTTACCACATCGGCATGGATTGATTTGGAGGATTTAACGCGTCGGACCATCTCGGATATTGGCTATAACAGCGCTGAGGTTGGCTTTGATGGGGCGACCTGTGCCGTTTTAAACGCAATCGGCAAACAAAGTCCTGACATTAATCAGGGGGTCGATCGCAAGGATCCAGAAGCACAAGGCGCCGGCGACCAAGGCATGATGTTTGGCTATGCCTGCCGCGAAACCGACGTGCTCATGCCTGCACCGATTACTTACGCGCATCGATTGGTCAAGCGCCATAGCGAAATACGCCATCGCGGTGTGTTGCCATGGCTGCGCCCTGATGCTAAGTCGCAAGTCGGCTTTGTATATGAGAATGGCAAACCAGTTGCCATTGATACGATTGTGCTCTCGAGCCAGCATGACGAGAGCGTCTCGCAGGCCGATATCAAAGAAGCCATTATGGAAGAGGTGATTCGTCCGGTCATTCCTAAAGCGTGGATCACTGAGCGTACGCGATTTTTCATCAACCCAACGGGCAAGTTTGTGATTGGTGGCCCCGTTGGGGACTGCGGTCTAACCGGGCGTAAAATTATCGTTGACACCTATGGTGGCATGTCGCGTCACGGTGGCGGCGCATTTTCTGGAAAAGATCCATCAAAAGTCGATCGTTCTGCTGCTTATGCTTGCCGTTACGTTGCTAAGAATATCGTAGCCGCTGGTCTTGCCGATAAATGCGAAATTCAAGTTGCCTACGCGATTGGGGTTGCCGAACCCACCTCAATTTTTGTAGAAACGTTTGGCACGGGACGGATTTCTGAGGAGCGTTTAGTGGAACTGGTGCGTGAGCATTTTGATCTACGCCCGTATGGCATTTTAAAAATGCTTGATTTGGTGCGTCCCATCTATCAGCCAACGGCCAGTTACGGGCATTTTGGCCGTGAAGAAGTTACCTTCACATGGGAGCAAACCGATAAAGCGGAGGCCTTACAGAGCGCCGCCGGCCTGTAAGTAAGAATACCCGCCCGGGTGGCGAGGAGCGCTGCACCCGCATCGTGTCATGCGATAAGGGGAGGCTCGACACCTAGGCTCAAGTAACAACGGCGCTCGACTGCAACACATGGAGTGAACCATGAACGCTGTCGTTGAAACGAAGCTTTCCGGATCGATAATTGCTGATGCCAGCTTGGCCCCTTGGGGTCGACGTGAAATTGACATCGCTGAAACTGAAATGCCCGGCTTGGTCGCCTTGCGCGAGAAGTATGCCGGCAGCCAACCACTCAAGGGTGCACGCGTAGCGGGATCGTTGCATATGACGATTCAAACAGCGGTACTCATTGAGACATTGCAGGCACTCGGCGCCGAAGTGCGCTGGGCAAGCTGCAATATCTATTCCACCCAAGATCATGCCGCCGCTGCCATCGCCGAGGCCGGAACGCCGGTTTTTGCGTTTAAAGGCGAAACGCTGGATGAGTATTGGGAGTTTACGCATCGTGTATTGGAATGGCCGGATGGCACCCCCAATATGATTCTTGATGATGGCGGTGACGCCACCATGGCCGTTACGTTGGGTACCAAGGCAGAAAAAGACCCGTCGGTACTGGATAACCCCGGCAGTGATGAGGAGCGTGCATTATTCGCCGCTATTCGCCGTCGTCTGCAGGAAAACCCCGGGTTCTACGCTCGCACTCAGGCCGCCATTCAAGGGGTCACTGAGGAGACCACAACCGGTGTGAAGCGTCTCTATGAGATGCAGCAAACCGGTGAGCTTCCATTCCCAGCCATTAACGTGAACGATTCGGTCACCAAGACCAAGTTCGATAACCTCTATGGTTGCCGTGAATCATTGGTTGATGGCATCAAGCGTGCCACCGATGTGATGATCGCGGGCAAAATCGCAGTGATCGCTGGCTATGGCGATGTTGGTAAGGGTTGCGCTCAGAGCTTAAAGGCATTGGGGGCAAGCGTTTGGGTAACCGAGATCGATCCGATCTGTGCCCTCCAAGCTGCGATGGAAGGCTATCGTGTCGTCAGCATGGATGATGCCGCGAGTCAGGCCGACATTTTTGTGAGTGCGACCGGCAACTACCAAGTCATCAACCATGATCATATGGCAGCGATGAAGAATGAGGCTATTGTCTGCAATATCGGCCATTTCGATAACGAAATCGATGTCGCAAGCCTACGTCAATATCAGTGGGAAAATATTAAACCTCAGGTTGACCATATTACGTTCCCGGACGGCAAGAAAATTATCTTGTTGGCTGAGGGGCGACTGGTGAACTTAGGCTGCGCAACGGGTCATCCGAGCTTTGTTATGTCCGCGAGCTTTACCAATCAGGTATTGGCGCAGATGGAGCTATTCAATAACAAAGGTGAGTACGGCCACGAGGTCTACATCCTGCCAAAACATCTCGATGAGGAAGTCGCTCGACTGCATCTAGAGAAGATTGGTGCAACGCTCACTCAGCTCGCTGATACTCAGGCAGATTATATTGGTGTGCCCGTCGAAGGCCCCTTTAAGCCCGAGCACTATCGCTACTGAGCTAGCCACTCGCCTGTATGTCACAGGCATCCCGTCGACTGGGGAGGTAATGCGCCTCCCCAGTCCGGCGGTTCAACATCTACAAGCCCGTCGACTGCGTAGCGGCGAGGGGCTTGTGCTCTTTGATGGCAACGGCGGTGAATACCAAGCAACGTTGCTCACCCTCGATCGGCGTCATGCCGAAGTGCGCATTGAGGCGCATCGTCCACGCGAGGTGGAATCCCCGGTTGCCGTTACCTTGCTACAAGGCATTAGCAAGGGTGAGCGAATGGACTATTCCATCCAAAAAGCCACTGAGTTGGGCGTCGCGAAAATTATTCCGGTCACAACATCACGCTGCGTCGTTAAACTTGATGCTGAGCGCTGGGCAAAAAAACAGCGTCACTGGCAAGCCATTGCCATTGCTGCTTGTGAGCAATGCGGACGTAATCAGGTGCCCGAAGTCGCCATGCCGTGCTCGCTAGAAAACGCTCTAACCAGCATTGATCACCCGCTAGGCGTTATTTTTGATACCGATGGTGATCGGGCAATCACGGAGTTAAAAGCAACGCATGCAATCGCAACACTCATTGGACCAGAGGGTGGCCTTGCCCCGGAAGAGATTACCCGTGTCGCGGATTTAGGCTGGCAACGAATTCGCTTAGGCCCGCGTGTACTGAGGAGCGACACCGCGCCGGTAGCGGCACTCGCGGTGATTCAGGCTAGCATCGGCGATTTGCGCTAAGCATTCATTGCCCGGTGTCCGCTACACTAGGCGCTCGTTCATCTGTAATGGAGTATTTCCATGGCCTATCGCCTTGGCGTTGTAATGGATCCGATCGAGGCTATTACCCCCTATAAAGATACGACCTTGGCACTGCTGCTTGAGGTGCAACGCCGAGGCTGGGAAATTGAATATCTCACGCTTGCCGATTTATCCCTGCGTGAAGGAATTGCCTACGGCAATAGCGCTCGTGTTGAGGTCCGCGACGATAACAGCGATTGGTTTAGCTTAGGCGAACCGAATGAACAGGCACTGGAGAGCCTTGATGTCATTCTGATGCGAAAGGACCCGCCGGTTGATAGCGCCTATGTCTATGCAACGCACATCCTTGAAATTGCCGAGCGCGCCGGCGTGCTCGTTGTTAATCGACCCAAGGGACTACGCGATGTCCAGGAGAAGCTCTCCATCGCTCAGTTTCCACACTGCTGCACGCCAACAGCTGTAGAAATGCAAGCGGATGCGTTGAAGGCTTTCATTCATGCGCAAAACCAAGTCGTGCTCAAACCGCTTCATGGCATGGGCGGTGAGGCCATTTTTGTTGTCCAAGCGGGTGACCCCAATACCAGCGTTATTATTGAGCAGCTCTCTGAGCGTGGCACGCGTTATGTTATGGCGCAGCGCTATTTACCTGAGATAAGTGAGGGCGATCGACGAATCTTAGTTATTGATGGTCAACCGGCATCGTTTGCGCTCGCGCGCCTGCCTGCTGCTGGCGAGAGTCGAGGAAACTTAGCGGCGGGTGGCCGTGGAGTTGCTTCGCCACTGACCGAACGTGAACACTGGATTGTTGAGCAAGTGCGCCCATTACTTGCGGAAAACGGCATTTTTTTTGCTGGTCTTGATGTGATTGGTGGCTACTTAACGGAAATTAATGTCACAAGCCCAACCTGCGTGCGTGAGATTGATAACCAACAAGGCACCAATATTGCCGGTGATCTATTAGACGTCATTGAGCAACGTCTCGAGCGTGCGCATTAAATTAGGCATGCCAGACTCTGCACGTGTTCGCGACCGTCTTCTTATGAGCGTATTGATCTCGGCCGTCATCCATTTAATTTTGCTTTTAGGCCCTTTAGGACCGGGGGCACTCGCCCCAAAACCACCGGCTATCGATGTCGCGCTGGCCCTTAAAACAACCGCAAGCCCGCCCTCGCAAGCAACGCTTTCTTTGACCCGTGCAAATCAGGCGATTACCTCAACCAAGCCGAACAACCCGGCACAATCGCAACCGCGCTACATTGACGGCAATACTGAGGATGCGCCCGCTGCGCGTTATCTGCGTGACTGGATCGTACATGCTGAGCGCCTGGGCAATCAGGCTTACCCTGATGCACTTTTGCGTCAAGACATTACCGGCGTGGTTGTTATGGCCGTTAGCGTCGATCAGAAGGGTAGCGTACTTGCCACCCAAGTTTTGCGCGGTAGCGATGATCCACGTCTCCAACAAGCCGCTCGAAACCTCGCGCTAGCCGCCGCTCCCTACCCATCCGTGCCCGCTGCCGTGTTAGCCGGGCATGACGCATTGGTGATCACCCGTGCTTGGTCATTCGGTGACTGACTTGTCGTGCCTCGGGCACTCACGGATACTGCAGATTAATGAGCGAAAGCAGCGTGACGTATTTAGGCTTTGATGCCGGCGCCAAGCGGTTGGGAATTGCGGTTGGCCAAACCATTACCGGGCAAGCCCAGGCGCTGCGGGTTCTGGCATGCCGCCACGGCAACCCCGATTGGGACGAACTCGAGGCGCTAATCACCGAATGGCAGCCCAAGGCAGCGGTCGTGGGCATTCCACGTCATGATGATGGCAGCGCCTCACCAAGCACGCAGATTGCGGAGCGCTTTGCCGGCGAACTCGCCCGCCGAACGACACTGAGTGTCCATCGCATTGATGAGCGTCTCTCTAGCGTAGCGGCTGCTGAAGCCTTGCGCGCTCGTGGCAGCCGATCTAACGTGCTCGACGCTGAAGCAGCGAGTATTATTCTAATGACTTGGATGAGCGAGCAGACATAGTGAGTAATGCCCTACCGGATATTGAACCGCTCCTTGAGACCTTAGCCACTGAGGTTGCTGCAATGATTGATGCAGAGGGCAGCGAGCGCTGTGCCTTGGTTGGCATCCATCAGGGTGGCGCATGGCTTGCTCGTGCGCTTCAACAAAGACTCGCACTGAGCGCGGAGCCGGGCACACTCGATATTGCCTTTTACCGTGATGATTTAGCCCTTGGCGGCATGCAGGCTGACGTTCGACCGACCCGAATGCCCATCAATATTGATGGGCAAGTGATTATTCTTGTCGATGACATTCTGTATACCGGACGGACTATTCGCGCGGCACTCAATGAAATTTTTGATTACGGACGACCCGCTGGCGTTCGCCTCGCCGTATTATTAGAGCGCCCAGGCCGTGATCTGCCCATTCAGGCTGACATTGCCGCTCATCATATTGACTTGCCTCCGCGTCAGCGCGTCAAACTCCGCGGCCCAGACCCCCTGCATTTGGTGATCGAGGAGGCCCGCTCATGAGTGTTCAGATCGACTCACAAGGCCAATTACGGCATTTCCTCACCACCGAAGGACTCGAACCGCAACTCCTCAAGCGCATTCTCGATACGGCAGAGTCGTTCTCGGATGTAATCGGCAAGTCAGTAAAAAGCGTCCCATTGCTGCGAGGACGCACGATTATCAACCTATTCTTCGAATCCAGCACGCGCACCCGAACCACCTTTGAGCTGGCCGCCAAAAGGCTCTCTGCCGATGTCCTTAATGTAGGCGTCGATACCGCGACAATAAAAGGTGAAAGCTTGCTCGATATGCTGCGTAATCTGCAGGCGATGCAAGCGGATATGTTCGTTATTCGTCATGCAGAAAGTGGCGCGGCAGACTATTTTGCCCGCCATGTTGATCCCGGCGTCGCCGTTCTGAATGCCGGCGACGGCTGGCACGCCCACCCAACACAGGCCATGCTTGATGCCTTTACCATTCGACGCCATAAAGGCGAGTTTGAGCCGCTACGAATCGCCATTGTCGGCGATATTTGTCACTCTCGGGTCGCACGCTCACAAATCCACGCGTTTAATGGTCTTGGCGCCGGCGAGGTTCGCGTGATTGCGCCCAACACGTTACTGCCCAGGGATATTGAAAGTCTTGGTGTCCACGTCTACACCGACTTGAGTGCCGGGCTGCGCGATGTCGACGTTGTCATTGCCCTGCGGCTGCAGCGTGAGCGCATGCAAGGCGCATTGCTTGCGGGAGAGTCAGAGTTTTTCCGTCACTATGGGCTAACCGAGGCGCGTCTTCAGGGCGCTCACCCGGAGGCAATTGTGATGCACCCAGGGCCCATTAATCGGGGCGTTGAAATTGACTCCGCATTGGCCGATGGACCGCGCTCTGTCATTCTTGATCAGGTAACAAACGGGATTGCTGTGCGTATGGCGGTAATGACCATGGTCCTAGGCGTGGCGCCGGAGCAGGCGCGGGAGGGCGCGTGAGTCGTATTTTAATTCAGAATGCTCGTCTGCTTGATCCAGCGAGTGGGTTAGACACGATCGGCGATGTAGCAATCGCCGATGGTCGTATTGTGCGACTAGGTGGAGCGATTGCTGATTTCACCCCTGAGACAACACTCAAAGCGAGCGGACATTGGGTGATTCCTGGGCTAATCGACCTCGCCGCTCATCTACGCGAGCCAGGCGCCACACGCAAGGCTGATATTGGTAGTGAAGCTCGTGCAGCCGCCGCCGGCGGCATTACCACTTTAGTTATGCCCCCCAACACAGATCCCGTGATGGACTCGCCATCGGTTGTTGATTGGGTACGGCATCGTGCAGACGCCGCTCAAGGCGCGCAGGTCGTGCCGCTTGGTGCGCTTACCCGTGATTTGGCCGGCGAGACACTCTCCGGTATGGCCGCGATGGGGGCAGCGGGTTGTCCGGCTATGAGTGATGGCGGGCATCCCATTAATAACTCGCTCGTCCTGCGCCGCGCGCTTGAATATGCCAGCACCTTTGCTCTGCCAAGCCTGCTTACACCCCTCGATCGTCATTTAGCGGCGGGCTGTCTCCATGAAGGCCCGACAGCCACTCGGCTTGGTCTACCTGGTATTCCTGTCGCCGCTGAAACTGCGGGCTTAGGCCGTCAGCTTGCCGTCAGCCGTGCCACTGAGGCGCGCGTACATTTTGGCCGATTATCGAGCGCCGAGGGCATTCAGTTACTCCGTGCAGCGCTCAACGAGCAAAAAAATCTCAGTGCTGATGTGGCCATACATCAACTTTTTCTTACTGATCAAGACGCCATGGATTACGACCCTCGCTTCCATTTAAGCCCACCACTGCGCGATATCATCGATCGTCAAGCACTTCGAGAGGCGGTTAAAGACGGCGTTATTAAGATTATTTGCTCTGATCACCAACCCCATGACGCGGATGCGAAAGATGGACCATTTGCCAGCACAGATGCTGGCGCTTCTGGTGTAGATACGTTGTTAGCGCTTATTTTGCGATTGGTAGAAGACGAAGTGCTTTCGCTACAAAATGCGCTCGCCACAGTAACCATTGCACCGGCACAACTGTTGGGTCTAGACAGCGGTCAGCTCGCGGAAGGCGCGCCGGCCGATATTGCGGTGATAGACCCGAATGACCCATGGTTTTGTCACGCAGAGACACTGAAAAGTCGCGGCCTCAATTCGCCCTTCATCGGTTGGGAATTTAGCACTCGTGTCCGCCACACTCTGGTGGCCGGGCGATGGGTTCATCAAACCACCCAGTAATGCCACAGGCGCGGTTAATTGACGCCGTGGCCGTCAGTGATGACTGGTGGCTCATTCGCCTGCATTGGCACACATTCCCGGCACCCGGGATTGGTCAATGGCTCTGGCTAACGTTGGCCGGCCACCGGGTGTGTCTACCCATTCGTGATAGCGATGCCACAGAAGGTTGGGTGGCAGGGATTATTCCGGGTGCGCAATTAGACCAGCAGCTATTGCCTGGGCAATCCATCGATATTGAGGGCCCGCATGGCGAGCCGATTCGCTTGGAAACAACCGCTCGGCTCATTCTGCTCGGTGAAGATAGCGGGATTGCACCTGCTATGGCGCTAGCGGAACGCCATTCAGGTCCCATTCAGTTAGTGATACTCGGCGGTCAGTACGGGGTGCCCGCGCGACTTGCCCCATCGCGTTTTTATATTGCCGAACTCGCTCAATGCGCAATTGCCGGCGCGAGCCCGCTTGAGCAACACGGAATTGCCTCACGCATTGCGCTCAGCCAAGAGCGGCCCGGTGTTTTTGAGGGAACACCGGCCATGCTCCTCGGCCGATACCTCTGTGAACTTAGTCCAACTCAGCGCGCGAGCGTTCACCTTGTCGCGCTAACGCCATGGGGCCAATTAGAGGCACTAAAACGCGGACTCGCTGCTGACTTGGGGCATTTTACCGGCATTGAATTACCGCCCAGTGCTTGATGATCATTCCTCGATATTCGACGCCGCTTACCCTCCCGCCGTATCATCCCAGCAATGAGTACCAGCGCAATCATCGATGTTGCGGCCCGCTTGGCCGCCGTTAAATCGCGTATCCGTGAGGCCGAACAACGTTTCCATCGGCCGGCTGGCAGCGTCGAACTGCTCGCGGTGAGCAAACGCCAACCCATCGCTGCCATTCGGCTTGCTGCCGAGCACGGCCAACGCGCTTTTGGCGAGAACTATCTACAAGAGGCCATCGATAAGCGTGAAGCGCTAGCAAATCTCGATTTGGAATGGCATTTTGTGGGCGCATTGCAATCCAATAAAACCCGGCCTGCCGCCGAGTCGTTTGATTGGGTGCACGCGGTCGATCGATTGAAGATTGCACAACGCTTAAATGAACAACGGCCTGTTGAACTTCCGCCGCTTCAGTGCTGCATTCAGGTGAATGTTAGCGCCGAGGCAAGCAAAGCGGGGGTTCACCCTGATGCACTACCAGCACTCGCCCACGCGGTCGCCGAACTGCCTCAACTAAAGCTGCGCGGGTTGATGACACTACCCGAGGCGGTTGATGATTTTGCACAACAGCGTGAGGCATTTCGTTTACTACACGAGTGCCAGTCGCAACTCATTGAGCAGGGCCTTGATCTCGATACCCTGTCGATGGGCATGACTAACGATCTCGAGGCTGCCGTGGCTGAAGGCACAACGATAGTGCGAATTGGTACAGCGGTCTTTGGACCTCGACCGGAGAAATAGACATGAGCGAGAGGACAATTGCCTTTATCGGTGGTGGCAATATGGCGCGAAGCCTCATTGGCGGACTGATTGCTGATGGCCATCCGGCCGCCGCCTTGCGGGTAGCAGAGCCCGATAGCGGGCGGCGTGAGGAGCTTATTGCTGATTTTGGTGTGCAAGGATTTGCGGAAAATGCCACGGCAACGCGGGGGGCGGACGCTGTTATTTTTGCCGTCAAACCAGTCATGATGGCTGCTGTTAGTCGTGATCTCGCCGCGCAAATTCGGGAACAAGGCAGTCTTTGTATTTCGATTGCTGCCGGTGTTCGCGCCGCTGACTTAGCGAGCTGGCTAGGTGATGAGGTTGCTATTGTTCGCGCCATGCCCAACACACCCGCCCTTGTGCAAACCGGCGCAACCGCGCTATACGCCAATGAAGTCGCCAACGCCGAGCAACGCGATGTCGCCGAAACCACGTTGCGTACAGCCGGTATGGTGGTATGGCTACCCGATGAGCAATCAATGGATGTGGTCACAGCACTCTCGGGTAGTGGGCCTGCCTATTTCTTTCTTACCATGGAAGCCATGCAAGCAGCCGGAGAATCGCTCGGGCTGAGCGAACAAACGGCACGACTGCTAACATTAGAAACGGCATTGGGAGCGGCCCGTATGGCCTTGGAGAGCAGTGAAGATCCGGCAAGCTTGCGACGCCGTGTGACCTCTCCAGGCGGCACTACCGCCGCTGCCATTGCAGAACTTGAGACAGGGGATTTGGCAGCACTCTATCAGCGAGCCATCAGCGCCGGGGCTCGGCGTGCCGCTGAGCTAGGCGACGATCTAGGAGATCAGTAATGGGGCCAGGGTATCTCGCGAGTCCGCTTGCGTTTTTAGTCGATACGCTTTTTAGCCTCTATATTATGGCGGTCATGCTGCGCTTTCTGCTGCAGTGGGCGCGAGCGGATTTCTTTAACCCACTGTCTCAATTTTTGGTCCGTATTACCCAACCGGTTATTCATCCATTTCGCCGCTTAATTCCTGGCTGGGGCGGCATTGATTTATCTGCTCTTGTGGTCATGATCTTGTTACAAATGGGCGCACTGGCATTACTTATGTTGATTGCCGGTGTCACACCTCGCATTGAGTACTTGTTGCTGCGCACACCAGCTGAGCTCATTAGCTTACTGCTCAATGTTTATTTAATTGCCATTGTTGTGCGGGCCATCCTCTCTTGGGTAAGCCCCAATGACTATAATCCTGCGACCACGGTAATTCTTAGTCTCACGGAACCCATTCTGCGCCCACTGCGTGCCGTCCTCCCCGACCTCGGTGGCGTTGATTTATCACCGCTAGCCGCCATCATTGCAATTCAGATCGTTAAGATGTTGGTCATGCCACCACTCGATCGCATTGCACCTGGACTGATGATGTAACCATGTCGGCAACACGACCTGAGCATTCCGTCGGCTGGGTTACGCCCGCGCAAGCTGATTTTGCTGAGTCGCTGCAACTCGAATGCGGCCGCTCGCTGAGTCGTTATACGCTTGCATACGAGACTTATGGCACGCTCAATGCTGAGGCTACTAATGCAATTCTTGTCTGCCATGCGCTGTCTGGCAATCACCATGCAGCAGGCTATTACTCAGAAGACAAGGGTAAGCCAGGCTGGTGGGAGAACTGTATTGGGCCGGGCAAACCCCTTGATACCAATCGGTTCTTTGTCGTTTGCAGTAATAACTTAGGCGGATGTCATGGCTCAACCGGGCCAACCAGCATTAATCCAGACACTGGCGAGTCTTATGGAGCGGACTTCCCGATGGTTACAGTGCGTGATTGGGTGCGCACCCAAGCACGACTCGCTGATTATCTTGGTATTCAGCGCTGGGCTGCGGTGGCTGGCGGCAGTCTCGGTGGCATGCAAGCCATGCAGTGGGCGATTGATGAGCCTGACCGAATAGGTCATGCCATCGTGATTGCTGGCGCTGCTAAGCTCTCAGCGCAAAATATTGCCTTTAATGAAGTTGCCCGTCAGGCCATTCGTTCCGATCCGGCTTTTCATGAGGGTCGCTATCAGCGCAATGGCGAGCGTCCACGCACGGGGCTCATGCTAGCGCGCATGCTTGGACATATCACCTACTTATCTGAAGCAGCCATGGGGGAGAAGTTTGGCCGTGAGCGGCGTAGTGAAGCGGATAGCTATGGGTTTCATTATGACGTTGAGTTTGAGGTGGAAAGCTATCTCCGCTACCAAGGCCAGTCATTTGTCGACCGCTTTGATGCCAACACTTATTTACTCATGACCAAGGCTTTAGATTATTTTGACCCAGCGAGTGCCTTCGATGGTGATTTGGCAAAAGCACTCGCGCCTGTGCGTGCCCCCTTCTTAGTGACAGCGTTTACCAGTGACTGGCGCTTTCCACCCTCGGCTTCGCATGAGATTGTTCGGGCCCTACTCGATAACAACAAGCGTGTGAACTACGCGGAAATTCGCGCTAATCACGGCCACGATGCGTTTTTAATGCCGGTACCGCGTTATTTAGAGGTTTTCTCCACGTACATGAACCGAGTGGCTAATGAGGTAGGAGTGTAATGGACGCGCTACGCCCTGACTTAGAGATGGTGGCCGACTGGGTCGGTGAGGGCGAGCGCGTGCTCGATCTTGGCTGTGGTGATGGTAGTCTGCTGCGATATCTATTTGAAAGCCGTCATGCAACCGGTTATGGCCTTGAAATTGATCCTGAAGGCATCACACAAAGCGTTGCGAATGGCATTAATGTTATCGAAAGTGATTTAAATGAGGGCTTATCGGATTTTGATGATAGCGCTTTCGATAAAGTGATCATGACTCAAACCCTGCAGGCGGTGCAGCGGCCTGATCAGCTTCTTTGCGAGATGCTTCGCGTTGGCCAAACCGGCATCGTGACCTTCCCAAATTTTGCGCACTATCGACTGCGCTATCACATTGCTATTCGCGGGCGCATGCCCATGAGCGAGGCGCTTTCCTACGCTTGGTACGAAACGCCCAATATTCACTTTTGCACCATTCGAGATTTTGAAGTGCTTTGCAATGACTTGGGCATTCAAATTCTAGAACGTCGCGTGCTATCTCACGATTTAAAGCGCCCGCCATTGGGTGGTTGGCTGCCGAATTTGTTTGGAGAGATTGCTCTTTATCGTATTTGTCGTGCCTAAAGGAGAAGTGCAATGAACACCCAACGCCGATTAACCATTGGATTGATCGTCAGTGTCTTGATGTGCATCCCAATACTTGCCCCTGCGCAGCAATCACAGCGTTTCGGTGATTACGACATTCACTACAGCGCGCTACCCACCGGCATCATGAATGAGGCAGTGGCAGAGGAATACGGTATTTTACGCAGCCGAACTCGCGGCATGGTGATGATCACCGTATTGCGCGATGGCAAGGCAGTATCGGCCCGACTTAATGTGCTTGCGCGTGATGAAAATGATGACCTTCGCGAAATTCCTGCGCGCGCTGTCAAACAAGACGATTGGGTCTCTTATGTTGGCGTCTTCCCGGTGGCGGAAGCTGAAACGCTTGTTTTTGAGGTCGAAATTCGACCTCACGCCGGCGGCGGGCCCTTTGAGTTCGCCTTCCGTCAAAGCTTTCATGCGGGAGGTTAGCCTGCATGTCGACTTGGCTAATTAGCCATTCCGCCTGCCTAGCCCATGACACCGGTGACGGTCATCCTGAGCGCAGTGCACGACTGAGTGCCGTTCTTAGCGCTTTAGATACAGAGGCATTCTCCACGCTCAAGCGACATCAAGCGCAACAGGCCCCCCGGAGCGCATTGGAATGGGTCCATGAGGCTGATTACATTGATGCGGTGCTCGCCGCCATACCGACCAGCGGGCATGCCTATTTAAATGCCGATACGGTCGTGTCATCAGCATCGAGCGAAGCGGCTTTGCGGGCTGCGGGGGCAGGCATACAGGCTATCGATGCCATCGCGAGCGCTCAGGCGCGACGCGTTTTTTGTGCCGTACGCCCGCCGGGCCACCATGCCGAGCCTGATGAGAGCATGGGGTTTTGTTTATTCAATAATGTCGCAATCGCCGCCTATCATGCGCAAAAAACCCATGGCTACCAGCGCGTAGCAGTGGTCGATTTTGATGTCCACCACGGCAACGGCACCCAAAGCGAATTTGCCGGGCAAGCGGGGCTTTTTTATCTCTCGCTACATCAACATCCACTTTTTCCAGGTACCGGCACACGGGCCGATAATCGGCCGGGTAATATTCTGAATCTACCGCTGCCTGAGGGCACAGGCTCGGCTGATTATCGGCAACAATTTCACGGTGAAGCCATCGCTGCGCTAATTGATTTTGATCCCGATCTCATTATTATTTCAGCGGGTTTTGACGCGGCTGCGGAGGATCCTCTAGCCGGCCTTGAGTTGCATGAAGATGACTTTGCTTGGATCACTGATGAAATTGTTGCCGTCGCCAACTACTGCTGCGGCGGGCATATTTGTTCAATGCTTGAGGGCGGATATGACTTGGATGCGCTCTCGCGCGGAGTTGCTCAACACGTTGCTGCTTTAATGCGCTAAGCCACTTGACAAGGCGGTTATACACACACTTTTGACAGTGTCATCTGCGGTAATGGCGCTAAATCATTGATTGCTCGAGATAATTCATAACTTATTGTTTTTAAACAAAAAATTAATATGATCAAGATTTCACCAATCTGATCAAAATCACGCGCCCATCACGTCTAGACCGCTTCTTTTACATTTCTTCCACAAACTTATCCACAGAGTTTGGGGACAACTTTAGGGCCGATGGGGTGTCGCTAAATAGTCATGAGATTGCATCTCTTGGAGCCGCGAGACCGTGCGCCTAAACTCAAACGATTGCCGAAATCCTCGGTACAACCAGTCCGGATGGGCCGTTGCAGAGATGATTAGATTGACACCTCGATCGTAGAACTCGTCAACTAGGGCAATAAAACGCCGTGCTGCATCCTCTCGCTCGCGATCCATAATGGGAACGCCAGAGATGAGCACCGTATGAAACTGGCGAGCGATTTCAATATAGTCTTCCTGGCCCCGTGGGCCTTCACATAGCGCATCAAAATCACACCAAAGGCCACCATCTCCCAATCCCCGCACGGGAATATCGCGATGATTGATCTCCAATACCGAGTGTCTCGGATCACTGTCAGGACACAGTGCATCAAAGGCTTGGGCGAGTGCGGCTGTTGCCGCTTGATCATTTGGGACATGATAGATGGGCGCACGACTAAGTAAGCGCAGCCGATAGTCTACACCGCCATCAACATTAAGTATCTCTGTGCGTGCCTCCAATAACTCGATCGCAGGCTCGAACCGTTGTCGCTGCAGGCCATCGGCATACAGCTCACTAGGCGGTACGTTTGAGGTTGCAACCAGGGTGACGCCTTTGGCATCCAAGCCATGCAAAAGCCCAGACAAAATCATAGCATCACCGATATCGCCCACCAGAAATTCATCAAAGCACAACACTCGGGCCTGCTGCGCCCATTCCTCGGCAATAACGTACAACGGGTCAGGTTGCTGGTTCAGTTGATTAAGGCGTTCATGCGCGCTTTTAATAAAGCGATGAAAATGCACGCGTCGCTTGGGTAGGCTGACAGGCAAGCACTCGTAGAATAAATCCATTAAGTAGGTCTTACCCCGACCCACACCACCCCAGAGATATAATCCGGTGGGCGCTTTTTGCACATGCCCGCGACGCTCAGCCCACCATCGCGCCAACCCACGTTTTGGCGGCGGTGTATTGAGGATCCGCCGATGCAAATCATCAAGCGCATTGACCGCATGCTGCTGCGCATCGTCTTCAAGAAAATCCTCACCTGCTAGATCTTCTTGATAGCGTGCCCGTGGCGTTGTTCGGCCTTGTTGAGATCGCTGCCCCTCCATGCGATGAAAGTATGCCATGACCAAGGCCTGAAAAGATTGCCAGCGGCCGCTTAGTTTCGTATTTTGCGGGAATAGATTTTTATTCCACTCGCTCGAGGATACAAAATGGCCGATAACCGCCGTAGTCGCGTGACGACCGAAGGACTTGCCCGCACGCCCAACCGTTCAATGATGCGTGCAGTGGGTTTTCGTGACGAGGATTTCGAAAAACCCATCGTCGGCGTTGGCAACGCACATAGCACTATTACGCCCTGCAATATGGGCATCGGTGCGCAAGCAGAGCGCGCGAGTGATGCGCTACGCGCCGCTGGGGCCATGCCTGTTAGCTTTGGCACCATTACCATTTCCGATGGTATCTCCATGGGTACTGAAGGCATGAAATACTCCTTGGTCTCACGTGAGGTGATCGCTGATTCCATTGAAACGGTGTGTAACGGCCAAAGCCTGGATGGCGTACTAGCCACCGGCGGCTGCGATAAAAACATGCCAGGCGCGATGATCGGTATTGCCCGACTCAATATTCCGGCGATTTTTGTCTATGGCGGTACGATCAAACCCGGTCATTATCAGGGTAAAGACTTAACAATCGTGAGCGCGTTTGAAGCGGTGGGTGAAGCGGCTGCTGGCAACCTCTCCGATGAAGATTTGAAAGGCGTAGAAATGAATGCCTGCCCAGGCGCCGGATCGTGTGGTGGCATGTACACCGCCAACACGATGTCGAGTGCCTTTGAAGCCATGGGGATGAGTCTCATGGGATCCAGCACGGTCTCTGCCGTTGATGAACAATCGCATACATTTGCCGCCAAAGCCGCGCAAGTGCTGGTGGACGCCATTCATCATCAGCGCCTACCCCGCGATATTATGACGCGTAAGGCCTTTGAGAATGGCATGAGCCTCATTATGGCGGTGGGGGGATCAACCAACGCAGTTTTACATTTTCTTGGTATTGCGAATGCCTGTGAAGTGGAATTTTCGATTGATGATGTCGAGCGTATCCGCCGTAAGGTGCCAGTGATTTGTGATCTCAAGCCCTCAGGGCGTTATGTCACCAGCGAGTTCCACGATGTTGGCGGTACGCCGCAAGTTATGAAAATGCTTCTTGCGAAAGGCTTGCTGCATGGAGATTGTATGACAATCACCGGCCAGACCATCGAAGCGCTTCTTGCCGATGTTCCAGCTAAAGCCCCTGCCGGGCAAGATATTATTCGCGACTTTAATAACCCCGTGTACAGCGAGGGCCATTTAGCGATTCTACGTGGCAATTTAGCGGCTGAAGGCGCCGTGGCAAAAGTAAGTGGTATTAAAAAACGTCGTATCGAAGGCCCAGCGCGAGTGTTTGACTCTGAGGAACTGGCCATGGATGCCATTCTCAGTGATGAGATCAAAGCCGGTGATGTACTAATCATTCGTTACGAGGGGCCAAAAGGCGGCCCGGGTATGCGCGAAATGCTTGCCCCAACCTCGGCGATCATTGGCCGTGGATTAGGCGATGCGGTTGGCTTGATTACAGACGGACGTTTCTCAGGGGGTACCTACGGCATGGTGGTTGGCCACGTCGCTCCCGAAGCGGCTGTGGGCGGCAATATCGCGCTCGTTGAAGAGGGTGATACCGTGGTGATTGATGCCGATAAAAACCTCCTCGACGTCCAACTCACTGAGGCCGCGCTCAATGAACGACGCGCCCGCTGGCAGGCACGGCCACCTAATTATCGGCGCGGTGTGCTGGGCAAATTTGCCAAATTAGTCAGTTCGGCCTCTTACGGTGCGGTGACGGATAAAGATCTATTTAAGGATTAACGCTCGGTGATGCGGCGAAGGTCATTGGCCATCGCCGTCACGCTATCGGCGGGTCGAAACAAAGCCCGAGCGTTGCCCTTAGCATCAAAGACATACATCGCACTCGAGTGTGAGACGTTATAGTCACCAAACGCATTGGGACGGTCGTATCCGAACGTGGCACGATAGCGCTTTGTCATTGCTTTTAACGTGGCAACGCTTGCTGTGGCGCCGGTCACCCGATCACTAAAAAAATTGGTGTAACGCGCAAGTCGCGCTGGCGTATCGCGGCCGGGGTCGACAGAAACAAATAATACGTTTAAATCGTCAGCGCCTGACGCTTCAACTGCGGCGGCAATTCTTGCCATCGCGGTTGGGCAGACATCGGGGCAATTCGTAAAGCCGAAAAACACAACGGTTGCTGAACCGCGAAAATCACTTGCGCTTAGGGTTTGACCGGTTTCGCTGATTAACTCAAATTCAAGCGCCGGCAACAGCCCCTCAATCCCTTTCGTTTGATAATCTCCGCCACCGCAGGCGCTAAGCATTAGGGCGATCAGCCCCATGCCAATCCGTTGTAACCAAGGCCTAGACTTAAGCTTGCTCATTGGATTTCTCCAACCGAAAAGCCAAAATAACCAGCGCAGCGACGACACTCATCATAGAGGCCGGAATCCAAGTAATTAGTCCCCCGATTTGCTGATCAAGCATTGGATCAATCGGAAAGGCTCGGCCACACACTGCATAGATATCAAATAAATTTTGACCACTAAAGGTGATGTACGCGCCTAAGGCAATCTGTGGCGGCATAATCAGCGCCAATATCAATATTCGCTGTCCGGGGGTCAATCGGGGAGTTGCGCCTTGATCACCACGCTCAAACATTAACCACCAAAACAACAATCCATCCAATGCCATGGTCCAGTTCATTAGCCAGTAGCGGTCAATGCTGAGCATGGCATCAAAGTGAATTGATGGGGTTAGCCAAAAATAAATGAGCCCGACAAATAAGACCGCCGCAATTACCGGCTGCTGGATAACACGATAGACCCCGCGCAAGAGTTTAAAAAACCCAACCAATCCATTGCGTGCTGGCAACTGTCTCACTCCGCTCGGCAATCCGGCGGCTAAGACCGCGCTCGGCATAGATAGCGCAATTAAAAAAGGGCCAAGATGATGTAACGCGAGGTGCTGTAGTCGATGCGCTGAAAATAAGTATTGCGAGTAATAGTCGTAATGCGTTTGCGTTACGCCGTAAATTAAACCCACACCTAGGCAAAATGCTAATGCCGCCCAAAACCCAGGCCGGGCGCCTCGCATCATACCGGCCGCATACAAGCCAATTGCCAGCACACAGGCAATAAAGACAGGCGCTGAAGGCTCCCAGGGCCGCAGCCATTCAATAAGGGTCATCATGATGATGAAAGATTAGCAGCGCGCTGCAGACGCGCATAGGCAGTCTGTGTAATTAAAACAACAACGCGACTACTCGGATAAAGCGCATCGGCGCTAAGCATTGCCGCATGCAGTGCATTTAATGCGGGATCCGCTGAGCGCGTTTTAAGCTCGTCCATAGCGAGCACAAAATAATCCTCACCTTCAATTAGCGTATCAGCTACGCGCTTAAAGGCGCGGAAAGCACTGCCTTTGATCACCCCATTCATGCGATCAATTTGCCGCAACGTTAGTACCGCTTGACCCTGATAGTGAAATGGCTGATTGCTCAATGAACACATACGAATGCTTACCAACGGCGTGGGCTCGCGTAGACTCTGAGGTTTGCCGGTTTAAATCTCAAGCAAGGAGATCAGAATGGAGTTTATTCAAGAGTACGCCGTCTTTTTAGCCCGCGTACTCACCTTATTGTTTGCCTTCGCCATTGTGCTCGGTATGTTGGGCGGGTTGGTTGGCAAACGCCAAGGCCGGGGACGCGAACGCCTTGATGTAGAGCCGCTAAATGAGCGCTATAAATCAATGGCAAAGCGGATCGAACATGGCGTTGATAAAAAGCGAACTGGGCTTATCCAGCGTTTACGCGAGCGCCGAGCGCAAAAGCGTCACGCCGGCGAAGGCCGTTTGCCACGCTTATTTGTTCTCGATTTCGACGGCGATCTTCGAGCTAGCGCCACCGAAGCCTTACGTGAAGAGGTGAGTGCTGTTATAGCAACAGCGCATCGGGACGATGAGGTATTGCTAAGACTCGAAAGCCCAGGCGGTATGGTTCCTGGTTATGGTTTGGCAGCGAGCCAACTTGCTCGATTGCGGGAGAAAGGCATTCGCTTGACGATCGCCGTTGATCGCGTTGCCGCAAGTGGTGGTTATTTAATGGCCTGCGTGGCGGATCGCATCGTGGCCGCCCCGTTTGCCATTATTGGCTCCATTGGCGTGGTCGGGCAATTGCCAAATTTTCATGGCCTTCTCAAACGTAACGATATTGAGTTTGAGCTGCATACGGCAGGCGCACATAAGCGTGATCTCACAGTGTTTGGAGAAAACACCGATGAGGGACGGGCGAAGTTTCGTGAGTCTCTTGAAGAGGTTCATGGCTTATTTAAAAGTCATATCACCAAATACCGGCCCAAGCTTGATATTGAAAAAGTCGCCACAGGCGAGCATTGGCTCGGTGAGCGTGCTGCTGAGCTTGGACTTATCGATGATCTTGGTACAAGTGATGATTTGTTACTAGAGCGGCGAGAGCGTATGAACTTGGTTGCGCTGAGCTATCATCCTGCGAGTTCATTCAAGCGCCGATTCTCTATCGTGGCTGAATCAATCATGGCGCGCTTGGGATTTGGCCCGCGCCTGCAGTAGCAGGCGCTAGCCTTTTTCTAACCAAAAGGTAAAAACGCCATCGTGCGATTCATGCTTGATTAAAAGGTGCTCAGTCACATCACAAAACCCCTGAAAATCAACAATGGCGTGAGGATCGGTTGCGCGAACGCGCAGCCGTTCGCCAACGGCCATATCGCGCAAACGTTGCTTTGTGCGCAAAATGGGTAATGGACAATCTAATCCACGGACGTCTAGATCCTGCTGGTAATCGACTTGTGACTCCACAGCCATAGAGGCAGCCCCGATTGAGTGCGTATACTAGGGGCATTATACGGATATCAAACGAGACTCGCTGCCATGTGTGATGAGCGCGATAAGAACCAATCTGAAACAGATGAGTCGGGCAAAATGAGCCACGACCCACGACCTGTGAGCGATAGCCAATTGCGCGAAGAGGTCTCGCGAGAGGAAGTGGAGGGGTATCGTGAGAGCGCCGATCAATCCCATAGCAATTGGTTTTCTGTCATGAACAATCCCTATGGCAAAGACTGACGCCAGCCCAAAGGAGCGCGACAATGAGCGAACTTAAGGGAATCCCCGTCATCGTAAGCGGCCAAAAGGTCAGTAAACCCAACGGCGTACGCGCGATTAAAAATGGCGTTAAAACCCAGCGCGACGCCGCCCCTGTTAACCGCGGTGATAAGCCTGACTGGCTGCGCGTCAAAGTGCCCACGGGCGAGACCTATCAAAAGGTTAGGAAAACAGTCCGCGAGCATAAACTCGCCACCGTATGCGAAGAGTCAATGTGCCCCAATATGGGCGAGTGTTGGAGTGCAGGGACTGCCACCATTATGCTTATGGGGGATGTGTGCACTCGGGCTTGCCGCTTTTGTGCCGTCGATACCGGTAATCCACGCGGTTGGCTTGATACCAATGAGCCTGCAGGCGCCGCTGAGACTGTAGAGCTCATGGGACTTAAGTACGTCGTACTGACCTCGGTTGATCGTGACGATTTAGACGATGGCGGCGCATCACATTACGCCGCCTGTATTCGCGAAATCCAACGCCGCAACCCTAATACAGCCGTCGAAGCACTTACGCCGGACTTTAATGGTCGGCATAGCGCGATTAACACCGTTGTGGATACTGGTCTTGAGGTATTTGCGCAAAATGTTGAAACCGTTGAGCGTCTGACTCACCCGGTGCGTGATGCGCGAGCAGGCTATCAACAAACACTCGATGTGCTCGCTTATGCCAAAGCGCGACGGCCTGATGTTTTGACAAAAACAAGCCTAATGCTCGGCCTTGGTGAAACCAATGAAGAAGTGCTCGCCACCATGGATGACCTGCGCGCCATCGGTGTGGATATTGTGACTTTTGGCCAATACCTGCGGCCCACGATCAACCATCTACCTGTGGAACGCTACGTCACGCCCGAACAATTCAATCGTTTTCGCGATATTGGCTTAGGCAAGGGCTTTCTTGAAGTCGTATCCGGCCCACTTGTGCGCTCAAGCTATCGAGCTGACCGCGTGCTTGAGAAAAACAATGTGGGTTTAGAAAAGGCGGCGGGGACCTAAGGCCGTTAAGCCCCTAACAGCGGCACAACTACCACCGGCAGGTACACGTCGGCCAGCAATAAAGCGAATAACGCCATTAAATAAACAATGCTATAGCCAAACGAGCGCATTGGTAGCGAGGCATCGTCTTCACGCGTTAGCATCACCACGCCAAACCACAAATAGCGCGCGCCAAGTGCTAATGCGCCCATTAAATACAATAGACCGCTCATCCCCGTAACAAACGGTAAAACGCTAACGCCGACAAGCAATACGGTGTAGAACAATATCTGCCAGCGCGTATACCGATCACCATGGGTCACAGGAAGCATTGGGATATCCACGCTTGCGTACTCCTCGCGCCGATGGATGGCAAGCGCCCAAAAATGGGGCGGTGTCCATACAAAGATAATAACAAACAGCAAAAGCGCATTTGGATCGATGCTGCCCGTTACCGCAACCCAACCTAATACCGGTGGCGCAGCGCCAGCGGCACCACCAATCACGATATTTTGTGATGTCGCGCGCTTTAAAAACATCGTGTAGATAAAGGCATAACCAATTAGCGAACCAAACGTGAGGTAGGCGGTGAGGGGGTTGACCAGAAAATAGAGAATGGAAAGCCCACTCACTCCTAGTAGGCCGGCAAAGCTCACTGCATGGGTGGTTCGTAGATGCCCAGTAGGCAGCGGACGGCCGCGAGTACGCCGCATGCGCGCATCAACACGCCAATCAACCAAATGATTAATCGCCGCCGCTGATCCAGCCGCTAGTGCAATACCGAGGTTGCCAAGCAAAAGCGCATTCCATGGAATACTACCGGGGCTTGCCAATAGCTCGCCGACCACCGCTGTGAACACCATAAGTGCAACCACGCCCGGTTTAGTGAGCTCGTAGTAATCCCGCCAATGCGTTAGCAGATGCTGTAAGGGCGGTGCCTGATCAGCTGACTGCTCCGGGGTACTCGCTTCGAGAATACGGCTCATAGTGGCTAGGGCGTCCGACAAACGTGAATGACTGTTACCAACACCATCATTAGTAGTGCCGCGCCCGCATTGTGCGCGACCGCTAAGGCGAGAGGCAAGTTATAGACTACATTACTAATTCCGATGAGCACTTGCAGGGCAAGGGCGCCCGCAACGGCAACGCCCAGGCCACGGCCAATGCCGCCGGCTCGCCACATCCACCATGCTAGTAATCCAAGCACCAGCGTAACCACAACGGCGCCGGCTCGGTGAACAAGATGAATGGCCATACGTGCTGGATGGTCGAGCACACCAAACTCATAGTTAACGCCAAGGCCTCGCCAGAGCACAAATCCCTCTTTAAAGTCAGCTCGCTCGGGCCACACTTCACCCAAACTACAGCTCGGAAACTCATTACAAGCAAGCGCCGCGTAGTTAGTGCTGGTCCAGCCACCCAGTGTGATTTGGCCAATGGTGACGAGAAGACCGGCACTTAGCAAAACCCCCAATCCACGGATGTTCGCTAATTTTCCTGCGCCACCCAAACCTTGGCTCCGCAGCGTTACCCACCACAGCAATGACAGCGTTGTCAGCCCCCCTAACAGATGCGCGGTGACCACAGCGGGTTTCAGCTGCCAAGTCACAGTCCAAGCACCCAATGTGGCTTGGAAAGCAACGATCACAATCAACGCTAAAGGGACTTTCCAAGGTTGCCCCGGCCGATGCCGCAAGCGCCAGGCCATAACACCCAAGCCTAAAATTGCGAAACCTAAAATGCCGGCTGCGTAGCGATGCACCATCTCGCGCCAACCCTTACCAATATCGACGGGGGTATCGGGGAAGGCCGCATTGGCGGCCGCGATTGCCTCTGTCGTATTGGGCACATCAAGTTGGCCGTAACAACCCGGCCAATCCGGACACCCCAATCCGGCATCGGTCAAACGCACCCAAGCGCCCAAAACCACAACAAAGAAGGTGAGCGCTGTGGTGGCCAAACTCAGACGAAAAAACCAAGGATGGGCGTTCATTCGGCAGTTGCCTCCTCAAGTGCACGACGCTCCGCCTCTTCTTTACCGAGCCGAAGCATTTTTTCTAAGTCATCTAGCAGGCCAGACGCATCCAATGGTGCGGCATAGCGCATCGCGTGATAGCCGCGGTAATCAACAATGTGAGCCGCCATTGCTTGCCCATTGTGTTGTGCCAACGCATTGACCTGAGCCAGCGGCGCTGAGAGCACCAATAAATCAGCCCCGGCACGCGCATCAATAACGGGCGTTGTTCGATTGCTAGGCTGCAAAACCACCAAGCGCACCCGCTCAATATCGCGATCCAATGCGACGCGCACCCGATTTAATTGATCGAGCCGCTCGACACACGGCTGCTCACATGCGCTCGTTTGCGGCACCACAATTAACCAATCACCGGTCAACATAGGCGCTTGGCCGATTAATGCCTGCCATTCGCCGGGGTTGAGCTGTGCTGCCGGTTGTACGAGATCGCCATTATTTGTAAATCCCGCCGGCCGCCAACCGGTGAATACCAATAGCATTGCTGCAAAGGTAGGTATGAAAAACATGGCCAGCAAAACGGGCAGCTGCCAGCGGCCTTCACGCAATGCCATTAGTCATGATCCCTTCCTGGTTGACGTTTTGTATTCACTCCAACCCATATCAATGTCAATGCGGTTGCGAGCGCGAACCACTGAAAAGCGTAACCCTCATGGCGCTCTGGACCATAGCGCCATGCCTCCCGCGTGCTTTGTTGAATGACCATGTCGTTACGCACTGAGCCCTCCACCAATAAGTAATCGGCAACGGGATAGTTCAATGCGGTATTGATGTAATCAAAATCCATGTATTGCACTCGTCTTGGCCATTCGTTGGGGTTATCAGACGCAGCGCCTAACTGAATTCCCACAGAGGGCCCTCGACCGATACGCCCCGTTACTTCACCCGGTTTCTCGATTTCCGGCAGTGTTGGCATCACATCCCGACCCTCGGTCATGGGAATAAATCCTCTATCCACCAAAACGGCCTCAGTACGACCCGCAAGTTTAAATGGCGTCAGTACCCGATACCCAACCTCGCCATCCTCAACCCGGTTATCCAGCAAAAATTGATGTCGGGTGTCATATTCACCGATCGCCCGCGCTCTTCGATATTCAGACTTCGCCAATGTGGCTTGCACCTCATTGATCGTTACCACCGGCGCACTGGTTGCCGCCGCGCGAGCCGCCAGCTCGCTGCGCTTTTGCTCAGCGCGATCCAATTGCCAAAAACCCAACCACAATAAGAGCGCCAAGATGACTAAATAAGCGATTGTGGGCAAAATTCGAGGTGAAAACTGAAAACCAGCAATAGGCATGCCATTAGAGACCATAGGCACATCGGAAAGTGCCCTTATGTTGCTTTACAATCACACCACAGCAATAAGGAAATCGTTATGGATCTTGCTATACGCCTTGCCATTCTGGTCACCCTGCTCGTCATAATCGGCAGTCTAGGATCAGGACTTTTCTACCTGATGAAAGACCGTGGCAACTCACGTCGAACCCTTAATGCGTTGACGTTACGAATCGTACTCTCACTAACGCTGTTTTTGCTCATCCTGCTTGGTTTTTTCACCGGCGCGATTGCACCAAACCAAAGCCCGTTGATGTAGATATCTTTAGAAAATGTAGACGAATATAAAAAGCCCGAGCCACACCACATCAACGAAATGCCAATACCAGGCAACGCCCTCAAAGCCAAAATGCGTTTCTGGGCTGAAATGCCCTTTCATGCAGCGCAGCGTAATCACCAACAGCATTATCGTCCCGATGACGACGTGCATGCCATGAAAGCCAGTCAACATAAAGAATGTTGATCCGTAGATACCGGTGTCCAAGCGCAGATTTAAATGCGCGTAGGCTTCGTAGTACTCATATCCTTGCAATCCAATAAAAAGCGTGCCGAGCGCAACGGTTAGCCACATATAGGTGATTAGCCGTGACCGATTGCCCTCTTTGAGCGCGTGGTGTGCGACCGTCAATGTTGAGCCTGAAGTGAGCAGTATTAACGTATTAATGGTTGGCAGCGGCCAAGGGCCCATCGGCTGCCAGTCCATGGCGGCATTTGCCGGGCCTGCTGTTGGCCAACTTAAAACCACTGAGTCCCACAGCAGTCGGCTTGTCGCCGGATCTTCTCCTGAAATCCAAGGTACAGAGAGCGTGCGGGTATAGAACAGCGCGCCAAAAAAAGCCGCAAAGAACATGATTTCAGAAAAAATAAACCAAATCATGCCCCAGCGCAGTGAGCGATCCACTTGGTCGCTGTAAAGCCCGGTAACGCCTTCACGAATGACATCACCAAACCAGCCCACCACCATGGCAACCATGATGAGTGCACCCGTGCCCATGACCCACAAACCAGAGGGCATTCCCTCGAGGTACATCGCAACACCAACCACCAAAGCGGTCATGCCAACACTGCCAATGATTGGCCAGTTACTCTGATGGGGTACGTAATACCCGCTTTGTGCTTGCGCCATGCGCTGTCCTTTCTCCCTAGCCTAGAGGGCTATAAACGCTCTAGGAAAACACTCAAATAAATTCCCAACACCACCAGCGCTAAGAAAAATACCGTCCAGCGGATTTTTCTTCGAGTTCTCGGGTTGACATCACGATTAACAACCATTCCTTAACGAACGACAGGCGGCGTATCGAATGTGTGATGAGGCGCTGGCGAGGGCACTTCCCACTCTAAGCCCTCGGCGCCTTCCCACGCCCGTGCTTCAGCCTCTTGTCCACCACGAATGCACTTATAGAGCAAATAAACAAAGATCAGCTGAGCAAAGCCAAAACCAAATCCACCAATGCTTGAAATCATATTCCAATCAGCAAACTGTACGGAATAATCCGGAATACGCCGCGGCATGCCAGCAAGACCTAGGAAATGCTGCGGGAAAAATAAGACGTTGACAAAAATAGTCGACAACCAAAAATGCCACTGTGCTAAACGCTCGCTATACATGTGTCCGGTCCACTTTGGCATCCAATAATAGGCCGCCGCTAAAATAGCGAAAACCGCACCTGTCACCAGCACATAGTGAAAGTGAGCCACAACGAAGTAAGTGTCGTGATACTGAAAGTCAGCCGGAGCAATCGCGAGCATGAGCCCTGAGAAGCCGCCAATCGTGAACAAAAACACGAAAGCCAGGGCAAACAACATTGGCACTTCAAAAGTCATCGCCCCTCGCCACATTGTCGCCACCCAGTTAAATACCTTTACCCCGGTAGGCACGGCAATGAGCATCGTCGCATACATAAAGAACAGTTCACCCGCAAGCGGAATACCCACCGTGAACATGTGATGTGCCCAAACAATAAACGACAAGAATGCAATCGAAGCGGTGGCGTAAACCATCGAGCTATAGCCAAACAATGGCTTGCGCGCAAAGGTCGGAATGATCGTGGAAATAATGCCAAATGCCGGAAGTATCAAAATATACACTTCAGGATGGCCAAAGAACCAAAAAATATGCTGATAAAGCACAGGATCTCCACCACCAGCGGCGCTGAAGAAGGTCGTGCCGAAATACTGGTCGGTTAGAAGCATCGTAACGGCACCAGCCAACACCGGCATGACAGCGATCATTAAGTAAGCGGTGATTAGCCATGTCCACACGAACAGCGGCATCTTCATCAACGACATACCGGGAGCGCGCATGTTCAAGATGGTCGCAATCACGTTAATCGATCCCATGATGGAGCTAATCCCCAGCACATGAATCGCAAAAATTACGAACGGGAAGGCCGTTCCAGTCTGCAGCATTAACGGGGGATACATTGTCCATCCGCCCGCTGGGCCGCCGCCAGGCATGAATAGCGTTGAGAGCAAAATAGCGAACCCGAACGGCAACAGCCAAAAACTCCAGTTATTCATTCGTGGCAAGGCCATATCTGGCGCCCCCACCATAAGCGGTATCATCCAGTTCGCTAGGCCGGTGAAGGCTGGCATCACAGCCCCGAAAATCATGACCAATGCATGCATTGTGGTCATTTGATTGAAGAAATACGGGTCAACCAACTGCAAACCTGGCTGGAACAGCTCGGCACGAATGACCAAAGCCATGGCACCGCCGAGTAAAAACATGGCAAGTGACCAAAGCAGATACATTGAGCCGATGTCTTTATGGTTGGTGGTTACCAACCAGCGCTTTAGCCCATATGGCTCGGCATCGTGGCCTGCATGCTCTTGGGTTGTTGCTGTCATTGCACCCGTCTCCCCTGTGTGTACTTCACTTAGCGCGCTGCAACCGCGTCACTGTCATTCACTTGATCCTGCCGTTCGGCAAGCCATGCCTCAAACTCATCTTTTTCAACGGCTTCAACCACAATGGGCATAAAGCCATGATCACGACCACATAACTCTGCACAGCGGCCCCGGTAGACCCCCGGCGTGTCAATATTGGTCCAGGTCTCATTGACAAAACCAGGAATCGCATCTTTTTTCCAGCCCAGATCTGGCATCCACCATGAGTGAATGACATCGGCGCCGGTTATCTGGAATTTAATCCGCGTATTGATTGGCAACACCAGACGGTTATCAACATTCTGCAGATAATTATCAACCGATGCCGGCTGAACGCCTGAACCTAACTGCCGAGCCTTGTCACTCTCAACGTCAAGTCGGCTTAAGAACTGCACGTTCTCATCTTGATATTCATAGCCCCAGAACCATTGATACCCAGTGACTTTAACCGTGAGCTCAGCATCACTCGTGTCTTCCAAATCAATGAGTACGGCAGTTGCGGGTATTGCCATTGCCACCAAAATGCACAGTGGAATAACCGTCCAGACAATTTCGACAGCCGTACTATGATGAAACTTAGCTGGCTTTACGCCACGCGATTTCCGATGCCGGAAAATCGAATAGAACATTGCCCCAAAAACCAGCACCCCAATGACCACGGTAATCATAAAAATGCTCATGTGCAGGCTATAGATTTGCCGGCTAGACTCCGTCACACCCTGCGTCATGTTCAGTAAACTAAAGTCTGCCAACGCTGGGGTGGCGAGCATGCCTATGGCGGTGAGCCCAGCCATCAAAGCCGCTTTAATCCGGGTCATGTTCATCCTGTTCTGTCTCCTAGACGGTGTGGGAGGCTGGCCGCTGCCACAGCATTAGCCTCAGGAGATGATCGATTCAGTATTTCAGTGCCATCTCCGCACCGGGCCATCGGCCCGATGCAACGACTCAGTTCGCGCGCAAGACTACGGCGCTCTCGCGCTTCTAAGAATTCTCCAATGATAACCTCTTGACCGCGTGAGCGCAGCATCAACTGCGTCTGGCCCCAACGTTTTGGCAACCGACGTAAAATAACTTCAGTCCAAGCACGCTCTAAATCCCATGTTTTTTCAGCGCGGCCCCGGCCTTTTTCAATGCAAATCTTTCCAGCCGAGACAGCAATGACCTCACGATCCAGTGAGCGCCGGGCTGAGACATACAGCGCTATGCCTAGGGCTGTGATCTCAATGCCGGCAAATGGCAAGACCGGCCAAAGCCCATGCCATGCACAAACTACCCCGATCCCAAGACATACAGCGCTTAGCAGTATAAAAATACGCAGCGTTTGCCCCCAATCAGGCGCAACGTTCGGGGCGAGCACAAAACGACGAATCGCGTCACTTTGATGGGTTGTCTGGGTGTTCATACAGGCCCTCGAACTGCGAGAGAACTTGATGGACATCAAGTTTAGATAACTCCGCGCTCGGAAGAAAGCGTTTGCGAAAGAATCCTTTTATTCGCGTCGCCGAATTGGCACCGACAGACTCTCAAGAGGCACTCTTACCTCCCCATTCTCAGCACTCATTTGCGCTTGTGCGTCGGTTCCCCAAGCATGCCCATAAGCAATTTCCCAAGTGGCCGGCAAACGCCCATCCGCATCGATATTTTGTGAGTATGCTGCCTCCATGGCCTGCCATTGGCGTGGTGTTGTCAGTCCGCGACGCCGGCCCGCCAGCGCATTGCGCAAGCCAAGCGCTGTTAAATCAGCGCTAAGCTCAGATACGCTGGGATAGGTTAAAGTAAAATGTTCCATATCCATGACTGGATCAGCTAGTCGTGCGCCGACCAAGGCATCACCAATATCATGCATATCAACAAAACCATGGACATGAGCGCTTGCATCGACCATCGCCCAAGCCGTGCGTAGTTCAGTGAGCGTATCTGGGCCAAAGGTCGCGAACATCAACACTCCATCCGGACGCAATATTCGCTGAAACTCACCTGCCGCCGCTGCAAGATCCGGCTGTCGATGCAGCGCTAAGTTAGAGAAAATCAAATCAAAGCTGTCATTCCGAAAAGGCAGCTGATTCAATCCACTGACCACGCCCGGTACCGGCCGCCAACGTCCGCTTCGCCGTTTGGTCTCGGCAACGAGTGCCTGCGCTAGATCCGCAGCGACATGCCGTGCTTTCGGATAGCGTTTCCGTAAAGCCCTCGTGTTAAGCCCACTCCCGCAGCCTAAATCAAGCACGCTTTGCGGTTTTAGTTTAATAAAATCAAGCCGTTCAGTAAGCCGGCGGCTGACTTCTCGGTGCAATACGGCCGCTTGATCAAAATGCGGCGCAGCGTTTTCGAGACGACGGCGCAGAACCGAGGCATCGAGACGGAGTGGATCATCATCAATCGGGGTCATCCGCTCATGCTGCCATACTCAGCCGCTAGTCCGAAGACGCTTTGTAAAGCGCGCCTAAACAAGCGTTTTACTGGCACGCTTGTCTCATGCAACAGGCCCCTTTGAATAGTAACGATTACGTGCAATGGCGATCACCTCGGCGTTTTGATGGTTTACTTCATGCGGTTTTTGATGGGCGTTGCCGATTTTGTACGGCACGCTCAGCGCCATTGGCTATTTGCCCAGGCTGCCATGAGGACTTGCCCTGGATTAGTGCTGGTTGTCAGCAATGCGGGTTGCCGCTTGCTTCCGGCGCACTGCAGTGTGCCGCCTGCCTCAGCCGACCGCCACCGTTTCAACACGGCATGGCACTATGGCACTACGCTCACGGCATTGATCGGCTGATTAAGCGCTTTAAACTTAATGAAGATTACGCCGCTGGCCGTTTGTTAACGCAAATTGCCGCTTGCGGACTTCGTACTCGACGCTGGTCTTGCCCTGCCCCTTTAATCCCTATGCCGCTGCATTTAGCGCGTTTTACTGAGCGTGGCTTTAACCAATCCGCACTCATCGCTAAGGGGTTAGGAACGCCGGTCGATTCAACGCTTGTAAGGCGTATTGAGCATACGCCACCACAACGTGGACTCGAGGCAGCGGCACGACGGCATAATTTATCTCAGGCTTTTGCGCTTACTCGAACGCCGCCAGCGGCACTCACTCTGGTCGATGATGTAATTACCACCGGAGCAAGCTTGACGGCACTGGCTGAGTGCTTGCGCGCTAACGGCACCCGCACCATCCATGTGATCGCGCTTGCCCGCGCCGCTTAGACGGAAAGTGCATAGTGGCAAAAAAGACCTAAAAAAACGATACCGCCGTAGATATTGTTGTTAAGAAATGCTTGAAAGCTGCCTTCCCGACTCCGAGTACGAATGAGCCATTGCTGGCGAATAAACAATGCGGATGCAGCAATTAATGCTAAGTAGTAAACCCACCCTAATTCAGCGCGCCAACCAATCACCGCCAAGAGCAACGTCAACAAAATCTGCAAAAGCCCGATCATCAATCGGTCATATGAGCCGAACAGCACCGCCGTTGATTTAATTCCGATGCGAATATCATCATCGCGATCGACCATCGCGTACTGCGTGTCATAAATACTGGCCCAGACGATCGCAGCGGCAAACACCAGCCAGGCCAATGGCGCGACCTCGCCGGTCTGCGCGGCAAAAGCCATTGGCGCGGCCCAACCAAAAGCCGCGCCCAAGTGAACTTGAGGCAAATAGGTATGGCGCTTCATAAACGGATAACTCGCCGCCAGAGCGACGCCAACGACAGAGAGCATAATCGTAAGTGGGTTGAGCAATAACACGAGCGCAAACGCAATCAAACATAACAGGATAAAAAGCGTTAATGCCTCACGCTCACTGACCGCCCCGGTCGTCAATGGCCGCTCACGGGTGCGTTTGACGTGGCGATCAAAGTCACGATCAGCATAGTCATTAATGACACAACCGGCGGCACGCATAATAAGAACGCCGAGTATAAAAATCACCAACACACCAAAATTGGGCCAACCTTCGGCAGCAAGCCATAATGCCCACAGCGTTGGCCAAAGCAGCAAAAAATTGCCAATAGGCCGATTCAGCCGTGCTAGCTGGGCATAAAGCCCTAGCCGTGCTCGCCAGTCAGCGGCGATGGATGACATCGTTGAGCTCCTCCACGAGTGCCTGAAAAAAAACCTCTGTTACGAGTAATGATCGACCCGCTACGTTAAATACAGAACGCCGCGCCCATCGAGGGTCCTCGCCCTGGCAATTTGCTTGACGTGCCAACCGACTATTCGATGTCAGTGGCGCTATCTCAATGGGCCCCCGCACAAGCGGATAGCGGCCAAATAACAACGCACCGAGTGGCTGTTTGCCCAGTCGCTGCAATCGCCGCAATGGGCCACGCAATGTTGTCGCCGGAATAAGGCTACGAGCGTAGACCAACGGCTGCTCGCCGCGGCATAAAAGCACCTCACGCAGCCAAAGCTGGCGGGTTCCCGGACTTCTCAAGCGCTGTCGCTCATCCGGCCAACCTCGAGACCAACACTCATTCATCGGGCAGACATTAAATTGTTCACCCGTCAGTCTACGAAGTCGGCGCGTCAAAGAGCCGGGCTCATCTAGCCAAGGGCGCAATGCTGCTGGCGGCGAGGTAACAGGCACACCACGTGGGCGCCAATTGCGTGCACTTGGTTCACTCATGCGAATTGACACTACACCTGAGCATAACGCTCGCCCGCTCCAACCCAGCGCTGAATGAGTGCATCCACTGCTTGCGGATGATTAGACAGTAAATCCGGGGCAGCCGCCTGTACGCGATCAAGCAAATCGCCATCCCGAATTAAATCTGCAATACGATAGGTTAATGCCCCTGTTTGCCGTGTGCCGAGCAACTCCCCTGGGCCACGAATTTCCAAGTCGCGCCGAGCGATCCGAAATCCATCGTTCGTCTCACGCAAAATTCCCAAACGGGAACGCGCGGTCTCTCCTAATCGGCCGTGATACAACAACACACAACTACTCGCCGTCTCACCTCGGCCAACGCGACCCCGGAGCTGATGCAATTGAGATAACCCTAAACGCTCGGCATTCTCAATGATCATTAATGAGGCATTAGGAACATTCACACCCACTTCAATGACCGTCGTCGCCACCAATAGATTCGTTTCGCCTGCCTCAAAGCGCGCCATCACCGCTTCTTTCTCAGCCGCTGCCACTCGACCATGCACGCGATCAACCTGTAGATTCGGCAACTGCTCTGTCAGATACTCAGCGGTCGCCTCGGCAGCCTGAGCTTCCAGCACATCCGAGTCTTCAACCAATGTGCACACCCAATAAGCTTGGCGTCCCTGCGCGCACGCTAAGCGTATTCGCTCAATGACTTCATCGCGACGCGTCTCCGGCAAAGCCACGGTCTGTACTGGCGATCGGCCGGGGGGAAGCTCATCAATCACTGATGTATCCAAATCAGCGTAAGCGGTCATTGCTAGCGTTCGCGGAATTGGTGTGGCCGTCATAACCAATTGGTGGGGTTGAGTCCTTCCACTGCCTTTATCGCGTAAAGCGAGACGCTGATGAACACCAAAGCGATGTTGTTCATCAACCACGACTAACGCTAAGGCATTAAAAACCACTTGCGCTTGGAAAAGCGCGTGAGTCCCAACAACCACCTGCGTACGGCCATCCGCTAATGCCGCTAATGCCTCACGCCGCTGCGCTGTTGCTAGACGTCCCGTTAGCCAACCCAACGTAACGCCAAGCGGCTCCAGCCAAGCCCGAAAACTACGCAAATGTTGTTCGGCTAATAATTCAGTGGGGGCCATAATAGCCACCTGCCAGCCCCGCTCAATCGCCATTAATGCAGCCAATGCAGCAATCACGGTCTTACCCGAGCCGACATCGCCTTGGACTAGTCTGAGCATGGGCACAGCGCACTGCATATCCGTTGATACGTCTTGGTAGACGCGTTGCTGCGCACTTGTCAGCGCAAAGCCAAGCCCCTCCAAAAACTGCGCCGGTAACGTCTGTGGCGCTTCAAGCGCTGGCGCTGGTGCGGCGTGCTGATGCTCTGAACGCAATCTTAGAAGGCTGAGTCGATGGGCTAATAACTCTTCAAACGCCAGCCGCCGAACCGCTGGATGCGTACCTCTTAGTAATGCGGCTGTATCCGCATTGGCGGGTGGCGCATGCACAAGCGCAAGAGCGGCATCGAGCGTGGGCATTGCAAGCGAGTCGCGTAATGCAACCGGCAACCATTCAGTGATTGCACCCGAGCGGCTCAGTGAGGCGGCGATCGCGCGTCTTAAAACTGTCTGATTGAGGCCCTCAGTCGTGGGATAAACCGGTTTAAATTCACCATCGGGTGGCGGGGCATCAGCATCAACGATGTCCCAGTCGGGATGTATGATCTGTAATGTCACTGGCCCCGGGCGGGCTTCACCGAACACCCGTAGACGCACGCCACGAACAAGCTGGCGCTGTTGTGCCGCATAAAAATGGAAAAACACCAACTCTAAACTGCCCGTGCCATCACTTATTCGGCAAACGAATCGACGCCGACGTCCACCAATGACCTCGCTGGCGGTAATTTCCCCTTCAACTAAGGCGCGTGTATCCGGACTCAGCTCGCCGACACGCAAGACACGTGTGCGATCCTCGTAGCGCAACGGCAGATGAAAGGGTAGGTCTTCTATCCACTGCAAACCCAATCGCATCAGCTTCTCGGCCAGCCGTGGCCCCACCCCAGGGAGTTGAGTTAACGGCGTTCCCGACGCCGCATCAGCGCTCGCCATTCGTTAGCGTTTATCAGCAAGGCTCAGAATGGCCTCAATCTCCACCATCGCACCTTTTGGCAGTTCCGCCACGCCAATGGCTGCCCGGGCTAACTCAGGTTTACTGCAGTATTCGGTCATAATGGCATTGACCGTGGAAAAATGCCCCAAATCGGTGAGATAAATGGTCATTTTCACAATATCTTCAAGTCCACCGCCAGCAGCCATACAAAGGTTGTGCAAGTTATCGAAAACTTGACGAGTTTGCGCCTCAATATCTGAGCTGACCAGTGTCATCGTCACGGGATCTAGCGGAATCTGGCCAGAAAGGAAGACCAAATCTCCCACGGCAACGCCTTGTGCGTATGGCCCAATGGCCGCAGGGGATTGATCGGTTTGAATAATACGGCGGCTCATGCTGGCTCCTTGGCTAATGAAAAAAGCGACTTAACTTCGACGGCGACTGATATGCAAAACCGCAGACAGTCCCCGCAGTCGACGCATAATACGCGCTAAATGCACGCGACTACGAACACCCAATACCAGATGCATTGTCGCAATCATGCCCTCTTTTTCTTCGATTTCCACGCCATCAATATTTGAGTCTAAATCAGAGATTACCGCCGCTACACTGGCAAGAACACCACGGTTATTCATCACCTCGATGTTAATCGCAACTGGATAATCACCCTCAGCAACGGCATCCCACTGCACATCCACCCATTTTTCTGGATGATTACGATACTCACGAACGTTATTACAACTTTGGTGATGAATCACCACACCGCGTCCAGCGCTAGCAAATCCAACAATGGGATCGCCAGGAATGGGCCGACAACAGCGAGCAAACGTGACCACTGCCCCTTCATTACCCCGAATCATCAGCGCATCGGCTTGCTCAGTTTGAACAGCTTCGCCATGCTCAGCCACGCTACCGCTAAGCTGCCTAGCGACCAGCCAGGGCATACGCCGGCCCAAACCAACCGCTTCATACACACCCGCGAGTCCGTCAAGACCCAGGGCATCCAGTGTCTGTTCAACTTGGGCGTCCGTTATCTGTTCAAGGGTGACATCCATCGCACTTAATGCCTGCGCCACCAAGCGTCGCCCTAAGTCTTCCGCCTCAGCGCCTTGCAATTGCTTCAGACTGTGCCGAATGGCCGTTCGTGCCTTGGCGGTTACAACGAAATCAAGCCATGACGGATTGGGGCGGGCCACCGGTGCGGTAATGATTTCGATGGTTTGCCCGGTCTCAAGGGGTGTGCGCAATGGCGCTAGGCGGTGATCAATATTCGCGGCAATACAGGCATCTCCGATGTCGGAGTGCACGGCATAAGCAAAATCCACAACCGTCGCCCCTTTTGGTAGCTCCATAATGTCGCCACCCGGCGTGAATACATAGATTTCATCGGGACGCAGATCGATTTTAACGTTCTCAATAAATTCAAGAGAATTGCCTGCACTTTCCTGCATTTCCATCAGGCCATGCACCCACTCTCGCGCCCTTGATTGCGCCACGCTAGTAGCGGTTCCCGCGTCTTTATAGAGCCAATGTGCGGCGATACCGGCTTCCGCCACCCGATCCATTTCTGCGGTTCGAATTTGCACCTCGGCCTGAATACGGCGCGGCCCGATCAGGATCGTGTGCAAGCTCTGATAACCATTCACCTTGGGGATGGCAATATAATCTTTAATCCGACCCGGTAGCGGTTTATAGAGACCATGACAGTAGCCTAGGACTCGATAACAAGTATCAACATCAGCGACCACTACGCGAAAGCCATAGACATCAAAAATATCCTCAAACCCAGCCTGCTTATTGCGCATCTTTTGATAAATACTCCAAAGATGCTTTTCACGGGCAATAATTCGGGCCTCTATATCGGCCTCATCTAGTGCTTTACCCAGCGTATCTCTAATGGTGTCCAGCAGCTCGCGGCGTGAGCCACGTTGGCGCCGAATACGCTCTTTGAGTACTCGATAACGCATTGGATAAAGCGCGGCAAAGCCTAAATCTTCAAGCTCAATACGAATACTATTAATGCCAAGGCGCTGGGCAATAGGCGCATAAATCTCGAGCGTTTCACGCGCAATTCGGCTTCGCTTAGCTGGGGGCATGACAAAGATCGTGCGCATATTATGTAGCCGGTCGGCTAGCTTTATGAGAATCACGCGAATGTCTTGCGACATCGCAAGCACCATTTTGCGAAAATTCTCTGCCTGCGCTTCTGCCTTGCTACGGAAATTGATTTGCGTCAGCTTTGAGACGCCATCGACAAGTTGCGCTACTTCCACACCAAATGCATCAGCAATTTCCGCCTTAGCCGTAGGCGTGTCTTCAATCACATCATGGAGAATCGCTGCACACAGGCTCTCTGCATCCAACCCCATTTCGGCTAGTGTGCGGGCCACTGCGAGCGGATGGGTAATATATGGTTCGCCAGAGAGTCGCCGCTGGCCTTCATGGGCTGCGGCGCCAAATTGATACGCTTTATAAACTTTTTGGACTTGGTGGGGATCTAGATAGTGCTCAAGTAGTGAGCAAAGATCGGCTGCTCGGGTGGCGGATTCGGCACCCGTTGATTCTCGAGCTACTACTGCCTCACTGCTGGCCATGGGTGCCGGATTACTCGGCCGGCTTTTCCTCTTCGCTGGAGGCAGATGAATCGTTTTGCGTCTCATCAACCTCAGCCTCGATCTTTGCTTGAGTCTCTCCTAGCGCGTCAGCCTCAGCATCAACCATCGTTTCTGCGGCAGCGGCCTCAGCTGCATCATCGAGCGCGCCTAGCGCCTCTGCCGCCTCGGCCTCGACGTTAAGAATATCGCTGGTGACAAAACCATCAGCAATCTCTCGCAACGCAACCACCGTGGGCTTGTCATTTTCCAATTCCACGAAAGGCTGACTACCATGGGCGACCTGACGGGCCCGACGGGTTGCTGCTAAAACAAGCTCAAACCGGTTATCAATCGTATCGAGGCAGTCCTCGACCGTTACTCGCGCCATACCGGCAACCTCCTAAAAAACATAAAAAACATCACTTAAGTGCCAGTGTAGCGTGGAATCCTGCTGAATATAAAGCAATTATTCAGGCGCTCCGGTAAAGACAGTGCAACGGAAAAAACGCCTACAAGCCTGTCAATTCATTAACTTCACGCGCATGCACTTTGCCTTGCCGCGCGCGCCGCAGCCGTCGTGCCCGAATAATGGCCTCAAGATCGGCCAATGCCTCATCAAAATCGTCATTCCAAACCCAATAATCGTACTCTGAGCAATGACTCATTTCGCTGATAGCAGCTTGCATCCGCTCCGCAATGACAGCGTCACTGTCTTGGCCACGCGCTCGCAAACGTGACTCTAGTGCGTTTTGCGAGGGCGGTAAGATAAACACAGAAACCGTATCGCTGAGCCGCTCACGAATTTGTCGAGCGCCCTGCCAATCAATTTCAACGAGCACATCAAGTCCCGCTGCTAAATCAGCTTGCACAGCAGCATGCGTGGTGCCATAACGACGATCGAATACCTGCGCATGTTCTAAAAATGCATCAGCGCTGATGAGTTGTTGGAACGTGTTTTCATCAACGAAATGATAATCTTGGCCATCCACTTCCGCCGGCCGAGGCGTTCGAGTGGTATGCGATACCGAGATTGTCAGCCCCGAATCACGCGCCATCAACGCTCGTAACAGCGAGGTTTTACCAGCTCCCGACGCCGCCGATACGATATAGAGCGTTCCATTTGTGCCCGTAGTCATAGCAATAATGCTACCCTTTCCCGCTCGCTTTCGCATCGCCCAAAACGGATCAGGAGAAGCTTATGCGCCCAAGCGGCCGCGCGCCCAACGAGCTACGTGCCATTCAATTTACGCGGGGATTTACCCAACACGCTGAGGGCTCTGTGCTTGTTGAGTTTGGTGATACGCGGGTGCTTTGCACCGCTTCGATCGAAGAGCGGGTGCCACCGTGGCTACGCAATAAAAATCGCGGTTGGGTCACTGCAGAGTACGGCATGTTGCCACGGGCCACGGGAAGCCGGACCGATCGTGAAGCGGCACGCGGCCGCCAACAAGGCCGCAGCATCGAAATTCAGCGTTTAATTGGTCGCTCCTTGCGTGCGGTTGTCGATTTAGAAGCGTTGGGCGAGCGTCGTGTCGTATTAGACTGTGATGTTCTTCAAGCCGACGGTGGCACGCGCACTGCAGCGATTACTGGAGGCTATGTCGCGCTGGCTGATGCAATGACAACACTCATCAAGGCGGGAAAAGTTCGACGCAATCCATTGCATGGACAAGTCGCCGCTGTATCGGTTGGCATTTATCAAGGCACACCGGTATTGGATCTTGATTATGCCGAAGATTCTGAAGCTGAGACTGATATGAATATTGTCATGAATGATGCAAGCCATTTCATCGAAGTCCAAGGCACCGCCGAGGGGCATGCGTTTCGGCGGGCCGAGTTAGACGCTATGCTCGATTTAGCAAGCGACGGTATCGATGCGCTCGCAAGCGCTCAGCGTGCCGCACTCGATCAGTAACCATGACGCGCCTGTCGCGACTGGTATTAGCGAGCGGGAATGCCGGTAAGCTCAAAGAACTAGAGGCTTTGTTAACGCCATGGGTGGAGCGTATCCAAACCCAGTCTTTTTATTTCGTGCCAGAAGCCGCTGAAACCGGCACCACGTTTATCGAAAACGCCATTATCAAAGCACGTAATGCAGCCGCTCACACCGGATTAGCCGCGATTGCTGATGACTCCGGGCTAGAAATTGATGCGCTCGATGGTCAACCCGGCGTGCGTTCGGCACGCTGGGCCGGTGATCATGCGGATGAGGCCGCGAATAACGCCCAACTTATCGATGCACTCATTGATTTAAAGGCCTCTGAGCGCACGGCGCGGTATCGCTGCGTGATCGCATTAATGCGTCATGCAGGTGATCCAGCGCCGCTTGTGGCAGAAGGCGTTTGGACGGGCAGTCTCATTGAGACGCCGGCAGGCGATAACGGGTTTGGTTATGACCCTTACTTCTATTTGCCTTCGCATAACTGCACGGTCGCGGAACTCAGCGCCGATGTGAAAAATACCATCAGTCATCGGGCGCAAGCGTTGGCGAGATTAAAAACAAAATTGGCAGTGGCATGGCCTCAGGCCTAAAACTGCCGCCACTTGGCTTGTACGTCCATTTACCTTGGTGCGTGCAGAAGTGCCCGTATTGCGATTTTAATTCGCATGCGCTGCGTGGCGAGCTGCCTGAAAATGACTATATTGACGCCCTACTTCGTGACGCGGATGAACAAGCCATTGCCGCCAATGGCCGCACAGTAGAGACCCTGTTTATTGGCGGCGGCACACCGAGCTTATTTAGTGCTAAGGCCATCAGCCGGCTCATGCAGGGGTTAGCAAAACGCCTTGCGATTGCCGCTGACGCTGAAATTACCCTTGAGGCTAATCCAGGTGCCATGGACGTGGAGCGCTTTCGAGGCTTTTTAGAAGCCGGCGTTAATCGTTTGTCAATCGGCGTGCAAAGCTTTGATAATCAAGCCCTCAAGCGACTTGGCCGCATCCATGACGATGCACAAGCTGAGCATGCCATTGAAGCGGCGCAGTGCGCTGGGTTTTCGCGTATTAACGTTGATTTAATGCACGGCCTGCCACACCAACGAACGGCCGATGCATTGGCTGATGTTGACCGCGCGCTTAGCTTGGGCATACAGCATTTATCGCATTACCAACTAACGCTTGAGCCTGATACCGCTTTTTTTACCCGCCCGCCGCCACTGCCAGATGACGATACCGTTGTTGCGATTGAAATGGCCTGCGCCGAGCGGATTCGTGCTAGCGGTCTTCAGCGCTACGAAATATCCGCTTGGTCGGTACCAGGCGATGAGTGCCGGCATAACCTTAATTATTGGCAATTTGGCGATTACTTAGCCATTGGCGCCGGGGCTCACGGTAAATTAACCACGACAGATGGGCGGATTATCCGCTTTTCTCGTGAGCGTATGCCAAGACGCTATCAAGCGTTAGCGGGAACGTCAGCGGCGAGCGCTCAACACTGGGAAGTCACACGCTCCGAGCGCGTATTGGAATATGTAATGAATGCTCTGCGCCTTTGCAATGGCGCGCCGCTAGCAGAGGCACTTGAGCGTACAGGCTGTCCCCTATCCGCGTTTACCCCTGGCGTGACTAAGGCGAGGGAATACGGCTGGATGACCGATGATGCTACGCGTCTTTGCCCGACCCGTAAGGGCCAGCAATTTCTCAATGATCTTCTAGGCCTTTTTACATGATCGAAGCGCTCGGCCTGACCTGCCCCTACTGTGGCGAGTATTTCACCATGCTAGTCGACTGCTCTGCCGGAGACCAAGATTATGTTGAAGATTGTGTGGTGTGCTGTCGGCCGATCGAGTGTCACTTAGCACTGACCACCAATGGGCCGACATTGCGCGTTCACCGCGATGACGATTAGAACGGCAACGGCGATTTTGCCAATGCCACGCTATACATATACCCATAGACAGCAAGCGCAGCCGCAAAGGCGCTGCCACGAACGGCGCCCGAGCGGCTGGGCTTTAGTGCAATCACGCCAAGCGCGATATAGATCAGCAACGCGATAAATTTAGCGTTAATCCATGCATGCGGCTCAAGGGGCCAGTTCCAGCCAACCCAAGCAACGCCAAAAGCGCTAATCAGCAATAAGGCATGAACAATATGTGGAGTAATTTTCATCCAGCGGCGCTCTAACAGGGCAGAGCCTCGCAGCATCCAGAAACCGCGCAGCACAAATAAAACCAATGTCAACGTTACAACGGTGGTGTGCAGGTGTTTCAGGGCGATATAGCTCATTGTATGCTCCGATGGGGCGTGATGTTAGAGCGCCAAATACTACCGAGATAGCACTCAGGTGTCATGCCTACACGGCCAGATGACAACGACGTCACTTGTACCTATGGCCCGTAGGACCTATTATGCACGGCTCTGAATTTCAGCTGTCTGAGAACCATCATGAAGAAAGACATTCATCCAGATTATCGACCGGTCGTGTTTCAAGACATCTCCGCCGATTTTTCATTTTTGACCCGTTCAACGGTTCAAACAAACGACACAATTAAGTGGGAAGACGGCCAAGAATATCCGCTTGTTAAAGTGGAAATTTCTAGTGCAAGCCATCCTTTCTACACCGGTAAACAGCGTGTCCTCTCAAGTGGCGGCCGTGTCGATCAGTTCCGTCGTCGCTATGGCGCGGGCGCAAAAGGTGGGAAAGGCGAATAACGCTACTCGCGTCATTGATGAGGAGTCAGACGATGTCCGATAAAACCGTCACAATCACCGATAATGCGACAGGCAAGCAAGTAGAAATGCCGGTGCGCAGTGGCACGCATGGTGCAGACGTTATTGACATCCGGCGACTCCAGCCAGAGCTTGGCTACTTCACTTACGACCCGGGCTATAGCACGACAGGAAGCTGCCAAAGCGACATCACTTATATTGATGGCGACCAAGGGGTTCTTCTCTATCGGGGTTATCCGATCGAGCAGCTCGCGGAAAATAGCTCGTTTTTAGAAGTCTCAAGCCTTTTGATACATGGCGACCTGCCCAGCAAAAAAGAGCTCGCCTCGTTTGAAGAGTCGATCACTCGACACACGATGGTGAATGAAAGCCTACGAATCTTCTTTAACGGCTTTCATTACAATGCTCACCCCATGGCGATGCTAACCGGCGTTGTTGGATCACTATCTGCGTTCTATCACGACACGATTGATATTAACGATGCGGATAACCGACTACTTTGCGCCCACCGCATCATTGCGAAAATGCCCACGATTGCTGCAGCCGCTTTTAAACACATGGTTGGAGAGCCTTTTGTTCACCCGCTCAATCGGCTGTCCTATACCGGCAATCTCCTTAATATGTTGTTTGCGCGGCCTAGCGAAGATTTTGAAATCAATCCCGTTGCCGAGCGTGCACTTGATCAGTTGCTAATTTTGCATGCCGATCATGAGCAAAACGCAAGCACATCAACGGTTCGTATGGCTGGCAGCACGGGCGCCAACCCCTTCGCTGCCATTGCCTCGGGTTGTGCGGCGTTATGGGGACCCGCTCACGGAGGTGCCAATGAGGCGGTACTTAATATGCTGAGCGAAATCGGTAGCGTGGAGTCAGTGCCTAAGTTTATTGAAAAGGCAAAGGATAAGGATGACCCCTTCCGACTGATGGGCTTTGGCCATCGGGTTTATAAAAACTACGACCCGCGCGCTACGATTATCCGAAAGACCTGTCATGAGGTGCTCGACGAGCTCGGCGTTGGGAATGACCCACAGCTCGAGCTTGCCATGAAGCTAGAAGAAATTGCCTTGGCCGATGATTATTTTGTCGAGCGGAAGCTCTATCCAAACGTCGATTTCTACTCTGGAATTATCTACCGCGCGCTTGGCATTCCAAAAGAGTACTTTACCGTGCTTTTTGCCATAGGCCGGACGCCCGGTTGGATTGCACAGTGGATGGAAATGCTAACCGATCCAGAACAGCGCATTGGCCGACCACGCCAGCTCTACACCGGACCGGCACGACGCGATTACGTCCCCCTGCATCGACGTCGCTAGTTAACCGATTCGGGATTCGCAAGAAGCGCTTCCACCTCTCGCTGCCCCGCCCGCTGCATCGGTCGACCATCGACCGGACTACGCGGCGGGTGCTGACGACCCCGCCCGGTAAAGACTGTTAACTGAATGGGTATTTCACCCGCAACAAAATGATGCGTCGGGATAAACTCGTAATCCTCATCAAAACGTAGACGCTTTTCCTCAGTATCGAAGGGAATCCCCTGATCAATGAGAAAAAGCACAACATCCTCGGGCGTCTCGGCAAAGCAATGCAAATCCACCGAACTTTTCGCATTGGCACTGCCATCAAGCACCGCACCAACCAACCGCGGTCGAAACGGCGCGAAAAACTGCATCGCCTCTAGCGCGGTCTCTCTGAGTGTTCGAATGGCGATATGCTGACGCTCGCCGCCAAAAAGCCGCTGATACTCATGCAATGCAGTTTGTATTTCACGATTTTGCGGTAGATTTGTGGTGCTAGGCGCCCCGAGATGAAGGGCCGCCTTTCGCTTAGCTTGGGAGAAGTCTCTAACGCCTTCAACGGCCATAATGCGCGCGGCCTCTTGCACAAGACGTTCGCGCATTTTCGCATCACGATTCGCACTACCTCTTGCCATAGCCCTATCCCTTTTTGGTTAGAAAATAGGTTGTGGCGCTCCACCTGAGGCACCATCATCACTGCGCTCTCGGGTCTCTGGAGCGACTGGGGGTAGATTATCCTCACGAAAAGTCTCAAATATGACGCCTTCTGAATCACCGCTAACCCGCTCACCTGTGACCGGGTCAATCCGAACCGTAACCAGGCCCTCCGGCCGATTCCAGTCCGATTCCGGCACTCCGCGCAGCACCTTACCCATAAAATTCATCCAAATAGGCAGCGCTGCTCGACCACCTGTTTCATAACGACCTAAGCTTTGCAGCTCATCAAAGCCCATCCAAGCGGTGGTTACCAAACCTTCGCTAAATCCAGAGAACCAAGCATCCTTTTGATCGTTCGTAGTTCCTGTTTTACCCGCTAAATCATCCCGGCCCAATTGGCGAACAGAGCGCGCCGTTCCACGCTCAACAACATCACTAAGCATTGATTGCATCAACCAAGCATTCTGCTCACTAATCGCACGCTCAGCAGGGCGATAAGCAGGCCGCCGTGGCCCCTCACTGGCGATCGGAGCGGGCGCAATCTCGCTTGCCTCAATGGCTCGGTGCGGCCAGGCACGGTAATCCACCAATTCATCAATATCCTCAACCCGACTGATCAAATACGGATCAATTCGATAGCCACCGTTAGCAAATACCGCATAGGCCCGAGCGAGTTGCATTGGGGTGATATCGGCCGAACCTAGTGCAAGCGAGAGATTGCGCGGTAATTGATCGCTCGGCATGCCAAAACGCTCAATATGGCGAATCGCCGCGCTGATCCCGACCCGCCGCAAGACACGAATGGAGACTAAATTACGAGAGAAAGTTAATGCCTCTCGCAAACGCGTCGGCCCAAACACTTGACCGCTATAATTCTCCGGCCGCCAGACATCTTCAAGCGAGACATCAGGAAACACAACCGGCGCGTCATTGACGAGTGTGGCCGGTGAAAACCCATCGGCAAGCGCCGCGGAGTAGATTAACGGTTTAAATGATGAGCCCGGCTGACGCTCTGCCTGGGTTACTCGATTAAATTTACTTCGATTAAAATCAAATCCACCGCTTAGAGCTAAAATCCGACCATCATCGGGTGCAATCGCAACTAACGCAGCCTCCGGCTCAGGAACTTGCGCGAGTCGCCAGCCATCATCAACGGGGCGGATATACACCACATCACCCACTGCCAAGATATCTGCACTTTGTTCTGGCAATGGGCCCATTGCGTTTCGACCTAGCTGCGGCCGCGCCCAACGAATCCCTGACCAATCGAGCGCTACAGAATCACCCGCTGCGCTGATCAGCGATGCAGAGCGCTCACCTAATGCTTCAACCATTGCCACTTCAAGATCACCGGCGGTGGCATATTCATCGAGTTTATCCGTCAATCCCTCGCGATTATCCCTCCATTGCGATGGCTCAATCGTATCAATGGCACCGCGATAGCCATGACGCTCATCGTATCCATGCAACCCTGCCCGCAATGCTTGGCGGGCGGTTTTTTGATGCGCAGACGAAATCGTGGTGTACACCCGATACCCCCGAGTGTAGGCGGCTTGCGCACCATAGCGTTCGACCATCCAAGCCCGTGCCATTTCCGCGACAAACGGTGCACTGAAATTAGGCTCTCGACGGTGACGCTCCGCTGTAATCGGCGTAGCCATCGCGAGCTCATATTCAGTGGCATCAATGAATTTCGTCTCAAGCATTCGCCCTAGCACATAGGCACGGCGGGCTAGAGCTCGCTCCGGGTTAGCGATTGGGTTGGAAGCCGAAGGCGCTTTAGGTAGGCCTGCAATCATGGCCTGCTGCGCTAAGGTAAGACTGGTTAATGGTGCATCGTAATAGACTTCAGCGGCGGCCTTAACGCCATAAGCGCGTTGGCCCAAGTAAATCTTATTCAGGTAGAGCTCGAGTATCTTCTCTTTCTCAAGCTCTCGCTCAATGCGTAGCGCCAGTAAAATCTCTTTTACTTTGCGCAAATAAGTTCGCTCCGAGGTCAAAAACAAGTTGCGCGCTAGCTGCATCGTGATGGTACTGCCGCCTGGGCCTTTTTCGCCGGTGCGAACTAAGTACCAAACCGCTCGAACAATCCCCTGATAGTCTACGCCCGGATGTTCGTAGAAGCGTTGATCTTCGGCGGCAATAAAAGCCTGCCGTAGCGTTTGCGGCACACGCTCAAGCGACACTGGAGTGCGTCGCATTTCGCCGAATTCATCAATCAAATCACCGTCGGCGGTGTAAATACGTAACGGCACCTGCAATTCGACATTGCGAACTTCCTCAACGCTGGGCAGACCTGGGGCGAGCAAAACATAGGCCATCATCATTGCGCCAGCCGCCAAAAATGCCAGCGCCGCAATACCGGCAAAAAGCTGCAGAGAGCGCCTAATGATCAGAGCCATCGAAACCCTTAACGAAGTAACCAGCGTGATTTTTCAGTATATCACTGGGATGCATCAGTTCCCCTGCCCAAAAAGTAGGACCGTGGTGCGGGGATGAAAACCTCACTCCTCCCCCAACGCTACCCTGTCGGGATTGATATCGGAAGCAGTGCGATAAAAGCGGTGGCGATTGATACACAAAGCAAGCCGCCCTGTATCGCAGGTTATGCCATCGAGCCGCAGCCAACGCCACGTGGCGAACAAACCACCGATCGATGCCCCCTTAGTCAAGCCATTCAAGCGGCCGTTGCTCGGACAACAAAGCGTCCGGGCGTAATCGCTGCCGCCATTCCGGCCTCGGTAGTGCTCACTCGTGAACTGAGCCTACCCAGTCGTCTTGATACAGCGGCAATTGCCGCTCGAGTGCAGTTAGCTGTTCATGATGAGCTGCATCAACCCACCGATGCCTTGCGTTATGACTTTCGGCCGATTGACCGCATTAACCCCTCACAAGCGAACACCCCCATTCAACTGCTCGCCTGTCGTCGCGATGAAATTGAACAACGTCTTAGCCTGTTAAAAACAGCGAAGCTGAGTTGCGATGTTATTGATATCGATGCGCATGCGATTGCCCGAGCGGCCATTACCGCATCAGCACCAAAGCCAAACGAACCCCCTATTGCCTTATTAGATGCCGGTCAAGCCGCGCTTCATTGCAGCATTCTGCACGGCGATCAACTCATTCATAGTCAAGACCACGATTGGTTAGCCGTTACTGACCACGACGAGCAACTCATGACCATTCACCGCGCCCTCGCCCTCTACCAAAGCCGCCCAGAGAGCCAATCACTGGGCGGCATCCAATTAACTGGCGGCCAAGCGGATGCGCTTGGCGAGCAGCGCATTAGTGCGCATTGCGGACTGCGGGTGCAAACAATTAACCCGCTACCCCAACTTGGCACCAGTGAGCAGGTTGATCCAATCGCCATCCAACGTGATCTACCTCGTTTACTGACAGGGCTTGGTCTAGCACTGCATGCCGGAGATCAACATGCCCATTGGCGTTAATCTGTTGCCTTGGCGTGAGCAACGCGCGCAACGACAAACTCGGCATTTAATCCTAACGCTGGCCGCAACCGCGGGAATTGGCCTAATGATCATGTGGGCTGCAAGCCTCGCAATGACGCCAGCACAAGATAAACAGGCGGAAGAAAATGCCGAGCTTAGCGTCAAGCTCAAGCAACGGGTCGCGCAAAAAAATCAGCGTATTGCCCTTGAGAAAAAACGCTCAGCCCTGACTCAACGCACGCAGGTCATCAGAAATCTTAAAGCGAACAGCCACAACACGCTCACCGGTCTTAGCACTATTGCAAGCGCGCTGCCAAGCAGTATCACGCTGACTCGAGTTGAGCAGACTGATGCTGTCATCACAATCGATGGCACCACCGCAGAACCGCAAACGCTGCCGATTTACTTAACCCGCTTACGCGGAAAGTCCGGCTTTGCAGACGTCAGCCTACGCCGTTTGAGCGCAGATGATTCCGCACAAACCCGGCAGCGGGCCTTTCAAATTACCGCAGAGCGCAGGGGCGCTGCGCGGTGAAGCGCGCTGCCTTGATCCTGGTTTTATTGGCACTCGGCCTCGGGAGTGGATGGCGGCTTTTTTTGCATACAGATCTAAGACATTTACACGATCTCCAAGCCACTCACGCTCAGTTAGAAGCGCAACTGAGCAATGCGGATGTGACGAGGGATTCGCTCACTAAGACACAAGCAGTGCTTGCTAGACAGTGGCGTGAATACCAAACCGTGCGCACAAGATTACCCGCTCAGGCCGACATGTCGCGGCTACTGGATATCATTACTGCAAATGCATTTGGACTTGGCGTGAACCTAAGACATCTTGCGCCTGGACCCATCGAGGCGCAGGCCTACTTAAAACGCCAAGCGGTCGCGATTGAGATTAGTGGTGATTGGTCGGCGTTAACACGCTTTCTCGAGCGTATCGCTCAGCAACCTCGATTGCTCAATATTGAACAGCTGACTTGGCAACGTCTCGATTCCGAAACGCGCAGCCATGAACACATCGTAACGCTACGCTTGCAGGCCTATTGGGCGCCCCTGAGACCGCCTGAACCCAAAGCACTTGGTGCGGCTGTTATCACCGAGACGGCTCGATCGACTCATCCAGCGCAATTACCAACACTAGCCAAGCAACCTAATCCCTTTCAGATTCCCGTAACTGCCCGTGCGATTGCTGCCAATAGCGAGCTTGAGTACTTAGGACGTATCCATAAGGGTGAGCAGGTGTGGATGCTATTACGCCAGAAAAATGGCGAGGTGATTCGTGTAAAAAACGACGGCCCCCTACCCGTTAGCCTAGGAGAATAATCATGCTTTACACCCGGCCTCGATGGCATTTGTTCGTAATCGCCTTATTGATAATACGCATCATGAATCACACAGTCGCGGCGGCAGAACAAGTCAGTGTCGATGTTAATGACTTATCGTTAACCGAACTCATCGAGCAAGTCGAGACATTAACTCCCATGCCAATGCCAACGCCGGGCGCCAATCCAAAAATACCTAAACCGCCGGCACCCGCTGTCTCATCAAGCAACGCAAATACGGTTTATATTGACGTTAAATATGCGCGTGCCAGTGAGCTTGCCGGACTGTTAAACGCGGATCAGGTGCGCGTTGATGAGCGCACCAATACACTGATGATTACCGGATCAGACGCGGTGATCCGGCAAGCTGAAAAGCTCATTCAACGCTTGGACATTCCGGTTCGCCAGGTGCTCATTGAAGCGCGCATTGTTATTGCGAGTGAAGATTTTAGTGACGCCATCGGTGTCCAATTCGGTGCCCAGCGGCGTAATCAACTTGGCGATGCAACACTCAGCACAGGCGGCGGGCTAGACGATACCGGTTTAATGGTGGATTTACCGGTGGGTAATGCCGGCGGCTCGGCGGGACTCGCAATCGGCAAAGTGGGCAGCTACTTACTCCAGCTTGAACTCTCAGCAATGGAGAGTGAAAACCGCGGTGAAATCGTCTCAAGCCCACGCGTTGTCACTGCGAGTCATCAGCGCGCGCAAATCAAACAAGGCGTGCAAATTCCTTTTGAGCAAGCCACCTCCAGCGGCGCCACGAGTATTGCCTTTCGCGAGGCCGTATTGGGTCTTGTCGTTACGCCACGCATTACCCCCAATCACCACATTCAACTTGCCCTAGCGGTCAATCAGGACAGTCGTGGCGAAGAAACACCAGAGGGTCCTGCCATTAATACACAGTCGGTGCAGACCAATGTGTTGGTGGCCGATGGCGAAACGGTTGTGCTTGGTGGGGTGTTTGAGCACACACGGCGCGCAGGAGTGGAGCGCATTCCATTGCTTTCTGATTTGCCGATTATTGGCCAAGTTTTCGAGCGCCGGTTACAGGTCGATGATCGAAGTGAGTTATTGGTATTTGTAACGCCACGCATTTTGGAACCCCCCGTCAAGGCGGCAAAAACGTTAGAATCAGACCCATGAGTCATGTCGATCGTGTGTTTTTAATTGGTCCAATGGGTGCTGGCAAAAGCACTATCGGCCGACGTCTTGCTGAGCTTAGCGGGCTATCATTTGTTGATCTTGATAGTGCGATTGAAGCGCGCACAGGCGTAGATATTCCAAGAATTTTTGATATTGAAGGGGAAACAGGATTTCGCCGTCGTGAGGCCAATCTTTTGGATGAACTCACACAAACGCCGGGCACTTTACTAGCCACCGGCGGTGGCGCCATTCTTGATCCGCTAAGTCAGCAGCACTTAAGTCGCCGTGGCATTGTTGTCTACCTTCGCGCGAGTGTGGCGACGCAATTGGGTCGTACTCACAGTAGTAACCGTCCGCTACTGCGCAGCGATGACCCGGCCCAGCGGCTCGCTGACCTTGCCGCCGAGCGCGGGCCGATTTACGAAACGCTTGCCGACATCGCTATCGATACGGAAGATGGCAATCCGGAGCGGATAGCTCAACAACTTGCTGAGCGCATCAGTCAACCGGGGCTTATGCATGAATAAAACATCCCGTCAGGTCATGGTGGAACTGGGCGCGCGGCGCTATCCAATACACATTGGGCGTGGCTTGATTGATGATTCGGCGCTTCTTGCCGATGTCACAGCCGCTCGTCAACTCATGGTAGTGAGCAATGCCACCGTCTCACCGCTGTATTTGGATCGACTTTGCCAAGCGCTCGGTGGGCGTGAAGTGGCTGCGGTTGCGTTACCCGATGGCGAGCAAGAAAAACAACTCACATCGATGCTCCCGGTCTTTGATGAAATGCTCTGCCGTGGGTTTGATCGAAGCGCCCAAGTCATTGCACTTGGCGGCGGTGTAATTGGTGATCTTGCCGGGTTTGTTGCGGCAACCTATCAACGCGGGGTTAGCTATATTCAAGTGCCCACGACGTTATTGGCAATGGTTGACTCCTCGGTGGGTGGAAAAACTGGCGTCAATCATCCCCGGGGCAAGAATATGATTGGTGCATTCCACCAACCGCAAGCAGTCATCGCTGATCTCAATGTACTCGATACACTTCCTGAGCGTGAATTACGCGCTGGTATGGCTGAGGTCATTAAATATGCACTGCTTGGCGATGCGAATTTCTTGGAATGGCTTGAAACCAACCTCGATGCCGCCATGCAGCGCGATGCCGATGTCCTCGCCAGCATTGTTGAGCGTTGCTGTCAGAACAAGGCAGCGATCGTTGTAGCCGATGAGCGTGAAGCGGGTGAGCGTGCGCTACTGAATCTCGGCCACACCTTTGGTCATGCGATTGAGGCCGCTCGCGGGTATGGCGATTGGCTACACGGCGAGGCCATTGCAGCAGGTATGTGCATGGCCGCTTCCATGTCAGAACGCCTTGGCTGGATAAGCGCTCAGGAGCGCGATCGCGCGATCGCGCTAATCGCTCGAGCAGGGTTGCCGATTCAACCGCCTCGAGATATTACCCCTCAGCGGTTTCATGAATTTATGGCGCGTGATAAGAAAAATCGGGATGGCCAGTTACGCTTAGTGCTTCTCAAAGCGCTCGGTCAGGCCGTGGTCAGTGATGATTATAATTTAGTTGCCCTTGAGAAAACACTTGCCGAGAGTCAGTCATGATCGAGCCCGGTGCTGATCCGCTTGGCCTTGCAGCCTATGCCTCGCGACCGTCAACAAGCCGTGGTCGGCGCACCCCTGATCCTCGCCCTGATCTTCGTAATGCTTTTCAGCGTGATCGTGATCGCATTATTCATAGCTCAGCGTTTCGGCGCTTGGAGTATAAAACCCAAGTCTTCGTTAATCACGAAGGTGATCTATTTCGGACACGCCTTACGCATAGTCTTGAAGTGGCACAAATTGCTCGCACCATCGCCCGGGCGATGGGCCTCAATGAAGATCTAACAGAGGCAATTGCACTCGCCCATGATTTAGGCCACACCCCGTTTGGGCATGCCGGTCAAGAAGCGCTTGATGAGTGCATGCGCCCTTACGGTGGATTTGAGCACAACCTACAATCACTGCGTGTGGTGGATTTGCTTGAAGGGCGTTATCCAGAATTTGAAGGCCTAAACCTAAGCTTTGAGACGCGCGAAGGATTAGTTAAGCGCTGCCCACTCGATCAGGCTGAGCGCTTAGGTGATATCGGCCAGCGCTTTATTCATGGCACGCAGCCATCGCTTGAGGCGCAGCTGACCAATATCGCCGATGAAATCGCTTATAACAGCCACGACGTGGATGATGGCCTACGCGCAGGGTTGCTAGATCTTGATCAACTCCGTTGCGTTGATTGGATTGCCGAACTCTATGATCAAGTGCATCAGGGGCATCCGGCGCTATCAGGTCGGCGCTTGGTCTATCGCATTGTGCGCGATTTAATTGCAAGCCAAGTGCATGACTTAATTGCAACAAGCCAAGCCCGTATTGATGAGGCTGCGCCGACAACGCCTGATGCGGTGCGCGAACTTGAGCGTCCGCTGATTGGGTTTAGCCAAGCCATGCAGTCACGTCACCACAGCCTTAAGGCGTTTTTATTCGATAAGCTCTACTGTCATTATCGAGTCCACCGAATGACGACAAAATCCGCCCGGGTGGTGCGTGAGATTTTTGCCACTCTAATGGAGGATGTTCGTCTTCTTCCACCGGCGTATTGCGAGCATGCAAAGACACGAGCCGCTAGCCGTGGGGAACGGGGTAGAGCGCGCGTGGTGGCCGACTATATCGCAGGAATGACCGATCGGTTTGCATTGGATGAACACGAGCGCTTATTAACGCCAAAACGCTTGCCTTGAAGTTGCTCCAAACACGCCTCTGCGCTATATTGGATGGCCATTTGCCCTGAGATACGGGAGTGGGTCGAGTCGTGGCCCCGACCCGGAGACCCCGCACTCATTTCCACCATCTATTGGAGAGGCAGTTCGCGTGAGGCAGCTACCGTTTACCCGTCCGACACTCTACCGTCCAGAATTTGAGCGCGATAATTGTGGCTTTGGCCTTATTGCGCATATGGACGGCAAACCGAGCCATTGGCTATTAGAGACTGCCATTTCGGCACTGGCGCGGTTAACCCACCGTGGTGCTGTTGCTGCGGATGGCAAAAGCGGCGATGGTTGTGGCCTGTTAATCAAGCCGCCCGAGACATTTTTACGTCAGGCCGCCGATGCTGAAGGCCTTTCTTTGGCAAAACGGTTTGCGACTGGCTGTGTATTTTTAAGCCACGACAAAACGAGCGCTAAGCACGCAAAGGCAACGCTGGAGGCTGCACTGGCTCACTATGAGCTGCCTGCGGCCGGCTGGCGATCGGTGCCGGTCGATAAAAGTGCCTGCGGCGAACAGGCCCTGGTATCGCTACCGGACATTAATCAAGTGTTTGTTAATGCGCCCGAGCGCATGGAAGAGCCCGAGTTTGAGCGGCGTCTATTCATGGCACGCCGGCAGGCAGAAAAAGCGCTTGAGCAGAACGATCCGGATTTCTATATCCCGAGCCTCTCCTCTCGCGTGCTCTCGTATAAAGGATTGGTAATGCCGGAGAACCTTCCGGCGTTCTATCTCGATCTGCAAGACCCCGCACTTGAGACTTCACTGGCGGTATTCCATCAGCGCTTTTCAACCAACACGCTGCCGCAATGGCGCCTTGCGCAGCCATTTCGATACTTAGCGCACAATGGTGAGATCAACACCATTCAAGGCAATCGTAACTGGGCCATGGCCCGCGCTTATCGGTTTAACACGCCGCTATTGCCGGATATCGAAGCCATACAGCCATTGGTTAATCTCACCGGTTCTGACTCGTCTAGTTTAGATAATATGCTGGATGTGCTGATTACTGGCGGCATGGATATCTTCCGTGCCCTGCGCTTGCTTATTCCACCGGCTTGGCAAAATGTTGAGACTATGGATGCGGATCTGCGCGCATTCTATGAGTTCCACTCGCAGCACATTGAGCCTTGGGATGGTCCTGCTGGGATCGTACTTACAGATGGCCGCCATGCCGCCTGCGCACTGGATCGAAACGGTTTACGCCCGGCCCGCTGGGTGATGACCAAAGATCGCCATATTACTGTTGCCTCCGAAGTGGGGGTCTGGGACTACGATCCGGCTGATGTAGTTGAAAAGGGCCGCTTGCGCCCCGGTGAAATGTTGGCGGCAGATACCCAGACCGGCGAACTTCTGCGCCCTGACATGATTGATGATCGGCTCAAAAACCGCGCGCCCTACAAACGCTGGCTAACCCAGCACTCGAGAGCGGTGCCCTCAAGCCTCACACCGGGAGCTGAACGCGAACCCGTCGCTGAAGATCAGCTTGCGATTTATCAGAAGCAGTTTGGCGTGACGTTTGAAGAGCGCGATATTGTAACGCGTACCCTAGCTCAAGGTGGCCAAGAGGCAGTGGGCTCTATGGGTGATGACACCCCGATGCCCGTGCTCTCTCGGCACATCCGGCCGTTGTTTGATAACTTCAGGCAACAATTTGCGCAGATCACCAACCCGGCGATCGATCCGCTGCGCGAGCAAATTGTAATGTCGCTTGAGACCGTGTTTGGTCCGGAGAAAAATCTCTTCGAGGAAGTCGAAGACCATGCGCGGCGCTTGGTACTGGATTCACCGATTCTCTCGGATGGCAAATTCCTCGGTCTGCTCGCAGCGCATGAAAGCGATAATAAGACCCATCGCATCGACCTAAATTATCCGTTAGACGGGGATCTCGAAACCGCTGTTCGCGCAATTCGTGAACAGGCGGCAGACGCCGTAACGGATGGGGCGAGCTTACTGATATTGTCAGATCGTGGCCTGCAAAAAGACCGTATACCTGTCCATGCACTCCTCGCCACGGGCGCAGTCCACCATCACTTAGTACGCACAGGATTACGCTGTGATGCCAATATCGTTGTTGAAACAGGGAGCGCTCGTAACAGTCACGAATGCGCGGTTTTAATCGGCTATGGCGCAACGGCGGTATATCCATATCTCGCCTATGATGTGGTCCAAGACCAGCTACGGTCCGGCGAGATTAAAGGCGCAGCCCTGTCTGATTTACTGCGTAACTATCGCAAAGGCCTGAATAAGGGACTTTATAAGATTCTCTCAAAAATGGGCATATCGACGATTACTAGCTATCGCGGTGCCCAGTTATTCGAAATCGTAGGCTTTCATGACGATGTGGTTGATCTTTGCTTTAAAGGCACGACATCACGCATTCAAGGTGCCAATTTTAGTGACTTAGAGGCTGATCAACGCACGCTCCATGAGCAGGCCTGGCGGCGGAGCTTTGCGCTGCCACAGGGGGGGTTGTTTAAGTACGTCCACGGTGGCGAGTACCACGCCTATAACCCTGATGTCGTGGCATCACTACAAGAAGCGGCTTACTCCGGCGACTACGAGCGCTACAAAGTGTATGCAGAAACGGTTAACACCCGCCCGGTGTCGGCCTTGCGTGATCTGCTTCAGCTGCGCGATAGCAAGGCGATTCCCATTGACGCGGTTGAGCCGTTGGAATCTATTCTCAAGCGCTTTGATTCAGCAGGTATGTCACTCGGAGCATTATCTCCTGAGGCGCATGAAGCGTTGTCGATTGCCATGAACCGTCTAGGCGGCCGGTCTAATTCTGGCGAAGGCGGCGAAGATGAAAACCGCTTTGGCAATGAGCGTCGATCAAAAATTAAACAAGTGGCTTCGGGTCGCTTTGGGGTAACCCCGCATTACTTGCGAAGTGCTGAGGTTTTGCAGATTAAGGTCTCGCAGGGCGCAAAGCCAGGCGAGGGCGGCCAGCTGCCCGGGCATAAAGTCAATGACATGATCGCCCGGCTACGCTATTCCAAAGCCGGCGTCGCGCTTATTTCGCCACCCCCGCATCATGATATCTACTCGATTGAGGATCTCGCTCAGCTCATTTATGACCTCAAGCAGGTCAATCCTGAAGCCCTTGTATCGGTTAAGCTCGTTGCGGAGCCGGGCGTCGGCACCGTGGCAGCCGGTGTGGCGAAAGCCTATGCCGATCTCATTACCATTTCGGGCTACGATGGCGGTACCGGCGCTAGTCCATTAACGTCTGTTAAATACGCCGGCACCCCATGGGAGCTTGGTCTTACTGAGACCCATCAAACGCTCCGAGCGAATAACCTGCGCGATAAGATTCGGCTACAAACGGACGGCGGTCTAAAGACCGGTCTCGATGTCATAAAAGCCGCTATTCTTGGCGCGGAGAGCTTTGGTTTTGGCACCGCGCCAATGATAGCGATGGGCTGTAAATATCTTCGGGTGTGCCATTTAAATAACTGCCCAACGGGTGTGGCAACGCAGGAAAAAGTGCTGCGGATGAAACATTTTATTGGCACGCCAGAGCGAGTTGCGAACTACTTCACGTTTGTCGCAATGGAAACGCGTGAGTGGCTAGCACGGCTCGGTATGCGCTCAATTGATGAGCTCATTGGCCGCATTGATTTGCTGGAAGCCCGTGACGCGGAAACGCCCCGGCAGGCTAAGCTTGATTTAAGCCCCATTCTCTCAGACGGTGGCCTTGATCCGGCGTTGCCAACCCATTGCACAACGCCAAGCAATTTGCCTTTTGATCAAGGTGAACTAGCGGAACGCATGGTGAAAGATGCTCTGCCGGCGATTAAAAGCGCAAGTGGTGGCGAATTCCAGTATACCGTGCGTAACGATAATCGCTCGATTGGGGCACGATTATCCGGCGAAATTGCGCTCCGCCACGGCAACTTAGGGATGAGCGCTAATCCGATTCGTCTGTCCTTAAAGGGCAGTGCCGGACAGAGCTTTGGCGTGTGGAATGCAGGTGGCCTAGAAATGTCCCTCTATGGCGATGCCAACGACTATGTCGGCAAGGGAATGGCCGGTGGCAAGCTTGTCATTCAGCCACCAGAGCAAAGCAGCTTTGCGAGTCAGAAGACCACAATCATTGGCAATACCTGCCTATATGGCGCGACCGGCGGTAAGTTATTTGCAGCCGGGCTTGCTGGTGAGCGCTTTGCCGTGCGTAATTCAGGCGCACATGCGGTGGTCGAGGGCGTCGGTGATCATGGCTGCGAGTATATGACCGATGGCGTGGTCTGCGTGCTCGGATCAACCGGGCTTAACTTTGGTGCCGGCATGACCGGCGGTCTGGCGTTTGTGCTGGATTTGGAAAATCGTTTTGTTGATCGCTATAACCATGAGCTTATTGATATCCGCCGGGTTCAGACTGAGCCAATGACCGCACATCGTGAGTTTTTGCGCGCTACTATTTCTGAGTTTGTTGATGAGACTGACTCAGCTTGGGGTCGTGAAATTCTTGAAAACTTCCGCGACTACGTTGGCTGCTTTTGGCTAGTTAAGCCCCGCGCAGCTGACATTAACGAGGTCTTGAACACGCTGCGTCAAGCAGCGTAAGCAAGTACGCTATGGGAAATTATTTTCAGTTTATCGATGTACCGCGCAAGGATACGAGCAAAGAGCCCGTAGGCGCTCGGGTACAGAAATTCACCGAAATATACGGTGATTTTAGCACCGAGCATGCCGCCTCACAGGCTGATCGATGCGTGGAATGTGGCAATCCCTATTGCGAGTGGAAATGCCCAGTTCATAACTACATTCCTAATTGGTTAAAACTGATTGCTGAAGGTAATTTGTTTGAGGCCGCCGAACTCTCGCATAAAACCAATAGCCTGCCGGAGGTCTGTGGCCGCGTTTGCCCGCAGGACCGCTTATGTGAGGGCGCCTGCACGCTAAACGATGGCTTTGGCGCAGTCACCATTGGCTCCGTTGAAAAGTACATCACGGATGAAGCGTTTAAGCAGGGCTGGCGACCGGACATGACCGGCATCGTTGCTACCGGCAAGCGAGTCGCTGTGGTGGGTGCTGGTCCAGCCGGCTTAGGCGCGGCGGATATTCTAGTGCGCAATGGGGTTGAGGCGGTTGTCTTTGATCGTTATCCAGAGATTGGTGGCCTTCTAACGTTTGGCATTCCGCCGTTTAAGCTTGAAAAAGAGGTGATTGCTAAACGCCGCGAAATCATGGAATACATGGGCGTGGAATTTCGTCTCGGTATGCATGTCGGCACAGACATTACTTACGAAGAGCTCGAGCGGGATTACGACGCTGTGTTCTTGGGGATGGGCACTTATACCACGATGCGCGGCGGTTTCCCCGGCGAAGATAAACAAGGTGTATACGACGCCCTTCCCTACCTCGTCTCCAACATCAACCGTCTCATGGGCTTTGAAAAAGATCCCAATGACTTCATCAACATGGAAGGCCAGCGAGTGGTGGTGCTAGGGGGAGGCGACACCGCGATGGATTGTAATCGAACCGCTTTGCGTCAAGGCGCAAGTCGCGTGACCTGTGCTTACCGCCGCGATGAACAAAATATGCCGGGTTCCCGCCGCGAGGTCTCAAACGCGAAGGAAGAAGGCGTAGATTTTCGCTTCAATCGCCAGCCTGTCGAGATCGTGGGTACGGATCAGGTTGAAGGGGTTAAGGTCGTCGAAACCCGGCTTGGCGCGCCCGATGAGCGGGGTCGCCGGCAGCCCGAAATCGTCCCTGGCAGTGAGGAGATCATTCCTGCCGATCAGGTGGTAATCGCCTTTGGTTTTCGTCCTGACCCACCCGAGTGGTTCGATAGTCATGGCATCGGGGTGGATGATCGTGAGCGGGTTCGCGTGAGTAAAAGCGGTAAACATCCCTACCAAACGGGTAACCCGCATGTGTTTGCTGGCGGTGACATGGTGAGAGGCTCAGATCTGGTGGTCACTGCCGTTTGGGAAGGCCGGGAAGCTGCCAAGGGCATCCTCTCCTACCTGAGTGTTTAGGCTATCGCTGTGAGTGCGCTAGAGAACGATCGCCTCATTCGGGCGCTGTTGCGCGAGCCTGTAGATCGCACGCCAGTGTGGATTATGCGTCAAGCCGGGCGTTATCTGCCTGAATATCGTGAATTGCGCGAGCAAGCCGGCAGCTTTATGAACCTCTGTCAAAATCCAGAGCTCGCCTGCGAGGTCACACTGCAGCCGCTGCGACGCTTTGATCTTGATGCGGCCATTCTCTTTTCAGATATTTTAACGATCCCAGATGCCATGGGACTGGGGCTTTATTTTGAGCCGGGGGAAGGACCTCGGTTTGAGCGTACGATTCGCGATAAAGCCGCCGTTGATGCGCTCCCAAACCCCGATGTTGGAACCTCACTGCGTTATGTCACCGATGCGGTCAGTCGCATTCGCAAAGCACTCGCCGGGCGTGTGCCTCTTATTGGCTTTGCCGGTAGCCCTTGGACGTTAGCGACCTACATGGTCGAAGGGGGGAGTAGCAAAGATTTCCGGCATATTAAAGCAATGGCCTACGATCAGCCGAAAGTACTTGAGCAACTACTGAGCAAAATCGCTCAGGCCGTCACCGACTATCTCAACGCGCAAGTCGAGGCGGGTGCGCAAGCGCTCATGATTTTTGATACCTGGGGCGGCGCACTCGCGCATGATGTTTACCCGCGTTTTTCACTCGCGTTCGCCGAACAAATCATAGACGGGCTTATTCGCGAACGTGATGGCCAGCGCATTCCTGTGGTGTTTTTCACTAAAGGCGGGGGCGTATGGCTTGAGCGCATTGCGCAATCAGGGGCCGACGCATTGGGCATTGATTGGACAATTTCACTCACTCAAGCGCGTGCGCGGGTTGGCCAGCAGGTCGCGCTACAAGGCAACCTTGATCCGAGTATTTTATATGCCCAGCCAGCGGTTATTGAGCGTGAGGTTAAACGCGTTTTAAGTGAATTTGGCGCCGGTAGTGGGCATGTCTTTAACCTAGGCCATGGCGTCCATCCACAAATACCGCCTGAGCATGTTAAGGCGATGATTGATGCGGTCCATACCCATAGCGGCGCATGGCATGAGTAAAAAAACACCAAGAATTTTGTCAGCCGGCGTTGTTTTAGTGCGTGCAGAGCGCGGCGTATGGCAGTATTTATTACTGCGTGCCTACCAATACTGGGATTTCCCAAAAGGCCGCACCGAAGCCGGGGAAACACCGCTCGAGGCAGCGCGACGCGAGGTCGCAGAAGAGACAGGAATCACTGAGTTACACTTTCATTGGGGCGAATCTTACACGGAGACTGGCCCTTACGCGCGTGGCAAAGTTGCACGCTATTATTTAGCCGAAACGCCCACAGCAGAGGTTGTTTTAGGTATTGCACCTGAGCTTGGCACGCCCGAACACCACGAATGGCAATGGGTCGATGAAAAAACCGCTTATCGATTGGCCGCCCCTCGGGTTCGGCAAGTATTAGACTGGGCAACGGAGCGCTTACCACGACGCCCCAAGGCGTCCTCCGGCATAGCCGGACACGAGGAATCGCATGAGTAACCGACACACCAATCCAACTCAATTTCCTGCCACACGGCCGCGGCGACTACGCCGAGACGATGCAACCCGTCGATTAGTCCGAGAACATCGACTAAGCACCGATGATCTCATCCAACCGGTCTTTGTCATTGAGGGTGAAAACCGTACGGAGTCGGTTGCATCAATGCCAGGTATCGAGCGCCTATCCATCGATCGGCTTGAAGGTGAAGCAAAAACATTGGTGGCGCTCGGGATTCCTGCTGTAACGATTTTTCCAGTGACACCGATTGAAGCAAAAACCGCTGATGGTGCCGAATCCTGGAACCCACAAGGTCTCGCGCAGCGTGCAATTCGCGCTGTAAAAGCGAGCGCCCCTGAGCTTGTGGTCATTACGGATGTTGCCCTTGACCCCTACACCACCCATGGCCAAGACGGTCTATTGGATGAGCAAGGCTATGTCGCTAACGATATTAGTCTGGATGCACTCGTTTCTCAGGCGCGCTCCCATGCCGAGGCGGGTGCCGATATTATTGCCCCTTCTGACATGATGGATGGGCGAGTGGGTGCGATCCGACAGGCCTTAGAGGCTGATGGCTATCCCAATACCCGCATTTTGGCCTATGCCGCTAAATATGCATCAGCGTTCTATGGCCCATTCCGCGACGCGGTGGGCTCGGCCACACAACTGGCTGGTGGCGATAAGCGCACCTACCAAATGGACCCCGGCAACAGTGATGAAGCCCTCCGTGAGGTGGCGCTTGATATTGCGGAGGGTGCGGATATGGTCATGATTAAACCAGGCATGCCCTACCTCGACATTATTCAGCGAGTTAAAGACACCTATTCTGTGCCCACATTTGCCTACCAAGTCAGTGGCGAATACGCCATGCTCAATGCCGCATTTGCCAATGGCTGGCTTGATCGCCGCGGCTGCGTCATGGAGGCGCTGCTTGGTTTTCGGCGTGCGGGCGCCGATGCCATTCTTACTTATTTTGCCAAAGAAGTGGCCGGCTGGCTCAACGCCGACCGCTCTGACTGACCGTAAGCACCGGAGGTGCCCATGGATCTTTACGCCGTTTTCGGCCATCCCGTTGGCCATTCCCTCTCACCTCGTATTCACCAAATTTTTGCTGAGGAAACCGCCCAGCAGATGGAATACGAGCGTCGCGAGCCACCTGAAGATGGCTTTGCCAAAGCGATTGATGCGTTTCAACAAGCGGGTGGCCATGGCGCTAATGTCACCGTGCCTTTTAAAGAACAAGCCTGGTCGCTCTGCGATCAACGCAGCGAACGGGCAGAGCGAGCGGGTGCGGTCAACACACTGGTTTGCAGCGACGATCTTTATGGCGATAACACCGACGGTGAAGGGCTGATCAATGATTTTCGTAATAATCTTGGTGTTGGCTTGGCGGGTAAACGCGTGCTCATTATTGGCGCCGGTGGCGCTGCACGGGGCGTTATCGCGCCATTAATCGCGGAGCAGCCCGCCAGCCTTACCGTCGCCAATCGAAGCGTTGATAAAGCAAAGAGCTTAGCCGCTGCATTCTCCGATATCGGGGATATTGCCAGTGTGGGCTTGGAGTCCTTGACAGGGGAGCGGTTTGAGGTAGTGATTAACGCCACCTCGAGTGGTTTAAGTGGTGAGGTACCTCCCCTTCCTGCCAGCATCGTTGCTGACGGCGCCACTGCGTATGACATGCTTTATGGCGCTGAGCCAACGCCGTTTTTGCGTTGGGCTACTGCTAATGGTGCCTTTCGCACTCGCGATGGCCTTGGAATGCTTATTGAACAGGCAGCCGCCTCATTTGAGCTTTGGCGCCGTATACGGCCTAACACTGAGCCTGTCATTGAGGCACTGCGCCACGACATGCGTCCTTGAATACTACTTACTTAATCTCTCAGAACCGTCGCGGTGACGTTGCATTAGCTTAACGTAATGCTGCGCCGAGTAGGGGAGTTGTTCACGTTCCGTTGCTGTTAGGGGACGCACCGGGCGGGCGGGACTGCCTAAATATAAAAAGCCAGCCTCGAGGCGTTTACCCGGGGGGACTAAGGTATTGGCGCCGATGATCACCTCATCATCAACCCAAGCGCCATCAAGAATAATTGCGCCCATTCCCACTAAAACACGATTGCCAATCGTGCAGGCATGCACCACGGCACGATGCCCCACTGTAACCTCTTCACCAATAAGCGCGGGGTAGCCGTGTTGGTAAGGCCCTTCATGCGCGACGTGGACAACCGCTCCGTCCTGAACGTTGCTACGGGCGCCAACGACAATGGCATTAACATCACCGCGTAGAACAGCGCTTGGCCAAACGGATACCGCGGCGCCCAATGTCACGTCACCCATAACAGCCGCCGTGCTATGCACCCAAGCATCATCAGCAATGCGCGGCGAATAATCTTCAAAGACCTCAATCAAAACAACGACCTAAGTTAACGTCACAAGCTCTTCAGCGCTCGTAGGATGAATCGCCACGGTTTCATCAAAATCATGCTTAGTGGCACCCATGCGCAGGGCCACGGCAAAGCCCTGCAACATCTCATCACTCCCCACACCAAAAAGATGAATACCAACGATGCGCTCTTGCTCACCCACACATACCAGCTTCATGCTCGAGCGCTGCTTTGCCTCAGCCGGGGCTAACGCAAAATCCATGGGCACAAATTGGGTGTGATAAATGCGCACGGCATCGCCATGCTTTTCTCGGGCCTGCGCTTCGGTCAAGCCCACCGTGCCAATAGGCGGATGCGTAAACACCACCGTTGGCACATCCACATAATCCAAACGTCGATCACTTTGCCCACCCCAAACCCGGTCGGCTAAGCGACGCCCGGCGGCAATGGCAACTGGCGTAAGCGGATACGGATTATCGGTGACATCACCAAGGGCAAAAATATGCGGCTGGTTAGTCACCTGCCACTCATCAACAGGGATGGTCCCTGCACCGTTCATCGTGACACCCGCCGCCGCTAAATTCAGATCATCTGTGTTGGGAATACGACCCACCGCCCAAATGACCTGATCAAGGCCCTCAAGGCTGCGACCATCGTCAGCATGCAAAGTATAACCACCCCAAGCCGCCTCTAGGCCCACCGGTGTAAAGTGGTTCACTAATGTCGGACCGTGAGTGGCGAGACGCTCGACATAGGCCGTTGCAATCGATTCATCAAAATCTCGCAACGGCCGTTCACGGCGTACGATAAGTTGCACCTCGGAACCCAGCTGATGGAGTACACCGGCAAGTTCCACTGCAATATAGCCCGCGCCAACAACAGCAACTTTTTCGGGGCGATCTTGCAGGGCAAAAAACCCATCAGAATCAATGCCCAAATCGCCTCCCGGAATACCCGGTCGCCCGGGGACTCCACCGGTGGCAATCACAAAATGTTCCGCTTGATAGCTCACACCGTCAACGCTCACGGTATTGGGGCCAGTAAACTGTGCATAACCATTAATGTGATCGACCGCCGCCGTGTCTAAATTACGCGCATAAATGCCATTGAGCCGATCGATATACGCTGAGCGCGCGCTCACTAATGCTTGCCAATCGAGCCGTGGCGCCACTGCGCTAAAGCCATAATCGCTAGCCCGCTCGAGGATTTCAGCGGTGTGCGCCGCCTGCCACATGACTTTTTTTGGGACACAACCGACGTTCACGCAGGTGCCGCCTAAGCGATCCCCTTCGATAACTGCGCAACGGGCACCATGGGCCGCTGCCCGACGGGCCGTGGCAATACCGCCACTACCACCACCGATGCAAATCAGGTCGTAAGCCTGCGCCGCGTCGCTCATAATGCTCTCTCATAATTGGTCATGGATGTGGATCCATTTTCGCAGACCGCCGCGGAATTAACACGGGTGGGATCATTTCTCGAATTTCGTGGTCATACTGCTACGCTTTATTGACCTTCTTTACCGCGTTTTATCGAATCGGAGTGTGGCAAGCCTCATGTCAAACCCCTTACTCAACCAGCCCTCCCTGCCCTTATTTAGTGCGATAGACCCTGCGCATGTTCAGCCAGCGCTCGAGCAAGTCATCCATGATAATCGCGCGGCAATAGAGACGCTGACGGCACAATCCGCGCCAGCCACCTGGGAAAATCTCATCGCGCCCCTCGAACAAATTGAAAATCGCCTTGAGCAGGTTTGGGCACCGGTCTCGCATTTAAATTCCGTGATGAATAGCGATGCCCTGAGAGCAGCGTATAATGCTTGTCTGCCCATGTTATCGGCCTACCAAACCGAGATGGGCCAAAATAAAGCCCTTTATGCAGCCTTTCAAACGCTCCGTGAAAGCAATCATTACGCCACGCTCACACAGGCGCAACGTCAAAGTGTCGATAACGCGCTGCGTGAGTTTCGCTTGGCTGGTGTTGCTCTAGAGCCGGCAGGCAAAAAACGCTATGCCGAAATTGCTGCTCGACTTGCAGCGCTTAGCGCGCGTTTTCAAGAAAACCTACTCGATGCAACGAGCGCTTGGCATCGCGACATTACCGAGGCTGATGAGCTTGCCGGGCTTCCTGAATCCGCATTAGGCGTTATGGCGCAAAATGCCCAACATAATGGAGTGGAGGGCTGGCGCGTTAGCTTAGATATGCCTGTTGTCCAAGCGATTCTTACTCACGCGCAAAATCGTTCACTGCGACGTGAGGTCTATGAAGCCTTCACCACACGCGCCTCCGATACCGGACCCCAGGCAGGTCAACATGATAATCACCCCATTATGGTGGAAATCTTGGATTTGCGAGCTGAACAAGCAAGCCTGCTTGGTTATGACCATTATGCAGCGCTATCGCTCGCGCCCAAAATGGCAAAATCCGCGGACGAAGTCATTGCCTTTTTAGAAGATCTAGCCGAGCGGGCGCTGCCTGCCGCCCGCGAAGAATTCAATACGCTTTGTGCCTTTGCTAATGAGCGCGATGGGATCAACCAGCTCGAAGCCTGGGATGTTGGCTTTTACAGTGAACGCCTACGCGAGGCGCAATTTGCTTTATCCGCCGAAGATTTGCGGCCGTATTTTAAAGCTAATCGGGTAATGGCTGGGTTGTTTGCTGTAGTCGAGCGGCTATTTGCCATCCACATTACGCAACGCGATGACGTTGACACTTGGCATGAGGATGTCGATTTCTACGAAATACACGATGCAAAGGGAGAGTTGCGGGGTCAGTTCTACACCGACTTGTATGCCCGTGCACAAAAACGCGGAGGCGCTTGGATGGCGACTTGCCGTGGACGTATGCAGCACAGCGACGGGATACAAACACCGGTCGCGTTTTTAACCTGCAACTTCACACCACCGGTGGGCGAGGAGCCGGCCTTAATTACGCATGCCGAGGTCGAGACCTTATTCCACGAATTCGGTCATGGCCTACACCACATGCTCACACAGGTGAATGCCGCGAGTGTCGCTGGCATTAACGGAGTGGCTTGGGATGCTGTCGAGCTACCAAGCCAATTCTTAGAGAACTGGTGTTGGGAGCGTGAGGCGTTAGACCTTTTTGCCGCTCATCACAAAAGCGGTGAGCCCATTCCGCAACCCTTGTTCGAGCGCATGACCTCGGCACGACATTTTCAAGCGGCCATGCAAATGGTCAGACAGCTCGAATTCTCACTCTTTGACTTGCGCTTACACGTAGAACATAACCCTGCCGCCGGGGAGCGTATATTCGCTCTTTTAAATGAAGTTCGCGACCAAGTGGCTGTCATCCATCCCCCCGCGTTCAACCGCTTCCCCAATAGCTTTGCGCATATATTTGCCGGTGGTTACGCAGCGGGTTACTACAGCTATAAATGGGCAGAGGTTCTTTCAGCCGATGCCTTCTCACGGTTTGCTGAAGAAGGCATTTTCAATCCAGTCACAGGACAGTCTTTTCTTGAGCATATTCTTGAGAAAGGCGGTGCTGAAGATGCTGCCATATTGTTTAAAAATTTCCGTGGCCGTGAACCCAGCATTGAGCCGCTTTTACGCGCCAGTGGTCTAGCCGCTTAAAGGAATTTCATGGAACAGGTAAAACAGCCCATCCTGCGCGATATCGTGCTGGTGGGTGGCGGTCATAGCCATGTCGGTGTGCTCCGGCGCTTTGCGATGAAGCCCATGCCCGGGGTGCGCCTGACGGTCATTTGTCGGGATACGCATACACCCTACTCCGGTATGTTGCCCGGCTATGTGGCTGGTCATTACCACTATGATGAGGTGCACATTGATTTACGCCGCCTAGCCGAATTTGCTGGGGCAAGGTTTTTTCGCACCGAAGCAATCGGCATTAACCGTCATGCGCATACACTTCAATGCAGCGATCGCCCCGCCATTCCCTACGATCGGCTTTCGATTAACATCGGCTCCACGCCCAAGCTCAACGACGCCGACGGTGAAAGTCAGCATGCGGTTGCTGTTAAACCGATCCATCAATTTAATGCGCGTTGGCTTGCTTTATTAGCCCGCGTGCAAAATCAGCCAGGGCCTATGCACATCGCGCTAGTCGGCGGTGGTGCTGGTGGTGTCGAATTACTGCTTGCCATGCAGTATCGCCTGCGCCAAGAACTCACCGCACAAGGCCAAGATCCCGATGCGCTGAGATTTAGTTTATTCACTCGCGGCCCAAGCATTTTGCCTACCCATAATGTCGCGGTGCAGCGGCGCTTTACGCGAACGCTCAAAGCCCGCGGTGTCACTGTGCACGTCAACTCAGCGGTGCAAGCCGTTAGCGCGGACGGCCTCAGCACGGTTAACGGTGACACGCACACGGCAGATGAGGTCATTTGGGTCACTCGAGCAGGTGGCGCGCGCTGGCTTGAGGACACGGGTCTTGCCCTTGATGCAGATGGCTTCATCGAGGTTACCGATACGCTACAAACCAAAACTGACCCGGATATTTTCGCAGCCGGCGATATTGCCACGATGGTGAATCACCCCCGCGAGAAAGCCGGCGTCTTCGCTGTTCGCCAAGGCCTACCGCTTGCACAAAATTTGCGCCGATCGCTAGAGGATAAACCGCTGCGTCATTATCACCCGCAGCGTCGGTGGTTGGCGCTGATTAGCACAGGAAACCAGTACGCGGTGGCCTCACGTGGTGCTTTTTCAATGGCGGGCGCTTGGTTATGGCGCTGCAAAGATCATATTGATCGACGCTTTATGGCGCGATTCACTGACTTGCCTGCGATGTCGCCGACGGTCACTCAATCGCCGCGTTCATCGGTGGCACTGGAGGGTGAAGAGGCACAACAGGCTATTTCCGCGGTTGCAATGCGTTGTGGCGGATGTGGCGCCAAGGTTGGTGCTTCAACGCTATCGCGTGCACTTGGCGCGCTTAGTCCCATCGATCGCGATGATGTTGTTATTGGTTTACATGCCCCAGATGATGCTGCGGTGGTGCGTGTTCCGCCCGGTAAAGCCATGGTCCACACCGTCGATTTCTTCCGTGCGTTTATTGATGATCCGTATGTTTTTGGACAAATCGCTGCGAACCATGCCCTTGGCGATATTTTTGCAATGGGTGCAGATGCACAAACCGCCACCGCCGTTGCCACCGTTCCGCAAGGCCTTGAAGCCAAGGTGGAAGATACTGTCTTTCAAATGATGTCAGGCGCTCTTGCAGTACTTAATGATGCCAATTGCGCTCTGGTTGGCGGACATACCGGTGAAGGCCAAGAGCTTGCACTCGGTTTTGCGATTAATGGGCTGATTGATGATCGCGTCGATAATATAATGCGCAAAGGCGGCATGCAGCCGGGGGATGTCTTAGTCCTCACCAAGCCCATTGGCACCGGCACCTTGTTTGCTGCGCATGCTCAGCTGCAAGCGCGCGGTCGCTGGATTGATGAAGCCCTGCAATCGATGCGCCATTCCAACCGACTTGCCGCCGATTGTCTCCACCGTTTTAGCGCGAGCGCTTGTACTGATCTCACCGGTTTTGGCCTATTGGGGCATTTGGTTGAGATGACTCGGCCATCCGAAGTGGATGCCCACATTGATCTATCCGCTCTCCCGATTTTAGACGGGGCTGAACAAACCGTTGCTGCCGGTATCCTAAGCTCACTACAACCGGCTAATGTGCGTTTACGCCGAGCGATTCGCAATGCTGAATCGGTCGTTAATCATGGCCGCTATCCGTTGGTGTTCGACCCGCAAACGGCAGGGGGATTGTTAGCTAGCGTACCGGCAAAGCAAGCGGATGCTTGTGTTCACGAACTGATTTCGTTGGGTTATCCACAAACCACGATCATCGGCGCTGTCCATCCACAGGGCGATGCCCTCGAGCCGATTGAGCTCAAAGGCTAAGTCTGTGAATTACCCTCAGCAAAGCCGCTTGCTCAGCCGCCGGCGTATGCCGTGGCGCCAATGTTTGACACCAATTGGTCAATGTCGCGCGAAAGCCAGCGTCGCTCTCCACTCGTGCCATCAACCTAGCCAATGCAGTCGTATCAGTCGCTGGGAAAAATCCGGGATAATCATGCCCAAGCAATCCGGTATTGCCAGGGATATCGCTTGCAATGACCGGCAGACCAGCCACGCAGGCTTCCGAGACCACGTTAGCGCCGCCCTCCATTATGGAACTAATAACCAGTGCCCGACTTCGGGCATACAGACGCCTTGTCGCGCTTTGCGAAATCTCACCGCGCCAGGTATAGCGCCGATTATTCTGCATTTCCGCCTGTGCAGCTGTTGTCCAATCGGGTGTGTGGGCCCGACCCGCCTGAATAATGCGTATCCGCGAGTCGGCCGGCAGCAAGCGAGCGGCGGCAGCCGCCCGCAAACTATCTTTTTCTTCGCGCAAATGCCCCACCACACAGAGAGTGAACGTTGTGGTCGCTGGCCCGGGATAACTCGGCGGCAAGGGCGTGGCAGATTGGTGCACGGTGTGCAAGATTGCCTGGTCGGTGGCAGGGATCGCTTGGGCGACATGATCATGCAGACCAATCAACGCATGGGCAGCATCCAGGCTAGTCCGGACGATTGCCGGGTGCGTATGTTGAAAGCGATAAATATCAGTCCCGGTCAGTACCACAATCAGGGGCCGCGCCGGAAATCGCTGAGCAAACGCGGCAATACTCGCTGCGCTGCGCCAAGCATGCAGGGCAATCATCACATCAAATGCGGGATCATCAGCTTGCCATTGCTCAAGAATAACAACGCGATGACCAGCTGCTCGCAAAAGCCGCGACCAGCGCGTTGCCGTCGCGCGGTTACCAGCGCGCGAGCGTGGAGCCGCCGGCGTCACCAAGGCAATATTCACCGCCAATCACCTTGCAGGAGGCTGCAATGATTACGACACCATCCACGCATCCACTCACCTCTGAAACGCTGATTTCTATGCTCGATGACGCTCGCCAGCGCACGCATGAGCTCACGCATGATCTGCCCGCTGAACGACGGTTAGGGCCTAAGCTTAGCATCGTCAATCCACCTCAATGGGAGATCGGCCATGTTGGTTTCTTTCATGATCATTTTGTTCTCCATCAACTGCATGGTCTCCCGGATTATCAAATCCCGCATGCTGAGGCACTTTATGACTCGATGGGCGTCGCCCATGACGAGCGCTGGGCGCTTGGTTTACCCAGCATGGACGACACGCTTGCGTACTTACGCCATGTTCGCGACACCATGGTGAGCCAATTGCCCGAGGGCTTGACTGACTCGGCGACGAGTTATGTCTGGCAACTCGCGACCTTTCATGAAGACATGCATGGCGAGGCGTTTGCTTATACACGTCAAACGCTAGCCGATCCGATGCCCACTATTGCTACACCAGCGAATGGATTGGCGCCCTTAACGACAGGTCGCCTTAATGGAGAGGTATTGGTTCCAGGGGGTGAGCATACGCTCGGCGCCGATGAGACGGTGCCATTTCGATTTGATAACGAGAAAAACGCCCATTCGCAAATCGTCGCTCCGTTCACGATTGATATTGCCCCTGTGACCAATGCTGCTTTCGCACAATTTGTTGAAGCCGGCGGTTATGAAAACCCTGAATACTGGTCCGATGCGGGCTGGGAATGGCGTGAGGATGAAGCGCTTAGCGCACCGGCTTATTGGCGTTTTGGTTCAACCGGTTGGGAGGTGCGCGTTTTCGATCGCTGGTCACCGCTGCCCGCGCATGCGCCGGTAAGTCATGTCAGCCAGCATGAGGCCTTGGCCTATTGCCAATGGGCCGGTCGACGCTTACCCACTGAGCTTGAGTGGGAAGTTGCTGCGAGTCGTGAGGCGGCAGGGCAAACGCTCACTCCGGAGAAAAATCTCTACCCATGGGGCAATCAACCCGGTGGATTATTTTTAGCCAATACCGATGGCTATCGCGTGGGTAGCGTGGATGTGGCTGCTTACTCAGCGGGTGACAGCGCGCTGGGTTGTCGGCAAATGCTTGGTAATGTCTGGGAGTGGACCGCCAGTCCATTCACCCCCTACCCCGGTTTTAAAGCGGATCTCTATGCCGAGTACTCCGAGCCCTGGTTTAAAGACGGGCGCTTTGTGCTTCGCGGCGGATCTTGGGCAACACGGCGTCGGCATCTGAATAACAACACCCGTAATTTCTTTCCACCGGATCGCAACGACATCATCGCTGGGTTTCGTACCTGTGCGCGTTAAGCAACCATGATTAATTAAAAGGAAATCAGCATGAAAACGATAATATATGCACTCGCCCTTAGTCTTATTTTACTCGCGCCAGCAAGCGCAAAAGTATTTGTCTTCACAGCGATTCCTGATCAGGATGAAAGCAAGCTTGAAGAGCGCTTTGGGGCAGTCGGCGAGTATCTCTCTAAAGCACTTGACGTTGAAGTGCGGTATGTCCCGGTAAAATCTTATGCCGCGGCGGTGAGTGCTTTTCGTAACAATCAAGTCCAGCTTGCTTGGTTTGGTGGGTTGTCTGGCGTACAGGCACGCGCACGTGTCGAAAATTCTCAAGCACTCGCTCAAGGGGCTGAGGATCAAGCGTTTTGGAGCTACTTAATCGCCCATGAGAGCACCGGCCTCGAGGCCGGTGAGGTGATTGATGGGGACATGCGCGACATGACCTTTACCTTTGGCTCAAAAAGCTCAACGTCTGGCCGACTCATCCCCGAGTTTCACTTGCGTGAGCGTTTCAATGAATCACCCAATGCCGTGTTTGAGCGCGTTGGGTTCAGTGGTAACCACAGCCGCACATTGCGCTTAGTTGAGAGCGGTAGCTACGAAGTTGGCGCGATTAATTATGCGGTCTGGGAGCGTGAACTCGAAGCCGGGAACATCGATACGGATGCCGTTAAGGTGATTTGGAAGACACCCGCCTATCCTAACTACCAGTGGAGCATTCGTGGCGATGCCGATGAACGCTTTGGTGAGGGTTTTACCGATCGAGTCAAAGCTGCACTTTTGGCGATGGACGATCCTGAGTTGCTCGAGCGTTTTCCACGCAGCGCGTTTGTGCCTGCGCAAAATTCTGATTACGAGCCCATTAAACAAACAGCCCAAGCGGTTGGATTGATCGACTAATGGGTGCGCTTACCCTCGATAAGGCCTATGCCGACTATGGCGGTAGCCCTGTGCTCGGACCCATTGATTTGAATATCAAACCAGGCGAGCACGTGGCACTGGTCGGTCGCAGTGGCGCCGGAAAATCAACATTACTGGCGCTACTGCATGATCGGCGCCGAAGAGATATTGCCTTAATGCCGCAAGATTTGGGGTTAGTTGACACGCTTAGCGTTTTTCATAACGTCTACATGGGCCAACTAGCGGCCCACTCGAGTGGTTATAACCTGATTAATCTACTTCGGCCATTTCGGCAACAGGTTTTGGCGGTTCGAGGTGTGCTGGAACCACTCGATATGGAAGCTAGCATTTGGACGCGGACCGGTGAACTCTCGGGCGGTCAACGCCAGCGTGTCGCGGTTGCTCGATCGCTTTTCCAACGCGGTAATGTGCTGCTTGCTGATGAACCGGTTTCAGCACTGGATGGACCACGCTCGGAGACGGTCATGCAGGCGCTAACTTCGCAGTACTCGACGACCATCATCGCCATGCATGATCTTGCTTTAGCCCGTCGATATGCCAATCGACTCATTGGCATACGGCATGGCGCGATTGCTCTTGACACGCCGGCTGATTCAGTCAGCGTTGGCGCGCTTGATGCACTCTACTCGTCAAATTAACAGCCGCTGGAGCGCGCTATCAGCGCCCATGGTTCGAACAAGCCTATGGCTTTTTGGCATCGCACTGGTGTGCATTTGGATTGCTGATCTTGAAATTCGAGCGATTTCACCGTGGACTGAATTAGGCCGCTTCACCCGTGGCTTAATACAGCCTGACTTTTCAACCTTTGATACAGCCATTGTTGCCCTGGGGCGAACGGTTGCGTTTGCGTTTACTGGCGTTGGAATCGCCGCCATTTTGGGCATGGGCCTTGCCTTGGTTTTTCATTACCGCATTGTGCGCACTGGCTGTGCGTTTATCCGCGCCATTCACGAGCTTTTTTGGGCACTCATTTTTCTTCAGTTTTTTGGGCTCCACCCGCTAACGGGTGTGCTTGCCATTGCCTTACCCTATGCCGCGGTATTTGCTCGGGTTTACAGCGAAATCTTAGAAGAAGGCGATCATCGTGCCGTTCAAGCGTTGCCGGCTGGCAGTGGCGTTATCTCAATCTTTTGCTATGCCCGTATTCCCGATCTTTGGGGACATCTGATGAGCTACACCAGCTACCGGCTCGAATGCGGTATGCGCTCAAGCGCTGTCCTAGGGTTTGTCGGTATGCCAACGTTGGGGTTTTATTTGGAAAGTGCCTATGGCGAAGGCCACTATGGCGAAGTTGGCATGTTGTTAATTTTATTTCTAATGCTCATCGCTAGCCTGCGGCTGTGGGTAAGACCTAAACTGGTGGTTTTCTACCTTCTCGCCGCGCCTTTTTTCCTAGGCACCGGTTTACCGATCGTTTGGGGTAACGCGACTCGCTTTCTCACTCACGACATTATTCCTGCGCCATTACGCAATGGCGAAGGACTCGCCGGTGTTGGCCCCTGGCTTGGCGAGCTTCTCTGGGTTCAGGCGCTCCCCGGTGTCGGTGCCACGCTTGTGCTCACACAGATCGCCCTTGTGGGCACTGGCATCATTGCATTACTGAGTTTTCCGTTGATTTCACGGCTATTTGTCAATCGTGCTGGCCAAGCGGGTGGCCATGGCCTTTTAATTGTGGCGCGTTCCATCCCGGAGTACTTACTTGCGTATATTTTGCTCCAACTCTGGGGCCCGTCCATGTTGCCGGCGGTCGTGGCGTTAGCGATTCATAACGGCGCCATTATTGGTCACTTAATCGGCCGTCAAAGCAATGGCCTTATGCTGAGACCTGATGCGGCCAGCGGGGTTGATCGTTATACCCACGAAGTCGTCCCTAGGCTTTATCGGCCCTTTCTTGCTTTTCTGCTTTATCGCTGGGAGATCATCATGCGTGAGACGGCGATACTCGGCATTTTAGGCATCACCACGCTTGGCTTTTATGTTGATAGTGCTATCCAAGAATTACGCTTCGATCGTGCGATGGTGCTGATTTTAGTCACTGCCCTGCTCAATATTGGCGTCGATGCCCTCGCTCGCGCCATTCGTCGGCATTTGCAACTTCGCACCACACCGACCGCTCAAACACCGCTACCCGCATAAGGTCTATTTTGTTATGTCCACGATTACCGCGCCGGAAGATCTCCAACAAGCGCTGATTACTGCACTCACCCAGCCCAGTCATAGCCTTTCATCGGCATGGCTTTATGATCAACATGGCTCAGCGCTTTTTGAGCAGATCACGCAGTTACCGAGTTACTATCCGACTCGCACAGAGATCGAAATTTTTACCGACAACTTAGCGGCTATTGCCGCAGCAATCAGTCCTGATTGTTTGATTGTGGAACTTGGCAGTGGCTCAAGTCGTAAGACCGTCCCACTGCTTAACGCACTTAATCGACCAGCGGGGTATGTGCCTGTCGATATTTCGGCTGAATATCTCTATGAAGCAGCTGCCGATCTTGCTAAACAGCGACCCGATCTGTCCATCATGCCGCTCGTTGCGGATTTTACAACGGCGTTTTCACTACCGCCGGGACTGCCAGCCCATCGCTGCCGATTGGGCTTTTTCCCAGGCTCGACCATTGGCAACCTGACAGCCACTGGGGCGCAAGCCCTGCTTGAACACTGTCATTCAATTTTGGGCAAAGACGCTGCATTTCTGATCGGTGTTGATTTAGATAAATCACCCGATGTGCTCATTCCTGCCTATGATGACCCGGAGGGCGTGACCGCGGCGTTTAATCGCAATCTACTGACCCGCATTAATCGCGAGCTCGGACTGGCCATTGATAGTCACGCGTTCGCTCACGAGGCACGCTATTACAGTGATCCTGCGCGTATTGAAATGCACTTGGTCGCCACCTCCACGCAAACCCTAACGCTAGCGGGTCAGACGTACACGTTAGACGCTGGCGAGAGTTTGCATACGGAAACCTCGCACAAATATACGATCGATGGATTTGCCCAGCTTGCCAAATCTGCCGGCTGGCAACTAACTCAGCATTGGTGTGATGCTCACCAACGCTTTGCTTTATTGCTTTTTAATGCGGCTAACCGCTAGATTTCGAATCGTTTTTATCCAACTCTATAGGTCCAACTCGTGAAGCTTGCCTCCTGGAATGTTAATTCGCTCAATGTACGCCTACCGCAGGTGCTTGACTGGCTAGAAGCCGCCCAGCCCGATGTGCTTGGTCTCCAAGAGACCAAACTAACGGACGAGAAATTTCCGCTTAACGCCATTCGCGAAGCCGGTTATGAGGTGGCCTATGCGGGACAGAAAACGTACAACGGCGTCGCTGTTCTTGCGCGCACTCCCATTACTGAGGTGATCACTGAACTACCGGGACTGGATGATCCACAGCGGCGTGTGCTGGCGGGCACGGTTAATGGGGTGCGATTAATTAATCTTTATGTGCCCAATGGCAGCGCCGTTGACAGCGATAAATATCACTACAAGCTCAACTGGCTAGCCAAACTACAGGCTTGGCTCGTCGATGAATTAATGCGCTTTGAAAATGTCGTAGTCGTTGGTGATTTTAATATTGCGCCAGGTGATGCTGATGTTCATGACCCCAGTGAATGGCAGGGGCAAATTCTCTGCTCGGGGCCTGAACGTGCCGCTCTCCAAGCCATCCTTGACTTGGGCTTTTGCGATAGTTTTCGTGCCTTCGATCAGCCTGAGGCAAGTTTTTCTTGGTGGGATTACCGAATGAATAATTTCAAACGTAACCGAGGACTACGCATCGATTTAATTTTGACGAATTCAGCAACGAGCGCCGCTCTAAAAGCAAGTTGGATCGATCGCGACCCCCGAACCTGGGAACGTCCCTCTGATCACACGCCCGTTGTCGCCGAACTCAGCCTCAACCCGGAGGGAATATGACTCAACAGGTCCGAATTGAAGGCACCGAGCACGTCTTTGACATAAACGATGATGAGAATGTCATTGATGCGGCAATGCGCGCAGGTTTGATGTTGCCCTATAGCTGCCGCAGCGGAACCTGTGGCACCTGCATGGGAGCAGTAATTAAGGGCAATATTCACTATCCGAATGGGCTACCTCCCGCACTTGATGAGAGCCAGAACGCTGATAATAAAGCGCTTTTTTGTCAGGCTCGGGCTGATAGCGATTTAGTCATACGCGTGGGGGAAGTGCGTGATGCCGGCGATATTCGCCCACAGCGTCTTCCGGCGCGAGTTGAGCGTATTGAACAGTGCGCGCCTGATGTCCGGCGCGTGTTTTTAAAATTACCAAAAGATAAGCGTTTGCCCTTTCTTGCGGGGCAGTATATTGACTTCCTATTGCGCGGCGGCCAGCGCCGGAGTTTTTCAATCGCTAATGCACCGCATGACGATGAATTACTCGAGCTCCACATCCGCCACCTTCCCGGCGGGTTATTTTCAGGCTACGTTTTTAATGACATGCAAGCGGGTGCCCTGCTGCGTTTTGAAGGGCCGCTTGGCAATTTCTTTTTACGCGAGGACAGCGATCGTCCCATGCTATTCATGGGAGGCGGCACGGGCTTTGGACCGATAAAAGGTATTATTGAGCACGCCATGCATTTAGGCGTCAATCGCCCCATTCACATTTACTGGGGGGCAAGGGCAAAAATTGATCTCTACTTGAGCGATTTAGCAGAGCAATGGGCCAATACAAAAGCTCATATGCACTACACCCCCGTGCTCTCTGAGCCTGCCGCTGAGGATCACTGGCAAGGCGCGGTTGGTTTTGTTCACAAGCAGGTACTGGCCGATTATCCTGATCTATCAGGCTTTGATGTTTATATGTGCGGGCCACCGCCAATGATTAATGGGGCTAAGAAAGAATTTATTGCTGCAGGTTTACCTGCTGAAAGACTGTATTATGATTCGTTTGAAGCGGCGCCCGATTAAGCGCTAGCGACATGGAGTGCCAAGCGATGTGGCGGAGCAAAGGAACCATTCTGGCGATGGCGTTGATTGTCCTGACCGGTTGTGCCGGCGGCAGCAATAGCGCGAGCCAAACCAACACGCATGATCCAATTGAAGGATTTAACCGCGGTGTCTACGGTTTTAACGAAGGCGTTGATACCTACGCACTCGAACCGGCAAGCCGTGGTTGGACGCGCGTTACCACCTCTGGCATCCGTCGCAGTGTTGATCATTTTTTTACCAATCTTGAGGCCCCCGGCACCGTCGTGAACGCTTTGCTTCAGGGCAAGCCAGGTGATGCGGGCATTGAGACCGTTCGATTTGTTCTCAACAGCACAGTTGGCCTTCTAGGGCTGTTTGACCCGGCCGAGACTTGGCTGGGGCTTGAAGGCCGGCGTGAGGACTTTGGCCAAACCCTCGGCGTCTGGGGCGCTGAGTCGGGGCCGTATGTCATGTTGCCACTCTTCGGACCATCAAGTGGTCGTGATGTCACCCAATACCCGGTGGGCTATTACACCAATGTTTTAACCTATATCGCGCTAGATACTGCCACCTTTGGTGCGCTGACAGCTGTCAATATTGTTAACACGCGAGCACGCGGCGATCGCTTAGTTCGTTTTCGTGATGACTCAGCCGTGGACCCGTATGTTTTCACCCGATCGGCTTATCGCCAATATCGTGAAAACCAAATTAACAATGGGGTCCAATCAGCCGAAGATGACCCATACGCTGATTTCTTTGAGACAATGGAGCGAGAAGATCAAGCGGAGTAAGTCAGCGGCATAGCATCATCTTCGGCAAGCCGATCTAAGCGTTGCCGAAGCGGACTACGCCGCGGGAAATGGGCGCGTAGAAATTCCATTTGGTCGGCCAAGATTCGGCGGCCTTGAAGGTAGACATACTCGGCATGTGTTGGGGTAAAAGGCACAGCGAGCAGCTGCATTCCCGCCTGCTCCGGGCTGCGACTGCCTTTTAAGTTATTGCAACGCTTACAGGCCGTGACCACATTGGTCCAAAGATCTTCACCCCCCCGGCTAATCGGCTTGACATGATCGCGGGATAAATCTTTGGCGCGGCGTGATTCTCCGCAGTAAAGACATAAATGATCATCACGCCGGAACAAGGTGGCGTTATTTAAGGGTGGGGTATACGCCGGTGAACCTTTAAGGCTGGCTTGCATTGCCCCGGCTGTCGCCACGATTGAATTAACCTCAATCATGCTGCGAAGGCCAGTCTTCGCGTTGTATCCACCGTGAACGCGATAAAGTCCCCGACCGCAGGTATAAGCGACCTGATCAAGGTAATAAAGTCGAACCGCGTCTTGGTAGGTAATCCACTCTAGTGGCATTCCCGACACGTCGGTTCTCAAGATATGGTGCTGGAGCGTAATCACGCTTCTGCCCCTCTTATCTCCCGCCCGTAATTTGGCGATGACTACAATAGCTTGATCATCTAACGGCTGAGCCTAATGTGCAAGCATGACAACAAAATGACGCAATATCCCGATGCATCAGGGGGTGTTTAATCGGCGATATGCTGTAAAATCCCTTATCCGCCGGTTAACACTGACCGCTACAGGACAGGAGAAAAACCCGATGAGCATCACCATTGCCGTACCCAAGGAGACGGCTAGCGGCGAGCGCCGGGTAGCGATTGTGCCCAGCGTAATCAAGCTACTCGACAAATTAGGCGTAGAGGTCCGCATGCAAAAAGGCGCGGGCGAGGCGGCTGGCTTTCCCGATCATCTGTACGAAGGCGTGAGCTGGGCCGATAAGGCCGATAAGTTGTATGCCGGTGCTGATATCGTTTTACGAGTGCAGCCCCCCAGTGTTGAAGAGGCCGGGAAATTACCCGAAAAAAGCTTGTTGCTTGGACATATGAACCCGCATGAAGGGGATAGCCGCATTCGTAATCTCAATAAACGTGAGGTGACGAGTTTTGCGCTTGAACTCGTGCCACGGATTACCCGTGCTCAGTCCATTGATGCACTCTCTTCGCAAGCGAATATTGCCGGTTATAAATGTGCGCTGCTAGCGGCACACTTAAGTCCTAAACTCTTTCCAATGCTGACCACAGCGGCAGGCACTGTGCGACCGGCTCGCGTGGTCGTCATCGGCGCGGGCGTGGCTGGGTTGCAAGCAATTGCCACCGCTAAGCGACTCGGCGCAATTGTTGAAGCCTATGACGTGCGCTCTGCAACGAAAGAACAGGTGGAGTCACTTGGCGGTAAGTTTATCGATACGGGTGTGAGTGCGGAGGGAGCCGGTGGCTACGCACGCGAACTGACTGAAGAGGAAAAAGCCCAGCAAGCCGAAGTGCTCGCACAGCATTTGGAAAAGGCTGATGGCGTGATCACAACCGCGGCGATCCCGGGACGGCCGGCACCAAAAATTATTAGCACCAAGACGGTTGAGCGCATGCAATCAGGTGCGGTCATTGTCGATATGGCCGCAGAAACGGGTGGTAACTGTGAACTCACTGAGGCAGGCAAGGAGATCAACCACAAAGGGGTAACGATCTCAGGCCCCAAAAACATCCCCAGCATGGCAGCCACACATGCGAGCGAAATGTACGCTCGTAACTTGTGTAACTTGCTGGCGCTGCTGGTCAAAGATGGCGAAATTCATCTCGACTGGGAGGATCAGGTCGTTGCCGATAGTTGCCTGACCCATGGCGGTGAAACGCGCCATACGCCCACGCGCGAGCGCATGGAAGGAGATAAGTAATGGCGATTGAAGGCTTTGTCGCAATTTATATTTTTATGCTGGCAGGCTTTGCGGGCTTTGAGGTGATTAGCCGTGTGCCGGTCATCTTGCACACCCCATTGATGTCGGGCTCTAACTTTGTCCACGGCATTGTGGTGGTGGGGGCCATGGTGGTTTTAGGTCATGCCGAAACCGTGTCTGAGCAAATTGTTGGCTTTATCGCCGTCATCTTAGCCGCTGGTAATGCGGTGGGTGGCTATGTGGTCACTGAGCGCATGCTAGAGATGTTTAAAAGCAAGGATGAGCAGAAAAAGGGGGCGAAGGAATGAATTTCATTGTCCAATCAAGTTATCTCCTTGCCGCCATTTTGTTCATTCTTGGCCTCAAGGCCATGAGTTCACCGCGCACGGCGCGCAAGGGCATCATGTGGGCCGGCGTGGGTATGGTTATCGCCACTTTGGTGACCTTCCTGCACCCTGCTGTTCAGGGCTTCACTAATTACCTCCTTATTATCATTGGCATTGCCGTAGCGGGGGGGCTCGCTTGGTGGTCAGGCCGACGTGTCGCCATGACGGAAATGCCTCAGATGGTCGCGTTATATAACGGCATGGGCGGTGGTGCAGCGGCTGCCATTGCTGGCGTTGAGATGCTGCGAGCGCTGCGCACAATGCCAAATGACCTCATGGCTCAGGCGCAAACCCTTGCAACCGATGCGGGCATCAGCCTGGCCGCTGCTGAGGCAGCGCTTCGGGCTGAAGGGGCTGGCAATGCCAGTATCGCCGGTGCGCTTGGTGCTGATGTGGCGATCTTGGCAATTTTGGGTGCATTGATTGGTACGGTCGCCTTCTCTGGCTCGCTCATCGCATGGGCAAAGCTTGATGGGCGTATGAAGCGCAACCGCTTAGTGCCCGCTCAGAGCATTGCCAACGTGGTTATCTTTGCGCTGGCGATCATCTTTGGAATTATGACGTTCTACACCGATAGCCTTGCCGTTGTGGTGATTTTCTTTGCCCTTGGCTTGCTCTTGGGTGTGTTTGTCGCAGTGCCCATTGGCGGCGCCGACATGCCAGTCATTATTTCATTGTTTAATGCGCTAACCGGCTTGGCTGTGGCTTTTGAAGGCTATGCCATTGGTAACCCAGCAATGATTATCGCCGGTACGGTGGTGGGTGCAGCGGGTACGCTGCTCACTCAGCTCATGGCTAAGGCAATGAATCGATCCATTAGCAATGTGCTGTTTGCAGGATTGGGGAGCCAAACGCAGGCCGCTAGCGACGGACCTGGTGGCGAAATGCGTGATGTGTCAGCCGAAGATGCTGGCATTATGATGGCCTACGCTGAGAGAGTCGTGATTGTGCCAGGTTATGGCATGGCGGTTGCTCAGGCACAGCACAAAATCTGGGAGCTCGTTGAGCTCTTGCAGGATCGTGATGTTGAGGTGAAATTTGCCATTCATCCAGTGGCTGGTCGCATGCCAGGCCATATGAACGTGCTGTTGGCTGAAGCGGGTGTGCCGTACGACATGATTCATGACATGGAAGATATCAATGAAGAATTCGCCATGACCGACGTTGCGGTTGTGATTGGTGCGAATGATGTTGTCAATCCAGCCGCCCGCGATGATGAATCGAGCCCCATTTATGGCATGCCGATTCTCAACGTCGATGAAGCTGAAAATGTCCTTGTCATCAAACGCGGCGGCGGCGCTGGCTTCTCGGGCGTCGAGAATGCGCTGTTCTTTGGTGAGAACACACGCATGGTATTTGGCGATGGACAAAAAGTCGCCAACGGGATGGTGCAGGCCGTTAAAGGCCTCTGAGAAGTCTAGGGATTAGGAGTCAGTATGAGCAACACGCAAGGCGAGAATGCGCTTGAGCAGCTCCAAGTAGATGCCGATGGCCTCTACCAAGAGGAGAACTTTACCGACCGTCGCGTGGGCAGCATCCAGCGACTCAGCCCAGTTACACGAGATGGGCGGCCCGATGACAGCCGTCCTGTTCTGTACTTGGGAAACACACAGGTGATGACACCCGTGGGGGCGCTGCCGCTTAATTTTGAACTCGAAGCGGCGAGCTTAGAAGAGGCAGTGGCGGCATTTCCGGCGGCTGCCCATGCATCACTCGAGCAAGCCATGGAGCAGCTCCAAGAGATGCAACGCGAGCAGGCCTCACGCATCATGACCCCGGATCAAATGGGCGGTGGCGGCCTACCTGGAGGCGGTGCCGGCGGCGCCGGCGGCGGTGTGCCAGGCGGTGGTATACAGCTGCGTTAATGACGGTGAGAGCACAGGCCAGTCATTTTTTTGCGTTAATACTGGCCTGATTCTCTAGACCGGCCATGAGCACAACTCTACCTATCGCCGTGCCCGGCCCCTTTGCCGATGCTTTGGACTATCTCCTAGCAAGCGATGGGGCAACGCCGTCACCCGGCTCGAGAGTGCGTGTGCCCTTAGGGCGACGGCAGGTCGTTGGCATCGTTGTGGGTTTACCAAAGCCGAGCAAACTCGCTCGTCATAAATTAAAAGCCATTACTGAGCGCATCGACCCACAACCTGTGCTCGATCATGAACTTCTTGACTTAATCCTTTGGGCAGCGCGCTACTATCATCACCCAATGGGCGATGCTCTTTTGAGTGCCCTGCCCGCACGACTTCGCCAGGGCCATGCTGCCAACCCAAGCGCAGAAACTCAGTGGCAAGCCAGTGCGGCTGGGGTGGCCTGTGATCTTGCGAGTTTTCGTCGCCGTGCGCCGCGTCAAGCCATGCTGCTTGAGACATTGCTCAGTGCAAAAACGCTGAGTGCCGCTCAGCTTGTAGGCTTAGGCGGTGATGCCCGCGGCGCTCTCCAACGTTTGGTAGATGCTGGCCTTGCCGTTGCCAGTACTCATCATGACTACGGTTTAATTCAAGGTCAGGCGCTAGAGACGGCGCACAGCCTTAACCCGGCGCAACATCAATGTGCCGTCGCGATTCAGCCAGGCCTTGGGCCTAGCGTTCATTGCATCGACGGCGTGACTGGCAGTGGCAAAACCGAAGTCTATCTCGACGCCATTCAGCGCGCGATCGATCAAGGCCTGCAAACCCTTGTGATCGTGCCAGAAATCGGCCTAACCCCGCAGCTTCTCACACGGTTTCAGCGGCGTTTAAACGCGCGTATCGGCGTGTTGCACTCGGGACTATCCGATAGCGAACGACTCAATGCATGGCTAGCGGCCCAAGCCGGTGAAGCTAATGTCCTTATTGGGACACGCTCGGCGATTTTCGTCCCGCTTGCCGCGCCTGGCTTAATGATCGTCGATGAAGAACATGATGCCTCGCTCAAACAGCAAGAAGGGTTTCGTTACTCGGCCCGTGATTTAGCGATTTTACGGGCGCATCGTCTGAATATTCCGATTGCCCTTGGTTCGGCGACTCCGTCACTTGAATCGCTCGCCAATGCAATGAACGGACGTTACCACCATCATCAACTTATACAGCGTGCCGGTCAGGCCAAAGCCCCACTCATGCAAATTCTAGATATGCGTGGCCAACCTACCCACGAGGGTTTATCTGAGCCACTCATCGAGCGCGTGAACAGCCATTTAAGCGCAGACGGCCAAGTGTTGTTGTTTCTTAATCGGCGGGGGTTTTCGCCAACGCTTATTTGCCACGAATGTGGTTGGCTTGCCGAGTGTGAACGCTGTGATGCACGCATGACCTATCACCGTGGCAAGGCCAAATTGCACTGTCATCATTGCGATCGCGAACAATCACTACTGCGTACCTGTCCGACCTGCGATAGCGTTGACTTACGCCCGCTCGGCCTAGGTACCGAACGAATCGAGCAGGCACTACAGGTAAGCTTTCCAGAAACACCGTTAGTGCGAATTGATCGTGATAGCACGCGTCAGCGCGGCAGCTTTGAGCGGCAAATGGACGCCGCCCAGCGCGGTGAATCTCGACTGTTACTTGGCACGCAAATGTTGGCTAAAGGCCATCACTTGCCCGCTGTCACATTGGTTGGCGTTATTGATGCTGATCAGGGGCTCTTTGGTGCGGACTTTCGTGCCGCTGAGCGTCTCGCTCAACTGATTGTGCAAGTCGCCGGTCGCGCCGGGCGTGCCGAACGTGCCGGGGAAGTCGCCATTCAAACCCACCACCCTGAGCATCCTTTGCTACAAATGCTCATTCATGGGGGCTATCCCGCATTTGCACAGGCGGCATTGGCCGAACGCGAGGCCGCCGGACTTCCACCAGCGCGCGCAATGGCCCTTATCCGTGCTGAAGCCGTTGAGGCCGCAGCGCCAGTGAATTTTTTGCGCACTGCGCTTGCATTGGCGCCGGCAGTAAGCGGTGTTGAACGACTCGGTCCTTACCCGGCACCCATGGAGCGACGGGCGGGACGCTATCGGGCACAAATTATGCTTCAAGCCGATGATCGCGCACCGCTACAAAACCTGCTGAGACACTGGTTGCCGCTGATTCAGGGCCTACCCCAAGCCCGCAAGGTACGCTGGTCAATTGACGTGGATCCGGCAGAAACCCTCTAGACGCTTGAATGCCATCGTTGAGACCGGATAATGAGGCAACTTTTACTAAAGGCACCTACCGCTTCATGAAAGATCAACTGGTCACGCTACTGCACGAGGCTTTGCAGTCCTGGGCTCAAGCAGAGTCCATCTCTCTTCCCGAGTCACTCAAAGTGCAGATTGAACGCGGCCGCGGTAGTGAACATGGCGACTTTGCAAGTAACGTTGCGATGCGCTTGGCTAAGCCCGCCCAACGCTCGCCGCGCGAGTTGGCAAACCAGCTGCTTGAGCATCTACCCACCCACGCCCAGGTTGAGCGCGTGGAGGTGGCTGGGCCGGGGTTTATTAATTTCTTCCTCACCCAAGATGCGGCGAACGCGGTGATTGAGCGCATCCATCGTGAGGGGGCCAAGTTTGGTTGCACCTCACTGGGTGCTGGCCAGCGGGTCATGCTTGAGTTTGTATCTGCTAATCCCACCGGCCCACTGCATGTTGGTCATGGTCGGGGAGCGGCGTTTGGGGCGGCTTTGGGTAATTTATTGGAAGCGGCCGGCTTTAGTGTTCACCGTGAGTACTACGTCAATGATGCGGGCCGGCAAATGCATATTTTGGCCGTTAGTGTATTGGTTCGTTATTTAGAACATCGCGGCGAACCGGTGTCCTTTCCGGTCAATGGCTATCGCGGCGATTACATCCACACCATTGCCCGTGATTTGGAAGCTGAGCATGGTGAACGCTTGCGTGTGAGCGGCGCTGAACTCAGTCAAAACCTCCCCGCTGATGAGAACGCGGGTGGTGATAAAGAGCAATACATTGACGCACTGATTGCGCGCGCTCGTGAAATCTTGGGCGAGACAAATTACCGGATTATTCTTAACGCCGCTGTCACCGCGATTACCACGGATATTGCCGAAGACCTGGCCGCGTTTGGCGTGCGCTACGAGCGCTGGTTTAGTGAACGTGAGCTCGTTGAATCCGGCGCTGTTGAGCGCGCGCTGGAGCGTTTAACAGCCACGAATGCGGTTTACACCGAAGCCGGTGCGCAGTGGTTTAAATCAAGTCATTACGGCGATGATAAAGATCGCGTCGTGCGCCGAGCCGATGGTCAAATGACCTATTTTGCTTCAGATATCGCCTATCATTTAGATAAGTTTGAGCGCGGCTTTGACCGGGTGATTGATGTATTCGGTGCTGATCACCACGGCTATATGGCCCGCGTTCGGGCAAGCCTTGAGGCGTTTAATCAAGACATCAGCCGATTGGAATTTCGGCTGGTGCAATTTGCCATCCTCTACCGCGGCCAAGAACGCCTACCGATGTCCACCCGATCGGGCGAGTTCGTTACCTTGCGCGAGCTGCGCGAAGAAGTGGGCAATGATGCCGCGCGTTTTTTCTACGTTATGCGGCGTCCCGAACAGCATCTCGATTTTGATCTTGAGCTCGCGAAATCTCGCTCGAATGACAATCCGGTCTACTACATACAGTATGCCCATGCCCGCGTATCCAGCGTATTAGGACAAATGGCTGAGCGGGGTATCCAATATGATCAAAGTCATGGCTTAGCGCATATCACGCAACTCGACCAGGCTCATGAGCAAAGCTTACTTGCCATACTCAGTCGCTACCCCGAGGTCATCGAGGGTGCCGCCAATCAGCATGAGCCACATCAGCTTGCACAGTATTTACGCGAGCTTGCTGGCGCTTTTCATACTTACTATAACGCGCATACGTTTTTGGTTGATGATGCAGCCTTACGCAACGCCCGCTTAGCGCTCATTACCGCAACGCAACAGATCATTCGTAATGGCTTGAGCTTGCTTGGTGTCTCTGCACCGGAGAGCATGTAGGTATGGCGACTAAAACACGCGGCAAGCAAGCAAGCCGGGACGGCAAATCAGGCAAAAGCACTCAGCACCCACTGCTATGGGCGGGCGCTGGACTAGCGGTAGGCTTACTCATAGCACTCATGGTGCATTTAGAACATACCCGCCCTGATGAACCGAATACTGGGACACCTGAGGCTGCATCGGCGACTAGCGGCGAGGATCAAGCGCCTCGTTTTGAGTTTTACCGCTTGCTCACCGAACAAGAGGTTGAGGTCGCTGAACAGGCGGAAACACAAGTGGAAAATTCTGGCGCCCTTCCCAGTGCCGATACGAATGAGCCAGCGACAGAATCCACGCAGACAGCGACTCAACAAACAGACACAAGCGCATCACCAGCGCTTAGTGGTACGCGATATTTATTGCAGGCCGGATCGTTTCGTCGTGCTACCGATGCTGATTCACTTAAAGCGAATTTAGCGCTGCTCGGTATTGAAGCCCGAATTCAGGTGGTTGAACTGCCTGGGGGTGAGACTTGGCACCGCGTACGCATCGGTCCATTTGCCAGCCTCCAAGACGTTAATAGCGTGCGCTCTCGCATGGCGGCAGAGCAAATTGACTCGATTTTATTGCGCGCAGGTGGCTAGCCGCTTTTGCGCTATCGTTGAGTTAGGCGGATCCTTACTCTCGGCAATGAGTCGGCTTGAGGTTTGATTGGGCAAAAAAAAACGAGCGCCCGAAGACGCCCGTTATTATTTTTTGTGATATCTAAGTGTTACTGCGCCCGAGTAAAATCCGGATACGCCTCAACACCGCACTCAACGACATCGAGCCCGGTCATTTCATCCTCTTCACTGACTCGAATACCCATGGTGGCTTTAAGGACTAGCCATAAAATCATGCTCACCACGAATGTCCAGATAAAGATGGTCAAAATGCCAATGATTTGCGGACCAAAACTGGCATCAGCTGACCAAAGCGGCACGGCGAGAACGCCCCAAATACCGGCGGTTCCGTGAGCCGAGATGGCACCAACGGGATCATCGAGCTTTAACTTATCAAGCCCAATAATCGAGAACACCACCAATACGCCACCAACCGCACCAATCACTGAGGCGACTAGCAGGCTTGGCACATTCGGTCCGGCTGTTATGGCGACAAGGCCAGCAATACCGCCGTTTAACGCCATGGTCAAATCGGCTTTGCCAAACATCAAACGTGCGGTGATTAATGCGGCAATAACACCCCCCGCCGCCGCAAGATTGGTGTTCGCGAACACGAGGGCCACAGCGTTGGCAGAATCAACGTCGGATAGTTTGAGTTCTGAACCACCGTTAAATCCAAACCAACCTAGCCAAAGAATGAATACACCAAGCGTGGCCAGTGGCATATTGGCACCAGGAATGGGTTTTACTTCACCGTCTGGGCCGTATTTCCCTTTGCGTGGGCCCAGCACAATGACAGCGGCCAATGCAGCGGCGGCACCAAACAGATGAACAATCCCGGACCCAGCATAGTCGGAGTAACCTAAATCAGCGAGAAAACCGCCACCCCAACTCCAAAAGCCTTGGATCGGATAAATAACGCCGGTCAAAACGACCGTGAATAGCAAAAACGCCCAGAGCTTCATTCTCTCCGCGACCGCGCCCGAAATAATCGACATGGCTGTGGCCACAAACACCACCTGGAAGAAGAAATCAGAAATATCGGAGTAGTACGCATCGCTGCCCGCGGCAATGCTTGCCGCTGCATTATCCGTTGCACCCAAAATGCCACCAAATGACGGGATAAGGGCGCTAATGCCACCGCCATACATAATGTTATAGCCCATGAGCATGTACATAATGCAGGCGATGGCATAGAGCGAAACGTTTTTGGTGAGTATTTCAGTGGTGTTTTTGGCTCGGACCAAGCCTGATTCCAGCATGGTAAAGCCTGCGGCCATCCACATCACCAGTGCGCCGGAGATCAGGAAGTAAAATGTATCAAGCGCGTACGCAAGTTCGTTAAATTCAGCTGACATTGTTCAGACTCCTAGTGATTCTTCAAAGAGCGTCTTTGTCCGTTTCGCCCGTGCGAATACGGATGGCCTGCTCCAGCGACGAGACAAAGATTTTTCCATCACCAATCTTGCCGGTGTTGGCGGCTTTAGCGATGGCTTCAACGGCGCGTTCGACGAGATCATCATCGAGCGCAACCTCAACTTTCATCTTGGGCAGAAAGTCGACGACATATTCAGCACCACGGTAGAGCTCCGTGTGGCCTTTCTGACGACCAAACCCTTTGACCTCTGTAACGGTGATGCCCTGCACTCCGATTTCTGAGAGCGATTCGCGGACATCATCGAGCTTAAATGGCTTGATAATGGCGGTAATGAGTTTCATTCCTCTGGTCTCCCTTGTGGGCGCAGGTCAAACCCTTTGCCCGTGAACGGTAATAACCCGACTAGGTCTAATGCATGGAGCGTGCCAAGTTTGATATTCCGTTTGGCACGGGTTGTGATGAGCGCGCAAAACGCGCCATTTCGCCGCAATGCACTGCAGCTGTGCGTTAAACATGGGTTAAATGCACTAAAAAAGTGCAACAGTAGGTTAGGATTTCTCGGAATGCCGCCGTACACTTAAAAAAACTTTGGAGGACGCCCTGATGTTGGATCCTAAACAATTCGATGAGATGGCAAAACGTTTCTCGGAGAGCCTTCCGAGTGGCTTACGCGACATGCAACAAGAGGTTGAGAAAAACGCTCGCGTGGCACTGCAAAGTGCTTTTAATCGTATGGAGCTAGTCACGCGTGAAGAATTTGACGCTCAAGCAAAAGTACTTGCGCGAACGCGGGAGCGGTTGGAAGCGCTGGAAGCTCGTATCGCCGCGCTTGAGGGTAAGTAATCGCCAATAAATTGAAACGATCGCACCAAGCGATGTGTTCTCATGCCATTGTCTGAAGCGCAACGCGCCCTCCTGCCGGCAAGCGCGTAATCAACTTAAGTCGCCAGCCACGCGTCTAGCAGGTACCCTATCGACATGGATGGACTTGATAGCGTGCTTTTGCTGCTGGCCGCCTCCGTGGTGGTGGTGGCGGTGTTTCGGCGCTTATCTTTGCCTCCAATCATCGGTTATCTCGTTGTCGGCATGGCCATTGGGCCCTCAGCGCTTGGCTTGCTGGAGAATACGCATAGCACCCAGCTATTGGCCGAATTCGGTGTGGTGTTTTTGCTCTTTACCATTGGCCTCGAGTTTTCATTCCCACAGTTAAATGCCATGCGCTGGGCTGTGATGGTCCTTGGCGCCAGCCAAGTCAGCATTTGTTTGCTGACATTCGGTGGCGTGGTCTGGTGGCTGACGGGTTCGCCTGAGATTGCATTGGTGCTTGGCGGTGCATTGGCATTGTCATCAACGGCAATAGTGACCAAGCAACTCACTGAGCAACTCGAAATTCACACGCGTCACGGACGCCGCGCCGTTGGTGTGCTGTTATTCCAAGACTTAGCTGTCGTTCCGCTACTCATCGCAATCCCCATTCTTGCCGGCGATGTCACACAGTCGCTAGGGACCGAGCTTGGACTTGCACTGCTTAAGGGCATTGTTGTGTTTGCCGTTATGGTCTGGATTGGGCGGAAAGCATTACGGCCCATCTTCCATGAGGTGGCCTCAGCACGATCGAATGAGCTTTTCACCCTAACGGTATTACTCATCGCCATTGCTGCCGCTTGGGCAACACACCTAGCCGGACTATCGCTCGCATTAGGCGCATTTTTAGCTGGCATCATGCTCGGCGAAACTGAATACCGGCATCAAATTGAAGCCGATATTCGGCCATTTCGCGATGTGCTACTTGGGCTTTTCTTCATCACAGTCGGCATGGTGATTGAACTGCCCGTTCTGCTGGTTAACTTGCATTGGGTCTTGCTCATTGGCCTTGTCATGATGAGCTTTAAAGCGGTGGTGATTTATTGCATTGCCCGGCGTGTCGATAACCCAGAAGACGCAAGCCGCTCGGCAATGATCTTGGCGAATGGCGGTGAGTTTGGTTTTGCCCTTATCGCGCTTGCCATCAGCGCTGATTTAATGGCCCCCGACACCAGTCAGTTAGTCCTGCCCGCGATCGTTCTTAGTATGGTGGCAGCGCCGATTATTATCCGCCATAACGAAACCCTCGGAGCCAAATGGGCCGGCGCCAAGCCAACCAAAAACGGGGCAACCGATGCCACGGTCGATGTCACCCGAATCGCTCACCCATTAAGCAACCATGTCATTCTTTGTGGCTATGGCCGAACCGGTCAAAACGTGGGACGTTTTCTTAATGAAGAGGGCCTAGCCTACGTCGCACTTGATCTTGATCCCACTCGAGTACAAGAGGCACGCAGTGCTGGAGAGCCGGTAACATTTGGGGACTGCGAACGGCGTGAGGTGCTAGCCGCCGCCGGGCTAGCTCGGGCGCGCATGGTGGTATTAAGTTTTGATGACCCTGCGGCAACGATTAGGGTGCTTGAGCACACCCGGGCAGAGCGCCCAGATATACCTGTGTTGGTGCGTACACGTGATGACCGTTGGATTGAGCGCTTTCAGCAGGCGGGGGCGACGGCGGTTATTCCCGAAGTGTTGGAAGCTAGTCTCATGCTAGCCTCCCATGTGCTAGCTTTGCTTGAAGTCCCGATGGCCCGGGTATTTCGTTACGTACGCGATGTCCGTGGTGATCGCTATCGATTGCTTCGAGAGTATTTCCATGGTGCCGAGCGCATTGACATGGAGAATGCCGGCCGCTTTCGTGAGCAGCTCCACGCGGTAACGCTCACGGACAGCGCTCGAGCCATCAATCAGCGAATCGCTGATATTAATCTTGAGGAAAGCGGTGTTGTGGTCACCGCCGTTCGTCGGGGCGGTATTCGCGGCCCACAGCCAGAGCCTGACACCGTCTTGCTCGATGGCGATGTTTTGGTTTTATACGGCTCGCCGGAAGCGCTTGAGCATGCTGAGCATCTTCTGCTCGGAGGTGCCGAGCGCTAGTGGTGCATTGAATAGCTAGGATTCGGGGATATCAACACCGGTTTCGGACTCAATCATCCATTCAATTGCGGCCACAATTTCTTCCTCACTCGCGGCACCGCCTTGGGCCGGCATATTGCCGTACCCATTAACCACATTGCCGGTTAAGGTCTCCCAGCCTTTTCCAACGCGAGCACTCCAGCCCTCGACATCGCCAATCGCTGGGGCGTTGAGATATCCGCCTTGATGACAGGCAATACACACCGCCTGGGTGACTTGCTCGCCGCTGCGCACCTCCATGACCTCCCCGCTATCCGCGGGTGCTTCGGCAGAAGCAAGCGCTGGCGCCGGTTCGCCACTGAGTCGGACAGCATACTCGGGCGCTAAATTTTTTTGTGCACGCTCTTTCGCAAGCGCTTCACGTTCAGGGTCCTCGCCGCCAAAGATGCTATTGACCAGCACAATCAGCAGCACGGTAACGCCTGTTAAGCCGGCAATGACTTTTGCAAAATTAAGGAGAAATACGTTGTCTTTTTCGCCGCTCACCAATCTGCCCTCAACACACGTTTACAACAGCTAAGAGTATAGCGGTATTGCAGCACGCGAGAAAACAAGGGCTATGCCCCATTCACGCTTGGCGTTACAATCGCCGCTGTTGCGCCCGTAGCTCAGCTGGATAGAGCGTCGGCCTCCGAAGCCGAAGGTCACAGGTTCGACTCCTGTCGGGCGCGCCATCTTTGTTGTGAGGTTTGTCTGTGAAAGCCTATTTTGACACTCGCCAAGACCTACACCATCCGCGAACCTACTTCACTCGGGGACAAATGCGCGCCCCCCAAGAAATTCCTGAGCGGACTGGACATATCCGTGACGGCCTTGAGCGTTCTGGCATTAAAATAGCAGCGGTACGTGATTTTGGTATTGCTGGCATTAGCCAAGTTCATGACTTGGGTTATTTGCGCTTTCTACAATCTTGCCATCAGCGTTGGAAAGCGATGCCAGATGACTGGGGTGATGAGGTACTTTCGAACATCTTTGTGCGCTCACCCAATCCCCTGCGCGGCATCTTAGCCGAAGCAGCGCGCTATCTTGCAGACGGCAGCTGTCCTGTGGGGGAGTACACTTGGGAAGCCGCTTATTGGTCGGCACAAGGGGCGCTCAGCGCTGCCGATGATGTCCTCAGTGGCCAGGCGATGAGTTTTGCCCTCTGCCGCCCACCCGGTCATCATGCGCGCGTCGACGCCGCTGGTGGATTTTGTTATCTCAACAATGCAGCGATTGCTGCTGAGCGTTTACGTGAGGGCTTTGCCCGCGTTGCTGTCCTCGACACCGATGTTCATCATGGCCAAGGAATCCAAGAGATTTTCTATGACCGTGCCGATGTTTTATATCTCTCAATTCATGCTGATCCCACCAATTTCTACCCGGTGGTTAGCGGTTTTGAGGACGAGCGTGGGGACGGCGCTGGCAAAGGCTACAATATCAACTTCCCGCTTGCCCATGGATCGGATGCGGCGGCGTTTTTCACACAGTTAGATCAAGCCTTGGCAGCGATTCGGTTGTTTGCGCCTGACGCGTTGGTATTTTCCAATGGCTTTGATATCTACCACGAAGACCCGCAAGCGAAAATCGGCGTGGATGCGGCAGATCTCACTACGCTCGGCGCGCGCGTGGCCGCCCTCGATCTGCCCACCGTTGTGATCCAAGAAGGCGGTTATCACTACGCCAGCCTTGCCAGCAATACTGAGCGTTTAATCGCCGGCCTCGCACGGAGTGAATAAGCCAGCCGCCTCAACGGCGGTGGATTCGCAGACCTCGGCGGTACTCACGGCGAGCACTGGCGCGCTAACATTCGCAGCAACAACCGCGCTATTCCCCTCAGCGATCGCGCCAGAGATTGCCAAAGCCTTAGGCGTATCACCGGCGTTGGTCGGCATACAGGTTAGTTTACTGTATGCCGGCGCTATGCTGAGCTCCTTGGTCGGTGGTGGCATCACTCGTCGGCTTGGCGCATGTCGAACCACGCAATGGGCGGTGCTGTTTTTTGGTTTAGGCGCCTTAACGGCCACTATTCCCAATGCCGGCGTGTTTGTTATCGCCTCCTTACTCATTGGACTGGGTTATGGCTTGACCAACCCCGCCGCCTCTCATTTGATTGTTCGTTTCACGCATCCAGGCCGCCGCGGACTCATATTTGGTTTTAAGCAAACAGGGGTGCCACTCGGTGGCGTTATTGCAGGCGCACTAGCGCCCACACTTGCCCTGCAGCTTGGCTGGCAAATGGCCATGGCGACCTTGCTACTACCCGCACTCGCAGGGGTGATTGTACTCGAGCGCTATCGCAGCCAATGGGATGGGGACAGACAGCCGCAGGCCCCTTGGATTGATTCACCGCTCGCTGACATTCAGTTGGTTTGGGGTCATTCGCCGCTGCGCTGGGCTGCATTGGCCTCATTTTTCTTTTCCGTCACACAGCTATGTCTTACGGTTTTTACGGTCACGATGTTGGTTGAGGATCTCGCCGTAGGCCTTATCACTGCCGGATTGATGATGGCGGCTGTGCAACTGTGTGGCGTTGCTGGCCGCGTGTTTTGGGGTTGGTTAGCTGATCATTGGGGCAATGGTATTTTAACCCTTGCCGCGACTCAGTCAGCGGCAACGCTGCTCGCTTTTGCAATTACGTTAATGCGTCCTGATTGGTCGCTTGCGCTTATGACCCTAGTGCTGTGTCTATTCGGGCTCGTTGCATTGGGCTGGAATGGGATTTACCTATCACAAATTGCGTATCTTGCCCCAGCCGGACACATTGCACGTGCATCCGGCGGCGCGCTTTTTATCACGTTTGCTGGCGTCTTATCGGGCCCCGCTATCTTTAGTGCGCTGCATCTGCTCACGCTCAGTTACCTCAGTATATTTGCCGCGGTGGCGCTAATGAGTGCCATTGGCGTAATTCTTACCTTGCTTGCGCATACTAGCGCTGCTTCAGCCCAAGCTTACCCAGTAATCGAGCACGACTAGGCCCACAATGGTGCTAAGCGTGACAACCAAAGCGATGCGACTATACGGCGGGCGCTCGGTTGGCATTAATTACTCATTCCAAAACGCGGTCGCAGTGCAACGCCAACGATCGAGCCGATAAAGCCAAAAGCAAACCAAACCCAACCGTGCAGGCTGCCTGAGGCTATACCGCTAAAGAATGCACCGATATTGCAGCCAAAGGCGAGTCGGGCACCATAGCCCATACATAACCCACCGATGACTGCGGCACTCACATTGCCCAGACCGAGGCGATTTTGACTACCGGCATTGAATCGTCCCGCGAGCCCGGCTGCGAGCATCGATCCAAGCAATAAACCAAACGCCATGACTGACGTGACATTCAGGAGCACGCTTTGTTCGAGTGCTTGCGCGGGGTATGGCCAGGTCCAATAAGTAAACTGACTCATATCCACGCCAACGCCAGCCAGTGCTTTTGCACCCCAAATAGCAAAAGCAAAGGTAATTCCCCAGGGCGAGCCCGATACGATGAGCGTGAGTAAACCCAAGCCCGCCAGGGCAACGACGCCCCAGATCAGCGGCCAACCGCCGGTAATAAACCTCCGCAACCAATCACCCTGTGGGCGCACAAAAAGTGCTTCAACATCGCCGTGTCGATCACGTTCAACGGCTATTAAGGTATAGCTTAGGGCAGCCAAGAGCGTAACTTGCAATAACACGCCACCGAGTGGATCCAATGCTGCTGATAAATCAATTGCACCGGCATTTGGGCCACTTAACCACCAAGGTAAGTGCAACGTGCCAAGTACCGAACCGATAATGAATGCCATTAAAGTAATTAACATGCGCCGGTTACCAGCACCCACAGTGAAAAGCGTGCCCGAGCCACAACCACCGCCTAACTGCATGCCCAAGCCAAATAAAAAGCTACCAATGACAACGAAACCACCTACCGGTGCGATGGCTCCACGCGCGTCGGTCAGCACAATCACAGGGATGAATAACAGCGTTGAGACACCCAGCAAAAGGAGCTGGGCGCGAAGACCGCGACTACGCCGGCGCGTGATTGTATTGCGCCAACCAGCGGTAAAACCGAAGGCCGCATGATAAAGGGCGATGCCTAAACCCCCACCGATTAAAAACAGCCAAAGCAGCCGCATTGAGCCGACTTGCCAAATCAAGCCACCCAAGATAAGCGCAGCCACCGCCACGCTCATTAGAACGAAGCGATCGACACCCGCAATGCGGGTATCGAGCGAATTCGACTCGCCGTTGATTGCTTCTGCAAGCGTGCTCATGAGCCGCCTAAATTAGTTACCGAGCAGTGTGCTGAGCGCACGTTGTGCCAAAGCCACTGGCCGACTTGTGTCCTGCGTCCATTCGGTCATGGAGCCATCATACAAAGAGACATTGTCTAACTCGGCTACCTCTGACAGCGCAAACCAAGATGTAGCGGCCCAATGCCCGGTGTTGCAAAACGAGATAATCGGCTGGTCGGTCTCTATCCCAGCCACATCAACTAATCGATCCACTTCGGTACGGTCGATAAAGGTGGCTGTTCCCTCCGTTACCAAAAGCCGCTCTTCAAGACTAGCAGCACCGGGAATGGTGCCGGCACTCAACGCGGCCGGATGTTTTGACTGCCCTGAATACTGATCAGCTGGACGTGCATCCACGAGCTGATCGCCGGCATCAATTGCCGCTTCAACGGCCGGCGTGTCAGCCAGTAAATCTGGCTGTGGTTGAGCTTTGAATGTCGCAGCTTCAACGGCAACCGGGTCATTCGCTGTGGAACCCCCCGATTCTATCCAACCGCGAAGGCCGCCGTTGAGAATGGCGACATCGTCATGGCCTAGATACTTAAAGGTCCAATACACTCGAGCAGCGCTACCAAAGTCGGTCGAGCCAACACCAGCAGGCACAACGACAACGGTATCGTCGTTATCAATGCCCAATGCACCAATTAACGTTTCGAGATCACTAATGGGTGGGACTTTGCCTGGCACACCATCCGCAGCAACCCGCCAGCCGGCTTGGGTATAGCTTGCGTATACAGAGCCTGGAATATGTTGGTTAGCGAAACCGGCCGCATCAGTGCCATCAATCGCTGAGCGCACATCAACGACCACGACTTGGTCATTGTTCAAATGGGCTTTTAACCATTGACTATCGACCAGCGGGGTGACTTCAGGACCTGCTTGGGCAGCGGTTAAAACCACGGTGCCGATGAGGGCTGCCGCTGTGGTGGAGATCCAGCGAGTTATGCGTTGCATAGAAAAACTCCCGGTTGGTGAATGATGAAGCTCCACCTTACCGAAGCCTTTAGAATTTAAAAGGATTAAATTTAACTATCGTTAGACCACTATGTTATATAGAAATTTATTCCAGAACTTCATAGATGATCATCCAATCTGTCTCTTCCCCTCGGCCTGATCGCTTCCTATCATTGCTTCAGTTCGTTAGGGACCACCCTAAAACCGACTCTCCTCCTCTTGGCCGGCCCTAGCGTCGGCTTTTTTTTGTCTATGATTAATCAAACCAGTTCAGAAGACGGGGTAATAATCGGCCTATTTCGCTGCTCATTAATGCGAAATCCGCATCAAACCGCTCGGCTTGCGATTCTGCTTCACGATCCCCTGCATCGTCTTCCACAACATCGGACAATTTAACTCGCTTGATCGACAAATCTGAGTCCAGTATTACGCTAACCCGCGCATCCCAGGTGAGCGCTAATCGCCGCACTCGCTTGCCCGCTTTAATATGCCCCCGAATCTCACCGCTACGAAGGTCCTGACGCTTACATCGCACCTCAGCGCCTTCACTTCGCGGGTCTTCAAAGACTGCCTCCTCACCCGGCTCAAGGTCGTTTGGAAAACGATCATGGGCTAACCAATCGGTCATTACTTGATGGGGCGCACTATCCGTTTGTATGGGGCGAATCGGCAACGTGCCTAGCATCGCGCGCAAATCGTCGGTGAGTATTTCGGCCTCGCGCCATGTCACCGCATCGACCACTAACCAACGGCCATCTGGATCGATATAAGCGTACCGACGCTTATTACGAGTGAACGCTCGCGGTAGAAGATCCATGGTGACTTCTTCTTTTAACCGCGATTTCTCACGCCGTCCCAACGGCCGACCCATTGCATCCTCACGCGCTTCGATGCGGTTATCCACATTTTCTTTAACCACCGCCGGTGGCAGCACGCGTATTTCGGTTTGCAGACATATCAGCAGTTTGCCATCGGCACTATGCACAAGCGGATCGCCGCCAGCGGGCAGTGGACAGACCCAGCCGCGCGACTCCGGGTCATGGCCACCGACTGGCTGAAAAACACCCGCTTGTAACGCGGCTTCAAGACGATCGGCATCAATTTTAAAAGCATCAGCTAACTGAAAAACGCAAAGATTGCGAAACCACATGAGAATTTATGTATCCGTATTAAAGGGCAGAACGAGCGGCTAGAGCGCGTTGGGTAGCGTCCTCACGATCTCGGCCAAAGGCAGTAATATGTCCCATCTTACGACCCGGCATTGCTTTAGCCTTACCGTAGAGATGAATGTTAACGGCAGGATCACGCAATGCAGCCGCCCAGTTGGGCGCACGATCCCCCCAATGCTCACCGAGCAAATTCACCATCGCGACCGGGGCTTTGCGCTCAGTTGAACCTAGTGGCAGTCCACAGACCGCTCGTAGTTGTTGATCAAACTGACTACTGGGGCAAGCCTCAATGGTGAGATGCCCTGAATTATGCGGCCGTGGTGCAAGCTCATTGACCAGTAACTCACCGCTTTGGGTGAGAAAAAACTCAATACACAACACGCCAATCACATCGAGCTCGTTCATAATCGCCCGGACCATTTCATAGGCCTTTTCCGCCTGCTTTGGCGGTAATGGCATATCGGCAATTGAGACATCCAGTATATGCTGATGGTGACGATTTTCGATTAGCCCATAATGCATTACCTCACCGCCCACTCCGCGCGCGGCAACCACCGAACACTCGGCGGCAAAGTCGACAAACCCCTCTAGCACCGCAGGACCACCCCCAATGCTAGTTAACGCTGCCACTGGATCAGTCTGTGCATCAATCCGGACTTGGCCTTTGCCGTCATAACCAAACCCTGCCGTTTTGAGCACCGCTGGCGTGCCGATTTGCGCCAGCGCGCCAGCGAGATCTTCGGCCTGCTCTACTCGCTGATAAGGTGCGGTCGGAATGCCCGCATGGGTAAGCGCGGTTTTCTCCCGCAACCGATTTTGCGTGGTGTGCAACACCTGCCCCTGTGGACGCACTGGCGCGTACTGAGCGGCACAATCGGCAGCGCCGTAAGCGACATTCTCAAACTCAAACGTCACCACATCAACATCGCGGGCAAAGGCGCTTATCGCACTCAAGTCATCGTAATCCGCGATGACCTCGCGATCCGCGAGTTGGCCAGTGGGCGTATCCTCACCGGGGGAGAGAGTATGGACCCGATAGCCCATTCGTCGCGCTGACTGAGCAAGCATTCGGCCTAATTGTCCGCTGCCTAAAATACCAATGGTCGCGCCCGGCAAAATGGGTTGACTCAAGGCAACTCGTCCTCAAGAACGCTGCGTGCTTGCTCAGTGCGGAATGACTCGAGCGCAGCAACGAGACTCGGGTCCTCACTTGCCAATAGCGTAATGGCAAACAGCGCAGCATTACGCGCACCTGCTTCACCAATAGCAAACGTTGCCACCGGCACGCCGGCAGGCATTTGGACAATGGAGAGTAAAGAATCCAATCCCTTTAAGCTTCGGCTTTGCACCGGCACGCCTAAGACCGGCAGGGTTGTTTGCGCGGCGACCATTCCGGGCAAATGAGCAGCACCGCCGGCACCGGCAATAATCACTCTAAGCCCACGCTCACGAGCACTCGTGGCGTATTCAGCCATTCGCTCGGGCGTGCGATGTGCCGAGACAATGCGGCATTCATGCGCGAGGCCAAAATCTTTTAACACAGTATCGGCATGCGCCATGGTTTCCCAGTCTGAGCGACTGCCCATAATGATGCCGATTCGCGGTGCATCATCAACCATTACTCTTCTCCTGCACATAACTGCCCGGGGCATTTTCGATGGCTTTTAATGGGCCTTCACCTGGCTGGCGAGCGGCCACTTCGCCGCCGCGTTTGGGCCTCAACCATTCCACCCAATCAAGCCACCATGAGCCCTCATGCTGTTTAGCGCCCTCAAACCAAGCCTCTGGCGTTTTCGGATTACGGGGATTGAGCCAATAGCCATACTTTTGCTTTTCCGGGGGATTGACCACTCCTGCAATATGGCCTGAACCGCCCAACACAAAACGTGTTTCGCCACCGAGTCGTTGCGAGCCTTGATAGCACGCTAGCCACGGGGCGATGTGGTCTTCCTTTGCGGAGACGAAATAAGCGGGAACCTCAACTTGGCTTAAATCAATAGGCACATCTGCCAACGTAATCCCGCCAGGCTCACGTAGGCGATTTTCTAGATACATATTGCGTAGATAAAACGCGTGCATCCGGGCAGGCATATTGGTTGAGTCTTGGTTCCAGTAAAGCAAATCAAAGGGGAATGGGTCTTCACCTTTGAGATAGTTATTCACAAAAAACGACCAAATTAAGTCATTCGAGCGCAAGCTCGACATCGTGGTTGCCATTTGACTGCCTGCCAAATAGCCCTTTTCATTCATTTGTTTTTCAAGCGCGCTCAGCTGCTCTTCATCAATAAATATCCCAAGCTCACCGGGGCTTTCAAAATCGAGCAAGGTCGTTAAAAACGTGGCGCTTTTGACCCCCCCTTCACCACGCGCTTTCATCCACGCCAATGTCGAGGCTAATAAGGTTCCACCCAAGCAGTAACCCACGACATTGACGTCGCGCTCGCCGAGCGCTAACTCAATGGCATCAAGTGCCGCCAGCGGGCCTTCTTTCATGTAATCTTCAAACTGCTTACCCGCAAGCTCAGCATCCGGATTACACCAGCTGATCACGAAAACGGTATAGCCCTGCTCAACCAGCCACTTGACCAATGAATTCTTAGGTCTTAGATCAAGAATGTAGTATTTGTTAATCCATGGCGGGATAAATAATAACGGCCGCCGGGCGACCTGCTCGGTTGCCGGGCTATACTGAATAAGCTGCATGAGATCATTTTGATAGATCACCTTTCCCGGGCTTATCGCCAAGTCCTTACCCACCTCAAATGCATCGGGATCGGTTTGCCGAATTTTTAGTTTCCCGTTGCCACGCTCAAGATCTTCGAGGAGCTTGTTAAGCCCATCGAGTAAGTTTTGGCCACGGGTTTCTACCGTTTTCTCAAGCACCTCTGGGTTTGTAGCCAAAAAATTCGTTGGTGAAGATGCGCTAATAAACTGCCGGGTGTAGAAATCTATCTTGCGTCGGGTTTTATCATCGAGACCCTCGGCGTTATCAACAGTGTGATGGAGGTAATCTGCGGTCAGCAGATAGGACTGCTTAATAAAATCAAAAAACGGGTTGTCTTCCCAGCTATTGTGATCAAAGCGTTTATCGCCCTTGCTTGGTGCTCGCACCGGCTCACTTTCAACCCCCATCGCGCGGAGGGTCTGATTTTGCATAAGCGTCATGTAATCTTGCCAGAATGACATTTGCGCTTGCACAAGCTGCACCGGGTCAGCCATTAGGCGTCCATAGAGATCTTGGAAGAGCTTGCTCATATGCAGGGCATCATCCATAGAGACCTGCTGGCCTGACTCTTGCCGAGCTAGAAAATCTTTAACTAATTGCTGACTTCGCCCAGCAATCTCTGAGAGTGAGCGTGTCAACTCACTAGGATCAATGTCCGGGACTTGGTTATCCTGTTCTGTACTCATAATCAGCATCGTCTCTGCGAGCAAGTGGTGAAAAGATCATACGGCACTGCGACAAAGCCTCACAAACCCCAGTGACGCCCTGTGTGTTGGACACTCAGGTACCTACGCGCCCGGAAGCCCTAAAACTGGGCGATCGGCTGGGTCTTGAAGTGCGAGCGCAAATACCTACCAATGCGCTTTACCTGCAACCTGGCCCGCCTGCTATTACGCTTTGCCAAGCCGCTCGTCCGGCACGCTGTATTGCGGTTAATTTCACCCGCGGTCGGCAAGCCTATCGCTATCGCCAGCTTGGTCATCAGCGCGAAGCGATTGCTCGTGCTTGCGGCCTGGGACAAAGTGCACGCTTACGCATTGTTGATGCGACCGCCGGACTAGGCCGCGATGCCTTTGTGCTTGCCGCCTTAGGCGCGGAAGTCAGCCTTCTTGAGCGCTCACCGGTACTACACGTTATGCTTGAAGATGGCATGAATCGCGCGCTCGCTGATGGGCTTAGTGATCCCATTGGACGCATGGAATTGCAGCAATGTGATGCCCGCGAGTGGCTGGCTGCCATGCCCATAACGTCAGTGCCGGACGTGGTCTATCTTGATCCGATGTACACCGGATCGCGCCGCGCGGCCGCAGGTAAGGAGCTAGCACTGCTTAGCGCGCTGTTGGGGCCTGGCGATGATGCGGATGCGTTGTTAATGGCTGCGCTTAATGCCGCCACCACACGTGTTGTTGTCAAACGTCAACGCCGTGCACCAACGCTGATGGGGCGCGAGCCGGACTATCAACTGACCGGCCGCAGCACACGTTTTGATATCTATAAAACCAAAAAAGCTCGGCCCCGCTAAGCGGCACCGAGCTTTGAACGACGGCTTTCGTCGTTACCAGGAGCGGCGCGGGCCACCCCCACCACCGGCGGGTTTACGATCTTGCGCTTCATTGATACGCAAAGTGCGTCCACCCATTTCGGTCCCGTTAAGGGCCTCAATGGCGACGTCAGCCTCTGCTGGATCCATGCGCACAAAGCCAAAGCCGCGAGGACGACCGGTTTCCCGATCAGAAATCATGCGAACCTCTTTAACATCACCGTGCTCGGCGAAAAGGTCACGGATTTCATCTTCGGTGGCGGAAAAGGGCAGATTGCCCACGTAAATCGATTTCATCACTTAATCTCATCAAGCTCTGCTGACGTTTATCGTCTAGCAGGTCAAACAAAGCAGAGAGCCTCTCGACTCTCCGTCGGACGGCCCGAACGTCGGGCTGCCGGGTCCAGACGCTATTTGCGTTTTTAGACCTAGTGCGACAATACGCCAGCCCGCGGGTCCGCGCAATGATAACTTCTGTCAATCGTCACATTGGCGTAACAACCCGGCCCGCGACCATTCACCCAATGCGGCCCAAACCGCATCACTAATCTGCTCGTGCGTAACGCCAGGCTGACTAGCGACGCTTTGCTGTAGTTCACTAATGAGCGTATCAACATCAACTCCCCTCACCGCCTGCAGCCAAATCCAACTCGCCGTCGGATTGGGCGCAAATGTTTGCTCGGTCGGTGGGTGATAAAGCGTTAATGTTGAACCGTGGTAACGCTCCTCGACCTGCCAAGGAACAAATCGGGGTGACCAATGTGTGCCTAATACATCGTTAGCCGCTGCTTGATCGATTGCACTTGGCGCGACGAATCGCGGCAAGTAGCGCATCGGGTCTTTACCCGGGAAAAGATTGCGATAGCCACTGTCCTGGCGGCTCGCCGTTGAATCGAGGCCCACTTGCTTAATCAGCCCCTCAATCAGTGCTTGTTTCATCGCGCGCTCTTCGCGTCCACCGGTCGAGGCTTGTGCGCAAATTTCAAGCGATGGACTTAAATTACACTCTAGCAACCAGGGCCTAAGCGAGGCATCGACTAAGCAATCGAGTCCGAATAGCTCATACGTTTGCCCTGCCACCCCATGCTCGGCACGGCAACGCTTGCGCATACCCTCACAAGCTGCCATGACCGTGCGCACAATCAAATCATCAATCTCTTGGAATAAAGCGTCTGCGTCATGGCCTTGATCCCGCAGCCATTCGCAATAGCTCGCAAGCGGCTGAAAAATCACCGGCGCTTGCGGATTACGCGCATTCACATCCGGATTGGTAAGAAACGCATAAGGGTTTTGCCGCTCGTTGGGATCATAGGGCGCTGAGGCCAATTTCACTGAACCCTCATAAAAGCGATCGATTCGGAGCGGCTCGATTGAGGTCACTAAAACGTAGAGGCGCAGAACATATTTATAGCCCTCCACCGTATGCGGCTGATCAATATAATGCTGAACCACCCAACCGGGCGTACGGGGTACCTGATTGGCGGCATCCAATAAGTAAATACCTTCGCCACGGGCGCCATTAGCAGGCTTAACAATCCACACAGCGGTCGGATTTTCACTGGCGTAACGCTGGAACGCCGCGTCATCCTCGGGCAGATTGAATGAGGCGGGAATATAGCTTGCTCGATCGCTTGGGTAGGTTTTTTGCGTTAGGTTTTGCCACCGTTTCTCAGCGGCATACAGTGTTTGGGGGAGCGCACTTTTAACGGTGATCTGATTATTGCCAGGAATGTGATTAACACTCTGACTGGGCGTTAACGCTGCAAACACTCGGGCCGGCGGCATTTCGGTAAACCAAGCGCTATCCCAATGCGTGGCATCCCCTTCCAGCCAACCCAATCGATCTAATGCATTCACAAAAAAACGCGTTTGCGTTGAGTCCTTCGCCCCACCCAACCAGTAGCGTTTTGTTATAGATGACGCGTTAGCCACACGATCTCCTTTTGAGTCAGTATGATAATGACTATAGGGATCAAGGAGGCAATATTCATGGGGGCACCCCTACACAGCGGCGATGCGCTGCTAGATCAGCAAGCCCGCTACGGTCATTGGTTACTGCGTACACCCCTTGCGCTGGTGATGTTGTATCACGGCATTGAAAAATGGCTGGTTAGCGGTATTAGCGTTTTTGCCGAGAGCATGGGCTTTAGTTTAACCCTCGCCGGAATGGCGGCTGGCATTGAGCTAGCCGCTGGTGTGGCGCTGTTACTGGGCGCGCTTCTCGGTGGCTGGATCACTCGAGCGGGCGCGGCGCTCGCCTGCGTTATCCTCATCGGTGCGATTTTTACCGTGCATTGGGGCCAATGGCATTTCCTGCCATCAGCCACCCATCCACTTGGTGGACTAGAGTTTCAGGTCACCCTATTGTGCCTTGCGATTTATTTATTAGTTCGCGGCAACGAGGTTTAGGGACCGCGCTATGTCAGAACAAGAACAAGCTCGCCAACGGCTACTAGCCAAACTCTCACGAAGTCTGGTCTATACCACGCCTTTGCTTGTGGCAGTCACCGGCGCAGCGGCAGTTCATGGCATCATTTCGGATATGACAACGGAACGTGGCCCCGCCGCCACACAAGCCGCGCCTGAGCACACGAGCAACACCGAAACCAATTCTGAAGCGGTGCCTGAGGCAAACCCTGAGGCAATGCCAGAGGCGACCCCGGAAGCAAGCCCCGAGGCGATGCCTGAAGCAATACCTGAGGCCACAGGCGAAGCGGATGCTAATTCAGAGTAATCAGAACGAAGCGTCGTTAATGCCCATTGCGATAACGGCGCGATAAAGCCTCTTGCACCGATGGATGAACAAAACGACTCACGTCACCACCGAGTGAGGCCACTTCGCGCACCAGACTTGAGGAGATGTAGGCATACTGCTCGGCCGGAGTTAAAAATACTGTCTCGACCCGCGGAACGAGCTGCCGATTCATGCTCGCTAGCTGGAACTCATACTCAAAATCAGATACCGCGCGTAGACCGCGTAAAATGACCCTGGCGCCCTGTGACTCAACAAAGTCGACTAGCAAGCTCTTAAAGGCGGTCACCTCTACATTGGCGTAGGGTTTTAAGACATGGCGCGCCATCTCAACCCGATCATCCAGGGCGAAAGCAGGCGCTTTGCTCGGACTTGGATAGCCAGCCACAGCGACAATCAGCCGATCAAATAACTTTGACGCGCGCTCCACTAAATCACTATGTCCGTTTGTTAGCGGATCAAACGTGCCCGGGTAGACAGCAGTTATAGCCATGACTCCTCCCTCGTTGCAGCGCAACATGCTAGCTGTCTCGCTCAATCAGAGCAAACCAGACCGCCCCCGCTCGCTTTTCACGCCATATTCTCCAGCCAGCTGGCAATGTAATGCTCGCTTCATGGCTGCCCGCTTCAAGATAAATTAACCCCATTTCATGCACCCACCCGCCGGCTATGACCGTAGTCAGTGTTGCTGAGAGCAGGCCTGCGTTAAAGGGTGGGTCCAAAAAAATCAAATCAAACGCCTGCGGCTCACCTCGAAGATAGCGCTTTGCCTCTTGGGTGTTCACCTGAGCGCGCTCAGCCCCATCAAGCAGGCGTAATCGTTCAGTCAGTGCCCATGCGACTGGCTTTGAGCGCTCGACAAATACCGCTTGCGCCGCCCCGCGCGACAACGCCTCCAATCCAAGGGCGCCGGTGCCCGCAAACAAATCCAATACTTTGGCGCCGGAAAGCCTCCCTTGAAGCCAATTGAACAGCGTCTCTCGATTACGATCAGCGGTCGGCCGAAGCCCGGGGGCTTGACCAACGCTGAGACGTCGCCCACCCCATTCGCCACCGATAATGCGCAACTGCCCGGGCATTCGATGATTTATTCCACGGCGTTTATTATGGCCTCTGGGCCCACCAAAACCGTTGTCATACGGTTGAGCTCAAGGTGATCACGCAGCGCGTTTTGTACACTGCTGTCATCGAGCGCTTCAATTCGGTCAACGAATTGTTGCAAGTAGTCATGCGGCAAGTCATGAAAACCAATGCTCGAGACATAGCCAAGCAAGTCGCGGTTACTGTCGAGCTGTAACGGGAAGCTTCCCGTGATATTACGTCTTGAGGCCTCCAATCGCTCGCTGCTTGGGCCCTGTGTTTGTAGCTCGCCAAGGCTGGTCCTTAATACCTCTAATGCTTCACCAAGCGCATCATTCCGTACCTGAGTGCCCATCTGAAAACGTCCACGCCTAGCGCCCGTGGTGACTTGCGAGGAGCTACTGTAGGAGAGTCCACGCTCCTCGCGCATGCGCTCGGCCAATAACGAGCTCAGCCCACCGCCACCCAACATATGATTACCCATGTAGAGCGCATAATAGGCGGGATCGCCACGACGTACCGACGGCTGGCCGATTAGGACATGCGTTTGTTCTGCCTGAAATGGCACGCGAATGGTTTGTGCCGAGGTGGGTTGTTTAACCTCAGGCAATGGCGCGAGCGCCTCGCCCACGGGCAAACCGCCACTTAATTGCTCGGCGATCGTCTTGGCAGCGGATGTTTCTAAATCGCCCACAATCGCGATTGTTGCATTGCTCGCAGTGTAGTGACGGCGGTGAAATGTGACGACAGCTTCACGCGTTAATTGCGGCACGGATTCAAGGCTGCCGCCGGGTGGCGTTGCATAGGGATGATCAGCATAAATTCCCTCAGCAAAGGCCTGCTCGGCTAGCGCCGAGGGCGAGGATTGCGCTTGCTCAAGCCCAAGCCGCATTTGCTGGCGCACACGGGCTACGGCATCAGCAGGAAAGTTGGCATTGGCGAGTGCATTGGCCAAATTATCAATGACCGGGTCAAGCCGCTCAGGCTCGCTCAATGCACGCAGACTCACTTCAGCTGTATCACGGCCACTGTTCGTGGACACGCGGGCACCATAGCGCTCAAAGTGACGCGCAATTTCGCCAGCATCGCGCGCGCTCGTGCCGTCCAATACTAACTGATTGGTGAGCCGAGCCAGTCCTGCCTGACTGCCATCACGGGCACTGCCCGCAGCAAATGCAATGCGCACATCGACAATGGGTAATTCATGCCGCGCCACAAATAAAACCTTGCTGCCATTGGCTGTTTCCCACTGTTCGATTTCCGCTTCCATTGCACCCCCTGCGCCGCTATTGATGATTAACATTGCTGTGATCAGCCAACGCTTCATGCCCCATCCTCCTGATCCTCTGGCAACATCACGCCAACGCTGAGCTGCTCAGGGCGTAGGTAGCGTTTGGCAGCAGCCTGCAGGTCTTCAGCGCTTAGCGCACGAATATTCTGCGCGAACGCATCAAGCGTTTCCCAGCCAGCGCCGGTTGTCTCAAGCATGCCGAGCTGCATGGCCTGATAAAAAACCGAATCCAATTCAAAAAGATGGTCAGCTAGCAACTGGCTACGCGCTCGCTCAAGCGCTTCATCGCTAATGCGTTCTGTTTGCAAGCGCTTAATTTGCGCGCGTAGTTCGGCCTCAACCGCCTCGACATCACCATCGCTTGGCACACCAAACAACGAGAACTCGCTATCCAGCCGGGTCATTGGGTTATAGCCTGCCCCGGCCGCCGCCGCGACTTCGCTGCCGCGCACCATTTCCTCAGCCAAGCGTGCGCCCTCACCGCCATCCAAGACGCTGGCAAGCATTAATAGCGCATAGGGATCAAGTGCTGCCTCTGTTGTAGCAAATGAAGGCACGCTATAACCCATTCGTAGTTGAGCAACCCGCGTTTGCTCATCGCGATAGATCAGTCGACGTTCTCCCGGCGGATCTAGATTTTCCGGGTCGTGCACCGCTGGGGTGGGGCGGCTTGGCAAATCACCAAACCACGTTTTGGCTAGGTCATACACGGTTTCTGGATCAACATCACCGGCAACGACTAAGGTTGCATTCGATGGGGTGTACCACTGCTGATACCAGCTTTGGAGATCGCTCACCGCAAACCCACGAATATCATCGGCCCAACCAATAATGGGGTGGGCGTAGCCGGTTCCTGGATGGGCAATGGCCGCATAACGCTCAGCGAAGCGGCCTTCAGCCCGGTCATCAGTTCGTAACCGACGCTCCTCTAAAACAACCTGCCGCTCAGTACTGAGCGCCTCATCATTGATTTGCAGATTGGCCATGCGATCGGCCTCCAGCTCGAGCGCAATGGGCAGTCGATCCGCTGCAAGAATTTCAAAGTACGCACTAAAGTCTCGACCAGTAAACGCATTCTCACGACCGCCTTCCCCAGAAATAATTTCCGAAAAACGGCCCTCTGGAACCTGTTCAGTTCCTTTAAACATCATATGCTCAAACAAATGCGACAGACCGGTCTCGCCGCGACCTTCATAGCTTGAGCCCACTCGGTACCAAACCTGCGTAACAACCACGGGGGCGCGATGATCGGGGCGCACCAGTATTTGCATTCCATTATCAAGCGTAAATTCACTCACTCCGCTTTGCGATTGCGCAAAGCTAGGCGCGGCAATCAATGCAGGAATAAGGACGAATAATGCATTTCGGGCAGTCATGAATAAGCCTCGTCGTTAGGGCGAACACCCGATCGGGCGGTGTTAAGATAATGCTACTTTGTTCTGCGTTGAGTCACGAGAGTTCCATGCTGCCGTTTCGTCGTAAGCGCCCGATGCCTGAATCTAACGCCTCCACTGCTGCCGAGAGATCGGAGCAAACCAGTGGTGGCGGCCTACTACAACGCCTTCGCTCAGGATTAAAACGCACCGGAAGTGGCTTTGGCCAACTATTTCTCGGCCGTAAACAAATAGATGCCGAGCTGCTCGAAGACCTCGAGACATTGCTACTCATGGCCGATGTGGGCGTGGAGGCTACCACGCAAATCATCGATGACTTAACCGCACGCTTAAAACGCAATGAGCTGGCAGACACGGAGGCACTTCGCAACGCCTTGCGCGAGGACATGCTGGCAATTCTCCAACCAATCGCTCAACCCCTAGTGATTCCGCAACAGGATAACCCGTTTGTTATTTTAACCGTCGGTATTAATGGCGCGGGGAAAACCACAACCATCGGCAAGCTCGCCGCTCAGTTCAAACAGGAAGGGCATCGGGTCATCCTTGCCGCTGGCGATACCTTTCGAGCGGCTGCTGTCGAACAACTGCAAACCTGGGGCGAGCGCACACAAACGCCAGTGATTAGTCAGCCGACCGGCTCTGATAGTGCCTCAGTTGCTTATGACTCGCATCAGGCCGCGATTGCGCGAGGCAGCGATGTGTTGATTGCTGATACCGCCGGGCGTCTCCACACCCAAGGCAATCTGATGGAGGAGCTGCGAAAAATTCACCGCGTACTCGGCAAACAAGACGCCAGCGCTCCACAGGAGATCTTACTGGTGCTGGATGCAGGGACCGGGCAAAACGCCATTGCTCAGGCGGAAGAATTTCAGCAAGCCGTAAACGTCACCGGTATTGCACTGACTAAGCTCGATGGGACCGCCAAGGGCGGCGTGATTTTTGCCATAGCACAACGTTTTGGTATTCCCGTGCGGTTTATTGGTATGGGCGAGGGCGTCGATGATTTGCGTGCCTTTGATCCAGAGACGTTTGTCGATGCGCTACTCGATCAGGCACAGGCGGGGCAAGATCAGGAATGATTCGGTTTGATAGTGTGAGCAAGCGTTATCCAGGCGGTAATGAAGCGCTGCGCGGGCTTAATCTGCATATCAATCACGGCGAAATGGTGTTTATTACAGGCGCTAGCGGCGCGGGGAAGAGCACTTTTTTGCGTATGATTCCGCTTCTCGAGCGTCCGAGCCAAGGCAATGTGATGGTTGATGGCGTAAACCTTGCAGGTTTACGCCGGGGGCGTATTCCTTTCTTACGCCGTCGTATCGGCATGATTTTCCAAGATCACCGCCTGCTGAATGATCGCAGTGTGTTTGATAACGTCGCGCTGCCGCTTGTTTTAGCCGGCCGTCCGTATGCTGATGTTGGTCGCCGCGTGCGTGCCGCGCTGGATAAAGTGGGTCTTTTAAACAAAGAAAAAGCCTCGCCCGTTACCCTTTCGGGTGGCGAACAACAACGGGTAGGGATTGCTCGCGCGGTGGTCACTCGGCCACCGGTTATTCTAGCCGACGAGCCCACCGGTAACCTTGACCCCGCTTTATCAGAGGAGATCATGCAGCTCTTTGAGCAATTCAACCAAGTGGGCGTCACCACGGTCATTGCAAGCCATGATTTATCGCTCATTGAGCGATTAGGCCACCGTCAAATTCACCTATCAGAGGGGCGAGTCGCGTGAAATTGCCAATCGCCCTGCAAGGATGGGTAAGCCAGCATACCCGCGCAGCGATCGCGACTTTGGGTGCGCTGCGGTTACGGCTCGTAAGTAGCATGATGACCACAGCCGTCATTGGCATTGCACTAGCGCTTCCGGCTGGATTTCTACTGCTTGTGGATAACTTAGAAGCCGCGACTACCCAGCATGACGGGAGCCCACAAGCCTCTTTATTTCTTACCAATGACCTAACCGATGAGCGTCAGCAAGCCATTGCTGCGCAAATCGAAAATCTCTCCACTATCGAGCGCGTTGAACTCATCACTCCAGAAGCCGCTTTAGCAGAGTTCCAGCGCGTCTCTGGTATGCAAGAAACGCTCTCGCTCCTTGCCCAAAACCCGCTGCCGCCGGTTGTGGTTGCACGCTTATCGGACGGTCTAAACGGCAGCGCCGTTGATGAGCTCATGGGCACCTTTAAGACCCTTGATGGCGTGGCTGAGGTCCGCCTCGATAGGCTTTGGCTCGAGCGGTTAGAAGCGGTAATGCAACTTGCCAATCGTGGCAGCGCACTGATCGCCTTATTATTGGGGCTAACGGTCGTGTTGGTGGTTGGTAATACCATTCGCTTGGATATTGAAAATCGACGCGCAGAAATTGAGATCAGCAAACTTATTGGCGGAACCGATGCGTTTGTGCGCCGACCCTTTTTATATACCGGCATGTGGTATGGACTGATTGGTGGCAGCCTTGCCACGCTATTGCTTGGCCTGAGTGTGTTTATTCTATCGGGGCCAACCGGCCGCCTCGCCGCGCTTTATGGCAGTCAATTCCAGCCGCTTGGGCTTGGCCTATCGGGAACCCTCACAATGCTCGCGAGCGGCATTGCCTTGGGGTTACTCGGAGCGGGGATTGCTGTCAGCCGGCATTTAGCAGAAATCGAGCCTCGTTGAGGAACTTATCAGACACTTTGCACTCTGATAAAACGTGGTAAAATCAGCAACATGAGGATTTTAGAGGGGCCAATGAACGCCACCACAGCTTTAGCAATTACCGATTACAGTCAACTGCCGCTGAAAGCGGGCAGCGAGGAGCATTATATCCAAGCCGTTAACGCCATTCCGCCCTTAAGCGCGGAGCAAGAGCAGAGCTTGGCGATACGTTATCGGGATGAGCAAGATTTGGAGGCGGCTCGCTGGTTGGTTCTCTCCAACCTTAGATTTGTCGTGCATGTCGCCCGTGGTTATTCAGGCTACGGCCTACCGCTAGCTGACCTTATCCAAGAAGGCAATGTGGGATTAATGAAGGCGGTTAAACGCTTTGATCCCGAGGTTGGCGTGCGCTTGGTCTCGTTTGCGGTGCATTGGATTCGCGCTGAAATTCATGAGTTTATTTTGCGCAATTGGCGCATTGTCAAAGTGGCTACGACAAAAGCGCAGCGAAAACTTTTTTTCAATCTTCGCAGTTCGAAAAAACGGCTCGGCTGGCTAAACCACAAAGAAGTCCAAGCCGTTGCTGATGATTTGGGTGTTAAACCGGAAACCGTGCTTGAGATGGAATCACGGTTATCCGGGCAAGATGTGGGTTTTGATCCTGCGCCTGAGTCAGACAGTGATGAGGAGACCATTGCCTACGCGCCTAGCGCTTATCTGCAAGCGGATCATGCAGATCCTGCCAGCGAGTTAGAAAGTGAAGACTGGGAAGACTGGCGGGATCAATCATTGCATCAAGCGCTCGAGGGACTTGACGCGCGTAGTCGGGATATCTTGACGCGACGTTGGTTAAAAGAGCCCAAGGCGACACTGCATACATTAGCCAACGAATATGGCGTGTCCGCCGAGCGAATTCGCCAGCTTGAGAAAAGCGCGTTTAAGCATCTTCGCGAAGGCCTTCAAACCGACGTACTTCAAGCCTAAGGCTATTCGCTTAGGCCATTACAAAAGGCCGCGCTCAGCAAAGCTGACCGGCCGTCCCTCGCCAACAATAAAATGGTCAACCACTCGAATATCAATAATGCCAAGCGCCTCGATAAGACGCTGAGTCATTAACTCATCAGCGCGGCTCGGTTCAGTCACTCCAGAGGGGTGGTTATGCGCAAAAATAACCGCGGCCGCGTTATAATCGAGCGCGCGGCGCACCACCTCTCGAGGGTAAACACTCGTCGAATCAATCGTGCCTCGAAACAGCTCCTCAAAACCAACCATCTGATGGCGATTATCAAGAAACAAACATGCAAACACCTCATGCGGGAGATGCCGCAAACGCGAGGTGAGATAACGCCTTGTATCTTCAGGCCCTGCCAATGACTCGCCTGGCTCTAGACACGCCTGTAAATGCCGTCGCGCCATTTCCAAGACCGCTTGAAGCTGAGCGTACTTTGCTGGGCCTAGCCCATGATGACCGGCGAACTCTTGCGTTGATGCTTCTAATAATGGGCGCAGTCCACCAAATCCAGCCAACAAATCGCGAGCTAAGTCGACTGCCGTGCGTCCGCTGACGCCGGTACGTAGAAAAATCGCCAATAATTCTGCATCAGAAAGCTTAGCCGCTCCCTTAGCTAGAAGCTTTTCTCGGGGCCGTTCGGCGGCCGGCCAATCACTAATTCCCATGTCACGCCTCACTACGAAGTTTTCATGCCTTGCACAACAGTGTAAGTTCGCGACTTTAGGTAACCTGCGACAGCGTTTTCGTTATGACACTTTCCGGTGAGCGAATTATTCTGGGGGTGACCGGCGGTATCGCCGCATATAAAGCACCTGATCTTGTGCGCCGCCTGCGCGAGCGCGGTGCTGACGTGCGCGTTGTGCTCTCTCACGGCGCCCAGGCCTTTATTACGCCGCTCACTTTCCAAGCCGTCTCGCATCAATCCGTGCATACCGATCTACTCGATCCGCAAGCAGAGGCTGGCATGGGGCATATTGAACTTGCTCGCTGGGCAACCCGAATCCTCATTGCCCCGGCGAGCGCCGATGTCATGGCGCGATTGGCGGCCGGATTGGCTGATGACCTGCTCACGACACTGTGCTTGGCCACTCAGGCCCCGATCGTGATTTGTCCCGCTATGAACCATATTATGTGGCAAGCCCCAGCGACGCTGGCCAATACTGAGTCGCTGCGCCAACGCGGTGTCACGCTATTAGGCCCGGGCATAGGCGAGCTCGCAGAGGGCGAGTCGGGTCCTGGCCGATTGTTAGAACCAAACGCCATTGTGCAAGCAATGGAGAGTCTAAGCGCAGCCGGCACCGATGCCTCGAACGCCGCCCGACTTAAAGGCCAGAACGTCCTCATCAGCGCTGGTCCAACGCACGAACCGATTGACCCCGTTCGCTTTATCGGCAATCGCAGCAGCGGGCGAATGGGCTTTGCGATAGCCGCAGCGGCGGTCGCTGCCGGTGCGCACGTAACACTGATTGCTGGTCCTACGCATTTAGCGACGCCAGCGGGCTGTACCCGTATTAATGTTGAAACTGCCGCTGAAATGCACACCGCTGTCATGGCTCATGCACCCCGCAGTGAGGTGTTTATTGCCGCCGCTGCAGTTGCCGACTACCGCATCGAGCAAGTCGCGGATCAAAAGATGAAAAAAGGCCAAACCGCACCCACCCTCTCGCTTGTGAACAACCCCGACATCGTCAGTGAAGTCGCGGCGATTCCCAATGGTCCATACACGCTTGGGTTTGCAGCGGAAACAGAAAATCTCATCGACTATGCAAAGCAAAAACGCGTTAATAAAGGGCTCGATATGATTGCGGCCAATAGCGTGGGTGAGGGTCAGGGTTTTGATGTGGAGGAAAATTCTCTTGAGGTTATATGGGCTAATGACAGCCGCAGACTCGGCCCGGCGCCGAAGTCGACCCTTGCAAGCAGACTCATTCAACTTCTCGGAGAGCAATTGAATGGAACAGGTTGAGCTGCAGATTCTTGATCCACGTCTTGGCAGCGAGTTTGCGTTACCTGATTACGCGACGGATGGCTCGGCCGGAATCGATTTACGCGCCTGCCTAGAGACCGCAGAAACACTAGCTCCAGGTGATACTCGCCTTATTCCCTCCGGTATTGCGGTGCATATTGCCGATAACGCCTATGCTGCTGTCATCCTGCCACGCTCTGGCTTGGGGCATAAACACGGCATCGTGCTTGGCAATCTAGTAGGTTTGATTGATTCTGATTACCAAGGCGAGATTTTTATCTCGTGCTGGAATCGCAGCGAGAGCGCTTTTCACATTGAACCGGGTGAGCGCATCGCCCAGCTCGTATTTTTACCGGTTGCGCGGCCTAAGTTTAAGCAAGTTGATGCGTTTGCCGATAGCGAACGTGGCAGCGGCGGCTTTGGACATACTGGACGCCAATAAGCCGCCAGGACACCTTTATGCAATCGATCGACCCCAAAATTCTGCGGACCTACGATATTCGCGGCATTGTTGATCAAGACTTAACGAAAGCTGGTGTCCAACAGCTAGGCCGGGCGATTGGCAGCACTGCGGCTGAGGCCGGTCAGTCAACGTTAGTCGTGGGCTATGACGGCCGGGCATCCAGTCCACGCCTTGCCGCTGCTTTGATCGAAGGCCTACAAGCCGCCGGCCGCGACGTTATCGATATCGGCCAAGTCCCCACGCCAGTCATGTACTTTGCGACGCACCATTTAGGCACACAGGCGGGCGTTGCGATTACCGGCAGCCATAATCCGGCAGCCTATAACGGGCTTAAAACCATTATTAACGGCCGGCCACTGTGGGGCGAGGGCATCAGCGCACTGGGCAGCCGCATTGCCAGCGCCAATTACACCAGCGGCGAAGGTCATGTTCAGCAACACAATGTGCTGGGGGCTTATCAAGCCCGCATTACCCAAGATGTCAGCCTAGCCCGGCCATTGCGGGTGGTGGTTGATTGCGGTAATGGCATTCCTGGTGCGGTGGCACCCGATGTTCTCCAAGCACTTGGGGCTCAGGTTATTCCGCTTTTTTGCGAGGTTGATGGGCGTTTTCCGAATCATCACCCCGATCCCACCGTGCCGGAAAATCTTAACGACTTAATCGCAGCAGTGACAATGCATAGCGCTGATCTTGGACTTGCATTTGATGGCGATGGCGATCGCTTAGGCGTGGTGGATGAAACAGGTCATATTATTTGGGCTGATCGCCAGATGATGCTTTATGCCCAGGCAATTTTGGCGCAACAGCCCGGCGCGGAAATTATTTTTGATGTGAAGTGCAGCGGCCGCCTAGCTGATGTGATTGAGCAAGCCGGCGGTACGCCAGTCATGTGGAAAACCGGACATTCGTTGATTAAAGAAAAGCTCCATGCAACCGGGGCACCACTTGCCGGCGAAATGAGTGGGCATTTATTCTTTAATGACCGCTGGTATGGCTTTGACGATGCGACTTACGCCGCGGCTCGCTTACTTGAAATACTCGCCGCGGATACACGCAAGGCGAGCGAAGTGTTTGCAGCGCTGCCGGAGCCGGTGGCCACCCCGGAAATACGCCTCGATCTCAATGAGGGTGAGCCAGCGCGCTTAATGAGCGCATTAATGCAACAAGCACATCAGTTTGATTCGGCGCAAATCACCACGCTTGATGGCTTACGCGTGGATTTTTCTAATGGCTGGGGACTCGTTCGTGCCTCGAATACACAGCCGTGTTTAGTCATGCGATTTGAAGGTACGAGTCAATCCGCTTTGGCGCGGATCAAAGCGCGTTTCGATCGTCTTATCCAGCAAGCGGCTCAGACGCAAGAGATATCAATTTGACCCGCATCAAGAAAAGCACCGGTTTCGCTATCTGAACCTCAATAGGCGTTCTATCCTCAGTGTCAGACTTTTCGACTGAGGAGCGTGAACCATGAAAGCCTCGTATTCATTCACGGCAGCACTGGCGCTAGGGTTAGCAAGCGCAGCTGCGCTGGCTGATGATGCAATGCTCGAGCGAGCCCAACTGCTATTTGATCCCATTCCGGACTCGGCTGAGGCGAAGCTTGCCGAGCGTAATCCCATGACGCCGGCTAAGATTGCGCTTGGCGAAATGCTATTTTTTGACCCGCGTTTATCAGCAAGCCAGACGATTAGCTGTAATACCTGCCATAACGTGGGTATGGGGGGTGATGACAACATCCCAAGCTCAGTCGGGCATGATTGGCAGCGAGGTCCGCGTAATTCACCAACCATTTTTAATGCGGTATTCAATGTGGCGCAGTTTTGGGATGGTCGGGCTGAGGATTTAACCGAGCAGGCTAAAGGCCCCATTCAGGCCGGTGTGGAAATGAACAATACGCCGGCCAACCTCGAGGCAACGCTCAATAGTATTGATGCATACATCGAGGCGTTTGCTGAGGCCTTTCCCGATTCAAAAGACCCGGCGAATTTTGACAACACAGCCAAAGCGCTAGAGGTCTATCAAGCGACGCTGATCACACCCGATGCGCCATTTGATCAATATCTCAAAGGAGATAAGGACGCGCTCACCGCCGAACAGCTCGCCGGTCTCGATGCCTTTATGAACAAAGGCTGTGTTGCGTGTCATAACGGCGTTAATGTCGGCGGCCAAGGCTATTATCCGTTTGGCGTTATTAATCGCCCCGGTGCAGCGATCATGCCAGAAGCGGATACGGGTAGAGCTCAGGTAACGAAAACGGCCGCAGATGCCTACGTCTTCCGGTCGCCATCACTGCGTAATGTGGCACTCACTGCCCCTTATTTTCACTCAGGAAACGTTTGGAGCTTGCGTGAGGCGGTGGCGGTCATGAACGATGCTCAGCTCAATAGCCTGCTTACCGAGAAGGATGTAGATAACGTCACGGCATTCCTTCGCTCGTTAACGGGTCGTCAGCCTGAGGTCGTCTACCCGGAACTGCCGATTCGAGGTGCACGTACGCCGCTACCGGATATCCCGGACTATCCAAGAGCAACCGACGGCGGCTAGAATCATGGATAGTGCTTGCGCCTCGGCCGCCAGAGGGCGAACATAAAACCGCACTGTTGAGTGCGGTTTTTTTATGCAGGATTATTAGCCAAAAAGCGAATTACTCATGAATACCGAGCCCACACCACCCCGTCAGGTGGCTCATGTTCTTACCGAGGCACTACCTTATATTCGCCGTTTTCATGGCCGCACAGTCGTTGTGAAATACGGTGGCAATGCCATGGTGGACGATACGCTTAAGCAAAGTTTTGCGCGCGATGTCGTGCTAATGAAGCTCGTTGGTATTAATCCTGTGATCGTCCATGGTGGTGGTCCACAAATTGGCTCTGTGCTCGAGCGTATCGGTAAAAAAAGTGAATTCGTCCAAGGCATGCGCGTGACTGATGCAGAGACCATGGATGTGGTTGAAATGGTATTGGGTGGCTTGGTTAACAAACAGATCGTTAGCCTGATTAATGCGCAAGGCGGCCGAGCCGTTGGCCTTAGTGGCAAAGATGGCGGGCTAATCCGGGCTAAGCGGCTGCAACTAGAGCGGCCTGGTCCGGCTGAGCAAACGCCTGAAATTATCGATATCGGTCATGTGGGTGAAGTGACTCAGATTGATCCGGCGCTTATGTCATTGCTCGACGGGGCAGATTTTATTCCGGTAATCGCCCCCATCGGTGTTGACGAGGAAGGCACCTCATACAACATAAACGCGGATCTTGTCGCTGGGCATCTAGCGCAAACTCTCCATGCTGAAAAACTGATCCTAATGACCAATACGACAGGCATTCTCGATCAGTCTGGTGAATTGTTGACCGGACTCGATGCGGATCGAGTTCGCGGGCTAATTGCCGATGGCACGATTCATGGTGGCATGCTGCCCAAGGTTGACTGTGCGCTTGACGCGGTTTCTAACGGAGTGGCTGCCGCCACCATTATCGATGGCCGGGTGGTTCACGCGGTTTTACTTGAGTTATTTACCGATAGCGGCGTAGGAACCCTTATTCATGGTCAAAAGGGTGTTAAGAGCGTTTAAACGCCGTACTCAGCACGATAGGCCTGAATCGCCCTCAAGGGGGCTTGGGTCGAGGCTTGTTTGGTTAAGTAATCGACAAGCGTATCAAGCGTTAAAATAGCGGTGACCGGAACGCCATAATGCGCAGCCACCTCTTGGGTCGCAGAGACGGCATTTTGACCACGCTCCTGGCGATCAAGGGCAACCAAGACACCGGCTAGCGTGGCGCCGGATTGGTTAATCAACGCCACGCTCTCGGCCACTGAAGTGCCCGCCGAAATAACATCATCGACAATAAGCACGCGGCCATGCAGGGGTGCACCGACGACGCTACCGCCTTCGCCGTGGTCTTTGATCTCTTTACGATTAAACGCATACGGGTAGTCTTTTGCCTGTTGTGCGGCCAATGCAATCGACATGGCTGAGACCAGTGGTATGCCCTTATAGGCCGGACCGAATATCATATCGAACGCCAGTCCTGCATCAATGGCGCAACGCGCATAGGCCTGGCCTAAACGCCACAGCGCCTCACCGGTATTAAAAAGGCCTGTATTAAAAAAATAAGGGCTTTGACGGCCTGATTTCAGGGTGAATTCACCAAATCGAAGAACTTGCCGATCAAGCGCAAATTCAATGAGGTCTTGCTGATAGTCCTGCATAGCCTGAGTTATCCCGTGTTGCGCATTCCAGCGGCAATGCCGTTAATACAAATCATCAACGCCTCGCGCAAATCCTCTTCATGGCCATGGCGAATGCGATCTAGCAATTCTACCTGCAGCAGATTAAGCGGATCGACATAGGGATTACGTACACCGACTGAGCGCTGCACCACCGGGGCTTCATCCAATGGATTTTCATGCCCACTCACCACAAGGACCGATGCTCGAGTTTGTAATAATTGCTCACGCAATTGCTCGCCGAGTGGCCGCACGGCCTCCGGCACTAATCGGGTGTCGTACCAGGCCGCCACAACCGGATCACTTTTGGCGAGCACCATTTCTTGCATATCAATAAAGGCCTGAAAAAATGGCCAATGGTGGTACATATGCTGAAGCTCATCGGCATGACCCGCTGTAATTTGTTCAGCTAAAGCCTTGCCGGCACCCAGCCATGCCGGAAGCAATAAGCGGGTTTGCGTCCAAGCAAATATCCACGGAATAGCGCGTAAACTCTCCACACCAACCGTCGGATTACGCCGCGCGGGACGACTGCCAATCGCCAAATGACTAATTTCATGTTCTGGCGTTGCATGGCGAAAATATTCAATGAAATCAGGGCGTTCTCGTACCATGCCGCGATACACTGAGCACGAGGTTTGCGCAAGCTCATCCATACGCTCACGCCAACCAGCCTCAGGGGGTTGCGGTGGTGCTAGTGTGGCCTCTGCTACCGCTGTGGTGTAGAGCTCAAGATTACGCTCGGCAATGCCGGGGAGGCCGAACTTTGCTTGAATAACCTCGCCTTGCTCGGTCACCCGCAGCCGTCCAGCCACTGAGCCGGGTGGCTGCGAGAGAATAGCCGCGTGAGTTGGGCCACCACCACGACCAATCGAGCCACCTCGACCATGAAATAGGGTGAGCTTTAAATTTTGCGCCCGCGCGGTTTCCACCAATTGCTCTTGGGTTTGGTAGAGCGCCCAAGCGGCGGCCATATGACTGGCGTCTTTCGCCGAGTCTGAATAGCCGATCATAATTTCTTGCTCGCCGGCAATATGTTCGCGATACCATGGAATGGCCAAAAGCTGCTCGAGACAGGCCTGCGCGCCCTGTAAATCGGCTAAGGTTTCAAATAAAGGCACCACACGCAAAGCCTCTGCCACACCGGCTTCTTTTTGCAAAAGTTTGACCGCTAAGATGTCTGAAGGCTGAGAGGCCATTGAGATGACATAGGCCCCCAATGAATCTGCCCCCATTTCTGCAATCACGGCGAATGTATCTAGCACCTCCCCTACCGCATCACTGGGGTTAAAATCACGCGGTATCAGCGGCCGACGACTGGAGAGCTCAGCGATCAAAAACGCCTGACGTTCAGCCTCTGTCCAATCGGCATACTGACCCAAGCCAACGGCCTCAGTAATCGCGTTGAGGGCTTCGGTATGCCGCCCCGACTCTTGTCGGATATCCACTCGCATGAGCGTCAGCCCAAACACCGATAATCGCCGCAACAAGTCCTTAAGCTGACCCTCAGCCACCACCCCCGCCCCGGTTTGATGGAGAGATTGATAACAAAGAAAAAGGGGCTCGCGTAATTCTTCGGCACGCCAATAAATTAAACCCTCCGCCGGTCGGCGGCCGGCCAAGCGAGCCTCAAGCCAATATCGTGTCGCCAGCAGTCGATCACGGACCGCTTTGAGCGCAGTTCGATAGGGTTCCCATGCTTCACCCACCCAGTCACGCAGGGGCTGATTTGCGCAACGCATTGATAGTGTTTCAATCAGCGTTTTTATTTCCGCTTCATAGAGCTCAACGGCTTTCCATCGATTGAGTAAACACACCTCACGGGTAACGTTAGCGGTAACCCGAGGGTTGCCATCGCGATCACCGCCCATCCAGGAGCCAAAATGAATGGGCGCGGCATCGAGTGCTAGGCCCTTTTCGGTTTGCCGAAGCAAAATCCGGTCAAGCCGACGAAGATAATGCGGCACCACATCCCAAAGCGTCTGCTCAATTACCGCAAGCCCCCACCGCGCTTCATCCTGTGGCGCTGGCCGCCGCCGACGTATCTCATCGGTTTCCCAAGCCGCGGTGATCTCGCGTTTTAACGCTTGATGAACTTCTTCGATCTCCTCCGGCGTGGGGTCTAGCCGATCACCTTGACCTAGAAGCTCAGCGATACGGTTGTATTTTTGCAGCAGCGAGCGACGCATGACCTCGGTGGGATGAGCCGTTAAGACCAACTCAATATCTAGGTTTGCCACGCTCGCATGTAAATCGGCCGGGTCCGTATCGGGTAACATGCGCTTGAAAAATTCTTCTAATGATCCACGCAGTGGCCCAGTTTCTTGATCACGAATCCAAGCCCGGCTTCGGCGCACGCGATGGTGCTGCTCAGCGATATTGGCTAAATTTAAAAACTGTGAAAATGCCCGAACGACCGGCACGATCAGCTCATCCGGCAGCTCTCCCAAACGACGCTCAAGCGCTTTGGCAGCCTCAGGATCGCCAGCACGAGCCTCTTTTGCTAAACCGCGAACCTCTTCTACTGTTGCGTAGATACGCTCGCCACTTTGGTCATGGATGGTACTGCCAAGCAGCCCGCCAAGTTGGCGAATATCCTCGCGTAGCGGGGCATCGCTGCGATTTTCAGTCATATGATAGAACTCCCAATAGCTTTGCATTCTGGCCAATGCCACTCACCCCTTCAAGGTAGAAGCTTGAATGACTTGCCGTACCCGGTCAGTTCAACGACTATGCCCGAATGAATGCGACTCCCCCGAAAAAAACTTGGCGCGAGGCGTTAGCGATCTACCGACGCCCGAGCGTTTTGACCATGCTTTTACTCGGCTTTTCGGCAGGCCTACCCTTTATGCTCGTGTTTGCCACGTTAAGCGCTTGGCTACGCGAGCTTGATGTCAGCCGAACGTTGATTGGGTTTTTTAGCTGGATTGGAATTACTTACTCGATTAAGTTTATTTGGTCCCCTGTCGTTGACCGATTGCCATTGCCATTACTGACACGCTGGCTTGGACGCCGGCGTGCATGGATTTTGCTCGGACAAGCAGGGATTATCATCGGCCTGCTAGGCATGGCATGGACAGATCCGACTAAAGCGTTATTGCCAGTCGCACTTTTTGCATTGCTAGTGGCGTTTTCCTCCGCTACCCAAGACGTCGCCATTGATGCGTTTCGTATTGAGTCAGACATTGATCGTTTTCAGGGCGCGCTAGCGGCGACCTATCAGATGGGGTATCGCGTTGCCATTTTGGCCTCATACACCGGCGCGCTGTATATCGCAGAGCTTCTCACCTGGCAGGTGGCCTACTTGAGCATGGCGGCGTTAATGGGCATTGGTGTGCTCACCGTTCTGTTACGGCCGGAGCCAACCGCCCGAGTGGATCGCATCACTGCGGCACGTGAGGCGCGTGCGATCGCATTTATCGCCCGGCATCCGCATCTCCCAAACTGGGCACAGCAGACCGGTGCTTGGCTTATTGGCGCTGTGGTATGCCCACTGACTGATTTTTTTGGCCGCTTTGGTTGGTTTGCGCTGGTGGTGCTTGGTCTTGTCGCTAGCTTTCGTATTAGTGATATCGCAATGGCAAGTATGGCCAATCCGCTCTATATCGATTTGGGCTATAGCAAATCCATGATCGCTAACATCAGTGGTGCTTATGGGCTTGCGATGACGATGATTGGGGCGGTCTTAGGCGGTGCGCTAGCGGCACGTTATGGATTAATGCGCCCACTACTTGCTGGTGCTATTTTAGCGGCAGCGACTAATTTGCTATTTGCTTGGATGGCCGGGCAGGGCGGAGACCCATTGGCCTTAGTACTCACCATTAGCGCGGATAATCTCTCAGGCGGGCTGGCCGGATCGGTCTTTATCGCGTGGCTCTCGAGCCTGACTAACACCGCGTATACCGCCACCCAATACGCATTATTTAGCTCGTTAATGACCTTGCCGGGCAAGTTTTTGAGCGGCTTTGGTGGCATTGTCGTGGATGCGCTTGGCTATCCGTCTTTCTTCACGCTATCGGCCATGCTTGGTTTGCCTGCAGTCGTGCTCACCATTGTGATTATGAAACATTACGGTCATGCAGACAGGGTGGACGATGATGGCCTGCGGGATGGACAATAAGGGCATCAATTTTAGGAGTCTGTTATGAGCGAAAGCCGTCACTGTCGTTTACTCATTCTAGGGTCGGGCCCTGCCGGCTATACCGCAGCGGTGTATGCTGCTCGGGCTAATTTAACGCCCGTATTGGTCACTGGATTGGAGATGGGCGGCCAGCTCACAACGACAACTGAAGTGGATAACTGGCCCGGGGATGTCTCTGGCTTGCAAGGCCCTGATCTTATGGATCGCATGCGCCAACATGCTGAGCGATTTGGTACAGATATTGTCTTTGATCATATCCACACAGCCGAACTCACTGACAAGCCCTTCCGGCTCACCGGCGATAGCGGGGTCTATACCTGTGATGCCCTCATTATTGCCACCGGCGCTTCAGCGATGTATCTCGGCCTTGATTCTGAAACACAGTTCATGGGCAAAGGCGTGTCCGCGTGTGCAACCTGCGATGGATTTTTCTATAAGAACCAAGATGTGGCTGTGATTGGAGGTGGCAACACGGCGCTCGAAGAGGCGCTATATTTGTCCAATATCGCGCGGCACGTAACGGTTGTGCATCGACGGGATCAGTTTCGGGGGGAGAAGATTCTCCAAGATCAAGTCAAACAACGCGCGACTGATGGCAACATTAGCATTCGTTGGAATGCCACGCTCGATGAAGTATTAGGTGATGACTCAGGCGTCACAGGCGCGCGACTTAAAAGCACCCAAGATGGTGGTACTGAGGCTATCGACCTGGCTGGGGTGTTTATCGCGATTGGCCATCGGCCCAATACGGAGCTGTTCGCCACACAACTCGATATGGCTGGCGGATATATCCAAGTCCAAAGTGGTCTAGAGGGTAATGCAACGGCCACTAGTATCCCTGGGGTATTTGCCGCGGGCGATGTAATGGACCATGTCTATCGACAAGCAATCACCTCTGCCGGGACGGGCTGTATGGCCGCTCTAGACGCCGAAAAATATTTAGACGCCTTGGCAATGGATCAAGCGTCAGCCGCTGCAGCGCCTGAGACCGCAAAAGCTTCTTAAATGAGGACCGCCACGCTATGAGCGACATCACCACGCCCTCTCATCTTGCCTTATACGAGCATGATCTATGCGGTTTTTGCCAAATGGTTCGTCGCTCTACCCAAGATCTCGACATTGAGGTGGAATCCCGCAATATTCTCGATGAGCCAGAACGTCGCCAAGAGCTTATCGAAGGCGGCGGTAAGGGCATGGTGCCCTGTCTGCGGATTGAAATGCCCGACGGCCAGGTGCAATGGCTCTACGAGTCAGCCGATATCATTGACTACTTAAAGCGCTTGAACGACTAAAAAAGCAATCTCAATCGCTCCAGTCATATTCAATTGTGAGTGGGGCGTGGTCAGAGAATCGGTCACTCCGATGCACTTGCTCACTTTGCGCTAAGGCGGCGATACCCGGTGTTGCGATTTGATAGTCAATCCGCCAGCCCGTGTTGTTAGCCCACGCCTGGCCGCGAAATGACCACCAAGTATATTGATCGGGTTGATCATTGAGGCGCCTAAAGACATCGACATAACCGAGCTCATCAAACAGCCGATCTAGCCAAGCGCGTTCGTGTGGCAAAAAGCCTGAGTTTTTCTGATTAGATCGCCAATTTTTAATATCGCGCCAGGTATGAGCGATATTCCAATCTCCGCAAACAACATATTCACGGCCATCATTTGCCATGGCGTTTAGCCGCTCGAGTAATGGTTCAAGCAATTCATCTTTGACCCTTTGCCGGTGCTCGCCTGAACTGCCTGAGGGTAGATAAACCGAAATCACACTTAAATTACCAAAGCGTGCTTCGAGCCAACGCCCCTCCGCATCAATCTCGGGCATGCCAAGGCCACGAATATATTCATCGGGCGCTTGCAAACTATAGAGTGCCACACCGCTGTAGCCTTTCTTTTCAGCGTCAACAAAAGCGGTGTGGTATCCCACCGGGAAATACGGCCCGCCCTCGAGCTGATCAAATTGGGCTTTTGTCTCTTGAATACACAGCACATCCGGGCGCTGTTGATCGAGCCAGTCAAAAAAACCTTTGCGCTGGGCGGAGCGAATGCCATTGAGATTGGCGGTCATAATACGAATGCTCATATCCGATAGGATACCCAAAACGCTGAGGAGTCGACCATGCAAACCAGTAAAAATACCGATGAAGTCTGCTATCCGTTTATCCACGAACACTCAGCACTGACCGATTTTGAGGTCATTACCGATGAACTCTGCGGCAATATTGGGGCAGCGTTGTCCATGACACCGACTGACTTTACTGATATTCGTGCTGACTTGGATGGGCTTCAGCCATTGGCTTTTCACTTAAACGGATCGATTCGCGGCCGACTGGCCATTGCTGAAGCGGATATTGAGTGGACGAAGTCCCGGCTTGCCCACTATCGGAACGAAGCCGCTGATCAAATAAATGGATTTGTGCTGCCTCGTGGAGAGATGCCAATCCCGTTCCTGAATTTATCGCGTTCCGGCGCCAAAAAAGCCATTCGGCAAATGCTAAGCGTTGAGCGAGAAGGCTATGACATACCCGATGTCTTACCGCGGCTTTGTAATGTGTTTTGTAACCTCTTTTTTGCCATGATTTTGGTAATTAATCGCCGACGCGGCGCATCGGAACAGCCCTTTATCTCGAAGAGCTATGGTTCAATAACGCGAAGTGATTGATAAACCGGCCCATGCTCGGTGGCGGCAAAAAAGGCCTCGATATTGAAGATACGGGCGAGATGCTCCGCGGTCAGCACATCGGCAGGCGCTCCATCCGCGACCACTCCACCCTCGCCAAGAAGCACAAGCCGCGTGCAGTGCCGCGCGGCAAGGCCTAAGTCATGAATGGACAAAAACACGGCTCGACCCTCATCTGCTAGTGCAGCAAAGGTTTGCATCGTGGAGATTTGATGCGCTGGATCGAGTCCTGCAATGGGCTCATCAGCGATTATTAGCGGCGTCTGCTGTGCAAGCGCTCGGGCAATGAGCGCCCGCGTTCGTTCGCCCGCGGAGAGCTGGGTGGCTGGGCGCTGCTCAAATCCGCGTAAGCCAACTTGAGCGATTGCCTCAGCGACACACTGCCTATCATAATCCGAGGCGACGACGCCCATGCCGCGATGGGGCATGCGCCCAAGCATAACTAATGACTCAACCGGAATTGGCCATGCAATGGGGCGCTCCTGTGGCATCCAAGCGACTGCTTTTGAGCGCTCCATAGCCGACAGCCTGGCAAGTGAACATTGACCGGTTGCCGCTATGAGTCCGAGCGCCGCCCGCATGAGCGTGGTTTTACCCGCTCCATTTGGCCCTATCAGTCCGACCACTTCGCTAGGCTCGATGGTCAATGAGATATCGAAAAGCACATCGCGCTCACCGAGCTCAACCGATAAGCCATTTAGCGCCAGCAAACTCATGTAAGCTCACGTCGTGTCTGGTAGATCAAATGCAAAAATAACGGCGCCCCAATTAACGCTGTGAGCACGCCAAGTTTAAGATCGGCTTGCGCCATCACTACACGGACTAAAACATCGGCGAGCAACACCATCGCGGCACCGCCTAAGGCGCTGGCCCCTAATAATCGGCCAGGCATCGCGCCAACCCAGGGCCGCAGCAAATGCGGCACGACTAGACCCACAAACCCAATCGTCCCAGCAACAGCGGTGCTCGCCCCCACAACAAGTGCGGTGCCGGTAATAAGCCTTAATCGAACACGGCCAAGCCGCATCCCCATCGCCTCTACTACATCCTCGCCTAAGGTCATCGCATCCAAAGGCCGTCCCAAGGTCATTAGCATCAGCCCACCGATTGCCACAAACGGTAGGGCGAGTAGCACATGCTCCATCGAACGATCTGCCAGTGAGCCCATCATCCAAAAGACAATTTCGCTCGTAGCAAAAGGATTAGGTGAGAGGTTAAGGACCAAAGAGACCATAGCGCTCGCCAGCGCCGATATCGCAATGCCCGCTAGTATCAGACTGAGCGAGCCACCGCGTGAGCCGGCCAATAGCGTAATCAGCACAACCCCTATAACGGCGCCCAGTAAAGCGGCCAGCGGCAATCCCAGTGGAAACGCCGAGGCCACGCCTGACTGAATCGCCAATACTGCACCGAGCGCTGCCGCACCAGAAATGCCTAACAAACCAGGCTCTGCAAGTGGATTGCGTAAATACCCCTGCATTGCTGCACCCGATAATCCCAGGCTTGCCCCCACCATGACGGCCAGAATGGCACGCGGTAGCCGGATTTCCTGCATGACTAAAGCAAGCGGGGTTTGGGCTTCAGCGACAAGCGCCGATAGACTTGTTAACGGACCAATAGGTGCTGGACCCACCGTTAATGAGGCAACAAAAAGCCCGCTAACAAGTAGCGCTAATGCGATAAAAAGCGGTTTCATTCCCGACGCACCAACTCACCCCGCAGTGCCCCAATCCGTTCAATCGCTGCGAGGACATGCGGCGTGCCGCAAATCCAATCGCGGTTAACCAATCCACGGTGAGCGCCTGAGGCCGCTGCTTGCGCTAAAACCGGATGTTCCATGATGGTCTCAGAGCGTGAATAGCCCGCATGCCGACTACCGGTAATGACTAATTCAGGCGCAGCCATCACGAGTTGCTCTAGGGATAAATGCGCTCCAGTACGAATGCCGTAATCCGATGCCACATTGGCAAAACCGGCCACTCTTACAATATCTCCAACCAACGTACCTTCACCGCGGGTATAACCATTGGGAAAGTAAAGTGCTGCCGCGGGGGCGTTAAGCGTCGTAGCTGAAAGAATAGCTAAGCGACCCTCAAACGCCGCGATCAGCTGCTCAGCTCGTTCTGCCTGACCCAGCACTTTACCCATTCGCCTAAGGTTCTCCCGAACATCGGATAGTGAGTTAGCGGGTTCAAACACCACCACTGGGATATCTAAGCGTTGCAACATCGATACCGTAGCCCCGGCATTAAAACGCCCGGCAATCACCAAATCTGGCTCGAATAGATGAATCTCTTCAGCCCGGCCATGATTTACCGGAAACGCTGCCGCGGCATCGGCCATGGCCGAACTATTCGGATCCTGCGATAACGCCGAGACAGACACCAATTGATCATCACCCGCTACCAACATAGCGAGCTGATCGGTGCAAAGGTTCATGGAGACGACACGCTGCGGTGGTTCGGCACTGGATTTCGCTAGTGCCATGCCCGGCATTAGCGCGGCCATTAAAATCCAAGCCCAGGCTCGCATCAGAATTCGGCCCTTAGTCCAATGAACCCAGCCCGACCCCGTGTTGCATACCCCCATACCTCTTGATAATCCTTATCAAACGCATTGGTAATGCGGGCAGTCAGTTCAACACGGTCGGTTAACGCATGCTGAGCACTCAGGTTGGCCACGGTAAAGTCGGGAAGCTTTGCCCCCTCACTGTTACCCCCGGTCCAAAATTGCCCATCATAGAGATCTTTGACATACCGAATATCCGCGCTGAGCGTCGTGTTTAATTCACGTAATTGATAATCCACACCCAGATTGACTTCATGTTCAGGACGACGGGTCTCCACATGACCGGTCGCCGTCTCAGAGTCGATCAATGTGTAATCAACGCTTGCCGTTAATGCCGAGGACAAATTGACAAAAGCGCTAAATTCAATGCCTTCTCGATCACTGTCCCGATCTCGATTTTCATAGGCATACTCGAGAAAATCGACAATTTCATCCGCGTAAATCTCGTTTTCCAGTTGCTCATTGAAATAAATCAAGGTCAGCGTGCCTAAATCATCGGGGAGCGTAAATTCTGCCCCTACATCGAAACCTACGTTCTCCTCAGGCTCGAGATTGCGATCGCCTCGGTATTCTGCCCCGAAAAATGTCCCACCATAAGTTTGCGTAAAAGTTGGATAAACCACTGCTCTCCCAACGGAGCCGGTCAATCGGATTGTATTATTGACTGCATAGGATGTTGCAGCATTCCACGATAAGGCATCGGAAAATTGATCACTATCGTCATAGCGAGCACCAGCCTGCAGGTTTTGTCGTGACGAGATAGAGCCATTGTATTCCAGCGCTAATGAGCGATTTTCTCGCTCATTATCCGAGTCGCGCTCAGTATCTCTTTTGCGCTCAATTAGCGCGCTGACGCGATGATCAGTTATATCAACCGATTGCCCATCGGCAGCATATTGCAAACGATACTTAACTAACTCGGTCTGTTTGTCAGTGACCGAGGAACTCTGATTGCTCGTTTCATCGATTCGAACGCGATGCATCATTGTCCGATCGAACATCGCACCCTCCAGATAAAGACTTCCTAATCGCTCTAGTACTTCGTTCTGCTTGGATGGATCATCAACGATATAGCCCGATGCTCCAGTAGCTGCATTATCAAAATCGTCAAAATCATTGCGACCGGACGCCACTCGAGCATTAAAGCCGATGGATAAGGCATTCGTTAGTGCATATTTCCCTTTAGAGGTCAGCGTTTCCAAACGCGTGGAATCCTTCTCACCGCCATCGCCACTAAAGTCGTAACCTTCATCGTAAAGCTTCGAAGCCGTAACGGAGAGGCTGTTATCCGCTTGGCCCAGCGTTAAATACCCGCTTTCACGATGGCCCTCGCCCACCTCGGCTTGCGCTCCAATCGAGAGACCTTCACCCGCTTCGCGGGTGATGATATTAACAACGCCCGATGATGCATCAGTTCCAAATGGCACCGATTGCGGCCCACGCAGTATTTCAATGCGATCGATACTCCCTAAATTCAATGAGCGCAGGTTGTAACCGTTGGTTATACCCGCGTCGACCCGAACACCATCGACGAGCACTAACGTTTGGTTAGCTTCCCCTCCGCGAATCCGAATTTGGCGGTCATTCGGGCCGCTCCCGTTGATCGACACCCCGGGCTGCGCCTCAAGCGCGTCCTGGACGGTTGCATAGCCGCGCTTCTCGATCTGCTGGCGGGTAATGATGGTATTGGAACGGCCGAACTCATCGGCGGTGACCGGCGAGATACCGCCGGAGACGATGATAGGGTCAAGCTCGGAATTAGTTATGGTTTGGGCAAGACTGCCCGTTGTTGCGCCAGCTGCAATAGCCAGTGCCGAAATGAGAAATACATTTTTCATGATTTGAGGCCTTGTTTCGTGGCGGGGTTACTCCCGCCGACAGACACACTAGGTCTGCGAAGGCTCTCATTGGACAGCCCACCGCAGACCGGCGACTGTCACCTCTGCGGTATGCCGCTTCCCTGGCGCGCCCCGCACCGGAAATGGGTGATCAGCTTGGCAGGTCTCCTGGCTCACGGGTTGTCACTTAGCCCCACCTTCCCATTGCATAAGCAACAGTGGTATTTCAGAGCTTCGCTCGCCGCTTACAGTTGCGGGGGCAGCCGCAGCTTTACACTGCGTTCCCTTTTCATCCGATGCCGTAACATCAGAACCAAAGCTAGGGGAAAGTCTGCCGAGATCGCTTACGAAGTTCAAGTTCGTTTGAGCATTAAATCGAAAACTGCGTGGCCCTTACGCACGCCACGGCGCTCAAAACGAGTGGGGGGGCGAGGCCCAGAATCAGGTGCAAAACCCGAGTAGAGATTCATCAATGCCGGTTCGGCTTCACTGAGCTCGAGCATCCATTCAGCGTATTCCGCCCAGTCTGTTGCCATATGCAAAAATCCGCCTGGCTTTAGCCGATCTGCAACGAGGGCAAGCCAAGCGGATTGCACCATTCGCCGCTTATGATGGCGTTTTTTAGGCCATGGATCGGGGAAAAACAGTTGCAACCCGGCTAATGACTGCGATGGGATTCCGATGCGTAAGAGCTCGCTGGCATCCGCTAATAGCACCTTTAGATTATTTAACCGATTCCGTTCAATCTGCCGAAGCAGCTGTCCTGTTCCCGCTCGATAAACTTCAACGCCCAAATAATTTTTCTCAGGATGAGCGGCTGCCATTTGCGCTAATGCATCGCCATCACCAAAACCAATATCAACAATAAGTGGCGCGGACTGCGTAAAAAGAGAAGCGAGCGAGAATACCTCTCCTGGCTGCCAGTCCACTCCATGCGCTGGATACAACGTCTCCAACGCGCGCAGCTGGCCGGGGGTTAAGCGACCTTCTCGGCGGACAAAGCTGCGAATGGGCCGATGCGGATGCTCGCTCACGAGCCGCTTTGCCAGAAGGTCCCCTCCAGCGGCGAACTCGCCGAAGCAAAACGCCGCATAGGCATACGCCCGGCTAAATATGCCTCGCGCCCAGCCTCAACGCCTTTACGCATGGCTGAGGCCATTAGTAGGGGATCTTGCGCTCCAGCAATCGCGGTATTCATCAGCACCCCATCGCAACCAAGCTCCATGGCGACCGCGGCATCGGAGGCCGTCCCGACACCGGCATCAACAATAATCGGCACATCGGCATTTTCGATAATGGTCATTAAGTTATAGCGATTTTGAACGCCAAGTCCTGAGCCAATCGGGGCCGCAAGCGGCATGACCGCCACGCAACCCATTTCCTCAAGCCGTTTTGCAGCGATGGGGTCATCACTCGTGTAGACCATCACCTCGAAATCATCGTCGATGAGCTTTTGCGCGGCATCGAGGGTGGCCGGCATGTCCGGGTAAAGCGTTTTTTGATCACCCAAAACTTCGAGCTTGATCAGATTATGTCCATCCAAAAGCTCTCGCGCTAAGCGACAAACACGAATCGCATCATCCGCCGTATAGCAGCCTGCTGTATTTGGCAAAATCGTAAACTCACTCGGTGGAATTGCATCGAGGAGATTTTCCTCATCCGCATTTTGGCCAATATTGCTACGCCGAATAGCAACGGTGACGATCTCCGTACCGCTTGTACGTATCGCCTGACCGGTTTCCGCATTGTCTTTGTATTTACCCGTTCCTACCAATAAGCGTGACCGATACTCGCGCCCGCCGATGGTAAGGATATCCTCTGTGCTCATAATGCCTCGCGTTGCGTTAACCACCACCGATCGCACGAATGATTTCAACCCGATCGCCCGCCTGCAACGCCGTCTGCGCATACTCACTGCGAGGGATGACATCTTCATTATGCTCAACCGCAATCCGTTGCCCACTGAGCTTGAGCTGCTCGAGTAGGGTTTCAATCGAGCTGCCCTCTGGCAGGGTTTGTGGATTGCCATTGACCTGGATCGTGATTTGAATTGCTGAATCGCTCATGGGTGCATTATAACGTACAACCCCGTTAGCCTCGCCCCTAAAAAGCTTGCCGAAAAATCATAAACCCGGATACTAGGAGCGCCAAAGCGGCTGTAGCTCAATGGTAGAGCGCTGCCCTCCCAAGGCAGTGATGCCGGTTCGATCCCGGTCAGCCGCTCCAGCTTTTGTGGGTTTTAATTTGATCGCCGGACATGGCTTGTATTTGGCAGGCCAACGCATCTTTACCGTTAATCTGCACTCGACAGTGCTGACACTGACCAATGGCGCAAAACCACTCGACAGCGCCAGCCATGTCGCTATGCTCGAGCAAGCCAGCAAGCACACTAGAGCCAGCAGGTAGCTGGATAGTCTGACCATTCACCTCAACCTCCAGCCACTGGCGTTGCGATTGAATAGACTTAAAACTCCAATGACTCACTGAAATCGCCCCGGCGTAAGTGCACGAAGTAAAGACTCATCACCGGCTTCTTCAATAGCATCAGCGACTAAATCGCCGCTAATCGCAGCCAACCCATGACCGGCGCCTTCATGGCCCGTGGCCACCACAATCCGAGGTGCCGCTGCTAATGGCCCGATAATCGGTAAGCCATCTTCTGAGAATGGGCGTAGCCCGGCGTAAGCACGGATGACACGCAATTGTGCTAGATCCGGTACGATACGAATGCAATCGGCAAGCAAGCGCTGAACCGTATCCATATTGACGTGGGTATCAAATCCGGCAAACTCGCGCGAGCTTCCACAGAGAATCGTACCGCTTCGAGTGGCCTCAATTATTGCCGCTGTTTGCACCGAATCCGCCTTCACTTCGGTACTCTCGGCCGCCGCCTGATAACTAAAATCTGCAATTTTCGAATTGACCTGAACCGCACCGCGCTCAAGGACTGCAATATGTCCTTTACGCGGCTGTACCGGGACACTCAAGCCTAATGGCGCAAGGACCTCGTTCGTCCAAACACCCGTACACAGGCTGAGGAAATCGGCGTCTAATCGCTCGCCACCTGATAACCGCACCGAAACAGACTGATCATTGGTCTCGATGGCAGTAATGTGCTCATAAAACCGATACTCAACACCGGCATTTTGCAGAATCTGTGCAATCTGATAGCAGGCCAACATGGGTTGGACTTGTGCATCATTTGGCCAAACTCCCACGGCAAGCGTGTCGGGGCCGAGGTGGGGTTCGAGTGTTTCCCAACCCGCGTCAAGGAAACGACAGTCAATACCGTCGGCTTGTTGTGCGGCAACTAATTCTGAAAGCCCTTGCGCTTCATCCGCCGTTCGCGCAACAACGCTTGCGCCTTTTGGATCAAATTCACATTCATTGCCATAACGCTGTGCAAATGCATTCCAGCGATTAAGGCTTTGGTTGGACAGATCGAGCATTAAACCGGGGGATTTGTCCGAACACAGTAAATTTCCATCACTACTGCGCGAAGTCCCCGGTGCAAGCCCACCGCGATCAACGACTGTCACCTTGTGACCCCGCTCATGCAAAGCGAGCGCGGCAAAGCTGCCAATGATTCCGCTGCCAACGACGATAACGTCAGTCTGAGTCATTGATAACCTCGGCAACGGAAAGTGGCCGCGTGAAGGCCTGTTGATTAAGCGCTCCAACTGGGCTTAAACCAGCCGCACGAATACGATCAGTGACTTGTGCCTCACAATAGCGCCCCTGACACGGACCCATGCCACAGCGGGTGACCACCTTAATGGATGATAAATCCGCTAAGCCAAGCCCAACCGCTTTATCCACTGCAGCCAACCGGGTCCCTTCGCAAGGGCAGATAATCGCATCCGGCGTGGATGGGCTAATGCAGCGACGCTGCTGGGCATGCTCGAGCGCTCGGCCAAAGCCGACTAAAAACGCGCGCCGCCAACGACCCGGTATTGCCACATTAACTTGACCGATAACATCCGCCATTACGCTTGCAACCACTCGCTTGCCAGATAGGCGGGCATGTCGCCAACCCCGTATCCCTTGACCTTCGCCAATGACATAAATTCCTGGCTGACTCGTACGCCCTAGCGTATCGGTGTTCACTGCCCAATAGCCGCCAATCGGATCATCACGCAGCTCACATCCGGCCGTGCGCGCTAATTGGGTATGGGGGACAAACCGCTCAGTCAGGCCTAAGCGATCAAACTTAATGATCTCACCTTGACGGGTAGTCAGTGTGTTTGCGCAAACCGATTGCACGTGTGTGCCATGGCGCACAGAGACTCCATTGCGCAACAACTGCCAACGTGTTTGCATGAATTCAAGGGCATTGATAGGCACGCCTAATCCCCATGGCGCAAGCCGTAGATAATCGCTAAAGCGCAAGCGATCAATCACGTGAGTGACCCTGCCACCGGCGCGAAGGAGACCGGCGGCGACCACCTGTAAAAATGGCCCTGCCCCGGCAATCACGATTTTGCCGGCCGGCACGATTGATTGGCCTTTCAATAACGCCTGTAGTGCACCAGCGCTACTGACTGCTGGCGAGGGCAAACCTGGCAATGGGTCATGTAGATCATAGGCCCCACAGGCTAATATCACCGCTTGAAAACACCGCGACTGTGCACCTGCTCCTGCATCAAACCAAATGCACTTTTCCGAATCCACCGATAACACACGCGTACTCGCCAATAACTGCGCGTTTGGGTGGGCATCGCAAAACTGCTCAAATGCTGTTGCCGGGGTTGTCTGGCCGACTCGATCGATATTGCCGCCCGTTCGTGGCTGCTCATCAAACACGGTGACCGCTGCACCGTGGGCGAGACACCCGCGCGCAGCTGCCTCACCGGCTGGGCCGGTGCCAACAATCGCAATCGAAGCGGCTGGGCTCATCGATGAAACCATCATAGCGGCGCTCAAGCGCCTAAATACGCCTGAACAATGCTCTCGTCTTTTGCAAGCACGGAGGCTTGCCCAGAGGTCCAAATGCTACCGTTCTCTAGCACATAAGCGTAATGGGCAATCTTTAAAGCAAGACGCACGTTCTGCTCAACCAACAAAATCGTGGTGCCCGCCTCATTGAGTTGTTTCACAATCTTCATTGTTTGCGTTACCAGCTTTGGCGCTAGGCCCATCGAGGGCTCATCGAGCAATAGGACTTTTGGCCCGTGCATTAACGCGCGCCCGAGTGCGAGCATCTGCTGCTCGCCACCGGATAACAATGAACCATCTTGATGGCGTCGCTCCGCTAGAATCGGAAAGCGTTCAAACACCTCATCCATGCGCTCGCGGCGCACAGACGGCTCCGAGACTGTAAAAGCGCCAAGCTCAAGATTTTCATACACCGACAGTCCCCTTAGGATATGTCGGCCCTCGGGGACGTGAACAACCCCCTTGCGGGCGATTTCATGAGCCGGCAAGCGAGTAATATCCTCACCCTCTAGAAGGACACGTCCTGTCTGAGCACGAACAAGACCTGAAATGGTTTTAAGCGTTGTTGTTTTACCCGCGCCATTACTTCCGAGTACGGCAACAATCTGGCCATTGGCGACTTCTAGATCAATCCCCCGTAGCGCCTGAATCTTGCCGTAAAAAGATTCAACCTGCTCGATGCGCAGCAGTGCTTCACTCACAGCGCCATCTCCTCGTCTTCTTGGCCCAGATAAGCTTCGATTACCTTGGGATCATTTTTAATGGTCTCAGCCGTGCCTTTGGCGATAATTCGTCCGTAATCCAGCACATGTATGTGCTCAGAGACCTGCATGACTAGCCCCATATCATGCTCGATCAACAACACCGCCACACCACGCTCATCACGTATACGGCGAATGAGTTCAATCAAACTCGCTTTCTCTGAGCTATTGAGACCGGCGGCCGGTTCATCAAGCAAAATCAGCTTGGGTTGCGTTGCGAGCGCTCGTGCAATTTCAACGAGGCGTTGATAGCCATAAGCCAAATTGGTCGCCAAACGATCAGCATATTCATCCACCCCAACAAATTGCATGCACTCATGGGCCACCTCAGCAATATGGGTCTCCTCCGCGCGCTGGCCCGGTGTCCGCAACACCGCACTGAATGCACCCGCACGCGTGCGGCAATGCATACCGGCTTGTACGTTTTCCAAGACAGACATTTCCCGAAATAGCCGCACATTTTGAAAGGTTCGAGCCACACCAGCTTGCGTCACCTTGTGTGGCTTTTTTCGCAGGATGGGCTGATCATCAAACGTGATCTTGCCCTCTTGTGGCCGATAAAATCCGGTAATCGAGTTAAAAAGGGAGGTCTTGCCAGCGCCATTTGGCCCAATCAAACTGGCGAGTGTGCCTGCCTCAACGCCGAAATCTACTTTGTCTAGCACCGTATTACCGGCAAAACGCAGGCTGACCTGTTCGAGATCAAGTAACATCGCATCGCCCCCGATTAGTGCCGTCGTTCCGGCCAGATACCACTCGGCCGGAAAAGCATAATGAGCAACATCACCACGGCAAACACCAGGAGCCGCAGCTCGCCTAACTCGCGCAACAGCTCAGGGCCAAGAATGACAATGAATGCGCCTAGAATAACGCCAGGAATCTTGCCCATACCGCCTAAAATGACGGCCATAAGCACTAGCACTGACTGCTCAAAACTAAAGCTCTCTGGCGCAATTGCTCCGAGATTAACCGAAAAGAAGATGCCGCCAATCGCCCCAAAAACCGAACCAGTGACATAGGCAGCGAGCTTGACCCGCACTCGATTGATACCCATTGCCTCAGCAGCATCCTCATCATGCCGTACATAAAGCCAGGCACGACCAAGACGTGAGTGGTAGAGCCGATGACTTGCGATCACCGCACAAATGGCAAGCCCTAAGAAGACGTAATAAAATTCCATGTAACCATCAATGGCCCAGCCAAAAAGCGATGGCTCTGGAATGTTAGAAAGTCCACTTGCCCGGCCTGTGATTTCGAGATTACGCGCGCTAAAACGCACAATCTCACCAAATCCAAGCGTAACAATGGCGAGATAATCACTCCGTAATCGAAGTGTTGGCCCACCAATAATAACGCCCGCCATGCATGCGGCCAGTAACGCCGGTGGAATAGCCAACCAGAAATTCCAGTCAAACTGCACGGTTAATATGCCAATGCTGTAAGCGCCCACCGCAAAAAATGCGGCATAGCCAAGATCAAGTAGGCCGGCATAGCCCACCACGACATTGAGGCCGAGTGCGAGCACCACATAGAGCATCGCATTGGTCATGATCGTGGTGTAGTAGCGTCCAGTAAGCAGGGGCAAAAATATTAAAATCGCCACAATGACGGCCATTAAAATTAATTGCCGGCGTGGGTCTTCAAAAAACTGGTAGAGCTTGTCTGTGAGTGTGAGAGCCTTGGTGTCTGCAATCGCCATTATTACATGCGCTCCACTTCAGATTTACCAAGCAAACCGGTGGGTTTGAACACCAGCACGAGAATCAAAATGGCAAAGGTAAAGACATCTTTCCACTCGCTGCCAACGCCAGGAATTTGCGTGCCAAATGACTCAAGCAGTCCCAAAATCAACCCACCCAGCATCGCGCCTGTGATACTTCCAATGCCGCCAATCACCGCCGCAGTAAAGGCTTTCAAACCAATCAAAAAGCCCATGAAATACCAAATACTGCCGTAATAAGCGCCAGCCATCGTGCCCGCCGCCGCCGCAAGTCCAGAACCCACAAGAAAAGTAATCGCGACAATCCGGTTCACATTAATACCGAGTAATCGGCACATATCTTTATCAATCGACACAGCTCGCATCGCGCGACCATACATGGTCCGGCTCACAAAGAGCTCAAGCGCAATCATAAGAACCGCTGAACAGGCCACTAAAACCATCGCCTGATGACTGATAAACAAATTGCCTAATTCAAACCCACCGAAACCTAGGTCCGTACGAAAAGCGGTATATCGACCGCCGGTGTATGTAAGCATGAGGTTTTGCAGCACCAGCGAAACGGCTAGCGCGGTGATCAAAATTGATAAGCGCGGCGCCGCGAGCATCGGCTGATAGGCCACTCGCTGAATCACCACTCCAAGAAAACCCATCGCAAGCATGGCGACGAGCATTGAAATGCCAATGCCGGCCCAGCCGGCACCGACAACGCCGGAAAGCAACGATAATACGCCAAAGCCAACAAAGGCACCGACCATATAAATATCGCCGTGGGCGAAGTTAAGAAGTTTGATCACACCAAAAATCATGGTGTAACCGAGCGCAACCAGCGCGTAAAAAGAACCTAGAACCAATCCATTGACCAAGGCTTGGATCAAAGTTTCCAAGGCCGGCATGTCGAGCCCCCCGTTAGCCGCCTGTCAGCCAAATCACCGTGGGGCGCAATGCGCGCCCCACGACGGGTACTGATGACTTAGTTTGCGTGGAAGGACCAAGCGTTGTCTTCACCGCGCAGAATAATAAAGTTACTGCGGGCGAGCGTGTTTTCATCTGTAAAGCTAATGGGGCCTGTCAACCAAGACTCACCATCCGTTGATTCCAACACGTCAATCACCGCATCACTATCAGTCGTGCCGGCTTTTTCCATCGCCCAAGCAAGCAGCTTCAAGCCGTCATAGTTCATTGGTGCGTATGGACCTGGCTCATTGCCGTATTCACTGCGATAGGTCTCAATGAACCCGGCCGCCTCAGGCAGGAACTTCGCTGTTGGGTTGGAGAAAGCAAAAACACCCTCAGCCGCGCCCCCTGCGATATCGAATAGCTGGGGTGAGTTAGACCCATCACCCACAGCAATCATGCCGCGATAGCCACCTTGACGGAGCTGGCGAATCATCAAACCACCATCAGCGTAATAAGCCGTCCAGAGCACAGCATCAGCACCACTAGAGCGGACTTTGCTTACCACTGAGGAGAAATCTTGCTCACCTTTGTTAACCGTCTCACGGCTGTACTCGCCACCCATGGCTTCCCAGCGCTCGGCCGTAAGGTCAGCCAGATCCTGTGAGTAAGAATCACCTTGGTCGATAATAACGAGGTTCTCAACGCCCTCGGATGCAAAAAAGTCAGCCGCCTTTTTGGACTGATCCGCCCCAGTGGAGTTGATCATAAAGGCGTTGCCGGGGTTAGCCGGGATGAGCTGCGTGGAGTTGGACGCGGTGATCACAAAGGGCAAGCCTTCATCGCCATACGTTTTCAGAGTGGGCAGCGTGGCACCGGAGCAATAACCGCCAACAATGCCGAGCACATCACGCGAGACCAAGCTACCCGCCGCATTGACTGACTGCTGCGGGTCGCAAGCAGAGTCGCCATTGATCAACTCAATGTCACGACCTAAGACACCACCTTGCGCATTAATTTCAGCGGCAGCAATTTCAGCGGCATTTAACATGTCCTGGCCATAGGTGGCCTCAGAACCGGTGGTTGGAACTTGAACGCCAATAACAATCGGATGGTTATCAGCTTGGGCAACCGCACTTAGGCCAATGCCCAAAGCCACGGCAGAAACAATTGGAGAGATACGGAACTTCATCGGTTTTTCCTCCCGGGAAATTTTATACACTTTATTAGGTTTAGAGCATCAGCCGGACTTGCGCAAGACTTGATTACGTTGCAGTGCGCCAAAAAGGCGCGCCTAAAGCACTATGATCAAGCTCAACGCCTAGGCCTGGAGCGGTTGATGCAGCGAGCCTTCCGGCGGTACGCCGCGGCGCACCAGCCGCAAAATCTTGGGTCACATAACTATTGAAATCAGTCACCGAAAAGCGCATTGCCTCCGGTGTTGAATGGGCTAAATGCGCAATGGCAGCGGTGACGACATCACCACCCCAGGTATCTTCCAAAGTCATGGCGATCCCTGCTTCAGCACACAAATCGCGTAACCGATGCGCACGGGTCAAACCGCCGACTTTGGCGATTTTAATATTCACCACATCCATTGCACCGTCCGCAAGTGCGCGCAAAAGCGGCGGTAAACCTTCAATGGATTCATCCAACACAAATGGCCGTGCTGTTGATTGCCGCACCTGAAGGCATGATTCGTAAGTTGGGCAAGGCTGTTCAATATAAACATCCAAATCGGCAACGGCAGAAACGACCCGCATTGCCCCATGCTGCGTCCATCCCGTATTGGCATCGGCGACTAATGTGTCACCCGTGCGCATGACATCAGCGCAGGCATGAATCCGTTCAATGTCAGTATCTGGATCACCGCCAACTTTCAGCTGAAACTTGGTATAACCCTCAGCCTGATAGTGCTGGCAACGCTCTGCCATTTCAGCCGGTGATTGTTGCGAAATCGCCCGATACAAAGCGACATCATCGCCATAACGGCCGCCTAATAAGTGACAAACCGGCTGACCTGAGGCTTTCCCTAACAAATCCCAGCAAGCCACATCTAGCGGTGATTTAACGTAGTGATGCCCGCGCATCGCTTGGTCCATGAAGTGGCTTATTTGCATCGGTCGGGTTGGATCTTGACCGAGCAACTGCGGTGCAAGGACTTCTAGTCCCGCTCTCGCACCCTCAGCATAGGCCGGCAAATACGCCGGCCCTAACGGACACACCTCACCCACGCCGGTTATCCCTGCATCCGTTTCAATCTCAACAACCGTGCTATCGAATACATCAACACTATTGCCACCGGACCAGGCGTAGCGGCCCTCGTGGAGCGGCAGATCAATCTGATAGAGGTTAATGGCTGTGATTTTCATGGATACTCCTTAGGACTCGCTCCGGCGGGCTGCCAGAAATTCGAGAAGATCGTCACGGGCGGCTAAAATATGCTCTCGAAGCAAACGGCTTGCTTCTGCATTATCACGGCGCTCGCAAAGGTTAATCAGCCGGCCGTGTTCTTCACGAGCTCGGGCATTATTGTGGTCGGAAATATTCAGTTGCAGTCGTAAATAACGATCGGCATTGCGATGGAGCTTGCGCAAAATATCCATGCTGCGCAGCCGTCCTGCCGGCATATATAAGGCGGCATGTAGCTGCCAATTAAAATGCCCCCAGTTCGCATCCTCTGCTTGACGCGCCAGCGCATCATCAAATCGAGCCAAGACATCACGTGCCGCCGCAATCGTCTCAGAGGTAATGTGTGGCAGCGCACGTTGGAGAACGTCCACTTCAATCAGGGCGCGCAAATCAAAAACTTCTCGAATCTCATCAAGCGATAGCACGCTAACGGCATAGCCTTTGTGCGCCGTTTGCGTCACAAGCCCTTCGCCCTCGAGTTGTAACAATGCCTCGCGCAGCGGTATGCGGCTAACGCCAAACTCTCCGGCTAGGCTGTCTTGCCGCAGCGGACCGCCCTCTGGGAAATCTAAATTGAGTATCCGCTCGCGCAATTCATCGACGAGCATACCCGCTACAGTTTGCCGCTCACCTCTGGCTTGCAGATTCATTGTATTGACCATCCCTTGTTCCTCAGCTTATTTTATACAATATACGATCACCCAGGGAAAACCCCTGACTTAAATTCTCAGGAGAGTAAATCATGGTTCCTTCATGGCGCGGCATTTATCCGGCAGTCACCACTCAATTTCATAGCGATTATCGTCTCGATCTCGAGGCCACGAAGCGAGTGGTTGATAACCTCATCAACGATGGCGTCCACGGCCTTGTCATGCTTGGGACTTGCGGTGAAAACACCTCGCTAAGTGCACAAGAAAAACTCGATGTCTTACGCATCGCGTGCGAAGCAAGCAATGGCCGTGTACCGGTTATTGCTGGCGTGGCTGAATACACCACCGAAGGCGCCTGTCAGTACGCCCGCGATGCCGAAGTCCTCGGCGTTGATGGCCTGATGATTTTGCCCGCTATGGTCTATAAAGCGGATGTCCGCGAAGTGGTTGCACATATCGACAGCGTAGCGCGCGCCTGCTCGCTACCGTCTATGATCTACAACAATCCCGCCGCCTACGGTATCGACATTGATCCAGCCACCCTGATTACGTTGTCCAAAACACCGAATATCGTTGCGGTAAAGGAGTCTTCCGAAGATCCCCGTCGTGTTAACGATTTAATCAATCTTGATGCCAATGCATTAGCAATCATGTCAGGCGTCGATGACGTCGCCTTGGAGTGCATGGTGGTTGGCGCTATTGGCTGGGTCTCTGGGTTTGCTAATGTCTACCCACGCGAGAGTGTGGCGATATATGATTACATCCAAGCCGGTGATATTGAAAAAGCGGTAAGCATCTATCGCTGGATGATGGACTCACTCCATATGGACACGCATCCCAAACTCGTACAAATGATTAAGCTCGCCGAGCAGGTTGCCGGCCGCGGCAGTGAGACCGTTCGCCCACCACGGCTTGCCCTTGAGGGTAAAGAGCGCGCCAATAGCATCGCTATTATTGAAAAAGCGCTAGCGAATCGGCCTAACTTGTAGGGCAATGAGTCGGCATACCTTCTTATGTGTTGATGGCCATACCTGCGGCAACCCTGTTCGGGTCGTTGCCGGTGGTGGCCCGCGACTGCGCGGGCAATCAATGAGTGAGTATCGAGAGCATTTTTTGGCTGAATACGACTGGATTCGGCAAGGGTTGATGTTTGAGCCTCGCGGCCACGACATGATGTCCGGCTCAATTCTCTACGACCCGCCTGATTCGAGTTGTGACCTCGGGGTGTTATTTATCGAGACCTCAGGCTGCTTACCAATGTGCGGTCACGGGACGATTGGCACGGTAACAACCGCGGTGGAAGAAGGTTTTGTCACCCCCCGTGAGGCCGGCAGCCTCAAGCTGGAAACGCCGGCCGGCATTGTCGATGTGACCTACGATCGGCCAGATCATTGGGTCGAGTCCGTTAGCCTACGCAACGTGCCGGCTTGGCTTGAAGCCACAGACATAAAAGTCGAGGTGCCAGGCCTTGGTGAGCTTAAATGCGATATTGCCTATGGCGGCAACTTTTACGCCATTTTTGATGTACAGCCCGGTTTTGTGGGGCTAGATTGCTTATCAGTGGATGAAATACTGCGGTTATCACCCGAAGTACGAGCACGCTTAAATGCCTTGATTGAACCCGTCCACCCGGACAACCCCACGATTCGGGGTGTCTCTCATGTGATGTGGACGGGACCCGCGCATGATCCAAGCGCCGATGCCCGCAATGCGGTTTTCTATGGTGACCGCGCCATTGATCGCTCACCCTGCGGCACAGGGACCTCCGCGCGCATGGCGCAGCTCTATGGCCGCGGCCAATTGGCGATCGGTGATCAATTTGTGCACGAAAGTATCATCGGCAGTCTTTTTACCGGCACCGTGCTCGGCTCGGAGCGCATTGGGTCACATCACGGTATTCGTCCCGGTATTCAAGGATGGGCTCGGGTCACGGGCTACAACACCCTATTTATTGATGATCGCGATCCATTTGCGAAAGGTTTTTCGGTGAGCTAATCGTGCAATGGCTTGATCGCAATGCCACGCTCGCGCGGCTGGATTACCAAGCGCTCGCCAATGCCTGCGCCGATGTTTTAAGATCAGCTCGCGCCGGCAATACCCAATGCCCGCCACGCACTGCCATGGCACTGGCCGCGGAGGGTACGTTGTTACTGATGCCAGCGACGGATGGCGACATCGCCATTACCAAACGCGTGACCGTTCACCCGCACAATCACCGCCACGGCATCGACACGATTCAAGGCGAAATGGTCGTCCTGAATGCAGCCACCGGCGAGCGCTGGATCATGGCGGATGGCGGCGCGGTATCGGCACGCCGCACGGCAGCCGTATCACTACTCGCCGCACAGCGACTAGCGCCAAACACCAGCACACCGATGTTGGTGTATGGGGCTGGCACACAGGCCCGGGTTCACCTAGAGGCGATGCGCGATGGGCTTGGCGTTCGCAAGGCCTATATCTTTTCGCGTACTCGCCCGCGTGCCGAGGCTTTGGCAGCCACAATGAATGCCGAGGGTATGCGAGTCTCAGTCGTTGATGACCCGGCCGATGTTCTCAACGAGGTGCGCTTAATCGTAACGGCCACGACCGCCACCGAGGCGTTTTTACCGAACGCGTTGGCTAGCGATACATTTATCGCCGCGGTCGGGGCATTTCGTGCGCACATGGCGGAACTACCCCCTGGGCTCATCGCAAGTGCTCGGGTAGTCATTGATACCGAAGAAGGTGCACGCGAGGAGGCCGGCGATCTCATTCAAGCCGCTGGCGTGGACCAATTTAATTGGCAACATGCCGTTTCCCTTGAGTCTGTGGTGCTTGATAACGCGCCACTCAAGGGCTCAGGCCCAATCATTTTCAAAAGTGTTGGCCAGTCACTATGGGATCTGGCCGCCGGTCGAGTACTCGCTGAAACACGCAATCTGAAATAAAAGAGAGTCCCGTATGTCTATCGCTACAGAGCAATTTATTGCCGGAACCCGCAGCCAACGCGGCAAAGCCACCTTTAATGCCGAACAAGCGGGTACTGGAAAATCCCTTTCTATCGCGTTTGCCGAAGCCACGCCGGAAGAAATCGATTTGGCCTGTGTTAAAGCAGCGCACGCCGCACCCGTTTGGGCCAATACATCGTTAGCAAAGCGTGCGGATTTGCTCGATGCCATTGCCACCGAGCTCGAATCCCGCGCTGATGCCTTTGTCGAGCAAGCAGGCGCGGAGACGGGCTTGCCTGAAGCGCGTATTCGTGGCGAGCTAGGCCGCACCAGCGGTCAACTGCGATTGTTTGCAGGGGTGGTTCGTGAGGGGGCTTTTTTGGGCGTTCGCATCGATCATGGCGACCCCGATCGAGCGCCGGCGCCAAAGCCTGATTTACGTCAGTATCAAATCCCACTCGGTCCGGTTGGCGTTTTTGGTGCAAGCAACTTTCCGCTCGCTTTTTCTGTGTGTGGGGGCGATACGGCTTCAGCACTCGCCGCCGGCTGCCCAGTGGTTGTTAAGGCCCACCCAGCGCATCCGGGCACATCAGCGATCGCGGCTGAAGCCGTTGAAAGCGCCGTTGCTAACCTTGAAGTACCTGCTGGCGTATTCTCAATGTTACAAGGATCCAGCCATGCTCTAGGCGCCGCGCTCGTGCAGCATTCAGCGATTCAAGCGATCGGGTTTACGGGTTCACAACGCGGTGGATTAGCCCTACAAGCACTGGCGCAATCACGCGCGGTGCCGATTCCGGTCTATGCCGAGATGGGTAGCGTCAACCCACTGTTCATTCTCCCAGGCGCATTGTCTGAACGTGCCGAAGCTATTGCTGAAGGCCTTGCGGGCTCAATCACAATGGGTTGCGGCCAATTCTGCACCAAGCCCGGACTGGTCTTCGTGCCTCGAAGCGATGCGTTAAGCAGCTTTAACGATGCACTAAGCGCGAAACTACAAAGTCTTCCAGCAAACGCTATGTTGCATAGTGGGATTTTAGCCGCCTATGAGCAAGGCTGCCACATTCTGGATCAAGCCGATGGCGTAGAGCGTCTAGCAGCCGGTGAAGAGAAAGCCGGCCTCGCCCAAGCGAAGGCCTATATAACGAACGAAACAACCTTTTTGGCCAACCCGGCGTTAGCCGAGGAAATCTTCGGTCCGGTCACACTCATCATTGCCATGGATGATCCAGCGCAGGCCACTACGCTTGCTGATGCGCTGCAAGGGCAACTCACCGCAGGTATTCACCTAAGCCAAAGTGACATCGCAATCGCAGAGCCACTCATTGAGCGTCTGCAGCAGAAAGCCGGGCGCATTTTGGCCAATGGTTATCCCACTGGCGTCGAGGTTGGCGAAGCGATGGTTCATGGCGGGCCGTATCCCGCCACAACGGATAGTCGCACCACCTCGGTTGGCACCCGTGCAATCGAGCGATTTTTGCGCCCGCTGGCGTTACAAGATATGCCGGATGCGCTTTTGCCGGCTGCCCTGCGTGAGGCAAATCCGCTTGGCCTGCCACGACGAGTGGATGGCGCCCCCCAACCGCGTCAGGCGTAATGACTGCTAAGCGTAAAACAAGCTATCAGGTCACCGACTTACACGCTGCCGGAGAGCCGGTACGCATTATCACCGACGGGGCCCCAAAGCTTACCGGCGCGAGCTTATTAGCTAAACGCCAGCAGGCAATCGATCGATACGATGGGGTGCGCCAACTATTAATGTTTGAGCCGCGCGGTCATGCGGATATGTATGGCGTTTGGCCCACGGAGGCCGATGCCCCAGGCTGCGCGCTTGCGGTGTTATTTATGCATAACGCTGGCTACAGCACAATGTGTGGCCATGCCACCATCGCGTTAGGGCGTTGGGTGATTGATCAAGGCATCGTCGCAGCGACGCCACCACTTACTCAGTTTACGCTGCAATGCCCCTGTGGCCCTGTCAACGTTCGCGTAGAAACAACACCTGAGGGCAATCCCGGTGAGGTTACTTTTGATAGTGTGCCGGCATTCGCGGCCACGCTTGATACCCCCATTCGACTCAATAACGACCGAGTCGTTAGCGTTGATTTGGCCTATGGCGGGGCGTATTACGCCATCCTGCCGGCGAGCCGTTTAGGCATGGACTTAACTGCAACGCCGGTCGATAAGCTCATCGCAATGGGACGCCAAATCACTGCAGCGGGGCGTGAACAATTAACGATCCAACACCCTGGCGAGGCAGCGCTTGGCTTTCTCTATGGCTGCATTCTCACGGATGACGCCGGTCCGCCAAGTACGCAGCTCAGTCGCAATCTATGTATTTTTGGCGGTGGTCAGGTTGATCGTAGCGCAACCGGGTCTGGTATCACCGCACGGCTTGCGCTTGCGCATGCGCGTCAACAAGCCAAGATCGGCGAAACTTTTACCTTTGCAGGTCTCAGTGGCGTGCCATTTCAGGGCCAGATTGAGTCAATCAAAAAGACTGGCGAGGTGATCGTTAGCGTTACTGGCAAAGGATTTTATAGCGGTGAGTCGCGTTTTTGGTTAGAAGCGGATGATCCACTCCCGGTCGGTTTTTCTGCGTCTAAGACGCGCATGGGTTAAAGCGGTTTTAATACAACCTGGTCAGCCTCAGCGCTGCTCATTCGGTAGGGCACCGCACTACAAGCAAAGCGTTGGATGATACGTTGCGCCTCTTCACGCGCCTCGCGCAGTGGCCCATTAATGACAATCTCTTTGCCCCGATACTCAACTCGACAATTCTGTCGCATCGTTGCTGCCATGCCCATGCCCTCAACCCGTTTGGTGCACTGCGAAAACGCGGAGTGTGACGCGCTCATGACACCGAGTAAAGCCTTAATTTTTAGTTATCATCAATGATTAACCGCGATCACTTGGGGTCTGATCAATGCATGAAGCCGCCGGCCCTTTTCCAGCCTCAGCGCCGCGGCAGATTGTCCGCTCACTTCAGCCCACAGCGTTGCCCGATGACCTGAGCCAAGGCCAATGCGTAGCTGGCCATTGGCCCGCAACTCCATGGCCTCAACCACAACCGGCAATACATTCACCACGCTCGATGCCACAGGTGGCTCAAGCAGTAACACCACGTCACGAGCACTTAGCTGCAAACGCACACTCGCACCGCGCTCAAGACTCAATCCGCTAAGCCGCAATCGCCCGGCATCGGTGGCCAATGTGGTCGACTCCCAGTCGTTATCTCGCGCAACAACTCGGCCATCCCATATCACCATTGGCTCGCCTCCATTGAGTCGCTCCCAATGCTCAGGCTGTGAAAACACATCCGCCAATAGCCCCCTTGCCGCGATATGACCTTGCGCCATGAGGATCACTTGATTGCTCAACGCTAGCGCCTCTTGAATGGCGTGAGTGACATACACCACAGGAATTCCAAAGCGTTTAGGAATGGCACGGATGAGTGGTTGAATTTGCTCGCGTCGCGCCATGTCGAGCGCGGCCAGCGGTTCGTCTAAAAGGAGTAATCGTGGCGCGGCAAGTAGCGCTCGGCCTAACGCGACTCGCTGTGCCTCACCACCAGAGAGTCCAGCGGGCACTCGCTCTAATAGCGGGCCTAGCGAGAGCGCGCGAATCACTTCATCGCGCTGAGGGCCGTCACCCTCGCGACGCTTGAGGGCGTAGTCTAAATTACCAGCGACCGTGAGATGCTCGAATAACCGGATGTCTTGAAAAACAAGGCCCGCTCTGCGCCGATGACTTGGCAACCACACATCCGGTGCTTGCCAGATCTCATCGATATGGTTGATTGAACCGCGACAGTCGGGCTCAAGGCCTGCTAAGCAGCGAAGCAGCGTTGTCTTACCCGCACCCGATTCGCCAAGCAATGCGGTAATCCCTGGATAGATCTCGGCTGCCGCTGCTAACTTAAAGGTCCGACGGACGAGTTCGAGATCAAAATGTAGGACGGCCTCGCTCATCCCGACACCCCAGGGCGTGCCTGTCGATTTAATGCATAGACCAGCAGCAAAGTCACAAAAGAGAACACCAATAAGCCTGCCGATAGCGCATGCGCTGAAGCGTATTCTAATGTCTCAACATGCTCGTAAATAGCGATGGCTACCACGCGTGTTTCACCAGGAATACTGCCACCAACCATTAACACAGCACCGAACTCCCCGAGCGTATGCGCAAACCCTAATACCACCGCCGTTACAAACCCACGGCCGGCTAGAGGACAGGCAATTGTTAAAAACGCATCAAGCGGTTTAGCCCCCAACGTTGCTGCCATTTCCATTGGCCCCTGACCCACAGCACGAAAGGCATCTCGCAGTGGCTGAACAACAAACGGTAAGGAGTATAAGACCGAGGTAATCACCAGCCCGGTAAAGCTAAAAGTCAGCGTCTCCTTAGTCATTGCAAACCATGGCGCGCCCACCATGCCTTGCGGGCCTAATAACATCAGCATGTAAAAACCCAGCACGGTTGGTGGCAACACCAATGGCAGCGCCACTAGCGCGTCCACCGCAACCCGCCAACGGCTGCGACTCACTGCAAGCCACCAAGCAAGCGGCGTTCCAAGCGCAAGCAAAACGCAAACGGTCACACTTGCGAGTTGAATACTGATCCACACCGGCATGAGATTCATTCCGATGACACGCCTGGTTGATAACCAAACTGATTCAGAATGGCGGTAACCGCAGGGCTTTTGAGAAAAGCGAGAAAATTTTTAGCGCCGCTTTGATTCGGTCCAGCATAAAGCCGCACAGCATCCTGCCGGATCGGCGTATAGAGATCGGGATCAACCGCCATCCAATGTCCCCCTATTGATTCACTCTGTGCCGCGTATGAAGCAGCCACCAGCGCATGGCTGACGTTTGCTGTCGCCACATATTGCACGGCTTGACCAACGTTTTGGGTTTGTACGATCTTTTGCCTGTAATCATCCCACAGCTCGGTTGCTATGAGTGCTTGTTGCGCGGCTAGTCCATAAGGTGCGAGTGCTGGATTGGCAATGGCCAAACGTCGTACAGGTTGTTCGGCAAGCCCAGCTAATCCATTTGCCGGCAGACTCACGCTTGGCGCAACCCACAGCAGCAGACCGCCTCGCGCATAAGTAAAAAGGCTATCACCCGCAGCATGCCCTTCCTGCACCAATCGTGCTGGGCGTGCTTGATCGGCAGCGAGAAAAACATCATATGGCGCCCCATTAACGATTTGCGCGTAGTGATGGCCGGTGGCACCAACACTGATTTCAATGGGCCCTCCCCCCTGCGCCTCATAGGTCTCGGCAATGACACGCAAGGGCAGTAAGAAATTACTGGCGACCGCCACATTCACCGGTGCTGCAGCACACGGGGCAATGCCTAAAACCACGAACCCTAGCCAAACCAACCCGCGCAACATAACCTTCCATCCTTCGCGCTATTATGACCGTTCAAACCTGTAGAATCATAGGTTTAATGTTTCTCCTAGAGCATAAGGGCGTTCGCCGTCATTGGGATAAAGGACTACTACCATGCGCTGGATATTGATTACGCTTGGATCGGTTATCGCGTTGATCGGGCTGGCTGTTAGCGCACTCGTTGTTTTAATTGATCCTGATGATTATCGCGATTCAATTAGCGAAGTTGTTCAAGCCCAAACCGGACGCAGCCTCAGCATTGATGGTTCGATAAGTTGGGCACTTTTCCCGCGCTTAGGCATCGATTTGCGTGAAGTCAGCCTTGGTAGCGGCGGTGGATTAAATGAATTCGCTTTTTTTAGTGCAAAGCGTTTGAGTCTTGGTATCGAGATCATGCCCCTACTACGCGGTGAGCTTGCGCTCGAGGCCATCACGATTGATGCGCCGGTCCTCAACCTTGTTCGCGCCACCAATGGTAAAGCGAATTGGCAGGATTTTGGTCGCCAGGCAAACGCATCAGATTCACCGTCTGAGCCGCCACAATGGCTAGCGGGTTTAAGCCTTGGTGGCATATCGCTTAGCGATGGGCAAATCCGCTTTAATGACCAAGTAACTGGCAAGCGTTGGCAAGCCAGTGATGTTGATTTTGCGCTCGAGACGTTAATCATAGGGCGGTCTTCAGGGTTTAGCGCTGATGGCCAGTTCGAACAAGACAATGCCACTGACCAAGCAACCATAGCGGGTGAGCTTACTATCCGTGCAGATCGCAGCCTCAGTCTAGAGAAGACGAATCTTCAAATAGATGACATTGCCATTACCGATTTCAATGTTGATGTGGCCATCACACCCGCAGGAATACGTCTTCACCCGATCAATGCGCGCTTTTTTGAGGGTGACTATCAGGGCGATGTCACCCTAGTGAGGCAAAGCGCGAATAGGCCGCTGCGTTTTAATGAGTCACTCACCAATACGCAAGTCGGGCCTTTGTTAGCGGCACTCGTTGATGTTGATCAGTTGGTGGGCAAGGGCACTGTTGATCTGACCGGTGAGCTTGAACTTGCTGGGCAAGCCAGTGCGATCGAAACACTAAACGCAAGCGGTGGGTTGAGTCTTCGCGATGGGGCGATTGAGGGTATTAATATTGCCCAAGTCATCCGCAATGCGCTCGCGCGTCTTGAGGGTCGCAAGCCAACCTCTGAATCAACAGCCCAGCGAACTGACTTTAGCCAATTAAGCGCCACGCTGAGCATTGTTAATGGGATCGCTCATAGTAATGACCTTGCCCTCGATTCGCCCTTGTTGCGCATTCGCGGCGAGGTTCGCAGCGACCTTGCCGCGCAGACGCTTAACGCGAATCTCACCGTGAATATTGTTGATACGCTTGAAGGCCAAGATGGGCAAGCGCTTGAGTCACTTCGCGGTATCCCCATCCCCTTGCAAGTCACCGGTCCATGGGGCGACCCAAGCATTCGGGTCAATATCGCCAAAGTGATCGAACAAACCCAGAGTGAGCCAATTCGTGAGCGGATCGAACAGGAGGTCAATGAGTTACGTGATCGTATTGAAGGGCTTTTCAACGAATGACTTCAATACCGAGCGATCAAGCCTTCGCCCAAACGCTACTCGCGTGGTTTGATCAACATGGCCGTCATGACTTGCCATGGCAGCATCCGGCAACGCCATATCGGGTTTGGGTATCCGAGATCATGCTTCAGCAAACGCAAGTCAAAACGGTTATTCCTTATTTTGAACGCTTCATGCGCCACTTCCCGGATCTCAATGCGCTAGCCGGTGCCGATCAGGATGATGTACTCAGCCTATGGGCCGGACTCGGCTATTACGCCCGGGCACGCAATCTTCACGCCTGCGCACAACAACTCGTGAATGAATATGGCGGTGAGTTTCCTGATTCACTCGAAGCGGTTTCTGCGCTACCCGGTATTGGCCGCTCGAGCGCAGCCGCTATTCTATCGCTATCACGCGGTCTGCCACACGCCATACTCGATGGCAACGTTAAACGTGTTTTAGCCCGCTACCACGCTATACCCGGCTGGCCCGGCAAAGCGAGCGTACAAACCACCCTTTGGAAACTCAGCGAGCAATGCACGCCCAACGCGCGTACGGCTGATTTCAACCAAGCCATGATGGATCTTGGGGCCAGCGTTTGCCGACGCCAACCTGATTGCCCACACTGTCCGCTGCGAACTGATTGCAAGGCGCTCAAGACAGGCCGCCCAAGTGATTACCCCGAACGCAAACCGGCGCGCGTAAAACCGCACCGCGAGACTCGCGTGCTGATGATTGAGCAACAACAAGCCGTTCTTTTGAAGCGGCGCCCGCCAAATGGAATTTGGGGCGGTCTATGGTCACTACCCGAGTGCCCATTAGACTCTGATCCACAGGACTGGGCCCGCGATCATTTAGGACTTCTCATTGATGTTTACTCAAAGCGCCCGCCACTAGCCCATGCGTTTACACATTTTACTCTAACGCTCCATCCCATACTGGCGCACTACCAGCAAGGACAGCGGCTAGCGGACACTGATACGCTTTGGTATCACCCACACAGCGAGCCAACGGTCGGATTGCCCGCTCCCATCAAAACACTGCTCAGCCAAAAGGAGCCTAATGAATGAGCGAGACTGTCTTATGCATAAAAACTGGCGAGGAAGGCCCGCGACTCAAACGCCAGCCTTATCCGGGTGAGCTAGGTGAGCGCATTTTTAACAATGTAAGCCAAGCCGGTTGGAAAATGTGGCTTGGCCATCAAACCATGCTGATCAATGAGTATCGACTCTCGCCCATGGACCCAAAAGCACGCCAGTTTCTCGAGCAAGAAATGGAGAAATTCTTTTTTGGTGAGGGCTCGGCGCCACCGCCGGATTTTCAGCCAACAGAGGACTAAATACCCAAGGCTTTAGCCCATTGCGGTGTCAATATCGCTGGCTCCCAAGCGCTGACATCCGGCGCTTTAGGCCGCTCACGATCAAGCCAGTGCGCTAGACGCTCTGCTAGCGCTTGGGTATTGCTGGCTTGGTATCGATAAGCGAGAGCAAAATGCTCCGGGTAGACCAAGGTATCCGGTACTAAGGGCACGGCTCCCGCACTGGCCGCCTCTAGCATGGCTAGGCCTTGGAATTCGTGAATAGCAGTGCTCACTGCGATCGCCGCCTGCGATAAAGTGCGTTCGTAGTCAGCTCGTGGCAGATGTGCATTCGCGACGATTACCGGGTCAAATTGTGTCTGTATCGTCATCAACGCGTGCGGTGTAGTAACCGGGCGCGAGCCGAGCAATGCCAAACGAAAATCCACGCCACGCTTTGCCAATAATTCCAGTGCCTCGGCAAATACTTCAGGCGCTTTGTCGTATTCCCAACGGTGATTCCAAACAATCAATTGCTCATCCCGAACAATAGCGCCATTAAGCTTAATGGGTTTAAGCGGCACTGGTATCACTTGGCTTTTGGCGGCTAATCGAGCTGATAGCGCTTTTGGTACAGCGTCTGGCATGCGCTCGAGCAACGCATCAACGCCGGCTAGAAAACTATCTCGATTCCACTGCGAATTAAACAAAACTTCATCGGCCGCGAGGGCCCCATAGAGCTGGACCATTTGCGGCTCGAGCGAGCGTATTTGCTGTGCTCGGGTGGGATACGCGAATTGATTTTCATGAAAATAATAGAGATTAGGGATGCGCGTGAGGGCAGGGAATAAACCTCGCAGGGTCGCTAAATCCACCATTGAGGTGGCAAGCACCGCATCCGCGTTAGCCAATGCGGCTTCCATGGGCTCAAGCCAGGAGAGGGGATTACCGCGAATACGCCAACGAAAATGCCGGCCCGGTAACTCCAATACTTGCCAGTCCACATCCGGGAATGCCGACTGTAGCCAGTCAGCCCACCAGGCATGACTATCGGCTCGATAGGCAGAGAGTAAAAGTATGCGGCGTGAACGGCGCATGCTGTGCACTCGATGACAATGGGTAACCCCAAAGGGTATCAGTCTTTAGAGGCCCGGCTTAGTTTAAATTTTGCGCCAGACGCTGAGCGGTGTTAATCAGCGATGAGGCAACTTGGGTATTTCCCACTGCGGTTTTCTGACCTGCCCATAGGCGATTCACTACCTCGCTAAGCTCTGATGGGACTACCGGCAAAGCCAAACAACAATCGGCACCGCTCTCAAGCGCACGCACACGTAAAGACTCTCCCTGCGCGCCGCACGCCGGGTACAGCGCCACTAAGCCAGCCCGGCCGGCTTTTGAGATTGTGGCCATGAATCGGAGTTTGCTCTCAACATCGCCCGAAAGATCAACAATCAATACATCTATTTGGCTGAGGTAGGCGGACTGGCGTAACTCGCCCAAATTCGGGAAGACATAGACAGCGCTTGCCTGACTGGCCAGCAACGTCTCGACCTCTTGCCGAGTCAGACATTGCGGGACCAGTAACCCAATTTGGGGATAAGTCTTACCTAGTTGCGTCGACATGAGAGCTATCTCGTTCTTTTTTAAAGAATTAAGATTCTCTACCCGTCCGCTTATCGGTGTTATCCCTTTAACTTGGTATTTTGCCGTGTTGCGTCCGATAGCGCGCCGCTACACTCATTAAGGCCGCACCGCTGCAACGCAGCTTAACCGCGATCATTTTTCGATGGGTAGCAACAGTCGCGGCTGAACGGCTCAGGCGTTTAGCAATTTCACGATTAGTGAGGCCGGCGCCTAATAAATCAAAGATATCCTGCTCGCGTGGTGTGAGCCGATCAATGAGGACTTGCTCGTCCTCAAAACCTGGGTTTTGTTTTTGCACCAAATCACGCAGATGCATGCTCAATGACTCATGTGCATCCCCTTTGCTGATCACCGCACTGACTTGTGATTCAACCTCTGGTGGCGTGACAAAATCATCTGCATGTGCCGATAAGACCACAGCGAGGGCTTCTGGCCGAATTTTTTTCAGCGCTTTGAGCACATCAATTCCATTTCCATCGGGTAGCGCCAGATCAAGGATCAGAAGATCGGGCGCATGCTTTTGACAAGCCTCAACACCCTGCTCGACATTAAATGCCCGAGCCACTAATGATAGGCCACTAACTGATGTTAAAGAGCGCGCCAGCATCTCCGAGAACATGCGTTCATCTTCAACAAGAACCGTAGTGAGCTCATGCTCTGTATTCGTCATTTTCGTTCTCCTGATGCTAATAAAAAGTGCATAACGGTACCGGTTTCACGCTGAGTTTGGACCACAATCGCGGCACCCAAACGTTCCGCCACTCCTCGAGCCATATAAAGTCCATAGCCATGGCCATCCTGTTCTTCTTTTGTTGTAACCATTGGCTCAAATAGCTCATTTAATGTATCCCTAGCAATACCCGGGCCTTCATCGGTAACGCTTATATCAACAATCGGCCCTGATGCAACCGATCCCACTTGGTAATCGCCTTTTGGCACCTCGCTTAAACGGCGAGCGCTTAGCGTCAATGTGCCACCACCCGCCATGGCCTCGATGCCATTGCGGCCGATATTTAATAGGGCCGTTGATAAAAATCCTCGATGCGCCCGACCCAATAAGCCCTTAGGAGTCTCATTGCGTACGGCGATTTCACGCGGCGCGCCATAAGCAAGCATGGAAGCGACTTCATCAAGAACATCACTCACATTGACTTGAGTTAGGGTGGGCGATTTCTTTCCGCCCAGGGCTAGTAGCCCCGAGGCCGTAACTCGTGCTTGGGCGAGTGCTTTTTCCATCAAATTCAGAGTTTCAGCTGGGACTGGCTTACTTTCCGCAATATCGTTGCGGATTTGACCAAACCCAAGTTGCAAAACACCAATCATGGTATTGGCATCATGCGCCACCCCTCGGGCGAAGTGCTCAATCGCCCCTGCACGTTCGACACGCATTCGTGTCGCATGAAAGCGTCGCTCGACTGCTCGCTCAGATACCTCATTACTCAGCTCTTCCTCCGCCCTCACCGCGCGACGGTCAGCTTGTTCCTTTTTCATTAACAAAAATGTTGGTGCTTGAATAAATGCCATGGCCATCGCGGACACATAAAAAAGGACGTTGACTGGGTTAGGAATAAAAAGTGATATCGCCCAACCTTGTAATCCTGAGATAAATCGCAAAATGAACGCGATACTGAGAACCAGATGGCTTATCCGCATGAGGGTCAATAAATTAGAGCGCTCAGTCTTGAGTCCCCAAAGCGCATAGAGAGCGAAAAGTTGGCTCATTGCAATGGCAGCAGAGACAATAGCAATCCGAACCTCGATCGGCGCATTAAACGGTGGCAACGATGCCACGTTAAATACAATGATCGCCACTGCACATCCAGTGACAGCAGGCAGCTTTAAGTGATCACGACCGGCATGCGTGATGATCGCGATCAACATCAACCCTATGCCGATCAGTACCCCAATATTAGCACCCTGGATGCTCGCTAAATCCGGGATGTATCCACGCAGCGCCAGCGCCAGAACACCAGCGCCAGCTAGAAAGTACCCCAATGACCAGTAACGAATGGCAATATCGGTCCGACCGGCGCTCGCCAAACTGATGCCGCCGAATAGCATGCACCCGATGGCGAGTACCAGGATTAGCGTCCCGGCATCGACAAAACTAGCCACCTTCACCCCAGCATAAAATTAACCCGCGAATGTTAGTATAAAAATCAAAGCTGCCGAATACCAACAATCGGGGAGGCCCCGAGTACCACCGAGGCCAGATCTCGCTTGACCCGCATGCATGCATCGGGTTGAATGTATCGCTTGGCGGCCAAGTAGCTCAGTTGGTAGAGCAGACGACTGAAAATCGTCGTGTCGGCAGTTCGATTCTGTCCTTGGCCACCATTACTCGATCGCCGCGGGGCCCCCAATGGCCGCGGCCCATCCCTAGCAAACCTTTTCGTTCTCTTCCCTAGGCGCATGACTAAATCGCAGGCTTCCAAACATCGAGCTCAACATTCATTCCACAGAAACGTCAGCGACAGTTAGCGACGCACTCACGCCTTTTGATGTACCCGTTCCGTGCTAAACATGCGTTCATCGCCCGTTCACCAGCGTTATCTATTCTACGCGCGTCCCTCATACCCTGCGAGAAGCCACCAGATGATGCCGACTGCATTGCCGTTTCACATCGCATCTCGCCGTATATTTCACGACAATGCGTTTTATAGCCTGCGCTTGCGTCTCTTTTCTGTTCTATTCGGGACTCCATTTCTATCTCCGCTTCGCTTGCCACTTGATGACAGAGCACTCTGGCTTGCGTCTTTGTCATTCTGGGATTCCCAGTCGGATGCAAAACATCTTGATAGGCTGGCATCGGTCCACAAGCCGTCAAAAACACAAATAGACCCGAAAAGAAAAAGAATTTAGTCATTAGCAGTTTATCCATCCTGTCCTCTCGCAAAGCCAATTACAGCAGCCCTCTGCACTGACGAGAATATGATCTCAGATTGATCAGTATCCATCTGACTCATAACCCATACCCTCTCTAAAGATGGTTGCCCCTTTCGATTAATCGACAATATTTTCTAACGCGATCACCCTACACACCGAACCTATCGGGCGTTTATCGATTAGTCACCATTCGTATGAAAGAACGATGACAATGAGTCCCTCCATCCAAAAACGCTTTGATTTTTAACTCGCATCTAAGCACACTTATCAACGACCCGACACGCGTGATGCCTTCCGCTAAGCTGAATGCCACCAGACAAATGAGGCGATAGGATGTACCTGAAATCAATATTTATCATCTTCATTTTTTCCACATTCCTTTTATCCGGTTGCCTTGCATCTACGCAAACGGTAGACGACCAACAAGACAGTGAGACCGCACAAACAGAAAGCATCCCAGATCAACTATTAGATATTGTCTTATTATACAACAGTGCCCCAGAAGATTACTCATCCGGCGTTGGCAGACCAAGAGAGCCAGCTTTTAGAAAGAATATTGAGGATGATTTCGAGTTCAATAAGAAATTTTCTGAATCCGAGCTATTAATTTCTGATTGTATTATATCTCACGCAGAAATAAATCCTCAGTATCAAAACCGCCAAGTCGAATGGACAGCAGATGCTGCCGATAAAATGGTCGTTGATTTCATATCCGAAAATGAAATCACGTTGCCAGTGATTTATTCCTATGACGATTGCAACCAGCAAATTCAATCGGGTTATGACGAAATAGACCTGCTTCCTGTTCCATATTATGTCTATGCGTCTTGGGCAGAAGATGGTGGGGTCGACCCCTTTGAACCAATCGCTGTTTTTTCATTCGAAGACATAGAAAGTGCATCTGCAAAAATAGAAAAAGAAAAAGATCAAATTCAAAGCAATGAACTTGGATTACAAAAAGAATATGCTGAATCAAAAAATCATCAAAGCGAAAACTTTATTGGTTCAATGTTTGTCAAAATAAATACAATTGACGAGAGGTGGGAGGCGGATGACCAATATAATCAGGGCCCCAGTTTTTATCCGCAAAATGTGTGCGCGCTCGAAAAAAATTCATCGATCCCCCAATCTATTATTGGCTACCGTGCGTTCGACAGAGAGATACTCAGTGAGGACTTGAAAAGTCAATATGAAGCCATAGAGCGTCAAAGCCAAACTGAATTGCGAATCACTGGGAATGGTAATAAGTTATCCTTCTTTAAAACCTTCAGTACGCTCAATGATGCGTATATGTATTTTTCCGATTTAAAGTATGGGCATGATGTGCCCGGCTGCGAGGTCGCATGCGGAAATCACTCTGACTGGGAGGAGAGTTGCGCAATTTTTGTTGCCCCTGCGCGCGAAGTTGAAAAACTAAGCTCAGCACTTGCAGATGATGGTATTCAATCCGCCTATGGAAAATTATTTTCAGTCACTGAAAGTAACGAGCATGCGGCAGTTGAACAAGGCTTTCAATCTCATGATGAGTTTCAATTTGTGACAGAAGAAAAACTGATAACACAATGGGATCAATTGCAGACACTTAGGCAGTACGATGCCAACAGTCCAGAGAAATTTGATCGGTTAAAAGATGAAATACGTGCATCTGAATATACTGAAGACAATCTTTCTATCAGTGTAATTCTTGCCTATCTCAAAGATCGTCAAGTGGCCAGAGAAAAAAACACTGACGTATTAAAGGAAAAGCAAGAAAGGCTAGCAAGACAAGCTGCTCAAAAGAAACAACGAGAAGAGGTCGCTGCTAGGAAGCAAGCTGAAAAGGAGGAAAATTTCCCATACGTTGCAACTTTAAGCTGCGAGTTTCAGGGAAACCACACTAATATTGCTGCTTGTTTCTTAGGTGGAGAATATGCTGCCAACACCCAGCTTGAGCTTACTAACGGCAATTCCAGTCAGATATATCAAGGGTATGAGTTAAACAGGGTGGGACGAGAATTACGGAGTGGCTTAGTGATTGATCTTACAAGATCTTTCAACATGCAGGCACAAAACGCGTCCGATCGTTTATCGCTGAGGCTTAGGATCGTCGAACGTAAGGGTGGAGAAGTCGTTTTCGAAGACATTGTAAGCCAGTATGGGGTTATAAGTGTTCAAAATTAAAGACCACAGCTCGCTTAATTCAACGCCAGGACGTTCCTCTGAACTCTGTCCTTGGCCACCACTTTCATTGCCCACTAAGGCAATGGGGTGTCTGACTCAATCGTGGCCCGTTCAGCATCGTCAATTCGCCGCATCTCTTGCTTAACAGCGACACCTGAGTACCAGCGCTGCAATGCGCGGGTGACTTCCAGTTCAATAGACTTAAGAGGAGTGGTTTGGATGGAGCCGATATCAGGCTCGAGACCGAGCGAGGCCTGCAGGCGGCCCATTGACGAATGGTAACCGGCCAGCGCTTGGTAGCGTTGTAGCTCAGCCACCATGGCCTCTGTCCGGGCACGCACCAGTTCAGAATCGCTAATCGTCCCGGCCAAACGCTGACTCACCATCCGCGATTCAATTTCTCGCTCAACACCTTGTAATTCCTCAGCGGTTTTGAGGCGCTGGAGCGCGTTTTGCGCTTGCAAGGCGGCTAAGTGAACTTGAGTGACTACCGTCATTTGCATTGCAACTCGGCGCATCTTCGCAAGTTCTTCACGCGCCCTTGCCTGCTCTCGGACTTCATTAACCTTTAATAGCCCGAGCAGGTTATAGCTGACAGACAGCGCGCCCTCATTCCATTGATCGTTAATGACGAAGGAGTCTGTCGTATATCGTGGCCCCCAATTTAGCGTCAAATCAGGCAAAAGATCGAGAAGAGCCCGGCGTGTCTCCAATGCAGCAATATCAACATCGTAGAAGGGCTCTTTTAAATCCGCGTTATTGTAGAGCGCTACTCGCTCTAAATCGCTAACAGGTGATGTTAAGACATCCGGCATTTTCGCAAGCGTTGGCGCTGGGTTAAGTATTAGCGGCTCATCCAGCGGCGCATTAATAAGGTTGGCTAATTCTACCCTTGAGGCGACGAGTTCTTGTTCGATGCGATGGATATCTCGCAACGTTCTTAATAGTACTTTCAGACGCTGAAGATGCTCCATGGGGGCTTGGGCGTTATCCTGCTCGGCCTGACGTGCATCCTCAATTGCCCGTTCAGCAGCCAGAACGGTTGCCCGAATTTGGCCATCAAGGGCTTGCGCACTAGCGGCTCGCCAGTAGGCTGTCTGCACATCCATAATCAGCAGATGCATTGCACGTCGGCGACGTTCTGCAGCAATCATCAGTCGATCCGCATTCTGATGTGCTTGGTAATAACTGGCCCCGAAATCTAAAAGGCTCCAGCTCAAATCAGCCGAGAAATCCCAACTCGATTGATCAGCGCTGATTGATGGGTTGGTGTCTAATTGCTCACCGGTTACCGAATCAACAGAGCGTGTTGTACGCGGTGTATCACGGGTGTTGTAACCAGCGCTTGCCAAAATACTTGGCAACATGTCGTAGCGACTTAAATCCAGCTCGCCGCGCGCAATCGCCTGTTCCATTAAGCGCACGCGGTGATCGAGGTTGTACTTAATGGCGCGTGCAATCGCCTCTTCCAAGCTCAACGAACCCTCCATCGGGATGACGTCCGTTTGCGCCACTACGCGATCTTCAACAAGCTCGATGCTCATTGCCTGTCGATCAATCACCGTTGGCTCGACGGCACAACCAGCAACTACTATCGCGATTAGGCCAAGCAGCGGGATTTTTGAGCCGTGGCAAAAACTGCAGTGAATCACACGGATCAAGGGGCAATCTCCCGCAAAAGCGTTGCAACTGTGGTGCGCAAATACCGGCCGCCTATCGATGCAGGCGCCGCACTAATCATTAACCGCCCATAATGAATCTGCACCCCCGCGATAGTCGATACTCGATTAGGGCGAATTACCACCCGATAAAGCGCGCGCTCAGGTACTAATTGCCCGTCTTGTTCACGAACTAAAATGTCACCGCCGTACAACGAACTCAATGAAGGCGCAGGCAGTGCATCGGTTGCATCGTTTTCAATATCAACCACTTCTCCTGTTATCAATCCATCACGACTCGATGAGAAAAAACGGGCTTTAGCACCCATCTTAATACGAGCAACTGAGGCCTCATCCACCCAAGTCACAATCTCTCCACCCTTAGACGGATCAACTAGCGTGCCCACTTTGGTGTCTTTGGATAACCACTGGCCACGGTTGAGGTCAGGATTATTTATTCTAAAAATTCCATCATGCGGCGCAAAAAATGATAACTCGGCAAGCTCACGCTCAGCCCGCTGAAGCTCGGCAAGCGCGGAGTGGCGTTGTTCATTCGCTAATCTCGGCGAGCCAACACGCTCTTGATCTAAGCTTGCGGCTTGGTATTTCCAAGTCGCCGTATCGACTCTTTGATCAGCCATCTGGCGACCGAAAAATACCGACGGTGACATCATTTTCACCAACGGCATCCCAGCGCTCACGGCTTGTCCATCTTCAACAGACAGCACCTGTAGCAACGCTGCATCGGGAACCATAATCTCGGTGAATTGAGCTGGACGAAGCAAAGCTTGGACACCAATTGGGTTTGGCATCGGTAAAGCAAAAATCAACAGCGCGATAGTCAACACCATAGCGCTAACTCTGGCCCGCCGCTGCGCTTTTATTTCATCTCGGCGCTCCCACCAAATCTTTGCCTCTTTTACGATTGGCGCCAAAATAAACCAGTAAATTTCAACGGCAAACAGCAAAATGCCAAGGATTTTTGTGAATGCGTAATAAACCAGTAGCGCAATACCAATAAATAAAAACAGGCGATACACCCAGGTAAAAATCGCAAAAACAATTAGAAAACGCCTAAAGCTCGCAGAGACTGTCTCAGGCGATGGATCATCTAGACCGAACAACAGCCGCCGAATAGCCCAACGCGCAAGCGCTGAACTGCGCGCATGGAGATTTGGGAAATTCAACCAATCCATCAGCACAAAATAGCCATCAAAGCGCATAAATGGACTGATATTGAGAAACACCGATAACACCCAGCTGACTGAGGCTAAGAAAAACACCGCTGACCGAATCGCGCCATCTGGCAGTATTGTCCAAAGCGCCGTTGCCCACACAGCCACCAACAGCTCTACGCGTAATCCGGCAGTCGAGATTTCTAAGCGCTTACGCCGATCGCTGACCTTCCAAACTTCATTGGTATCGGTATAGGCCATCGGAAACAGTACAAGAAACGCCACCCCCATGACCGGCACACGACATCCGTGGCGTTTTGCCATAAAACCGTGACCAAGCTCATGCAGAATCTTCACTCCAACCAACGCGAGCCCATACGTCAGGATGCCTTGTAGCGTAAACGTATCCAGCAAGGTGGTCTGAAATTGCTCCCACTGCTGAACAACTTTTATAAGCGAAAACCCAAGAACAATCGCCGTAATAATCGTGAACAGACGTGAGAATAAAACGTTGCCCAGCACCATCCAGCGCTCAAGCCAACGATCAGGATTAATGAGTGGCACCCGAAAAAATAAATATCGATGCATTAGAGTAAGCCACCAGGCTTTTTGGCCGTCTGCTTGCCGTTTCGCAAGCGCCATTGCTCCCGCTACATCCGAGCGTTGAATAAGGCAGTGGGTGTCGAGAAACTCAGCCACTCCCTCAATATCAGTCATGGTTATCTCAAGCGCTGTCTCGCGATTAACGGCCTCGACGATTAAAGCCGGATCGGCATAGTCCCAACGACTTAAGATTTCATAGGTGGGCCAGTCCAGCCGAAAAAAAGCATTGCGCGCAGGGTCATGAAGCATCCAGGTCGGCTGCCCTGACCCTCCCGTGGGACCCGGATAAACAACAATCTCATCTCGTAGTGGCGTTAAACGACTTCTCGCTGACATGGCTACACCCCTAATCGGGTGCGGACACTGGCAATGGGACGACGCAGCAACCAATAACCCAGTACCGTCCAGCTACCACTCAAACGACTCGTTCCCTTTAGACCCACGCGTTGATCATTACCACTATCAATACTCGCGCGCACCCGATAGGCCACCGTTCCATCCGGACGTTCGGTGGCATCGTAGGCAACATAGCGCACCTCGCCGCTCACCGGACTCAATGGAGCGGAGCGTAGGTAGAGATTCACTGGTGAACCGGCCGGTAAATCAACCGCATCCGCAACGGTTAGCCAGGCCTCTATTTCACTTTTGCCGGGCTGCACAATACGCATGAGCCGCTCGCCAACATCAACGGGCTGGCCCATTAGCGCTGAGGCACTATCAAAAATCGCAATCCCGCCACGCTCCGCTCGCACCGTGGAGTCCTGCAAGCGTGAACGCAAAAATGCTAACTCCGAGCGCTGCTCTTCTACAGCACCGGCGGCCTCGATTAATTCAGCACCGTAGCGCTCATCCCCGAGCGCTTGCTGGCTGAGTTGTTCGTAACGGGCGGTGGCGGTACTCAGCGAGCGTCTTGCCACTTCGACTCGACTGGATAGCACTTCGCTATCGAAGTGGAATAACGGATCACCCGCCTTAACTTGCTCTGCGGGTGCAACCACCACCTCAGCAATCACCCCCTCGATGGGTGATCGAACCCAAAGTGGATCCACTGGAACGAGTTGCCCTGGCGCAATCACCGTCATACGCACAGGCACTAACAACAAACCGAGCAAGCCTGCCACAATCCACGTAAGCCGTTTTTTTCGCCAAGGCACACCCTCAGGTAAGAGCCACGCTTTAATGGATTGCCAATTCAATCGGCGTTGACGAGTGCGCTCAGCATGCAGGGCTTTACGCGCATGCACCCAAGTCTGCCACCACTCACCAATAACATTGACCTCATGCTCGCTCCAAGCCATCTCACGAACGAGCAGCAAGCCTGATTGCGCCTCAGAATCATTGGGATCGGGAAGCCAAAGGCCAAACGTTGGCAAATACGCCTGCCATGCAGACTGATCATCAGCACTGAGCGCTTCTAGGTTGATAGCCCCACTTGGTCTCTTTGCTAAATCATCACGATAAAAATGCGCAAGCCAACGCATCATTGGTGCATTCCCATCAGGCGCGATAAGGCCAGATAATGCCTTTGGCTGATTGCGGCCTTGCCATAATATTGCTTGCCGATACGGTGCTAATCGATGCGTGGCATTAACAATGAGATAATCTAGTTCCTCAGTTCGCGTCATCGTTCGCGCCTGCCGCGATAGCTCGACTAATGCCAGCAACCGCTCACTCATCGGCTCACTCCGCGGGCGTTGTTCAGCCGCCATGATTAGCGCGCTCCTCGCAGGCGCTCAGGTAAACTCATAGCAACATCAGACCGGCTGAAAGTGCCCAACAGACTCAGTCGAATAATAAAGCTACGCTCATTACCTTGGTCATCCACTGCTGTCACGCGGAGTAAGAATTTCGCAGGCGCATCAAGCGGCGGCTCAATCATTAGCTCACCCGTACGCGCATTAAATTGCACCCAATCAGGCAACGCCTCGCCATTAGGTAAATCCATCGTTAGCAAAATCTGCGCATCCGCCTCGGAGTGCACGAAAGCATCCGGATTAATAACATCCACGTAGCGCTCGCCGGCATTAATACTCAAATCAGGGTGACCGCGTAGCACCGCCAACCCAGGCTCCTCTAGCGGCATCACAACGACACCAAATCCACGCGTACTAGTGAGCTCAAAGGCTGACGCTTGCGGTGACCAAAGCGGTGAGCGTTCAACTGAAGTAGGTTCCGAAATCGCGCGAATGAGCCCATCCATTCGAGCGCTACGCGCATCCATGGAACGCAGCGGCCCTGCCTCACCAAAACTTTGTTGCAAGCCAACGGCCATGCGCTGACTTGTCGGGTTCGACGCATCAGTCATTGGTCGGTAAACAGCAGCATCGAGTCGGCTGGCATTACGATCTACATCATTCGGACGCAACCAAGCGTTGAAGTCCCCATCGGTTGTGCGACGACCAATGGAACTTGTCGACTCGTTAACCGATTTATTGATCAGCAAGGAAGGTTTCTCATTATCGGTCTCACGATAATATTGATCATTATCCGAACCGCTACTGCCCGGCCTCGCACTAGGCCCACTTGCGCCAAGACCACCACTGCCCGTTTCATCACCTGGTGTGGATGGTGGAGGGACTTCAACCTTAGGCCGATAGAAAACGCCAAACCCGGGATCGAGCACAACGCCGTCGGCAACGCCATCCACATCACCACGGCCGCCTTCACGGATAAACAAGGTAAATAAATCATAGAAACCATCACCGTCGGTGTCCTGCGCCCGTGCACCTGTCTGCGAGACCGGATCCCAGTCAAAATGCTCGACTGTTCCATCCGGATAGACCTTGTAATAGCGCGCCTCAAATTCATCCACCGCATAGGCCGAATCCTCGATGTGCACATCGACCTGGTGGCGAACGCCGGTATAGGCTTCGCGCACACGATTGGCAAAGTCATTCTGTGCCTCTGGCTCGACTTCGCCCCGATCCACCATGGTCTGAGGGTAGAGCCGGAAGCGCACTAAGTCGGTCGCTTCAAAGGCATCAAAGGCAGAATGCCCAAAGCGATCCAACAAATCCTGCTGGGCTAGATTAAGGTCACTAACATCCGCACTTTGCGCACCCACCAAATCCATCTGTGTTTCGGCGCGCATCGCCCCACCTTCGGTGAGCATGATGTCAGAGTTAAGCTCGCGAATGGCATCAATGCGATCACCCGTGGCATCCAAGGTGAGGTCATTTGAATCACCACGGATTGACAAGCGATCACGCGAAATCGCATCCAACAGAATGCCGGCCTCAACGTTATGCCCGAATGGATCATTCTCCGAGAGCACGTTTTGCGGCGAGCTAATCGTTAGCGACACTGCCTCACTTTGTTGCGAAGCGGTACCCGCGAAATCCACCAGCTGATACGACAAATTCCAGCTACCCTCAGGCAGAGCGTACAAAGGAATCAGCGAGCCGGTCTGGGCATGAAAGACGCTCGGAATTTCCCTCGGGTTCTGATCGCCGTTCGGTACCAACATCAAGCGCACGGCACCCGTATTGGCGAGGATATCGTCACTGCTAATATCGACTTTCAATCGGATCGCATCGGCCGGTATCGGATCGGCCGGTATCGAATCGTTTTCATTCACCCCAGGAACCTGCAGCGCCGGGCCTTCGAACTCCTGAAATAGCGCTGGGTTGTAGTAGCGATAAGCCTGCCTGAGCATATTGATGTCGCGATCAGGGTCCTGCGTATCGACCACCTTAAATTGAACCGCTTTGCCGGTACCCTGCTCGACGGCGGCCCCCGTCCAGGTGAAGTGATTGCCAACCCAACTCACACCGATAGGCTGATCGGGGCCATTAAGCGCCTGCCAGCCATCCTCATCGCTGACCCCCGGGCCAACCGCCCCATCCATTCGGCCATACACCAAATAACGGCCGCCGGCCGGATCAACCGCGACATCCAAACTTCCAGTGATTGTCACCTCGGTATCAGCAAGCGGTAGCGGCCCCCCTTGCAGCGCACCGGGTGGTGTCTCCTCTAGCTCGATGCTCAAGCTGCGGGGTTCTGGCATCTGGTTGAGGTAATCAGCTACCGCCTCACGAATATCAAGATACTGATCAATCGGCTGCCTGGTCTCACCATCCGCTGGTTCAGGGCCTTGGAGTACGCTGAGCAAATCATCGAGATTGAAGTCTGTAACGCCGGACATGCCCAGTAAGGTGAAATCGGCCGGTGTGACCGGGTCCGCCGGCTCGGCATTCGGTGAGAGGATGCTATTC
>JAVLBI010000029.1:0-608 GCA_031581365.1 Spiribacter sp. | reverse complement strand
CCAGTAGTAGATTATAAATTTGATAAATAATCATTGACAAGAGATAGAAATCATGTATACTAACACTATGATGCTTACAAAACGCACACCGTCGAATTTTATTCCATCCTATCTGCCATGGTCAGATATGTGCGTGTGTGGGGCCGCATAGTGTAAAATCACTCAACAATGATTAACACGGCCCCTGTCAGTTTAACTGCTCAGGGGTTTTTTATTTGTTCTTTAAAAATTTGAAACGAAGATATTGCGCCATAGCTCAATGGTAGAGCAGTCGATTGATAATCGACCGATGGTTGTTCAACTCAACCTGGCGCAACCATTTTGGGAATATAGCTCAATTGGTAGAGCAGCTGACTCTTAATCAGTTGGTTCAAGGTTCGAGTCCTTGTATTCCCACCAAGGGTCTGTTTCCCTACGGTGGACTGTAAATCCATTGCCGAATTGTAGGGTGGCTGGCGAGAGGTTCGATTCCTTGCAGACCCACCATTCATTCACCCTGTGGTGTAATCTGGTAACATTGCTGTCTCCAAAACAGCCGATTGCGATTCGAATTCGTACGGGGTGGCCAAGCAGGTATAGCTCAATGGTAGAGCATCTCGTTGCCAACG
>JAVLBI010000028.1:0-611 GCA_031581365.1 Spiribacter sp. | reverse complement strand
GTATCCTCCCCCCATGACAACACCACCAGACCTCGACATTGAGCAATTCCGTCAGAAGTTAATCGCCCTGCGCACGCAGCTCGAATCACAAGCCGACACGCGCAGTCAGTCCGAGGCGACCGTTGAGCTCGATCAGACACGCGTGGGGCGGCTTTCTAGAATGGATGCCATGCAGCAGCAAGCGATGGCCAAAGCCACCGGCGCAAGGACACAGCTTACGCTGGCCCGCATCGAATCAGCGCTCAAGCGCTGCGATGAGGGCTCTTACGGGGATTGTTTACGGTGTGAGGAGCCGATTAACGTTCGACGTCTCGAAATCGATCCGGCAGCGACACTCTGCGTCGCCTGCGCCGAGACGGCAGGAAAAACCTCAGCTTAAAAACAACGCATAAGCGGGATTATCAGACTCGTTACGATACGGGTAACCCAACTTATCGAGACTTTGCTCGAACTGCTCGCGCTGCTCGGGCGGCACCTGAATGCCCACCAATACGCGCCCATAGTCGGCGCCATGGTTACGGTAATGAAATAGCGAAATGTTCCACCGACGTCCCAACCGCTTCAAGAAATTCAGCAGCGCGCCAGGCCGCTCCGGAAAGCGCACGTGATAG
>JAVLBI010000027.1:0-670 GCA_031581365.1 Spiribacter sp. | reverse complement strand
GCTGGCATGGGATGATGTCACTGACACCGCGCCCGCTGTCGTCACGGCCATCGCGATGCCACTGACTTACTCGATTGCCGACGGCATGGGGTTAGGTTTTCTAACCTATGTGCTCGGCAAAACGCTAGCAGGCAAGTTTAAAGACATCCACATCGCAGTGTGGCTAATCGCTGGCCTATTCGCGCTTAAGTTCGCGCTGGTGTAATCGATTCTGGGGGTTCGAACCCATCACGGGTCTGTTCCGGGGGTTCGAACCCCTACATTCAACAGACATAAAAAAGGGGCCGTTGGCCCCATTTGTATGTCTGGCGGAGAGGGAGGGATTCGAACCCCCGGAACCTTTCGGTTCACCGCATTTCGAGTGGAATACTTAGGCCTACATGCACTGTAACTAATTGATTTTATTGGACTGACGTTTTCAAAATTTGCCAGAATCGGCTCATTCGACCACTCAGCCACCTCTCCGGAAGCTGGTTAGTGTACAACATCCAGGCCTTGGCATAAAAAGCCCGCGGATTTATCCGCACTTGAAGCGGCGATCGCGCTATCCTAGCGCGGTCAATTGCAACGGTAACGACACCCTCATGTCATCGACTGCGCCGGTCGGATTTAGTGCCTACCAAACCATTCGCCATCGCTTACCGGCTACCCCGCGCCTTGGCAGTTGTCA
>JAVLBI010000026.1:0-675 GCA_031581365.1 Spiribacter sp. | reverse complement strand
TGTAGGTTCTCGATAATAGTACTCATATATATCTCGGCCGTAATGACATAGACTATATTCACACTGCCGGGTATAAAAAGGTTTCGGTGCTGTATTATACTAACCGAAACACTTATATACCCTTATATCATACACCGCATGTATGGCAAAGCTAACAGATATTTCTGGAGTGGGAGCCTCTCGCGCGGAGAGTTTGCGAGAACTCGGATACGAAACCGTATCTGACGTTGCTGCTGCTGACCCAGATGATTTGACAGACATCTCGCATGTCACAGAAGACACTGCGCTGGAGATGGTTGTTGCCGCAGAATCGCTGCTAACAGAAGATGACGACGAAGATGAATCGACCCTGGATTTCACAGAAGAACCAGAGCCTGAGCCCGAGCCTGAGCCCGAGCCTGAGCCTGAGCCTGAGCCTGAGCCTGAGCCTGAGCCTGAGCCTGAGCCTGAGCCAGAACCCGAATCATATGATGTGGACCTTGAACTAGAGCCTCGCCAGTATCACATTCTTCTGAGTGCCCTGGTCGACTCATACGAGGACCTCCGCAGCAGAAACGTGCACCGCGCTAACAGCTGCTTGTCGGTGCTTGATGGTCTTGATGCAGTTGGTTCGCTGCACGTCACAGAAGACGAACTGAACGCGCTACACGCCGCTGTGCGTGAGCGTCGTCTGTT
>JAVLBI010000025.1:0-705 GCA_031581365.1 Spiribacter sp. | reverse complement strand
GTGCTGGACCGCGAGGCAGGCGACTTGTTCGAGTACACTCCGCCTGGGGCAGACAAGCCGAGGAAGGTTCAGCAGTATGGCAACATTCTCGAGAAGGCAGAGAAGAAGGCTGCTGACAAGGGCGAGGACATTTCCAAGTTTAGCCGTGAGAATGTCGAGCTGGAGGCCACGACGTTCGGGCTGACTATTCCAGAAGAGTTCTGGGCGGTCAAGAAGGCGAAGCGTGGACGCAAGGCAAAGGATAGCGACGCGGAGGGGTCGGGGTCGGATGCCGAGACCAAGATGGAGAAGGCTTCGGGTTCGCTGCTTGATGCCATTCAGTCTGAGGGCGAGGCCGAGGAGACCAAGGCGGCTGAGCCTGAGCCTGAGCCTGAGCCTGAGCCTGAAGCAGAGCCCAAGCCAGTCGAGGAGGATGAGGAGATGCCTGAACTTGAGACAGTCGGGGAAGAGGAGACTAAGGCACCTGAGCCTGAACCCGAGCCAGTCGGGGAAGAGGAGACCAACCACGCAGCAGAGTTTGGATATGACACGGATGTGATGCCGAAGGAGGACACCAAGACGGCCGAGCAGACCACGAGTGATGCAGACAGCGATGCTGAGACGTCCAAGAAGGAGAAGTCGAAGGACAAGAAGGACAAGAAGGACAAGAAGGAGATCAAGAAGAAGGCCAAGAAGATTTCCAAGCGCGAGAAGAAGGCCACATTG
>JAVLBI010000024.1:0-753 GCA_031581365.1 Spiribacter sp. | reverse complement strand
TTCGAGCCGTCGAAGACCCTTGTATAAATAGAGCACGACTCCGTCCACCGGGCCATACAACTCAGAAAGGTAAGATATGTTTAAGCGAATCAAAGAGGCACTGACGCCGACCACAAAGAAAAAGGAGGATCGAGACGATCGGTCCTCCCATCGTAAGTACACGACGAAGTACGAGGATCTCTGTCAGTAGTCTCATTGCCGGATTAGCTCAGCTGGCCAGAGCAGCGCTCTTGTAAAGCGAAGGTCCGCGGTTCGAATCCGTGATCCGGCACCAAATGATTCTGGGAGTATAGCTCAATTGGCAGTAGCAACTGACTCTTAATCAGCAGGTTCCAGGTTCGAGTCCTGGTACTCCCACCAATCAATGACATGCGCCCGTGGCACAACTGGATAGCGCGACGGATTTCTACTCCGTAGGTTGGGGGTTCGAATCCTCCCGGGCGCGCCAATTCTATTTACATATCCTCTTGACTATATTATAATAGATCTATAGTTAAGGAAAGGAGTATACATGGCTCAGCAAAATCTGCTTAAGAAGAAACCGACCACCAAGAAGAAATCGATTCCCAAACGTCCTAAGACTGGGCTCAAGGCGATTCCTCTTGATCGTGACTTTCGTTACTGTCGTGCCTTCTTTCAGGAAGAGGTCGATCAGAAGGATATCATCAAGCTGTGTAAGGACTACGTTCGTAAGGCGTTTTCAAAATCCGAGGCGCAGGCCATTCTTGCGAATCCAGAGTACCACTTTTCGAT
>JAVLBI010000023.1:0-836 GCA_031581365.1 Spiribacter sp. | reverse complement strand
AGGCTTCTTTGGAATACTGATAGTTGTTGTCCATCATGTATTGTCCGTCCCACTCGGTCGTATCCGAGCAAGCGCCAAGATGAAAGACGGCATCCACCGCATCATCGCCGTTCTCCACCAACCAGTCTAAGAACTCGTCCTGATCAATGTAGTCGGCAATCTTGGCATCGCGAATATTTAAGAATTTTCGACCATCCTCTAAATTATCCACGACTAAAATGTCATCACGTCCATGCTCGTTTAGCCCATGCACCAAATTGCTGCCAATAAAGCCCGCACCACCGGTTACAACAATCACATCGACCCCCTATCGCTAAACGTCTCATCATACATATGGATTGGCTTGCCCTACTTCTCGCCGTGAAAACCGCCGATACGTCCACTGGTACTGTTCAGGACGTTGTAATACCACCCGCTCAATCTCACGGTTTAATGCGCTCGCGGCAAGGTCTGGGTTGTCATCATCCACCGGTTCAGTCACCCGCTGCCAGTGCAAAGCATAACCCGCGCCGTTGGATAACCGCTCTGCCCACCCAATTACCACCGGCGCATTGGTGCGGGCAGCGAGCTTGCCAAACAGCGTCATGGTTTTTGCCGGGTGGCCGAAAAAGGGCACAAACACACCCTCACCCGGCGGTGACTGATCCGGCAATACGCCCACGGCTTCGCCGGCGCGTAGGGCTTTAAATAGGGCGCGAATACCCGATGGTTTGGCGGGCCAAAATGCGGCACCGCTGCGCGAGCGACCGCGATTGAGCAGGGCTTCTAGCTCTGGCCAGCGTGGTGGGCGATAGAGGGCATTGAGTGGCACGCGCTGGGCAAGCCACATCTGCAGG
>JAVLBI010000022.1:0-921 GCA_031581365.1 Spiribacter sp. | reverse complement strand
GGTCTGGTATAGTCAACCACACTTGCATATCATCAACGCTATCAAACTGATCAACAATGTTCTCCATCATCGCATCAGTATTAGCAATAGCGTCTGTCTCACCTCTAGGAAAAGGCTCAACCCTATCACCTGCGTGAATGGCAGATTCCTTGGCGTCAGCTTTTAGGCTGTAAGTGTCGTGCAATCGCCCGTCTTTATCGAAGATAGCCCAGTCCTGAGCAGCAAACGCAGCAGCGTACACAATGGAATCAGCGTCTATAATTAAAGTTGTCATAGTCTGTTTCCTTTAGTAATTGCTGTTTTCCTTTGCGTCTTGACGGGGCCGAGTGCTTTGCACTTTTCTTTAGCCACTTGTCGTCAGACCTCATCCACTCTGGTTGTCGTCTTGTAGTCTTACCCATCTTTGTCCATTGAACTTGTCAAGATTTTAGAATAGTTGGTGCCCCGAGCAGGACTTGAACCTGCAACCCTCGGCTTAGAAGGCCGATGCTCTATCCAGTTGAGCTACCGGGGCTGTTGCACACTAAAACGGAATATCGTCGTTAAGCTCGTCATCGTCAGCAGATTGGGCCGCTTGCTGATTCTGCAACTCGTTCTCTTGTTGCTTGCGAGTTTCGTCTTCTGTTACCCCGTACTCTGCATAAGGCACAAAATACTCGCTGGCAATCCGTACTACATCAGCAGCCGCTTGGTCTAAGTCTGACTTGCTGGTCAGCGTACCTGCAACAATCTGTGCAGCGTAGCCCATTGCTGACTGACGCATAATCGCAGCCTGACGGTTATCGCCACCTGCGCTGCTTACCTGTTGAGTAGAACGTACAGCATTACTAGTGCCAGCACCAGCACCGCTATTTCCTGCACCACTGCCTTGCTCCTTAACTGTAATGTCTGATGATTTAATGTTGTTGTAGGTACGACCGT
>JAVLBI010000021.1:0-956 GCA_031581365.1 Spiribacter sp. | reverse complement strand
CAGATTGACGAGCAAGGCATTCACTTCACGAGCGCAAAGACAGGCGAGCGCCAGCTCATTGAGCGAACGCCAGCGCTAGCCGAAGTGCTCAATCGGCTAAAACAGCAGCGCCCGGTCCGAGGGCTGCATGTGATCTGCACGACCCGAGGACAGCCCTACTCCACCTATGGGTTTTCATCAATCTGGCGGCGCCGCCGTGATGCAGCGCTGTCCGAAGGCCGGATCAGAGAAACGTACACTTGGCATGATATTCGCGCTAAGTCGGCAACAGACGCCGAGGAGCAAGGGCTAAACGCCCAGCATTTACTCGGGCACACCACCCCGGAGCAGACGCGAGTTTATCTACGTTCGAAGCGCGTAACGCGAGCCAAACCGGTGACTCCAAAGATGGATCAAAATCGGTGATGTGGGAACAGATCTGAAAATATGGGAACAGATGCTGCTATGCAACAGAGCTAAGTCATTGAAAAGATTGGTCGGGGTGAGAGGATTTGAACCTCCGACCACCTGCACCCCATGCAGTAAATCTATTAGCATAATTGTTCATTAAAATCAGACACTTAACCTATAAAATCTGTTCCCAAAAAATGCCGTAAGTCATTGATCTAAACCCTATAGGGAACAGATTTTAAGGGCTACAAGGAACGGGTATTGCCCACATCAGCAGCAGGGTTGGCGCGTGTCTATTAGCGAATGAAACCAGTCAAAAAGCTGGACGTAAGGGAACTCCTGGCCGAGTGAGAAGGCGACGCCCAAAGCGATCATTATGCTAATGATTGCTTGAGGTATTTCTAATCCGACAGACATGCCTTTCTCTGCTTTTTTGCCAGCGTGATGTGTCGCTGCCAGTGCATAGGTTATTAGAAACCCTATTACCAGGACGCCCAAAGTCACTTGAATGAAAGAATTCCCGGGCATTCTTTACCCCCGCACTGCTAATACCATTGAAAGGCTAC
>JAVLBI010000020.1:0-5182 GCA_031581365.1 Spiribacter sp. | reverse complement strand
GTAATGGACTCATCGTGCCGGTCTTGGCCGTTATAGGTCAGGGTTGGGCCTTCGGTGCAGTACTGCTCTAGCCCCTCTTGGCAGGGCTCACATTGCCGACAGGCATCGACCATGCAACCGACGCCAACCACATCGCCCGGTTTAAAGCCGGTGACTTGATCGCCAACCGCGCTGACGCGGCCCACAATTTCATGGCCAGGTACCACCGGGTATTGGGTCATGCCCCAGTCGTTTTGCACGAAGTGAATATCGGTATGGCAAACCCCGCAGTAATCAATGTCGATGGCCACGTCATCCGGGCGCAGCGCGCGGCGCTCGAGGCTAAATGGCGCGAGTCCGGATTGGTCAGATTGGGCGGCGTAAGCGTGGGCTTGAGACATGGAGGATCCTTTATCGAAGAAAGTGTTGTCGAAATGACAACCGCATTGCTTAGCGGGTTCCACGCAAAGCCACCGGTTGGAATAGAGTATCATCCAAATGCCCGCTGGAATGAACTACGTGACCTCAATCAGCACCTATACCTGCCCAATGATCGCTATATCGTTATTAGTATTCGTTCTTTTCGTGGGCCCGAAAAGACCTTTACGGTATTGAAAGTAGTTCAATTCGATAAAACGCGAGGGTAAGCGATGACGGCGACAGCAACCGGTCTAGATTTAAACGCATACAATGAGACAAAAGATGCGGTGTCAAAAAATCCATCAGCAGGCGAGGGCCAATTCGAGAGTTTAACAACGTGGTCGAATGGTGCGATGGGGGTGACGCGTGCCCGAAGTTTTGAGATTCGCACCGACGAGCCGGAGGCGCTGGGCGGGAAAGATTCCGCCATTGATCCGATGGAACTGTTACTGGGCGCGCTCGGCTCCTGCTTGACCATTGGTTGGGCGACACATGCCGAAAAACGTGGTGTTAACCTCTATGCACTTCAGATCCGCGTCACAGCGCCATTTGACCTGCGAGGATACCTTGGTGTCAGCCGAGACGTGCGACCTGGTTTCAGTGAACTCAGATACGAGGTGTCAGTAGATTCCGATGCTGATCCAGCAACTTTAGAAGAGATAAAGATTGCTGCGGAAGAAGGCTCTCCCATGCTTGACAACATTCTAAATGCAACGCCTACAAAAGGCGTAGTTCAAAGTGGCGTCGAGGCATAAAAGAGACTCATAAATGATTGCAAGAATACCGGCGAAGAGCCGGTATCTTGCACCCTTGTCAGCACTTCGAAATTTCTCGCCGTTTAAATGTTCTGATTCAGCGCCCCAGATTTGGAAGCCTTGCCGGTTCAACAATCTCAATCCAATATCCGTCGGGGTCGCGTATAAACGCCACGTCAGGCAGTTTCCCCTGCTCTGGGCGTTTAATGAAGTCTACGCTGTTTTTGTCAAACCACTGCATTGCCAGGTCAAGATCTGGTACCGCGATGCAGATATGCCCAAAACCCTGTGGCTCTGAATTGCCGTCGTGATAACTCACATTGGCGTCATTTTCGCTGCCCCAATTATGGGTGAGCTCTAACAAGCCTCGCTGAGAAAATGTCCATACGGTGCGTTCACCCACATCACTGGGAACATCGGTGTCAGGTGATGGGCAGTCCAAGAAATACAGGGAGAAGTTGAGCTCCTCAAAATCGAGCCGCCGCAGTACACGCATCCCAAGAACGCCTGTGTAGAAAGCTAGCGACCGCTCCGGGTCTTTGACGCGCATCATGCTGTGGTTTAGCTGAAAACCCTGAGTGGGCAGGGGTTTTTCAGCTACGACGCCGGGGTATTCCTCGGTTGAAAAGCTCATCGAGTCACTCCTATATGTTAGCTAGCACCGCATCCTCGTTGATGCGGTGCTATTTTGGGTTTAAATCACACGCTCAGACATCTGCTTGGCGATGTATTCTGCCTGCCTGATAGCCAAGCTAACTATAGTGAGCGTTGGATTTTCTGCAGCGCTTGTCGTGAATTGACTGCCGTCTGATATGAACAGGTTGTCAATATCGTGACTCTGCCCATAACCATTACAAACGCCATCCCGTGGTTTCTCGCTCATGCGGCAGGTGCCGAGATTATGAGTCGAAGGATAGGGCGGCGTCTTATAGGCTGTTTTCGCACCCGCCCCTTCATAAATAGCAATGCCTTGCTGAAAAGCATGTTGGCGCATGGCTACATCATTCGGGTGATCGTCGTAATGCACGTCAGGAACGGGTAAACCATACTGGTCTTTTACGTCAGTATTGAGTGTGACCCGATTGCGCTCTTGCGGCATATCTTCTCCAACAAGCCACATACCAGCCATATGTGCATATTGATCCATGGCTTCAGTAAAGTCCCGCCCCCATGCACCGGGGTCTAGGAATGCAGCCATAAACGGCAATCCAAGAGACAGAGTTTCAATCTCATACCCGCCTACAAAACCACGCGACGGATCATTGTGCGCCTCTTCAGTAATGATGCCCGCCATGGTTGTGCCCCTATACATGTGAACAGGCTCGTCAAAGACCCCGTAAACAGAGCCGGTCATGTGGCGCATGTAATTTCGTCCCACCTGTCCTGATGAATTGCTCAAACCATCTGGGAACTGATTGGAATCGGAGTTGAGCAGCATCCGTGGGCTTTCGATGGAATTGCCCGCTACAGCAACAGCGCGTGCTTTCTGCCTGACTTCCTCGCCATCCGCGTTGAAGTAAACAACTGCACTGACTTTTCCTTTAGCGTCATGCTCAATTCGGGCTACGTGAGACTCCGGTCTAAGCTCTGCGTGTCCCGTTGCCATTGCCATCGGGATTTCGGTGTAGAGCGTCGACCATTTTGCACCGGTCTTGCAGCCTTGGAAGCAAAATCCTCTCTGAACGCAGGCAGCGCGGCCGTCACGAGCCACGCTATTAATCGCCATGTTGCCAGTGTGTGGATTTTTATAGCCAACCGCTTTTGCGCCGGCGTACATAACTTTAAAGTTGTTATTGCCGGGCAATCCAGGGTTGCCGTTAGTCCGAGTGACACCCATTTTTTTCTCAGCAGCGTCGTAATAGGGCGCCATATCATCGTAACTAATCGGCCAATCTAAAAGATTAGCGCCAGGCACATCACCATATTCGCTTGCTATGTGAAACTCGTGAGGTTGGAATCGCAAACTTGCACCTGCCCAGTGAACCGTACTTCCACCAACGGCCTTAACAATCCAAGAGGGCAAGTTTGCAAAATCCCGTGATACGCGCCAGGTCCCACTTGTTGTTCGGTTATCAAGCCAAGCGAGTTGCCCGAAAGACGCCCACTCATCAGCAATAAAATCATTGCGCGTGTGAAGCTTTCCAGCCTCCAAGATGACCACGTCGATCCCCTTTTGGGCCAGCTCATTAGCTAGCGTGCCGCCACCGGCCCCGGAGCCGATAACCACTACCACGTTGTCGTCATTCAGCCCAAAAGTCTTTTGGTTTTCGTAATTTTCCATCGCTTAGTCTCCTCAACTGCTCGCGCCGGGCACTGGACCGCTTGCCGAGGCAGGTGGGTCCGGTAGCCATGTCAGATCATTGAATCCACGTTGCAGATAGCCTGCATCACCCTTTTCGCCGCCGTAACCAAAGTGTCGAAAGGCCATTTCGTTGTTGTAGAGCGAAACAACTGCGGTGGAGTGGACTTGCTTGAACAGATCAGAGCCGGCAATCGCTCGTACATGCATCAGCTGCATCTCATCATCAAGCGCTAGCCAATCACCGCCAGCTCGATCGTCTAGGTGCTCAATCCCGTCAGTTAAGATTGATTGAACTGATGAATCTGCGGATGCGGCATCGAGGTCTTTCACCACGAGTGCGTAAACGGCATCTTCTAGCGTGTCGTGTGGAAAGATATGTCGAGTGAGCTCAAGCAGTACTTCGCCCTGACGACCGCTCAGGGTCGCTAGCTCCAGTGACCAAGCTTTTGATGGCGCCATGATTGCAATCGGCATGCTGGTCATTGCCAGTGTGCCCATTAGCGTCGATCCGCTTCCTTTGAGAAAGGAGCGACGATTAAGTTTACGGTCCAACATGGTTGGAATCTCCTCCTATGTCTGTATTGCGCTCTAGGTGCGCTTAGGCAACGAGCACAGTTCTATGCCGTGCTTGATTCAAAGACTATGACGGGCAGTTGCGGCACTGGTAGTAGCGTGTTACTACATTGAAACAGAAACAAAAAACGATCGAGGAGAGAGTGATGTGTGAGGTTTACTCAACGACGCCACCTGAGCGCTATGACTGTGCGACACGGTCGGTTCGGCTCAACGGTTTTGTTACTAGCATCCGTCTTGAGAACGAATTTTGGTCAATTCTTGAAGCATTGACTTCAGAGCAAGGTATGTCGGTGCCTCAGTTTATTGCTGAGATTCATGATGAGGTCGTAGCCCGTCAGGGTGAGGTACGCAATCTTGCATCGCTTCTTCGGGTTTGTTGTGCCCGTTATTTAGAAAAGCAAGCCAATCCGGTCGAGCTCACCATTACCTCACAGCAAGCCACGGCATAACCTGCTTAGTGCGTTAGGTATACTGCCCAGCCGCGCGCTCTAGGCGTGCTTGAATTTCTGTGCGTAAAGCGCTCGGTTCAATGACTTCAACATTGTCGCCCAAGCCCATGATCCACCAACGAATTTGCGCGGTATCGGCAACACGCGCGCGAATGGTTTGTCGGCCATCGGCGCTGCGCGCTATGGCCTGATTAGCGCTCAACGGTGTTTCTTCTAAGTGGACCGCGGTTTCGGCATCGACTTTGAGCACAAGATCGAGCGCTGTATCACTTAGGCGAAAATCAAGACCGCCCTCACGTACGTAGTTCGCAAGCTCAAATCCTTGCGGACGCTGTATGGGTGTATCGGTTGGCTGCGCGTTAATAAAGCGGTGCATGGCCAAATGAATCACTTCGTCGCGGCCTTTACGCTGGCAGACCAAATACACCACACCATCCCGAAACACGATGCCAAGCGGGCTAATAATGTAATCCTGTACGGCGCCATCGTAGCGGCGCTCATAGCGGGCGGTAATCTGGCAGTCGTTAAATAGGCCTTCATACACGGTGTGCAAAATGGCTTGATCGATCAGCGGTGGGATAAGACTTTGGCCGCGACTGATGGTTTGGACTTTTTCGGGCCATGCGCGTACAGGGCCGGGTGTTTCGTTGAGTACTTGCTCGGCTTGGCGAAAGTAGGGGCCAAGCGTGTTCAGTGTTGAC
>JAVLBI010000001.1:266-298356 GCA_031581365.1 Spiribacter sp. | reverse complement strand
GTCATCTTTAAACCAACCAAATGGCTGAGACGGCATGGGGAAGCCAAAGGCGCCGACTACGTTCATGCCCATAATGTCTTGCGTGAGCTCACGGTAGAGCTCGCGGCCGCCACCGGCGTACCACCATGACATCATATTATTCGCATTACCGCCCCAAACCGGACCAGTACCAAACAGCGAAGCGGCTTTGTTTTTGCCATACCAGTACACAGGCACATCGTGGCCGATATCGAGCACGCCATCACTGACCGCGTCCATGACCTGAAAGGCCTTAACAACAGCACCTGAAGGCAACAGATCAATCTGAATACGGCCGCCTGACATGCTATGAACGCGATCGACGTATTCACGAGCAAAGTCGTTCCAGATATTGCCGCCGCCCCAAGCGGTCTGCATCTTCAAAACAATTGGCTCATTCGTTGCCACTGCTGGTGCAGCGGGCTCTGACGAACCCTCGTCTTTTGAGCCCATGTTCATGACAGCGGTTGCAGCCACAGCGCCACCTGCAGCGTAGAGGCCACCCTTCAGAAATTCGCGCCGAGAACTTCCCTTGCTATTCTCGTTGTTTGTTTCGTCAGCCATCTAACTCCCCTCCTTATTTGGGATTATCTCTATCACTAGACCACACGCAGCACTCTCGGTTATCCACTCGTAATTGGTCTGTCCACAGAATAGACCATATCTATTCCCTTCTGGCAAATGCGATGTGCAGTTTAATCCGACTTAGCTTTTTGCTTTAAGCTCAAGCCGACGTGCATGTAATAACGGCTCGGTGTAACCACTGGGCTGCTCGCGGCCTTTAAAGATCAAATCACAAGCGGCTTGAAACGGAATACCATCAAAACTTGGACCCATAGGCGTATAGGTCGGGTCATCGGCGTTTTGCCGATCAACGACCGCTGCCATTCGCCGCATGGCCTGCATCACTTGATCCGTGTCAACAATGCCGTGATAAAGCCAATTCGCAATATGCTGCGATGAAATTCTCAGCGTTGCGCGATCCTCCATCAGGCCAACATCATAAAAATCAGGCACTTTTGAGCAACCAATCCCCTGGCTCACCCAGCGCACAACGTACCCAAGTATGCCCTGACAATTATTCTCAAGCTCTTCTTGAATCTCTGTCTCAGTCCAATTTGGATCCGATGCTACCGGTATGCTGAGCAAATCCTCTAGGCTGGCACGAGATTGGCCCGCAAGCTTGTCCTGCTGCGCACGGACATCAACCTGATGATAATGCGTAGCATGCAAGGTCGCGGCCGTTGGTGAAGGCACCCAAGCACAATTGGCACCGGCTCGTGGATGACCAATTTTAGCCTCAAGCATAGCGCTCATGAGGTCTGGCATGGCCCACATGCCTTTGCCAATTTGTGCATGCCCGGGCAAACCACAAGCAAGACCCACATCCACGTTCCAGTCCTCATACGCATTAAGCCACCGCGATTGCTTCATCGCTCCTTTGCGGATCATTGGACCGGCTTCCATGCTCGTATGCATTTCATCCCCGGTACGATCTAAAAAGCCAGTATTAATAAAGATCAAGCGATCCTTAGCCTGTGCAATGCAGGCTTTGAGATTGAGCGTTGTGCGCCGCTCTTCATCCATCACACCGACCTTTAATGTCTTCGATGGTATTCCGGTAATGGCCTCAACTCGCTCGAATAGCGCTACTGTTAAGGCCACTTCATCTGGTCCATGCATTTTTGGTTTGACGATATACACACTACCGTTGCGGCTATTACCACCCTCACGCTGGAGATCGTGCATAGCAATCAATCCAGTGCATAACGCATCCAACATGCCTTCGGGAATTTCTGCGCCATTGCTATCCAAAACAGCCGGCGTCGTCATCAAATGGCCGACATTACGCACGAGCAGTAAACTGCGCCCGGGTAACGTCAGCGGATCGCCATTAGCTCCCAAATAATGTCGATCTGGATCGAGCCGGCGCGTCACCTCACGGCCCTGCTTATAAAAGCGCTCCTCAAGGTCACCCCGCATCAGCCCCAACCAATTGCGGTAAACCGCCGCTTTATCCTCCCCGTCAACGGCTGCCACAGAATCTTCACAATCCTGGATCGCTGTCACCGCGGATTCGAGCACAACATCGCTCACCCCCGCGGCATGGTTTTTGCCAATGGGGTTGTCATGATCGATGCAAATTTCCACATGAAGTCCATGTCGCCGCAGTAAAAGTGCACTCGGGTCATGCTCACCGACAAAGCCAACAAATTGGGCCGGATCCGCGAGCCCTGTCTCACCATCACCACTTAAGACCGCGCGCAATGCATAGCGCGCACCCTCACTAATCACTCGATAAGCACTGACCTCAGCATGGCTGCCTGCTGCCAGCGGAAAACTGGCATCAAGGAACGCGCCAGCCCATGCCACAACGCGGCGAGCGCGTTCCGGATTAAAGCTTTGACCTTTTTCTGCACCATCACTTTCTGGGATAACATCGGTGCCATACAGGGCATCGTACAAACTTCCCCAACGCGCGTTCGCGGCATTGAGGGCGTAGCGCGCATTGTTAACTGGCACCACAAGCTGCGGCCCTGCAACCTCTGCGATTTCCGGATCAACGTTTGTAGTCGTCACCGAGAAATCATCAACGGCCGGTTGCAAGTAACCTATGTGCTCGAGGAATGCCCGATAGGCAGGCTGATCATGCTGCCCAGGATGCGCTCGATGCCATGCATCGATTTTTGCCTGCAGCTGTTCTCGTTGCTCAAGCAACTCGCGGTTGCGTGGCCCCAGATCAGCGACTATGTCGGCTAGGCCTTGCCAGAATGTCTGTGCATCGACTCCGGTCCCAGGCATTGCCTGCTCGCTCATCAACTCATACAGGGGTTTTGCCACTTGAAGTCCTGCTACCTGCACCCGCTCTGTCATAAGCCCATCCTCATCGCCTGTTGGAAGTTGTTATCCGTGGTAAAGCGTGCAACATAAACCAGCGGAATCGGTGTGCCAACGCCTTGCTCACTGTTACCCTATGATTTTAGCGCAATAGCGCCATTGCCTGCTGTTCTCATTACTCAATGGTTGTCATCTCATCGCAATATTAAACGAACAAACTGAAAGTATTTTTTAGCCAATGGGGCGGAAATGGAATCAATCGACCTCAACGCACCCGATCTCTATATCAATCGTCAGCTGAGTTTGCTGGAATTCAATCGCCGTGTGCTTGCGCAAGCCGCTGATACCCAAACTCCGTTGCTCGAGCGGCTTAAATTTCTCTGTATCGCAAGCTCTAATCTCGATGAGTTCTTTGAGGTCCGCGTAGCAGGATTACGCCAAGCCATGGAGATGGGCGTTGGCCAAACAGGCGCTGACAACCGCAGCCCGCAACAGCTCTTAGGCGAGATTAGCCAGCGCACGCACGACTTAGTCGAGGAGCAATACCGTTTGCTTAACGACGTTATTACGCCCGCACTCGCGGAGACGGGCATTCGTTTTATGCGCCGTACTGAGTGGACAGAGGCGCAGCAGAAATGGATACGCAGCTATTTTGAGACTGAACTTCTGCCCATCTTAAGTCCATTAGGACTCGATCCCGCCCACCCCTTCCCACAAGTATTAAATAAAAGTCTTAATTTTATTGTCTCGCTAGAGGGCCGCGATGCCTTTGGTCGCAACAGCGGGCTTGCCGTTGTCCAAGCACCTCGCGCATTGCCGCGTATTATCCAACTGCCAGCGAACTTAAGTGGTAATGGTCCATGCGATTTTGTGTTTCTCTCCTCGGTGATCCATGCCCATGTCACTGACCTTTTTCCCGGCATGAAAGCCACAGGCTGTTATCAGTTTCGGGTGACTCGCAATAGTGATTTGTATGTGGATGAAGAGGAGGTTGATGACTTACTGCGCGCCATGGAGGGCGAACTTCCCTCGCGTCGCTACGGCGATGCAGTTCGGCTTGAGGTTGCCGCGAATTGCCCTGAGCAAATGAGCCAGTTTTTACTTGAAGAATTTGAGCTCGAGACCGACGCGCTATACCAGGTCAATGGCCCGGTCAATTTAAATCGGCTGCTCGCTGTTTGCGATCTGGTTGATCGGCCTGACCTTAAATATCCGGGATTTACGCCAGGCCTTCCCATCGAGCTGCGCCACGGGGGCGATGCATTCAAAGCAATGCGCCAGCGCGACCTACTGCTTCACCATCCTTTTGAATCCTTTGCACCCGTGGTTGAATTATTGCGGCAGGCCGCCCAAGACCCTGAGGTATTGGCCATCAAACAAACGCTCTACCGCACTGGTGCTGATTCTGCGGTCGTGGGTCATTTGGTTACAGCGGCGCGTGCGGGCAAAGAGGTTACCGTTGTTGTTGAACTACGCGCACGGTTCGATGAAGCGGAAAATATTGGCTTGGCCAACCGTCTCCAAGAAGCCGGCGCCCATGTGGTCTATGGCGTAGTTGGTCACAAAACTCATGCCAAGATGTTACTTGTAGTGCGCCGTGAAGGACGTCGCTTACGGCATTATGTTCATCTAGGTACCGGTAACTATCACTCGCGAACGGCTCGCTTGTACACAGACTACGGATTGCTCACCGCCAATCCCGTTATTGGCGAAGATGTCCACCAAGTGTTTTTACAATTAACCAGCCTTGGCAAAGTCTCGGCACTGAGCGCATTGCTTGAATCGCCGTTTACACTTCACCAAGGCGTAATTGATAAAATTAATCGAGAGGCAGAGCACGCGGAAGCCGGGAAACCCGCCCGCCTTGTTGCCAAAGTTAACTCTCTTGTCGAGCCGAAGGTCATTCGTGCGCTATATCGGGCGTCTCAGGCCGGAGTTAAGATTGAACTGATTGTTCGCGGCATGTGCTGTCTGCGCCCCGGCGTTGCGGGAGTGAGCGAGAATATTCAAGTTCGATCAATCGTTGGACGGTTTCTCGAGCACACTCGCGTGTTTTACTTCACGAATAATGACCAGCCTGAGGTGTTTTGTAGTTCAGCCGATTGGATGGAGCGTAATTTCTTTCGTCGTGTAGAAACCGCGTTCCCGCTGCAAACAAACGCAATCAGGGATCGAGTGATTGCTGATTTGGAAAGATATTTGGCTGATAACACGCAAGCTTGGTTACTTCAGTCCAATGGGGATTACGCCCGATTAGCTCCTGAGAACAAAGCTGAGCCAGTGAGCGCACAGACAACGCTGTTGAGCGAATACGCAGAAAACAGCTAACGCCGAAGCACCACTAGCTTAAACCCTGCGTTAGCCAATAGGCTCGCCTCTTCCTCAAGGTCGGCTTCTAACAACGCATGCTCATCCAGCCAGCGCTCGGGAAAAGCGATTGTAATGCGTTCTTGTTTGACCTCGACCTCTGCAGCCGGCAGCGCAGTCGAACGCCGACGACGGTGCAAGGTGACGGCCAGACGCAACAGTATTGCTAATCGCATGGCAGGCATTTGCCAGTCCTCTGGCAGCTCTTGGAAAACGCCGCGCGGAAATTTGCGTCGATGCGATCGAACAAGCGTCGCAAGTACCTGCTGTTCATCGCGGGCAAAACCGGCAAGATCCGCATAGCGAAGAATGTATTCACCGTGTTTGTGATACTGGTTATGCGATATATCTAGGCCTACTTCGTGCACTTCGGCTGCCCATACGAGCATATCTTGAATTCCAGGAACCTCTAGCGACCAGGCTTTGGCAACTTCTCGATATAGATATTCAGCCGTGTTTGCTACACGGCGTGCTTGCTCAAGGTCAGCGTGATAACGCCGAGCGATCGCAGCAATACTGGCGCTGCGTACATCTTCATGATGAATCCGCCCTAGCAGATCGAACAAAAGACCCTCACGTAATGCGCCATCAGCGGCTTCCATGTGTTCTAAGCCGAGTTGCCGAAATGCACCGAATAAAATGGCCAATCCGCCTGGCAGTACCTCAGCACGGGCCGTATTCACACCATCAAGATTAAGCGCTTTGATCGTGCCCGCCTTGATTAGGGCTTCTCGCAACTGCTTGAGTCCAGATAAATCAATGCCGTTTTCCGTCCAGCCATTAAGTCGCAAGCACCGCTCAATTGCGCGTATTGTCCCTGAGGCGCCAATGGCCCGTTGCCAGCCCACTGCCCGATAGCGATCAGCGATTGGCTCTAGCTGCTGGCGGGCCGCAATCTCGGCTCGCTCTAAGCGTGCCTCTGTAATGCGACCATCAGCAAAATGCGCTTTGGTCGCACTCACACACCCGATGTGCAAGCTTTCCATTTCACGTGGCACGAAATGCTCACCAATAATAAATTCTGTACTGCCTCCACCAATATCCATGACCAAGCGTTGATCATCATCATCGGCAATGCTGTGAGCCACGCCTAAATAAATGAGCCGCGCCTCTTCGTAGCCAGATACAATTTGGATGGGATGGCCCAGTGCCGCTTCTGCCTGTTGGAGAAATTCACGGGCACCTCGGCACTGACGCAAGGTATTGGTTCCGACAGCCCGCACAGCGCCCCGGGGCAGTCCACCCACACGCTCTCCAAAACGCGACAGACAGGCCAAAGCCCGCTGTCGAGCCGCCTCGTCAAGTTTTTTATTGGCATCGAGACCAGCGGCGAGTCGCACGGATTCTCTTAACCGATCGACCGTACGCAAGGTTGTGCCCTGGGGTTGGGCGACAATCATGTGAAAACTATTTGAGCCTAAGTCTACCGCCGCAACTTCAGTGAGATCAGGACGCCAAGCCGTCCAGCTCGGCAATCGCCAAACCATCGCTCAAGCGCCCTCAGTTGATGCAACTGCGCTGGCGCGAGCACGCTCAATTAACGGCCAAACACTTTGCTCATCACTTCGCTCAGCGATCCCCCAGAGACACTGCAAACTAAATAAAGCCGGCAATCCGGCAAACCGGCTCCGCTCAATGCGCTCACCAAGTTTCTGTGCGACACCCTGTGCCTGAGTTTCAGCTGTATCCGGCAGAATGACCAAAAACTCCTCACCGCTGTAACGGCCTAGCCCATCCACATCACGCACGCCTTGGCGCAGTTCAGCCGCCACGCTTTGCAGCACCTCATCACCAACCGCATGGCCATGCTCACGATTGACCTGTTTGAAATGTAATAAATCGATAAATATCACGGTTAACGGTTGGGATAATCGCTCCGCTCTTTCAATTTCTTGGGTTAAAAATCCAATGATGGCACTGCGGTTACTGATTTTAGTGAGTGGATCGAGCACCTTAAGATCATGCACTTCCTCGCGGGAGCGCTGTAATTCGATTTGCCGCTCACGCAGCGCTCGGCGCAAACCACTGACATGAGCGGCAAAAAACCCGCCACAAGGAACTAAGGTGCCCAGTGCGGCTAAATGCAGCAGTTCAACTTGCGCATTAAAGGCCTCAGGCCGCTGTTGCCAAACAGCCGCTAACGCAGCCGCGTAAGAAAAAAGCGCAAAACCACCTAAGGCCGTAAACTGCCTTGGCGTTAATCGCAATACGCCAAACATAAGAAGCACCAAAAATAACAACAACATGCCGCCCCGACCACCGTCGAGTAAATACATGGTCATCCCCATGACCAAGCACACGAAAAACATTTGGATGCCGGTCAGACTCGGGTCACCAAAGCGCTCGTTGCGCCCACTGCGTAGGATGACATAGAGAATGGTGTTCAAAATGACAATCACTAAGCTTGCAAATACCCATTCCCGGGTCGATAAAAGGCCTTGCCGGACGTAAAGGCCCATTAAACCGATGGCAACGGTATACACCAAGGCTGCTAACAAAAAGCGTCGCACCCGCAACGATTGTCTGGGGTCGTTATCCGGTAATAAAACACCCAGGGGAGCAGTCATTGCTCCGATTCCATTTGTGAGAGTTGAATATTAAGTGCTGTCACCGAAATCCAAATCTCCCGCATAGACAAGGCTAGCGAGAGAATCATTAAGACCAAGCTTAGTGCGAACATCCACCTTGCACTTTCAGCCCAACCAACATACAAGCTTGCCATGCTTGTCACACAAACGAGTAAGCTCGCCGCCGCAGCTGCCTGCATATATTGAATCAATCGCACCCGCCGGCGTAGGTTAATAATCTGTGCCGCAAGATTTTCCTGATGGGTATTACTATAGCGGGACTGTAAATCGCGAATGAGCGAAGCCAGCGCTAAAAATCGATTGGTGTAAGCCAGTAACAGCACTGATACCGCAGGGAAAAGTAGTGCCGGAGTTCCAAGCGTTAAATTCACACACGAACTCCGTTTGAGTTAATCATTCAGCGCCCATCCCGCTGCCACGACGCGAACGCTGCATAGCCGCGAGCTCTTGGCGCAGAGTCCTAGAGCGCTCAAGCATCGCCGGTACATCCGCATCGACTTCGGTCATTGCTGCTTCCCGGTCTTCTATGAACTCAAGCTGTGCTGATTTCATTTGCTCATCCTGTAAGGCCGCGCGGCGGGCATCAAGTAGCTCTTGTGACATTTCTCGATAAGATTCTCTCATCGCTGCTTGTTCATCTTCACTCATTTCACCGCTGCGTAAGGATCGGGCCATATCCTGCAAACGCCGAATACGCTTTCTTGGTAGCACTCCCTCGTCCCGAACAAGTGACATCATTTGATCTTGCAATGACGATTGGCGCCGCTGTAATTCAGGGTTATCCGCCATTGTTTGCTTACGAACACTCTCTAGTGACTGCTGCAGTGACTGAAATTCTTTTAACTTAGCTTGAAACTCACCGTCCGTTGGCTGAGCGTTCAATAAGCTGGCCCAAACCAGCATGAGCACTGTGGCCAAAGCGAGCGGCCAGCGATTGCTGGAGTGGAATTTCTGCAACATATTTAACTCCATCTGCCTATTGGCGATATTGATTGATTGCGAAACTTACCAGCCTCGCGCCGCTGACTGTCAACACTCACGATGTTTGAGTCAATGATTAAACTGCCAATCCACAATAATCGGATCATGATCAGACGCACGCCAAACGCTACTCCCCTCAGTTGCTAAATAAGCAGGCTCATCCGCATTAATCGGCCAGCTGTGCACCTCGTGGATGTGCCGCGCCAAGGACGGGGTTGCCAATGCGTGATCGAGATAACCAGACTGACCTCGGTAAATATACGTATAACGATCTAATGGCGCGATATGCCGTGCGAATAAATCAACAAAACCGGCTGACTGCCAGGCCGCCATCGCGCGCTCGCTGGCGTAGGCATTGAAATCCGCTAAAACAAGGGTCGGCAGCCGATTCACTGGCTCGGCCAATTCAGTTCGCAGCCATTGCAACATTTGCCTGGCCTCCCGCTCTCGGCGCTGCGCCCAGCAGCCTTCACCGGTATCGATATCACCTGCTGTCGGACAGCCACCGCGTGATTTAAAATGGGCGATTGCTACGGCAAAGCGCTGTTGATCGGGCGTTTCAAAAACGCCAGCGACTGGATCTCGAGGATGCGCAGCGTTTTGACTACGTGTGACCTGTTCCAGCGATAATCGCGCCGGGCGATAAAGTAAAATGCTTCGGATTGCCGCCGATGAGCGCTCCATGAGAATGGCCTGATAACGCTCGGCAGCCTCGACATCGCGGTTGAGCAGATGGAGTAAATCAGCGACCGCATCAGGATTATTTTGAATTTCATGAAGGCCGAGAACATCCGCATCGAGGGCAAGCAAGACCGATCGTAATCGCTCACGCTGAGAAGCAAACGCTGCATCACTACCCGCACCGCGACCTCCAGGGTCAATAAAATAATTAAAAAGATTGAAGTTTACCGCTCGAATCGTCTGATCGGCTGGTCGCGATGGGGCTTGAGGCCTTGGATTGCGCGAAACAAAACGCACCGGCTCCAGTGGATGGATACGCCAATCACCAAATGCCCGCGTCAATATTCCAGTTAACGGCTCAATCGCATCGCCAACCCGCGGGGAATAGTCCTCACGCACATAAGGCAGTGGGCGTGGCTCACGCCGATAGCTGCCATCATCAAGGTGTAGCTCAAGCCGTCGCCCAGCCGCCACGCCGTTATTGGGTTGAAAAGCTCGCCCGCCTACGCTCAAACGCATGCTGCCATAACGGCCTAAATTATAGAGATCAGCAATATATAAGGTTTGGGTGAACTTAACCGGTTGCTCATCCAGTGATGCATAAGCAGCCGGATTTAATTCATCCAGCGTGTGCAGATGAACAACGGCTTCACCGCAATATTTCACAGCGGTAATGCGCTCGAGCTGTGCACGCCCTCGATAACGCCCCATTTGCCCTTTAATTCGCCAGCGCTCGCCAGCTTTGGGTGTTCGGACTGCCTCTAGAGACGGTGCATAAACAAAAATAGCGTCGGTTGTGTCTTGTAAATAAAAGCCGTTCAGCGCCTGATCACCCAAAAAAACACCGCTAACGCTCGCTTCGATCGTCACGGGTGTGCCCTCCGCAGGGGGCGCTCTGCCATGACTTTTTAGCGCTTCGATTGAATGACTACTCGGCTGCCCACAGGTCGCTTGCGCAATACTGCTGAGCAAAGCTAGGCAGATTGCACTGATGTTGATGAGCTTATGTCCGATGTACATCACGCACGTTCCGTAATCCGGCAATACGCTCCATAATATGGCTAAGTTGCCTGACGTTATCGACCTCAGCGGTTAACGTCATACGCGCGACCTGATCATCCGGATCTGTCCGTGTGTTGACCGCGGTAACATTAACCCCCTCGTGATTTAAAAGTGCCGAAATATCTCGAATCAAGCCGTGGCGATCATAAGCCTCTAGGGTAATATCCACAGGGTAGCGCTTTGCTGTATGCGCGCTCCAACTGACCTCAATAAGCCGCTCTGGGGAGGTTTCTTCAAGCCGTCTCACATTGGCGCAGTCAGACCGATGAATCGAAACGCCCTCACCTCGCGTTATAAATCCAATAATGGAATCACCGGGTGCCGGCTGACAGCAGCGCGCTAGGCGTGTCAGCAAATTTCCTACGCCATAAATGCTGACATCGTCATCTCTGACAGCGGATCGCCGGGGTTGGCCACGACGTTTGCGCATTAACTCTTCTGGCCCAGCAGGGGCAGGCAACAAACGATCACTAAGCAAGCTAGCAATCTGGCCGCCACTTATATCGCCGCGACCAATAGCCGCTAAGAATTCAGGCAACTTAGGAAATCGCGAACTTGCTGCTAGTGACTCAAAATTCACATCTTCAAGGCCAAGTCGATGTAACTCGCGCTCCAGCAGACTGCGCCCTACCTCAATGTTTTTATCGTGATCCTGCTGCCTGAACCAAGCCCGAACCTTTGCCCGTGCTCGCGGTGAGGTTAAATAGCCCAATGCAGGATTAAGCCAATCACGACTTGGCGTGCCATTACGCGTGGTCAGAATCTCAACTTGATCGCCATTTTCAAGCGGTCGAGTCAGTGCAACGAGCCGCCCGTTCACCCGTGCCCCGCGGCAACGATGGCCAATTTCACTATGCACGGTATAGGCAAAATCAAGTGGCGTAGTACCACGTGGTAAATCAATCACATCGCCTTTGGGAGTAATGACATAAACCCGGTCTTCAAATACCTCGGCCCGAAACCGATCAATGAGATCTTCATCATTACCTGCTTCAGCCGGTGTCTCGAGCAGCCTACGTAGCCAAACCACACGGGCATCAAAGTCCGGATCTTCACCGCGGCCCTCTTTATAGCGCCAGTGCGCGGCAATACCAAGCTCCGATTGTTCGTGCATCTCATGCGTGCGAATCTGCACTTCTACCGCACGTCCGCCCCGGCCAACAATCGCGGTGTGCAAAGAGCGATAATGATTTTCTTTGGGACTGGCGATATAGTCATCAAACTCACGCGGAATGGGTTGCCAGAGGCTATGGACCACGCCGAGAGCGGCATAGCAATCAGGAATGCTAGCCACTAATATGCGAAAAGCGCGCAGGTCAAAAAGCTCGTGGAAGCCAAGGCCTTTACGCTGCATTTTTCGCCAAATGCTATAGAGATGCTTAGGCCGTCCCGATACCTCTGCATCAATGCCAGCGTCAGCGAGACCCTGCTCTAAGCGAATCTTCATATCATGAATAAAACGCTCACGATCAATGCGTTTTTCGGCTAATAAGCGTGCAATTCGGCGATAAGCATCAGGGTCAAGATAGCGAAAGGCCCGATCCTCAAGCTCCCATTTGATCTGCCAAATACCTAATCGATTAGCAAGGGGCGCATGCAAATCTAGCGTTTCTTGGGCAATTCGATATTGATCATCCGCATTAAACGACGCTAGCATCCGCATATCGTCTAGGCGCTCGGCTAGCACCAAAAACACCACTCGGGTATCGCGCGCCATTGCTAAGAGCATTTTACGCAAGGCTTCTGCGCGCTCGGCTGGATCGCCTGCAATGCCCGCACCATGCAAACGACTCACCCGACCCATGCGCAGACAGCCCTCTACGAGACTGGCGACGGTTTCACCAAACTGCTCAGTGAGCTGATGAACGTCTGCACCCCCGCAAACGGGTAAGTCGTGCAGTAAACCGGCAATTAACGAGTCAGTATCTAGCGCAAGCCCCGCCAGAATATCGGCAACATGAATTGCATGATCGATACGACGATCGCCGGCCACCCGCAACTGCTCACCATAGTCGCGATGCGCCAGCGTCCAAGCGGCGGCTAAACGTGTTTGATCATTAACAACAAGAGCAATAGGCAGGCTTGCCACCCAATCCTCAAAAGATTGATCACCGGGGCGTTTTACCGGGGATTGGTCGCTCGTATTCACCATAATAATGATTCTACCGAAAACATGGGTTGCATATCTATACAGTACTGTATAGATTAACAGTAACTTTGGATGACAGCGCTAATCATTATGCAGCCACTAACACCACGGCAAGCGCAAATTCTCGAACTCATTCGGCATTTCATGGCGAAAACTGGCTACCCGCCAACGCGAAGTGAAATTGCTGCAGAACTGGGATTTCGTTCGGCCAACGCGGCAGAACAACACCTAAGAGCATTGGCTAAAAAAGGTTATTTGACCTTGCAGCCAGGCGCCTCTCGCGGGATTCGTTTAAGCCAAGACAATCGCTTAACTGTAGACGCTGAAATAGACACGGAAGCGGGGCTACCGGTCATTGGCCGCGTCGCCGCTGGCAGTCCTTTACTGGCTGAGGCACACGTTGATCGTTATTGCCAAATTAGCGCAGGGCTATTTACGCCAGGAGCAGATTACTTGCTTAAGGTCAGCGGCATGAGCATGCGCGATGCCGGCATTCTTGATGGTGATCTGCTTGCTGTCCACCGCACCACTGAGGTGCGCGATGGACAGATCGTTGTTGCCCGCATTGATAACGAAGTCACTGTTAAGCGTTTCGCCCGACAAGCACATCGGGTGCAGCTACTGCCTGAGAACCCTGAATTTACGCCAATTGAGATCGACCTACGCCAACAAGAGCTAGCGATCGAAGGCATTGGCGTTGGCGTTATTCGCTCCGGTCTGTAGATCGGGGAAAAACAAGAGGTCACTATGCAACAAGCTATCCATCAACTCCTTGAACAGCCGAGTATTTGGCGCGCTAATGATGCACTTAAACGCTTGGAGCACCGCCAAGGCACCCATATACCAACCGGTTTTTCCACTTTAGATACTATACTTCCCGGTGGTGGCTTTCCTAATGCTGCGCTTACGGAAATTCTGCATGAGCATCATGGTGTTGGAGAGCTACGCTTAGCTATGCCCGCCTTAGCTCGGTTATCTCGGGGTGGCCGCTGGATTGCACTTATCGCACCACCTTTCATACCTTACCCACCCGCTTTAGCGGCTTGTGGGCTTGATCTCTCTCGAGTGTTAGTTGTCCACCCGGATAATCATCACCAAGCCCTTTGGTCAGTTGAGCAAGCGCTACGAGCAGGCACTTGTGCTGCGGTATTGGCATGGCCAAAGCGTTGCGATGATCGCAGCCTACGCCGGCTACAACTCGCTGCAGAATCGGGCAATAGCCTTGGTATGTTATTTCGAGAAGCAAAAGCTGCTGAGCAAAGTTCGCCTGCAGCATTACGCTTGCGTTTAGATCAAGCGCAAAATCAGCGTCTTGATGTAGGTATTTTAAAGTGTCGGGGTGCGCCTACTCAGGCCATTGAACTCGATACGGAACTGACTACGCCTATGCACACACAACAGCCACTGCCTCTAGAGCAATAAGACAACCTTTGCACTGATGCCCTGTAATGCTTTGGCTTTGTCTTTACTTTCCACAGTGCGATGCGCAAGCACTCAAGCAGGTGAGTGTCTGGGCAGGGCAGTTCACCTCGCGAGTCAGCCCCTCACCGCCCAATGCTGTGCTAATGGAAATTGGCGCAAGCTTGGCATATTTCGGTGGCTTAGAGGCACTTCGTAGCCGTATCAACACCGGTTTAGAACGCTTGGCAATAGTTGCCGCCTCCGGCATTGCACCCACTCCAACCGCAGCTTGGATGCTTGCACGTAGCGGCGATGACACGCCTATTACCACTCGCAACGATTTACGCGAGCGACTCGCTTTATTGCCTATTACATCTGCTGACCCTAAACATAAGACAATGGCGGCATTGCAGGGGCTTGGCTGTCAGTCCATCGGTGAAGTTCGAGCACTTCCGCTTGCTGGACTTACTCGGCGGCTTGGCCGGGAATTTATCCACCAGCTCCAGCGCGCTTATGGCGAGCGTCCTGATCCGCGCGATGCTTGGCACCCTCCCCATAAGCACCAAAGCGATTGTGAACTTGCTGCTGAGACAACGCATACCGATCAATTAAAACCTTACATGCATTCATTAATTGAGGCTTTATGTGGGCACCTTCGTAGTCTCAACTCAGGGGTAATGCGGTTGGAGTTTTCTTTGCTGCACCGACATCAGGCAATTACACCGCTTACCATCGGCATGCTAAGACCAAGCCATGACCCCATTCGTATTAAGACTTTATTGGATCATCGTTTAGAGCGCCTCTCATCGCCGGCTGGCGTCATAGGCCTACGCCTTGAAGCCGGTGATTTTCAAACCATGACACCGCAGCGTGGTGATTTACTTGATGGGGACAAAGACGCGCCGGACAACGATGCTTGGCAGGGACTTGTCGAGAATCTAAATCAGCGACTTGGCAAGCAACGAGTGCGCGGTCTGCGGTTACAAGCGGAACACCGTCCTGAGCGTGCTTGGTGTTATCAGCGCCCTGGTGAGCTTAGAGATACAAAACAAAGCCAAGCATCAGTCCCGTTGCGTCCATTTTGGCTACTCCCGCATCCAGCACCACTAGAAAGCGTGGCAGGTCGGCCTAATTACCACGGCCCTCTCATTTTAGAGGATGGCCCTGAGCGCATTGAGTCAGGCTGGTGGGATGGCGCTGATATTAGCCGTGATTATTATCGTGCGCGTAGCCCTGAAGGCGAAAAACTTTGGGTATTTCGTGATCGACGTGGCACTCGCGATTGGTTTTTGCACGGAATTTTTGCCTAGACCTCATTCAGTAAAGAGATCATTAGCGATGGCGAGTTCTAAGCCAGCCTATGCTGAGCTGCATTGTCTGAGTAATTTTAGCTTCTTACGCGGCGCCTCTCACCCTGAAGAGCTTATCGCCCGCGCTGCTCAATTAGGCTATTACGCGCTTGCAATAACCGATGAATGCTCGCTCGCTGGCGTAGTGCGCGCTCATGCGGCGGCTCGCGAAAAGCATATAAAACTCATCATTGGCAGTGAATTTAAATTAAGCGATAACACGCACTTGGTATTAATCGCTCCCGATCGAGCGGCTTATGCCAGACTCTCTGCGCTTATCTCGCTAGGCCGTACTCAGGCATCAAAGGGCAGTTATCAACTTGCCCGAGAAGACCTCCAGGATGGTATCCCTGGGTGTATGGCTTTACTGGTGATACAACCAGACACCACTGATGAAACAGCTGCTTGGTTGGCACGCACTTTTCCGCAACGTGCCGGGCTAACAACCGCTGTATGCTATGACGGCTACGATGCCGCGCGACTTAAACACTGCCAAGATCTTGCTAAACGCCATGACCTAAGAGCCGTAGCCAGCGGCGGGGTCCTTATGCACCGGCGTGGCCGGCGTGCGCTACAAGACACCCTGAGCGCCATTCGTCAGGGCTGCCCCGTTCATGCATTAGGCCACACCATTCACAGTAATGGTGAGCGCCATTTACGACCTCGCTCAATCATTGCAAGAGATTACCCCCGGGCCATGATTGCTGAATCTCTGCGCATTGCCCGACGCTGCAGCTTCTCACTCGATGAGCTGCGCTATGAGTATCCCGAGGAGCTTGTTCCAACTGGACACACATCAGCGAGTTGGTTGCGCGAGTTGGTAAACCAAGGGGCGGCTGAGCGTTGGCCTAACGGTGTACCTGCTGATGTGAGAAACACACTAAATCATGAACTTACTCTAATTAAAGAACTGGCTTATGAGCCTTATTTTCTTACAGTTCACGACATGGTTGCGTTTGCTCGGCGCCAAGGCATTCTTTGTCAGGGTCGCGGATCAGCGGCTAATTCAGCTGTTTGTTATTGCTTAGGGATCACCGCTGTTGACCCCGCTCGTGCCAGTCTTTTATTTGAGCGATTTATTTCTCGAGAGCGTAATGAGCCACCCGATATTGATGTTGATTTTGAGCATGATCGGCGTGAAGAGGTCATTCAGTACATCTATCAAAAATATGGCCGTCACCGGGCGGCATTAGCAGCGACCGTCATCGCCTATCGTCCACGCAGCGCACTGCGTGATGTTGGCAAAGCCCTTGGTATTGATACAGCCACAATCGAACGCCTCACTGGCAATACACAGTGGTGGGATGGCAAAGCCATTCATGATGAACGGGTACACGAAGTGGGTCTCAATCCACATGAACCAGCAATTCAGCGGCTGTTAACGCTGGTCCGAGACATTATTGGTTTCCCACGCCATCTCTCACAGCATGTCGGCGGATTTGTGATCAGCCAAGGGCCATTAAGTGAACTCGTTCCGACGGAAAATGCGGCAATGGCGGGGCGCAGCATTATCCAATGGGACAAGGACGATCTTGAAACCCTAGGCTTACTTAAAGTGGATTGCCTAGCGCTTGGCATGCTGAGCGCTATTCGTCGAAGCTTAGCGCTTATCAAACAGCATCATAGCCGAACACTGACGCTTGCCGATGTGCCAGCAGAAGACCCACAGGTTTATGCCATGCTTTGCCGTGCCGATACGGTAGGCGTTTTTCAGGTTGAGTCACGCGCGCAAATGGCAATGTTACCGCGGCTGCGGCCAAGGCAGTTTTATGATTTGGTGATTGAAATATCAATTGTTCGCCCCGGCCCGATTCAAGGCGACATGGTTCATCCATATCTGCGCCGACGTAACGGCGAAGAACCCGTTAAATTCCCCAGCAAAGAGGTTCGCGGCGTTCTTGAGCGCACGCTTGGCGTGCCCATTTTTCAAGAACAGGTCATGCAACTAGCGATCGTAGCAGCGGGGTTTAGTCCTGGTGAGGCGGATCAATTACGCCGGGCGATGGCAGCATGGAAAAAACGCGGCGGACTCGGCCCTTTTCGGGACCGGCTATTAGAGGGCATGGCCGAACGAGGCTACTCGCCGGTATTTGCTGAGCGCGTATTCGAGCAAATCTGTGGCTTTGGTGAGTACGGCTTTCCTGAATCGCACGCGGCAAGCTTTGCCCTGCTGGTTTACATCTCCGCTTGGATTAAATATCACTACCCCGAAGTGTTTGTTTGCGCGCTATTAAACAGCCAGCCAATGGGGTTTTATGCACCTGCACAGCTAGTAAGCGATGCGCGCGAACACAAAGTAGAGGTTCGCGCTGTAGACATTCGTGATAGCGACTGGGATTGCACTTTAGAGCCGGTTACAGGACAGCGCCCTGCTCTGAGACTTGGGTTGCGATTAATTCGTGGTTTGGGCGCGGCGGCGGCAAAGCGCATTATGAGCGCACGCGATAACGGCCCAGCTTTTTTTGATATTGCTGAGCTTGCACGCCGGGCTAAGCTTGATCGAGGTGATCTTCGCGCACTTGCCGATGCAGGTGCGCTTAGTACTCTAGCGGGGCACCGGCGTCAGGCTTGGTGGCAAGTGCTTGGCGTAGAAGCCACCGGGCCATTACTGGAAAACGCTCCACTTCGTGAACCCACTCCCGCATTAAGCCCCCCCAGCGAAGCCACTAACCTAATGAGTGATTACCGCAGCCTAGGCCTGACTTTAGGCCGCCACCCTCTGGCACTTCTTCGTCAGCGGTTACGCCAACAAGGCTATCGACCTAGCCACGAGCTCCACACGGTGAGCCATCGACGAATTGCTCGCTGCGCCGGCCTTGTGATCAATCGTCAGCGCCCAGGCGCTGCCGGTGGTGTTGTTTTTCTAACCTTAGAAGATGAAGCAGGCTCTACTAATATTGTGATTTGGAAAGACTTAGCCGAGCGCCAACGGCAAATTATACTCAATGCCCAGTTATTAGGCGTGGTTGGCATTTGGGAGCGCCAAGGCGATGTCTGTCATTTAGTTGCTGGCCGGCTTGAAGATCACAGTCATTTGCTCGGCGAATTACCAACTCGCTCTCGTGATTTTAACTAAGTTATATTTTGCGAGTGGATCGACGGACAAATTGCCTACCAAAGCTTTATGATGGTGATCTAATTACTATCACCGCGTCTATCGAGCAGGATCAATTGCAATGCCCCAGCGCAGTGAGCGCCCTTCGGCACAAGCCATCCTACAACGCGTATTTGGCTATCCTGCCTTTCGTGGCGCCCAAGCAGAGGTAATTGATTGTGTGGCTAGCGGTGGTCATGCCTTAGTCCTTATGCCCACCGGCGGTGGGAAGTCGCTATGCTTCCAAATTCCTGCCCTAATGCGCAGCGGCGTGGGCATTGTCGTCTCTCCGCTTATTGCATTGATGCAAGACCAAGTCAGCGCACTTCGGCAACAAGGCGTCAAAGCAGCAGCGCTACATTCAAGTCTATCGCTTGATGAGCGCAGCCAAGTTGAACATGATCTCTACCAAGGTAATTTGGACTTACTCTACGTTGCGCCAGAGCGATTGCTTGCGGGCGACTTACTAGCCCGACTGGGCCGCCTTGATATCGCCCTATTCGCCATTGATGAGGCGCACTGTGTATCGCAATGGGGGCATGATTTTCGCCCGGAATACCTGCAACTTGGCACACTCGTTGAGCGCTTTCCGGCGGTGCCATGCATTGCGCTTACCGCCACTGCAGATAATCGCACGCGTGAGGAAATCCGCCGACGGTTACTCCCACCTGATGCCGCGCTTTTTACGGCGAGCTTTGACCGCACTAATATCCGCTATCAGGTGGGCCTAAAAGATCGGCCGCGCGATCAATTACTGGCTTTTATTCAACAACACCATGCTGGCGAATCCGGAATTGTCTATTGCATGTCGCGGCGAGCAACAGAGCAAATCGCCGACTGGCTAAACGCCCGCGATATCCCTGCATTGGCCTATCACGCAGGGCTTGATGCAAGCGTTCGTGAGCATCACCAATCGCGGTTTTTACGTGAAGAAGGCTTAGTCATCGTCGCTACCGTGGCCTTTGGTATGGGTATTGATAAGCCTGATGTGCGCTTTGTTGCGCATCTTGATCTGCCAAAAACTTTGGAAGCCTATTACCAAGAGACCGGTCGTGCAGGCCGGGACGGCTTACCAGCGGATGCTTGGCTCGTCTATGGCCTACAAGATATCTATCGGATCCGGCAAATGAGTGCCGACTCTTCGGCTGGCGAGGCCCATAAACAAAGTGAACATCGTCGCTTTGAGGCACTACTCGGTTTTTGTGAGACCACCGAATGTCGACGCCCAGCACTTCTAGGCCATTTCAATGAAACGCATCCGGGCCATTGCGGTTATTGCGATAACTGCTCAGCGCCTCCGCGCACTTGGGAGGCTACGGCTGCCGCGCAGCAACTCCTTTCTTGCGTCTACCGCACGGGACAGCGCTTTGGTGCCGGTCATGTCATTGCGGTACTAAGGGGTGAGCGTACGGAACGCATGCAACACCTCGGACATGATCGTCTAAGCACCTTTGGCATCGGCAAAGACCTTCCACCAGCGACTTGGCAATCCGTGATTCGACAACTGCTTGCCCACGGTTTTCTTGCGCCTGACCCCGAAGGTCATGGTGGTTTAAGACTAACCGAAGCCTGTCGGCCGTTATTACGGGGCGAGCATGCACTGATGCTTCGCGAAGACCTGCCCGCTACTAAACCCGTCGCCCAGCGTCGGATCGCGGCCAGTGACGTGGCCGTAGATCCGGACACTTGGGCGGCACTGCGGGCGGAACGCCGTCGTCTTGCTGAAGCGGAGAGCGTGCCACCCTATGTCATCTTCCACGACGCCACACTGCTTGCCATGCTGGAGCAACAGCCAAGAAATTTACAGGAATTTGCGGCACTGCCTGGGGTAGGTGCCCGTAAATTAGAGCGTTATGGTGAGGCGTTTCTAAGTGCGCTTAAGCAACTCTCAAATGCGCGCATCAGTTAGACTGTGGGCATGTCATATGCCGTAACCGGTTGGCGCCAGTACCTTGGCGTATTTCGTTATAGCCGCCGTGCGATTGCCCTTGTCTGGCAAACCAGTCGCATACTCACGGTTGTTCTCGCCGCTGCAACAATCGTTGCAGGCTTACTGCCAGCAGCCGCCGCGTGGGTTGGTCAACTGATCGTTGATGGTGTGCTAGCGGCCATCGAAGCCGATGCTGGCGTGCCTCGGCGATTATTCTGGTTGGTCGGCTTTGAGGGGCTGATCATTGCGGGTATTGCAGCAGGACAGCGTGCTATCCAGACCACACAATCCCTACTTCGCGCTCAATTAGGCCAGCGCGTCAACGTCATGATTCTTGAAAAAGCCCAAACGCTGCAATTGGCAGATTTTGAAGACTCAGAGTTCTACGACAAGCTCACTCGCGCTCGCCGTGAGGCATCAAGCCGTCCACTAAGTCTTGTTAATCGCACCTTTGGGCTGATTCAAAATGCAATCTCTCTAGCGAGTTTTGCCGGCTTATTGTTGGGATTTTCTCCGTGGGCAGTCGCCATTCTTATCGCAGCCGGGCTGCCGCAATTTTTCTCAGAAGCAAAGTTCTCCGGTGATGCATTTCGTTTGTTTCGCTGGCGTAGCCCCGATACGCGAGAGCAAATGTATTTAGAAACCGTACTCGCCCGCGAAGACAGTGCTAAGGAGGTGAAGTTATTCGGCCTTGGCCCGTTATTGCTCGAGCGGTATCGGAATATCTTTGCTCGCCTTTATCGCGAAGATCGCCGGCTCACACTTCGTCGAGATATTTGGGGATTTGCACTCGGCCTTTTCTCCACCCTGGCGTTCTATGCAACCTATGCGTGGATTGTGCTGAGTACGGTGAATGGCGGCATTACGCTTGGCCAGATGACCATGTACTTGGCGGTGTTTAGACAAGGCCAAAGTGCGGTGAGTGCAAGCCTTACCGCCATTAGTGGCATGTACGAGGACAACCTTTATCTATCCAATCTGTATGAATACCTTGAGCAGCCCATTAGCGTTGGCCAAGGCGAGATAACCGAAGGCGCTCGACCGGGTGATGGCTTACGCTTTGAATCTGTCAGCTTTCGCTACCCCGGAACAGCAGACAATGCCCTCTCTAATATCTCTCTCCATCTATCCCCCGGACATAGCTTAGCGCTTGTCGGTGACAACGGCTCAGGGAAAACCACCCTGATTAAGCTATTGGCTGGCCTTTACGCACCCAACCAAGGCCGGATTATGTTGGATGGAACGGATTTACGTGACTGGAGCGCTGATGCATTACGTGCGCGCATTGGCATTATTTTTCAGGACTTTATGCGCTACCAACTGCCGGTGGGCGAGAATATTGGCGCGGGCGATGTTCGCCACTTTAATGATGAAGCTCGTTGGCAACGTGCAGCCGAAAAAAGCCTAGCTAATAGTTTTATCGATCGTATTCCCGGGGGATATCACGCTCAACTTGGACGCTGGTTTAAAGATGGTCGTGAGCTATCGGGTGGGCAATGGCAAAAGGTTGCTGTGGCCCGTGCATTTATGCGTGAAGCCGCTGATATTTTAGTCTTAGATGAGCCCACCGCCTCCATGGATGCGGGTGCCGAGGCAGAGATATTTGCGCACTTTAGCGCATTGACCCGAGCGCGCATGGCAATTTTGATCTCGCACCGTTTTTCGACTGTACGCATTGCCGATGAAATCGTGGTCATTGAGCAAGGACGCATTATCGAGCGCGGCAATCACTCAAGTTTACTCGCTGCCGATGGCCGCTATGCGCGCTTATTCCACCTCCAGGCGGCTGGCTACCAATGAGCACATCAAGCACGCGTCGGCTCATTTGGATTTATGGCCGCCATACCCACTGCCAACGGGCCGCTCGCAATCTCCTACGCGATTGTAAAACATCATCCATCGCCTGGCTTGACGTGCCCGGCGCTCATGCCCGGCGGCAACTAGGCCAAACACGGCAAGCAGGCGTAATCGATGCTCATCAAGGTCTTGATCCAGACGAATTTGGCGCAGTAAGCGGCGCGATTATTGGTGGCGGTGCGTTAATTATGATGACCCCTGCGCCAGCCAATTGGCTGAGCATTACCGACTCCTACCCACCACCTTGGCTGAGCGATGGATTGGTATCTACGGATCTAAATACTGGCTTTATTAAGCGCTTGATACGGCATCTGCAAACGGCCCCTTTCGTGGAAGTAATGAATGCTGATCAGCCATTCGAGCGCACCCCCATTGCCGCCATTAAGCCCGACCCACAACCGCAGCCCGATAAAGCGATCCCCAACGCTGAACAGCAAGTCGTGATCGATGCCATCACTCAGTTACCCAAACGCCGAGCCCCCAGCGTGATCTTCATTAGCGCTGATCGCGGTCGGGGCAAATCAGCGGCATTAGGAATGGCGATAAAAACACTAAAAAATGACAGCATTCGGGTTAGTGGCCCATCCCGGGCAGCCCTTGCTAGCGTTGCCGCCCATGCAGGAGCGGCCATGCCGGAATTTTTACCGCCAGAGCACATCCAACCACACCACTCTCTGTTAATGATTGATGAGGCTGCCGCTTTGCCCCTAGGCGTTATCCACCAATGTCTTAACGGCAATCCGCATTGTGTGCTGACTGGCACCGTGCATGGCTATGAGGGAAGCGGCCGCGGTTTGACCCTACGCCTGGCCAAAGCGCTCGAGCAACAGGGTGTCGATTTGATTCGCCTGAGCCTGCATCAACCGCTGCGCTTTCCGGCACACGACCCGCTCGAGCAATTTACTGATCAGCTTTTACTATTAAGGGCAGAGCCTCCCGCCATTAACCCCCAATTTAGGTCAGGCCCTATTCGCATTCAAATTGAAGCCGCGGCGAGCCTCGCCAATCATGAGCAGCGTCTTGAGCCCGTATTTGCTCACCTTGTCGCCGCGCACTACCAAACACGACCACGTGATTTGCGCCAACTCCTCGATGATCCAGAAATTATCATCCATAGCGCTTGGGTAGACGACCAGGTCGTGGGCGTGAGTATTTCGCGCCCCGAAGGTGGCTTTAGCGCTACACTGACTGAACAAATATATCGAGGCGAGCGACGTCCGGCCGGTCATTTGATTGCTCAGTCACTGACCTTCCACGCGGGAATATCTCAAGCGGCCATGCAAAAGGGCCTGCGTATCCAGCGCATTGCCGTTCACCCAGATCAGCGCCGCTGCGGCATCGGTCTTGCGCTTATAGCAGCGGCGCGCGAGCTGGCGGTCAGTAAAAAGCTCGATTGGCTTGGCACAAGCTTTGGTGCAAGCGCTGAGTTGCTCGACTTCTGGCAACAAACAGGATTGAAGTGCGTGCGTGTTGGCAATCGCTTAGATCCGCGCAGTGGATCGCATGCGGTGATTATGCTGGAGGGCTTAAGCCAAGCAGGTAGAGCGCTTTTTACCGATGCACGGCATCGACTCGCTGTACATTTACCCGATCAAGCCGAGCACTCGCTTGCGCGTTGGCCTCAGGAGCAGATAAGACACCTCATGCAGGATCTGCCCTCACCACAGCCCGCTGACATTGATCGATTGGATTTGCATACATTTGCAACCGGCCAGCGGCGGTTATTGGATAGCCATGGCGCTCTCAAACGATGGCTTGCACAATCCGGGGCCGCTAGTCGATTATCCTCTAGACAACAACAGTTACTAAGAACAGCCGTAGCGAATCCCCTTGATACGGCCAGCATAACCACCGCCGCCGGCACGGCAGGTTGGCGTGAGGCATTGGCAGAACTACGCAAAAGCATTCAACAGGGACTGAGCATAAGCGATGAGTAATGACTGCATCCGCATTCGCGGCGCGCGCCAAAATAACCTGCGCAACCTCGATTTAGATCTGCCAACCGGTGAATTGGCCGTGATTACAGGTGTTTCCGGATCCGGTAAATCCTCTCTGGCCTTTGACACCATTTATGCCGAGGGTCAACGCCGCTACGTTGAGACATTCTCTCCGTATGCCCGACAATTTCTCGATCGCATGGATCGTCCAGCCACTGATCGTGTTCAAGGCATTCCGCCAGCAATTGCCATTGATCAAACCAACCCAGTACGCACCTCTCGCTCAACAGTCGGCACGATGACCGAGTTGGCCGACCACTTAAAGCTGTTGTTTGCGCGCGCTGCCCGACTTTACTGCGGTGGCTGCGGCTGTGAAGTAACCCGGGATAGTGCCGATGGCGTTTACGCGCGATTGCAAAGTCGCTGCCCTGATCAGCGCATCATTGTAGCGTTTGAACTAGCCATTCCTGAAAGCTATGACGAAACCGAAATGCGCGCCCTGCTCGAGCGACAGGGTTATACCCGAATTGTTCGGCAAAATGCCACAACCCTGCGTGTCATCCAAGATCGATTGCGGGTCGATGCATCACGCCGTGATCGGTTAATCGAAGCCATTGAGACGGCGTTTATCCACGGCCGCGGGCAGATGCTGATCGAGTCGCTTAATGAAGCACGTGAGCCAATGGCTGAACATCGGTTTTCACAAACGCTGCATTGTCCCGATTGCGATCGGCATTATCGCGATCCTGTGCCCAGTTTATTTTCGTTCAACTCCCCCTTTGGCGCCTGCGAGACCTGCCGTGGGTTTGGCCGGGTGATGGGCATTGATTATGGATTGGTGATTCCTGATCCACGTAAAAGCCTTGCCAACGGCGCCATACGCCCTTGGCAATCCGGCAAATCCGCTGAATGCCAAAAAGACCTGATGCGTCATGCGCGCCAACATGGCGTCGCAACGGATATCCCTTGGGAGGATTTGCCGGCCGACGATAAAAACTGGGTGATTAACGGGGAAGGTAGCGGCCGATCGCAATGGTATGGAGTGCGCGGTTTTTTTGACTGGCTAGAAGCCAAAAGCTATCGCATGCATGTCCGCGTGCTGTTATCAAAATACCGAAGCTATGACTTATGCCCTGATTGTGATGGCGCGCGACTAAAGCCCGAGGCGCTGCTCTGGCGCTTAGGTGGGCATGCTGAAGCCGCTGATGCCATGCCTTTTAAGGCCCGTCATCGCCCCCGCGGCAGCACGCTTGAGAGTGAGCGTTTTCACGGCTTGCCGGGGTTAAATATGCATGACCTCATGAGCCTGCCACTTAACCGAACCGCGGCATTTTTTGCGCAACTCACACTAGCGCCACCGCTTGATCAAGCCGTTCCGGTTTTGCTGGATGCGATTAGAGCTCGGCTGGGCTTTCTCCAGCAGGTTGGCGTGGGCTATCTCACCCTAGAGCGACAATCACGCACGCTCTCAGGTGGTGAAGTCCAGCGCATTAATCTAACCACCGCCTTGGGCACTTCGTTGGTGAATACGCTGTTTGTTTTGGATGAGCCGAGCATTGGCCTGCATCCGCGCGATATTGAGCGTATTACTACCGTCATGCACCGGTTACGCGATGTCGGTAACACCCTGTTAGTGGTCGAACATGATCCCGATATTATTAGAGCCGCTGACCGAATTATTGATATTGGGCCGGGGCCCGGCCGCGCCGGGGGGCACATTGTATTCAACGGAACACCAAATGCGCTTCTTAGCGATACCCAATCATTAACAGGCGCCTATTTGCGTGGCGAACGTCACGTCATTGCCAATGCTCGCAATGACCGGCCCGCGCCTGAGCATTGGCTTAGCGTGCACGGAGCCAGTGAGCATAATTTGCGCGATATTGATGTGCACTTACCCCTCCACCGTATGGTCTGCCTGACCGGTGTATCAGGATCGGGCAAATCCACGCTGTTGGAGTCGATTGTTTATCGCGGTTTGCGCAAAGCCATGGGTGAGGCCGTTGATCAACCCGGTGCACATGCCAGTCTCACAGGCACTGAGTCTATTGATGAGGTCATTTTAGTCGACCAATCGGCAATTGGACGGACCACACGTTCAAATCCTGCTAGCTATGTCGGCGCTTTTGACCCAATCCGAAAAGCGTTTGCTCGCGAGCCGCTTGCCAAAGAGCGCGGCTATACGGCGGGAACCTTTAGCTTTAATGCCGGCGCCGGGCGCTGTCCGGCCTGCGGTGGCAATGGTTTTGAACACGTCGAGATGCAGTTTTTATCCGACGTTTATTTGCGCTGCCCGAGCTGTGACGGCCGGCGTTATCGGGACACAGTGCTTGAGGTCCGGCTGCCACCGGCGAGCGATTGTGATCGCCTGCCAGCCACTATTGCCGATTGCCTTGAAATGACCGTGAATGAAGCACGGGCTTTTTTTGCGGATGCGCCCGATGTTCTTCGCGGCTTAGAGCCCTTAGCCGCCGTTGGTTTGGGATATATGCCTTTAGGCCAACCGGTACCAACGCTCTCCGGGGGCGAGGCGCAACGGCTTAAATTGGCCGGGCACTTGGCCAAAGCGAGTAAGCGCCGCGGCGGGCATAAATTATTTTTATTGGATGAGCCCACCACGGGACTTCATTTTGAAGATATTCGTGTTTTGCTCACCGCATTGGAGCGACTGATTGATGCGGGTCACTCAGTCATCCTAATCGAGCATAACCTAGATGTAATGATGGCAGCCGATTGGCTTATCGACCTAGGCCCTGAAGGCGGCGATGGTGGCGGTGCATTAATGGGCGTTGGCCCACCAGAGACATTAATGGCATTACCCGATAGCCACACCGGCCAGGCCTTAGCCCGTTATCAGAGCGCACGTAACACCCCAGGCGATCAGACCGCTTCTGTGGCAGAGATCGCCGAGCCGCCACCGCGGGACCGGGCCATACAAGTCTGGCAAGCCCGTGAGCATAATTTACGCGGTATTGATCTGAGAATTCCTCATGAGCGTTTAACAGTGATCACCGGATTATCTGGCTCTGGCAAAAGCACGCTGGCTTTTGACATTATTTTCAATGAGGGCCAGCGTCGCTACCTAGAGTCACTCAATGCCTATGCCCGACAGTTTGTCCAGCCCGCGGCGCGGCCTGATGTGGATGCAGTCTATGGTATCCCACCGACAGTCGCGATTGAACAGCGCACCAGTCGCGGTGGTCATAAGAGCACGGTGGCAACACTCACAGAGTTGCATCACTTTTTAAGGCTTTTGTTCGTCAAACTCGGCACGCAGTACTGCCCAGATTGTGATTTGCCCATTAGCGAGCAAAGCCGCGAGTCGATTGCCGCCCACCTAGTTAAACAACATCGCGGCCAACCCACTCGCTTGCTTGCGCCACTTATTGTTGCACGCAAAGGCTATTACACCGATCTCGCGCAATGGGCGGCAAGCAAGGGCTTTGCGACATTATGCGTCGATGGCGTCGATCAGCCCACTGATGACTGGCCTCGATTAGATCGCTACCAAGAGCATGATATTGATTTACCGATCGGTAAAATCACGCCAGATCCAGCGACCGAAAAATCGCTTAATGAAGCACTTAAGCAAGCGCTTGCCTACGGTCGCGGTCAAGTTAAGGTGGCTGATCACACCGGGGAGACCACGTTATTTTCAACAAAACGCGCCTGTCCCGGCTGTGCTCGTAGCTTTGCTGAACTTGACCCACGGCTTTTCTCTTACAACACCCGCCATGGCTGGTGTCCAAGCTGCTATGGCACCGGCAGGCTGATCCAAGGGTTTGATCACGAGCAAACCGGTGAAGAATCACAATGGCGCGGCAGTGAGGCTGAGGTACGCCGCCGCTGCCCAAGCTGTCATGGCCATCGTCTCCGTCCCGAAGCACTCGCTGTGCGTTTTCTTGATCACGGCATTGCGCATTACGGGGGATTATCCGTCGCCGAGGCCGATCAGTTTTTCAAGGACGTCACTTTAGCGGGCCGTGAGGCCGCCGTGGCCCGGGATGTTCTCACTGAGCTGCACGGACGGCTTGGGTTTTTGCGTTCGGTTGGACTCGATTACCTCAGCCTAGATCGTGCGGCCCCTACACTCTCCGGTGGCGAAGCCCAACGGATTCGGCTTGCCGCTCAGCTTGGTTCAAATCTCCAAGGGGTTTGCTACATCCTCGATGAGCCAACCATTGGCCTGCATGCCCGAGATAATCAAATGCTCCTCGATACGCTCACTGCATTAGAACAAAAAGGCAATACATTGGTGGTAGTCGAGCACGATGAGGACACCATTCGGCGTGCTGAACATGTTATCGACTTAGGCCCAGGCGCGGGTGTGCGCGGTGGTCAGATTGTTGCGGAGGGCAGCCTGCAAGATTTACTCGATAACCCCAACTCAGTGACTGGACGCGCTCTCACTCAGCCATTGCAACACCCACTTCTTGGAAAGCGCCGTGATCCTCACAAAGCCAGTGCCATCACGCTCAAAGGCGCTGATGCTAATAACCTTCAACGCGTTAATGTCCGAATTCCGCTTGCCTGTTTGACCGGCGTGAGCGGCGTTTCGGGGTCGGGTAAAAGCACATTGATTCGGGAAGTCCTGCACAGCAATCTTGCCCGTCGACTTGGCCGCGACGGTGACCCAAATGCCACGCTGACTGGGGTTCGTCGCCTGAGCGGTGCTGAGTCTATTGATCGCATTCTTGAAGTAGACCAAACCCCTATTGGTAAAACACCACGCTCCTGCCCAGCGACCTATGTTGGCCTATACGACGATATACGCCAGCTGTTCGCACAAACCGAAGAGGCGCGTATTCGCGGCTACGGCGCAGGACGATTTTCCTTTAATACGCGAGAGGGCCGTTGCCCAGAATGTGAAGGCCAGGGTATGCGGCGCATTGAAATGAATTTCCTGCCGGATGTCACGGTTCCGTGTGAGGCTTGTCACGGCCAACGCTTTACCGCCGAAACTCTAGCGGTGAAATGGCGTGGTTGCTCAATTGGTGAGGTGCTAAATATGGACATTGAGAGCGCGGTTGATTTCTTTTCAGTCCACCCACGGATTCATCATGCGCTCCGCCTTATGCATGACACCGGTTTGGGCTATCTCACACTTGGCCAGCCAAGCCCAACGCTTTCCGGCGGCGAGGCACAGCGCATTAAACTTGTCAGTGAGCTTGCCAAAGCAAGACCAGACACGGGTCGCGGCCGCCAACCAAACACGCTATACATTTTAGATGAGCCCACCGTTGGCTTGCATATTGCCGATGTTGAACGGTTAATCCGGGTCTTGCATCGCCTTGTCGATGCCGGCCATACGGTTGTCGTCATTGAGCATAATCTTGATCTATTAGCAGAGTCAGATTGGCTAATTGACCTTGGTCCTGAGGGGGGTGAAGCCGGTGGGCGCATCGTCGTTCAAGGCACTCCAGAACAAGCCAGCCGTCACCCAGACTCTCATACCGGGCGTTTCATAGCCGATTACTTAAGCGAACACAGATGCCAATCCACGCTCGCCTCTGTATTATCCAAACCACCGGGTCAAACCAAATAGGAGCTTGTTGTGCCCAAAAGTACTGTTTTCCCCCTGCATTGCGCTTTATCTCTTAAAAAGGCGCAAGGCATAATTGATGCTGCCTTGGCCCATGGCCGTAAGCGCGAGTTTATGCCGCTCACCGCTGTTGTCCTTGATAGTGGTGGTCATTTAATCGCGATGGCGCGTGAAGATGGATCCGGTGTGGTCCGCCATCAGGTTGCCCAAGGCAAAGCCTGGGGCGCATTGGGGATTGGCATTTCGAGTCGCACGATTGGCGAGCGTAACCAAGGCCGTGAGGCGTTTATCAGCGGCGTCGCCGCGGCTTCTGAGGGTCGCTTTATTAGTGTTCCAGGCGGCGTGCTTATCATCGAGAACGACCAAGCAATTGGCGCTGTTGGTGTCAGCGGTGACACCTCAGATGCGGATGAAGAATGCGCGATTGCCGGTGTTCAATCCGCTGGTTATTCAGTTGGAATCGATACTCCAGATTAATCTTCACCGCCACGTTTGAATGCCGACAACCGGCGCCGATCGCGGCGATCAGGACGATGATCAGGCCTTGGCTGCGCAGCCTTTGCCGCCTGCCATTCCGCACGCTGGCGCTCGCGCTTGACTAGACTCTCTGGTGTTTCTCGATAAAGCGCTTCGGCAACCGATGCAGGACCGCGTTGTTCCGCTAGCCCTTTAACTTCAATCTCAAAGTGAATGGCGCCTTTGCGGATCGTCAGCCGCTGTCCAGGCTTAACTGCGCGCCCAGGTTTTCCGCGCACACCATCAAGCGTAATTTTTCCAGCTTGAATGGCTTCAGTGGCTAAGCGCCGAGTTTTAAAAAATCTTGCCGCCCACAACCACCGGTCCAAACGAACTGATTCACTATATTGGACCACCATCAACTCAGGCGAGCGGTTCGCTTGCGACTACAATTCCATCGCGATCAGCGCAAAGCCACTCCCCGGGCTTAAGGGTGACACCTGCAAAAGTAACCACAACGCCGATTTCACCAGCGCCGCCTTTATGACTTCGGCAAGGATGGGTGTTAAGCGCTTTAATACCCACATCCAAATCTGCTAGATCTGCCGAATCACGCACGCAGCCATAAATAAGCAATCCACTCCAGCCATTATCACGCGCCTTGGCGGCAAGCTGATCACCAAGCAGCGCGCAGCGTAGTGAGCCAGCTCCATCGACGACTAATACGCGGCCCTCACCCGGGGTATCGAGTACATTAGCCACGCAGCTATTATCTTCAAATGTCTTAACGGTCTGGATCTCACCGGCAAACCCATGGCGGCCGCCATAGTTGCCAAATAACGGCGCCATAATGCGTAGCACATCAGTGTGTTCATCACAGAGGTCGGTGGTTTTGATGGCCATAAAATCTCCTTTTTCCTGTGACTGAAGCTAACCGGCAGACGCAGTTAGAGCAACTGTTGGGGCTGACATCATTCACATCGGGGTCGACCCACGTGCTTGTGCAGCGCAAACTAGCTACCAGATTCAGGCGATTGTTGGCATTCACCAGTTAAAGGACGCGTATGCAAAAAAGTCGGGGCTCAGGCCCTCCGTCTGCTGACACCAGCACGCTTTGTGAGCGCTTGCGCGTTCACGGAAAGCCGATTGTTATCGGTGTTGCTGGGGATAGTGGAAGTGGCAAGTCCACTTACACCAAGGGCATTGAGTGGCTACTTGGGCAGACATTGGTGAGTCAAATCAGCCTTGATGGCTATCACGCTGAAGATCGCGCGACACGCCGAGCTAGCGGACGCTCACCACTTGACCCTAAAGCAAATCATCTTGCACAGGCAGTCGAGCACTTAACCGCTCTGCGCGCAGGGGAATCCGTTCAGATCCCCATCTATGATCACACTCAAGGCTGCTTTCAGCCGCCACGGCAGCACACACCGACACCGATTATCGTTGTCGAGGGCTTGCACACGCTCTACTCCGAATTCCAAGCACTGTTGGATTTTTCGATTTATGTCGACACCGATGCCGCGGTCAAACATGCCTGGAAGCATCAACGCGACACCCAAGAACGTGGCTATGCGGATGCCGAGGCGGAACATGAGATCGCAAGGCGCGCCCATCATTACCAACAATGGATTGCGCAACAACAAACTCACGCTGACGTTGTCCTGCGTATTCACCCAAGCGAACTGGGTCGGCTTGCGCCCGGACAGCTCGCCACCGAACTCCCCGAGACCTGCTATCACCTTGAGGTGATTGTTAAGCCCGGCGATCCCGATCAGCCTGCCCTTTATTTCCCGGTGGATCTCAACAACATGACGCGCAACCCCGCCATGCCCTTTATGCTAGCCACCGTGCCCAGTCAGCTAGAGCAGCAGACCGTTAATGTCCTGCACGTCGATGGCCACATGCCCCCTGCCGCGCTTGCGACATTGGAGCAGGAAATTTGTGCGTTTGCCGGACTCGATTCGCCGGCCGGAACGCATCACAGCGACCCAGCTCGCCCGCCCACCGTGCGTTTTGCACAAATGTTACTGGCGTGGCCGGTGCTCGGTCATATCGCCGCACTGATCGAGTAGTTAATGCGCGCGAAAAGCGGCAATCGCCGCATCCATGCGCTGAACACTGGCATAGCCTTCTTCAATGATTTCCGCGCCACGGTGCATTTCAAGCAAGCCAATCTCGGCAAGCTGTGGGCTAATCAGTAAATCCGGTGGATCGCCTGCCATTCGGCTACGGGTGATTCGATCCTGCATAACATTGACTGCTGTTGCGATCACATCAAAAACGCCAGGGCTGGTTTGCTCACTGCCTCGACGAAATTGTGCCTGCAACGCTTCGGCACGGTCTTTAAAGCCAGCGGAAAGCCAATGCAGCCAACCTCCTTCGCTGTCTTCCGCCGACGCTGTGCTAGCCTGTGAGGCGCTCTTTTCGATTGGCGATTGAATACGTCGACCCAGCAATCCGTCATTCAAATTGACCGCAATCACCCGATCTGCACCCATTGCATGACAGAGCGAGACCGGGACCGGATTCACTAACCCGCCATCGACAAGCCATTCAGCATTCACTTGCACCGGTGTAAAAAGCCCCGGCAATGCCATCGACGCTCTGACCGCAGTCGCCAAATCACCCTTCTGCAGCCAGCGCTCTTGGCCGCTATATAAATCGGTAGCGACAACGCCCAAAGGAAGTGCCAAGGCGTCAAAGCGCTGCACGCCAAAGGCTTCATGAAATCGCTCCATCAGGCGTCGGCCTTGGATAAAACCTCCATTACCGAGGGCAAAATCCATATACCCGATCACATCACGTCGGGTTAGATCGCGCACCCAACCCTCAAAAGCCTCTAAATGACCACTGCAAAACATCGCCCCAACAATAGCGCCGACTGACGTGCCCGCCACAATATCCGGCTTAATGCCTGCTTCATGTAATGCCCGAATCACGCCCATGTGCGCCCATCCACGCGCGGCACCACCGCCAAGGGCTAGTCCTATTCGTGGGCGGGCAACGCTTGAAGGGTTAGGCATTAACCCTCCTCACGAATCGCCTCGAACTCAATAATGAGCGCCACTTTATCGCTCACTAGCTCACCTTCAAGTGCATATTCCATTCCAAATTCACTCCGAAAAATGTGCCCACGCGCAGAGCCGCCTAGCGTATCGGCACCGCCGATTGGATGATCGCCACGACGATTCAATGTCAAATCCAAACTCAGCGGGCGCGTTTTTCCGCGCAAACTCAACTCACCACTAAGCACGCCTTGCGTCTTGCTGGTGGGCGAATAATCAGTCGCTTCAAAGCGAATGAGTGGATGATCTTCAGTGGCGAGGAAATCATCATCACGGACATGATTATCGCGCTCTTGATGACCGGTAAATACACTCGTTGCCCGCACTTCAACCGTGCCTGAGTGTAAGGTCTGAGTTTCCGAATCATAGCTAAACTCACCACTCACCTCGGTAAATTGCCCAAGGACTTGAGCAAACTGAGCATGGCCGATGAGAAAGCCAATGCTCACATGGCTTGGATCAAGGACAAAACGCTCTGGCGCTGCCGATGCCGTTGCGGCATAAGGCAGCGCTAACAGGGCAGTTAAAAAGAAACTGAGAAATCGCATACTAGCGCTCCTTACTTAGGCTGTGACTACCATAGTGCCCGCATATCGAGAATAAACGAAACGCTCAATAACAATAGCAACGTAAGCGCAAGCGCTGGCACCCAAGCGACTGGAAAACTCGGTGCGAGGCAGAGCACCAAGCCAATACCTTGAATTGCACAAATAATTCGCCGGCGCTGTGATGGAGATAAATCTGAGCGCAACGACGCTCGCCATTGGCCCGCTAAAATAAAGCCATACCGCCACGCGCCAATAGCAAGCACCCAAGGGCCCGCACGCTCAATGAGAAAAAGCCAAATGCAAAGCACTAATAGCAGCACCGCATCAAGCTCCATATCAAAACGCGCGCCCTTTGCCGTTGCACAGCGAAAACGCCGAGCGACTGCCCCATCAACACCATCGAGCAATACAGCGGCTAGAGCGAGTGCGAACAGTAAACCTGGCTCGAGCACGAACCAATCAGCCGCCGGCATCAAACCTACAAGTAAAATCACGAGCACACCGCGGCCTAATGTCACTCGATCCGCTGGGGTTAGTGCCTGTGCGCCCTGATGCCAGATAAGCACCAAGGCGAAAACCAAGAACCCTCCTAATGACACCAGCAACACACTCATCGGTAGCGCAAACGCAATCCGTAAGCCACCGGCTGCCGCTGCCAAACCAATCGCGGCAACAAGTAAATCAGGTAACGTAAATTTTGCCTTTTGCATGGCATAAGCCGGAACCAATGCTACTCTCCTGCCATCCTAGTTTGCGTTATTGGCCAGTCTAGCAGTCAGTCAGGAGCCACTCAGATGATGACCGAGCGTCTCAGTCATGCCTTTTGGATTCTTGCTCCCGGAAAAGGCGAGATACGAGCACGAACGTTAACAGCGCCAACGGCCGATACACTTGCTATTAAAACACTCTACAGCGGCATAAGCCGTGGCACCGAAGCACTTATTTGGCGCGGAGAAGTCCCGTCTAACCAATACCAACGCATGCGAGCGCCATTTCAAGAAGGCGAATTTCCGGGTCCCATTAAGTACGGCTATGCCAACGTTGGCCAGGTTGAACACGGACCCAGTGAGTGGCAAGGGAGAGTCATTTTTGCTCTCTATCCGCATGAGAGCTATTACCATCTACCGATTGCCAACGCGTTTTTGCTCCCCGCCAAGCTCCCTCCGGAGCGCGCCATACTCGCTGCCAACACCGAAACGGCCCTTAATGCGTGCTGGGACGCTGCATTACAACCTGGCGAAAAAGTCCGGGTAATTGGTGGTGGTGTGGTTGGCTGTCTCATTGCCGCGATATGTCAGGCAATACCGGGGGCCGATGTTGAACTTATCGATATCAATCCAGCCCGAGAGGCTGTAGCAAACGCCCTTGGCGTGCCTTTTGTTATGCCCAACCAAGCAACAGACGAGGCTGATGTGGTTATTCATAGCAGTGCAAGCGAGCAAGGCCTTGCGCTTGCCCTCGAGCTGGCCGGCGATGAGGCCCGTGTTATTGAAGTGAGTTGGTATGGAGACCGTTCGGTGAGTCTGTCTCTAGGCGAGCACTTTCACTCGCGTCGACTAACCTTGCGCTCAAGCCAAGTTGGTGGCATTCCCCCCTCAATGCAGCCGCGCTGGAATTACCGCCGACGCATGCAAAAAGCCCTAGACCTACTCGCCACTCAGCCACAATGGGATGAACTCATTGATGGCGAGAGTGATTTTACCGCGCTGCCTGAAACAATGGGTCAATTGGCTCATGGCCAAGGCCTATGCCAACGCATTCGATACGAGGAGTCCTAATGTATAGCATTCGCGTCCGTGAGCATTTCATGATCGCTCACAGCTTCCGAGGCGAGAGTTTTGGCCCAGCCCAAGCCCTGCATGGAGCAACTTACGTTACCGATGCCGAATTTTCTCGCAGCCAACTCGATCATGCTGGCGTTGTTGTCGATATTGCTCTTGCAACCGAGGTATTACGGCAAATTTTGAGTCGCTATCACTTAAAAAATCTTGACGATATGGCTGAGTTCAGTGGCGTTAATACCACCACCGAATTTCTCGCAAGCCACATCGCTGATGCCCTCGTCGAGGCCATACACGCCGGCGAATTAGGTGAGTCAGCTCAAAGGTTAGAGCATTTGCGCATTACCCTTAATGAATCCCATGTGGCTTCAGCCAGCTATGAGCGATCATTGATAGCGTGAGCGTGTATGACTTTCTTATTCCCGGGTCGATTGATCGGCCAACCGGGGGTAGCCGCTATGACCGCGCTATGATCACCGGACTGCGCGACAGGGGCTTACGCGTGAACGTGCATGAGTTGCCAGGGGATTTTCCCGGACCAGATGAAACGGCACAGGCGATGCTTACCCAGTGCCTAGATAGTCTGCCTGATGCCAGTCAAGTCATCGTCGATGGACTCGTGCTCGGCGGATGGCCGGCCTGTTTTCAACCACATGCAAAGCGGCTTTGCCTGATTGCCTTAATCCATCATCCACTCACCGATGAAACCGGCCTAGACAAACAGACGGCTGCGAGGCGACACGCGAGCGAACGCGAGGCGCTTCGCTTAGTTAATGGGGTTATCACCACCAGCGCATTTACCGCTCGACGATTGCCGAGGCTTGATCTTTATCATGGCCCTGTCTCTGTCGTTCCGCCTGGCTGTGCGCCTGCGCCATTATCGCCACAACACAAACGCAAACGCGTCGAACTGCTGTGCCTTGGTGCATTAATCGAGCGCAAAGGCCAAGATCGACTCATCGAGGCATTAAAAACACTTACCGCCCTGCCCTGGAACGCTTGGCTGGTAGGTGCTGATGATCTGGATCCGGCTTTTGCCCAAGCCCGGCGCGAGCAAGTCAGCCACTATGGACTTGAGCCACGAATAAAAATCACCGGGGCTTTAGCGCGTGAGCCGCTTGAGCGGATATGGACAAAAACCGATGTATTCGTTCTACCATCGCGCTATGAGGGGTACGGCATGGTCGTTACCGAAGCGGTTGCTCGCGGTATTCCAGTGATCACAACCGATGCCGGTGCACTACCCGATACCCTGCCTGATGGGGCGGGATTATGGGTTGCGAATGCGGATGAGCACGCCCTTCATGAGGCACTTCATCGCGTATTAGCAGACCCCGATTTACGCCAAAAACTCCGCGCTGGCGCGATGGCAGCACGCGCTCATCTCCATGATTGGCCCGTCCGCGTTGGCAACTTTAATGACGCTTTAAAGCGCATCAACGCCCATGCCTGAGGAATTTGCTAGTCAATGGCTCACGCTGCGTGAACCCGCTGATCACACGGCCAGAGCAATGCAATGCCTCCATGCGCTCACGGCCTATCTCGGTCCTGATCAAGCATTAAATATTCTTGATCTTGGCAGTGGGACGGGCAGTAATGTTCGCTACTTAGCCCCGCAGCTCACTGCACGTGAGCAGCATTGGACGCTACTCGATCATGACAGCGGTCTACTTGCCAGCGCACGAGAGAAAATCGCTGACTTCTTATTAACGAGCGCGAGTGACCGACGCATTCAGATAACCGAATGGCAAAGTGATTTATATGCACTATTTGCCAAGCCATTTCGCACTGATCTTATTACCGCCTCGGCACTGCTTGATTTGGTCAGCTCAGATTGGATTGATCAATTCGTAGGCTATTGCAGCAAACACCGTTTGCCAGTGCTTTTTGCGCTCACCTTTGATGGGGAAATTTCATTGCGCCCAACGCACCCGGATGATGCTTGGATAGAGCAACTCATTAACGCCCATCAGCGGGGTGCAAAAGACATGGGCCAAGCGCTTGGGCCGGATGCGACCAGATACACCGTCGATGCGTTTGCCAAAGCAGGCTTTGAGGTAATGGAGCGCGCAAGCGATTGGAATCTAGGTCCTGATCAAATGGCTTTGCAACAAGCCACGCTAAACGGCTGGTATGACGCAGCGATCGATCAGGCACCGACACAGATCGAGCGTATCAACCATTGGTTTGCACAACGTCAATCACAGCATACACAGACCCACTTTCGCGTGGGTCATCGGGATATTCTTGCCTTGCCATGTCGCGCATAATTCGGTTTGGAATTAGCCTTGGGTTGATTGGCTTTGTCATAGCGCAGTTCGGCACTGATGTGCTGCAGCGCTTAAGCCACCTGCGCTATGAATGGCTATTTCTTGCACTACTGCTTAGCGTGGCCCAAGTCGTTCTATCCGCATGGCGCTGGCGCTATACAGCCCATCAGCTCGGACTTGAGCTCAAACGCGGAACCGCACTCCGTGAGTACTACCTCGGAACACTAGTCAATCAAGTATTGCCAGGGGGTGTTTTAGGCGATGCCCAACGTGCTTGGCGTCATGGCCAGTCTTTAACCCAACGCAGCCCAGCTTTTCAAGCGGTCATTATTGAGCGGTTTTCTGGCCAACTCGCCATGGTTCTGATCGCACTTGGGGCATGGCTGATCGCACCTTGGCGACCCGCGCTCCCGCCCGCATTCGTGCTTGGACTGGCCACTATCGGGCTGATTAGCACTGGCTTTCTCAGTGTAACGAGCCTGAAGCGATGGGCGCCGAATTGGTGGCAGGCGCTAGAGCAGGGATTATTGCAATGGCGGGTGCTGCCCCTGCAGATGGGTGCATCCGTACTTGTCGCGACAAGCTATATTGGCGTTTTCGCCTGTTGCTTAATGGCAAGCGCTGCCATGGGCTCACCTGTGATTTGGTTAGGCTTAATACCTTTGGTGCTTTTCGCTATGTTGATCCCACTCAGCCTAGGGGGTTGGGGTTTGCGTGAGGGCGCTGCGGCGGTGCTCTGGCCACTGGCCGGTTTGGCTGCCGCTGAGGGGGTAACGGCTGCCATCCTTTATGGTGGACTTAGCTTAATTGCCAGTTTGCCCGGAGTGATTGCGCTTATTCGGCGTTAAAATTCAGCCGATAAAGCGTATCCTCCCCCAGCGTAAAACGGCGCACCGCAGGCCTAAGGGCCGCATCCAACTGATCGATTGCTGGCAGCTCTAATCCTCGCGGACCTGAACCGATAATAATCGGCGCTATCGTTAAGTAGAGATAATCCACTAAGCCCGCCGCCAGCCAGGCCGATACGGTTCTCGCCCCACCCTCGACCAACAAACGCTTAATCCCCGCCTTAGCTAGGGCGCTTATCATAGTGGCGGGGTTGGCTGGCTGAAAATCAAACCAGCGATCCACACCGGCGTGACTCAGATCGAGCGGGCCAATACACCACGTCGGTGCGGCGCCATCGGTAAACACCCTAAGCTTAGCGGGCAGGGATGCACAGTTAGCCACAATAATCCGCGTTGGATTAGGCCCAGAAACCGCGCGCACCGTTAACTGCGGATCATCCGCAACTAAAGTGCCCGCACCGATCAGAACCGCATCACTTAGGGCCCGTAATCGGTGCAAGTGGGTTCGATCAGCCGAGCCAGTCACAAAATGTGACTCGCCCGTTGCTGTGGCAATGCGTCCATCCAAACTTTGCCCTAGCTGCGCAATCACTCGCGGTCGATTCCCAAGCGGTGCGATTATCGGTTCATAGCGAGCGGCAAGGGCATCCGCAGCCATTTGCGAGTCCAACCCCGCTAAGTCATCGGCGTGATCATTCGCTGACTCATTCACACTGACTTGGCACACGCTGTGACATTGATGCAGAAGATTGGTCCACATCGCCGTGATTCGCTGATTTTTAGCCAATAGACCCTCTGCAATAAAAATGATGGAATTGTTACAGTTTGCCGTGGTCTATTTCGACAGACCAGAGACAGGGAGTAAATATGCAGCGCATCCGGCGCGCACTGATCGATCTCAGGCGCGGCGAGCCCGTCTATGTTGGAAAAGATTGCGGAGGGTTATTAATGATTGCCCTTGAAAATCTTAACGACGCCCGGCTTGCTGCGATTCGTCAGATCTCTAATCAACCACCGCAATTGCTGCTTACCGCACACCGTGCTGCTGCACTGGGCATGGAAGGTGCTTCAGCCTCGGGCATTGCTGTGCCGGCACCGCAAAATACTGATGCGGAGGCCTTGGCAGGCATGGCCCACGAGTGGCTAACAGCACCAACCCAACGGGGCCGCGCCACCCAAGGGGCTGAATCAGCAGCGCTACATCTTTTGCGGCAAGCCGCTTTGTTGCCCGCCGCTCTAGCGGTTGACATCGATGCGCCCTCGCTTGCGCTAAAGCGCGCTATGGAGCACGGCGAGATATTGGCGGTGACTGAGACGGATATTCAAGGGTTTAATGTGGGTGCCACCCGTGCTCCAGAACGGATCAGTGAGGCTCAAGTACCGCTAGATCACGCAGAGAGCTCACGGTTTGTGGTGTTTCGTGAAGCTGATGGATTGCTCGAGCATGTTGCGCTGCTTATTGGCTCAGAAGTCGATTGGCCAGACACGCCAGCCCTACGCATGCACTCGGCTTGCCTGACAGGCGATTTGTTCGGCTCACTGCGTTGCGACTGCGGTGAGCAGCTTCGCGGTGCGGTGCAAACCATTGCAAAAGAAGGCGGCGGGGTCCTGTTATACCTAGCCCAAGAGGGACGCGGAATTGGACTGGCAAATAAGCTTCGCGCTTACGGCCTACAAGACACAGGGCTTGATACGGTTGATGCCGATCAACTTTTAGGGTTTGGCGAAGACGAACGCCGATATGAAGTCGCCGCCGCCATGCTCAATGATTTAGGTATATCTCGAGTGCGTTTGATGACCAATAATCCCGGTAAAATTGCAGCGCTAGAAGCGGCAGGAATCGAGATTGCCGGTCGCGAGGCATTGCATGGGGCTCTCAATACACACAATGCACGGTATCTCACGGCAAAGTCAGAACGGGCCGGGCACTGGCTAGACGAAGTACTCAGATCGCAGCATAGCGAAACCCACAGTTAATTCACCTTTCAATCAAAGTGGCTTAAATGCGCCAACGGAAAAGCCGCTGTCTCCGCTAATATGCCCGCCAGCACTTCGGCATAATGGCGTGCAAATGCCTCGCCATCGGCGGCATTGGCCAAACGCGCGTCACCACAAACTCCAGCTGGATTGATATCACTGGCAAGCCAAGCAAAACGCGCCGGGCGATGCTCCGCACCCAAATATTGAAATCCCGCAAGCGCTGTTTCATCAATGGATGGCCAATGCTGGCAAGCCGATGGGTTAACCATATTTGGCGCAAAATGCAGCATTAATGTGGTTTCTAACGCGCCGCCATGCAAGCCTTCACGGCATTCTTTTGCGGGCCACTCAGACGTCGGGGGCGCCGGGAAATTGAAATAACATGCCTTCACAACCAACAAATCATAATCCTGCCGAAGCTCAAGCGCGGCATTCTCAATCGCTGCACTGTTGCCACCATGGGCTGAGAACAATACCAACCGTTTCACCCCCGTGCGGGCAACGCTCACGCCCAACTCATAGATCACGGATTCAAAAGTCGCGGCTGATAAGGAAAGCGTCCCCGCATGCCGTGCATGCTCAACACCTTGACCTATGGGTAAGGTTGGCAATCGCCAGACAGCGATTTGATCATCGAGCTGAGAGATCGCCTCGTTGACCAATCCATCAGCAATAATCTGATCGGTTGCTAGTGGGAGGTGGGGGCCATGCTGTTCTATTGCGCCTAGTGGTAATAACGCCACCTGTGCGTCATGCATTTGCGCGGTTAATTGGTCACGAGTTTGCCGACCCCAGTCACTGATTTGCATTTATCCGGCCTCGAGCTGATTTAAGCGTTGCTCTAACAACCTTGGGAAATGTTTAAACCAAGTCGCATTGAGCGGTGATGGATGCGGTAGCGGATGTAATACAAAAGCACGCGAGGCCGATTTAGGCCCCTGATAACGAATAGGTAACACCCGCTCAAAGCGTTCTGCCTGTTGCCAATGCTCAGCGAGCTGTTTAGCCACCGCGGCCGATTGACCAATGGCGAACCAAAAAAATGCCTCCCGGCCTAAAGTAATGACATTGTGACCATGCCAATAATCCAACAACACGGTGGCAACGAGCGGTTGAAATCGCCGCTTCACTGCCATTGACCACGCTTTATTGCCAAGGGGTTTATACGGCACTGTGTTCGCCCAAAAAAAACCGATACCCGCGGCAATTGCCTGCTCAGTTGTCGCTAAAGCCGAATGCCTAGCGCGCTGATGGAGGACACGGCGAATTTGCTGGCCACCGGCGCCAATAAACGGCACGCCATGTTTGATTTCTTCGCGCCCCGGATCACGGCCAAAAAACGCAATAGAGGCATTGGCCGGGCCTAATCCGAATATCGGTTCATTCTGATCACGCTTAGCCTCGGTATAGGCCGCCCGATCAAGGCCATCAAGTTCAGACGCAGCTTGCTGAAAACGCTCGAGTAGATCCGAGCCGAGCCCGCCCATGTTAGTGCAAAGTCGCCTGACGCTCGCGGGTCTCCTTGAGCACGCCAACCACGTCCTCTTCCCAACTTTTCGCTAATGGTGACTGCGCCACGAGCGCTGAAACCTCATCCGCACTCACCGGTGCGCCACCTTCATCACCCACCACTAAGCGCGAGCGATGCTGATCACGCAATTCATAGGCGCGCTCACCACTATCACCATCCCCCACGCGAAGCGTAATTTCGTCGGATTCAATATGCGCACGCCAATTCACTTGAGCCGTCCAGCCCTTTGCGTTGCTATACAACGAAACACCCGCCAGCTCATGGCCACTACCACGCTGATTATCCATGACATGCACACTGCTAGTGAGATGCTCGAAAGGACTGTCTTGCAGGATTTTTAATAATTGATTTTTTGGAATCAAAGCCTCTGTGCTCATGCTATTCACCCTCCGGGTGATGTGAACGCGTTGTCCTATCATACAAGGCATATGTCGGTCTGTTGACCCATGTGATGTTGAGGTATGCTCTTGCTATGGCTAATACGCTTAACCAAAAACGTCGTCGGGCTGAGCGAACCAGCGCTTTTATTGATCAACTCATCAATGATTACCCAGCGTGTTTTAGCGCCAAGCGCGACCAAGTCCGTCCACTGGCAATCGGTATCGAAAAAGCGATCCGACAATCGCTCGAGCAAAAGCCAGAGACAAAAGATACCCCAAGCTGGCTGATTCGTCAGGCGCTTGCGCGGTACACGCGCTCACCTGCCTATCTCGAAGCCATCATCGCCGGCGCTGAGCGTATTGATCTACAAGGCCAGTCCGTTGAACCCGTAACAGAAGCGGCTATTGAGCGAGCAAAAGAACAGCGCGCTGAGCAAAAGGCAAGAACCGCTGAGCGACGCCGAGCACACGCCGAAGCAGCCGCTGAGGAGAAGCGTCGAGCAAAGCTTGAGCAACTCGCCGAACGTTTCAACCAGTAATTAATCGGAATTGGGAGCCACTATGGGCTGGGAAGGCGGGTTAACGATTGCCGTCGTACTTATGGTCCTAGCGGGCCTAGCCAGTGGCAAAGTATCGCCTGTGGGCGTGCTTTTTACCGGACTTGCTGTGTTAATGACCACAGCGGCATTCACCGGTAGCCATCAACTGCTAACAACAAGCGAAGCGGCGGCCGGATTTGGTAGCACCGGCATGATTACCGTTGGCTTGCTATTTGTGGTCGCGGCAGGCTTAACCCGAACGGGTGCGGTTCGCTTGATGACCCAACCGCTGCTCGGGAATGCCAAAGGACTTCGTTCTGCTCAGTGGCGCATGCTCACCCCGGTAGCAGGGCTCAGTGCTTTTTTGAACAATACCCCGATCGTCGCTTTATTCCTCCCCGTGGTCGATGATTTAGCACGCCGGTTACAGATACCCGCCTCACGGCTATACCTCCCGCTCAGTTATGCCGCCATTTTAGGCGGCACCTGCACCCTCATTGGTACAAGCACCAATCTGATCGTTAATGATCTACTCGCACAACGACCGGAGGGCTCGAGCTTAGCCTTATTCGATTTGGCCTGGGTGGGCGTGCCAGCGACCCTCATTGGCCTGCTGTATTTAATCGGCGCATCCGCTTGGCTGTTGCCTGATCGTAGCAAGGTATTGGCGGAACGACTTGATCCCCGACGCTATACGGTTGAGGTCGAGGTAATTGCTGATGGCCCACTTGTCGATCGTAATATTGAGGCAGCGGGGCTGCGCCACTTGCCGGGATTATTTTTGGTTGAAATCGAGCGCAATGGCCACATCATTCCAGCGGTTGGACCGATGGAAATCCTCCGCGGCGGAGATCGACTCGTCTTTGTTGGCGTGCTCGAGTCGGTAGTCGATTTACATCAAATGCGCGGTTTACAACCGGCAACGGATGCGATTGCAGATCTTGATGCGCCCCGACGGGAGCGCTGCCTAGTTGAAGCGGTCGTCTCTGAGGCCTGCCCGCTGATTGGTAAAAGCATTCGAGCCGGAGGATTTAGGGCGCGTTATCAGGCCGCAATCATTGCAATCGCCCGCGGTGGCCGAGCGCTATCCGGGAAGATTGGCGACATTGCTCTGCGCCCGGGAGATACCTTGCTGTTGGAGACCCACCCTCGCTTTATTGAACGCCAGCAAGATGCCCGCGATTTTTATTTAGTCAGTGGTGTTGCAGACTCTGCGCCACTGCAGCATGACAAAGCTTGGTTCGCTTTACCCATTCTAGGGCTCATGGTGGTTCTTGCGAGTAGTCCTTGGGTAAGCATGCTTAATGCAGCTCTAATTGCTGCCATTGCGCTAATCGTGACCCGTTGCATGGATTTACGTGAAGCGATCAGTAATGTCGACTGGAATGTGCTTTTGGTCATTGGTGCAGCCATTGGCATTGGTCGTGCCATGGATAACAGTGGAGCCGCTCAAGCCATCGGTATACAGGTGATTACCCTCACCGCTGATCGGCCCTTTCTAACGTTAGCCGCCATCTATTTGCTGACATCGGTTGCAACAGAGCTCATCACCAACAATGCCGCCGCTGTGCTTATTTTTCCCGTTGCCATGGCCGCTGCAGAGTCACTCGGTTTATCTCCGATACCCTTTGTCATTGCGATTATGGTGGCTGCTTCAGCCGCCTTTGCCACGCCCATTGGTTACCAAACTAACCTTATGGTCTACGGCCCTGGCGGTTATCGGTTTATGGACTATGTCCGTTTTGGTCTACCGCTTAATTTAATTGTTATGGCCATTGCCTTGCTAATCATCCCCTGGGTCTGGCCGCTATAGACCCGCACCGTTACCCTATTACTTCGATTTTTACTCGCGACCGGGAGCCAATCGATGGCACCAACACTTAACCTCACCCAGGCTCGTCAAGCCGTTGATATTGCTTGGCAAAACAGTATTTTACCGGTGTTGCAGGATTTCATTCGTATCCCTGCAAAATCACCCGCCTTTGATAGCAATTGGTCAGCCAACGGCCACATTGACGCCGCCGTTGCCCTCGCGAGTGAGTGGTGTGAACGCGTCGCACCACCAGGATCTCATGTTGAAGTTATTCGATTGCCGGGACGAACCCCCTTGTTGTGGGTAGATGTCGCGGCAACAGGCGATGGTGAGACGCTGCTGTATGGCCATCTCGATAAACAGCCTGAGGCTAGTGGATGGGATGCTAACAAAGGCCCATGGACCCCGGTGATTGAAAATGATCGGTTATATGGTCGCGGTGCCGCTGATGATGGTTATGCCCTTTTTGCCTCGCTGCAAGCGATTCGCCTACTGCATGATCAAGGGGTGCCGCATCCACGTTGTATGTTGGTGATTGAGTGTGCTGAAGAAAGCGGGAGTCCAGACTTACCGGCCTATCTCGATCACCTCGCACCCCGCTTAGGCCAGCCTGAGCTCATTGTTTGTCTTGACTCCGGTTGTGCAAACTATGATCAACTCTGGGTTACCACCTCACTTCGCGGCATGGCCGCGGGAGATTTACGTGTCCGTGTCTTGGAACAAGGGGTCCACTCTGGTGATGCCGGTGGTATTGTGCCATCAAGCTTTCGCATTGCTCGCCAGCTTCTCGAGCGTATCGAGGAAAGCGCTACTGGTGTGCTGAAACTGACCGATTTACATGCCGATATTCCAGCGGAGCGTCGTGCCCAGGCCGAACAGGCGGCCACCGTGATTGCTGATGGGCTAGCGGGCAAATTTCCATGGGCGGGAGGCACCCAACCTAATCATGCACAGACCACCGAGCAGATTCTTGATCGCACCTGGCGCGCCGCCCTTGAGGTCATTGGTGCTGATGGACTGCCTCCCATACAAGCGTCAGGCAATGTTCTACGTCCTGAGACCACCCTGCGGCTATCACTGCGGCTACCACCGACCATTGATGGCAATACCGCGACGAGCTTGGTAAAGGCAGCGCTCGAACAAACACCACCGCAAAGCGCCGAGGTAAGCTTTCAGGCAGGGGGCGCTGCTAACGGCTGGAACGCACCAGCATTCTCAGGCTGGCTTGGCGATAGCCTCGCCGAAAGCGCGCGGCACTGGTTTAATGCCGATGCCGTATTTATTGGTGAAGGCGGCAGTATCCCTTTAATGAACCTGCTCAGTGATCGTTTTCCAAGCGCTAAGTTTTTAGTCACCGGTGTGCTTGGGCCCGGCTCTAATGCACACGGACCAAATGAATTCTTGCACTTACCGATGGCCCGGAGACTCACTGGTGTTGTGGCTGAATCACTTGCCGCGCAAAGCGCGGCGAAGCAGCCTAAATAATCCAGTCCCGTCACCAAGGAATCGACTGGCCATCCCAGGCAAAAAACTGCCCCGAGTCTTCGATGCTCGCCGTATCAATCTGCTCGAGCAATTTCGTCGCGGCAAAATCCGGGCTAAATAACTTGCCCTCAGGGACACCGGATTGAAATGGCTCGGAAAGCCCTGAGTCAGTTGTACCCGGATGCAGCGCTAAGTAAATAAGCCGCTTAGCTCGCCGGGCGCCCTCAACGGCAAAACCGCGTGTGAGCATATTTTGCGCTGCCTTACTTGAGCGATAGGCGTACCAGCCGCCGAGGCCATTATCACTTATGCTGCCAACGCGTGCCGATAGACTGGCAAATACCGCACGTTCGCGATGATTAAGCAGTGCAAAGGTATGCCGGGCGATTAAAGCAGGGGCCATTGCGTTAATTTGAAAATTTCGCAGCAATCCCTCAGGCGTAATCTCTTCAATCCGCTTTTCAGGCCAAATTCTAGCCTCCGCATCATGAAGAAAACCAAATGCATTAATGAGTAGATGGACCGCTGGAGTTTGCGCCCGGATCTGTGCGACCGTTGCCTCTATGCTGCTCGCATCAGTGACATCGACCATGAGCGGGCGGATTCGATCGCCAAAACGTCTCACCAAGTCCTCGAGTACCGGACATTCGGGCTGACGGCATGCTGCCCATACGCGGGTAACACTCGTATGCGCTAGCAATCGCTCGGTCAGCGCCGCACCAATGCCACCGCTTGCGCCAATAACCACTGCAACTGATTGCGCATTGAGTGTCTTCATTACATTCGCTCCTATCTCTCGCGCTACAATAACAACCTATGACCGTGCCGCTGATACAACCGACTCGCAAGGGTCTTTATTGCGCCGCTGGCGATTTTCATATTGATCCGTGGCAACCGGTGCCGAGAGCGCTCATTACCCATGCCCACGCTGACCATGCCCGCAGCGGTCATGATCAGTACTGGGCTGCTCGATCCGGCCTTGGATTACTCCGCCGCCGACTAGGCAAAAAGGCGGTGATTCATGGCCTTGAGTATGGCGAGACGCTGAGATTTGGACCGGTGACTGTCAGCTTACATCCGGCAGGCCATGTGCTTGGTTCAGCGCAAATACGCCTAGAGCATGAGGACGAGGTCTGGGTCGCCTCAGGCGATTATAAACGCGATATTGATCCGACTTGTGCGCCATTTGAACCCATTCTTTGCGATACCTTTATCACTGAAGCGACATTTGCCCTGCCGGTCTATCGTTGGCCGGTAGTGCGCGATGTCGCCCGCGACATTCATCAATGGTGGCAAAAAAACGCCAGTACTAATCGAACAACCGTGCTCTTTTGCTATGCACTCGGCAAGGCTCAGCGCTTGCTTGCCGAATTACCCTTAGGCCGTCCTGGGCCAATCTATTTGCATGGCGCCATTGCCCCGCTGACCGATGATTATCGAGCAGCGGGTATTGAATTACCCCCAACGCAACCTGTCAGTCAGGCGCCTGCGGATGAAGATTTTTCCAGCAGTCTAGTCATTGCACCGCCGAGTGCGGCGGGTTCGACTTGGATGCGCCGGTTTCGCAAACCCGCGACTGGCTTTGCTTCCGGTTGGATGCGCATTCGGGGCAACCGCCGGCGACGCGGCTATGATCGTGGCTTTGTCATCTCTGATCATGTTGACTGGCCAGATCTACTCAAGACCATCACTGAAACCGGCGCTAAGCAAGTACTCACCACCCATGGTCGCGCTGATGAGTTGGTGCGCTACCTGATTGAACAAGGCCTGAGCGCCCGACCGCTCGCCACACTGTACGGCGATCAGGACGATGATGACGGCGAGGTGCATTAATGCAGCGCTTCGCTCAGCTTTTTCAAATCCTCGATGAACAACGTGGCACTAATGCCAAAGTCATCGCAATGGCTGAATATTTTCAATCCATTCAGCCTAAGGATGGCGCTTGGGCGGTTTATTTCTTAAGTGGCCGTCGCCTCAAACGACTGATTGGTCCGGTGCAATTGCGTCAATGGCTGGCTGACATCAGTGATTTGCCTATCTGGCTAATCGAAGAGAGCCACGAGCATGTCGGAGATTTAGCCGAAACCATTGCATTGGTACTCGATAGGAAGGGTGGACAGGCAACAATCGACCAACGTGGTCTCGCAACATGGGTTGAAGAAGACATACTGACGTTACGTGAAATGGACGAAGAACAACGACGCGAGCGTGTGGTCAGCGCATGGCAACGACTGGATGCACCGAGCCGGTTTCTCTACACCAAGCTACTCACCGGCGCACTCAGAGTGGGTGTCTCACAAACCTTGGTTGAGCGGGCGCTGGCTCGCGCCAGCGGTCAGCCTCAAGCGGTGATTGCGCATCGCTTAATGGGTCAATGGCAAGCCGATACCGCTTTTTACCAGGGCTTGTTCGACGAACGCTCAGGTCAAGAAGATGCCTCACGCCCTTACCCATTTTTTCTTGCCAACCCACTAGAAAATCCACCCGAACAAACGCTCGGGGCTATCGATGACTGGCAACTTGAGTGGAAATGGGATGGCATTCGTGCCCAGGTGGTACGCCGCGAGAGGGCCGTTTATCTTTGGAGTCGCGGTGAGGCGCTTATAGGCGAGCAATTCCCAGACATCCTTGCCGCTGCTCAGTCACTGCCGGTGGATACGGTACTTGATGGCGAAATCCTTGCTTGGTCCGATCAAGTAATGCCGTTTTCTGCTTTGCAACGCCGGCTCGGGCGTAAACGCGTCAGTCAAAAACTGATGGACGAAGTGCCGGCTCGGCTGATGGTCTACGATGTTTTGGAGCGAAATGGCCAAGACGTCCGTGAGCAGCCAATGTCTACCCGACGGCGCTACCTTGAGGCGTGTTTAGTAAACGCGGATCCGCGGCTAATGCCGTCGGCTTTGATTGCGGCACCCACATGGCAAGCGCTTAGCGAGTGGCGCGAACAATCCCGCGAACGGGGGGTAGAAGGAATCATGCTCAAAGCCAATCGAAGCACTTACGCGACAGGAAGACCGCGTGGTGCTTGGTGGAAATGGAAGATCGATCCACTGACATTGGACGTTGTTTTACTCTACGCCCAACCCGGTCATGGCCGACGGGCCAATTTATATACCGACTACAGTTTTGCGGTTCGCGATGGCGATAATCTGGTCCCCATCGCCAAGGCCTACTCTGGCCTAACCGATGTTGAAATTCGCAAACTTGATCATTGGATTAGACGGCATACACGCGAGCGATTTGGACCCGTGCGCTCTGTCGAACCCGAACAAATCTTTGAGCTCGCGTTTGAGGGAATTACATCCTCACCGCGACATAAATCAGGGCTTGCGCTGCGCTTTCCGCGCATTGCTCGCTGGCGTAAAGATTTAGGCTCCAATGATGTCGATACACTCGAGCAAGCCAAGGCGCTGTTGTCATGAGCACAACGGCAACTGGCATTTTAGAGCAATGGTTTAGCACTCAGGGATGGACGCCTGCGGCATTCCAGCGTGATGCATGGCGTGCTTATCAAAATGCTCAAAGTGGACTTATTCACTCAGCAACCGGATCCGGCAAGTCGCTTGCCGCTTGGGGTGGGCCGCTCATTGCTGGGCTTAATGAAAAGCTTGCCGGAGATCAAACCACCCAGTCGGGACTCAAGGTCGTTTGGATCACTCCCCTGCGGGCATTGGCAGGCGATACGGTAGAAAATCTCAGCGCCGCGGTTGCTGGCGTGGGACTTAATTGGCGAGTCGAAAAGCGCACGGGAGATAGCAACGCAAGTGTGCGTAATCGACAACGACGCACGCCGCCAGAAACCCTTGTTACCACGCCCGAGAGCCTCTCTTTACTACTGTCTTACGCGAATACCCAAACCCAGTTCGCCGGCCTTGAGGCAGTCATTGTGGATGAGTGGCATGAGCTCATTGGCAGTAAACGCGGCGTGCAACTCGAGCTTTGCTTGGCACGCTTACGGCAACTGAGTCCGGGGCTTAGAACTTGGGGCTTATCAGCAACCCTCGGTAATCTCGACGAGGCAAAAGATTGCTTACTCGGCATCACTCAAACACCAGGGCGTCTCATTCAAGGCCCCGGGGCGCGAGCACTTGATATCCAGTCACTACTTCCAGCTAACGGCGTTCGCTTTCCTTGGGCGGGACACTTGGGCACAGACATGCTAAGCGGCGTGCTCAAACATATCGATGCGCCTGGTAGCTGTCTATTATTTACCAATACACGATCTCAGGCGGAGCGTTGGTTTGCGTCTATTTTACATGCCCGCAGCGATTGGCTGGAGGGCCTCGGCCTGCATCATGGATCCATCGATCGCGCCCTTCGAGAGCGCATTGAAACCGGCCTCGCAGCAGGCGAATTTCGCTGTGTTGTGGCGACATCCAGCCTCGATCTCGGCGTCGATTTCTCACCCGTTGATCGAGTGATCCAAATCGGCAGTCCGAAAGGGGTCGCGCGCCTCGCTCAACGTGCCGGACGTAGCGGTCATCAACCTAACGCTAAAAGCCGTATCCTGTGTGTTCCAACCCATGCCTTGGAGCTTTTAGAAATCGCCGCGGCGCGGCGCGCATGGGAACATGGTGATGTTGAATCCCGACGGCCGCTACGCAATAGCCTCGATGTATTGGCACAACATCTTGTTACCCTCGCAACAGGCGATGGATTCAGCGCGACCGAGACCTTAGCTGAGGTCAGAAGCACCTATGCCTATGCCACGCTTACCGATAAACAATGGCAATGGGTGGTGATGTTTATCACCCAGGGCGGTCCTGTGTTTCAGGCTTATCCAGAATTCCAACGGGTTGTGAAGGGTATTGATCAGCACTATCGCATTGGCGGGCGCCAGCTTGCGAATCGACACCGCATGAGCATTGGCACGATTACAAGCGATGCGGCGATCACCGTGCGCTATCAAGGGGGCGGAGAAATCGGGAGCATTGAGGAGAGTTTTATCGCCCGGCTTCGCCCTGGCGATGTTTTTCTTTTTGCCGGCAAAACTCTTGAGCTTATTCGGGTGCGTGATTTAACCGCCTATGTCCGTCGTGCTAGTGCTCGCCGCTCCGCCATCCCGCGCTGGCAGGGTGGCCGACTTGCTTTATCGAGTGAGCTTGCCGGACACGTTCTCACATTATTGGCCGAAGCGAGTGCTGGTCGATACCACACACCCGAGCTCAAGGCACTGCAACCTTTGCTGCAAGTACAACAACGCTGGTCTTCGCTACCTGAGCCAGGACGGTTGCTCATTGAGCGAACGCTATCGCGTGAGGGTGAGCATTTATTGATCTTCCCATTTGCCGGCCGGCTTGCGCATGAGGGCCTAGCGACACTAGTGGCTTGGCGCCTTGGCCAGGTCAATCCGGCAACGTTTAGCCTGTCAGTTAACGACTACGGCTTTGAGCTTTTAACCCAGACTTTGCCTGAGATTACTGAGGCCACGCTGCGTGAGGTCTTTAGCCCTGAGCATCTTCTCGATGATTTGCTCGCGGCAATGAATGCAAGCGAATTAACGCGTAGGCAATTTCGCGATATTGCCCGAATCGCCGGGCTCATTTTTCAGGGCTATCCAGGCCAGGCCAAAACGGCGCGCCAGCTACAAGCCTCAAGCGGACTGATTTTCGATACGATTGAACGCTATGATCCAGACAATCAATTACTCGATCAAGCGCGGCGCGAGGTACTCGATGATGCGCTTGAAATTCAACGCATCCGCGCCACTTTGGAAGCCATCAGTCACGCCCAAATTGTGCTCCACACCACCAAACGTCTCACCCCACTGGCTTTCCCGCTATGGGCTGAGCGCCTGCGTAATCGATTAACCACGCAAAGCTGGCAGGAGCGCGTGGCGCGTATGGTTGATCAACTTGAAAAAGCGGCCAATCAACAATGACAAGGTTATCCGTTGATTTAGCGGCGATCACTTTAACGCTACTGCCGGAATGCGCTATTTATTGGCCGGAGCAAAACGCGTTACTCATTGCTGATCTCCATCTCGGTAAAGCGGCCGCATTTCGCCGCGAGGGAATCGCGATTCCAGAGGGCGATACGGCAAACACCCTCACTCGACTTGATAACTTATTAGCCGCTTATCAGCCAGAGCGGCTTATTTTACTGGGTGATATTTTGCATTCACGCCTTGCTGGCGATCCTATGCTGGAGGCACAAATACGTGACTGGCGCGATAGCCAATCGGCACTCAGCGTCATTGCAATCATCGGCAACCACGATCGCGACCTTGTCTCGTTAAACGATATTTTCGAGTGTTATCAACAGGGTGGCGAATACGCCGGGCTAAGGCTCTGTCATCACCCCCCGGAAGGCCCACAAACGCAGCCTTGGGTGGCCGGTCATTGGCATCCAGTGACATCCCTTCGTGCAGGCGGTGACCAGCTCCGATTGCCGGCTTTTATACAGACATCCAATCACGGAATCGTCCTACCGGCTTTCGGCAGCCTCACAGGGGGCATGCCTATTTCGCGATCAGCGGGACAAAAACGTTATCCCAGCAGCGGCGAGCGCGTTTTTGCCATCGATTAAAGCAAACTTGGACAAAAAAAAGCCGACAATGCTGTCGGCCAAGAGGAGGAGAGATGGTAAATCTCATGTTGCGTTGCACTATAGCACACCAAATCTTTCGCGAAAATAGTCCTAGATCAACTAACACTTATTCCCCACATGCATAATTCCCCCAGTTAAAACACATTACTCCGGCATAGTGACGGGCGCCGCTAGCCGTTCTCGCAAGGCCGTCGCTTGCACACGAATAGCTTGGCGCTGCGCCTGCGTTTTTCGGGTGAGATTACGGAGCTGAAATTGCATACGGCGATTATGACTTAAGCTCGCCTCGTGCCGATCAAGGAAATCCCAATAAAGCGTTGTAAACGGACAAGCATGCTCGCCCGTTGCCTCTTTCGGTTTATACCGACACTGCGCACAGGCATTGCTCATACGATCGATATAGGCACCACTCGCACAATACGGCTTGGTGCCTACCACGCCCCCGTCACCGAATTGGCTCATCCCCAAAGCGTTGGGAAGGCTGACCCAATCATGGGCATCGAGATACATCGCCATATGCCATTCATGAAAGACATACGGATGCACACCGTAGAGCTGGGCAAACAATCCAAGCACCATGAGCCGCTGTATGTGATGGGCATAGGCATGCCGATGCAAAGCACTCATCGCATCAGATAGGCATGCCATATCCGTTTTGCCATCCCAAAAGAGCGCGGGCATATCGGCCTGATGATCCAGGGCATTATAATCGGCATATTCGGGCATTTCCCGCCAATACACACCGCGAATAAACTCTCGCCATCCCATAATCTGACGGACAAACCCTTCAACCGCGTTGAGCGGTGCCGCACCGTTTTGCCAGGCCTCTACCGCTTTTGCCACACAAACTCGCGGATCGAGGAGCCGTAGGTTTAAGGCCGCTGAGAGCCGGGCGTGAAACAGCAACGGCTCTCCGACCCAAATCGCATCTTGAAAGGTGCCAAAATTGGGCAATCGATAGCGAATAAAATCATCCAGCGCCTGCAGCGCTTGTTCAGATGTGACCGGTTGCGCAAAGTCAGCAGCATCACCCGGGTGATCAGCATATCGAGCCTGAACCAGCGCGATTACCTCAGCGCTGAGCGCATCGGGCGGAAATTGTGGGTGTGCTGGCAGGTCACTAGGCCCTGACGTCCCAAATGCCGCGCGATTATCTTTATCAAAATTCCATTCGCCGCCGACCGGTTTACCTGCTTCCATCAGAACATCATGACGCTTACGCATCTCGCGATAGAAATACTCCATCGTTAGCGTCCGTCGCCCCTCTGCCCAGCGCGCAAAATCCTCCCGGCTTGCCATAAAATGCGTATCCTCACGCCACTCCACCGGCGTTTGAGCATTGGCGAACACCTCCAGTAAATCTTGTTCCACTTGCCATTCACTAGGCTCCAGCAAAACCACACCACCCGGATTAAGCGTGGTGAGATCGTGCGCGAGCTGCTCGGTGAGTGTTGTCAAATCCGTGCTTGGCGGCGTCGTGGATTGGGCGTGGTAATGGACGTTAACACCACGCGCTTGCAGTCCATCACGTAAATGACGCATAGCAGAGAGAAATAAGACAAGGCGTTGTTGATGATCCCAGCGTGGCGAAGCGCGCACAGGCCACTCACACATCCACACAATATCTTGATGTGTATCTAAATCAGCGAAGAGCGGCCCATTGGCATCGAGCTGATCAGGGAGTACCACGATTAGACGCTGATCTTGGGTCATTCAGAAATAGCCTTTTGCATGGGAGGGACCAGTAACGCCGGGTCTATGCGTTGATCAAACCAGTTGATACGCCAATCAAGATGAGCGCCTGTTACGCGGCCGGTCGCCCCGATTTCGGCAATGATTTGGCCTTGAGTGACACGATCACCAACCTCAACGCGCATCGCCGATAAATGCAAAAAGCTCGAAGACAGACCTTGGCCATGATCAACGATGAGTGTTCCGCCTGAGAAAAACAGATCATCCGCGGCCAGCGTTACCACACCGTCAGCCGGTGCACGCACAGGGGTTCCTGTTGGTCGGGCAATATCAATTCCATAATGCGGCTGCCGTGGCTTCCCGTTGAGAATGCGCTGACTGCCATAAACACCAGAAATTGGCCCCGTCGCTGGCCATATCCAGCCACTATCGAAATAACGCTCTGCGTGTCGTGTCTGCCGAGCGGCACGAACCGCTGCCCCATCACGCCGGATCCGCGCCAGCGTTTCTGCATCGGGACTCACTTGATTACTCGGTAATCCATCAATGTGTTGGATCGCATAGTCACGTTGGGCAATTTGAATTTGGTGGCGAACCTCACCGGCCTCAGCCGAACGCACCCGCAGTTCAATTTGCGCCGGCGCATCACGACCAAGTCCGATAATAAAACGACCTGCCGCATCCACAGGGATAGATCGCCCGAGCGCTTCGACTTCGCTGCCCGGCGCAACCTGCCCCTCCAATAATCCGCCCTGTTGACGCGGGCCACTAAGCTCGAGTGCGCCCGCCAGCCCTGGCAGTAGCGCTAAACCGATTAGCCCTTTAATCCATAATGACTTCACGAGGACACACTCGATGATGCATCGGCTTGATCTGATCGACAGCGTGGGCACAAACCCTCAAGCTCTATCGTTTGCGTTGTTAACGCGAACCCGAGTGCCTCCGCCCGTTGCGCAAGCAACGTACTGGTTGCCGCATCATCAAGCTCTGCAACGGCTTGGCACTGGGCACAAATTAAAAACTCACCAGTATGCTGATGCGTTGGCTGCGCGCAGCCAACATAAGCATTGAGTGATGCGAGCCGGTGAATAAGTCGTTCACCCAGCAAAAAATCAAGCGCACGATAAACCGTTGGTGGGGCTGCGGAGGTGCTGCTTTGTTGTAGCCGGGCTAATAAATCATAGGCTTTGACCGGTTGATGGCTTTCCCAGACGAGTTCTAACACCCGCCGTCGCAGCGGAGTAAGCCGTCGCGAACGATGCGCACACAAATGCTCAGCTTGGGTAATGGCGGCACGAACGCACGCCGCATGGTCATGTCCATGGCCGGGGAAAGGGCTCACAACATGCTCATTGGCCTTGGCACCGAGTTTAGACGTTTTATGCATAGAAACCTGCTCACTATCGCTTTGGACAGACTAAGGCGATGGGCGCTTTTGGGAAAGCCCTAATCAAATTTCAAAGTTTGGCCTGATGGGCCACTTGGTTGCGCAAATACACAGGCTGAATCGCCGCAGGCATAACGCTTTGAGCCAATCTAAATTGCTCGACAGCGAGCGGCATTGCGAGCCGAATGTCTGGATGGATATCAGGCAAAATTCGCTTAGCGCGAGGGGCTAGGGCATTAAGTGCGGGATAAGCGGCAAAACCACTACCGAGCCCTACCCAAGAGCCCGCGGGTGCAACCAACTGATCCGGCGTCAGCAGCGCTTCAACAGTAAGCGGCGTAACAACAAGGCTGGACAGAAGACTGACTTCAAAGGCGCCAACATAGACTTCTCCCATACGAGCATCAAGGACGCTTAGAACAGGGAATGATTTGCCTGCATCAGCTCCCATGCAGGCCAAAATTTTTAGTGTCGATAAAGGAATCCCAGGACGATCCAGCCCGAGCGCGAGTCCTTGTGCAACACCGGTGCTTATGCGAACGCCAGTAAAGCCTCCCGGACCGCAACCCACTGCAATAGCATCAATCGACGAACGACCAATTCCGGCCTCAGCCAAGAGCCGATCAATGAGTGTTAAAAGCCTGCCCGCATGACCACGGCTCTGATCTTCGTGGTAACCATAAACACCATCGGCCAGGGTTAAAGCAACAGAGCAGGCACCAGCACTCGCATCCAGTCCGAGAATAATCGGCGCAGCACTCATGGCTCAGCCTCCGGAGCGGGTGCCTGCTGATGCTCAAGCCCAAAGTCCAACTCAAGCTGAACCTCTTCGTAGCGCGGATCTATTCCGCCTGTTAGCACACCCTCACGCGGCACCACCCGATACGTCGCGGGCTCTCCCACCGGAATAGGCGGTCCCACGCGTTGCCGTAACCAAGCAAAACTCCCCAAAACGAAACCCACACCAGCAAGCGCCCAAAATAAACCAGCCGGCCCCAACCAAGCCATGAGCTGCGAGGCCAAAAGCGGGCCTGCGATCATACCCACGCCATGCACCAATAACAGCCCAGCGCTTGCCCCTAACATTTCTCGAGGCTCCAAAAAGTCATTCGCTAGTGATAAAGCGATGGGATAGAGCGTAAAGGCAAGCCCGCCCCAAAGAATCGCTAACGCCACCACAGCCACCTCACTTCGGCCCGTGGCAGATACAATAGCCAGACTGCAAGCCATCATGGCAAAACTCACGCCCATCAAAACATCACGGCGATTGAAACGGTCTGATAAATGCCCAATCGGCCATTGCAATAAAAAACCGCCTAATATGCTCAAACCCATCAACATGGCGATGCCGGTATCGCTAAATCCTGAATCCCGGGCAAACACCGGAGCCAAACCTAAAAAAGCACCAGCAATCATACCCGCCAAGGCTGAGCCCACTACGCCCAATGGCGAGGCATCAAACAACGCGCGAATACCCACACGCTCAACGACAGGGAGCTCAGGGGAGGCAATCCGAGTCAGGGTAACCGGCACCACAGCGGCGGCGATTAGCATCGCTGCTAGACTAAATAACTCAAATCCGCCCGGGCGACCGGTTAGCAATAAAAACTGCCCGCCACCCAACGCCACATAGGTTACTGTGCTGTAGCCGCCTAAGACCTGACCCCGTCGGTCTGTGGGGGTGCGGTCGTTTAACCAACTTTCAGTCACCATGTACAAGCCAGCGAGGCTGAATCCGTAGGCCAGCCTCAGCCCAGCCCATAGCCAAGGACTAATAAGCATGGGATACACCAAGGTGCTGATTGCAGCGAGCGCGGCAAAAGCGGCAAAACTACGAATATGCCCAACGCGCGAAATAATGCCCGCGCAAACGCGGGTTGCGAGCACAAAACCAACGGAATAGCACGCCGTCACGATACCAATAACTTCAAGCGCAAATGCCTCTTCGGACATCCGCACGCCAACCAGCGTTGTGAGCAGACCGCCACCCGTTAGCAGCAGCGCGACTGAGGCAAAAAGCGCAATAAAAGGCGAGAGTGTATGTCGCATGAATGCTTCCGGAATGGACGAAAAAACGCGGTTGCGCACTGCCGCGAGGATAGTCCACCGATGCACGAGTTGCTAGTATCTAGGTGTGCATCTTGTACCGTGATAGGAGCCTCGCTTGATCGACGAAGAAATCCCTGACCAGGGCATACGACTGCGCCCCCCAACCGCGCAGGATGGGGCCGCCATGTGGGAGGTCGCGTGCGATACCGGTACGCTTGATCTGAACTCAAGCTATCTTTATTTATTACTCGCAAGAGATTTTGCCGATACCTGCGTTGTTGCTGAGCACGATGGCCGACTTGTTGGGTTTGCTACCGGCTATCGACGCCCGCGCCACCCGGAGGTTGTGTTCCTTTGGCAGGTGGGCATACGCCCTGATCAGCAGGGCCAAGGCCTAGGCAAGCGCTTGGTGGGCGCATTTCTGCGTCAGCCCGGGGCAGATCGCGCTAGTTTGCTTGAGACAACGATTACGCCGAGTAATGAAGCGTCACGCGCATTATTCGAATCCATTGCCCGCGAGCTTGATACGGACTGTCGCATCACACCATGCTTTACTGCACAGGACTTCCCAGACGGCGAGCATGACAGTGAGGATTTATTTACTATCGGGCCTTATCGCCCCGCAGCCCTAAACCGCCTAGCCCCGTGAGTGGCTAGGATTGTTTTTCACTATCAGGAAGACCAGAAATGAAAATCGTCGATCGTAAAAACATCATCGGATCAGAACGTGAAGTAGAAGGCCCCGGTTGGACAAGTCGGCGGCTGTTGCTAAAAAGTGATGGCATGGGGTTTTCTTTTCACGAAACCATTATTCCGGCTGGCGCGGAAATGACCCTTTGGTATAAAAACCACCTCGAAGCTGTCTACTGTGTGGCAGGTAACGGCAGTGTCGAGGATTTAGCCACAGGCGAAGTCCATGCGCTTAGCGATGGCGTTCTCTATGCCCTCGACAAACATGATCGACATACCTTGCGCGGTGGAACGGAGGCTATGCGTTTAATTTGCGCTTTCAATCCGCCGGTTACCGGACGTGAGACACATGATGCTGATGGCGCCTATGCGCTTGTTACGGATTAATCAGCAAAAAATGCTTTGACCGCATTGAACTGTCTAGTCATTGGCATGGGCGGGAGGCTCTGACGAAAGCGCTTCCCATAGCTTCGTGTAACCATGCGATTATCACCTAAAACGAGAACGCCATGGTCATCGGCATCACGAATCAAACGACCTACCCCTTGGCGTAATCCAATGATCGCCTCGGGCAGCTGATATTCCGCAAAAGGGTTATAGCCTTGCTCACGCAACCACTCTACCCGCGCCTGTAATACCGGATCAGCCGGTGAGGCAAAGGGCAGTCGATCAATGAGTACGCAGGATAGTGCCTGCCCACGCACATCAACGCCTTCCCAAAACGACTGCGTACCGAGTAACACCGCCTGACCCGATGCCCGAAAGCGCTCAAGAAGTTGTTGCTGCGATGCCTCACCTTGCACGAGCAAATCATCCCAACCCCGAAGGCGTAGCCACTCAGCCGCATAGATCAGCGCACGGTGGCTGGTAAAGAGCATAAACGCCCGCCCACCGCTTGCTTCCAACACGGGTTCTGTTGCATTCAGATAGGCATCATTAAACCCATGGCTGCCCGGATCTGGTAATGACTCAGGCACGTATAAAAGGGTATTCTTTGCATAATCAAACGGGCTATCTAACTGAAGTGTTTGTGCATCATTTAGGCCTAACTGGCGCAGAAAATGCTCAAATCCACCATCAACCGCGAGCGTTGCCGATGTCAGTATCCAACTACGACCGTGGCGGTCTCGGTTATCCACAAAACTCTGTGCAACATCAAGCGGCGTCAGGCGTAGCGTAAAACTCTGCCCACGCGTTTCTACCCAGCTAACTTGTCCGGTATCTCCCGTATCGGCAAGAAACTGCGCAAGCTCCGTGTGCAAGTGATTCGCGCGTCGATGACAGGCCTCTAAGCCTCGACCTCGCGGCGTTTGTGGCGCAAGCTCAGTCACTAGCATTGCTAGTGTTTCTAATAACTCATGAGCGGCCTGAGCAGCGCTTGACGCTGCATGTACCCAAGCCCCGCGGGGCGCATCTCCTAACACCATTCGCAGCTCGGCGACGGCGCGCTCAAGACTGCCTGCACGCTCACTCAACCACGCCGAATCACCCGCTTCGCGTAATTGTTCGACTCGGGTATCACGCGCTAAATCTTGCAGTTGGCGACTGGAGACGGTAAGACCAAAAAACCGTGCCGCCGTTTCTGGCAACTGATGCGCTTCATCTAAAATATACACATCAGCTGGCGGTAAAACCTCTCCATGACCGCCTTCACGCAATGCCCAATCGGCCATTAACAAGTGATGATTGATCACCACCACATCGGCTTCCTGCGCCTGTCGCCGAGCTTCCATTAGAAAACACTCGGCATACAACGGGCATTCTTGGCCTAAGCAATTATCCGCCGTCGAAGTTACTCGCGGCATAAGTCGCGGCTCTGGCATCCCGCCCGGCGCCTCAGCAATATCCCCACTACGCGTTTGCCCTGACCACGCTTTTAAGCGCTGAAGATCATCCGCCATCGCCGCTGTCTCTAAGCGCCCAGACTCAAGCGTGCGCTCCATGCGATAGAGGCATAGATAGTTTCCACGGCCTTTGAGTAATGAAGTCTGTACTGGCCGCTCGAGTACCGAGCGCGCCATGGGGAGATCACGGTGATAGAGCTGGTCCTGTAAGGTTCGCGTGCCCGTTGAAACGATCACTCGACGTCCAGAGAGCAACGCGGGCAGGAGGTAGGCTAATGTCTTACCCGTTCCCGTTCCGGCCTCGACCACCAAAGTGCGGTCATTCTCGATGCTATCAACCACCGCATCAGCCATGGCCTGTTGCTCTTCGCGTGGGCGATAGCCAGGAAGCTCTGCAGCCAAAGCACCGTCAGCGGCCAAAACCGCTTCTAACGTGTCCGCTAGACGGCTCAACGGCGCTGCGCTCGCCCAGCCAATACGTTAGTGCCAACAAACCACACCCCAAGGCCAACAAACGCCAACAATGTCCACAACGGAATACTCAAACCCAATACATAGTCCACCTCAGCACATTCACCGGATCCGGATAGAACGCGCGAAAGCACATCAGTGAGTGGCAGAGTATTCATTAAGTAGCCAAGCCCCGGTCCGCACGCAGGCACTTGATCAGCAGGCAGTGATTGTAACCACAGATGTCTCGCCGCTAGTGCAACACCGGCTATGGCACCAACGCCAACCCCAATTGCGGCCACATAGCCAGGCCGCCATGCGCCCCACAACAAGCCCAAAGCCATGACTAAAAAGGCAAGACGTTGGAAAATGCAAAGCGGACAGGGCTCCATGCCCTGAACCCACTCAAGCCACAACGCGACAACCACGAAGCCAACGCATAAAATCGCGCCACCAAAGTTGCTCCAGCGCGGAAATCCAATCCATACCTGATTCACTTTCATAAGGATTAGTTTACCTGAGCAATGGGCGCTGTTGCTGTGAACGGTTGCAAAAAAAACACAAACGCTCAGCGCCGCTGCCGACTCGCGAGCGCCAGCCTTCGTAAGCTACCATGGCGTCATGCCATTACCTCGCTTTCGCAATCGCTACATTGAACAATTGCCCACGAATGCTTACGCCTGCCAACGGCCTCGATCGGTCGCTCAGCCATCTTGGCTTTTCAACAATCCGCCATTAGCCAATGATTTAGGCATTGCTGATGATGATTTGATAGGTGAGCGCGGCGCCGCTATTTGGTCAGGCAATGCGCTTTCTGATCACACCCAGCCCATTGCGCTCGCTTATGCTGGCCACCAATTTGGCATCCCTGTGCCTCGACTCGGCGATGGTCGCGCGATCCTACTTGGGCAAAGACAACATCAAACGGGCGACTGGTATGACCTGCAACTTAAAGGCGCCGGACGCACGCCCTTCTCGCGCGGCGGTGACGGCCTTGCAGCATTAGGCCCGGTACTTCGCGAATACATCGTCAGTGAGGCAATGCATGCATTGGGGATTCCCACGACTCGTGCGCTAGGCGCACTGAGTACCAACGAGCGTATCGCCCGCGCGAATGGGCTCGAGCCCGGCGCAATTCTTGTGCGCACGGCAAGAAGTCATTTGCGATTTGGAAGCTTTGAGTATTTTGCGCATTTAGGTGATGACGCTGGGATTCAGACGCTTGCCGATATTGCCATCGATTGGCATTTTCCAGCGCTTGCCACACTTCCCAGGGCGGAGCGCTATGCGGCACTGCTCAGAGCGTTGGTCGAGCAAACGGCGCGGCTAATCAGCGAATGGATGCGTGTGGGTTTTATTCATGGCGTTATGAACACAGACAACATGGCGATCGCCGGCGAAACCCTCGATTACGGGCCTTGTGCGTTTATGGATGAATTTCAAGTCGATCAGGTTTTTAGCGCCGTTGATCGAGGCGGTCGTTATGCCTTTAACGAACAACCGGGCATCGGTCACTGGAATCTTGCTCGACTCGCAGAATGCCTGCTACCCCTACTCGATGACGATGAAACAAAAAGCATTGAAATTGCTGAGCGTATTCTTGCCGAGTATCCACAACAATTTACACAGTATTACCAACACATGCTTGCCGCCAAGCTTGGGCTTTGTGATGAGGATCACCCCCCCACATCAGAGGCAATTGAGTTAGCGCAAACATTACTAGATTACATGCAAGCCAAGCAGACCGACTTCACCCTGACATTTCGCCAACTCGGGCAAGCCGCTCCGAGCGATTCGGCCCAGCGCGCCAACATTGTTGAATGGTTTATGGGCGAGGATGCCATGCAGAATTGGATGCAAGCGTATGCCGCGCAGCTAGCGGCAGCAAATATTACTGAAGCGCAACGGCAATGCCGCATGAATGCGATGAATCCGATTTTTATCCCTCGTAATCATCAAATTCAAGCGGCTATTGCGGCCGCATCGACCGGCGATCTTAGCGTTGCCGAGCGGTTAATTCAGACATTAAAAACGCCTTATGCGGATCAGCCCTCAGCGAGCGATCTCAGCCTCTCCCCTAGTTTTGATGAGCGCGTGACTACCACTTTTTGTGGAACTTAGGACAAACGCCGAAAACTCCCCACCCACCCCATATCCGGTCTGTGCATCGAAAAAACATGTTAAGATTGAGGATTAATTTATGTTTGTAACGAACAACCGGCGAGACCTATGCCTTCCACTGCTCGACTATCACATTTTCCCATTGCTTTTTTTGCGATGGTAATGGGTCTTTCTGGCCTGACGTTAGTCTGGCAGAAAGCCGCGTTAGTTGTTAACGCACCCGAGTTGATTGGCTATGGATTAGTCTGCGTAACCGCGCTGGTGTTTAGTGTTTTTCTTTTATCCTACACAGTGAAGCTATTGCGTCATACCGATGCAGTGCGAGCGGAGTTAGCGCATCCAGTGAAGCTGAGTTTCTTTCCAACCATTAGCGTGAGTTTTATTTTGCTTGGCACAGCCCTGCGGCATCTCCTGCCCACCGTTGCTTTTGGATTGTGGGTAATCGGCAGCACGCTACATCTGATCCTAACCATTTTTATTATTAATCGCTGGATCCATCACCAGCACTTTGAAGTCAATCACATTAACCCCGCATGGTTTATCCCTGCCGTTGGCAATATTCTTGTCGCGATTGCCGGCGTGGGCTTTGGCTATCCTTCCATTGGTTGGTTTTTCTTTAGCATCGGTGTGGTTTTCTGGCTGATCTTACTGACCATTATTTTTTATCGGGTGTTTTTCCATAGTCCGTTACCAGGGCGTCTGCTGCCAACTTTATTTATCCTCATCGCGCCCCCCGCCGCCGGTTTTATTGCATACACTGAACTGATCGGTGGACTCGATGCATTTGCTCGCGTGCAGGTCAATATCGCGCTATTTTTCACGCTCCTGCTACTAACGGAAATTAAACGTTTTGCGGCATTAGAATTTTTCTTGTCATTTTGGGCCTACTCATTTCCGCTCGCAGCGATGACCGTCGCCGTATTGACTTATTACCAGTTAGCCGGCATCCCTTGGACGCTTTGGGTAGGCGTTTCACTCATCGGCATGACCAGTTTGCTAATCGGGTGGTTGGTTTGGCTCACCGCGCGGGCCGCCTTGCGCGGGGAAATTTGCGTGGCGGATGGTTAAAGCGATGGACCGCCGATGCGGATACAAATTGCCCGAGATCAACTCATCGCTCACTAGCTCTTTTCCTCAAAGCGTTACCCAGTTACGCTAGTTTGCAATTTCTACAATTAACTTTGCCATTCATGAAATCAATGAGGAAAACCATGACCGAGCGTAACTTCCAAAACGATCGTCGTCGCTTACTTCGCGGGGCATTGATGGGTATCGCTGTCGCACCGCTTGCCTATGTCAGTGTTCGTGGCTCTAACGCCTTGGCACAAGACATGCCAAAGCTCAGCGAAGATGACCCAACCGCAATCGCGCTTAACTACGTACACGATGCCAGCACCAAAGATGACATGCGTGAAGCGAACGCCGTTTGTAGTAACTGCAGCCTTTATCTTGGTGAAAGCGGCGAAGCGTGGGGAGGCTGTACCGCTTTCCCGAATAAGCTTGTTAATGCCAATGGTTGGTGCAGCGCTTGGGTGAGCGCCTAGCGCTCAGTTTAACGGCCATTAAAAAACCCCCTGTCGCTGCCTCCAGACCAGGGGTTTTTTATGCCCTAATCAAACTCACCCGAACTTCTCAGCATCCGTATGCTCCAATCTTCCATCCACTCACTTTGCACGAGAATTAATGCATGCCGGTCAAACTCACAGCCGCTCTCATGGGTGTATTGATCAGTGCAGCGATCAGCGCCCAGGAAATGCCTGCGCCCATTGCTGCGCTGGAAGACCGCGGAGCCGTTGTAGGTGAGACATTTGATGCACCTGGAGGGCTTACCGGGTACACATTGCGTTTTCAAGGCCAAATCTTGACTGCTTACCTAACCGCTGACGCAAGCCATGTCCTTGTTGGTAATTTGTTTAGCGGTGATGGCAGCAACCTATCGCAACCGATTCTCAATGCAGCAGCCAATGCCCCTCGTCCGGAACAAGAATGGGAGGCATTATCCAATGGCGCTTGGATTGCGGATGGTGATGATCAGGCCGCTCGCGTCGTTTATGCACTGACTGATCCAAACTGCCCGTTCTGTCATCGTTTCTATGAACAAACGCGTGATTGGATTGATGCGGGAGCGGTGCAAATACGTCATGTCATGGTGGGCGTATTACGCGAAGACAGCTTAGCGAAATCAGCCACCTTGCTCTTGGCTAAAGACCCGGCTGCGGCAATGGCTGAGCATGAAGACGCTTTTGATGAGGGAGGCGTGACACCCCTTGAGCGACTGCCCTCTAGTGCTCAAGAAAAAGTTCAAGCGAATAATTCGCTCATGAGTCAACTTGGCATACGCGGAACGCCTGCCGTGTTCTATCGCGACGATGAAGACAATATCCAGCTGGCGCGCGGCCTTCCCCGCGGCGAGGCACTTGAAGCGGTCATGGGTGGGCCACGTCCCGAGTAATCAGTGTGTTAAGCGTTGCCGACTTTCCGCGATATAAAGCGCTCGCATTCGCCTAACGCCAGGCCCCACTGAGCCGCTACCGACGGGCTGACCATCAATTTCAATGACCGGTGTGACAAAGGCGGTGGCGCTCGTTATAAACGCCTCTCTGGCTGCCAACGCCTCGGCAAGGGTAAACAATCGCTCTTCAACAAGCATGCCTTGTTCACGGGCATAGGCTAGAACCGCTGCGCGCGTGATGCCATGCAAAATGTCATGCGAAACGGGCCGGGTAACCAACACACCATCGTTGGTAATGATATGGGCGTTACTTGAGCTCGCTTCAGTAATACAACCATCCTCAACCATCCAGGTATCAAACACACCCTTTGCGACCGCCTCGCTTTTAACCAGGGAAGGATAAAGCAACTGGGTTGTTTTGATGTCACGTCGGTGCCAACGCAAATCAGGACGCGTGATGACTCGAACGCCGTATTCCGCTTCAGGCGTATGCTCCAAGCTCGATGACTGAGTGAAGAGTACGACAGATGGATCCATGCCTTGGGGTTTGAGAAAACTGCGGTCCGCACTGCCACGACTGACTTGCAAGTAGACCAGTCCCTCATTGAGGTGATTAAGCCGAATAATTTCGCGATGTATGGCCAACAAATCCGCCGTGATGGGATCGAATGGAATGTCTAATTCAGACAAGCTTCGTTGCAGGCGCTTTTGATGCGCAGGGAAGTCCACCAATCCCCCATCTAGCACGGCGGTCACCTCATAGACCGCATCCGCGAACAAAAACCCCCGATCAAAGACAGAGATTTGCGCGGATGCTTCGGCAACAAACGATCCATTGACATAAACCTGACGCGACACGCTTATCGCTCCTAATACCAAGCATTAATTTACGTCATCTTACCTTAGCTTGCGCCACAGGCGTGACTCGTCTGCATCGATCAACACAACTTGAATGACCACCCAAGTCTGCTTAGATCTGCCATAGGCAAGGGCGGTCAATCGATGACCACAACGAGTGCCTGCGCCACAGCTCGTTGTGTTGGCTGGACGCAACCGCTCGATGTGAATGCGTGGCGCTTGCAAAAGATTGTGCCGATCGCGCAGTGACCTCAGCGCTACCCCATTTTGCGCTAGCCAGCCTCGCCATTGCCTAGCAGAAAAGCCCACAGGGCGCGGAATCCACTCCTGCGCCTGATCAAGCATTTGCGCTTGCGCTAACCGCAATGCTGCCTCTGCCGCCTCGGTTGCGATAAGTTGATGGGTATAATTAACGCTAAGACGCTCTCCAAGTAAGCTCCGTTCAAGGCCAGCCAAGGTAAGCGCAGAGCTTGCGAGTAAGACGCCGAGCACGGCGATGACCGCCATCCCAGACTGCTGCTCATTTGCTATCACTAAGGGCGCCCGTTCCGTAACGCCACAGTGAGGCTAGCCTCGCGCATGTGCTGACCAGACACGCCAATCTCAAGCGTTAAGCTAACGGCTACGACCGCATCTGTCAGGCTCGTTGCTATGGTTTCCTGCCATTGGTCTGCCTGTTGGTTTCCACTTGTGTCTAGGCCATATTCAATCTCTAAATCGCGAACGCCGACAATCAGCTCTTCACGCTGATCACCCGCTGATTGGCGGCGTCGATAGAGACTATAATCACTGCCGCCCACCGACCGATCGATATAGAAAATCAAGCGTTCTGGTTCAAAAACCTGAACAACACCTGAGACCGGCTGATAACCGTCAACGGGAAAACGATTTAATGCCGTTGCGGGCTCACCTGCATTGCCACCCGGGCCACGATCCAATGTGAGTGCGTGGTGGCTTGTTTGATAAAAGCGCAGACAGGTCATTCCCCCGTTTCCGGCGAGCCCGATTAATTCGCCTTGCTCAACATGGTGTTCAGTATTTAAAACAATCTGTGCCGTCTGTGCGGATGAGGAATCCACCATGGCTTCGGAGCGTTGCTGCATGCGCCGAATCACCAATACATCACCGCGGGCAGCAATGGGCTCAGGAGGCTGATTATGAATAGCCGGACGCCAATCCTGCGATGCAGCTATCGCAAGATCCTGCTGCACACTGGGGTGACAACCGGCATCGCCTGCTGAATGAATAGCACGCGTTAAAAGACTTGTGGCCAGTCGTGCTTTATCATTAAACCGGGTCTGCGCATGCTCTGTACGTTGCAAATCACGCCCAACCACGAGCAACTCCGCCGCCGCTGCGATCAATAAAAGACCAAGCGCTGAACCAATCAGCACCTCAAGTACTGAAAAACCGCGTTGCTGCGTCACAGCCAAAAAACATGGTTAAGCTGATGCGTCTGCCCACTAACTGCGCCTTGCCAACGCAGCCTTATCTCGATTTCAGCACGTTCACCCGCAGCCGCCTCGATCACCACTTCAGCATTGGGTAGCTGTTGTTCAAGACGTTCTTGCCATTGCGCACGCCGCTGCCGCGGCAGAGGCGGCGGGCCCACCGCACGCATTTGTTCAGCCAGTGATTGCGCTAGCAAACTCGCCTGTAGCTGCCAATGAGCTTCTCGTGCAAGCATTAGGGACTGGGTTTGTGTTGCCGCAAAGCCAAGCAGACCGATGCCCAAGATCAGCGTGGCCACCAGAACCTCAATTAGCGTGCTACCAGCAGAGGAATGATCGGACGAGAAAACCATAATGGGGACGCTAACAGCTCCCCGACGATTAAAGTGGCCCACTGAGCGGGCCACTCCTACCGCTTAGTGGATTAAGCTAACCGCACTTACTCTCGCCACAGTTTAGGCACGTCAAACAGCCATCCATAACGATCGCCGCTTTGGTATGACATTTACCGCATAACTCGGCACCAGCTGGGTAATCTGCTGTACTGTCATCGCAGTCAGCCTCGATAGGATCAGGTGCGGCGCGACCCTCTGCTTCAGCGCGCTTTTGTTCAATAAAGCGACGTTGATGCTCATCCATTGGCTCTGATTCCATCATCCCGATGGAGCGTAAATGCCGCTCTAGAACATCACCGATTTCGGCAACCAAGGAGGGCATAAAGCGGCCCCCCTTTTTAAAATAGCCACCGCGGGGATCGAATACGCTCCTGAGCTCTTCGACCAAAAACGTGCAATCCCCCCCTTTACGAAACACCGCCGAGACAATGCGTGTTAGTGCCACAATCCACTGAAAGTGATCCATATTCTTTGAATTAATGAACACTTCAAACGGACGCCGTAGCTCGTGCTCGGTGCCCTCATTCAAAATGAGATCGTTCACCGTAACGTAAAGCGCATGCTCAGAGAGCGGCGTTTTAATCTTGTAGGTCTGGCCCTCCAAGCGATCAGGACGCTGGAGCTCTTCATGCATATGCTCGATCGCACTATCCGGTGGCGTAACCGCGTTTGCCTCCAGCTGATTGCCAGCGGCCTCGGCTTTCGCGACCTCATAGTCAATAATCTTACTGTCAATTTTCACAGCCATGGTCAATATCCTTAGAACTTTCCGTAATACCCTTCCTTAAGGGCATCGTAGAGGTTGGCAGCGGTATGCGTCTCACCGTCGTATTCCACTTCTTCACCGCCCTTGGCTTCAACGATCGATCCATCGTCGAGCTTAAAGCGATAGGTTGTGTTCTCAAGGTCAGACTCTTTAACCAATACACCCTGGAATGCCTCCGGGTTAAAGCGGAAGGTTGTGCAACCTTTTAATCCGTTTTGATAGGCATAGCGGTAAATATCCTTGAAATCTTCGTAGGCATATTCCGTCGGCACATTGGCCGTTTTAGAAATACTTGAATCGACCCACTTCTGCGCCGCCGCCTGAATATCAACATGCTGTTTTGGCGTCACATCATCTGCGGCAATGAAATAATCCGGAAGATTGCGGGTTTCCGCGTCCATACTTGGCAGTGCGCTCTCGTCAATGAGCGTGCGGTAGGCCAAGAGCTCAAAACTAAACACGTCAACTTTCTCTTTCGACTTCTTGCCTTCGCGAATGACATTACGGAAGTAATGATGGGCAAAGCTTGGCTCAATGCCGTTAGAGGCGTTATTCGCCAATGACAGGCTAATCGTGCCGGTTGGCGCAATCGAGGTATGGTGGGTAAATCGACCCCCCTTCTCTGTGAGCTGATCGACAAGCTCTGGTTCAACCTCCGCTACCCGTTGCATATATCGGCTGTAGCGAGCCCAAAGAACACGCCCTTTGACCTTGTCACCCGCTTTATAGCCGTCTTTTTTCATTTCTGGACGCAAGGCCAACATCGGTTTTGTTACCTTAAAGTCTTCATCCATGATTGGAGCAGCGCCTTTCTCATCGGTTAGCCGCAGTGCCTCGCGCCAACCCTCAATGGCCATCTCGCGAGAGACCTGTTCGGTGAAGGCCAATGAATCAGCCTCGCCATATTTCATACGTAGCATGGTTACGGTTGAACCAAGCCCTAAAAAGCCCATGCCATGACGGCGCTTACGCTCGATCTCACCACGCTGGCGCTCCAATGGCAGGCCATTAATTTCAACAACGTTATCAAGCATGCGCGTAAACAGAGCGACAACGCGGCGATACGCTTCCCAGTCAAAATGAGCGCGATCAGTGAACGGCTCACGCACAAACTTGGTTAGATTGATTGAACCGAGCAAGCATGCGCCATAGGGCGGTAATGGCTGCTCACCGCAGGGGTTTGTCGCCCTGATCTCTTCACAAAACCAGTTGTTGTTCATCTCATTGACACGATCAATAAGCACAAACCCAGGCTCTGCATAATCATAAGTGGAAGTCATGATCATGTCCCAGACCCGCTGAGCTTTTACCCAACGATAGATCCGGCAAGCAACAAGCCCATCCTCACGCGTGAGATAGCCGCTTTTGTGGTTTGGCCATTCTCGCCACAGCACCTGCTGTGGATCGTTAACATCAATATTGTCCGTCTCAACCTCAGATTCTTTCATCGGGAAGGCAAGCGGCCAGTCATCGCCATTTTCAACCGCTTGCATAAAGCCATCAGTAATCAGCAACGAGAGATTGAACTGACGTAGCCGACCGTCTTCACGCTTTGCGCGAATAAAATCCATAACATCTGGATGGCCGACATCAAATGTTGCCATTTGCGCGCCGCGCCGCCCGCCCGCTGACGAGACGGTAAAGCACATCTTATCGTAGATATCCATAAACGATAGCGGGCCAGAGGTATAGGCCCCAGCACCCGATACGTAAGCACCTTTCGGCCGCATTGTTGAGAATTCGTAACCAATTCCACAGCCCGCTTTAAGCGTAAGTCCGGCTTCATGGACTTTATCAAGGATGTCATCCATTGAATCGCCAATGGTCGCGGACACCGTGCAGTTAATCGTTGATGTGGCTGGCTTATGGGCTAAGGCACCTGCATTCGAGGTGATGCGGCCTGCTGGAATGGCGCCGTGACGAAGCGCCCATAAAAACTGCTCATACCAGTATTCACGCTTGTCTTTTGGTTCAACGTCTGCGAGGGCTTTAGCCACTCGGCAATACGTATCGTCGACGGTTTGATCAACAACATCGCCGTCTTTAGATTTTAAGCGGTATTTTTTATCCCAGATATCTTCTGAGGCGGGCTGGATTGCGATCTCAGTGACCGTCTTTGGCAGCGCTCGCAGTTTAGTTGCGGTGGTCATCGGGTACTCCTTACGCGATTCGGGTTACGGCAAAGCCGCATCAGCACTGACTTATCAGCGTTTATCCACAATATAGCTGCCCAAATCTTCTCAGGAACACTACATCTTGTGGCAAGGTCACTAGACTACCCCAAGAAAAAACCAAGTCAACTGTTAACGACGAACAATAATTAAGCCCCCTGCAGCAATCCCCAATAACGCTAAAATTACTTCATCATGGCGAAAGTCGAGCGCCAACAAGTCCTGCGCCCCATGCACTAATAGCCACACCCCAAGCAACAACAGCCCTAGGTCTTTCATCTTTCTATTACTCCGATTGATTTGACTGAGTCAGCATTCAATATCGTGCTCGCTAATGGGAATAAACCGTGCGCCGTCACACTCAGGCTGCAGTACGAGCACATCAGCTTTACGAAAAACGCCCGGGCCTAAGCCCTGACTTTGATGGGCTAGCGCCTCGACCGTTGGGTTTTCCAGCGCCGTCGCGGGTAAATCCAACAAAAACCCAACCACATGGTCATCATCAAGGCTCAACGCCCACTGCGCCTCCGCCTGCGCGCGCTGGAGTTCGCGATTTAAATCAGGATCATCCGGAGCTGCTGGCTCACCATTGCCGAGAGCTTTAAGTAAACGCTTTGCAAGGGCAGCAGACGCGCTCGCATCAGGATCACCCGGTACTTGCGCACCACCGGCATCGACAAATGCACGTGCAAAAACATGCGCATCAGCTTTGCCCCATGCCCGCACCGCATTACGCCCAGCGACTACTCCATCTCGAATTCGCGCCACCTGACGCGCGCGAAAGACCGCCACTATTCGTACTCATCAAAATCGGTGATGTGAGCACCGGCACTATAATCGCGCTGGACCTTGAGCTTAGCGGCAATAAAGTCGCTGTGTTCAATGTGCAAAAGTTCAGCAATTTTCCGGACTAACTGCTCTTCATAGCGATCCATTTCTGTATCAGCCAAGCACACCCGCCAGAGCAACTCGACCACTTGGATCTTTTGCTCATGATTAAATTGATCATTAATTAATTGCGTGAACTCAAAATGATCCGTTGCGTTATGGGCTTCCTCATCAGCCAGCTCAATGACTTCGGCAGTTTCCTCAGAACTAAGATCAAAAACCTCCATAATGCCGTCGTGAACGGCCTGGAATTCCATACTATGGCGTTGATTGTCCGCCTGAGCCATTTCGATTAGGAGTGCTGCTGTCGCTAACTGCAACCGATGGTTGAGAGAATCGTCCGCGCCAATTTCCGCGGGATTGATGCGGGATTCGTAAAAACGCTTAATCGCTTCGATCATTATCTAGGCCCGTCCTCTATGACTGGTTCTTACCCTACCATCAAGGATCACTCTCACCGTCACCCTCGGCAGACGCCACGGCAGGCGCTGTCGCAATCACTAACCGCTGTCCAACCTGTAAACGGTTAGGATTAGTAATCTCATTAAGCTCAGCAAGTTCTCCTTGATCAACCCCATGACGAACAGCAATTGCCCCTAACGTATCGCCTGGGCGCACCTCATATTGGCGCCCACCAACACTTGCCGGCATAGCGCCAGCCACCGGCAAATCGAGCATTTCACCCACTCTAATTTGATGGGCATCGGTAATATTATTGCTCGCCATTAAGGTTCGTAAGCCAACGCCATAACGCGCTGCGATCTCCGATAAGGTATCGCCCGTTGCAACAGCATGACGAATATCGGGACGCTGACCTTGATAAAGTTGCGCACCAGGCAGCTGAGCGATGGCGTCTGCCCAGTCTTGCGCAAGCGCATTAGGAACACGAAGCGGATATCCCCGTGGAATAAACTTTCGTCCATCCCATACTGCCGGCCCCAACGCTGGATTGAGTTTTTCCAGTCGCCCTCGGTCAATGACCGGTGAACTCAGCAGTGTCTCGAGTGGGGTGAAATGCGGTAACGCAATTGTTCGAGCGGAGCGCGGTTTATCAAACACTATTCCTGGAAAATGCTCATCGGCTTTGGCATCAACGGCTGCGGCCGCGATTAAAGCGGGATAAAAATTACGTGAGGCAAAACCAAAACGCCGCCCCTCATAGGCTTGATAAATTTGCACATAATCATCACTACCGAGCTGACTGACCGCCCGGCGCATGCCGTTTAGACCATGATTATAAGCGGTGATTGCCAGTGGCCAACGGCCGATTTGCGCGTAGTTATAAGCAAGTAATTCCGCAGCCGCCTGTGTACTCTGCCAAGGATCCAGCCGCTCATCGACAACAGGATCAATCCGCATAAATCGCCGCCCAGTCCCCACGGTGAACTGCCATAGGCCCGCTGCGCCAGCATGAGAGCGCGCCCGAGGGTCGAATGAAGACTCCACATGGGGCAAAGCCACTAATTCTGCTGGCACACCGTGGGCGCTCAACACCTCACGCACATGCGCTCGCCAGCGCCCGGAGCGCACCAAGCCCTCGCGAAAACGCTCGCGCAAACCGCCTTGAAAGCGCAATCGCTTTGCGATCTCACGCATTGCATTTGCATTGGTATCCGCAGGCAAGCGCTTACTCATCTGCATTTGCAGCGATGTCTGCGCTCTACCGTTTTGATCGGCAAGGGCGTTTAACGCCGCTCGATGCTTTTTTAATGCCGCTTTGATTTGCGCCCGTCGTGTCCGCCACTCCCCAGGCGGCGCGACGGGCACTTGTGCATAAACACGCAATGAGCGATTCGTATCATGAATCAACCCCTGCTCAACCGGCACGTCGGTATAGATTCGTGTCCAAAATGCGATTGCCGGCTCGATCTCAGCCGGCCGCGGCAGCGACATCGCCAAGACTGGCATACTTGTCGTGACCAGTAGAAATGCAAGCAAAAATTTTTTACACAGAGCTATCATGCTGCCTCCCCGGCACACCATGTGCTGGATGCCCTGATAGTAGCGACGGAAAAGGCGACAGACAATGCAACCGTTGCAATGGATCATACTGAGTGCAGTTTTACTCATCTCAACCGGCGCTGCATTACACGCGCTGCTGTACAAACGCGAGCCTGCCGGCGCGTTCGGCTGGATTGCATTTTGTTTGCTATTTCCCCTGGTGGGCCCTGTGTTCTACTTTTTCTTTGGCATCAATCGAATTCGCATGCGCGCACAAAGATTGCGCGGCGAAATTCCCGGTAATAACACAGAAACCAATGCCGATTTACCGTCTCGTATACCGGCAGCTTTTCGCGCCCAAGCACAGATTTCGAGCGCAGTCGCCGGTCTACCCATCACACGTAATAATGCGATTGATCGGTTAATTGGGGGTGAAGCGGCCTACCCGGCCATGTTGGCCGCCATTGAGTCGGCCGAGCATCGAGTCTACCTGTCGACCTATATTTTTGAGAGCAACATGAGTGGTCAGCGCTTTGTCGAGGCACTGTCCAACGCTCAGCGCCGCGGAGTGGACGTGCGCGTATTACTCGATGGAGCGGGCGAATGGTATAGCTGGCCACGCGTTCGCCATAACCTACGCCGTCAGGGGGTACCGGTAGCGCGATTCCTCCCGCCCAGCCTATTCCCACCCAGTCCACTGGTGAATTTGCGTAATCATCGAAAATTGCTTGTTATTGATGGGCAGACTGCCTTTATTGGCGGTATGAATATTGGTGATCGGCACCTGCTCAAACGTCCGGGCAAAGCATTGGGTATCCGTGATGTGCATTTCCGAGTGCGCGGGAAATTAACGCAACAACTGGAAGCCGTATTTCTTGACGATTGGGCATTTATTACTGGCAAAGCCTACGTTCAACCCACTTTGACTCCTGTCGCTGAAAGCGCACCCGGTAGCGCATTAGCGCGCACATTGATTGATGGTCCTAATGAAGATTTACACCGTTTGACCATGGTTTTAGTCGGTGCAGTCGCTGCAGCGCGCGAGCATATTGCGATTATGACACCCTATTTTCTCCCCCCAAGAGAGCTCGTCGCCGCCTTGCAAGCCGCCGCTGTACGCGGCACTCAGGTCGATATTATTTTACCGGGGCGCAATAACTTGCCGTTTATGCACTGGGCAACCCGCAATATGCTCTGGGAGCTCGTAAAATGGGGCGTTCGAGTGCACTACCAGCCTGGCGAGTTCGATCACACCAAGCTATTTGTTGTCGATCGGCACTACACCCAAGTAGGCTCGGCCAACCTCGATGCGCGCAGCCTAAGACTGAATTTCGAAGTGGTGGTGGAAATCTACGACACAGACTTTGGCGCGAGCATGGCCGAGCATATTGAAACCGCTCGAGATCGAGCCCGCCAAATCACACTTAAAGAACTTGACGAGCGCCCACTACTACCGCGTATTCGAGATGCGTTGGCGTGGTTATTCACCCCCTACCTATAATGGGCAGCAATGCAGCCCAACCCAAGCCTAGGCCTAACACAGCGCCTACAGTGAGTAAGCTCCGTAAGCGCCCAAACCATTGCGGGATCATAGCGCCGGCTACTCGATGCTCCCAAAGGCGCCAGCCGATAAATCCAGCCATTAAGATCGGCAAACTCACTAACCGCGGCACCAATAGCGCCACCCAGCCCAGCAATGCGGGCAAAACTGAGGCATAAAAAATCTCCTCAGGGTTTTTTTTCTGGCCCATTGCTAGCCCCCAATAAACGGCACCAACAAACGCCAAAATAACGGCCCCATAGGCGACTAACCAGTGTGCCAGCCAGGTTGGCCCAAACCAGACAGCAACACCACCTGCTAGGAACGGCAATAGCCCCAAATAGCCCATCCAGCGCGCTGCATTGAAATTCGTATTATGCGCTCGCAATGCAGAATCCGCTTCTTCGATGCCGCCCACAAAACGGCCATTAATAAAAACCTGCGGCAATGTGTTGTGGCCCGTTTGCAATTTAAGTTGGCCAAACTGCTCGCGCGATTCTGCTGAGCCCATTCCCATCTCAACGGTGCGCCACTCGCGTCCTGAGGCTTGCAAGATTGCATCAAGTCCGCCTAGGTCTGTCACCGGAGAATGAAACACCACCACCTCAGCGGCACTAGAGAGTTTATTAATGTCACTTTGCTCAGACATTGTCTTTAGCTCCATCGAATTCATTGCCCATAATAGGGTCTAATACGCACTAACCCCAATGGTCTGTTTGGCCGTCGATTAGGAGTTCACCATGTCACATTCGCCCCGCCGCCGCGCGCCAATAATGACTGCCATCGTTGCCACACTAGCGTTTGCCATTATTCTAGTGGGCTGCGCTGGTGTCGCGCCTGAAGAGTATGCCGGTGAGACACCAGAATTTCGTATTGAAGAATACTTTGATGGCAATGTTCAGGCTTGGGGTATGTTCCAAGCGCGCAATGGCGAGATCCGTCGACGTTTTAGTGTCGATATTGAAGGTGAGGTTGATGGTGATTTCATCACACTCGATGAGCGATTTACCTACGCGGATGGCGAGACGGATCGGCGGGTTTGGGAGATCGAGCGTATAGATGAGCACACTTATCAGGGAACAGCCGGTGATATCGTTGGGACCGCCTTGGGCAAGCGCTACGGCAATGCGCTTAATTGGACTTACACCCTTGCGCTCGAGGTCGACGATCGCACCTGGAATCTTAAATTTGATGACTGGATGGTGTTGGTGGACGAGGACACGTTGATTAATACCGCCGAGGTGAGCAAGTTTGGCATTCGTGTCGGCACTGTGACGTTATTTTTTCGCCGCTCGACAGAATAGGAGCCTCGCGCATGCAGCGATCGATTGCCATTTGGATATTACTGCTCGTCATTGGAATGGGCTCATCAGCAAGCCTTGCGCGCGTTCAAGAACATGGCGCGGCGTTTTTAGAGACAATTAAACAAGACGACCAGCCGCTACAGCTAATGGGTACCGGTATTGTTCGCTATCGGGTTATTTTCATTGTCTATGCTGCCGGTTTGTATCTGCCAGCAGACACGGTTAGCGCCGATGTGCTTGCCGCTAATACGCCGCGCCGGCTAGAAATTGAGTATTTTCACGATATTAATAAAAGTGACATCATTCTCGCGGCAAATACCAAACTCTCTGAGCAACTCGATGCCACGACCTTGGCGCGTTTACAGCCAAAAATTGATCGTTTTCATGCGCTCTTTCAAAGCGTAGGTAAAGGCGATCGATATCGTATGGATTACACGCCGGGCACAGGAACACAGCTTCGCTTTAACGGTGAACCAGTCGGGACGGTCGAGGGCGAAGACTTTGCCGCAGCCTACTATGGCATTTGGTTAGATGCAGAAAATCCGCTGTCGCAATCGTTACGTCGTAATTTGCTCGATGGCGTTGAGTAGCCCTAGCGAATACGGTGATCGGCAAGTCCCTGAGTCACCGGCTTCATAAAGCTCGCAGCCCGTTCATGCGGAGGCTTGGTGGCCAAACTAACGAGCACAAATAATCCAAGCGCTAAACTGCCTCCCCATACTGAGGCAGGAACACCCCATGGATTAACCCCACGGATTTGTAGATAGGTCACCACAACACCGGCAATGAGCATACTCGCCAATGCGCCGGCCGCCGTGCCCCGTTGCCAGAAAAAAGCCCCGACAATGGTAGGCACGGTGACAAGCAGCCCGGCCGATGAGGCCACAGACAAAATGGTAATCAGATCAAGCTGCAGGCGTGCAAACTGAATAGCTAGCAGAGCAATCACGAGCATGACAAGCTTACCAGCGAGCATTTCACGACTTCCACTGGGCATAAGCGGCGCGTAAACATCCCGCCCCGCGAGCGAGGCCAGACTAAGCAAAATTGAATCTACCGTCGAAACGGCCGCCGCCACAATACCAATCACCAATACGATAGCGACGAATGTGGGCACCGCGCCTGAAGCAAGCAAACGCGGTGTGGCAAGGTCTGGGCGGGCTAAATCTGGCACAAGCTCAAGCGCGGAAAATCCCCATATCACTGAGACCAACGTATAGATAAACCCCAGCACCAAAAAGCCCAGCAGCATCACTCGAAGCGCGCCAATCGACTCTGTAGTAAAAAGCCGCTGGCTAACCTGTGGGTTACTAATGGAGAAGAAAAACCATGGCAGGGTGAGTCCAATAAACGTCGCCAAACTAAATAACCCCGGCCCGGGGACACTTAACCATTCGCTATGACGCTCAGTCGTTATCGCCAAAAAGCCCAAAGGCCCCCCCAATGCGGCTATCACAAAGCCTACCGCTAGCAAGCTCGTAACAAGCATGGCCACGACCTGAAGCGCATCGGTCCAAAGCACCGAGCGCAGCCCTGCGGCCAACGTCCATATCAGCGCGAGCGCAGCCCCAATGAGAATTCCGGCCTCAAAACCAATCGCATCATCGCTCACCCCAGAGAGTAAATAACCAATCCCCATTAGCTGCACAGCACTATAAGGAATTAAAAAGACACAGGCCGCGATCGCCATCACTGCGCCTACCCAGCGACTGTTATAGCGATAACTCAGCATTTCTGCCGGGGTGATAAAACCAAAATGCTGCCCCGCAAGCCAAAATCGAGGGCCAAAGATTGCGACTAGGCCAAGGCCAGCTAAATAAACGAGTTCAAAACCCAACGCACCAACACCACCCGCATAGGTGAGTCCGGCGAGTCCTACCATCATAAAAGCGCTGTAGGTCGTTGCCCCATAGCTAAGCGCTGATAAAACCCCGCCCGCTTTGCGTCCGGCCAAATAATATTCACCGAGCCCAGTCCCTAAGCCACGCCGTGCCGCTAGCGCCACCATTAAACCCAACGCTGCATAGAGGCCAAGGGCAATGACAACGCCTTCTGTCATGGCCGCCATCCGGCAACAAGGCGAAAGATCAATGCAATCGCGGCCACTCCAAAGGCCGTCCAAAACAAAAATACCCCAAACCAAGACTCAACCCCGCGCAACGGACCGTACGGCACGAGGTAGGCAAGAGTAATTAGTAGCGCCAACAAGATAAGCGTGGCCGTGCCACGTCGCTTGTAGTCAGTCATTTGTTTCCCCGGGCCAATTACCCACGATTACGGGTGTCGAGCGCGCGGATCCATACCAGTTAATAGCTGCGCGGCTACAACACAGGTTATACCAAAAGGTAGGTAACCTGCATAGCCAAGCAAAGGCATCTCAAAAATGTGAAATACCTGTGCGTGCGGGATGTGATAAGTCCAGCGTGCAAGGCTAAAGACATTCCAAAGCTCCCAGCAAAAACCGCAAAAAAGTGCAGCGACCACGGCTAGCCAAGGATCTCGCCAATCGCCTTGCGCTACCGGCGTAAACAAATGCCGCTGACCAGCGAACTGCTGTGTCGCAACAATCACCAGTGGCGGTGCCGCCCAAACGATTGCATAAAGGGCATCTGGCCAAATCGCAACAGCCACCAGTCCGGCCACGCCCGCCGTCCACGCCAGCGCGGAGGCTTGCTTTGGTTTAGCCGCCTTAAGCGGCGCAAATTCATCAAGCCCAGCCGATAGCGCTGGGAAAGTCGCTAACCAATCACGCGTAGTAATGACCGCTGGCAATACCGTGGCAAATGGCAAAGCGGAGCGAAAAAACCAATTAATCGCTTCGCTTTCTGCCACGCCAGTGCCGGCATAGATCCAATTCCCCGTGAATTGATTGAGGTATTCAAAGAGATACCAAAAGAGCGCGCTAGCAGGGAATAAGGCTAAAAATCGCAGTGGCTGCGCTTGCATTAATGCACGTCCACCACGGGCAACTACCCAAGCACTAATGGCCACGGTATAGCCCACCCACAGAGGCGTAAAACTAAGCCGTCGCGCTTCCTCCAGACCATTAATGGGTACCCACGCAATCAGCCAGCTCATGGCTAATAGCCCAACGCCCCACCAACCCCATGCTGGATACCTTTTTGTTGATCGTTCCGCGGCGATAACAGTGCGCCGAGCATTGGCCCTAATGATTCGAACGATGAAAGGACCAAGCACTGCCAAAATCAAACTGGCATAGAGGATAAAAAATAATGCCGTAAAACTACTCGGCGCCGGTTCGATTGGCCGTGGAGGAAAGCGTAAAAAAGGATCGGCTGACTGCCCGCTCAAGATCAAGCCGAATAACGGCGCAACAACAATCACCAAAACCATTAAGGCAATGGGCCAAACGCGCACAGAAGGGCCAGAAACCGCGTTATTCTTTGGCATGCGACAGTCTCACTGCTCGCCAGCTAAATCCTAAAGCCTCGATTGCAGAGCAAAGCGTTGGCATCGCTTGGTCCACATCCGCGGGCGAACCCCGTAGACCAAGCTCTAAAGTGAAAGCTTCACCCTGCAAGCTTGGCAAACAGGATAGACGCAACTGCGGATGGTCCTGCTCGAATGTCTCAAGCAAGGGAATAACGTCGCTCTCGCGCGCCCCATCAACGATAATCGCTCGCTCACAAAGCCGATTAGGATCTTGCCAATCGGCATAATGATGATCTAACACCCATTCCATCATCGGCCCGGCCATACTCGGAAAGCCTGGCGTGAAATGATGATTCGCAATACTAAAACCCGGAACTTGATTGACTGGATTGGGAATCAAGTCGGCCCCTTGCGGAAAGGAGACTAGCTGTAATCGTCGCGCTGGCGTTACCGGAGCACCAAAGCGTGCCTCCAGTGCCGCGACTCCATCCGGATGAAAAGCAAGCGCTACACCAAGAGCGGCAGCGGCGCACTGGCGCGTACGATCATCCGGCGTTGCACCAATACCACCACAGCTAAAAACGACATCACCACTATAAAATGTCTCGCGCAAGGTCTGCTCAATACGCGTAGCATCATCGCTAATAAAGCGAACCCAATTGAGCTCAAGCCCACGCTCGCTTAATAACCCCAACAGATGCGGGAAATGTTTATCTTGGCGTTTCCCGGAGAGTAACTCATCGCCAATCACAATCAGCCCAAAACCACCTGTCAAATTGGCCATTAACTTGGCTCTCCAATCAAGCCCAGCAACATACCTTGGAGCTCTGCTAAGTTGCTGACTTCATGATGTGGAACCTGCGGCACATCCTCAGGCCATGCCACTGCATTACGATTGAGCCAGACCGCTTGCATACCGTGCTGTGCGGCGCCAAATACATCGCTATGGACATCATCACCCACATGCACGATTTCAGCAGCGGCTACCCCTGCCCGATTGACAGCCGTTGCAAAAACCAATCGCGCAGGTTTAGCTGCACCTAATTCCACCGCCGAGAGGGAAAAATCAAAATAATTGCCCATCTCAAGACGTTTTATTTCTGCATTACCATTGGTAATCGCGCCCACTTTAACCCGGCCTTGAAGCGCTCGTAGTATCGGTAGCGCATCGTCATAAACATGGACCGCGTGGCGGGCCTGCAAAAAACTCTCAAATGCCTCCTCAACCATAGACTCAAGACTAGCCCCGGTATAACCGACTGCTTCACCGGCTGCACGTAATGCAGCGCGTCGCAGCGCAGTGACATCATGCGCAATGTCTGGCTGCTGCACAGCCACCTGATTACGGAGCGCCTGCAGGCCTTTAGCATCATAACGCTCAGCGACTAACGGATAGCGCTGCTCAAGCAAACCTTGGCAGACTTGCTCGGCATGATGTAGCACGCCGGTTAAATCCCAAAGGGTAAAATCTAAATCAAAGGTCACAGCGCGAACCGGCGCAAGCAAGGGTTTAGCGGTCATACAGACTCCTTTTGAGCGGGAAGACTACGCCAAATACAGGCGCTGCCACTGGTTTGATCAAGTCGATCAAGCCATGCTTGATGCGCAGCCATCGCTTGCGAATCAGGTTGAATAACCGGTAAGCGTGCTCGCTCAGCAGTCACCGGACGCATCGTCTCAATACCGCCCAAGGTTGCATTACCGCTGTCTTCAGCGCCGAGATGCAAACTGCCTTGGCCACCCGTCATGGCCAAATAAACTTCAGCAAGAATCTCCGCATCGAGCAGTGCACCATGAAGGGTGCGCTCAGTGTTATCGATTCCATAGCGCTTACATAGCGCATCAAGGCTATTGCGCTGGCCTGGGTGGCGGCGCCGAGCAATGATTAATGTATCAGTCACCCGGCAGTGATCATCAAACCGACCCCATGCTTCACCTAAGCGGCCAAACTCATGATCTAAAAAGCCCGTATCAAATGGCGCATTGTGAATAATCACTTCGGCATCGGCAACGAATTCAACTAGCCCTTGAGCAACGTCTGCAAAGCGCGGCTTATCGGCCAAAAAGGCATCGGTTAGGCCGTGAATTTCGACAGCACCCTCAGCAACGGGACGGCCCGGATTGAGATATTCATGGAAAGTCCGACCGGTTGGACGTCGCTGTATGAGTTCATAGCAACCAATCTCAATAATGCGGTGGCCTTCACTTGGCTCGAGCCCGGTGGTTTCTGTATCAAGCACAATCTGCCGCATTAATCGCTCACCTGTTCAAGTTCATCAATTCCCTGATTCGCCAGCGCATCGACCTGTTCATTCTCCGCATGCCCGGTATGCCCTCGAACCCAGTGCCAGCGAATATGATGTTGCTTGACTAGTGTATCGAGTCGCTCCCAGAGATCACGATTTTTTACAGGCTTGCGTGCCGATGTCTTCCAACCTCGGCGTTTCCAATCATGCATCCACTCAGTAATTCCTTTCCGGACATATTGTGAGTCGGTTGTAAGTTCCACTTCACATGGCCGAGTTAGTGCTTCAAGTGCCTGAATAGCAGCCATTAACTCCATACGATTATTGGTCGTTAATGGCTCGCCGCCATAGAGCGATTTTTCAGTTCCCTCACTCCGAAGGAGCGCACCCCATCCGCCGGGGCCTGGGTTACCCCGACAAGCGCCATCTGTGTAAATCTCAACCGGTGTCATGCGATGTCTCCTCGCGTGAATGCCGTGCACCCGCACCCGCCTGAGTCAGGCCACCGGGAATAATCTCAAAGCGCTGTCGCCATGAGGTGGGTGGATGCACAGCGGCATTAACTCGTTTTTGTCCCATCACTAAATTAACACCACCAAACCAACGTAACCCCGGGCCAAGCGGCGCACTATACGCCACCGGCTGGGTTGTTTTGACGGACGGCGTAAATCGGCCAAGGGGGGGTACCGGTGCAAAGCTCTCATGCCGGCGCGGTGTGATACCCAATAACAACATCCAATCTTGAATACGCGCTGCACTCAAATAACGCCCTGACCATGGTGGTTGGTGGCGTCCCCGCGGCCAATATTGACGCAATCCCCAAAGACTATGGGGATTGAATCCCAGCACAATCATATGGCCTTCCGGCGCGAGCACCCGTGCCGCTTCTCGAATCACTTGGTGCGGCCGTCGCGTAAACTCAAGTTGATGGTTAAGAATGATGACATCGACACTACCGGAGACAAGCGGCAAGACCTCAGGATCGGCTTGCAAATCTAGCGCTGCCTCACGGCGGCTTGCGAGCACCCAAAGTCGTGCGCCGCCAAATAACGTCAAACTATGTCCAACGCCAAAACTACCCACCTGAACAACTCGCCGCGCATACAGCCCCGCTAGCCGTCCTGAGAGCAAACGCACTTCTTGTTTGGCAAGCTCACTGCCAGGCGAAGTTGCAAACCAGTCATGCAGCGATTGCATTCGACGCTCCTATAATCAAGTTCGCTGACTCCTTTATTTGAGGCCACGTGCCGCTCGCGGTAGCATGCATGCATGCTTGATGTGACACCAATCCCTGTCCTTAGTGACAATTATACCTGGCTGCTACGCGCACCAAAGGGTAGCAATGCCGTTATTGTCGATCCCGGGGCAGCTGAGCCAGTGGCGCATACCATCGCAGGACTTGGCCTGACGTTAACGGCTATTTTAGTCACCCACCACCATCTCGATCATGTCGCCGGAATAGAGGCATTGGCCAATGCAGAAATCCCTGTCTATGGTCCAAATGACTCTCGCGTACCTTGTCTGACTCACCCACTCGCAGCGGGTGATTCATGCATTCCTCGTGGCATCGAAATGGAGTTTGAAATACTCGCTGTTCCCGGTCATACGCTTGAGCATATTGCCTTTTTCAGTCATGGCTTACTGTTTGCAGGGGATGCTTTATTCGCCGGCGGGTGTGGACGCATGTTTGAGGGTACAGCTGCACAAATGCAGAATTATCTCGCCGAACTGCGTGAACTGCCCCCAGAGACCAAGCTTTATTGCGGCCATGAATACACGCAAGCTAACCTCGCCTTTGCAAGTGCTGTAGAGCCCAATAATCAAGCACTCCAGCAACGCATCGAAACGGTTAGCTCACAGCGTCAAAAAGGCGGAATCACCCTGCCCTCCACGCTTGCCGAGGAGCGCGAGACGAATCCATTTTTACGTTGGGATGAGCCAGAGGTTATTGCTCAGGCAAGTCAACACGCCGGTCGTAAGCTCAATTCACCCGTTGAGGTGTTTGCCGTTTTGCGCGATTGGAAAGATCACTTTTGAGGAAATTACTCGTGCCAAAATCGGTTTTATGGATGTTGACTGCCGCCTTATTGATAGCCGGCTGTGTCACTCCCCCCACAGAAGAATCGAGTCCAATAGCTACCAGCGGTGATCCGCGGCCGGTAAAAACACAAACTGAATCGGTTAAGACAGCGCCCATAACTGATCTTTGGGAGCGAATACGCCAAGGTTATGCCATACCCGGTCACGATAATGTCCGCGTAAGCGCACAGTTTGATGAGTACGCGGGACTTGGCGACTATTGGCTTCGTGTATCCGAACGAGCAAAACCCTACCTGTATCACATTGTTGAAGAAATCGACTCGCGTGGGCTGCCACATGAACTTGCCCTATTACCCATTGTTGAAAGTGCATTTCGTCCTTTTGCCTACTCTCATGGTCGTGCTGCGGGTATTTGGCAATTTATCCCTGCCACCGGTCGACATTATGGGTTAGAGCAAAACTGGTGGTATGACGGCCGCCGTGATGTGCTGGCGGCCACCGATGCCGCACTGAATTATCTGACCTACTTAAACGAAATGTTTGATGGTGATTGGCTGCTCGCCCTAGCGGCCTACAATGCCGGCGAAGGGACCGTAATGCGTGCGGTGAAACGGAATAAAAAAGCCGGCCAAGCAACGGATTATTGGTCCCTCAAGCTCCCTCGCGAAACCATGAACTATGTGCCGCGGCTCCTGGCCATTAGTGAGTTAATTCGTGATCCGGCCCGCCATGGCATTGAATTGGCTAAAATTAATAATGAACCGGCATTAGCGGTAATCGAGCTTGATCACCAAGTCGATCTTGCCCTCGCTGCTGAGCTTGCAGCTATTGATATCGAGACACTCTATGCACTTAACCCCGGTTTTAACCGCTGGGCAACCGCACCCGATGGTCCACACCGGCTGTTGTTACCGATCAACCAAGCAGACGCTTTCGAGGCTCGATTGCGCGAGACACCGCAGGAGACATGGATGCGCTGGGACCGCCACCAGATCGCGGCCGGCGAGACTTTGGGCGAGATCGCAACGCGCTATCACGTGACAGTCGATTCACTACAACAGGCCAATAATCTGAACACCCATATCATTCGGGCTGGCGAGCATTTGCTCGTACCCGTTGCTAGCCGCCCATCGGAGCAATATACACTCAGTGCGGCCGCTCGTGCTCAGGCCACCCGCAACCTGCCGCAAAAAGAGGGTCAGCGCCGTGAACATATCGTGCAATCCGGTGAGAGCTTTTGGGTGATCGCGCAGCGCTATGGCGTCAGTGTAGAAGACTTGGCCGGCTGGAATGGCATGGCCCCGGACGATACCTTAGCGGTTGGTGAGCAACTCGTTGTTTGGAACAATCAGGCTGCGTTGGGTAGTCAACAGAATCGCCGAGCCAATCGCGTCACGAGCCCTAGCGAGCGTTTACAGACCGTGACTTATACCGTTCGAGCGGGCGATTCTTTGTACCAAATAGGCCAGCGTTTCAGCGTAACGATTCAAGATTTGCAACGCTGGAATAATTTAACCGCCAATACCTACTTACAACCCGGACAGCGTTTGCGCATGCAAGTGGATGTCACTGCACAAAATCAACTTTAATCTGTGTCTGGCAAAATAACGTTGAGCTCAAGCACTTCACAATTGCCCTCGCGTTCTACCTGAACGCGCACGGCATCATCTTCGATGTCGATATAGCCCCGAATAACCGCCAAGATGTCTTCTTGTAACGCCGGTAGATAGTCTGGACCGCCACGGTGACTGCGCTCACGAGCGACGATGACTTGCAATCGCTCTTTGGCCACTGAGGCGCTGGTTTTTTTCTCGGAACGAAAATAATCCAAAAAACCCATGGCGTTAGCCTTTAAACAGCCGGCCAAAGAGGCCTTTTTTCTCATCGATAAAGCGGTGTTCACGCGCTTCGCCTAAAAATCTTGCAACAACGTCATCGTAAGCCTGGCCAGCATCTGTTTTCTCTTCCAAGATAACGGGGACACCTGAGTTAGAGGCATTTAATACCGCTGTCGACTCGGGGATCACCCCGAGTAGATCGATTGAGAGAATTTCACAGACATCCTCCACACTAAGCATTTCGCCCTTACCGACCCGCTCTGGCGCATATCGGGTGATCACCAAATGCTCACGAATCGGTTCATCATCTTGTTCAGCACGGCGTGTTTTACTTGCCAATAAACCAAGCACTCGATCAGAGTCACGCACCGAGGATACCTCAGGATTAGTGACAATCAGCGCTTCATCCGCAAAATACATTGCCAAGTGGGCACCGCGCTCGATACCCGCAGGAGAGTCACAAACAATATAGTCATGATCTTTTGCCAACCCCTCAAGGACTGTCTGAACGCCTTCAAAGGTTAATGCATCCTTATCGCGAGTTTGCGAGGCAGGCAAAATGGAAAGTCCTTCAGTTCGCTTATCCCGAATGAGTGCCTGATTGAGATTAGCTTCGCCATTAATTACGTTAACAAAGTCGTATACCACTCGACGCTCGCAACCCATAATTAGATCAAGATTACGCAAGCCAACATCAAAATCGACCACCACTGTGCGATGGCCGGCGCGAGCTAACCCTGCACCAAAGGCAGCGCTGGTTGTGGTCTTCCCCACTCCCCCTTTGCCTGATGTCACAACAATGATTCGCGCCACATTCACCTCCCGAGCTAAAGCGCGCTCAGCTGCAGATCTGCACCTTGCAACTGAATCACAACGGGGCCGCCCTGCAACCCCCTATCCATTTGTTCACTCAGCTGATAATGCCCGGCAATGGCAACGAGCTCAGCGTTTAACGATTGACAGAAGATACGCGCATTCCCATCCCCCTGCACCCCAGCAAGCGCACGGCCGCGCAAATTGGCGTAAACGTGGATATGGCCATCCGCCATTAACTCTGCACCCGCGCTCACCGGTGCGGTGACGACTAAATCACCACCATGCGCATAAATTTGCTGGCCTGAGCGCACAGGTGTGGTCACGATGCGGGTGGTTGAGGCGGCTGGAGACTTTGATTTGCCTCGCTCAGTTGCACTGCCATCAGCTGGCCGCTCAAAGTTTCGTAACCACCCAAGCCCCGCACTCGCTGCTTGCTCTGCCGGCATATCGACAGCAGCAACAGGGACGAGCTCGCGTGCTCGCAAACCATCCACTAAGCGTTGCAACCCAGCAGCATCCAAAGCCACTGAAGCGCTAGGCGCAATTACTAGTGGCATGCCGGTAAAAAACCCCGGTGCTTGTGAAAGCCGTCCATCGAGTTGCTTTAAAAGCTCATCAATATCCGCTGTTAAGACCTGCAAAACGGTCAATGTGGCCATTCGGCCTTTCAGCTCAAATGCGCCACCAGCATGATTCTCGCTCAGCATTAATCAAGCAACTGATTCATACGCCGGACAAACCCGGCGGGATCTTCCAGTCGTCCGCCATCCATTAGCACCGATTGCTCAAACAATAGCGCAGCCCAATCCTCAATTGGCGCATCGGCATCGTCCGCCAGGCGTGCGATGATTGAGTGTTTGGGATTGATTTCAAGGACTGGCTTTTGCGCTGGTAAATCATGGCCTGCCGCTTGGAGCATGCGTTGCATGTTCATTCCAAAATCATGCTCACCAACTACAATGCAGGCCGGTGAATCGGTCAAACGAGTGCTCGCACGCACCTCCGAGACACGATCTCCTAGTGATTCGGCAATACGCTCCAGCAATTTTTTAACCGACTTGCTTGGCTTTGCGGATTGGCTTGTAGATTTGCCATCGGTCTCACCAATGCCCTCAAGTTCAAGCTCACCCTTGGTTACTGCCCGTAGGGGCTTGTCACTGAATGTTGATAAATGCGTAACAAGCCACTCATCAACGGGCTCAGCTAAAAGCAGCACCTCAACATTACGTTGCCGAAAGACCTCAAGGTGTGGGCTGTTACGAACGGCGGCAAGGCTTTCTCCGGTTAAGTAGTAGATCGCCTCCTGGCCGGCTTTCATGCGTTCGATGTAATCCGTTAACGATACGGTGGCCGTTTGCTCTGATGCGGTTGAATGGAAACGCAGCAACCCAGCCACCTTCTCAGCATTACTCGGATCCTCGACAGGACCTTCTTTTAAAACGGTACCAAAGGCGTCCCAAAACTGGTTATAGCGCTCTGTATCATCACGGGCCATGCGCTCTAGCGCATCCAGTACGCGTTTAATCGATGCCGCACGAATCCGCTCAATTAATCGATTATGCTGGAGCAGCTCACGCGATACATTAAGGGGTAAATCATCGGAATCGACCACACCTCGAACAAAGCGTAAGTAACGCGGTAACAGGCGATTTTCTCGATCTTCCATGATGAACACACGGCGCACATAAAGCCGTAGTCCATGCGCTGATTCGGGTTCAAAAAGATCAAACGGGCGCTGAGCCGGAATAAATAACAACGAGGTGTAGGCTTGGTTCCCCTCAACCTGATTATGCAACCACACTAACGGGGGTTTTGAATCAAAGCTCAGCTGTTGGTAGAACTGCTGATAGTCCTCGTCGCTTAGCTCGCTTTTTGGCCGCATCCATAGTGCTGAAGCTTGATTAATGGTCTCGGCTGAGCCTTCTTCATCGATTAATTCAATCGGTAGTGAAATGTGATCGGAATAGCGATTAACAATACCGCGCAGTCGCTGACGCTCTAAAAACTCGTCCTGATCAGCCGACAGATGCAAGGTAATCTCAGTGCCGCGGGCTTGTCGTGGCTTATCCTCAAGCGTAAACGAGCCTTTGCCATCGGAGCGCCATAAGACACCCGTCTTCGGTGCCTCACCTGCCCGACGGGTATGCACGCTAACTTCATCAGCGACGATAAACGCTGAATAAAACCCGACACCAAATTGCCCAATGAGCTGAGCATCCTGCTTTTGATCACCGGTGAGCGAATCTAAAAAGCGCCGGGTGCCTGATCGGGCTATCGTTCCCAAATGATCAATCACATCGGTCCGATTCATACCAATACCATTATCAGTAATGGTCACAGTCCGAGCCTCAGGGTCTACCGCTAAGGTGATTTTTAGCTCAGGGTCCTGCTCGAAGAGTTCAGCGTTTTGCAACGCCTCAAAGCGAAGTCGATCGGCTGCATCTGCAGCGTTTGAGACCAGCTCGCGGAGAAATATTTCGCGGCTGCTATACAAAGAGTGAATCATAAGATCCAGCAGCTGCCGGACCTCCGCCTGAAACTCGTGCGTTTCCGGAGTCTTTGCCTTAGTCATTGATTAGTCCGTCATCTTCCCGTAGTGACCCTAACGTGGGGGCAGTCAAGCACGGATTCAAGGCTTATTTAAAAAGCCTCACTTGGATCGACTCGACCGCCACGGCCAATATCCGGGATTTCACGACTCGGGATATACTCACCGGTGACCATCTGCTTATATCCATGACCTGGGCCTACCATGGGATAGACACCCGCATCTGGATCAATCATCACCTCCAGAAAAGCGGGCCCTTGAAAACTGACAAATGCCTGCAAAGCCTCGGTGAGCACGTTGCGATCGCTCACACGCTGAGCAAATTCAAATCCATCCGCCTCGGCTGCTTTAATGAAATCTTTACGATGCAATGATTTATCACTGCCTGAGAATCGATCACCAAAATAAAGCCGTTGCCACTGCCGCACCATACCGTCGCCACAGTTATTCAGTAGCAGAATTTTTACCGGCAAGTCGTAAGTGGTCACGGTTTCCATCTCGCCCAAATTCATGCGCAAGCTGCCATCGCCATCAATATCGATAACGAGTGATTCTGGATTCGCAAACTGTGCGCCAATGGCCGCAGGTAAGCCAAATCCCATCGTGCCCATTGACCCTGAAGTCATCCACAGCCGAGGCAAACAAAAATCCAGATACTGAGCCGCCCACATTTGGTGCTGGCCAACGCCGGTACTAATAATCGCTCTGCCTTCAGTAATTTCGTTGAGCTGGCGCATAACCGCCTGTGGCTGAATAAGCTCACCGTCCTCTTTAAACTCCATTGGGTGGGTTTGGCGCAGCTTATGTACGTGTTCACCCCAAGATGCATAGTTCGGACTAAAGCCCTGCTTACGGCCATACTCAAGTAATTGGGTCATTGCGCCACCGGCTTCACCGATGTGTGACCAATCAACGCGTTTGACTTTACCGATCTCAGCGGCATCGATATCAATATGCGCAATATGCTCAGCGAGCGGAGCAAACAGCTCCGCTTTAGCAGCGACTCGATCATCAAACCGAGAGCCAACAGCAATGATAAAATCGCAGTCTTCAACTGCATAGTTAGCATACGCCGTTCCATGCATGCCGAGCATGTGGAGGTGGAGATCATCGGTTGTGTCTACCGCACCTAATCCCATGACCGTGCTCACACTTGGAATAGCGTACTCTTTTGCAAAGGCCGAAACGGCCGCTGCGCCTTCACCATGAATCGCACCACCACCAACATAAAGCAGCGGCCGATTGGCTTGACTGAGCATGGCAAAAAATTGCTCGGCTTTTTCCTCGGAAATATGCGTTTGGCGCAAGGCCTCCATACGTTGGCGATAACCCCGAATACCGAGTAAACCATCCCCTTTGAATTCGCCTTCCCAAGTTTGTATGTCTTTTGGCAGATCAACCACAACGGGACCCGGGCGGCCTGACCGAGCCACTTCAAATGCCGTACGAATGGTTGATTCCAAACGCTCAGGATCAGTCACCAAAAACACATGCTTGGCACAATTGCCCATAATGTTAACGATGGGCGCTTCTTGGAATGCATCCGTGCCCATCGCACCGCGAGCAACTTGCCCGGTGATTAATACCACTGGCACAGAGTCTGCCATGCAATCACGAATTGGCGTGACGGTGTTGGTCGCGCCAGGCCCAGAAGTGACCAAGAACACACCAACCTTGCCGGAGCTTCGCGCATAGCCAGCAGCCATAAAGCCTGCACCCTGCTCATTGGCAGGCACCACTAAGCGCATAGGATCGTCATCAACGCTAGAGCGCTCGCGCTCGTTATAGCGGAAGATGGCATCGTAGGTCGGCAGAATCGCGCCACCGCTATAGCCAAAAACGGTATCGACACCCTCTTGCGCCATTACCTCGATGACCATCTCGGCCCCGCTCATGGTATGGCCCGTACGCGGATGTTGCGTTGCCTGTGGCGTTTGGCTAGGCGACGAATCCGGCTCCCCGGAAATGGCGACGTCCTGCATAATTAATTCCCGAAGTCGGTGAGTTTACTGCTATTTTTTATCATACCGGGGCATGGTGCAGCACGACAAGCTTATGCGCCTTTTTGACGCGGTTTAAATGTTAAGGCAACTGAGTTGATGCAATAACGTAGACCTGTTGGCTCAGGGCCATCGGGGAAAACGTGCCCTAAATGCGCATCACACGCTTTGCACAACACCTCGGTGCGCTGCATTCCTAAGCTACGGTCGGTCTTTGTTTGCACGGCTGACTCACTTGTAGGTGCCCAAAAACTCGGCCATCCCGTTCCAGAATCAAATTTTTGTGCACTATCAAACAACACCTGCCCGCAACAAACACAAACAAACAGACCGTTGTCTTTTAAATCATTGTATTCGCCTGTAAACGGCGCTTCGGTGCCTTTTTCTCGGGTCACTCGATACTGTTCTGGCGTTAATTGATTACGCCAATCACGATCGACTTTCGATGCTTGATCATTCATAAAGCTCGGCTCCAAGTTATTTTGTCCTACAATAGCGCGCACAGCCCATGACGAGCGAGCCCATGACGCAGCCAACAACCAATAGCGAAATCATTCTGGTGAATATCTCAGGTAGCGATCGCCCTGGGCTCACCGCCGCTTTAATGGATATTTTGTCTAAATATCGGGTGCATGTGCTCGATATCAGTCAGGCCATGGTGCATGAAAACCTCGCGTTGGGTATTTTGCTCAAGCTGCCCGCCGATACAGGCGCGGCCTCTGTCCTTAAGGATCTGCTCTTCGAGGCGCACAAACTTGATTTACGCGTTCGGTTTCAGCCCGTTAGCCATGCTGAATACCAACAGTGGGTTGGTGGTGATCGGCGCTCAGCCTATGTGCTAACGCTGCTTGGCCGGCGTATCACGGCGGCACAAATTGCGCGCATTGCAGCAGTCACTACGCAACATGGATTGAACATTGAGGACATTGTGCGCCTATCTGCTCGCAGTCCGTTGCACGATGAAATTGATGCAAGTCGAGCATGCCTCGAATTAAGTCTGCGCGGTGAACCCGATGATGCCGATGCGATGAAAGCGGAGTTTCTCTCCATTTCACAAGAAATGGACGTGGATATTTCTTTCCAAGAAGATAATTTCTATCGTCGCAATCGCCGCCTGGTTGTTTTTGACATGGACTCAACACTCATCCACGAAGAGGTGATTGATGAGTTAGCGCAAGAGGCCGGCGTTGGCTCAGAAGTGGCTGCTGTCACAGAGGCAGCAATGCGCGGAGAGATTGATTTTTGCGACAGCCTACGCCGACGTGTTGGTCTACTTGCAGGCCTCAATGCAGACATCCTAGAGCGGGTAGCCGCGCGCCTTACACTGACAGAGGGCGCTGAGCGTTTGTTAAAAACCCTTCGAGTGCTTGGCTATCGGACCGCCGTGATTTCAGGCGGATTCGATTTTTTTGGTCAGCGCCTGCAAGCCCGGCTCGGTCTAGACACCGTGCATGCCAATCAACTCGAAATCGTCAACGGCCGGCTCACCGGTGAGGTCTTGGGTGAGATTATTGATGGGGAGAAAAAAGCCGCCCTACTCGCCCACCTCGCTAAAGAGATGGAGATCGAGCTTTCTCAAGTCATTGCCGTTGGCGATGGTGCGAACGATTTACCAATGCTGCGCACAGCGGGACTTGGCATCGCTTTCCACGCCAAGCCCCTGGTACAGAAAAACGCGCGGCAAGCCATCTCAACGATCGGCCTCGATGGCGTACTTTACTTAATGGGCATGAATGACGCTGAAAATCCGCATTAATTCGCGGTCTTGGCCTTGGCACGGATTTTCTCTTTAATCCGTGCGGCTTTACCACTACGCTCACGTAAGAAGTATAGTTTGGCACGGCGCACATCACCTCGACGCTTTACTTCGAAGCTCTCAATGAGTGGGCTATGAAGCTGAAAAACGCGCTCAACCCCCTCGCCATGGGAGACTTTGCGTAGCGTAAACGAGGAATTCAAACCCCGATTTCGCTTAGCAATCAGCACCCCCTCAAAAGGCTGTGTGCGCTCACGATTACCCTCACGCACCCAAACATTCACCAAAACCGTATCGCCTGGGTTCATTGCCTCTAACGAACGGCCCGTTTTTTCAACCTGTTCGCGTTCCAGCTCTTCAATGATATTGCTCATCGCTGCATCCTCTATCAGTCAGTCTTTCTGCTCGGCGCGATAGGCATCGAGCAGGGCCTGTTCTTTCTCACTCATCCGGCGCTGCGAGAGCAGATCCGGGCGTTTTTCCCATGTTCTACCCAGTGCTTCACGTAACCGCCAGCGTTCCACCGCTTGATGGTCACCACTAAGCAACACCGCTGGCACCTCCAACCCATCGACCACTTCGGGACGGGTGTAATGCGGCCAATCCAGCAGCCCCTGGGCAAACGCATCCGCCGACGCTGATTCGGCATGTCCAAGCACACCCGGGAGCCATCGCGACACGGCATCTATCACCACCATCGCGGGAAGTTCCCCGCCGCTGACCACGAAATCACCAATTGATAATCGCCGGTCAACTTCCAAATCAATCAGTCGCTCATCAATACCTTCATAACGACCGCAAAGCAAAATGATACGCTCAATGCCCGCAAGCTCTTCAGCAGCCTGATTGTTTAAACACTCGCCCTCTGGGGAGAGATAAATTACCGGCGCCGGTTGGGCCGCCCGCCGCGCCGCTTGTATCGCTGCGCGAACCGGCTCAACTTTCATCACCATACCCGGCCCGCCCCCATAGGGGCGGTCATCCACCGTTGAATGTCGATCGGTCGCATAATCGCGCGGGTTCCAGGTCACTAACTGAATATGACCGGCATCAACCGCGCGTCCAATAACACCGTAATCTTTGACCGCAGCCACCATGTCTGGGAAGAGCGTAACGACGTCAAATCGCATCGCGTTAAAACTCTGGATCCCAATCCACTTGGATCACGCCTGCAGCCAAATCAACAGACACCACATATTGTTCAAAAACATAGGGAATCAATCGCTCCCTATCACCTTGGACGACCAGGACATCATTCGCGCCCGTCTCTAATAATCCACTCACATGCCCTAAATCTTGGCCATCGAGTGTTCGCACCGCCAATCCGGTCAGCTCAGCCCAGTAGTACTCCCCGGGGGCCGTCGCTGGCAGCGCTGAGCGTCGCACTAAAATACGACTCCCTTTAAGCGCAGCCGCTGCATCACGATCAGTGATTCCCTCTAATCGCGCTACCAAGTTGCGGCCCTGCACTCTGGAGGCGAGCAGCGCATGATCCTGCTGTGAGCCATTAGTACGAAGCGTCCAAACAGCATAATCAAATAAATTTTCTCGCGGTCGGGTTGAGGAATGGACTTTGACCTCACCTCTGACCCCATGCACCCCTACGACTTCGCCGAGAATGATGTACTCATCATCACTCGCGTTGTCGGGGCGCATTAACTCAGGCGCTTTCAGCCTCAGAGGCTGCGCTCAGGCGCGCCTGCCGAATGAGCTGCGCGACGCGCTCACTCGGCTGTGCGCCCTTAGAAATCCAATGGTCCGCTTTCTCTAAATCAAGCTTCAGTGGCACTTCTTGGCCGGCTGCCATCGGGTTAAAAAACCCAAGCCGCTCAATAAATCGCCCATCACGAGCGTTGCGGCTATCGGTAACCACCACGTGGTAGAAAGGCCGTTTTTTAGCGCCACTGCGCGATAGACGAATCGTAACCATGCTTATCCCTAAATTAATCAGGCCAATTGAGTTAGCCGCCTAGTGTACCTGCGGTACTAGCGCCCGCCAAGCCCTGGTGGCATGCCACCACCTGGCGGCATACCGCCCGGCGGAAATCCGCCGCCACCCCCCATCTGGCGCAGCATTTTTTTCATGCCGCCTTTTTTAAACTGTTTCATCATTTTTTGCATTTGCTTGTGCTGTTTTAACAAGCGATTAACATCCTGTACCTGTAACCCTGACCCCGTGGCAATACGCCGCTTTCGTGAACCATTAATCACCTCTGGACGGCGCCGCTCTGCGGGTGTCATCGCGTTAATCATGGCAATCTGGCGACTGACTTGGCCGTCATTCATCTGCTGACTGGCCTGCTCACTCATTTGGCTCATGCCGGGTAACTTATCCATTAAATTACCCATGCCACCCATTCGCGTGACTTGTTGCATCTGCTCACGCATGTCCTCTAAATCAAACCCTTGGCCTTTTTTGAATTTATTGGCCATGCGCTCAGCTTGTGACTGATCAACGCTACGCTCCACCTCTTCAACAAGGCTGAGAACATCTCCCATACCCAAGATTCGTGAGGCGATACGGTCTGGATGAAATGGCTCAAGGGCGTCGGTTTTCTCACCGATGCCGATAAATTTAATCGGCTTTCCGGTCACTTGGCGTATCGATAACGCGGCGCCGCCACGGGCATCACCGTCCGCTTTGGTTAAAATTAACCCCGTTAAAGCCAGTGCTTGATCAAAGACCTGAGCGGTATTAGCCGCGTCCTGCCCAGTCATGCTGTCAACCACGAATAGCGTCTCGACTGGATCAAGCGCGTTAGACACTTGCCCGACTTCGTCCATCATCTCGGCATCAACATGCAAGCGTCCAGCCGTATCCACTAACAGAACATCATAATAACCGGTACGCGCATGCTCAGCCGCCGCACGGGCTGTTTTCACCGGGTCATCATTCGCATCAGTGGGATGAAAATCCATGCCTACTTCAGCGGCTAATCGCTCAAGCTGATCAATCGCTGCCGGTCGATAAATATCCAAAGAGACGGCGAGAACCTTTTTCTTATCCCGCTCCCGAAGCAGCCGGCCAAGCTTAGCGATACTAGTGGTCTTACCTGAACCTTGAAGACCCGCCACCATGACAATGGCGGGCGGGCGCGTACTAAGATCAAGCCCATCGTTTTGCTCACCCATGATTGAGACGAGCTGGTCGTGGACGATTTTGATAAACGCCTGCCCCGGCGTGAGGCTTTTCATCACTTCCGCGCCAAGGGCACGCTCACGCACTTGAGCAATAAAGTCTTTGACCACCGGCAGAGCAACATCGGCCTCAAGCAGGGCCATGCGTACCTCGCGCAATGTCTCTTGGATATTATCCTCGGTCAGCCTGCCCTTGCCGCGCAGGCGTTTTCCCATTGTCTCGAGGCGATCGCTGAGATTATCGAACATAACTGCGCCGACCCTCATGGTCACTTTACCTTAAAGAATAAGTAGTATATCAGTGCGATAGGGATCAGCGCGCTGCTTGTTAACTCGAATATGCGGGGTTTGTATGCGATGATTTACAGCCGTTTGCAATCACGGATGTCGGCGCACATCGAATGACCCATAGCCTTTTAAACCTAGCCGCAGCCATTTCCTATGCTGGTGCCATGGCTGCCCTTATAACGGGGCTGTCCGGCAAGCTCAGCATTCATCGCAGTGAGCGTCTAAGTACATTGCTTGGCGCCATTGCCGTTATCTTCCACGGCATCGCACTCTGGCAGGGCGTATGGACACTCAATGGCGCTAATTTGGCACTATTTAATGCGGTTTCTTTGTTGGGCTGGCTCATGGCGTTAATGGTCATCATTGCCACATTGAGTCGGCCGGTCCAAAGCCTTGGACTGGTTGTTTTCCCGCTCGCCGCATTAGGCATGATAGGCGCTGGGCTGATGGGGGTGCCAAGCGGTAATTTGGTGCCCATCGGGGAGCCTGTCGATATTCATGTGATCACCTCTATCTTGGCTTATGCCGTTCTCGGCCTGGCAGCAACTCAAGCGCTGATGCTGGCTTGGCAAGAGCGTACCTTGCGGCGGCGTCAAGCGGGCGCGGTGATTGGGTTATTACCACCGCTGCAAAATATGGAAGCGCTATTATTTCAGCTTGTCGGCAGTGGTTTTAGCCTACTTTCGATATCGCTGTTGACTGGCTGGCTTTTCGTAAGCGACTTACTGGCCCAAGACCTCGTCCATAAAACCACGTTATCTATTCTTGCTTGGTTAGTGTTTGGTGGCCTATTGGCAGGCCGTTATCGTTATGGCTGGCGCGGCCGCACTGCCATTCGCTGGACATTATCAGGCTTTGCCCTGCTCGCCCTTGCCTACTTTGGCAGCAAAGTCGCGCTTGAATTAATTCTCGGCCGCTAGACAAGCTACGCCATGGACACTATCCCGCTTTCCGTTTTATTTGGCATCTTAGCGGTATTGATTTTGCTATCAGGTTGTTTCTCCAGCTCTGAAACCGCACTGATGACGCTCAATCGGTATCGTCTACGGCATCTCTCACGCGATGGCCATCGTGGAGCGAAACGCGCCGAGCGCTTACTAAAGCGCCCGGATCGTCTCATTGGCATCATTTTGCTGGGCAATAACTTCGTCAACATCTCAGCCTCATCGGTGGCCACCTTAATCGCGCTTCGACTCGGCGGTGAGGGGGCGATTGCAGCAGCCACGGGACTGCTTACCCTTGTTATTCTCATTTTTGCTGAGGTTGCCCCGAAAACGCTCGCAGCACTGCGCCCAGAGCGCGTTGCTTTTCCAGCCGCTTGGGTGCTTGGGCCTCTACTGCGCTTGCTCTATCCGCTCGTTTGGTTAACCAATACTCTAGCAAATAGCTTGCTGCGGGGACTGGGTGTAAGCCCCGCAGAAGGCGAGGAATCAGCGCTGAGTCGGGAAGAGTTACGGACCGTTGTCAATGAAGCCGGTGCGATGATTCCGCAACGACATCAACGCATGCTTGTCAGCATTCTGGATCTCGACAAAGCCACCGTTGAGGACATCATGGTCCCGCGCAACGAAGTCCTTGGTATTGATCTTAATGACGACTGGGCAAACATCCATGAACAAATTGCTAACTCCGAGTACACGCGGCTGCCTGTGTTTGAGAGCGGCGTTGATAATATTCGGGGTGTCCTGCATGTGCGCAGAGTACTCACAGCGATGCTGGGTGGTGAACTGACCCGTGAGCGCCTAACCGCGCATGTGGAAGCGCCATACTTTGTGCCCGAAGGCACCAAGCTCCATGTCCAAATGCTCAACTTTCAAGCCGAGCGCCGGCGCATCGGTTTGGTCGTCGATGAATATGGTGAGTTTTTAGGGCTGGTCACTCTAGAAGATATCCTAGAAGAGATCGTGGGCGAGTTCACGACAGATCCGGCTGAGTCCATTCGCGACATCCATCCACAGCCGGATGGCAGCTATTTAGCCGCTGGCAGCGCGAGTGTGCGCGAGCTAAAACGTCTACTCGACTGGGAACTGCCGGGCGATGGGCCCAAAACGCTAAATGGGCTGATTCTTGAGCACCTAGAGACCATCCCAGAATCAGGTACGAGTTTGCTGATTGACGATCACCCGGTGACCGTTCTGCAAACTGAGGAGAACCGGGTAAAAGTCGCACGGCTAGAACGTCGAGTTCAGCCTCGCCCGCGTCCGGTAGAGGCGGAATAAGCGAGCGACTCAGCCTTCACGCCGCCACCGCGTTCCATCAGCGTTATCCTCCAACACAATACCTTGAGTGAGTAGTTCATCGCGAATGGCATCGGCTTTGGCAAAGTCTTTTTTGTCTCGGGCTGCGTTGCGCGCCTGAATTTGTGTTTCAATGCGAGCGGCATCAGCATCATCCTGCCCCACCTCTCCTTGGAGAAAGCTGTCTGCATCGTCGCCTAGCAGCCCCAAAATGGCGCCCAAATGCCGCGCCTCTTGGGCCAATGCGTTCGCCTTTGCCAAGTCATTTGATGCAAGCGCCCGATTGATCGCACGCGCCACATCAAACAGCACAGCAAGCGCCACCGGTGTATTAAAATCATCATCCATGGCCGCATAAAAGCGTGGACTAAACTCGCTGGTTGTAAATTCTCCAGTCACTGAAGTCTCCCGCAATGCGAGATAAAGCCGCTCTAGAGCAGCGCGCGCATTAGCTAATGCGGTCGTGGAGTAATTTAAGGGGCTTCGGTAATGACTAGAGAGTAAAAAATAACGCACGGTCTCGGCATCATGCTGCGAGAGGATATCCCGAATGGTCGTAAAATTGCCTAACGACTTGGCCATTTTTTCATCATCAATACGAACATGGCCATTATGCATCCAGACATTAACGAACGACTCGCCGGTCGCCGCCTCAGATTGAGCAATTTCGTTTTCATGGTGCGGAAACTTCAAATCAAGCCCACCCCCATGAATATCAAAATGCTTACCTAAGCATTGGGTCGACATGGCCGAGCATTCAATATGCCAGCCCGGCCGACCCTTACCCCAGGGCGATGGCCAAGTAGGCCCATCGACATCAGCCGCTTTCCAGAGCGCAAAATCCGCCGGATCGCGCTTACGCTTCTCAGGCTGAACACGGGCACCTGCCCTAAGCTCATCAAGCCGCTTGCCAGACAGGGCGCCGTAATTCGGGAAGGCATTGACAGCAAAATAAACGTCACCCTCAGAAACATAGGCATAACCCCGCTCAATTAACCGCTCAATCATGACAATAATTTCAGCCATATGTCCGGTTGCTCGCGGCTCATCATCAGGGCGTAAGCAGCCTAGCGCATCGGCATCCTCATGCATGGCAGCGGTGAATCGTTTGGTAATTGCCTCAATGGGTTCCCCGAGCTCAGCGGCACGCGTGATAATTTTATCGTCAACATCTGTGATATTGCGGACGTAGTGCACTTGATAGCCACTCGCACGTAGATAGCGCACCACCGCATCAAACACGACCATGGCTCGGGCATGACCTAAATGACACAGGTCATAGACGGTCATCCCACAAACGTAAAGGCCAACGGCCGGTGGGTTGATGGGCTTAAATGCCTCTTTTTTCCCACTCAAGCTGTTGTGAATTTCAAGCATTGGGCTTGGCCCCTGCAATAGCCATGGCGCGCTGCAAGCGGGCGCGACGAATGTCTGTCGGCATTAGACGAATAATCTCGCCTAATGCAGGGCCATGCGATAAGCCGGTAAGCGCTAACCGCAAGGGCTTCATCATTTGTCCACCCCGGCGTTCCGTCATCGTCTCCAGTCGGGGCCGAAGCGTTGACCAATCTTCATCCCCGTAGTTGTCTAATATTTGCTCAATTCGTTCAAAAAATTCTGTACCAGCGGCCTCAACTTTGCTCTCATCAGCAATGGGCACAACAGCGGGATCGAACAATCGCATCGCCCACGCATTAATTTCTTCGGCTCGATGCAGGTTAGGCCGCACTAACTCTGCCAGACTCGCCTGCACAGCCGCGGGAACGGTGGCAAGTTCGAGATAAGTCAGGAGCGTCTCGATCGGTAAAGACGCCATCGCTGCCGATTGCCAATGATCAAGTTGGGTAAAATCAAAGCGCGCCGGGCTGCGACTAAGCCGCTGTGGATCAAAGCTTGCCGCTAATCCGTCGAGATCATGCAAATGCTCATCACCTGTTGGATTACCCAATCGAGCCAAATAGTTTATAACCGCCTCTGGTCGATAACCCTGCTCGCGCAAGCTTGCAACGCCAACCGCGCCAGTGCGTTTTGATAACGGCGCACCATCCTGTCCAACCACAAGTGAAACATGCCCATACTGCGGCGCGGCATAGCCTAAACGCGCCAGCAAGATTTGTTGCCGGGGGGTATTGGAGAGGTGATCTTCCCCGCGTAGAACATGCGTCACCCCCATCAGTGCGTCATCAAGCGCGTTGGCAAACAAAAACGCCGCACTCCCATCCGCTCGCTGAATAATCGGATCACCGAGTGCTGCGGCGTCTACTGACTGTCGCCCACGCACCAAATCGTCAAACGCCAATCCGCCAGTATCTGGCATGCGTAACCTAACAACTGCCGATTCACCGGCTGCTAAGCGCGCTTTAGCTTGATCCGGTTCAACGCTGGCACAGCAGCCATCGTATCGTGGTGGCTTGCCTGCCGCTTGTTGTGTCATGCGCAGCTCAGATAAGCGCTCCTCGCTGCAAAAACACCAATAGGCATGCGCATTATCGACAAGCGTTTTGGCGGCATGTGCATAAAAATGCCGCCGTGCTGATTGCTGATACTGCTCGACTGCCACGCCCTCACCGGGGCCCTCGTCCCAGTCCAATCCGAGCCAGCGCAAATCATCTTGAATACCCTCAATGGCCGCCGGATCACTACGCGTGCTGTCGCTATCTTCAATGCGTAATAAGAATTGGCCCTGATGATGACGTGCAAATAAAACGCTAAACAATGCCGTACGCAGATTACCGGCATGGATCGCGCCGCTTGGGCTTGGTGCAAATCGGGTTTTCACTGGGATATTTGTCATAACAACTATGGTAATCGAAGGCCCACTTGCATGCAGCTCGATTGCGCGTCATCTTTGCGCGCATGAGCGCTATTAGCTATGACAGCCGCCAGGCACCTATTCTTTTTATTGCGGACCTTCATCTCGATTCGAGTCGGCCACAGGCCATTCATGCTTTTTTGCGTTTTCTACAAACGCGGGCCTCTTCAGCAGCCGCGTTGTTTATCTTAGGTGATCTTTTTGAGGCATGGATTGGGGATGATGCGCGCCCAACGGATGATCCGATCGCACCGGCGCTTGCCGCGCTTCAGGCACATGACACCGATGTGTGGCTCATGCATGGCAATCGTGATTTTCTATTGGGTTTGGATTACGCCCAAGCCGCAGGCGCGAGCTTACTGCATGAGCCCCTATGTATTGAGATCGACGCTGCCCCAATCGTTTTAGAACATGGCGATGCGCTTTGTACTGATGATCTCGCCTATCAGGCCTTCCGCAGCCAAGTTCGGGATAGCCATTGGCAAAGCCAATTCTTAGCACTTCCCATTGCTGAGCGCATTGAACAGGCCAATGCCGCTCGAATACGCAGTGGCGAAGATATGGCAGAAAAATCCAACGCCATTATGGATGTTAATGAAGCCGCGGTTACTGAGCGTATGCAAGCATTTAACGTCTATCACTTGATTCATGGGCACACTCACCGTCCCGCCATCCATGAATTCTTGTTGAACGAGAAAAAAGCCCAGCGCATGGTCTTAGGCGATTGGTTTGAACAAGGCAGTGTCTTGACGGTGAACGATGGCGACTGGCAGCTCGAGTCAATTCCGTTTGCAACTGAGGCGGTCTAAGCGGGCCGCAGCCTCGGCGCGGACGGCCGGGCTCGTATCATGCTCGGCGACTTCACTTAGCAATTGAATATCATCCAATCGCGCAACAGCGAGTGTGCGTAATGACGGCTCTCGCGCACTTCGTGCCACATGGGCAATGATTTGTGGATCTTGGCAGGCCCGCAGTGCGGATTGCCGATAATGCATCGCCAAAATATCGCCACCCGCTAGCAGCTGGCGATAACGCGATCGTGCACTCTCCCGCACACCTCGATCTGGATCCTGCTCTAAGGCCGTTCGCAACAACACTAAATCTTGTAGCCGCCGAGCAGCGGCTGCACGCACCGAGGCATCGCTGTCATGATGCAAGAGTCGGCGCAGAACATTTTGGCCCACTAAACCCGCCTCCACTGCCGCTCGCCGACAGGCCGGATCAGCCGCAGTGATATCGGGGGTTTTCTCGCGCTTAAACCACATAAGTGCCTAGCATAAAACAAAAACGCCCCGCATAAGACGGGGCGTTGGTTAGACCCTCTTAGCAAGGGCGATTTGGAGTGATTTATAGCTCGCCGGTCAGCCAGTAATTCACACGCTCAGGGTTTTCCGCAATATAGGCATCAATTGCCTCTTCATAGGAACCCTCGCGCGCCTCAAACATATAAGCCTGCAACTGCTCGATTGGCAGATACATACGACCTAACATCGCGGAGACTTCTGGATGATCAGCATCAAAACCACTGCGAGCAATGACGTGAACCCGCTCAGGGCCGCCTAACGCACCCTCTGGATCTTCAAGATAACGCAGTTCGTAGGCGCCAAATTTCCAGTGTGGACTCCACCCGGTCACGACGACCCATTCATCACGGCTAGTGGCACGATCAAGTGCCGCTGTCATACCCGCACCGCTTGATGTTTGCAGGGTATAGTCCTCGAGCGCATAGGTCTCGAACGCCTCCTCAGAGAGCTGCGTTAATCCGGCACCGGGATCGATACCCGTGATGGTGCCATCGAGCTTGTCACGAACGGACGATTTTGTAAGATCGCTAATCGATGAAAGTTCGCTTTCTGGAATGTAGTCCGGAATTGCCCATCCCAAACGAGCCCCGTTGTAGAGCACGCCGATGTTCTCAACATCTGCCGCGATTTCTTCGTAATAACTCTGATGAGTGGCAGGGAGCCAAGCCATCATCATGGCATCAATGTCGCCAGTGGCAACCCCCTGATACTGAGGTGCGATATCGGTTTGAATGAGATCGACCTTGGTATCGGTGTTCTCATTAATTAGCTGTGCGGCAAGCTTAGTAACAAACTCCGCATCTGACCACGCGGTCCAGCCAAACTCGATGGTGTTTTCCTGCGCCTGGGCGCCGCTCGCCAATGCCATTCCTAAAGCACCGGTGAGTAGCATGCGCGATGTTTTCTCTAACATCGAGATTCTCCTTTCTTCGCTTCAAATTGTTCCCGTTATCGGGGCCATACCGGGCGGCCGCAGCCTCTTGCCTGGTATCAGACAAGTGGCCGCGTCCCCCCAATTATCGGTATTGTCTGGGCTCAGTCCTTACGTCGGCGGAACCCAAAACTTTGCGTCATACGATCGAGAAGGATGGCTAAGAACACGACCCCCAGGCCGCCCTCAAATCCCAGCCCGACATCAAGACGCTGGATGCCCGTGAGCACCGTGTTGCCCAAACCACCGGCGCCGATCATCGAAGCGATGACCACCATTGAGAGCGCCAACATTATGGTTTGATTAATGCCCGCCATAATGGATGGCATGGCGAGCGGAATTTGTACTTTGTAGAGGAGCTGACGGGTTGTGCAACCAAACGCGAGACCTGCCTCAACATTTTCTTGGCTGACTTGTCGAATGCCCAAATTGGTGAGTCGCACGGCCGGCGGCATCGCAAAGATGACCGTGGCAATGGTGCCTGGCACTTTACCAAGACCAAAGAAAATAGCGGCCGGTATTAAGTACACAAACGGTGGCATTGTCTGCATAAAATCCAGCACCGGGCGGATAACCATGGCTACCCCGTCCCGGCGCGCCATCGCAATCCCCAATGGTAGACCTGCTGCTAAGGCGATAATGCTCGCACCAATTACTAGCGCCAAGGTTTGCATGGTCTCGCGCCATAACCCCATCGCAGCAATAAGAAACATAGCCAATAGCGCAAATGCGCCAAAGCGCCAACCAACACGCCACCAGGCAAACGCAATAATGAGCGGGCCTAACACCCAATCAGGCAGAAACAGCAGTAGAGACTCGAGCCCATCAGCGAGAAAACCAACGCCATCGGCAAAGCCATCCAATGGCCCTTGTAAATTCGTTCTTATCCAATCAACCCCGGTCTCAACCCAGTCCCCGATCGGAATTTGGATCAGATCGCGAATATTCGTTGCCATTATTGATCTCCCGAGCGATCAAGCGTTTTAAGGACTGCCGTGCGGCTGATGCTCCCTAAATAGTGACCGTGTTCATCGACTACTGGTAACGGATACGCTGTTTGTGACGAGCGAGTGACCACCTCATCCAATGGCATCTCTGCGGGGAGTGGGTTTAAGTCAGACACATAGGCACTTGCATAGCTTGGGGCGGATTCCGTTTGCATTTGCGCGGCCAATGTCTCGGCTGTCACCGTGCCTAGGTAATGCTGATCGGGATCGAGCACAACACCCAGTTCACGATTGTTCGCGTGCAAACGCTCAAGCGCTGCGCGAACACTGACACCCGGGCGCTCAAGTACCGTGACTTGACGCCGATCAGCAATATCAGCGGCATTAAACACACGCGTTACATCCACGCCATAGAAGAATGACCGCACATAATCGTTGGCTGGCTGCGCTACGATTTCCTCTGGAGTGCCAACCTGTACGACCGTCCCGCCCTCCATAATCGCAATGCGATCACCAATGCGCATAGCTTCATCAAGATCATGCGAAATAAACACAATGGTCCGACGTTGCTCACGCTGTAGAGCTACCAGTTCATCTTGCATTTCCGTGCGAATCAGCGGATCAAGCGCTGAGAACGCCTCATCCATCAACATAATCGACGGATCAACCGCTAGAGCCCGCGCTAAACCAACGCGCTGCTGCATACCGCCAGAGAGTTCATCGGGGAAGCTCTTTGCGTTTGCTTTCAAACCCACCTGATCAAGCGCCTTAAGTGCTCGTGACTCGCGTTCAGCTTGCTCAACACCCGTGACCTCAAGCCCAAAAGCGGCGTTATCCAAAACACTTTTATGCGGCATCAGCGCGAATGACTGGAACACCATACTCATATCACGTCGGCGTAAATCGATGAGCTCATCGCGTGTCATGGAATTAACATCACGATCATCAATTAGTACACGCCCGGCTGTCGCCTCAATGAGACGATTTAACATTCGAACGATGGTTGATTTGCCGGAACCCGACAGGCCCATGACCACAAATATCTCACCAGCTTCAATGGAAAACGAAGCGTCTTGCACACCCACGGTGTTGCCTGTTTTCTCAAAGATTTCGTCTTTCCCGAGGCCCTGCTCGATGAGCTGCATACCCTCTTCAGGATGGGGGCCAAAGACTTTGTAGAGATTTTCGACGGTAATTTTAGCGGTCATTGCATGCCCTCGTATTGATTGGAAAGGGCATTAATGTTTAGACGCAATGTAAGGATGACACGGCAAAGTTGCCTTGGGCGGGTGGAGTCTTTCGAATCCGGATGCATAGAGTCCTTCAATAGCTAATACTGTGCGAAGGCTAGAGGAGCTAGCGCACTTACGCAAGCGTTGATTGTATTAATCGGGTTTAAGCCCAATCACAATATCCATGACATTCGTGCCGGTGGGCCCGGTTTGAAATAAGTCCTTACTCGCTGCAAGAAAATTACCTGCATCGGCAGCCGCCAGGGATGTTTGTGCGGCTAGCCCTTGAGCGCGCCCACGCGCAATCGATCCGCCATCTACAATCGCGCCCGCATCTATGCCCGGGCCGTCCGCGCCATCCGTGCCGGCAGCAAGTAATTCGCAATCACTATCAGCCAGTTCAATCGCCGCCGCTAAGGCAAGGGTTTGCATGCGTCCACCGCGGCCAGACTTTGCGGGCAAGTGCACGATAGGCTCACCACCCCAAAGCGTTATTCCAGGTGAGCGGTTGCACACCGCCTGCCCTAAGCGCTGACCTAGAACGCCTGCTTCGCCGTCCAGAAAAAACGCAGGACACTCGACCGACCATCCGGCCGTCATAGCGGCGGCAGCCGCAGCTTTTAGCGCGATCGCATTACTCGCAATGATCTGTGGGTAAACGGATTTAAACCAGCCACTCGTCGCTGCAGGTGGTGGCGCTGCAAGCGCTAATCCATCGGGCAGCAATTTGGCAGCTATACCCCTATCCAGTGGCTGACGATCAGCAAACAGTAGACCGGACCCAATCACACTTGGATCATCGCCCGACACATCAGAGATCAATAAAACATCCGCGCGCCGCGCCTTAAGCCAACCAGCAAGCCGTCCTCCTTTAATGGTTGAAATAGACTTGCGCAGCTGATTCATCTGACCGATATCCCAGCCACTTGCCAGTAGCTGTTCATTTAACGCAGCGAGTCCGACTGCACTGGATTGATCAGCAAGGCGTTCGACTAGGCTCGATGCACCACCAGATAGCAAGAACAAAAAATGCGCGTGCCGTGGCGCTCGCTGCATAAATTCAACTAATGCCTCACCCGCGGCGAGGCTCCGCTCATCAGGTACGGGATGCGGGGCGGTGTAGGTTTCTACAGGGGCTTGCTCATGGAGCGTTGGGTCGTCATAACCCTCACGTGTAATGACAAGCGCGCTGACAATATCCACCGGACGCGTATCAATGACACCCTGCATCATCGCCGCGGCCGCTTTGCCCACGGCAACCACATGCAGCGGGCCCGCTGGGACACTGCCATCGGTAAGACTTCGAGCCACTGCCTGGCGCCCGCCCACCGCAGCCACAGCGGCGGCATGACAATGTTCAAGCCATGCCCGATGGGCGCCCAATGCGGCTATGCCTCCTTCGCGAGAAGTGCTAAACCGCCTGCTAAATCATTTTGGATATCCACTTGATCTTCAAGCCCTACCGAAATTCTGATAATGCCCTCGCTAATGCCCATAGCCTCACGTTGCTCAGCGGGAACCCGGCCATGCGTTGTACTAGCGGGATGCGTAATGGTGGTGCGTACATCGCCTAAATTAGCGGTAATGGAGAGCATTTCAGTCGCATCAACAACCTTCCAGGCCGCTTCACGGCCACCGGCTACCGAAAACGACACAATGCCGCCAAACGCTGATTGCTGCGCCTTAGCTAACGCATGCTGAGGGTGGTCCACTAGCCCCGGATAAAAGACTTTCTCCACGTTAGGCTGCTCGACCAACCAAGTCGCCAACGTAGCGGCCTGCTCACTATGGGCTCGCATGCGCAGATTGAGTGTCTCTAAACCTTTTAAAAATACCCAAGCATTAAACGGACTCAAGCTCGGACCGGCCGTACGCAAAAACGGATAGATATTTTCATCCAGTGTTTTTGCATCACCGACAACCGCGCCACCCACGCAGCGGCCCTGACCATCCAGATATTTGGTCGCTGAGTGAGTGACTAAATCAGCACCCAATTCGAGCGGGCGCTGCAGTGCTGGCGTGCAAAAGCAATTATCCACCACCAGTCGCGCCTGATGCGCGTGAGCAAGCTCTGCTAGCGCTGAAATATCCGAAACTTCCGTTAACGGATTCGATGGTGTTTCGACGAAAAGCATTTTTGTGTTCGCTCGTATTGCCGCCTGCCAGGCATCGAGGTCGGTGGGCGAGACAAACGTCGTCTCAATACCAAAACGACTCAGTTGATTAGCAAATAATGAAGCGGTGGTACCAAAAACACCTAATGAGCAAACGACATGATCGCCCATGCGCAATAAGCCCATGCATGTGCCCAATATTCCGGCCATCCCTGAGGCCATACCAATTGCGCGCTCACCACCTTCCATCGCTGCGAGGCGATTTTCAAACGCACGGACAGTGGGATTGGTAAAACGCGAATAAATATTCCCTGGCGCCTCGCCTGAAAAGCGTGCCGCCGCCTCTGCTGCCGTTTTAAAACTAAAGCTAGAGGTTGGAAATATGGCCTCCGAGTGTTCCTGCTCTGGGGTGCGCTCCCAGCCACTGCGCAAACCAATTGTGTCCGCCCCCCAATTCATGAATGCACTCTCCCTAGATCATTGCCAGCGGCACTGACCAATGGGCTCTTGCGAGTTTTCTCTGCGCGTTGTGCTTCAAGATCAATCAGGTACTCTGCGTTAATATCACCGGTCACATAGCGACCATCAAAACAAGAGCAATCAAATTCACGTAAGGCATCATTGCCTTCACGAACGGTTTCAACCAAGTCCTCAAGATCTTGGTAGAGCATATGATCGGCGCCGATCGCCTGACAAATCTGCTCCGTATCGCGACCATGCGCGATGAGCTCATGCGCTGCTGGCATATCAATACCGTAAACATTGGGGTAGCGCACAGGCGGTGCAGCGGAGGCAAAGTAAACCTTATTCGCGCCCACATCTCGCGTCATCTGAATAATTTGCTCCGAGGTGGTGCCACGCACAATTGAGTCATCGACAAGCAGGACATTTTTGCCACGAAACTCTAACTCGATCGGATTGAGCTTCTGGCGTACGGATTTTTTCCGAACCGCCTGACCAGGCATGATAAATGTCCGACCGATGTAGCGATTTTTAATAAACCCCTCGCGATAAGTCAGATTTAAATCATTGGCAAGATCAAGCGCACTCGTACGGCTGGTATCCGGAATGGGGATGACCACATCGATATCGTGATTCGCCCATTCCCGTTGGATTTTCTTCGCAAGCATACGCCCCATCCGCAGCCGAGATTTATACACCGCGACATCGTCAAGCAATGAATCCGGACGTGCTAAATAGACGTATTCAAAAATACACGGCGAAAGACGCGGTGCAACTGCACATTGGTGTGTGTGCAAATTGCCTTCCAAGTCAATAAACACCGCCTCACCGGGGGCCACATCGCGGATGAGCTCAAATCCAATAACACTCAATGCCACGCTCTCTGAGGCAATCATGTACTCGATGCCCGCTTCCGTTTGCCGTTGACCAAAACAAAGTGGGCGAATGCCATTAGGATCTCGAAATCCTAAAATCCCATAGCCATTAATCATTGCAATCGCGGCATAGCCACCCCGGCAGCGCTCATGGATCCCACTGACTGCGGAGAAAATATCTGACTCGTTGATACGCAATTTGCCAAGCTCAGCTAATTGATGGGCAAAAACATTAAGAAGGATTTCAGAATCTGAGCGGGTATTGATATGCCGTAAATCTTCTAAAAACAGATCACGTTTAATCCCTTCGGCATTGGTGAGATTACCGTTATGCGCCAAGCTTATACCGTAGGGTGAATTAACGTAAAAAGGCTGTGATTCAGCGGAACTCGCGCAGCCTGCCGTTGGATACCGACAATGCCCAATCCCCATATTACCTTGCAGCTGTTGCATATCCTCAGCGCTAAATACATCGCTGACTAAGCCATTGTCTTTACGGAGATGTAATCGCCCACGATCAAACGTCATAATGCCAGCGGCATCTTGGCCACGATGCTGTAACACCGTCAGGCCATCATATAGAGCCTGATTAACCGGTGACTTCGCCACCATACCGATAACACCACACATAAAGCTCTAACTCCCGCGATTGCTCGCTAGCTCATCACTATTTGCACAATATGTCTGCCAATAGGCTAATGCCGCTGATCCATCCATTGGGGATTGTGCCAATGACCCATATTGCTGCGCACCCTCAAGCCAGCCACCAATGCGCTGATGACATACCCATGGGCGATACCCCTCAGCGATTAAAGATTCTTGCCACCAACTCGCCTGCGGCAATCCGGTTAAGCCGGCGCCTAGAACCACCAAACCAACAATGAGTCCGCCACGTAGGCCGCCAAAGACGAGCCCCAAGATACGATCCGTACCGCTGAGGCCCGTTTTACCCACAAGCGTTCGACCTAAGTACCCGACCAGCGCGCCGATCACTAGCGTAATAATGAATAACCCAGCGAACCCCACCACAAGCCGTAGCATGCTCGAGGCAAGCCAAGGCGAGAGCATATCGGCGGCTTCGGTGCTGTAGCGAGTCGCAATCCAAAAAGCGGCTACCCAGACCACAACAGAGATGATTTCACGGACAAAGCCACGAATCACTCCAATTAGCACGGATACACCGATAACGCCTAAAAACGCGTAATCCAGCCAGTTCATTTGGCCTCCATCCGAGTTAGTCTATCAGCCACCGGGTTACGGCTCGATGATAAAACCTGAGAGCTCATGTTGATCCGCCAATTGCTGTGCAATGGTCTCTGCCGTCTCGCGATCAGCGTGCGGCCCTACCTGAACGCGATGGCTGATCTCGCCATTTTGATCATCGCGCTGGATGTCTACCGTATAGCCATCAGCGCGGAGACGATCGGCAAGCCGTTCGGCATTTTCCGCACTCCCAAATGCGCCTACTTGCACATAAAAACCCTCACTCTCTGCTGGATCGCTGCCCGCCATCGCAGTCTCATCTTGCAATTCCTCTGACGCCGCGAGTGGTTCCGGAACCGCGGCTTCAGGCATGCGCTCGGGTGCCTCTGGCGCAGGCTGTTGGGCTAATTCTTCGCCTGGTTCTGGCGCCTCAAGCATCGTGGCATCGGGCAGTTCAGGCGTTTCTGGGGCAGCTGGTTCGGTTGGCATATCGAGCTGAATATCAACGCGGGTCCGTTCAACCGGCCCACTAAGAAGCATCGGTAAGAAAATAACTGCCAGTGCCACAAGCACCACTGCACCAATCAATCGTTGTTTGAAGCGCTGATCCACAATCGAGCTCCTTTCTCCCCAATGCTAGTGATTAAGTGTCAGCCTGTACCCAACCGGTTGCAAGCGTCTGCATCAACTCGCATAAATGCCTCAACCACTTTAAATGAGCCTACCGCCACGCTCAGATCCATGGCTTTCGCACGCGCATTAAATACCTTTTTAGCCGTTGCTGCATCGCCCTCACCCACGATGAATGCCCCTACCTGAACCAATGCGTCACGGATGCTTTGTGGTGAGTGCATGGAAGATTCATTAAGGTCAAGAATAAACCACTCATCGACGAGTTTAGTTAATTTTTCGATTAATTCTTGAAGTGGCTTGCGTTGCATTAAACCGAACGCAAGGCGGATCTTTCCATCGCATCGCTCACGCGCTAGGCGCTCGACTAATAATGTGATTGCCGCCGGATTATGGCCGACATCAAACATCCAACGCTTAGTGCCATCAACAATCATTTGCTGGCGCCCAACCAACCGCGCCTGTGCTAGGCCACTGCGAACGGCGCTCTCATCAAGATAAAGATCAGAATGCGCACCCGAGACGGCCATTACTGCGCCCGCGGCATTAGCAATAGCGGCATCAGCGATCCAATCAGGCCGGGGTAAATGCGAGTAGTGCTGGTTAGCGCTCGCCCATTGCCAATGCTCTTCACTGACTTGCGCGGCAAAATGATGACCGAACTGCCAAAGTGGCGATTTAAGCTCAGCCGCCCGTTCAGCAATGTGTTGGGGTGGAGCCGAGTCAGAGCAAATAATCGGACAACCCGGCCGTGCAACCCCCATTTTCTCGCCAGCGATAGCCTCTCGGGTATTACCAAGCCATTCCATATGATCAAGCCCAATAGCGGTAACAATGGCGAGATCGGCATCAAAACAATTTGTCGCATCAAGCCGTCCGCCTAGGCCGACCTCTAAAATCCAAGGATCAGCCCCCTGTTCGCGAAAACACCAAGCGGCCGCTAGCGTTGCAAATTCAAAATAAGTGAGGGTTATCTCAGCGCGCGCAGATTCAATCGCCGCAAAGGCGCGCAGGATCAGCGCATCAGCCATGGGCGCTTGGTTAACGCGAATGCGCTCATTAAAGCGCAATAAATGTGGAGAGGTGTAACTACCAGGACGCTGACCCGCCGCCTCAAACATTGCCTCAAGGCAAGCAACAGTGCTGCCTTTGCCATTGGTACCAGCAACGATCATTACGCGGGCTTTGGTATCTCGCAAGCCCATTCGATCAGCCACCGCAGTGACTCGCCCTAGCCCCAAATCAATGCGGCTTGGGTGGACGGTTTCAAGGTGATCAAGCCACTGCTCGAGGCTCGATTCACTCACTGCATCAACTCAGTCGTTTTCAGTGGCCGCTGAAGCGGGCACCAGCGCAGGCCCGCGCTCAGTCGCCGGCGCTCCCGTTAGCATGGCCAGTATCGCGGCAATACGATCACGGTGTTCACGTCGATCAATAATTAAATCGATCGCACCATGATCGAGCAAAAATTCCGCACGCTGGAAGCCTTCGGGCAAGGTCTCGCGTACGGTTTGTTCAATGACTCGTGGCCCAGCAAACCCAATCAATGCGTTGGGTTCAGCGACGATGACATCTCCAAGCATTGCAAGGCTAGCAGAGACCCCACCCATGGTCGGGTCGGTGAGCACACTGACAAAAGGCACCCCTGATTCTGATAGCCGCGCAAGCGCAGCGCTGGTTTTTGCCATTTGCATTAACGAGAATAGCGCCTCTTGCATACGCGCACCGCCGCTGGCACTAAAGCAAATCAACGGCGCTCCACTTATCCGGGCTTGATCGACCGCGCGCACGAAACGCTCGCCGACTACACCGCCCATCGAGCCGCCCATAAAGCGGAATTCAAACGCGACAGCCACCACTGGCAGGCCATGAACCTTGCCACTCATAGCAACTAATGCATCCCGCTCTCCTGTCGCTTTTTGTGCCTGTGCAAGACGCTCTTTATACCGCCGTGAATCTTTAAATCGAAGCGCATCAACTGGCTGTAGCGCCTCGCCAATTTCTGAACGTCCCGATTCATCCAAAAACAATGCTAGCCGTGGTCGTGCTCCAATTCGCATATGGGCATCACACTTTGGACAGACTTCAAGATTGCGCTCAACCTCAGGCCGATAGAGCACGGCATTACACTGCTCACACTTTGCCCAAAGACCCTCTGGCACACTTCGATTACGACCGACTCCCTCAGTGCGAATACGTGATGGCATTAGCTTTTCGAACCAACTCAAAGCGCTGCCTCCACCACCGCATTATCGAGTCCTTGACGTAAATCACGAGTGATCTCACCAACGGCCGCAACCAAAGCGGCCTGATCATTTGCGTTCTCGGCAAACCGCGAGACAATTGCGCTTCCAACCACCACGGCATCGGCCACTTGGCCAAGTCGACCCGCATCGGCGCCGTCACGAACACCAAACCCAACACCAACAGGCAACTGCGTTGCGGTGCGAATTGAATCAACGTGGCTCGATACGCTATCCACGTCCAACGTTGCCGCTCCCGTTACGCCTTTGAGCGAGACGTAATAAATAAACCCCCGCGCATAATCACAAATGGCTCGAATGCGCTCGATACTCGTGGTAGGTGCAATCAACCAAATCGGATCAAGCGCATGTTCCGCGAGCGCTGCGACAAGCTCATTGCCCTCTTCTGGTGGCAAATCCACGGTAAGTACGCCATCAACACCCGCGGCCGCCGCCTCACGCGCGAATGTGGCATAGCCTGTTTGCTCAATCGGATTGAGATATCCCATGAGCACCACCGGGGTGTCACCATCTGTTCGCCGAAAATCACGAATCATCTGCAACACACCGGTAATGCCGGTGCCTTGCGCTAAGGCGCGATCACAGGCTGATTGAATAACCGGTCCATCCGCCATGGGGTCAGAAAAAGGCATACCGATCTCAATGACATCAGCGCCTGCGGCGACCAATTCGTGCATCACTGGGAGCGTTGCTTGGGGATTAGGATCACCACCGGTGACGTAGGTTACTAAGGTGGTGCGATTTTCTGCACGGCGCTGGGCAAAACGATGCTCAATTCGGCTCATAGCTCCATCCCCTCGACTTCAGCTACCGTGTTGATATCTTTATCACCGCGACCAGAGCAGTTAATCACAATGGTTTGATCTGGCCGCATCTGTACCGCTAATTGCTCGGCATAGGCCATCGCATGAGCGGTTTCCAATGCCGCGATAATTCCTTCGGTTCGGGCTAAATCATGAAACGCTGCTAGGGCCACATCATCATTAACCGCCACGTACTGAACGCGACCAATATCCTTTAGCCAAGCATGCTCGGGACCTACGCCTGGGTAATCAAGCCCAGCCGATAGCGAGTGAGTCGGCATAATTTGCCCATCCTCGTTTTCCATTAAGTAGGTGCGATTGCCATGTAACACCCCAGGCCGACCAGCCGATAGAGGTGCGGCATGCCGGCCGGTTTCAACACCGTCGCCACCGGCTTCGACGCCATAGATAGCGACTTCATGATCGTCAAGAAATGGATGAAACATACCGATAGCGTTTGATCCACCACCAACGCAAGCGACTAGCGCATCGGGCAAGCGGCCGTGTTGCTCAAGGCACTGTGCCCGGGTCTCACGACCAATAATGGCCTGAAAATCGCGCACCATTTCGGGATAAGGCGAAGGACCCGCCACGGTACCAATAATGTAGAAGGTATCATCGACATTAGCAGCCCAATCCCGAAATGCCTCATTCAACGCATCTTTTAACGTCCTTGTGCCCGAATCCACCGGCACTACACGTGCTCCCATTAACCGCATACGATAGACGTTAACCGACTGGCGCCGAACATCTTCAGCACCCATGTAGACCACACACTCCATTCCCAAACGTGCGCAAACCGCCGCGGTTGCTACCCCATGCTGTCCCGCGCCTGTCTCAGCAACGATGCGCTTTTTACCCATACGCGCAGCCAGTAATGCTTGGCCCATGGTGTTATTAATTTTATGTGCGCCGGTATGATCGAGATCCTCACGTTTTAAATAAATCCGCGCCCCACCCACTCGCTCTGACCAGCGCTCAGCATAATAAAGGGGCGTTGGACGGCCCACGTAATACTCAAGATCAGCCAATAACTCTGACTGAAAAACGGGATCATCACGAAAACGCGCATAGGCGGCTGATAGTGCTTCGAGCGGGGCAATTAGCAGCTCGGGCACAAACCGACCGCCATAGGGGCCAAAATGCCCACTAGGATCAGGAAAATGCGCGTAATCTACTGGCGCTTCGATAGCTTGAATAACGTTAGACACGGTAGACCTCTTCGCTAAAGGCTGCGATTTTGCGGCCGTCCTTAATACCGGGGGCAGATTCCACACTACTGCTACAATCTACACCCCAGGGCTGTGTCAGTCGCACGGCTTCAGCCACATTATGCGGCCCAAGACCACCGGCGACGATAATCCGATGACTGGTTGGCAAATCTTGGCCCCAGTCAAACGGCTCTCCACTTCCTCCTGCGGCGCCTGGGGCATGCCCATCAAGCAACAAACCTGATGCGTGGGGATGATCTTGAGCAACAGCCCACGGATCGCCACCGGCCATGCCTACCGCTTTAATATAACGGCGGCCAAATTGCTCGCAAAACCCAGCCGATTCATGGCCGTGAAATTGCAATGTATCAAGCGCCACCTGTTCTAAGATGCGATTAACTTTAACTGCCTCAGCATCTAAAAACAGCCCCACAACACTGACCAGTGATGGCAATGCTGCAATAATTTGCTGCGCTTTTTCCACATCAATCGCCCGCGGACTCGCTGCATGAAACACCAGACCAATGGCATCCGCACCACAGTCTGCTGCGATAACCGCGTCTTCCGGGCGCATAATCCCGCAAATCTTTATTCGTGTGCGCACCATTGCAGTCTACTCGTCGCCTTCGATACAGGCAAAAACAGGACCCACTGAGGGCTTGGGTAAGTCATAACAATCCGGGTATTCAACGCCCACGAAGTATAACCCCTCAGCGCCTGCCGTTGGACCGGCCAGACGCCGGTCGCAAGCGGCCAATACATCTGCCACCCAGCCCGGTGATTGCTCGCCGGCCCCCACCCGCATTAACGTGCCCACAATATTGCGGACCATATGATGCAAAAAGGCATTCGCTCGAATATCAATCACCACACAATCTGCCTGATGAGTGACTGATAATGAATGTATCTGGCGATAAGGGTGTTTGGCTTGGCAACCCGCTGCCCGAAAACTACTAAAATCGTGCTCACCCACTAAGACCTGGGCAGCCTTGTGCATGCGCCGGATATCGAGCGATTGATAGCTCCAACCCACGCGTTGGCGTAACAGCACGGGTGCTAGCGGCGTTGCCATTAGCAGATAACGATAGCGTCGAGCGATTGCCGTTCGCCGCGCGTCAAAATCTGCCCCCGGACGGGCAACCCAGCGCACACCGATATCCGCTGGCAAATGCGAATTAACTCCCTTGAGCCAGGCACGGTCTGGACGTTCGACAGGCACATCAAAATGCACTACCTGCGCGTTGGCATGGACGCCACTATCGGTTCTTCCGGCTGCTGTTACGCTAACCGGCTGACAAGCAACGGCCTCTAATGCCGTTTCTACACAAGCTTGGATGGTGGGTGCATGGGCCTGACGCTGCCAGCCATGATACGCACTTCCATCGTACTCAATGCCCAAAGCAATACGTGGCATGAGCAGGCTTATTCCTTATCCGGCGTATCGCTACTCGTGATCGCAAAAAGCGGATGATTTTTACCTGCCAAATCGCGTCCTTGGCGGGCGACACGCTGCCAACGCGGATCATCTTCATCATCTAATTGTGCGTGCAAGACGTGCGCTTCAGCCTCAAAACCCGCTCGATCTTCGCGCATGGTAAGGATATCCAGCAATTTGACTCGTAAATCAATGCTCTCAGGCGCTTCACCCAATGCCTCATCTAATACGCTCTGGGCTTGATCAAGCTGGCCATAGGCGATGAGCGAGCTGGCCTGCTCGAGCGGATCTACGCTGCTTTGCGCCGCACTCGCTACCACGGTGTCATCAGGACGATTATTACTGGAGCGCGCATTGCCTGGGCGCCAATGGGTTGGCAATTCCGCTGCGGTTTTATCGCGGCCTCGCCGCCTTCGAGCCATTAACAGGGTCAGCAGCATAAGGCCTAAGACACCGGCACTAGCACTGGCCACCCAACGCACCAGCGGTTGTTCAAATGCCGCATTCGGATTCGCCAGTGCGAGCGCCCATTGCTGTGCGACCCATGCTTTGATTGCCTGTTCATTGAGCGCATCACTCGCTGTGGCTGTCGTCGCTGCCGGTGCTGCGCTTGGCGTTGCGCGGGTCTGTGCTAGTAAGGCCTCAAGCTGCTCGACATCATTTTGCACGCCAATAAGCATGGCTTGGAGCTCTGCATTTTCAGCTTCAAGCCGCTCGGCTGAAGCCTCAACACGAGTCATTTGGGTTGCAAGTCCATCAAGCTGTTGTTGGGTTTGTGGCTCTGGCGTTGGCTCTGGTTCCGGTTCCGGGTCCGGTTCCGGTTCCGGTTCTGGTTCTGGTGCCAGTACACGAAGGGGCTGCGATGGCGATGCATCGGTTGTATTCATTTGTCCTTCCGCTTGATTCCACGCATTAATTTGCGCGGTTATCTCGCGATTGGCTGCGGCTAATTCTGGAAAGCGTAATTGACGTCTTGGCGGCACCTCAAGCAACGCGCCGCGCTGCAGCGCATTGACATTTGGTGCGTTAAAAGCGCGCGGATTTTCTGCCAATAGCGCGAGCATCATCTGATTCGTCCCAATCGCGGACGGGCGCAGCGCATTGGCGATGCTATAGAGTGTATCGGTGGGTTTAGTTGGCCCAAAACGGCTTGGCGCCGTGGCACGAGCCAATGGGCTTTCCGTTAAATTAACCGCATAACGCCGGCTAAGGTCTCCCTCCGGCCAGCTTAGTGTCAGCAGAAATTCAACGATCGGCGCCGGGTAATCACTATCCGGCTGATGAACAACGATCTGAGCGTTATCCGCGTCGCGAGTCAATTTTAACGATAAATCAATCGGCAAAGTCGCTGGATTAATACCGGCACGGGTATGTGCAGCAGGGCTTGCTAGATCCACCTCAAACGTTGATGGATCTGCTCGAGCACTATCAATAACAGCAATCCGCGCCTGCCAAGCGCGCGCGTTCACTTTTGTTAACTCAATCGCTCCTAACTCAAGCGCTGAGGCACGCGAGCCGAGCAGTAGACACAGTCCGGCGAGGCTGAGGGTTAACCACCGCATCAAGCGTTAACCACAAGTCGAAGCATGCGCCTAAGTGGCTCCGCAGCGCCCCAGAGCAACTGATCACCGACCGTAAACGCTGATAAGTACTCACCTCCCATCGCAAGCTTACGTAGCCGGCCAATGGGGATGTCTAATGTGCCACTCGCCGTTGCTGGCGTTAACTGCCGCTGACTTGCTGCCGGTTCATTGGGGACCACACTGACCCAGTCATTGGCTTGCGAGAGCATCTCTTCAATATCAGCAAGCGGCACATCACGGCGCAATTTAATGGTCAGTGCTTGGGCGTGTGAGCGCATGGCGCCAACACGGACACAAAGCCCATCGATAGGGATGGGGTTAGTATGCCGGCCAAGGATTTTGTTGGTCTCTACCCCAGCCTTCCATTCTTCCCGGCTCTGGCCCGATTCCATCGCTTTATCAATCCACGGAATGAGGCTGCCAGCGAGCGGCACCCCAAAATGATCCGCAGGATAATCAGCACTGCGTAGCGCGTGGTTAACCGCTTGGTCAATCTCAAGAATTGCGCCGGCAGGATCGTCAAGTTTGCTAGCCGCGGCGTCTCGCAAATAGCCCATCTGTCGCAGCAGCTCGCGCATGTGTTGGGCGCCCGAACCCGATGCCGCTTGATAGGTCATTGGTGTCACCCAGTCCACCACGTCATGCTCAAACAACCCACCCATCGCCATGAGCATCAAACTCACCGTGCAATTACCGCCCACAAAGCTACGCGTGCCACGATCAAGCGCTTGGTTGATAACGCTCGCGTTAACCGGATCAAGCACGATGACGCTATCGTTTTTCAGCCGCAGGGTTGAGGCCGCATCAATCCAATAACCTTGCCAACCGTTACTACGGAGCGAGTCATGCACCGCACTCGTATACTCACCCCCTTGGCAGGTCACGATGGCATCCATTTCGGCTAAGGCTGAAAAATCATGTGCATCGGCAAGCGCTGGCACCGGTTGGCCAATATCTGGACCGCTCGCCCCCGCCTGCGATGTAGAGAAAAACACCGGTTTTATATCGACAAAATCGTTCTCTGCGCGCATCCGATCCATTAATACCGAACCGACCATACCGCGCCAGCCCACAAAACCTACTGTGTTCATACATCCTCCGGGCGTTGGGCGCGTAGCGCCGCAATCACCGCATCTCCCATAGCTTGAGTACTCACGCTTGTCACACCAGGGCCTGCCAAATCTGCTGTTCTCAGACCCTGACCCAGTACGCTACGAACCGCCCGCTCAACCCGTCCCGCGAATTCACTCTCATTTAAGCTATGCCGCAAGAGCATGGCAACGGACAAAAGCGTCGCTAATGGATTAGCCAGGCCCTGTCCTGAAATATCAGGCGCTGAGCCATGCACGGGTTCATATAGCCCGCGACCATTGGCATCAAGCGAGGCCGAGGGCAGCATTCCGATCGATCCGGTGAGCATTGCAGCACAGTCTGAGAGAATATCGCCAAACAAATTACCAGTGACCATAACGTCAAACTGTTTGGGTGCCCGCACTAATTGCATGGCCGCGTTATCCACATAAAGGTGGGTTAATTCAACATCGGGGTAGTGCGGCGCCAAATCATTCATCACCTCGCGCCAAAGTTCGCTTGACTCCAAAACATTGGCTTTATCAACCGAACACAGACGCCCCTGGCGTCGTTGCGCGGCAGCAAATCCGGCATGGCCGATACGCTCAATCTCATTGGTGTCATAACGCAGCGTATTGAATCCCTCTCGAGCGCCATCATCGCGGGTGTGAATACCGCGTGGCTGGCCGAAGTAAATACCACCGGTTAGCTCACGAACAATAAGAATATCGAGTCCTGAAACGACTTCCGCTCGCAAACTTGAGGCATCGGCAAGTTCAGGAAACAAAATCGCCGGACGTAAATTGGCAAACAACCCGAGCGCTGCACGAATAGTCAGCAAGCCCCGCTCAGGCCGCTTATCGCGCTCGATCGCTTCCCATTTGGGCCCGCCAACCGCTCCGAGCAACAGCGCATCGGCTTTTTTCGCAAGCGCATGAGTGGATTCGGGGAAAGGTGAGCCCTCGGCATCGACACCACAGCCGCCTAAATTGGCGTATTCAAGCTCTACGGATAAGCCAAAGTCATCAGCAAGGCAATGCAACAGCCGATCGGCCTGAGTGATGATTTCCGGGCCGATATGATCTCCCGGCAGCATAAGAATTTTATGCGTCATGCAGAATCCAAATCCGTGAATAACCAAGGCGTCACTTGCCGGCGTTTTTGCTCATATGCGCGTATGGCTTGAGCATGTCCCAAGGTCAGGCCAATTTCATCAAGCCCTTCGATCAGCATGTGTTTGCGATGCGGATCAATGTCGAAGTCGTAACGCTCACCGGTCGCGGTGATAACGACTTGCTCAGGCAAATCGACGCTCAAACGATAGCCCGCATTAGCCTCGGTAGCGATAAATAGCGAATCCACCGTTGCTGCATCTAAGACAAGCGGCAAAATGCCATTCTTCGAGCAATTGTTATAGAAAATATCGGCAAAACTTGGCGCAATAATGATCCGAAAACCATAATCGGCGAGTGCCCAGGGCGCATGCTCTCGCGATGATCCGCAGCCAAAGTTCTCACGCGCTAACAGAATGCTCGCACCCTGATAACGCGGCTGATTAAGGATAAAGTCAGGGTTGAGCGGGCGCTGACTGACAGCCTGCCCCGGCTGGCCTTCATCGAGGTATCGCCACTCATCGAACAAATTAGGCCCAAATCCCGTTCGATGAATCGACTTTAAAAACTGCTTAGGAATGATGGCATCGGTATCTACGTTGGAACGGTCTAGGGGTGCGACCAAGCCATCGATACGTGTAATGGGTTCCATGCTCACTGCTCAAGCTCCCTCACATCAACAAAATGCCCGGCAACTGCGGCGGCAGCAGCCATTGCAGGGCTGACCAGATGGGTTCGACCCCCTGCGCCCTGACGGCCTTCAAAATTACGGTTTGAAGTTGAAGCGCAGCGCTCGCCTGAACTCAGTCGATCGGCATTCATGCCCAAACACATCGAACAGCCTGCATCACGCCATTCAAAACCTGCGTCTTTAAAGACTTGATCCAGCCCTTCCTGCTCGGCCTGCCACTTCACAAGCCCAGAGCCCGGTACAACCATCGCCTCACGAATGCCCTTGGCAATATGCTTACCGCGCAAAACATCGGCCGCAGCGCGCAAATCCTCAATCCGTGAGTTGGTACATGAGCCAATAAAAATCTTCTCGGGCTCGATTTTCCGAATGGGTGTCCCAGGCATTAAGCCCATGTACTCAAGCGCACGCTGCATGCCAGCTCGTTTGGTTTCATCGGGCTCATTCGCTGGATCTGGCACAACCCCATCCACATCGACGACCATTTCCGGCGAAGTGCCCCAGGAGACCTGCGGTTTAATCGCCGCAGCTTCAAGCGTAACGACCTGATCGAATACCGCATCATCATCACTTACCAAGGTCCGCCAGTACTCAACCGCCTGATCCCAAAGATCACCTTTGGGCGCATAAGGTCGATCACGAAGATAATCGATGGTGGTCTCATCCACTCCGACCATGCCGCAGCGTGCACCGGCCTCGATTGACATATTACAAATCGTCATACGACCTGACATCGGCAGGTCACGAATCGCTTCGCCACCAAATTCCACCGCGAAACCGGTGCCACCGGCAGTACCGATTTTGCCGATAATCGCCAGCATAATGTCTTTAGCGGTTACGCCTGGCCCGGTTTTGCCATCGACCCGAACAAGCATGCGCTTCGAGCGTGACTGAACCACGGTTTGCGTGGCGAGGGCGTGCTCTACCTCAGAGGTGCCTATGCCAAAAGCGAGTGCGCCTAATGCCCCATGCGTCGAGGTATGTGAGTCCCCACAAACCACCGTCATACCGGGCTGAGTCGCGCCTTGCTCAGGGCCAATAATATGCACAATGCCCTGACGCCGATCGAGCAGGCCAAATTGCGTGATGCCATACTCGCGACAATTTTGCGTCAACGTATCGACCTGAAGCGCCGAAATAGGATCCGCTATCCCTTTATCTCGATCCGTGGTGGGAACGTTATGATCAACAACGGCGAGGTTAGCCGCGACTCGCCAAAGTGGCCGATCCGCTAAACGCAGGCCTTCAAATGCCTGCGGCGAGGTCACTTCGTGGACCAACTGCCGGTCAATATAAAGCAATGCCGTGCCATCACCATTGTCGCGCACAACATGGGCATCCCAGAGTTTATCGTAGAGGGTCTGTCCACCCATCGTCATTCCCCATGCAATTAAGCCATTTCAAAAACGTTACCCTTTAGTATACGCGCCCGCTAGACTGCGGTTAAGCAGGCAGATCTACCCGTGCCCGAAGCCCAGGCACCGCCCAGTAAGCTAACAGCCCACTCGCAGCCGCGAGAGCCGCTGCTAAATAAAACGTGTACGCACCCCCTGCGCTCTCCCACAGCATGCCCGCAACAAAGCTCCCTAAAGCGACCCCGGCGCCAAACGTCATACTGCTGTAAATGGCTTGGCCGCGCCCCTGCAAGCCGCCGGTAAAATATCGATCAATTAACGCGATCGCAGCGGCGTGATACACCCCATACGTGGCAGCATGCATTAATTGTGCAAGCACTTGAGCTGCTACCCACGCCGGGAATGCGCCCACCAGCAGCCAACGCAGCACACCCAAAGCCATCGCTGTTACCAGTAGTGCACGATGGCCGAATCGAGGCAGCCAACGTGGCATGAGTAGAAAAACCCCAATCTCAGCGACTAATGCAACCGCCCAGAGCAAACCAATCGCTGTGCCGGAGTAACCATGATCTTGCAAATAAATACTGTAAAAAGCGTAAAAAGGTCCATGACTTGCCTGCAACAAAAAGCAAGCACCGAGTAAGCCCCATACCCGAGGCGCCAAAAGCACCGCTTGCAAGCCACCTTCTGGGTCGGCGCCTGAAAAGCGCGCTGCCTGCGGAACGCTCATACTCACCATCGCGAGGACGAAAAAGAGCCCTAACAACACATAGGGCACAATCTCCACGCCGAGCTGATCAACACCTTCACCCACCGCAAGTACCGCGAGCATAAAGCCCACCGTTCCCCAGAGCCGTATTCTTGGGTAAGCGTGAGTATGCGTTCCCAGATGACTTAATGTATTCGCCTCAAACTGCGGTAACGCGGCGTTCCAGAAAAAGCTAAACCCCATCATTACCACTGCCATCCACACCAATCCGCCTGGCAGCAGCACGCCAGTAAAAGACACTAAGGTGATCAGACAGGCCATTCGAATAATGGCCATGCGCGCGCCCGTGCGATCAGCCACCCAGCCCCAAAGGTTGGGTGCAATGATTTTAGTTGCATGAAGGAGCGCAATGAGCATGCCAATCTCCGCTGCTGTAAAGCCCCGGTGTCTTAAATACGGGCCCCAATAGGGCGCTAAAACCCCAAGGACAGCAAAGAACGCAAAATAAAACGCCGCTAAGCGCTTATACGGGAGGGCCGCTACCATGGCCTGTGGTTAGTCTTGCGGGTGGGCAGGAATAATCGGCGTGCCTGAATCAACATCTGCATTTTGTGCTCGATGGCGCAAAAAGTGATCCAACAGGACGCAAGCCAACATAGCCTCAGCAATCGGTGTCGCACGAATGCCCACACAAGGGTCATGACGTCCGGTGGTAACCACTTCGACGGGCGCGCCCTTTACATCCACTGAACGGCCGGGCAAACGAATGCTCGAAGTCGGTTTTAACGCCATTCGGGCGATTAAATCCTGACCGGTTGAAATCCCCCCTAATGTGCCGCCAGCGTGATTTGATAAAAACCCCTCCGGGGTAATCTCATCTCTATGCTCAGTGCCTTTTTGTGCAGCACTTGCAAAGCCTGCACCAATTTCAACGCCTTTCACGGCATTAATACTCATTAATGCGTGAGCGATATCCGCATCTAATCGATCAAATACCGGCTCACCCAATCCCGGCGGCAATCCACGAGCGAGCACACCAACGGTTGCACCAATAGAATCTCCCTCCTTACGCAGCGCATCCATATACGCCTCAAGCTCGGCCATGCGCTCGGGCTGGGCACAAAAAAACGGATTAGTATCGACGGCATCCCAATCATCAAGCTCAAGCTCAATCGGCCCGAGCTGGGATAACCAGCCGCGAATGCGAACACCCAAGCGCTCGTTTAGATATTTCCGCGCAATGCCGCCAGCGGCCACACGCAGAGCTGTCTCACGGGCTGAAGAGCGCCCACCCCCCCGGTAGTCGCGAATTCCATATTTTTGCCAATAGGTGTAATCAGCATGCCCCGGGCGAAACTGCTCGGCAATATTGGTGTAATCTTTAGAGCGTTGATCCTTATTCTCAATGAGCAAACCAATCGGTGCACCGGTCGTTTTACCTTCAAACACACCCGAGAGAATACGCACCTGATCCCCTTCGCGTCGCTGTGAGGTATGTCTCGAGGTGCCGGGTTTACGCCGATCTAGGTCGCCTTGGAGATCGGACTCAGCCAGCGCTAACCCGGGTGGACAGCCATCCACCACCGCACCCAAAGCAGCACCATGACTCTCGCCAAACGTTGTTACCGAAAATAATCGGCCAATGGTATTTCCTGACATAACTTTAATATTACTCTGTTGAGCGCTGTGCGTCAGCGCCGGGAAATGCCTGTCGAAGGCTTGCCGCATCAATGACAAAAACACCGGCACCACCGCGCTCCAGTTCTATCCAAGTCACTGGTAAATCAGCAAAGACCTGCTCAAACATCGCTGCACCATGACCAATTTCAACGACCAAAACGCCATGATCAGTCAATCGTTGTGCTGCCTGAGGCAACAGCGCGCGCACCGCATCTAATCCATCCTGGCCAGAAGCGAGCGCCCCGCGTGGTTCATGCCGGTATTCTGCTGGCAGATCGGCCATGGCGCGCGCATCAACATAAGGCGGGTTACTAATGATTAAATCCACCATCGGTTGGGGAGGAATAGCGCTTAACCAATCCGATGCCTGCACGCTCACCTGCTCACTCACGCCGTAGCGCTCAACATTATCGCGGGCGATCGCTAATGCCGCTTTAGAGCAATCAAGCGCAGTGACTTTTGCATTGGTGAATGCCAACGCAGAGGCGATCGCAATACAACCACTGCCCGTACCCACATCAACAATCTGCTCCACCCGACTGGAATCTACCCACGGCCGAAAATCGGCCTCGATGAGTTCGGCAATAGGTGAGCGCGGAATTAACACAGCCTCCGTTACCGTAAACGCCAATCCGCAAAACCATGCCTCGCCGAGTAGATACGGCACCGGCCGACGCTGCTCAATGCGCTCGCGAACATTTGCCATTAACGCCGAGCGCTCAGGTGGTGTTATCCGGCATTGAAAATAAATGGGGTGTAAATCGGCGGGTAAACGCAGTGTGCCCAATACTAACGCGGCCGCTTCATCGAGCGCGTTGTCAGTGCCATGGCCAAAACACAGCTCAGCCGCCACAAACTGGCTTGCTGACCATCGAATGAAATCGCCCACCGTTTCAAGGGCGTCTGTCGGGTGATTTTGCATAGTGCGTAAGTCTAGCAGCCTAGAGGGCTGTGAGCTTGCTTAACGGGTGGCATACTAGGGCTATGACAACGCTACGACGATTATTTTTGCCGGTCGGCATCGCCCTGATCGCCGGTATTAGTGCCGCGGGCACGATGCTGTGGTGGCCAGAGTCATCACCGCCCACCCAAGAAATGGTAGGGACAGTGCTACCCAATGCTCGCGCACTACCAGCGGTTGACCTGAGCCGCCACGATGGTGAGCCTTGGCAGGCAGCCCATCCAGATGCTCAATGGCAGTTTGTATTTTTTGGTTTTACCCACTGCCCCGATGTTTGCCCAACAACGCTTGCTGATCTCGCTGGCATGCAACAACGCTTAAACCAAGCCGGTAGTCAATCAACGCCCGAGGTTGTGTTTATCTCGGTAGATCCCGGCCGCGACACGTTGTCTCGGCTTGAACGCTACGTGGGTCATTTTCATGATGACTTCGTTGGGGTGACCGGAGAGCGCGAGGCCATTGATACGCTGACCCGTGCTTTAGGCATCAGCTATACGCTCCATGAGCCCAACGCAGACGGCGACTATGCCGTCGATCACAGTGCAGCCATATTGCTGATTGATCCTAGCGGTCAACTTCGAGCGCTTTGGCAACCGCCTCATGGCCGAGCCGTATTGGCTGAAGAATTTATGCAGATCAAAAAACGCTTCAAAGGAGCACGCGGGTAATGCTCGGACGGCTATTCAGTATGATCATCGGCATTCTGCCCCAGCATGCGATCTCGCGGGTTGTTCATGGCCTAGCGCGTTGGCGCTGGCGGCCTTGGAAAAATCTACTCATCCGCGCTTTCACCCGCGCCTATACCGTCAACTTAAACGAAGCGGCAAGCCCTGAGCGCAGTAATTTCGAGAGCTTTAATGCTTTTTTCACTCGGGCATTAGCGCCAGGCGCAAGAGAGATCGCGACCGGCACGCATAGCATCGTTAGCCCGGTTGATGGCGAAATTAGCGAATTTGGCTCGATTAAGGCTGGGCGTGTCATTCAAGCCAAGGGCCAGGATTACACAACCATCGACCTACTCGGGGGTGATCCAAGGATCGCTCAGCGGTTTGCTAATGGCGCCTTTGCCACCCTCTATCTATCGCCCAGTGACTATCATCGCGTTCATATGCCGATCGCCGGCGAGCTTGAACAAATGTTGCATATCCCTGGCCGGCTTTTTGGCGTCTCCAAACCACTCGTAGCGCATGTTCCACGATTGTTTGCGCGCAATGAACGCGTGGTTAGCTTATTTGAAACCGCGGCCGGGCCACTCGCTGTCATTTTGGTTGGTGCGATTGGCGTTGGCAGTATTGAAACGGTGTGGGCTGGCGAGATAACGCCACCTCGGGGTCGGCGTATTCGCACGTGGAGCTACCCCCAGGATCCACCAGATTTTGCCATTGGCGAGGAAATGGGCCGATTTAATTTAGGCTCAACGGTTATTCTTTTGTGGGGACCCGAGACGATCTATTGGAATAACAATCTAGCGGTGGGCCAACCGATTCGAATGGGGTCCGCAATAGGACAACATTCAGGCTCGGTCCCAATCGAAAGCGATTCCATTAGCGATTGAGTCAAGGCCCGCAGCGAGCATAAAGAGCCGATCAACGCCCAAGGCAACACCGGCACAATCAGGTAACCCGCTAGTCATAGCGGCAAGCAAGCGCGTGTCCTCATGCAGAGTCATCTGGCCCTTGGTTTGACGCTCAACCTGATCGCGGGCGAACCGCTCATTAAGGACCTGAGGGTCAGTAAGTTCATGAAAACCATTCGCAATCTCCACACCATCACAAAAAAGCTCAAAACGCTCGGCCACCCGCGCATCTGTAGGGCTTAAACGGGCTAGTACGGCTTGATTTGCCGGATAGTGGGTCAGAAAACAGCGCGCGGGCAGTGACTGAATGACCACCGTACTCAATAACCAATCCAACCACCCCTCGCGCTCCAGCGCATCAGGCAGCGCAGTTGATTTAGCGGTAGCAAGCGCCGCTTGTTGGAGCTGTGTTTGATCGGCTGTTAGCGGGTCAGGGAGTCCGGCATCAATAAAGGCTTGCTGGTAGCGCTGATGAACGAACGGCGCCTCACCCAACACGGCATTCACAAGCTCGGTGACCTCTTGCATTAAGGTTTCGGCATCAAACCCGCAGCGATACCACTCAAGCAAGGTAAACTCAGGGTTGTGATAACGTCCTTGTTCCCCGGCGCGAAAAACCGGTGTGATCTGAAAACAATCACCAATCCCCGCCGCCAATAAGCGTTTCATGGCATATTCCGGCGAGGTTTGGAGCCAACGCTGCGTCTTGGCCTCGTAGAATTGTTCAATTTTTGGATCGGTAACGCCAGCGCCGGCTAGCACAGGTGTTTGCACCTCAATCACATCGCGCGCGGCAAAGAATGCACGCAATTGACTTAATAAAGCGGCCCGCTGGCGCAAAACCGCCGGGGTGGCAGAAGGCAGCCAATCCGCTGGCGCCATTCGCGTTATTCCTTGGCGCGAGAGACGTACTCGCCACTGCGCGTATCAACTTTCAGCAGTTCGCCCTCTTGAATAAATAATGGCACTTGAACAACCGCTCCAGTCTCTAGGGTTGCCGGCTTGCTGCCACCACTGCTGGTATCGCCTTTGAGGCCCGGGTCGGTCTGGGTTACCGTAAGTGTGACATGCAATGGCGGTTCAACGGATAGGGGTTCGCCGTTATATAGAGTGACATTGCAGTTATCTTGTTCTTTTAACCATTTACCCGCATCACCAACAACTTCAGCCGCGGCCGCATGCTGTTCAAAGTCCTCGGGTGTCATAAAATAAAAGAACTCGCCATCGTTGTAGAGATACTGCATGTCAGTTTCCATGACATCCGCGCCTTCAACACTTTCGCCTGACTTAAAAGTCCGATCAATGACTTTGCCGGTTTTTAAGTTTTTAACCTTCACCCGGTTAAACGCTTGTCCTTTCCCGGGTTTTACAAATTCGTTCTCAACGATCGTAAAGGGTTCGCCATCAAGCAAAATCTTTAAACCCGATTTAAACTGACTGGTGTTAAAGCTCGCCATGATATCTCCATTGCGCATAAACAACGCGAAATCATACCGCCTAATGATCGGGGCAGGTAGGGCATTGGTATTTGCTCGATCTCAACTTAGAAGCAACAATGTTACCCAGAGGTAACATCATGCCGCGAAAAATGACCGTGGAACAAACCGCTGCGCAGGACTTACACCGTATTGGAGCGAGAATCCGTACCGCCCGGTTAGCCAACAACCTATCCATGCAAACGTTAGCGGAATACGCTTCGACCACCCGCCAAACCATCAGCCGCATCGAGTCGGGTGATCAACGCGTTGCGTTTGCCACGATCCTCGCGGTATTAGGTCAGCTGGATGAGGTTGCGAGCACCGAAGCCTCAGGGGGGAATCGCGCCCGCACGCCGGCCTGGCAGAAAGCGTGGCAGGCAAGCATTACCGATCCGGCTGTGTTGATCGAGCAACTCAACCTTGACCCAGCGCTGCTCGAGCCCGCGCGTAGAGCAAGTCAACTTTTTGCACTGCGTATACCGCAGGCTTACCTCAAGCGCATCAAACCTGGCGATCCTGCGGATCCATTACTACGTCAAGTCCTACCGCTGGGCGAGGAGGCTGGAGTTAAAGCGGGATTTATTGATGACCCGGTTGGTGATGGTGCGAGTTTACAGGCGGGTGGCGTTATTCATAAATACCATGGCCGCGCGCTTTTAGTGGCGACAGGCGCCTGTGCCATTAACTGCCGATATTGCTTTCGGCGGCATTTCCCTTACGCCAAGGCCAATGCCAGCGCAGGTCAATGGCAACAAGCAATCGACTACCTTAATGCGGACAACCGAATCGAGGAGGTGATTTTAAGCGGTGGCGATCCATTGAGTCTGAACGACCGGCGTCTATCGCAATTAGCCACCGCACTGACCACCATTCCTCATCTCAAACGGCTACGCATTCACTCACGTTTGCCGGTCGTGCTGCCGGCTCGCATCGATGCGGCCATGCTTGAATGGTTTACTGGCCACCGCCTCCAACCCATCATGGTGATCCACGCCAACCATCCCAACGAATTAGATGCCGATGTGGCCAAGGCCATGCAGCGACTCGCCAGCCGAGGGGTCGCACTTTTCAATCAAGCGGTATTGCTGCGCGGAGTGAACGACCATGTGGATGTGCAAATGGCACTGAGCAAGCGACTATTCGCCATTGGCGTACAGCCCTACTATTTGCACTTACTCGATCGCGTACAAGGTGCCGCGCATTTTGAACTACCAGAGGCAACCGCCTCCCGCTTAATGCGCGAACTTGCTGCTAAGCTGCCGGGCTACTTACTACCCCGTCTAGTCAGAGAAGTGGCCGGCGAGCCGTGGAAGGTGCCCGTTCACTGGACACCTAACCCATGACCTTGCCCTAATACTGCGCTGAGCATTAATCTTGAGGTGCTGCCATTAAGCCATCGACCCGTTGGAAACCACGCGGGAGCGCGCGACCACGGCGGCCTCGTTCTCCTAAATAGCTCTCCAGATCGCCACCTTTTAGCGTCAGTGTGCGTTTTCCTGCCTGCACCAGGAGTGCTTGATTCATCTGCAAGGTACACACGCCCGCCACAGACTCACTGCCATCTTTACGCCGCGCTGCTGGAATATCGATGAGCTTATTGCCTTTACCCCGTGCGAGCTCGGGGAGTTGATCGAGCGAGAACACCAGCAAGCGCCCGGCAGTGGTCGCCACCGCAACGCGAATGGCCGCCTCGGCAACATTGCATGGCGCTAACATCGCTGCCCCAGCGGATAGGTTGAAAACGGCTTTACCTGCTTTTTGTCGACTCTGCAGATGCTTTAACTGGGTAACAAAACCATAGCCACTACTTCCCGCCAGTAAGGCTTTTGCCTCAGGCTCACCGCATAAAACATGGACAAAACGTCCACCATCTTGAGGCTGGAAACGCCCGGTTAATGGCTCACCCTGACCACGCGCTGAAGGTAGGCTGTGCGCCGGCAAGCTATAGCTGCGGCCGTGACTATCTAAAAAGATGGCGCTTTGTGTGCTGCGACCTGCCGCAGCCGCAGCAAACCCATCGCCAGCACGATAGGAGAGCCGTTCCGCATCAATATCATGGCCTTTCGCTGCCCGCGCCCAGCCTTTTTTCGACAGCACAATGGTCACCGGCTCACTGATCACTAAATCACTCTCGCTCAACGCTCGTGCGCTACTGCGACTGACCAAAGGAGAACGTCGATCGTCGCCGTACTTTTCAGCATCAGCTTGTAGCTCAGATTGAATGAGCTTGGTCATGCGTGCTTTTGATCCAAGCGTTTTGCTTAACTGATCACGCTCAGTCGCAAGCTCATCCTGCTCACCACGTATTTTCATCTCTTCGAGCTTTGCTAAATGCCGCAAACGCAATTCAAGGATGGCTTCTGCTTGCGTTTCAGTCAGCTCAAAGCGTTCTATTAATGCCGACTTAGGCTCATCGGATCCACGAATGATGGCAATCACTTCATCAATATTGAGATACGCGATGAGAAGGCCATCGAGAACATGCAGCCGCGCTTTAACCTTATCGAGCCGCCACTGTAAACGGCGAGTCAGCGTGTCACGTCGATACTCAAGCCACTCGTTCAATAATTCGCGCAGATTGCGAACCCGTGGCCGGCCATCGAGCCCAATCACGTTGAGGTTAACTCGGTAGGTTTTCTCAAGATCCGTTGTCGCGAAGAGGTGCTGCATGACCGCTTCGGCATTCACTCGATTGGAGCGCAGCGTAATAATCAATCGTGTTGGGTTCTCATGGTCAGACTCATCGCGCAGGTCTTCAACCATGGGGAGTTTTTTTGCCTGCATTTGCCCGGCAATTTGCTCGAGCACTCGACTGCCTGACGCTTGAAATGGCAACGCTGTCACCACAACATCGCGGCCATCCTGCTCCCAGCGGGCCCGCAACCGCAGACCACCATGACCTGTCTCATAAATTCGCCGAATGTCCTCGGCCGGGGTAATGATCTCTGCCTCAGTTGGAAAATCCGGGCCTCTGACATGTTCGCAAATTGCATTGATATCAGCCTCAGGCTCGTCTAATAAACGCATACACGCCGAGACCACTTCGCGTAGGTTATGCGGTGGAATATCAGTTGCCATGCCAACGGCAATACCTGTGCCACCATTGAGTAGGACGTTAGGCACACGCGCTGGCAGTGTGACCGGCTCATCCAGACTGCCATCAAAGTTGGGCTGCCAATTAACGGTGCCCTGTCCCAGCTCTTCTAACAGTAATCGCGCGTATGGCGTAAGCCGAGCCTCGGTGTAGCGCATGGCCGCAAATGATTTTGGATCGTCCGCCGAGCCCCAGTTGCCCTGACCATCAACGAGCGGATAGCGATAGCTAAAGGGCTGGGCCATCAGCACCATGGCCTCATAACAAGCCGAATCTCCATGCGGATGATATTTACCCAGGACATCACCCACGGTACGCGCAGATTTCTTATGCTTTGATGCCGCGGACAGCCCGAGCTCTGACATGGCATAAACAATGCGTCGCTGAACCGGTTTTAAACCATCGCCAACATGCGGCAGGGCGCGGTCCAAAATGACGTACATCGAGTAATCGAGATAGGCTTTTTCAGTGAATTCGTGGAGCGGACGCCGCTCAAATTCAACAGGCTCAGTGTGCTCAACCATTTAGCTTTTTTAACTCCTATCCTTATTAAATCAGCACTTCAGCCAAATCACCCTTACTCTCAAGCCAAGCACGACGCTGAGAGGCGGCACGTTTACCCAATAACATCGCCATGAGATTGTCTGTTTGTTCAGGGAACTCAACGGTTAGCTGGACCAAGCGCCGAGTATCTCGCGCCATCGTGGTCTCGCGTAACTGCAGCGGGTTCATCTCGCCCAAGCCTTTAAATCGCGTGGTTGAGATTTTGCCTTTACGCTTTTCTGCATCAATTCGATCCATAATGCCCTGGCGCTCTTGTTCATCAAGCGCATACCAAGTCTCTTTACCCACATCGATACGATAGAGTGGCGGCATCGCAATAAACACATGACCAGCGCGCACGAGAGCCGGGAAATGTTTTAGAAACAGAGCGCATAAAAGCGTGGCGATATGCGCGCCATCCGGATCGGCATCTGCTAATACGCAAATTTTGTTGTAGCGCAGACCAGTGAGGTCCTCCGAGCCCGGCTCAATCCCCAAAGCAACCGCAATATCATGGACTTCCTGCGATGCCATCACCTCACTCGGGTCCACTTCCCAGGTGTTTAGAATCTTGCCTCGCAGCGGCATAACGGCTTGGAATTCACGATCGCGCGCTTGTTTAGCTGAACCACCGGCCGAATCACCTTCGACCAAAAACAGCTCACTAATCTCGGCATCTTGTGTGCTGCAATCCGCGAGCTTACCGGGTAGCGCTGGGCCTTGCGTTACCCGCTTGCGAGTTACTTTACGCGCCGCTTTTAACCGCCGCTGCGCACTTGCCAGGACCAATTCAACAAGCTTTTCCGCCTCACCGGTATGCTCATTCAGCCATAGACTAAAAGCATCTTTTACAACACCAGAGACAAATGTGGCACATTCGCGAGAGGATAGACGCTCTTTGGTTTGGCCCGAAAATTGTGGCTCTTCAAGCTTGACCGACAGCACATAAGCAACGCGCTCCCAAACATCCTCGGGTGCAATGCGCACCCCACGCGGCAGGAGATGCCGAAACTCACAGAATTCCCGTAACGCCTCAGTTAAGCCGGTGCGCAAACCATTAACATGCGTTCCGCCTTGCAGGGTAGGGATGAGATTGACGTAACTCTCCTGCGGCGCCTCGCCGCCATCAGGCAACCAACAAATCGCCCATTCGGCGGCTTCATGAGTGGCAGAAAACTCACCGGTGAACGCAGGATCTGGCAGCCGCTCAACGTCAACTAAGGCGGTGCTGAGATAATCCGCAAGACCTTTTTCATAATGCCAAACGATCTCCTCGCCACTTGCCTCTTCAACCAAGCGCACCATTAAGCCAGGACATAAAACCGCTTTTGCCCGCAGCACATGGCGCAAACGCGGCAAGGAGAATTTAACGGAATCGAAATACCGCGCATCCGGCCAAAAATGCAGCTGCGTCCCCGTATTCCGCCGGCCAACTTCTTGCGTTGGTTCTAAATCACGAACCTTCTCACCATTCGCAAATGCCATCTCCCATTCACGGCCATCGCGACGAATCGTGATCTCTAAACGGGTTGATAATGCATTGACAACCGAGACACCCACCCCATGTAATCCGCCTGAGAATTGGTAACTCTCACGCGAGAACTTACCCCCTGCGTGCAATCGGCTTAGGATCACCTCAACCCCAGGCAGACCCTCTTCTGGATGTGTATCCACTGGCATGCCACGGCCATCATCGAGCACGGACAGTGAGCCATCACGATGCAAGGTCACATCAATACGCTTGCAATGCCCACCTATCGCCTCATCGACACTATTATCAATGACCTCTTGGGCAAGGTGATTAGGCCGTGTTGTATCGGTATACATACCTGGGCGCCGACGGACAGGGTCAAGGCCAGTCAGCACCTCGATAGCAGCGGAATCGTAACGATCGCTCATGAGCCGGGGGTCTTCCTTTGGTAATCGATCTACAAGGCAACAAGTTTGTGAGTGTAACCCTTGCAATCGGGTCCGGCGAGTGCGCACTCGGCCACTGCGCGCTAAACTAGGCTTTATGAGTGAAAAAAAAGCTAATCCCGACTTTGAAGCGTCGCTTAAGACACTCGAGGGACTCGTCGAAAAAATGGAGCGTGGCGAGCTCACCCTTGAACAGTCGCTACAGTGTTTTGAGCAAGGTATACGCCTAACACGTGAGTGTCAGACCGCATTGACCGAGGCCGAACAAAGGGTAGAGATATTGCTCGGCAAAGACGCCAACGCTAAACCTATTCCCTTTGATGAGGCCGATGATGACCGCACTGAATGATGCGCTCACGGGCTGTCAGCAACGGGTAGAGAATGCGCTAAAGGCGGCGCTACCCAACCCTGCGCTCACGCCAACGCGATTGCATGAAGCTATGCACTACGCCGCCCTCAGCCCAGGCAAGCGGTTACGGCCATTTTTGGTCTATCAAGCAGGTGCCCTCTTGGGCGAAACGGGCCAAGCGCTTGATGCGCCTGCTTGTGCGGTCGAGATGATTCATGCTTATTCATTGGTCCATGATGATCTACCGGCGATGGATGATGACGATCTGCGCCGCGGTCAGCCCACCTGCCATCGCGCGTTTGATGAAGCCACCGCGATTTTAGTTGGTGATGGCCTTCAGGCGCTCGCATTTCGCTTAATCGCAGCCGCGGACACACCAGCTGCCCCTCAGCGATTAGAAATGATCAATGTGCTGAGCGAGGCCATGGGCTCTCGTGGCATGGTCGGCGGACAAGCGATGGATCTTGGTGCGGTAGGCCAAACGCTTAGTATCGCTGAGCTCGAAGATATGCATATTCATAAAACGGGCGCACTGATACTGGCGAGCTTACGCTTGGGCGCCCTTTGTGCAACACACGGCACTGCACCAGCGCGCGAACAACTCGAGCGCTATGGCCGATGCATTGGACTTGCTTTCCAAGTCCAAGACGACATTCTTGATCGTATTGGGGATACTGAGAAAATTGGTAAAGCGAGCGGCGCCGATGCCCTTCGAGAAAAACCCACTTATCCCGGCTTATTAGGCCTTACCGAGGCAAAGCGATTTGCCCAGACGCTTTGTGAACAGGCCATTCTTGCCCTAGAGGACTTCGGTCATGAAGCCGATACGCTACGGGATTTGGCCACGTTCATCATCACGCGTGATCGCTAATCAGCGAGCACCACGGCTGAGTTAACCACTCGCCTTTGCCGCACGTTTGCGCTCGTGCTCTAGCAAATACTTTTTCCGAATTCGCACCACCGCCGGTGTAACCTCGACGAGTTCATCGTCATCGATAAATTCAAGCGCTTGCTCAAGACTCATTCGTTGCGGCGGGGTGAGAAGAATATTTTCGTCTGAACCCGCTGCTCGCACATTGGTTAGTTGCTTGGCTTTCAGCGGATTGACCACCAAATCGTTGTCGCGGCTATGCAAACCGATGACCATGCCTTCATAGACTTCATCACCGGGGTCAATAAATAGCTTGCCCCGGTCCTGCAGATTAAACAGGGCATAGGCCAGCGCTTTGCCCGATGCCATTGCAATAAGAACGCCATTATTGCGCTGGCCATAATCGGCTGGCTTTACCGCGCCGTAATGATCAAACACATGATAGAGCAGACCCGTTCCGGAGGTTGCGGTTAAAAACTCGGTACGAAAACCAATCAAGCCACGGGCTGGGATAATGTAATCAAGACGCACGCGGCCGCGCCCATCAGGCAGCATATCGGTAAGCTCACCACCGCGTTCACCTAGGCGCTGCATGACTGCGCCTTGATAATCCTCTTCAACATCGACGGTTAATTGCTCGTAGGGCTCCTCGCGCTGACCATTGACCACACGGGTAATGACCTCAGGCCGAGACACGCCAAGTTCATATCCCTCGCGGCGCATGTTCTCAATGAGAATGCCTAGATGCAGCTCGCCCCGCCCCGAGACTCGAAAACGCTCAGGGTCTTCGGTGTCTTCCACACGCAGCGCAACGTTATGCTGGAGCTCCCGCATTAATCGCTCGCGAAGCTGCCTCGAGGTTACATACTTACCCTCACGCCCCACGAACGGTGAAGTATTGACCTGAAAAGTCATGGATACCGTTGGTTCATCAACCGTAAGCGCTGGCAGTGCCTCAACCTCAGCTGGATCACACAAGGTATCGGAAATGTTAATGCCTTCAATTCCGGTAAAGGCAATAATATCGCCTGCGCTAGCCGACTCCACCTCAACCCGATCGAGGCCTAAAAATCCCAACACTTGCAGCATACGAACCGAGCGTCGTTTGCCATCACGATCAACGCAGACCAGCGGCTGCGCGCTTTTGACTTGCCCCCGCTCAATGCGGCCAATACCAATGACGCCAACATAACTGTTGTAATCAAGCGATATAACCTGCATCCGAAACGGCCCAACTGCATCCACATCGGGTGCAGGCACAGACCCCCGAACCAGCTCAAATAACGGTGTCATGTCACCAGAGCGGACGTCAGAGTCAAGCCCGGCATAACCATTGAGCGCTGAGGCATAAATGACAGGAAAGTCGAGCTGCGCATCGCTAGCGCCAAGGTTATCAAACAGATCAAATGTCTTATCTACCACCCAGTCAGGGCGGGCGCCATCGCGGTCAACTTTATTGACCACAACAATGGGTTTAAGGCCTTTCTCAAGTGCTTTTTGAGTAACAAATCGGGTTTGTGGCATTGGCCCATCAACCGCGTCAACGAGTAGCAACACCGAGTCGACCATCGAGAGTACACGCTCGACCTCGCCGCCAAAATCAGCATGGCCCGGGGTGTCCACAATATTGACGCGCAGCCCCTGCCATTCGATAGCGGTATTTTTTGACAAAATCGTAATGCCACGTTCGCGCTCTAGATCATTAGAATCCATGATTCGGTCTTGCATTTCACCGCGTGAGGCTAGCGTGCCTGACTGCTGCAATAACTGATCGACGAGTGTGGTCTTACCGTGGTCGACATGGGCGATGATGGCGATGTTACGCAAATGGCGTACATCGGGCTGATTCACTGGGCTGCTCATTGACTATTGCTCGCTGACCGGTCGCTACCGAATGGGAAAGCCCGATAGTGTACAGCAATCAGCGGCGTCCGAATGCCCAAGCGACGAGGACCAACAGTGGAAAGATCTCCAATCGCCCTAGCAGCATCAACACACTAAACAATGCCGCGGTACTCATTGCCATATCAGGACCGGCGATACCTGTGGATAGGCCTGAGTTAAATAATGCCGAGGCGGTATCAAAAAACACATGCGCCAATCTCGCCTCAACAGGCACGGTGTGTAGCACCAAAAACACACCGAGTAACCAAAGCAACATAAAAACGCCGACTAAACGCGCTGCGATACGACCAAGGTCAGCAAGATGCGTGGGACTAACCCGCTCACCATCATGGCTTAACATCACCAACTCATGCCGACTCGCGCGCAAACTGCGTAGCTGTCCCAACAGGTCTTTGAGTAGCAATGCCACGCGTAAGAGTTTAAGCCCGCCACTGGTCGAGCCCGCCATGCCACCCATGAGCACGGCAACCAAGATCAGCAGCAACGCCGCATCACCCCAACTTGATAAATCTACACTGGCAAAACCGGCGGTTGTGAGCGCAGACACCCAAATAAAAGCACTCGCCACACCACCCCAATCACCAACGGTAAACCAGCGCTCAAACCATAATAAGCCAAGCCCACCCACGGTAATCCATACCAACAAGCGCAACTCGTCGACTCGCCAAAGATCGGCCAACGCGCGACGCTCTAGTAACAAGCGATAGTGGACCAAAAAGCTCACTGCACCGGCTAACATAATCGGAATATAAGCAAGCTGTACCCGCGCTGGGGTATTCACTAGGCTGTCATCGGTAATCGAAAACCCACCCGTCGCAATCGCTGTCATGCCATGGTTAATCGCGCGCCACAGTGGCTCACCTGCCCACCACAAAACAGCGATACTGACTAACGTATAGCCGACGTAAATAATCCAAATCGTCCGGACCGTTGATTTAACCGTTGGCAGAATTTTCTCTTCACGTGCCTCAGAGAAGTACAAGTTCAACGCGCCACGCTCTGCCGGTAGCACGGCAATTAACAACAAAATAATGCCGATACCGCCAACCCATTCGCTCAAACTACGCCACCATTGAATATGCATTGGCAAATCAGAGGCATAAGCCACAACGGTCAAGCCCGTGGAGGTAAACCCTGATACTGATTCAAAAAAGGCCAATATAGGCTGTTGGAAAATCTGCAATGCAGCAGCGCTGGATGTGCCGGCTGGTGCCAACTGAGCGGAGAGCGCGAACGGTAATACACCAAACAAAGCAATCAGCAACCAACTCACACCGGCAATTTGCATCGACTGATAGCGTTGAAATGCCGTGGCGCCCCGGCCTAACCACACCAAAGTCTGTCCGAGCATGATCGATAGTACTGCTGTCCCTAGCAGGCCGGGCAAACCCCAGGGTTCATTCGCAAACCAAGCCACAGGCATTGAGAGTAATGCCATGATGCCTGGGACATGGAGCAAAAAGCCCGTTCCGCGACACACCTCGCGCAAGCGTTAATCCTCTTTTGCCGGCGTATAGACAATTTGCCGTCGCCGACCGCGTAAACGCTCGGTGGCGAAAACAATGAGTCCATCGTCTGCTGCAAGCTGTTCATTGGGGCCAACGAGCGTTGTCTTATCACCCCGGACACGGGCGATCACCTGCAATGAGTGATCAAGCAATTCTCGCTGCTGAATCTGCTCAATACTCAGTCCAATCAACGGCGAGTCTTGGCCAATCTTCAATTCAATAACTTGTTGACCACCCCGAAGTGTGGTCACGTCACTCGCTTCTGGTAGCAAGGTAATATCCAGTAAATGCTGCGCGACTAAACGCTCTGGATCCGCCAATACGCGCACCCCAAGGCGACGAAATAAATCAATATGCACAGCTTGATTTACCGTGCTGGTGAGCGTGTTCACTGCGGCCTCCTGGCCTAGCAACATCGTCATGATATTCGTCGAATCATCACCGGTGGTCGCGATTAAGGCCTCCGCATGATCAAGCCGACTTTCTTCGGCAAATCGCTCATCACCGACATTCATCGCAAGCACTCGAACATCATGTTGGCTTGCGCATTGTTCAGCGAGCTCAGCATCGGGCTCAACCATCACCACATCATGACCACCCGCCAGCGCCCGCTCAACAAGGCTAATCCCAATTGACCCGGCCCCAACAATCACTAAATCCATTGCCCCACTCCTTGCCACGCTTGATGGTTAATTGGCCTGCCTGATCATACGCTCAGCACCGGCTCCTGCATTGCAGCGGCTTGTTCACGCAATGACAGAACATGCTCTTCCCAATAACGATCGGTATTAAACCAAGTAAATGCTCTCGGGAAAGCAGGATCATCCCAGCGCCGGGCTAACCACGCGGCATAGTGCATCATGCGCAATGTCCGAAGTGCTTCGAGCAGATGCAGTTCGCGTGGATCAAAAGAATAAAAATCCTCATACCCGGCGAGTAGATCACTGAGTTGCAACGTCCGCTCCCCACGATCACCAGAGAGCATCATCCATAAATCTTGAATGCTAGGACCGGTCCGACAATCATCTAAGTCAACTAAATGCGGGCCGTGATCTGTCCAAAGGATATTACCGGGATGAAAATCGCCATGCAGACGAATAGGCTGCCAGCCTTCAGCACGCCTAAATGCTGCTTTAATATCCACAATAAGATCATCAGTGAGTGAGCGATAAGCTGCTTGTATATGCGCCGGCAACCAGCCTTCAGCGAGCAAATAATCTCGACTGCGCTCGCCCATAACGGTTGGATCCAATAGCGCTCTTTCGCTAAATTCCCTAACACTGCCTACAGCATGCATTCGGCCTAAGAGTCGTCCCAACCACTCCCGGGTGCCGGCATCATCAAGGGCGGGCGCATGGCCACCTCTGCGGGGATAAACAGCAAAGCTAAATCCATACAGCGAATGCAAAGTCGTGCCATCAAAGGTAAGCGGCGGCACCATGGGAATGTCATGCTCGACAAGCTCAGCGGCAAATGCATGCTCCTCGACCAATGCAGCCGATGACCAACGCTGCGGCCGATAGACTTTTAAAATCACCGGCTCAGCCGCTTCAATGCCGAGTTGATAGACCCGATTTTCATAACTATTCAGCGCAAGCAAACGGCCATCGGGATAAAGCCCAACGGATTCGAGCATATCGAGCAATCGAGCGGGTTCCAGTTCAGCAAACGGATGGGAAAACTCACTCATGTCATCTCCTGCCAGCGCTGCCAAACGACAGGAAGATCTTTGGGCGGTGGCATTAAGCGACCAATTCCGACCCAAGGAAATGCCGGGTCGTGGAAATCAGATCCCATCGAGGCCTCCAGATTAAATCGCCGCGCAAGCGCAGCCGCTGCGGGGACATCATCCCGGCTACCGCCCCCATTAGATACCTCAATCGCACACCCACCCGCATCAATGAATGACTGAATAGCAGCGCGCAGTGCCCCACGACTCAGGCCATAGCGAAGCGGATGAGCAAACACCGCCACCCCCCCTGCCGCATGAATCCATGCCACCACATCGGCAATGCTTGCCCACGTCACGGCTGCATAGCCAGGACGGCCGCGTTTTAAATATCGATCAAATGCTTGCTGAAAGGTCTGAACATGGCCCTGTTCTAATAAGTCGCGCGCAAAATGTGCTCGCCCCGGCACACCCTCACCCACCATGGCGGCCACACGTTCAGCAATACCGTGCATGCCTCGCTGTTCAAGTTTTAAAGCGATTGTTTGCGCCCGTGTTTGCCGTTGCGCCTGTTGTGCTGCCACGCCGGCATTCAATTGTGTGTTTGTCCGATCAATGCCTAAACCCACAATATGCACGACCCCACGGGCCCAGCGAGCCGATAGCTCAATCCCTGGAATGAACTGGACTCCATGCGCGTGGGCGGCTGCGGCTGCCTGATCAAGACCAGACAGCGTGTCATGATCCGTTAATGCCATCATCGTGACATTGGCTGCAGCCACTTGCTCAACCAATGCCTCAGGGGATAAACGCCCATCTGAGGCGGTGCTGTGCATGTGCAAATCGATCGGACTATTCGGCATAGGCAGCAATCTTGTAGCGTTAATGCGCCCATCCTATAATGAACTGCTCGGCAGCCGCAGGCTGCCGTTTGTTTTTTGGAGGTCAACGCCATGTCCACGACCCTGATGCCAACTTACTCACGGCTTCCGGTTGCCTTTCGGCGAGGTCGCGGTGCGTGGTTGGAAGATACGAATGGGCGTTGGTACCTCGATGCACTCTCTGGCATCGCCGTCTGTGGTCTCGGACATGCACACCCAGCAGTGGCTGCCGCATTGGCAGGACAAGCCCACACGCTTATTCACACCTCCAACCTATACGATATTCCGCATCAGGAGGCACTTGGCGAGCGACTCTGCAGCATGTCTGGATTAGCGCAAGTCTTCTTTGCCAATAGCGGCGCTGAAGCAAATGAGGCTGCCATTAAACTCGCGCGCCTCTATGGCCACGCTCGAGATATTAGCGCACCTGAAATTATCGTTGCCGAGAATGCTTTCCACGGCCGCACATTGGGTGCCTTGGCTGCCACGGGCAATAGCAAGGCACAGATTGGGTTTGGCCCGCTGCCGGCGGGGTTCATTCGGGTGCCCTATAACGACCCGGAGGCGATTAAAAAGGCAGCAACGGATCAGACAGTCGCTATTTTAATTGAACCAATTCAGGGCGAAGGTGGCATTGTATTGCCCAATGCGGATTATCTGCCGGCCTTGCGCAAGCTATGCGATGAGCACAATTGGTTACTCATGCTTGATGAGGTTCAAGCTGGTATCGGCCGAACCGGGCGTTGGTTTGGGCATCAACACGCTAATATCCAACCTGATGTGATTACCATTGCAAAAGCGCTAGCGAATGGCGTACCCATTGGTGCGTGCTTGGCTGGCGGCGCAGCGAGCGGCGTACTTGGGCCTGGCAGTCATGGAACAACGTTTGGTGGCAACCCGCTGGCTACGCGTGCCGCACTGAGTGTGCTCGATATCATTGAGTCCGAGGGGTTAATGCCGCGGGCGCAGGCATTAGGTGAGCGTATTTTAGGTGGTTTTCGTAAAGCGCTGCACGGGCTTGATGGCATTGCTGAAATTCGAGGTCAAGGCTGTATGATCGGTATTGAACTGAGTAAACCCTGTCCAGAGTTGGTAAAACAAGCGCTCGATGCGGGTTTACTCATTAATGTGACAGCCGGGCGAGTTGTCCGCTTACTCCCGCCGCTGACATTTAGCGATGCCGAAGCGGATCAGCTTGTGAGCACGTTAGCACCCCTTATTGCTGCAACCGTGGCACCGGCGGTTGCTAGCGCAGCCCCGAGTCATTGAGCGGCCAGCAGGAGCCATTATGTCTTTGCGCCATTTTCTAACGCTCGCTGACCTCTGCGCCAATGAGCTGCATATGCTATTACGCCGCGCCGCTGAGCTTCGGGAGATCCATCACGCGCACCACTTACATGAACCGCTCCGTGGACGCGTGCTTGGAATGATTTTTGAGAAGTCATCCACGCGCACACGGGTGTCGTTTGAGGCAGGAATGAGTCAGCTTGGCGGTAGTGCGATTTTCCTCTCACCGCGCGATACTCAACTCGGTCGTGGCGAGCCCATTGAAGATACCGCCCGTGTACTCTCAGGCATGCTCGATGCGGTCATGATCCGAACCTTTGAGCACAGTAATGTGGAACGCTTTGCTGCTGCCTCGACAGTACCCGTTATCAACGGCTTGACCGATGATCACCATCCCTGTCAGCTCCTCGCTGACTTACAGACCTGGCAAGCACAGTGTGGTGACATTGCAGGCCGCCAAGTCGCATGGATGGGAGATGGTAATAATATGTGCCGCTCATGGATGCAGGCGGCTGAACTCATGGAGTTTAGTTTGCGCATCGGCTGCCCCACCGATTACGCCCCCAGTGATCTAGAGCGCTACCCGCGCAGTACCCATCATGCTGATCCGCATGAGGCTGTCGCCGGGGTTGATCTTGTCGTGACCGATGTCTGGGCGAGCATGGGTATGGAAGAGCAAGCTAGCGCTCGTTATGCCGCGTTCGAACCCTATCAGGTCGATACGGCACTAATGGCAAGCGCTGATCGTGATGCGCTATTTATGCACTGCCTCCCCGCCCATCGCGGCGAAGAGGTCAGTGCAGAGGTCATTGATGGATCCCAAAGTGTTGTATGGGAAGAGGCGGAAAATCGCTTGCACGCCCAAAAAGCGCTGCTTGAGTGGCTAGTAACTCAGTGACGATCACCAGTCGCTTCTTCAGCCATTTGTTCAAAACTAATATGCCGAACGTCTTTACCTCTGACAAAGTAAATAACGTATTCGCAAATATTTCGTGAGCGATCACCAATACGCTCCAACGAGCGAGCAGCCCAGACAATATCAAGCACTGGCGGTACCGACTTAGGGTTATCCTCTAAGTGTTTAACCAAGTGACGAAGTATCGAATTGTATTGCGCATCGGCCTTGATGTCCTCTTGAGCCACTCTGACCGCTTGCTCAACATCCATTCGTGCAAACGCGTCTAGTGATCCCCGAACCATGCCTTTAATTTGCTCGCCAAGCGAGGCAATTTCAGCCATTGGGCTACGCCGCCGATCCTCATCCAATAACTGTAATGACATGCGACCCACGCGCTCAGCTTCATCACCAATGCGCTCAAGGTCAGTAATCGTTTTAATCACCGCGACAATTAATCGCAAATCACTCGCTGCAGGTTGCCGACGCGCCAACACATTCGTGCAAGCCTCATCCAACTCGACTTCCATCGCATTGATGCGGTAGTCAGACGTAACCACTTCCTCGCCTTTGGATTGATCTCCATTGACGAGCGCATCCATTGCGCCTTCTAGCTGCTGTTCAACTAACCCACCCATGGTCATAACACGAGTGATGATCTGCTCGAGATCCTCGTTGTACTGCTGCGAGATATGCTGCGAAAAACCCTTTTTATCCATAATGCTTTCCGCTCCTGCGGGATTAGCCAAAACGGCCAGTAATGTAATCCTCAGTCCGCTGCTCGGCTGGGTTCGTAAATAACGTATCGGTATCGTTGTATTCGATAATTTTACCCATGTGGAAAAACGCCGTGTAGCCAGCAACTCGCGCGGCTTGCTGTAGGTTATGCGTCACAATCACAATCGTATAATTATCTTTAAGCTCATGGATCAACTCCTCAACCGTGGCGGTCGCCAACGGGTCGAGCGCTGAGGCTGGCTCGTCCATTAGAATCACTTCAGGGTTAACGGCAATGGCACGCGCTATGCACAAGCGCTGCTGTTGACCGCCAGATAACTCCGTACCGGCCGTATCAAGTCGATCGGCAACCTCATTCCAAAGCCCAGCCCGTTTAAGAGAGGACTCCACAAGATCATCAAGCTCTGAACGCGAAGTACCGGTACCGTGCAAGCGTGGCGCGTAGGCGATGTTCTCATAAATACTCTTAGGGAACGGATTAGGCTTCTGGAAAACCATACCCACAAATGTGCGCAGCTGGACGACATCAACGCTATGGTCGTAAATATCTTCATCTTCTAACGCAACTCGACCATTAATCTTAACCTTCGGGATCAAGTCATTCATTCGGTTAAGACAACGGAGAAAAGTTGACTTGCCGCAACCTGAAGGACCGATTAACGCAGTCACCTCACGTGAGAACATATCGAGATTAATGTCATACAAAGCCTGCGTATCGCCGTACCAAAGATTAAGATCTCGGGCACTCATTTTTACGCTTGGCTCTGCTTTTTCCCCGGCAGCGGGGATCGTTTCATCATTTCGGGCCATGCTAGGCATCCCCGTCGTCGTTGTTTGTGTTGTTTCAGTTTCCATGAATCCCTCGCCCGTCGCTACCAGCGACGTTCAAACTTACGCCGCAAGAGCACGGCTGTGGCATTAAGCGTGAGCAGGATGGCCAATAGGACCATAATTCCTGCGCCCGTCTTTTCAACAAAAGCTTTTCGAGGCTCACTAGCCCAAGTAAATATTTGTGCAGGTAGCACCGTTGCCGAATCAAAAATACTGGAGGGCATATCAGGGATATACGCAACCATGCCAACAATGATAAGCGGCGCTGTCTCACCCATTGCCTGAGCTAGGCCAATAATTGTTCCCGTTAAGATCCCTGGCAGTGATAATGGCAGCACGTGGTCACGAACCACCTGCCAACGTGAGCACCCCATCGCAAACGCGCCAAGACGAATTGGATCGGGTACTGAACGAAGCGCCGCTCGGGTGCTAATAATTATCACCGGCAGGGTCATCAAACCAAGCGTCAAACCACCAACAAGTGCTGACGATCGAGGTACGCCAAACGTATTAATGAACACTGCCAAACCCAGTAAACCAAAAATAATCGACGGCACGGCCGCAAGGTTATTGATGTTCACTTCAATCGCTTGCGTGAGTTTATTGTCCGGTGCGAATTCCTCCAGGTAAATCGCCGACATCACGCCAATGGGAAAGGCAAAAATTAGGGTGACAAACAAAACCAATATGGAACCGACGGCAGCTGAGAAGACACCGGCTAGCTCTGGCAGCTTAGAATCACCTGAACTAAAAAAAGCCCAGTTAAACGTCGTGCGTATCTGGTCAGCTTCAACCAACCGATCAACTTGAGCTGCCATCTCGGGCGGGAGTTCCTCATTACCTTTTAGATACTGATCAATACGGCTGTATGCCGGCACCCAATCCTTGCGGGTACTGCCGGCGAGTTCAGGGTTATTGCGAATTTCTAATGGAATGGAACGAACTGCGCCACGCGAGACAATTTCACGTAAATCTTCTTCTAGCGCAAACCGACCAATACGCTCTGCGCGCTCATTATAATCTAGGGTTACCTGAACCTCTGTTCGCCAGAACGCACTATGCCCTTGTCCAATTATGTCGGCGAAAAACGCAATGATAATCGCAAAAGCCACCAACAGTGCGATCACTGTGTAGCTCTTAAAACGCGATTCCCCGCGGTAACGTGCCCGAATTCGAGGGTCGTTGGCTGATCCGGTTAAACGTCGCTGCATGTCAGACGTCCTGATTAGTCATATTTTTGCTTAAATCGGCGCACCAAATAGGTGGAGACCAAATTGAGCATAAGGGTGACGATAAATAATACGAGTCCAAGCGCAAATGCGGAGAGCGTCATTGGACTATCAAATGCCTGATCACCGGTGAGCGACATAACAATGTTTACGGTCACGGTTGTCATGTCCTCTAGTGGGTTCCACGTTAAGTTAGGCCGCACTCCCGCTGCCATCACAACAATCATCGTCTCTCCTAATGCACGCGAGACACCCAACAAAAACGCCGAGATAACCCCTGGCAAGGCGGCCGGCAAGATCACCTGCTTGATCGTCTCAGAATGGGTGGTACCCAGCGCATAAGCGCCTTCGCGCAAGCTTTGAGGAATACTATTAATCACATCATCCGAGAGCGATGAGATAAACGGGATAATCATAATCCCCATAACAATCCCCGGTGAGAGGATGTTGCTATACGAGGCATCTAGCCCAATGAAACTGGCGATATCCACGACAATAGGTGTCACTGTGACTGCCGCAAAAAAGCCATAGACCACTGTTGGGATACCCGCGAGTATTTCAAGTAATGGCTTGGCAATGCCGCGTTGCCGACTGGTTGCGTATTCCGACATAAAAATTGCGGATAACAAGCCAATGGGCAGCGCTGTTGCCATCGCGATGGCTGTCACCATGAACGTGCCAGCAAACAATGGCACCGACCCAAAAAACGACGTTCCCTCACTTACCTCATCACCGCGGCCTGCCGCCTCTAAGAAGGTATCTCCGGGAGACCAAACCGTGCCGGTAACAAATTCCCAAACACTAACTTCACGAAAAAACCGCATCGCCTCGAATAGAACCGATAATACGATTGCGATCGTGGTAATAATTGAAATGAGTGCCGCGCCAAGCAAAAGTAGTCTGACGACATTGTCGAGAGCGTTGCGAGCGCGCACATCGGGTTTAATTGCTCGTAGACCATGGGCAAGTCCAATCGCAGCAACCGCTAGTGAAACCATAAGAACCAGCTCACGCGCAGGCGCAATCACACCGAATAGGCTTAATATTGCAGCGGCGATCGCGACCCCCAATGCCGGAATCCCCATCCATACAACGGAGTACCAGCCATACTGCTGAGGACGCGAGTGCATGCTGACACCCGCTGCCATCGAGGCAAGCGCTTTGCCACGACCTAACCGATAGGCTAGAAATCCTAGTGGTCCTAGTGCCGCCAGGAGTAGCAGTGTTGTCAATCCAATGCCCAAGGTGCTACCTCGATATCTGCGTGTCTGATTCTAGAAAATTAAAGAATCGTCACCACCAAGTGGTGATGACGACCCAGATCGCGTTAGATACTCTCCATTATCGAAGAGCATTTCAACGTCTTAGCCCTCCAAGTCACTCCGCTGGAGGTTGACTCGATCCTCAACCCGATCACGCTGTCTAGCGCTTTCAGAACCTGGCAGAGGAATTAGGCCTTCATCGATCAGCAAGCCATCCTCGCCGATCATGATGTCGTCCATGAACAGGCTCACATACTCTTCGATGCCAGGAACCACACCTTCATGGGCTTCTTTGATGTAGAACCAAAGGCTACGAGCAACTGGATATTCCTCGCGAGAAATTGACTCCGTGGTTGGCGCAACACCGTCAACGGTCGCCGCACTGATCGTGTCACTGTTCTCAACAAGGAAGCTGTAACCGAAAACGCCCACGGCGTCTTTGTTCTCACGAATCCGCTGCACGATCAGGTTATCGTTCTCTCCAGAGTCAACGTAACCGCCGTCTGTACGAATATCGGTGTACTCCTCTGGATAGCCAGCGGACTCACTAGCGCCTTCCATGACGAGCTCTTCGAATGCATCACGCGTACCGGATGTCGAAGGCGGACCAAGGACCTCAATCTCACGATTCGGCAAGCTTGAATCAATTTGATTCCAGCTGGTGTAAGGGTTGTCCACTAACTCACCGTTTTGCGGAACCTTGGCAGCAACGGCCAACAAGATCTGCTCACGCGTGAGCTCAAGCGGGGCGTTGTCATTGCTCTGTGCGATCACGATGCCGTCAGAACCAATAAGTGCCTCGGTGATATCGGTAACGCCATTTTCCATGCAGCGATCAAACTCGCTTGGCTTCATCCGACGTGAGGCATTGGTGATGTCCGGGGTGTCGACGCCGACGCCATCACAGAATAGCCGCATACCGCCACCTGAGCCAGTCGACTCGATCACGGGCGTGGGGTAGTTGGTGGTTGCACCAAACTCCTCAACCACGTAGCTGGCGAACGGATACACCGTGCTGGAACCCACGATACGCATTTGGTCGCGCTCTTGGGCCACAGCTACTGTGGTCATGCTGGCGGCCGCTGCAACGGCCAGTGCGGTAGTCTTCCAAGTCTGCATGAGGTCACTCCTCGTAGTGCTATAGGTTAATACTCAGCGAGGAGGCTAGGTGAGAAATATGACAGGAATATGAATCCTAATGCTGAAAGTCGTAACGATTGGCCGAGGACGCGTCAATTCGTTCATAGCTTGGAAATACACAGCTAAAGGTACTGCCGACATCGAGTTCACTGGTGATCTCAAGATGCGCGCCATGTCGTGAAAGCACATGTTTGGCAATGGCGAGTCCAAGTCCGGTGCCACCATCACGGCTAGCTCGACCACTGTCCACACGATAAAAACGCTCAGTCAATCGCGGCAAATGATGTGCTGGAATACCACGCCCGGTGTCAGCCACGGTTAAACAGGCAATGCCAGCCGCTTCAAACCAACGTATATCAATACGGCCCTCAGGCGGGGTGTATTTCACCGCATTACTTAATAGGTTGGAAAACGCGCTATGCAGTTCCTCATAGTCACCTTTAACCGTAATCCCCGCGTCAATCGTAAGCTTAATATCATGACTATCGTTACTGAATGTCCGCGCTTCATCCGCAACTTCATTGAGCATCGCTGGCATATCAATCGGGTCTGATTTCGCCTCGGGCGCCTCTGTTTCAAGCCGCGATAACAACAATAAGTCATCAACCAATTGCGTCATTCGCTCAATTTGCTGGTCCATTAACTCAAGCGGGCGATCCAGCTCAGCACGCTCTAAAGACTTCATATCGCTAATGTGCTCTGCCATTCCTCGGAGCACGGTCAATGGCGTTCGTAACTCGTGACTGATGTTGCCAACAAAATCGCGGCGCATGGTCTCTAAACGGTGTAATTCAGAGACATCTCGTGCAAGTAGCATTCGCTGTTGATCGCCATACGGGACAATACGAATTTCCAACACTCGCAAAGGATCATTGGGAGCGGGAATCTTAATAGGATCATCCCAGCTCCCGCTGTCTAGAAAATGACTGAAGTCTGGGTGGCGAATTAAATTGGCAATCCGATGTCCTTGATCTTGCGGCCAGTTCAAAGACAAGTAGCGAGATGCCACATGATTCCACCACCGCATTTCACCGAGATCAGACAGTACAATGATGCCGTCTGGCATCGCATTCGCGCTTTCACGAAAGCGGCGGAGTAAATCGGCCAAACGCTCGCGGCGCGCCCGACGTCGCTGCTGTTGTCGATCAAAACTATCAAACACAGCCCCCCATAACCCGCTAGCTCGTGGCGGATGTATTTGCCGTGAGCACCGCAGCCAATGTTCTAAGCGAGAGAGCTGATAGATATTGTAAGCAAGCGCCGCTGCGACTCCAGCCAGTACGACGGCAACAAAATACCCACTGGCCGCTCCCACCAACATGATGACCAACAATCCGAGCAGCGCTCGTGAAATGGCCGCCGGCCAGGGGTTACTCATTAACATGGCACGATCAAATTACTCAGCGGCAAACCGATAACCGGCGCCACGAATCGTTTGCACCAAGGCATCATGACCGGTGGGCGCCAGTGCTTTACGCAATCTGCGAACATGAACATCAACCGTGCGCTCCTCAACATAGACATTAGCTCCCCATACATTATCGAGAAGCTGGGCTCGATTGAATACACGCTCGGTGTGGGTCATAAAAAAGTGCAACAAACGAAACTCAGTCGGCCCCATATCAACTGGTTTATCGGACGCCAGCACCCGATGACTGACCGGATCGAGTCGCAGTCCACGGATTTCAATCGGTTGCTCAGCCGATGTGGGCTGAACACGTCTAAGCACGGCTTTCACCCGCGATACCAGCTCCCGTGGCGAGAATGGCTTGGCAACGTAATCATCCGCCCCCGTCTCTAGGCCACGGATGCGATCGCCTTCGTCCCCTTTTGCCGTGAGCATAATAATCGGGAGCTCGCGGGTAACACGATCACGCTTTAGCCGCCGTGCGTAGTCGATGCCACTCTCACCGGGCAACATCCAATCGAGTAGGATAATATCAGGTTGACTCAGACGAATCGCTGCCTCAGCGTCCTCAGCCGACTCTGCATGACGGACACGATATCCAGCCCGCTCGAGCGCCATTGCAACCATCTCTCGAATTGCTTGTTCGTCTTCTACTAGGAGAACACTTGCCACACCTACCCCCGAGTTCAAAGCAAAATGTCATTATAAAGACAACGATGTTGCGCCTCTGTGACACTCAATATTACCAGCGGGTATCACTAGCAGCAGCGAGCAGACCTTGGTAGATTCATCGCGATGCGTTATTTGATTTCTCTCGCTTTAATGTTGGCTATCTTGTGGCTCAGCATTTCCGGCGTCTACAAGCCGCTGCTGTTTGCGCTCGGCGCCCTGTCTGTCGCGCTAGTGGTGTGGCTAACAGAGCGCATGGAGGTGCTCGGCGCCGAGCATGACCCGGGCACTCTGTCTTGGCGATTGCCGGTTTACTGGTGCTGGCTGGTAGGTCAAGTCATCCTTGCCAATATAGTCGTTGCAAGAGCGGTTTTTAATCCCGAAACAATCCGTCCGACCATCTTCAATGCAGCGATTCCTCAAAGAACACCGGTCGGCCGTGTGACCTACGGAAATTCGATTACGTTGACACCCGGCACAGTCACCACCCGGCTACGCCATGCCGAGTCCACACTCGAAGTACATGCACTGCTGCCGGCAACCGCTGCGGATATTCGTGAAGGTGGCATGAGCCGCAAAGTCGACTGGCTTGAGGGTCGAGCATAGTGGATGCAGTCATCCTAATGACCATATTGGCTATGTTTACCACAATGGGGCTGGCCTTATGGCGAGCGCTCAAAGGACCGTCCGTGTTCGACACCATTGTTGGCGTCAATGCATTTGGGACGAAAACTGTATTGTTGGTGGCGCTCATTACTTATTTCACCGGCCACCATGACTTAATTGATGTTGCGCTTGTCTACGCGCTCATCAACTTTCTCGCTGTGGTCGCCACACTAAAACTGGTGCGACAACGCGACCTCGCCACGGACGGAGAGGTCGATCATGATTGAGCTACTCGGCAATCTCCTTACCAGTGTATTACTGTTAACCGGCGGTGCTTTCGCCATCATTGGCGGCGTTGGATTCGTTAGATTTCCTGATGTTTACACCCGACTGCATGCTGGCAGCATCGCTGATACGGCAGCTCCCTTGCTGATCATAAGCGGGCTTCTTGTCCAGACCGGTTTTAGCTTACTCAGCATTAAATTATTGCTTATTCTTTTCTTTTTGCTCTTCACAAGTCCGGCCGCCGCACATGCAACCGCAAGGGCCGCTCTGGAGGCTGGGCTTGAACCCATTGGCGCTGATGAGCGGCGGCAAGGAGGCGCGTCATCGAACAGCTAATTAATATTGTCTTGCTGGTGTTTTTGCTGATCGTTGGCCTATCGGTGGTCCTCACGCGAGATTTACTAAAGGCCACCATGCTCTTTGCTATCTACTCACTCACCATCGCTGGTTTGTTTGTCATGCTCGATGCCGGTGATGTTGCACTGACAGAAGCAGCGGTTGGCGCTGGTATTAGCACCGTTTTGATATTGGCTGCGCTAAGTCTCGTGCCGCGGCGAGAGCGCGTTCAGAAAAGCCATAACTTACCGGCGCTGGTGATCGTTCTTATCACTGGCGCCACGCTCATCTATGCCACGCTGGATTTGCCGGAATTCGGTCAGGTAGATAATCCTGTTCATCAACATGTCGGGCCTTATTACATTGAGCAGACCTATCCCGATATGGGTGTACCCAACATGGTGGCTGCTGTGCTGGCGAGCTATCGCTCTATCGATACGATGGGCGAAGCCATGGTGATTTTAACCGCCGGAATTGGTGTCTATGCCCTTTTATCTGTGCCACCACGGCGCCGGCGCAAGGAGAACAAGCGGTGAGAGACAATGCCATTTTGGTGGTTATTGCCCGCTTTTTAATTCCACTGGTCATGCTATTTGGCCTGTATGTGCAATTTCATGGTGAGTACTCACCTGGCGGTGGCTTCCAGGCAGGCGTCCTGTTTGCTGCTGCTTGGATTTTATTTGTTCTTATCTATGGCCTAGAGACAGGACTGCGGGTTATTCCCGCTGGGGTTATTTACTGGCTTGCCTGCGTTGGGGTGCTTCTTTACTGCTTCGTTGGTCTTTTGGGTGTGATTTTAGGTGGACGTTTTTTGGATTTTTATCCACTGCTGGACTCTCCCCACACCGCACAACAAGCTGGCATTATTTTGGTTGAATTCGGCGTTGGTGTGACGGTTGCCGCTGTTGTCATGCTGATTTTTATGCAGTTTGCCCGGCGTCGGGCGCTATGCGAGAAGGCAGGCATAACATTCGACGATGGGACTGATGCCTAATGAATATACTAAGCCTATTTAATTATTGGGCGGTCATTGGGCTCATGATGATCGGCTACTATTGCGTCATCGTCCGCGGCAATATGGTTAAAAAGATCATCGGCCTTGGTATCTTTCAAACTTCCGTTTTCATTTTATTTATCTCCGCCGGTAAAGTATTGGGTGGTTCAACACCGATCCTTCGTGATGGCGTTGAAATTTACTCAAACCCCCTACCCCATGTCCTTATTCTCACCGCCATTGTTGTTGGTGTTGCCACAACGGCCGTCGGGCTTGCCCTTGCTGTCCGGGTTCAGGAAGCCTTTGGCAGTATTGATGATGATGCGCTCGACCGACATGCCACCGAGGACGAGGCATGAACATTACCGAGTTCATGCCCTTTGCCGTTCTCCTTCCCCTGATCGCAGCCCCGGTTGTTGCACTGCTACCTGGACGGCTTGCCCCTTGGATATTCGCTTGGCTCAGTGCAGCCGGTGCTCTGTTAATCGCCGCATTAACCCTTATTGCGGTTTTTGATGGCGAGATATTGCGTTACGCGTTTGGTAACTGGCCAGCGCCCATTGGGATTGAATATCGAGTGGATGCAGCGAGCGGGTTTGTTGCATTGCTGATTACAGCCATGGCCACGCTAATGCTCGGTTGGGGTCGAGCAAGTGTTAACCGGGAAGTGCCGGAACGTCAGGGCGCGTTTTATGCGCTATTTCTATTGGCCTTTGCCGGGCTCATGGGGATTACACTCACCGGCGATATTTTTAACGTTTTCGTCTTCTTAGAAATCTCCTCTCTCGCCACCTACGCGCTAATCGCTCACGGCCGCGACCGACGGGCTTTATTGGCGGCCTTTCGTTATTTGATTATGGGAACGGTAGGCGCCACCTTTTTGCTTATCGGCATTGGTTTTCTCTACATTATGACCGGCACGCTCAATATGATGGACTTGGCCGAACGTCTTCCGGCTGTCGGGGAATCACGCGTCCTCCAGGTGGGACTCGCCTTTATCGTGGTTGGGATGGCGCTGAAACTAGCGCTATTTCCGCTGCATCTCTGGCTGCCCAATGCCTACACCTTTGCACCATCCGTGGTTAGCGCGTTTATTGCTGCAACCGCAACCAAAGTCGCGCTTTATGTCCTGTTGCGATTTATCTTTACGGTATTTGCGCCTGAGTATAGCTTTACCGCCCTCCCATTAGCTGCCGCGTTTACCGTGCTAGCAATTGCAGCAATGTTCGCCGGCTCATGGATGGCGCTTTTTCAGGATAATTTAAAGCGCTTGCTTGCTTACTCATCGGTCGCTCAAGTCGGCTATATGGTGCTAGGGGTCAGCTTGGTTACGGTGATGGGCTTAACCGCAAGTTTTTTGCATCTGTTTAATCATGGCTTAATGAAAGGCGCCTTATTTGTTGCTGCGGGCATTATTTTTCATCAAACCGGTAGCGTAAAAGTCGCTGATATGCGCGGTCTTGGCCGCGTAATGCCGTGGACTTTTACTGGATTTGCACTGGCTGGAGTCAGTCTCATTGGCATCCCGCCCACGGCGGGATTTATTAGTAAGTGGGCACTAATTAGTGCGGCGATTGATGCCGATCAAACTTGGATGGTAGCCCTTATCCTCATCAGCTCGTTAATGGCGCTTGCCTATATCGCGCATATTATTGAGGTCGCTTGGATGCAACCACGGCCTAAAGGAGCGCCGGTCGTAAAAGAAGCATCAGCAGAGCTGTTGTTACCCCTTTGGTTATTAGTGGCTGCCAATTTTTACTTCGGCATTGATACACGCTTGACCTTGGGCGGCGCTACCGCTGCGGCCGAGGCATTATTGGGTGGTGGAGGGCTTTGATGCGCATCTTGGCTGACATCTCGCTCTTTGGCATCGTTGTTATTCCATTTATTGGGGCCATAGCGATTGCATTGGCCGCGCACCGTCCATGGCTTCGCGATAGCTTTTGTTGGCTTTTCCCGTTGGCATTTTTTTTACCCATCGTTAGCCTCACTCCTGACGTCATCGCCGGCACAGACGCCACCCAAATCTTAATCACATTACTGCCTGGGCTTGAAATTGCGTTTGCGGCTCGCCCGCTTGGTCTGTTGTTCGCGCTACTTGCCTCAACCCTATGGCTGCTCGCCACTCCGTATGCCCTTGGCTACATGAAACAGGGCGGCTATCAGCAGTTAGGGCGATTTATGGCGTGTTATGCAATTGCGCTGGGGGCGGTCGCCGGCATTGCATTCGCCGAGAACCTTTTCACACTGTATATCTTCTACGAAATCCTCTCGATTTCTACCTACCCATTGGTGGCCCATACCGGGACGGAAAAAGCCCGCGCCGGTGCGCGAACCTATCTCGCCGTCCTGCTCGTCACGAGTGTGGGGCTGATGCTGCCCGCTATCATTTGGATTTGGCAGGCCACGGGCAGTTTGCGCTTTACAAGCGGTGGCATTATGGCCGGTGAAATTAGTAGCACTAGCGGCGCTGTACTATTGCTGCTACTGCTCTTTGGTATTGGCAAGGCTGCGCTTATGCCGTTTCATCGCTGGTTACCCGCCGCAATGGTCGCACCAACTCCTGTCTCTGCGCTGCTACATGCCGTCGCGGTCGTTAAAGCCGGGGTTTTCAGTGTGCTAACGGTTGTGTTGTATATTTTTGGCCTCGATTATTTACTCACGCTAGTCACGCAGCCCGCAATGCTCTATCTGGCGGTCTTTACAATGTTGGCTGCCTCCTTGGTTGCGTTACATCAAGATAATTTAAAAGCCCGACTCGCCTACTCAACAGTGAGCCAACTCGCCTATATTGTCACCGGCGCTTTGCTCGCAACTGAGCTTGCAGCGATTGGCGGCGGCCTGCACATGCTTATGCATGGATTTGGCAAGATCACACTCTTTTTTTGTGCCGGTGCAATTTACCTCGGCAGTGGAATTAATACGGTTAGTGGCATGAACGGTCTTGGCCGGCGAATGCCCATCACGATGATTGCGTTTTTTATTGGCGCAATGAGCGTTATCGGCTTGCCGCCGACCGGTGGATTTTGGAGCAAACTCTATCTGGTCACCGGCGCTTTCTCGGCGGAGTATTATTGGGTGGTAGCGGCATTCATGTTGAGTACGCTGCTTAACATTGGCTACCTAATTCCGCCCGTTATGCGTGCGTTCCTTCTTCCCGCTAATGATCCCAACGCAATGGCTCATGCAAGAGAAGCGCCCTTGCTGTGTTTAATTCCACTTAGCCTGACTGCGGTGGGTACCGTGGTGTTATTTTTTCTCGCCACATCAGCGCTTGCGCTGCTTAGACCCGCAATTCCTTAGGAGCGAGTAATGAGTTTAGGTCGCCTTTTAGAGTGGCTGGTTGAACAAAAACGCTGGATGACCTGGGCAACCTTGGTGGTAATGGCGCTACTGGTTTTGTTGGATGTCTTAAAAACACCCGATTATGAGCGCTTTGCATGGGATAGTATCGGCGGATTTGCTGCTTTTTATGGTCTATTCTCTTGCATTCTTATCGTTGTGATATCCAAAGCGATTGGCTATCTCATTCTCTATCGCAAGCCGGACTATTACACCCGGCATGGTGAGCGTAGTGATGATTGAATGGCTCCACCCCGCCCTTGTGCTATTGATTGGTGCGCTGCCTTTGGCCTGGTTTAAGGGCCGTATTCGCCGCATTTGGCAAGTGACACTGCCCCTTATTGTACTCGCGCTAATCGCCACTCTAGATAGTGGGCTGCAAATCAATGCAACGATCATGAGCTTTGATCTCTCACCACTGCGCGTGGATGCCACTAGTCTCGTTTTCGCTTATGTCATCGGCATCGTCCTGGTTATTGCCAATGTTTACTCGCTGCATGTTGACGACCCGGCTCAGCATGTTAGCGCCATGTTCTACGGCGCCGCAGCACTTGGCGTCGTGTTCGCCGGCGATCTCATTACCTTGTATGTCTTTTGGGAAATTATGCTGATCGCCTCAGTCTGGTTAATCTGGCGGCGTTGTAATGCCGTTGCTTATCAAGCTGGCATGCGCTATTTGATTGTTCATGGTTTAGGCGGCATGTTGCTGTTCGCCGGCGTTATCGCCTATTACCTAGCCACCGGTTCAGTGGCCTTTAATCAAATCGATGTAGAAGGCGCGGCTTTTTGGCTCATTCTGGTCGCCTTTTTAATCAACGCCGCGGTTCCGCCTTTTCATGCATGGCTTCCCGATGCCTATCCAGAAGCAACCGTTACCGGGACTATTTTTTTATCGGCTTTAACCACAAAAACAGCTGTTTACACCCTATTGCGCGGCTATCCCGGTACTGACCTATTAATTTGGCTTGGTGTGGTCATGGCCCTCTATGGGGTTGTTTACGCGGTATTGGTCAATGATATTCGCCGCCTATTGGCGTATCACATCATCAGCCAAGTGGGCTATATGGTTGCCGGCGTTGGCATGGGCACCGCGCTGGCCCTAAGCGGTGTGGCTGCACATGCGTTCACGCATATTCTCTATAAAGCCCTACTACTCATGGGTGCTGGCGCAGTGCTCCATATGACCGGCAAAAGTAAGCTCTCTGAGCTTGGTGGCTTATATCGCTATATGCCCATTACGTTTGTCTTGTACATGATTGGGGCATTGTCTATTTCAGCGTTCCCGCTCTTTAGCGGATTTGTGAGCAAAACAATGATTGTAGAGGCTGCTGCGGTTGACTACCGTGCTGGCGTATTTTTGCTACTCACACTGGCTTCATGCGGAACGTTTTTGCATACCGGCTTGAAACTGCCTTACTTCACGTTTTTAGGTAAAGATTCTGGACACCGGCCTCAAGAGTCGCCATTAAACATGCGTATCGCAATGGGTATCGCTGCGTTGTTATGCTTTCTAATTGGTATATTCCCGAACGCGCTCTACGCGCTATTACCCTATTCTGTCGATTATCACGCGTATACCGCTGGCCATTTGCTCAAAGAAATGCAGTTGTTGCTATTCACCGGGCTCGGGTTTTTTCTGCTGCTCAAACATCTCGATGGCGAGAACAAAATCAGCCTTGATGTGGATTGGTTCTATCGCGTCCCGGGTCGTCACGCGGTTGTCGGCTTACGTGATTGGATTACAACCTTGGATCAAGCGTTTCGTACCACCTTTATGACAGCGCTTGAACGCGCACAGGCGGCGGCAACAGAATTTAGGCTTAGTGGCTGGCCAATGCGAAGCTGGCCAACCGGTGCAATGGCAATGTGGACTGCTGTGGTGTTAGCGCTGCTTTTGGTGTTTGGGCTCGGCCCCTAAACAGCGAGGAAAATATGGTGCCGGCGCACGGAGTCGAACCGCGGACCTACGCATTACGAATGCGTTGCTCTACCAACTGAGCTACGCCGGCCGCAGAGCGGAATAGTAGACGAGCGCCCGCGATCAGACAAGCACTAGTGCCAGCACTGGCGCATTCGTTTGGCATCAAACAGCGCCACCCCATGGGCATCGAGCACCCCTCGGGCGCCCGTGTCTTGAAACACCAATCCGTGACACACCTCTGCGCTCTGATGGCTACTCGCCGTTCGTTTCGCTCGTAATTGCCAGCGCTGACGATCAATCGTCTCATCTGACCATTGTGAAAGCCCGGGCACGCCGGCAGCAAAAGCATATCGACCCTCGAGCGCGAGCAGACAGCTCAACGGGCTCGCTAATAATTTAATTCCTGCATAACCTGTCTTGGGATCATATTGGCGCTCTATCAATGCCCCCAGTTGAATCAAACAGGTGGCGGCTTGGGCTCGTTCAACCCGCTCAATAGGCTGGCGATAACTCGGTAGCGCAAGCGTGGCAATGATCGCGATCAATGACAGCACTAACAGCAGCTCGAGTAGGCTAAACCCAGCGACCCGATCGCGGTTAGAGCCAGTAAGTTGATTCCGGCGACGCTTAATCATCAGATTAGCCTGCCGCCATTGATCGGACGAAGGCGAGTGCTAACTGATTACTGCGCTAAATTGGTGGATCACCGGACATTCTTTATAAAGGCAAACCAATGCAGCGTGGGTATACACTCATCGGCCTATTAATTGCGATGGCTTTACTGGCGACCTTAGCAAGCTTAGCGGCGCCATCATTCTCTGATCTTCGCCAAACAGCCGTCTTAGATGCGCAACGCCAGCATGTCATGGATGCCCTTTGGTATACCCGCAGCGAGGCGGTCAGCCGGCGAGTACGCGTTACCATGCAAGCGCGGGAGAGCGGTTGGTCAGACGGTTGGAAGATTTTTATCGATCACAACCAAAACGGCCATCACGATCCCAGTGAATCGCTACTGCAACAGCGCGCCGCCTTGCCTGAGGGTTTCCAGCTCTTAGCTAATCGTGGCATCGGCCATGCCGTGAGCTACCGTTCAGACGGTCGCTCAACGCAACCCGACGGTGGCTTACAAATGGGCACGTTCACACTATGTAGACTCACAGCCAACACTGGCAACATCATGCGCCAGGCCATTGTGATGAGCGCAACGGGCCGAGTGCGAATTAAAGAGGATGTTGATCAGACCGATGATGGATCTTGCTAGCAGCCAGTTGACACGAAAGCCGGCCTAATCAGCGACGGATTGAATCTCACCACGCTTGGGGATTGCGCGTAGCAAATCGCGAGGCATCGAGAAGACCACATCCTCGGTGTAATGTCCGCCAATATCAGGACGCTCTGCCCCCCAGGCCACAAGCTGGTCAATCACCTCTTGGACCAATGACTCAGGCGCCGAGGCACCCGCAGTAACACCGATGTTTGCGATGCCATCAACCCATTCAGGCTGCAACTCATCGGCACCATCGATCTGGTAGGCGGTTACTTGCATTCGCTCCGCAAGCTCTGTGAGTCGACGCGTATTGGAGCTATTCGTTGAACCCACCACAATCATGACATCAACGCCATCGGCCAATTCACGCACGGCGTCTTGGCGGTTTTGGGTGGCATAGCAAATGTCATCTTTGCGCGGCCCCTCAATGGCAGCAAAGCGTGACTGAAGTGCATCAATCACGCCAGCGGTGTCATCCATGGACAAGGTGGTTTGGGTTACGAAGGCGAGATTATTTTCATTCTTTACCGCAAGCGTGCGCGCGTGTTCAGGCGTTTCTACCAAATAGATCCCACCTTGCTCAGCGCGCTCGCCGACATACTGACCAATCGTGCCTTCCACCTCCGGATGACCATCATGTCCGATCAAGATAACCTCACGTCCCTGCCGCGCGTGCTTGCGGACTTCCATATGCACTTTGGTAACGAGCGGGCAGGTTGCATCAAACACGTGCAAACCACGTTCGACCGCTTCATCACGCACAGCCTGCGGCACCCCGTGCGCTGAGAAAATTAGCGTCGAGCCTGAGGGCACGTCTTGGAGTTCTTCAACAAAAATGGCCCCTTTCCCGCGTAGTTCATCGACCACCGTGCGGTTATGCACCACCTCGTGACGGACATAAACAGGCTCGCCAAACGCCTCCAAGGCCTGCTCAACAATGCTAATCGCCCGATCAACACCGGCACAAAATCCACGGGGATTGGCGAGTTTAATTTGCTGCATCGTTAACGTCTCCTAACTTCACCCTGCGCGCGCTCTTCTCGCCACTCACGCCAAGCACTCATAACAATAGCGACCACCCCTACGGTAATCGCACTATCGGCAAGATTAAAGGCAGGCCAATGCCAGCCAGCGGCATGTAAATCAATAAAATCAATAACAACGCCTAGGTGCACCCGGTCAATGAGATTGCCAATTGCGCCACCAAGGACAAGCCCCACACCCATAGTCTGGCAACGCTGAGTGGGGGCCAGGCCCCGCAACCAAAATACTAAATAGATACTGACCGCGATGGCCACGGCACTCAACAACCAGCGCTGCCAACCACTGCCGTTAGCCAACAGACTAAAGGCAGCGCCGGGGTTGAACGCAAGCCGAAAATCAAAAAATGGCAACACGCTAACGGGCTCATATGGATTGAGCAGCATTAAAGCTAGCCATTTAGACGACTGATCCGCCACCACGATCATGGCGGCGAGTAGTAAACCCACACGCAACGCGCTCATCAGTGGCTCCGAGCGCTAGGCAAACCGTCGTGCCTCACCATCAGCCGCCACATTGCTGAGACACCGCCCGCAAAGCAGTGGGTGCTCGGCGTTCGCACCAACATCATCTTGCCGATGCCAGCAGCGTGCGCACTTTTCATGTGGACTTGGCTGAACGCGGAACGCAAAGCGGCTGCCGTCTTCAAGCACACCTTCAAGCGCATCGGCGGGTGCCTGTGAGAGCGGATGCACTCGCGCTTCTGAGGTGATTAACAAAAACCGTAACTCTCCCCCCAATGCGCCCCAGCGGGCCGCTAGTGGTTCTGCGCAGTAAAGATCAACCTCCGCCTCGAGTGTTGCCCCAATCGTTTGCGCATTGCGCAGGGCCTCAATTTGCTTTGCGACCGTATCCCGAAGTTGCAAAATTTCATCCCAAAACGCCCGATTCATCAGGCCCGCATCAAGGGCAAAAAGCCCGCTGTACCATTCCGTCTCTAAGGCCGTCCCGGTGCGTTCTCCGGGCAGGTGCTCCCAAATCTCATCAGCAGTAAATGACAGAACCGGCATCAACCAGCGCACCAACGCTTCGGCAATATGCCAAAGGGCCGTTTGCGCTGAGCGCCGGGCCACGCTATCCGCTTGTGTGGTGTATTGGCGGTCTTTAATCACATCGAGATAAAAGCCACCCATATCCAATACACAAAAATGATGGACGCGCTGGAATAGCTGATGGAAGTCGTATTGATGGCTATCAGCGATTACTTGATCTTGGAGCTGTAATGCCCGATCAACCGCCCAGCGATCGAGAGCTAACATTTGCTCAGGGGGTAATGCGTTTCGCGCCGGCTCAAATCCTGCCAAGTTAGCGAGCAAAAACCGTGCGGTATTACGCAGCCGCCGATAGGCATCCGCATTGCGCTTTAAAATGTCATCAGAGACAGCAATTTCGCCAGAATAATCAGCAGAGGCAACCCACAGTCGCAAAATATCAGCGCCAAGCTCGTTCATTACGGACTGCGGCGCAATCACATTGCCACGTGATTTCGACATCTTCCGGCCTTGCTCGTCCACGGTAAATCCATGCGTTAGCACCGCCCGATACGGCGGCTCTCCATTCACCATCATTGAGGTCAGTAACGAAGACTGGAACCAGCCCCGATATTGATCACTACCTTCTAGATAGAGATCCGCGGGATAGCTCAAATCATCGCGGCTTCGCAGAACGGTTGCATGCGTTGTGCCTGAATCAAACCAAACATCCAAAATATCGGTGACTTTGTCATATTGCTTGGCCTCATCACCTAATAAGCTCTCGGTCTCTAGCTCAAACCAGGCATCAATACCGTCACGCTCCATGCGCCGTGCGACTTCCTCAATTAATCGATCAGTCTCTGGATGCGGTTCACCGGTCTCACGATCAACAAATAGTGCAATCGGCACACCCCAATTACGTTGTCGTGAAATACACCATTCCGGGCGATTGCGCACCATTGCGGCCATACGCTCCTCGCCCCAATCTGGAAACCAATCAACATCAGAAAGCGCCGCTAATGTGCGCTCGCGCACATTGCCCGCTTCGAGATTTAAAAACCACTGGGGGGTTGCACGAAATAAAATTGGCGTTTTGTGTCGCCAGCAATGCGGATAACTATGCTGATAGGCCTCGTGGTGCATCAAAGCATGCCGCTCAGCCAGTCGCTCCACAATGCTTTTGTTCGCTTTAAAGACAAATTGGCCCGCGAAATCCCCGTTGAGAAAACACCCATCATCGCCGACTGGATTATCGAGCGTGAGTCCATACCGCTGGCCGACGATAAAGTCATCAGCCCCGTGTCCAGGGGCGGTATGCACCGCGCCTGTCCCCGCATCCGTGGTGACATGCTCACCTAAAATAACCGGTACCTCACGCGGTAGAAATGGATGCTGCAGGCTCAACCCCTCGAGCTGAGCGCCGTTACAACGCCCCACAATGCCGTAATGCTCAATGCCATATCGGGCTAATGCCGTTTCGTGCAAATCGTCAGCTAATAAGACCAACTCACGGCTATGCTCAACAGAAATCAATACATAATCGAGTGTGGGATGCAGCGCCACCGCTTGATTGGCTGGTAGGGTCCAGGGTGTCGTTGTCCAAATGACTATAGACACCGGGGTGTCCCGGGTATCTAACGTGCAGCCGGCGAGCCGGGCGAGCGCTGAACCATCTTTCGCCTGAAAACGCACATCAATCGCAGGTGAGGTGTGATCATCGTATTCCACCTCCGCTTCGGCTAATGCCGAGCGGCAATCAGTACACCAATGCACGGGCTTAAAACCACGCTTTAAATGACCCTTACGAACAATATCGCCGAGGGCCCGCAGAATATTTGCCTCAGTCTTGGGGTTCATCGTTAGATAAGGATTTTCCCAGTCGCCTAAAACACCCAAGCGTTGGAAATCCTCACTTTGTCCTGTGACCTGCTCGCTCGCAAAGGCACGACAGGCATCACGAAAGGCACGTTCACTCACGGCAGTGCCGGCCTTACCAAGCGTCTGTTCGACCTTATGTTCAATCGGTAGACCATGGCAGTCCCAACCGGGGACGTAGACGGCATCGCAGCCATCTAGGCTGCGACTTTTTACGATAATGTCCTTTAAAATTTTATTCACCGCATGACCGATATGAATATCGCCATTCGCATAGGGCGGACCGTCATGCAAGATAAACGGCGCACGCCCACGTCGTGCCTCGCGTAAGCGCTGATAGACACCTTGTTCACGCCAACGGGCCAGTCGCACTGGCTCACTTTTAGCGAGACCGGCGCGCATGGGAAACGAGGTGCTCGGCAGATTGAGGGTGTCTTTATAATCGCTCACGAAATCATCCTGCGTTGGTTTTAACTACATCATCATTGGCTTCAAACCACACCCGTGCGGCCGCGACATCAGCAGCGATTTGGCTTTTCAAAGCTTCAAGCCCATCAAAATGCTCTTCACCACGCTGGCGCTCTAATAATTCCACTTCTATGTATTGTCCATAGAGATTACCGGAGAAGTCGATCAAATAGGTCTCAAGTAGTGTTTCCACGCCATTGACGGTTGGCCGCGTCCCAAGACTCGCAACGCCAGGCCGCACTTCGCCTAGCCCGTGAACGGCGACATTAAAGACCCCGCGCATGGGCGGCGGTTGACAAGCAAAACGTAAATTAGCGGTTGGCCACCCCAGCACTCGACCAAGTGCCTCGCCGCGCACGACTCGACCCGATATCCGAAGCCGCCGTCCCAGCAATGCGTTTGCGCCATCAAGGTCACCGCGCTCCAGCGCATCACGAACCCGAGTGCTGCTGATCCGATCATCACCAAAGGTGAGCGTTGGCATTCGTTCGAGCTCGAAACCATGCGCCTTTGATGCGGCATCTAAGCGAGCAAAATCGCCGGCTCGACGATGGCCAAACCGAAAATCATCGCCCACCATCAAAAACCGCACGCCAAGGCCATCGAGAATAAAAGACTGAATAAAATCATCCGCCGATTGCTCAGCGCGACGTCGATCAAAGCGCAAACAGACCGTGCGCTCAACCCCAAGCGAAGCGAGCACTCGGAGCTTATCGCGTAATTGAGTGATCCGCCCCGGCGCCCGATCAGGGGTGAAGAACTCTCGCGGCTGCGGTTCAAAAATGACCACAGTGGTGGGCAATCCAAGTCGTTTACCGGCAGCATGCAGGGCTTCTATCACCGCCTGATGACCGCGATGAATGCCGTCGAAATTACCAATCGTGGCTACACAAGGCTGGTGTCGAGCCCGCAAATTGTGTTCGCCCCGTATCAGCTCCATTCACAACCCCGTTAACCACGTTGGTAAAACCCTTAGTATACGGGAGCCGGGCATACTTCAGCCATGCTCCGTTGTTGGCTCTTTAAACTGATGGGGACGTATACCTAAAAGCCACAAAGTAAGAAAATAAACGCTAGCCCCCACAACGATCAGCCCTGTCAAGCTGATCACGCGGCCCAATACACCCTGCCCAAACCAAAATGCACTTTGCCCCGCCGGCCACGCTAACACCACTGCCATAACCAGAACGGCCGCTGCCGATCGCCATAGCAATGCAGCCCAGCCAGATTGGGGCGTGTAGACTTTCTCGCGCCGTAGCCCGCGATACAGCAAACCGGCATTAACCCAAGCGGCAATCGATGTCGCCAATGCCAATCCCGCATGCGCTACACCCGTTCCCATTAACGTAATAACCAACGAGATGCTGAGGAGCATATTGACCGCCATCGCGATAATGGCACAACGGACTGGTCCCCGAGTGTTTTGCCGCGAGAAATACCCCGGTACTAAAACTTTCACAAGGACGAATGCAAACAATCCAGCGCCATAAGCCATTAGGCTCCAGCCAGCAGAGCTAACATCAGCGGTAGTGAAACGCCCATATTGAAAAAGCGTGGTTAGTAGCGGATTTGCAAGCACCACCAGACCCACCGCAGCCGGCAGTATCAGCACGAGGGTGATACGTAATGACCAATCCAATGTGGCGCTGAATTGCTGTGTGTTCGTTGTGCTAAACGCACTCGATAGGCGCGGTAAAATTACCGTACCGAGTGCAATACCAAACACGCCTAATGGGAACTCCATTAGCCGATCTGACCAATACAGCCAACTAATAGAGCCCACGACTAAAAACGAGGCCAAAATGGTATCAAGCAGCAAGTTAATTTGTTGCACAGAGGTGCTAAACAGAGTGGGCCCCATTAGGCGAAGAATTCGCCGCACCCCTGAGTCCTTCCAGTCCAAACGCGGTCTTCTCAGCAAGCCACGCCGCCATAAAAAAGGCAGCTGAAGGGCTAATTGCAGAAGACCAGCCACCGGTACCGCCAGCGCAAGGGCCATGACACCGGTATTAAGCTGAGGCGCTAACCACACCGCTGCGGCAATCAAACAAAGGTTAAGTAAGACCGGGGCAAATGCGGGTGGTCCAAAACTGCCATAGGTGTTGAGCACAGCAGCCGCCGCGGCGGTCAACGCAATTAAAAGGAGATAAGGGAAAGTCACACGCAGCATATCGCTGGCGAGAACAAGCTGTTCTGGTTGATCGATAAAACCCGGGGCAAACCCACGAATCAGCAGCGGTGAGCCGAGAATAGCCGCGGCAGTAATTGCGAGGAGGACTAAAGCTAAGCACCCGGTGACTCTTGCGTATAGCGCACGTACTGCTGAATCGCCGCCTGTCTCACGCACTTGTGCCAACACGGGGACAAATGCTTGCTGGAACGCACCTTCAGCGAACAGCCGGCGCAAAAAATTAGGAATCTTAAAAGCAACAAAAAACGCATCGGTTGCTGCAGAGGGCCCAAAGACCACGCCCAGGACCACATCACGCGCTAGCCCTAACACTCGCGAGAGCATCGTCCAGCTGCCAAAGGTCATGACAGATTGCAGCAATCCTTTTTGCATGCGCACGCTCTTTGATTGATTTATGGGCGCAAACGCCGGTTGTGGTTGACATTTCCACGAGAGATTCGCATATTACCGCTCTTTTCCGCGAGATAGACACTCAACAGGAGTAGCCCGTTGGCCAATATCGCCTCCGCTAAAAAACGCGCCCGTCAAGCCGAGACTCGGCGCCGGCATAATCAAGCTCATCGCTCAATGATGCGCGGTAAGTTAAAGCAAGTAACCACCGCGATTGCAAAGGCTGATAAGGCCGCTGCTGAAACTGCCTACAAAGAGGCCGTGCCGGTTCTCGACCGAATGGCAACGCATGGTGTGATCCATCGCAACAAGGCCGCCCGACATAAAAGCCGGTTAGCGCAGCAAATTAAAGCACTCTAACGAGTGATAACCAGATTGTCCCGATGGACAATTTCTGGCTCTGTGACGTAGCCGAGCCGCCCTTCAATTTGGTCGCTCGGCACGCCAATCAAACGTTCCGCTGCTGCCGCATCGTAGTTAACGAGACCGCGTGCAATTTCATCGCCTTGCGGATCGAGGCATGCCACCATTTCGCCTCGGTTAAATCGCCCCTCAACCCGGGTCACACCAACCGGCAATAGACTACGGCCGTGCGATTGCAGTACGCGCGCAGCGCCTGCATCCAGCCATAGATGGCCCCTAACCTGCAACTGTCCAGCAATCCATTGCTTGCGCGCCGCTAAGCGCTCATGCGAAGGCATCAGGAGTGTACCGGGTGCGCTGCCAGCAAGAATCTTAGCGAGCACGGATGCGTCTCGACCAGATGCAATTATTGTCGCCGCTCCTGCTCGTGCGGCCCGACGTGCCGCTAAGACCTTGGCCCGCATTCCACCTCGGCCGAGCACACCGGGTGCATCAGAGCACATGGCTTCAAGCGCCTCATCTTCAGCCATGGCTTGATCGATCAGCGCGGCATCTGGTGTTTGCCTTGGATCAGCCGAATAAAGCCCGGCCTGATCGGTAAGAATCACCATGAGCTCCGCTTCTACAAGGTTGCTGACCAACGCGGCAAGGGTGTCATTATCACCAAAACGGATCTCATCAGTCGCAATGGTGTCGTTTTCATTTACTACAGGTACAACGCCAAGGTCTAATAATGCACGCAATGTGACACGCGCATTGAGATAGCGTTGCCGATCGGCTAGGTCCTCATGCGTGAGTAGAACTTGCGCCGTGTTAAGACCAAAGTGTTGGAACTGTGCTTCATAGGCTTGTACCAAACCCATTTGCCCGACCGCCGCTGCCGCTTGTAGGCGATGGAGTTCATGTGGACGTGTTTGCCAACCAAGCCGCTGGACACCCTCGGCCACCGATCCGGATGACACGAGTATGAGTTCGATGCCCTGCTCACGGGCGGCCACGACTTGCTGAACCCAATCCCCAATCCGATCGTGATCGAGCCCGCGCCCGTTATCGGTAACTAGCGCACTGCCGACTTTAACCACCCAGCGCCGTGTTTGTCCTACAGTCTTACGGGTTGTCATGGACAGGCTTCCGGTTAGCGTCGGCGTCGGCCTTCTGACGCTCAATAAGACGCGCCATGATGTCTTGAGACAGGGCCTGAGTGCCTGCCCCCGTTTCCGCCGAAATAAAGTAACAAGGCCCTTGCCAGTCGAGCTCGGTTTTAAGCGCATCTAGCATTTCTTGCTGAATATCTTGGGGAAAGAGATCAGCTTTGTTCAATATAAGCCAGCGCTCGCGATTGACCAATTCAGTGCTATAAGCGTTGAGCTCGTGCACAACGCTATGCACCTCTGCTGCCAAATCACGCTCATCATAGACCGCCGCCGCATCCACGAAATGAAGTAAAACTCGGGTTCGTGCAAGATGACGGAGGAATTGAATACCTAGACCTGCACCCTGAGCTGCGCCTGCGATTAAGCCTGGAATATCCGCGATCGTATAACTACTACCAACGCCAACACTCACCACACCTAAGCCCGGGTGTAAAGTTGTAAAGGGATAGTCGGCCACGCGTGGGCGCGCGGATGAGACCGCGCGTAAGAACGTTGATTTTCCGGCATTGGGTAGCCCAAGTAAGCCAACATCAGCAAGCAGCTGAAGCTCGAGATCGAGCACACGGCGCTCACCGAGCTCACCGGGAATGGCCCGTCGTGGCGCCCGATTGGTAGCGCTTTTGAAGTGAATATTTCCAAGCCCCCCTTGGCCGCCTCGGGCAACACAAAGGCGATCACCGTGATGCGTCAGATCCCCCATCACCTCAGCGGTTTCTTGATCACGGACCATCGTCCCAATTGGAACAGGAACAATAATATCCTCGCCAGAGCGCCCGCTCATTTGCCGGCCTTGGCCGCCTTGGCCGCGCTCGGCAGCAAACCGTCGGGTATGGCGAAAATCAGCCAATGTGTTTAGGCCAGAATCTGCCTCTAGCCAAACACTTCCACCGTGGCCACCGTCACCGCCATCGGGACCACCGCGGGGAATAAACTTCTCGCGGCGAAAGCTGACACAGCCATTACCACCATCGCCGGCGGCAACTTGGATGCTGGCCTCGTCAACAAATTTCATGATTATTTCGCCACCATTAAAAAACCCCGCACGGTGGCGGGGCTGGAGCTGGCTTCAGCCGGCGCGTTAGCTCGCTGGCTGGACGCTCACCACCCGCCGCTGATGTGGACCTTTGCGTGCAAACACAACGGCTCCATCGACTTTAGCGAACAAGGTGTGGTCAGTGCCAATGCCAACGTTCTCGCCGGCATGAAAATGGGTACCACGCTGACGTACTAAAATATTGCCTGCCACAACGGACTGGCCACCGAAACGTTTAACGCCGAGCCGCTTCGATTGCGAATCGCGGCCGTTCCGAGTACTTCCGCCTGCTTTTTTATGTGCCATGAATCTACGCTCCGGTTAGGTCTTCGTTAACTGGCTTTAATGCCAGTGATACGAACCTCAGTGTACTGCTGGCGGTGACCATAATGCCGCTGGTAGTCTTTGCGGCGCTTGAACTTGATCACCTCAATCTTGCGCTCACGGCCTTGCGAGACAACCTCGCCCGACACGCTGCCACCTTTGAGCATCGGCGAACCGACTTTAACGTCATCGCCGTCTGCGACTAAAAGCACTTCGTCGAACTTCACGGTGCTGCCGGCTTCGACTTCCAGCTTTTCGACCCGCAACACATCACCTTCTGTGACCCGATATTGCTTGCCGCCCGTTTTAATTACCGCGTACATCGAAGTACTCCAAGGAGGTTGTTCCAAAGCCGCGAAATCATAGCCGCTATCCTGCCTGAGGTCAACGACCGACGCCCTTGGTGCTTGACACCCTCAGCCCCCCTTCCTAGCATGCCGAGTTCCTACCCATTTCGGGGCCTCAACGCATGGATATTGCCACGATTCGATCGCGTAGTGCCGATGACATGCGTGTTGTCGACCAAATCATCCAGGCACGCTTGCGTTCAGATGTTGCTTTAATTGGCCAACTCGGTCACTACATTATCGGTGGTGGCGGCAAACGGTTGCGGCCACTAGTTACGGTGCTGATGGCGCGAGCGAGCGGCCATGATCCGCGCGACGAGCGTCATGCTCTGTTAGGTGCGACAGTTGAGCTAATTCACACAGCAACGCTGCTCCATGATGACGTGGTTGATGAATCCGCCGTTCGCCGTGGCCGCGATACTGCCAATGAGATCTGGGGCAATGAGGCCAGTGTTTTAGTGGGTGATTTTCTCTACACCCGCGCATTTGAAATGATGGTCGAGCTCGATGATATGACCATTATGGAAGTCTTCTCGCGCACCACAAATCAAATCGCTGAAGGCGAGGTGATGCAGTTAATGCATATCCATGACTCAGCCGTGAGCGAGACACGCTATTTTGAAGTAATCCATCGTAAAACGGCTGTTTTATTCGAGGCGGGATGCCGTCTAGCAGCCCGTTTAGCAGCACCCAATGCGCCTGATCTTGAGCAGGCGGCTATGGCTTATGGACAACATCTCGGTATGGCTTTTCAACTCGCAGACGATGCGCTTGATTATGCGGGTGAAGCCACAGCGATTGGTAAGAATATTGGCGATGATTTAGCCGAGGGCAAGCCCACATTGCCACTCATTCATTGCTTGGCCAACGCGGATAAGGCCACGCATGCGATGCTCGTTCAAGCCGTTGAAACTGGCGGCCGTGGGGCGATTGAGCAAGTCACTGAAGCGATTGCGCGTACCGGGTCGATTGCCTATACTCGAGCGCTCGCCGTGGAACACGCTAACCGCGCTGAAAATGCCCTTTCAGCCTTTCCCGATAGTGATTTTCGCACGGCACTCAGTGAGCTCGCCCAATTCTCAATCGGGCGTAACCACTGAGGCGAAAAACGGGGTGTAGCTCAGCTTGGTAGAGCACTGTCTTCGGGAGGCAGGGGCCGTGAGTTCGAATCTCGCCACCCCGACCAGTTTTTTGTGATGTTAATCACGCCAATATTCCTGCCAGCATGCTGCGATAGGCGCTCAATCATTGCCAGCGAGCGACCTTGTGCAACCGTCATGCCAACGGCCGGCATTAGCCCGGCGACTTATTGAGCAACAGGTCATTGAGCCTGAGCTGCTAGATCATGCGCTAGCTGATGCGCGGCGCTTAGGCCGCCCGTTAATACGCCACTTGCTTAATGAAGCGCTTGCACCAGCGGCCGGACTTGCCCGCGCGGCCGCGACTGAATTTGGCCTGCCTCTCATTCATGCCAATGAATTAAAGCCACAACCTGCCGCAACAGAGCGTATTGATGCGCAGCTTATTCGCCGCCATCACGCATTACCCATTCGACTTAAAACCAATCGGCTTACCGTGGCTATTTCCGATCCAGCCAATGTCGCCGCCATTGACGAGATTCGCTTTCAATCTGGCCTGCCGGTTGACCCTGTCCTTGCTCAGGACGATGAGCTAGCCGAGCAAATCGCGAAAACGCTCGGGCCGGTCGACCATGACCTCCAACAGGCATCGCAAGCAGTGAGTGCTCGTGAGCAACCCATCACAGAGCTCGATGATGAGGACACACCCGTTGTGCGCTTTATTAACCGAACCTTAATGGAAGCGGTAACTGAACAGGCGTCCGATATTCACTTTGAGCCCTTTGAACACCATTGCCGAGTCCGCTTTCGTCGCGATGGCATGTTGCGTGAGGTGGCCCAAGCACCGGCTGGCATTGCACCGCGCCTGAGCGCACGAATCAAAGTCCTAGCAAGACTGGATATTGCGGAAAGGCGAGTCCCTCAGGATGGCCGACTGCGTTTTCCAACAGGGGATGGTGAGCACGTCGATTTTCGGGTTAGCAGCTGCCCGACGCTTTTTGGTGAAAAACTCGTACTCCGCCTTCTCAACCCCGACACCGCTGCGCGCACACTGCAAACGCTAGGACTAAGCGCCGAGCAATTGGCCGCCTACCGCCAGGCTATTGATCAACCGCATGGGATGATCTTAGTAACCGGACCAACAGGCTCAGGTAAAACCGTTACGCTGTATAGCGCACTAGCGGCATTAAACACCGCCGAGCGCAATGTATTGAGCGTTGAAGACCCGGTTGAAATTGATTTACCGGGAATTAATCAAGTATCAATCAACCCACGCGCAGGGCTCGATTTTCCCAGCACCCTGCGCGCGTTCTTACGCCAAGACCCGGATGTCATGATGGTTGGCGAGATTCGGGATCAGGAAACCGCGGAAATAACAGTCAAAGCGGCCCAAACGGGCCATTTAGTGTTATCCACCTTGCACACGAACAGCGCACCGGCTGCGATCACCCGTCTTGCCAATATGGGTATTGCACCGTGGAATATTGCTGCATCTGTCTCGTTGATCATGGCCCAACGCCTTGTCCGACGACTCTGCCCACACTGCTGCGAACCAGCAAAACCAAGCCAAACCCAACTCCAGTCACTTGGCTTTGACCCATCTCTGAGCAGCGATGTCACCTTCTATGAGGCGCTCGGCTGCAGCGCCTGTGTGAACGGCTATGATGGCCGCATTGGCATTCATGAAGTCTTGCCAGTGAGTCAGGCGATTACCCAGCTCATTTTAGACGGCGCGAGTTTAAGCGCCATTACCGAGCAAGCCCGCGAAACCGGTATCGCCAATCTTAAACACTCGGGACGTAACGCCCTTTTACAGGGACTCACGAGCGTTGCCGAGATCCATCGGGTGATCGCCTGATGGCGACTACACGGCCTTTTTATTGGCGCGGTCTTAGCCTCACCGGTCAAGCCTGTCGTGGCCTAAACACGGCCGTTGATGAGCTCGCCTTGCAACAAAAGCTGCGAGATAAACGCATCGTGGTTGAGCGCGCCACGCCGCTACCGCGATGGCTGAGCTGCCTGCTCCAGCCCACCAAACGTCAGGCTAGCGCGACAGAGGTCGCACAGTTTTTACGCGGGCTCGCAACGCTGACGGATGCGGGCATTCCCATGGTTCAAGGACTTGAGATGATGGCACGGGAGGCAGATCGTAACGCCCTTAGCGCGAGCATTACACAAATCCGGGAAGACGTGGCCGCGGGCACACCGCTGTCAGTGGCATTAAGCGCTCACCCTAGCCACTTCAATGAGCGCATTTGCGCATTGGTGCGCGCCGGTGAGCAAGCCTCGACACTGGATACACTGCTCACCGAAATTGCACATCACGAAGAGCAAGCCGCTCACATGACAGCGAGTGTTCGACGGGTTCTCCGTTATCCCGTGGCGGTGTTGGCGATCGCCTTACTTGTGAGTTCAGCACTGGTTGTATTTGTCATTCCGCGCTTTGAGTCGATGTTCCAAGGCTTCGATGCCGAACTCCCGGCGCTGACTCGCGCACTCATGGATTTTTCAGCGTGGGTGCGCACACAGGGCTGGCTGTGGGGGCTTGGACTCGCTGCCACGGGCATCACCGTGGGCATATTAACGCCACGGGTTCAATGGCTGCATGGCATGCGTGACCGATGGATTTTACGGCTTCCGCTATTCGGTCCTATTCTCAAACGCGCGCTCACCGCACGGTTTGTGCGAACGCTTGCGATTATGACTGAAGCCAGTATGCCGATTGCTGAAGCACTTCCTGGCATCGCTAAAACCATGGGCAATCAACACTATGAACAGGCCGTGCACAACATGGCCGATACGCTAAGAGCGGGACTTTCTCTCGAGCGAGTGATGGTTGCAAGTCAATGCTTTCCAGAGGCGGTGACTCAGATGGTAGCGGTCGGTGAAGAGACCGGACGCCTTACCGGTATGCTTAATCGCATTGCGGTTATGGAAGAGAGCCGAGTTGAGGAATCAATCGCGGGGCTTGGCAGTGCGATGGAGCCCTTTATTATGGTGGGACTCGGGTTAATGATCGGAGGCCTAGTTTTAGCCATGTACCTCCCTGTCTTCCAGCTAGGTGCGGCAGTATGAACTCCGCGTTGCTCATCTCTACCGCTGTCTTGGCGCTCGCGGTGGGGAGCTTTATTAATGTGCTTATTTACCGGCTACCGCTACGGCTAGGCCTCGTATGGCCAAATTCGCAATGCCCAGAATGTCACACAGCGATCCTTTGGCGCGATAATATTCCGCTTTTAGGCTGGCTGCATCGCCGCGGCCGCTGCCGAGCCTGCCACGGATGGATCAGTCTTCGTTATCCAATTGTTGAAGCCGCGAGTGCAATGGCCGCGGTGATAGTTGTCCTAGAATTTGGCTTTGGGCCTGCGGGGTTATCGGCATTGGTATTAAGCGCATGGCTTTTATTACTAGCCGGAATTGATCAAGACACGCGTTTTTTGCCGGACTGTTTAACCATAAGCGGACTTTGGGTGGGCTTACTCCTATCCACCCTATATCTGCACACCAGTCCAACTGAGGCGATCACCGGTGCGGCCGGCGGCTATCTGCTGCTGGCGACTTTAAATGCCGGCTATCGTGGCTTACGGGGTCGTGACGGTATGGGCGGGGGTGATTTTAAATTACTGGCAATGCTTGGCGCTTGGCTTGGTCTGAGCGCACTTCCGATGATCCTACTGATCGCCGCCGTTGCTGGGTCACTTTGGGCGCTGGCCGCACTCGTGCGTGGCCAAATCAATATCAACGACGCTTTGCCTTTCGGCCCATGGCTCGCGATGGCAGGGTGGATCACGCTAGTCTGGGGGCATGACTGGTCAATCTTTTAGATCGCTTTTTGCACCGGCAGCGGCAGACTGTGCAACGCAACCCACGCTGGTGGTGGGTTTAACGGGGGGTATTGCGAGTGGCAAGTCGAGCGTTGCCAAGCTTTTTGCAGCGCATGCCATTACGGTCATAGATACTGATGATCTAGCCCGCGAGGTCGTGGCACCGGGTAGCGAGGGACTAGCCGCCATCACGCAAGCCTTTGGCGAGTCATTGATTAACCACGCGGGTGAGCTTGATCGTCGTGCCTTGAGAGACCGTGTATTCGCGAGTGACAGTGATCGCACAGTGCTTGAGCAAATCACTCATCCACGGATTCTCAAGCGCCTAGAAGAAAAAATCATCATGGCACAGTCACCCTATGTCGTGGCGGTTGTACCCCTGCTCATTGAAACAGGCTGGCAAGCCTATGTTGATCGTGTGCTTGTTGTTGATGCCTTGCCATCGACACAGCGTGCTAGATTAATCAAACGTGACAGCATCAGCACCGAGCAGGCCGAGCAAATGCTAACCAGCCAAACGGATCGAAAAACTCGGCTTGCCGCCGCTGATGAGGTCATTAACAACACGAATCATCCGGACGCACTGATCAGTGCTGTAGCGGAACTTGATCAGAAATACCGTAAACTTGCTAGAAATAAGCGGGTATTTGCTGGCTTTCGCCGCAATGATAGATAATAGCTAAGGCTAGAGTCATCGAGATGGTATGAGTAATAACGACGTTTCGTCGAATCTGATTAGCTACGAATACCCGCTAAATGAGCGTATGCGTACGTTTCTACGGCTTGAATATTTGTTTGCTCAATACCAATTTGGCGCCGCGGGGCAAACCACCTGGCATACGCGCGCGGCAGTATCTGCATTACTCGATGTAATGAGTCTACTATCGCGAAGTGATATCCGCTCAGAGTTACAAAAAGAACTCGACCGACTCTCGCAAAGCCTGAGCAACCTGCAAAAACAACCCCAAGTCGATGCAGCCCTCCTGCAACCGGTACTTGAAGAGTGCAAGGATCTTAGCCAGCGATTGCGAAGTGCACCCACTGGCATTCCTGCTATCGTGCGCAATAGTGAGTTTTTAGCAACGATTGAGCAGCGTGCCGGGGTACTTGGTGGCACTTGCGCATTTGATCTCGCCGGCTACCATTTATGGCTAGAATCGCCGGTTAGCGAGCGCCAGAAACGCTTAGCGGAATGGCATGGTGCCTTTACACTCATTGACGCCGGGTCAGCGTTCATTTTAAGGATGTTGCGGGGTAGCGCGGATCCAGCGGCAGAAACCGCCCAGAATGGTACCTTTCAGGCAACGCTTGATCACACCACTCCCTATCAATTACTCCGCGTATTGCTGGAGAAATCTCGCAACTGCTACCCTGAAATCAGCGGTAGTAAACATTTTTGCAACATCCGCTTTTTAGAACAGCCGCAACAAGGTGAACGACCTCAGCAGGTGCGCGATGACATCCCCTTTACCCTCGAGCGATGCGTCATCTAGATCGCTAACAACCGTCCCCTGCCCTCAATGCAATCAGCCCGTCGAGTGGTCTGAGGCATCCCCCTTTCGGCCCTTTTGTTCACGCCGCTGTCGGTTGATTGACTTGGGCGACTGGATTGATGAGCGCAATAGTATTCCGGGCGAACCTGTGGATTGGATGGATGATGATGAGGGCGATCCAACCGCTTAACTCGACTTTTTAATCTCACCCCAAAATCCAGAAATACCGGCAACGCCCTGTCCCCCATGGATGCGTGCAATACGAACATCACTGGCTTGCATACCCCCTAAGGCATAGACAGGCATGGCCACTTCAGCTACCCATTGGCTGAAGGTTGGCCAGCCAAGCGGTATTGTTTGAGGATGGCTTTGGGTTGGCTGGATCGGGCTGAGGAGCGCAAAGTCAGCCCCCATCGCTTGTGCGGCCGCTAACTCACTGCGGTTGTGACAAGACGCCCCTAGCCAGCCCACAAACCCCTCCGGCTTTGTGATGCCTTGGGTGAGCTGCTGGGCATTCACCTGTACGCCATCAGCACCAATAGCGGCGGCCAACCTGAAGTCGTGATTCACTAACATTTTAGCGCCCTGCGAATGACATCGCGCTAAGGCTAGCCGTGCCAATGCCATACGATCACTGACTTGCGCTCGAACTCTAAACTGCAACAAACGCTCACCGCGCGCGAGGGCCGCATCTAACCCCGAGAGCCAAGCATTCTGCTCTTCACAATGGGGGGTGATGACATAGTGCGCTGGCAAACGCAGTGCTGTGATAATGCATTGATTAGCAGCAGGAAAATCGGCTGGATCCAGGCTATGGGGTGAACACCAGTGAAGTGCTTGACCCTCACGCCCATACAACTCGCCCCGCCATTGCGTGACTTCAAAGACCTCGAGCAGTACCCGCCGGTCTGAGTAGGCATAGGGAATTTGAATAAGCGGCTTACTGTGCAAAAGCTCAATACCCAGCTCTTCATCAAGCTCGCGGCCAAGTGCGTGTAAGGCTGGCTCATCGCGTTTAATTTTACCGCCAGGAAATTCCCAGCACCCGCCTTGATGTCGACCGGAATCGCGCCAAGCGATAAGCACTTCACCCGCAGCATTGATCAATACACCCACTGCGACTCGCAGCGCGGGTTCAGACGCCATGACTAGCTGCGATATTCCGCATTAATACGCACATAGTCATAAGAGAAATCACAACCCCAAACGGTAGCCTCGGCATTACCGCGGCCAAGATCGATGCAAAAATCAATCTGCAGCGCGGCCATTAATTCTGTGGCTATGGCCTCATCGTAGCCCGAACTAACCACACCGCCCTCAGCAATCAAGTGACCACCCACGGCGATAGCAACCGTTGATACCTCGAGGTCATTCACACCCGAACGCCCGACGGCTGCCAGAATACGACCCCAATTGGGGTCACCAGCGAATACGGCGGTTTTAACCAAGGGCGACTCGGCAACGCAAAAGGCCACTTGTTCGGCCTCATCCTCAGTTTTGGCACCTTGCACGCGCACGGCCATTTGCCGCGTTGCACCCTCACCATCGGCCACGACCTCACGCGCTAAATCGGTGCAAAGCGCCAATAGTCCATCAGCAAAACGCGCAATATCCTGTTTACTCGTCAGCGCAACGTCACTTTCGCCTGTGGCGATTAAAGTGCAGGCATCATTGGTCGAGGTATCACCATCAACGCTAATTCGGTTAAAGCTCCTCGCCACCGCATCACGCAATAATCGGCGTAGCAGATCGCGCTCAATACCCGCATCGGTAGCGATATAGGCAAGCATCGTTGCCATGTCCGGCCGAATCATGCCGGAGCCTTTCACGATTCCCGTTAGCGTGACAGGACCAGCCTCTAGCGGGATTGTCTCGCTTCGGCCCTTAGGCCGCGTATCGGTCGTGCGTATCGCATCAGCAGCCAGCGCCCAGCCATCAGGGGTCAGCGCAGCCAAAGCGGCAGGAATAGCAGCATCAATAGCGTCCGCAGGCAGACGCTCACCAATAACGCCAGTGGAATACGGCAAGATCTGCGCGGGCTCACACCCAGCATGCGCCGCGAGGAGCCGACAATTTTGCGCCACGTCCTGATCACCCATAGCCCCTGTGCCCGCATTGGCATTGCCGGTATTAATTAGTAAATACCGAATGTCACCATCACGCAGATTGGATTCAGCGAGGCGCACCGGTGCTGCACGAAAACGATTGCGGGTGAAAACACCAGCAACGGTACTCTTGGGAGCCAGCTCAATGAGGACAACATCAAGCTCATTGGGCTTTTTAATCCCCGCCGCAACCACCCCTAGGCGCACGCCTGCGATCGGATGCAGTGCCGGTAGAGTCGATTTACCGACAGCCATCATCATCGCCTGAGTTAGCTATCAAGTTGCCCATGACAGTGCTTATATTTTTTACCTGAACCGCAGGGGCACGGCTCATTGCGGCCGACCTTTCTCTCGCCACGCACAAAGGGTTGGCGTTCGCCATCAGACTGCTCGGCTTGTGGGTTATCGCCTCCGCTCAAAGCGCTGCTCTGGGCATGCTGGAACTGCATTGCCCGCGCCTGCTCAGCTTCACGCTCGGCCTCAGCCGCGCGCGCATCTTCAGGGCCGCGGACATTGACGTTAAAGAGAATGCGGATGGTTTCGCGTTTTATGCCACCAAGCATTTCTTGGAACATTTGAAATGCTTCTTTTTTAAACTCTTGTTTTGGGTTGCGCTGCGCCATACCGCGCAAACCAATCCCTTGGCGCATAAAATCCATTGCCGCCAAATGCTCTTTCCACTGATTATCGAGGACCTGTAGCAAGAAGCTTTTCTCCACTTCGCGCATATTCACGCCTAGCGTGGCAACTTCAGCTTCTTTGGCCTCATATCGAGCCGCAACCGTTTGCTCAAGACGGCTCTGTACGCCTTCCGAGTCAAGCTCATCATCCTGCTCGAGCCACTCGCGCACGGGAGCTCGCAGCCCAAACTGGCTATGTAGCGACTCTTCGAGCGCTGGGATATCCCACTGATCTTCAATCGTCCCTGGTGGCATGTGCTCAGCAATCAAATCGGCCAAGACGTCGTTTTGCATATCCACGACAGTGCCTGAAATATCCTCGGATTCGAGCAGCTCATTACGCTGAGCGTAAATCACCCGGCGTTGATCATTGGCAACATCGTCAAAATCGAGCAAATGCTTACGAATATCAAAGTTATGGGCTTCAACCTTACGCTGGGCATTTTCAATCACCCGAGAGACCATGCCACTCTCAATCGCCTCACCCTCTTGCATCCCCAAGCGTTGCATCATCCCGGAGACCCGCTCTGAGGCGAAAATGCGCAGCAAGCTATCATCAAGAGATAGGAAAAACCGGGTTGAACCTGGGTCTCCTTGACGGCCTGATCGGCCCCGCAACTGATTATCAATACGCCTTGACTCGTGACGTTCGGTGCCAATGACATGCAGCCCACCGGCTTCAAGCACAATGTCATGACGCCGCTGCCAGTCTTCACGATGGGCGTCGGCCTGCGCTGCTGAGAGCGAATCACCACGATCGGCAAGCTCCACATCAAGGTTGCCACCTAGCACAATATCGGTACCACGACCGGCCATATTCGTTGCGATGGTGACCGCACCCGGCCGGCCCGCCTCGGCAATAATGCCCGCCTCACGTTCATGCTGTTTGGCGTTGAGCACTTCATGATGAATCGATGAGTCACTCAGCGCCTTGGAAATGAGCTCCGAGCTCTCGATCGAAGTCGTTCCTACTAAGACCGGTTGCTGGCGGTGATTACAATCTTTGATGTCCTCAATAATCGCCTTGTATTTATCAGCCTGATTTAAGAACACCAAATCGTGATGATCGGCTCGAACCATTGGGCGATGAGTGGGAATAACCGCAACCTCAAGGCCGTAAATGTGCTGAAACTCGTAGGCCTCAGTATCCGCTGTACCGGTCATGCCAGCGAGCTTGTCGTACATGCGAAAGTAGTTCTGAAAAGTAATTGAGGCTAAGGTCTGGTTTTCTGCCTGAATCTCAACCCCCTCTTTTGCCTCAACCGCCTGATGCAGTCCCTCTGACCAGCGCCGCCCTGTCATTGCCCGGCCCGTGAACTCATCAACAATCACAATCTGCCCCTCCCGCACGAGGTAATGCACATCGCGTTGGAACAAGGTGTGCGCGCGCAGGGCGGCATTTAAGTGATGGACCATGGCGATATTGCGGGCGTCATAAAGATTTTCGTCTTTATCGAGCAGCCCAGCCTCTTGGAGCAATTCTTCCGCGCGCTCTTGGCCAGATTCAGTCAAAAACGCCTGGCGGGCTTGCTCATCAAGGTAGTAATCGCCTGGACCATCTTCTTCATCCTGGCGCTCCAGCGCCGGGACCACGCGGTTCATGCTGAGATACAAATCGCTCGACTGCTCGGCCTTACCCGAGATGATTAACGGCGTACGCGCTTCATCAATTAAAATTGAGTCCACTTCATCAACCACAGCAAAGTGGCGGCCGCGTTGCATACGATCTTCAGCCCGCAGCGCCATATTATCGCGCAGATAATCAAAACCAAATTCATTGTTGGTGCCATAAGTAATGTCGGCTTGATACGCCGCGCGTTTACTCTCTCCATCCATACCCGGAACAACAACGCCCACTTCCATACCAAGAAAGCGATAGACCTGTCCCATCCACTCAGCATCGCGCCGGGCGAGATAGTCATTAACCGTCACAATATGCACGCCATCACCGCTGAGCGCGTTGAGATAGGCGGCTAGCGTTGCGACTAGCGTTTTACCCTCACCGGTCTTCATTTCCGCAATACGGCCTTGGTGCAGCACCATCCCACCGATGAGCTGAACGTCAAAATGCCTTAGCCCTAGCGTGCGCCGTGCTGCCTCGCGAACGATGGCAAACGCATCAGGCAGGACCTGTTCAAGCGACTCGCCAGCCGCCACTCGCTCACGTAGCGTTTGGGTTTGGCCGCTTAGCGCGGCATCATCGAGCGCTTGGAGCTGTGGCTCGAGCTCGTTAATTTGGGCAACTCGACGACTGAGTCGTTTGACTAATCGATCGTTGCGTGTACCAAAGACTTTTTTTGCGATTCCGCTCAGCATGGGGCGTCCAATCGGGCTTGTTGAATGACGCGTTACTATAGCGCATCAAAAGGCCTAAAATCAGGAGCCATGATGAGCGAGTCTAAAGGAAAGGGTCCGAGCCGCTTAAGTGGGGTGATTCAGCAAGAGAAAAATGCGCTTAGCGATATTCATCGCGAGACCGCTCGCTTGGAGACAGTCACCCAACAATTGGCCACTACCCTACCGGCACGGATGCAAGGCCACTGGCAGGTAGCCTCAATCTCCGCCGAGGCGCTTAGCGTTAGTGTTACAGGCTCCGTGTGGGCCACGCCACTGCGTGCCCAACAACAAGCGCTGCTTGCAAAGGCTAAACAGATCATTGGGGTAGAACCGGCAAAGTTACGTATTCGCGTGCAAAGCGCTCGCGCCGAGCGGCCTCGGCGTGGCGGCCCAAGAATGAGCTCTCAGGCAGGCGCCACTTTAAGAGAAGCGGCCCGCGGGATTGAAGATCCTAAACTTGCTGCAGCGCTGGCACGACTGGCCGAGCGCGATCATAAAAAACCGGACTAGGCGACCGGCAGCGGCTGATCGTAAGCGATTGGCACCTCAGCCTCATCCTCAAAGGTCACTTCTTCCCAACAATCACGCTGCTGGAGTAGCTGGCGTAAAAGCCGATTATTCATTTCGTGGCCGGATTTATACCCGTGGAATGCACCAATCAGACTGCGGTTGAGTTGATACAAATCACCAATAGCATCCAAAATTTTATGCTTGGCAAATTCATCCTGATAGCGCAAACCATCTTCGTTGAGCACGCGATAATCATCCACCACGATCGCGTTATCTAAACTGCCACCCAGTGCAAGGTTATTTTGCCGTAAATGCTCAATATCCCGCATAAAACCAAAGGTCCGCGCGCGGCTGACTTCTTTCACAAAAGATGTCGAAGAAAAATCAACTTCGGCGGTTCGCTCACCGGATTTAAACACCGGATGATCAAACTCAAGGGTATAGCTGACTTTAAAACCATCATAGGGCTCGAAGCTAACGCGCTTACCATCAGGGTCTTCAATCACAACCGGATGCGTGATTCTTACAAAACGTTTGGCAGCATCTTGTTCTAAAGTGCCGGCGGAACGAATCAAAAACACAAAGGGACCCGCACTACCGTCCATAATGGGCACTTCTGGGGCAGATAAATCGACATACGCATTATCGATACCGAGTCCGGCCAACGCGGATAACAAATGCTCAACGGTAGCCACTCGGACGCCGTCCTTGCTCAAACAGGTCGACAGCACGGTATCGCCAACATTCTCCGGATGCGCTGGAATTTCCACAACGGGGTCAAGATCCACTCGGCAAAACCGAATCCCCGAGTTCACCGGTGCTGGCCTAAGGGTGAGATAAACCTTCTCTCCCGTATGTAAACCGACACCGGTGGCCCGGATGCTATTTTTTAGCGTTCTTTGTTGAATCATTCTCGTTCGGTCCTGCGGCGGTGCCCCAAATTAAGGGCACATACTGTAACAGAAATGTTAGAAAAAACCTGCTTTTAGCCCATTAGTCCGCCTGACGGCGCAAGAAGGCCGGAATATCCAAATATTCCATATCACCCTCAGTGCTCGCGGCTGCGCCGCCTGCTGCGGCCCGCTTACGAGCCACCGCTGGCCGCTCTAAGGCATCGTAATCAACCTCACCGCTAGCCGTTCGTGTGACCAAACGTGGGCTGGCCACCGGTGCTTCTTTGGCCTGCGTGGGCGCCAGCCCCGTGGCAACCACCGTGACCCGCAGTTCACCCTCAAGCTCAGGATCAATCACCGTACCAACCACAACGGTTGCGTCATCAGAGGCAAACTCCTTAACGGCATTACCCACTTCATCGAATTCGCCAATAGACAGATCAAGTCCGGCTGTGACGTTGACCAAAATGCCATGCGCGCCGGCAATATTGGCATCTTCAAGCAATGGGCAAGCAATAGCTCGTTCAGCCGCTTCACGGGCACGATTCTCACCACTCGCCTCACCTGACCCCATGACTGCCATGCCCATTTCAGACATCACAGTGCGCACATCGGCAAAGTCGACATTAATTAGACCAGGCCGAGTGATGAGCTCTGCAATTCCTTTAACTGCACCCAGCAAAACGTCATTCGCTGATTTAAAGGCATTGAGCAACGTGAGCTCTTTACCTAAAACCGAAAGCAATTTTTCATTAGGAATGGTGATAAGCGAGTCCACCTCGCGCTCGAGCTCAGCAATCCCCTCCTCGGCAATACTCATGCGTTTATTGCCCTCAAACGGGAATGGTTTGGTGACAACGGCCACGGTAAGAATGCCCATTTCTCGAGCAATTTGAGCCACAACAGGTGCAGCACCCGTTCCAGTGCCACCTCCCATACCCGCGGTGATAAACACCATATCCGCACCGTCTAACACCTCGGAGATACGATCACGATCATCCTCCGCGGCGTTACGGCCCACCGTGGGGTTAGCACCCGCGCCTAAGCCTTTCGTGATCTCTTGGCCTAATTGCAGAGCGGTTCGCGCTGCACTGTTTTTGAGTGCCTGAGCATCGGTATTGGCGCAGATAAAATCTACCCCATCAACATCCGCTGCCACCATGTGCTGAACGGCGTTACCGCCGCCACCACCGACACCAATGACTTTAATCACCGCGTTTTGGTTAAATGAATCCATCAGTTCAAACATCGCTGGACCTCCTCTAGCGAATCAAAAATTACCCCTGAACCAGTCTTTCATCCGATCCCAGACCGCGCCGACATGGCGACGGCTGCTGGAGAAATCCGGATGTCTATCGTCACGGTGGCGATGGCCGCAATGCAGCAGCCCTACCCCCGTGGCATAAATGGGATTGCGGACGACGTCGGTCAGCCCGGTCATATGCTGTGGCAAGCCTAAGCGCACCGGGGAGTGGAAAACCTCCTCAGCGAGCTCAACGGCGCCCTCCATTTTTGCGCTACCGCCAGTCAGCACCACACCCGCAGCGATCAGATCTTCAAATCCGCTGCGACGAAGCTCGGCCTGCACCAGTGTCATGAGCTCTTCATATCGGGGCTCAACAACCTCAGCGAGTGTTTGGCGTGAGAGTCGGCGTGGCGGCCGATCGCCAACGGAAGGGACTTCAATCGTCTCGTCCGTACTTGCAAGCTGCGAGAGCGCGCAGGCATAGCGAATTTTGATGTCATTGGCATTTTGCGTCGGCGTGCGCAGCGCAACCGCAATATCATTGGTGACCTGATCGCCAGCAATCGGAATCACGGCTGTGTGGCGAATAGCCCCATCGGTGAAGACCGCGATATCGGTTGTACCGCCCCCAATATCCACCAAGCACACACCCAGCTCTTTTTCATCATCGGTTAAGACCGCATGACTCGAAGCCAATTGCTCAAGAATGATGTCATCGACTTCGAGGCCGCAGCGGCGAATACATTTAATAATGTTTTGCGCCGCGCTGACCGCGCCTGTGACCATATGGACTTTGGCTTCAAGCCGAACGCCCGACATACCAATAGGCTCACGCACACCCTCTTGGCTATCGATGATGTACTCCTGCGGCAGCGTGTGGAGGATTTCCTGATCAGCAGGGATGGCGACTGCCCGTGCGGCATCAAGGACGCGATCAACATCCCCGCTCGCCACCTCTTTATCTTTAATCGCAACAATGCCGTGAGAATTCAGTGAACGAACATGACTGCCCGCGATGCCGGCGTAGACCGAGTGGATCTGGCAGCCGGCCATTAGCTCGGCCTCTTCCACCGCTCGCTGAATAGATTGCACGGTGGATTCGATATTAACCACGACGCCTTTTTTCAGGCCGCGGGAGGGATGAGAGCCAATACCAATCACCTCGACATCACCATCGGCTTGCATCTCGCCAACAATCGCCACAACCTTTGACGTGCCGATATCAAGGCCAACCAGCAAATTGCGTTCTTGCTTTTTTGTCATTACCTCAGTCCTCGTCCTGCCAACGCAGGGCAAAACCGTTGGGATAGCGCAGATCCGCCACCGCGAGTGCGCGTGTTTGCGCTTGTGAAACCTGCGGCCATGCCGCGAGCATTCGTGTTAATCGAGCCTCGATCGCCTCGCGCCCAAGCTGAATAACACCACCATTGGTGAGTGTTAACGTCCAAGCCCGGCGTTCGTCGAGCGCCAATCCTGAAGCTTCTAAGCCTTGTTCCGAGAGCATTTCCTGGAGCCGCCGATAGCGCTTGAGCACCCGCTGAGCGCTGCCAGGCGGTCCATCGAGCCGAATCAGATCCTTGGGAATGGTGCGCGGTCGGAACACATGCGCGTTGGCATTCATTAATGCCGTCTCGCCCCATTGCGCGATGGGTTTTTGCTCGCTGATCGTGATTTGCAATGCATCGGGCCAAACCCGCCGCACGGCCGCTGTATCCACCCAAGCCAAGGCCTCCACTGAACGCCGAATCCCCGCGACATCGATTCCTAAAAAGCCGCCGCCTAGAGCGCCGGCAACCGCTTGACGTAACTCGCTCTCCTGCAGCCGGCCAAGCTCGCCGTCGAAGCGCACCGTATCGAGTGGCATTAACCAGCCACTTTTCCAGCGCTCGAGACTGACCGTTGCTGCCGCGCTCAGCGCCAACACCAAACCAATCCCTATTAGCACCCGCGTGCCTTGTCGAAATCGCCTGATCAATGGATTTCACCATGCCTCCAGCTAGTCAGCAGGATTCGCCAGACCAGCTCCTCCTGATCGATACCGTGTGCCCGAGCCGCTTCCGGTACGAGAGAGTGATCTGTCATACCGGGGACCGTATTTACCTCAAGCAACCAAAATTGCCCCGCGGCGTCGGCCATCACATCCACCCGACCCCAACCTGTCGCTCCAATGCCCGTAAACGCTTGTTGTGATAAGACCGTCAGTGCCTTTTCTTGACTGGCCGATAAGCCACTCGGAATCAACATTCGGGTGGCATCTGAGCGGTATTTCGCCTCGAAGTCATAGAAGTTGGCGCTCACCTCAATGCGGATGGCCGCCAGCGCCTCGCCATTCAGTAAACCGAGGGTGTATTCAGGGCCCTCAATACAGCGCTCAACGAGCACTGTTTGGCCAAAGCCACGCGCTGTCTCAAAAGCCGCCAACAAATCTTGGCTACGCTCAACGCGGGAGGTGCCAAGGCTCGAGCCTTCATTAAGCGGCTTTACAAACAACGGCAGTGACAATGCGGTCAACGTCGGCTCAATATCCTCAGGTCCGTGTAAAACCCGAAATGCTGGTGTAGGCAAACCCATGGCCTGCCATATGCGTTTGCTTTGCAACTTATCCATTGCCAAGGCCGAGCCAAGCACACCGCTGCCGGTATAGGGAACGGCGAGCGTTTCAAGGGCGCCTTGAATGCTACCGTCCTCGCCGCCCGGGCCATGCAGCGCAATCAAAGCGCGATCAAAATCCTTCATCTCGCTTATCGATCTTGCTGCTGGATCAAAGGCCTCGGCTACCACCCCACGCGCTTGTAGGGCGGCTAAACAAGCCTCGCCACTAGCGAGCGAAATCTCTCGCTCCGCTGAATACCCGCCGCAGAGCACAGCGACGCGGCCCAACTGTGCGGGATTTGGCTGAGCATCAATGCGCATGGCTAACCTCTTCACCAACAATGCGCACCTCCGGCTGCAGATGAACGCCATAGGCGGCCTCAACGGTGTGCTGGATATGCTCGATGAGATTTTCAATATCCGCTGCCCGGGCATCACCGTCATGAACGATGAAATTCGCATGTTTATCCGAAACCCACGCTCCGCCTTGCTGAACCCCCTTAAGACCCGCCGCTTCAATTAGACGTGCCGCATGATCACCGGGTGGGTTGCGGAACACAGAACCGCCGCTGGCCATACCGGTGGGTTGCGTCCGCGCTCGCTCACCGAGTAATTCGCGAACATGCTCTTGTAGCGCTGTTGGATCCGCACCCGGACTGAATTGAAAAATCGCGGTGGTAAACCATTCGTTATCCGGGCCTTGAACCTCGCGATAACCGACTTGATAGTCACTGCGATGCCGTCGATGAGCATGACCACGGGCATCCACGGTCTCCACCGTCTCCACTTGCGCCCAGGTCTCGCCACCCCACGCGCCAGCATTCATCGCTAACGCACCGCCCACGGTGCCGGGAATTCCCGCCAAAAAAGCCGCCTCGGCATAGCCTTGACGACCACACCAGCGCGCTAATTTAGCGCAGGCGACACCCGCGCCAGCTTGCACGCGCCCAGCGCCTAAATCGGTAATCTCTGAAAGACCGCGATGTAACCGAATGACTGACCCGCGAAGACCGCCATCACGGACTAATAAATTGCTGCCTAGTCCTAACCAGAAAAACGGACGCGCCGCTTTATCGCTCGCTAAAAACACGCCCAAATCAGCCGCATCAGCCGGTTCAAACAGACACTCCGCCGGACCACCCACGCGCCATGTGGTGTAGCGCGCCATCGGCACTGCCTCACGTAATCTTCCGCGCAGCGCGGTCATAGCCGCTCCTCCGCTTGCTCAATTAATCGTGGTAAAGCCCCACCGATGCTGCCCGCACCGAGCGTGATCACTACATCATTCGGCTGCAGCATGCCGGGCAGCAATTCGCAGAGCTCATCAATGCCACCAACAAAAACCGGATCAACTTGACCACGCGACCGAATCGCACGGCACAAGCTCCGCGCATCCGCCCCGGACACCGGCGCTTCACCCGCGGCATAAACATCGCTTACTAACAGCACATCTGCATCGCTGAGTACGCGCACGAAATCTTCAAATAAATCGCGAGTCCGACTGTAACGATGCGGTTGAAAAGCAATCACTAAGCGCCGATCCGGCCAGTTACTTCGCAGCGCTTCGAGCACCGCAGCAATTTCTTTGGGATGGTGAGCATAGTCATCCATTAACCGCACTTGGCCGTCACCACAAGGCAGCGTTCCTAGCTGTTGAAAGCGCCGACCTATGCCCGAAAAGCTCGCTAATGCCTGCTGAATGGCTGAGTCGGACACATCGAGTGCACGCGCCACGGCAATGGCGCCGAGTGCATTTAATACGTTATGCCGCCCGGGCATATTGAGCGTTACCGGCAGCGGCTCATAACCGGCGTTATGCAGCGTAAAATGCGTTTGCCCGGCATCTGACACCACGTCCATCGCGCGCAAATCGGCCTGCTCGCCAAAGCCATAAGTCCGAACCGGACGTGCCAACTCATTGATGAGCTCATGCAATTCCGGATCATCATCACACAGCACCGCGAGGCCATAGAACGGCAAATGGTGAATGAACTCGATAAAAGTGCTGCGCAAGCGCTGAAAGTCACCACCATAGGTCTCGAGGTGATCCGCATCGATGTTGGTGACAACGGCAAGCATTGGGTTTAGATAAAGAAACGAGGCATCGCTCTCATCCGCTTCAGCCACGAGGTAGCGTCCCGCGCCCAAGCGCGCATGACTCGCTGCACTGTTAAGCCGGCCACCAATCACAAAGGTCGGATCTAAGTCCGCCTCGGCTAAAATACTCGCGACCAAACTCGTTGTTGTGGTTTTGCCATGGGTGCCCGCCACCGCAATGCCAAAGCGAAACCGCATTAATTCGGCTAGCATTTCGGCTCGAGGAACAACAGGAAGACGCTTGGCTCGAGCAGCAACCACCTCCGGATTGGTCTCGGTCACTGCACTCGATGTCACCACGGCGTCTGCCGCATCGACATAGCTCGCGTCATGACCAATATGAACCACGGCACCAAAATCGCGCAGGTGACTCACAACCGGGTTCTCGCGCAAATCTGAACCACTGACTTGATAGCCCAAATTAAGCATCACCTCTGCGATCCCGCCCATACCGGCGCCGCCGATACCAACAAAATGCAAGCGCCTTACTTGACCCATCGCCCCCGGGCCACCGGCTTGAAGATTCATTCGATCGATCATGCCGCCACCTCAAGACAAATGTCAGCCACCTGCTGGGCAGCTTCTGGCCGGCCCTGCGCACGCGCCGCGTTGGCCATAGTGAGCCGTTGCTCATGATTGCTGAGTAGGTTGGATAATTCAGCGGCCAGTGCCGCCGGTGACAAGCTCGCATCAGACATCATGACGGCGGCTTTGGCTTGGGTTAAAAATCCGGCATTGGCACTTTGATGATCGTCTACGGCGTGCGGATAAGGCACCAAAATAGCGGGGACGCCGACAACCGCTAATTCCGATATGGTCAAAGCGCCGGCCCGGCAAATGATCAGATCACACCAAGCGTAGGCCGCTGCCATGTCTTCAATGAAGGCGGTGACTTGCGCATTAACATGGGCGCGTTGATATGCCTCTCGGGCGGCCGTTAACGTGCGCAGTCCGGCTTGATGGAGCACCTCTGGGCGTTGCTCAAGGGGAATATGAGCGAGCGCAGCTGGTACCACCTCGTTCAAACGCAATGCCCCAAGGCTACCGCCAACGACTAACAACCGACTCGGCGTTCGCGCTTGCTGATAACGCGTCATTGGCGCGGCGAGCGCGGTGAGTTCAGCGCGAACTGGATTCCCAATAAGCTCAGATTGACCCGGTCGGCCGACCGGCGCATCTAAGCCTGTTAGAACCCGTTGTGCCAGGCGTGCTAGAAGTCGATTGGTTAATCCTGGGATGGCATTTTGTTCATGAATGACTAATGGCCGCCCACTCAACCGCGCTGCTATGCCGCCTGGGCCGGTAACATAACCCCCCATGCCTAAAACCACGCGCGGGTTGTACCGGCGCATAATCGCTAAGGTTTGCAGCAGCGCGCGCAGCAGAATTAACGGCGCTTTAAGCCAACCACGCCAACCATTTCCACGCAGGCCTTTAACGCTAACGGTCTCAAGCGTAAAACCAGCCTCCGACACGACCCGTGCCTCTAGCCCCATTGATGTGCCTAACCAAACCACGGGAATCGCTCGCTGATGCAAGACTTGAGCAACCGCTAAGGCCGGGAATACATGCCCCCCTGTGCCCCCTGCAATAATCATGACCGGCCGCTCACTCATGATCCACCACCATTAACGATGGCACTACTCGTGCGCTCGCTTTGCCGGCGTTCGCGGTCCACTCGCAGAAGTATTCCCACCACCGCCGCACTCATGACTAAGCTACTACCGCCGTAACTCATTAATGGCAGCGTGAGCCCTTTTGTTGGCAGGAGTCCTAAATTTACGCCCATGTTAATAAACGCCTGAAGGCCCAAGCTCACCGCAATGCCATAGGCCAACAGCCCACCAAAATGCTCACCGGCTTGAAAACTCGCAGAACCAATGCGACAAGCACGAAGAACAATAAAACCGTAGAGCAGGATGACAACACTCATTCCAACAAAGCCAAGCTCTTCAGCTAACACCGCAAAGACAAAGTCGGTATGCGCTTCAGGCAAATAGAAAAGCTTTTGTACGCTATTGCCTAAACCCACCCCAAACCACTCGCCACGGCCTACCGCGATTAATGACTGAGCAAGCTGAAAACCACTATCAAATGGGTCAGCCCATGGATCGCGAAATGCCGTTAGTCGCTCTAGGCGGTAGGGCGATGAGAAAATCAACAACCAACCAAGACCTATCGCAAGGGCTAACAGTGCAAGGACCACCAACATGGGCAGTCCGGCGATAAAAAACACACTCCCAATGGTCGCGGCTAGTACGGCTAAAGCGCCGAAGTCTGGCTGTGCGAGAAGCAATACCGCGGCGAAGGCCAAAATAAGCGCTGGCGAGACAAGGGCTTGTGCAGTTGTTTTTAGAGCGGCACCATGGCGCTGTAAATAGCCTGCCATGTAGATCAGCAAGCAAACCCGAGCCACTTCTGAGACCTGCAAATTAATCGGCCCCAACGGCAGCCAGCGCGTTGCACCATTCGCCTCATGCCCCACACCGGGCACAAGCACCAACATGAGTAGGAAAAAACCAAACAATAACAGCGGCCCAGAGAGTACCCGCAGCGTGGCAAGCGGCATTTGAAAAGCCGCGAATGCCGCTAACCCGGCTGGCAGCAAAAACAAAATCTGACGCAACAAAAAGTGTAACTGTCCGCGATTGTTTTGCTCTGCCACGGCCACCGAAGCTGATGCCACCATGACAAGACCGATGCCCACCAAGATCAAAACCGCAATCAGCAAGGTCCGATCAAGCTCAATCGGGAGTCCACGGCGAAAACCAAGCATGGCCTCAAGACGAGGCCGCATTACGCCCTCAGTCATTAGCCACCTCCATTATCAGGGAACAAAAACAATCCCCGCGCTCACGATAATCACGAAACTGATCCAAGCTTGCACACGCCGGCGCCAGCACAACCGCATCACCCGGCTGGGAGACTGCCATCGCCTTGACCATGGCAGCCTTTAAATCCGCGACAATATGCACGGGCACCCACGAGGCAAGCGCATCGGCTAGCAGCGGGGCATCCACCCCAAACAACACAGCCGCTCGGCCTTTATCGGCCAGCGCGGGGCCTAGTGCAGAAAAATCTTGGTCCTTACCTTGGCCCCCTGCCAACAAAACAACCGTCTCAGTCATTCCCTGCAATGCGGCTAGCGCTGAGGCGACATTGGTGGCTTTTGAGTCATTCACCCAAAGGCGTCCGCCATGAATGCCTAGCGATTCTGTTCGATGCGCTAACGCTGTAAAACCACGCAGCGCCTCGATCATGGCAGACTCATCCCATCCGGCTGCATGGCCAATCGCAAGCGCGGCAAGCGCATTAGCCGCATTGTGTCGACCCAATACACAGAGTTCAGAGGCGGCCATTAGCCGCCGCTCGCCATGACACAGCCAAGACTCATCGTGTTCGTCCTGAACTCGCCAACCAGCCGGGCGTCCCGTTGCCTGATCACTAAACCAACTCACAACGGTATCGGTTTTGGCCATTGATCGAACCGCCGCATCATCGACATTGAGCACTGCATGACGCGCCCCTTTTAAAATGCGCGCTTTGGCGTTGGCGTAAGCGCGCATATCCGTATAGCGATCAAGATGATCAGGGCTTAGGTTCAGCACCGCTGCGACGCGCGGTTTCAGTGTGCAGGTTGTTTCTAATTGAAAGCTTGAGAGCTCTAGGATGTAGCATTCCGCTTGCGGGTGATCACGCAGTAAATCCAGAGCGGGCGGGCCTAAATTGCCACCGGCAGCCGCATAAATACCCGCCTTAGCCGCCATTGCCGCGAGCATCTCTGTGACCGTGCTTTTGCCGTTGGAGCCAGTAATCGCAATCACCGGTGCGCTCACCGCACGCGCAAAAAGCTCGATCTCACCGGTTATTTGCCCGCCTTGTTCAGCAAAACGCTGTACTAGCGGATCTCGCGGATCAATGCCGGGGCTTAATACCAACGCCTGCGCATCCATTAGCCAGTCAACATCCATGCCGCCAAAGGCATAGCAAGCATCCGGATATTGCGCGTTCAAATCCGGGGCCCGTGGTGGTTGCTCACGCGTATCCACCACGCCCACGGCTAAGCCCTGCTCGCGCAGATGTTGAAAACACGCAAACCCAGACTCACCCAGCCCCACAATAACGGCATCGAGCGCTTGGTGCGTTATCATAAGCCCCTCCGCCATCACCGCAGCTTCAGGGTCGCAAGACCCACCAAAACAAGAATGACTGAGATAATCCAAAACCGCACAATCACCCGCGGCTCCGGCCAACCCTTGAGTTCAAAGTGATGATGTAGTGGTGCCATGCGGAAAATTCGGCGCCCGGTCTGCTTATACCAAAACACCTGCAGCATCACAGAGACCGTTTCAGCAACGAACACACCGCCCATGATGAATAACACCACCTCCTGACGGACGAGCATGGCGATCATGCCGAGTGCCGCACCTAACGCCAGCGCACCCACATCCCCCATAAATACTTGCGCTGGATAGGTGTTAAACCATAGAAACGCAAGCCCCGCGCCCACCAGGGCGCCGGCAAAGACAATGAGCTCGCCCACACCGGCGACATAGGGGATACCCAAATAATCAGAAAAATTAATATTGCCGCTCGCATACGCAAATACGCCTAACGCGCCGGCGACTAATACCGTGGGCATAATCGCCAGGCCATCAAGGCCATCGGTGAGATTAACCGCATTTGAGGCGCCGACAACGACAAGCCATGTCAGTGGAATCATTAAGCTGCCAAGCGGAATGGCTACATCTTTGAGTAAAGGCAGGATAAAGCTGGTTTCTATGGGTGTTGCAGCGGTGAGGTAGAGCACGGCACCGGCGATCAGCCCCGCGATGCTCTGGTAGAAAAACTTCGTCCGCGCGCTTAACCCTTCACTACTGCCGCGAGTGAGCTTAAACCAGTCATCAACGCCCCCAATCAACCCGAACACGAGCGTCGTGATGAGCACCAACCAGACGTGCCGACTGGTGAGATCTCCCCACAGTAATGTGCCCGTGGCAATACCCACCAGCATCAGCGCACCGCCCATGGTAGGTGTACCGGCCTTGGCGTAATGGCTAACTGGACCATCTTCACGAACTTGTTGGCCTACCTGATAGCGCTTAAGTCGGCGAATGAGCCAAGGCCCAACAATTAACCCAATACCTAATGCAGTGAGCGTGCCTAAAATGGCCCGAAAGGTCAGATATTGAAAAACATTAAACGCGCTGTAAAAACCGGCAAGCCAATCCGCTAGCATTAACAACATGCCGCACCCTCCTTGCCCGTTGGTTCAGATAATGCCGCGACCACTTGATCCATTCGTGCGGCGCGGGAGCCTTTTATTAACACCCGCACATCAGAGCGCAAATCGCTATGTAACTGCGCAATCAACGCCGCATGGTCTTTAGCGTTATAGCTGTTTTTACCGAATGCGGTGGCGGCCTGCGCACTCAATGGGCCTAGGGTGTATAAGCGCTCTACGCCTAAAGATCGGGCAAACAAACCCGCTTCAAAATGAAATGCGCCGGCGTCCTCTCCAAGCTCGGCCATATCGCCAAGGACCAGCCAAACACGAGCGTCATCAGTCGTTGCTGTCTCTAGTGCAGCCCGCAACGAGGCGGGGTTCGCGTTGTAGCTATCATTGATAAGTTGACTGCCAACTGGCCCCTGCAGGGTTTGCAGGCGCCCAGCCACAGGCTCTACCTGAGCCAAACCCGCCTGAATTGCCGTGGTACTCGCACCCGCTACCCAAGCGGTGGTTGCCGCAGCCAGCGCGTTGTAGTGATTATGCCTGCCGGCAAGCGGCACGCTAAGCGTTATCTCTTCTGCGGGGAAAGACACCCTCAAGCGTCCATCCTCAAGCACTTGGCCGCTCACCTCAGCAGCTTCACCGCGCAAGCTAAACCGAACAATGCGGCAGTGCGCAGCTTGCTCCTCCCAAAGCGCAGCGTACGGATCATCGGCATTAACCACCGCATAACCATCGGCAGAGAGCGCAGTGAATAACTCACCTTTGCAGTGCGCGATGGCCTCAACGCTGCCAAAGCCTGCTAAATGCGCCGCCGAGACATTGTTCACAAGTCCAATGTCGGGCCGTGCCCAACTCGCCAACAAGGCAATATCACCCGTACGCCCACAGCCCATCTCAATCACTGCATAACGACTACTTGGGCAGAGCTGACAGAGGGTTAGCGGGACCCCGAGTTCATTATTCAGATTGCCTAACGTGGCCTGAGTAGCGCCCTGTTCATTGAGGATACGGGCCAACATTTCTTTAACCGTGGTCTTACCATTACTGCCGGTAACGCCAATCACCCGAGCGTTGATTGACGCACGTGCCCAACAGGCAAGCTCGATTAAACCGCGATAGGGATCATCAACGCGCCACTGCGGCACATCGGCCGCGATGAAATCACGCACCATTGCAGCACTAGCACCCGCCTCAATGGCTGCCTCAACAAAGGCATGACCATCGGCATGCTCGCCCGGCAGGGCAATAAATAAATCACCCGGCTGAATACGCCGCGAATCAATGGCCGCACCGGTTATCTCGATGTCATCACCACGGCAACGCCCACCAAGCTCAGTTGCAAGAACGCGTAATCGCACCGCACGCATTAGCTCGCCCTCCGCTGCAACAAGGCATCGGCGGTATCGCGATCACTAAAGTCTAGACGACGATCGGCTAAACACTGCTCGGTCTCATGGCCTTTTCCCGCCACCAACACGGTATCGCCCGCCGCGGCTTGATTAATGGCACTGGCAATCGCTTGGTAGCGATCGCTAATTACCTCGGTGGCATGGCCGTTTGCTATACCCGCACGAATCTCATCAATAATGCCCGCCTCCGGCTCACCCCGTGGATTGTCGTTGGTCAGCACAATATGATCGGCAAGTCTCGCTGCCACCTCGCCCATAAGAGGACGCTTACCTCGGTCGCGCTCACCGCCACAGCCAAATACGCACCAAAGTTTGCCGGTGGTGTGTTCACGCAAGGCAGTCAAAGCGGCCTCAAGCGCACCTGGTGTATGCGCATAGTCAACCACAACAAGCGGTTTAGCCGGTGCAATAAACCGCTCCATGCGACCCGGCACAGGTTGTAATTCAGACAGAATTGGTAGCAACGAGTGCATTGGCTGATCGTCCACCGCTGCGGCGAGTGCCGCAACCGCGTTCATCGCATTAAAACGCCCAAGCAAGGCCAAATGAATCGCCGAACGGGTGCCCGCATGGTCAATGACCAAATCCAAGCCGTCGCGGCGAGGTTGGGCAGTGGTTAGACGATAATCAGCGTCCGCCGCCCAGCCGTATGTCCTTACAGTGCTTGATGCATCGGCACTGACTGCGAGCTCGCGGCCGACCGCATCGTCTGAATTTAAGATTTGCAGTTCAAGCGTTGGCCAAGCGAATAACCGTCGCTTGGCCGCATGATAGGCCTCGAGACACCCGTGATAGTCCAAATGATCACGGCCCATCGTTGTCAGGATAGCGGTAGCAAAGGGCACCGCTTCGACGCGATATTGTGCGAGCGCATGCGAGGAGACTTCCATTACAACCGAGCGCACACCCTCAGCGACCAATGCGGCAAGCCGCGCCTGCACGGTAATCGGATCGGTTGTGGTGTGTTGAGTCGGTTGTAAATCCGACAAGCGCCCCCACCCAAGCGTACCCATTACCGCGCTATCGCTGCCTAAACGGTCAAATATTTGTGTAAGGTAATGTGCCACCGAGCTTTTGCCGTCAGTGCCGGTAACCGCAATGAGACGTAACTCATGTCCGGGGTAACCGTAAAATCGTGCCGCAATCTCGCTGACGTAACGCGGCAAATCAGGCAAGCCAATAGCTTGAACGCCCTTGGCCTGGCAGCGTTGTGTGATTGACTCAACCGATACGCCAGCGCTGGGCTCAAAAACAACAACCGCAGCGCCGGCCGTTAATACGGAGTCAAGAAAATCGATGCCATGCACATGTGCTCCAGCTAGTGCCAGAAATAAGCCACCAGGCGTGACATCTCGGGAGTCAAGACTGATCCCCGTAAGTGGTGAGGTGGCGTTTGTGGATACCGATACCCATGGCGCTAGCAAATCATCGATGCGACGGACAGGCATCATGGCTGCCCTCCTTGCGCCACGGTCAACGCAGCTGCACTCGTGGGATCTTCTGGCGGCACATCATATAAACGCAATGCAGCCGACATCACAGACTTAAACACAGGCCCCGCAACTGGGCCTGCGTAGTAATCCTCACCAGTTGGCTCATCAATGCTCACCACCGCCACAAAGCGTGGTTCCCTGGCGGGTGCCATGCCGGCGAACGTAGAGATATAGAGGCTCTCGGCATATCCGCCTGCCACAGCTTTGCGACTCGTTCCTGTTTTACCAGCAACTCGATAACCCGGAATAGCCGCTTGCGTCGCCGTACCACCGGATTCGGTAACTGCCGCCAACATGCTGCGTAACGCAGTGGCGACCTCGGTTGACATTACTGATTCCGCCGCCGCTGCATTGGCGTTGGTGAGCAGCCGTGGTCTTGGCAATTGTCCATCCGCTGCAATTGCAGAATAAGCCCGCGCTAATTGTAAATTGCTGACCGAAACGCCATACCCAAAAGCAAGCGTGGCGCGCTCAACGGGTCGCTCCGTTGGCATCGCTGATAAGTGACCACTCGCCTCGCCCGGGAACATCACACCGCTAGGCTGACCAAAGCCAACTTCATTGAGCACTCGCCAGACCTGGCCTTCGCCTAGATCGAGCGCGATTTTTGCCGCACCCACATTACTCGATTTTTTAAGGACAGATGCCACATCAAGTGGGCCAAAATCGCGCACATCGCGTACTTCATGTCCGGCAACCCGCATCACGCCAGGTGTTGTATCCACCGCCGTATCGGCCACGTACTCACCGCTTCGCAGTGCAGCGGCAATGGTGAATGGCTTAATAACTGAGCCCGGTTCATACGTATCGGTCACCGCGCGGTTACGATAGCGCCCGCCGGTAATATCTGAGCGGCGATTAGGATTAAAAGCCGGCTGATTGACCATCGCCAAAATCTCGCCAGTCGTAGGGTCCATCAGCACCACTGACCCACCCCGAGCACCATGCCGCTCTACCGCGGCTTTTAACTCGCGATAAGCGATATATTGCAAACGTTGATCGAGGGTAAGGGTTAGATCACGACCCGGCTCAGGCTCTTGTAAGCGCTCAACATCCTCAATATTTCGGCCACGACGATCACGCAGAACACGCTTGGCACCCGGACTGCCAGATAGCCATTCATCATAAGTCAGCTCGATTCCTTCCTGACCGCGATCATCAATATTGGTAAAACCCAGCACATGGCCAGTAACCTCGCCGGCAGGATAAAACCGTCGATACTCACGCTGTAAGGCAATACCGGGGAGCTTAAGATCCATCACGGCATCAGCAATGCGAGGGTCCACATGCCGACGGATATAGATAAATTCTCGCGTCTCACGTTTTTTTAAATCATCTCGTAAGGCGCGAAGATCTAGGCTCAATACCTCAGCCAACTCGGATAGCGATTCAGGCTTAGCTTTCGCAAGCAAAACACCAGGATTTGCCCAAACCGTATCCACTGGTGCGCTAATCGCGAGCGGCTCGCCATGTCGATCATGAATAGCGCCACGGTGCGCCGGCAGGACTTCAACCCGCAAATGCCGCTGATCGCCTTGGCCTTGCAGAAAGTCACCTTCGAGAAGTTGCAGGGATATACCTTGACCCAGTAACAGTACGGGCAGCACCAGCAACACGAGAGTGACCAGTCCGCGACGCCAGGCGGGCAATGGCATGGGTTGTTGGACTTCGCGAGTCATTGGCTTGCCCCGCTCGCATCAATCTCAATGAGCTGGGTCGTCTCGCTAGTCGGCTGACGCATTTGCAACGTCTCCCGCGCTAAGCGCTCAACACGTGAGTGTGTTGCTAGCGCCCCCTGCTCAAGGCGTAATCGGCTCCACTCCGTATTCAATCGATCGCGCTCGTCGTACTGGGCCTCTAGGTCAACAAATAAACGCCGGGCTTGGTGTTTGACCTCCACCACCGCAATGGCTGAAGTGACAACTGCCACCGTCAGAATGATTACCCATAACATTGCGCTTTTCATCGCAAGCGCTCCGCGACTCGAAGGGTGGCACTGCGGGCACGAGGGTTCGCGCTAATTTCCATGCCATCCGGACGTTGCGCACCACCAATGCGGCGCAACCGCGGCTGTCTCTCGGGTGGCACCATGCCAGCACCCGGTGGCAGATCACCGACTTGGGAGTGACGCGCAATAAAGCGTTTTACCCGGCGATCTTCCAACGAATGAAAACTAATCACGACAAGACGTCCGGCAGGGCCAAGTAGTTCGCAGACATCATCGAGTAGACGATCGAGCGCACCGAGCTCGTCATTGAGGTGAATACGGATAGCCTGAAAACTACGAGTCGCTGGATGCTTGCCGGGTTCGGGACGTGGCACTGCATTGGCAATTAACTGCGCCAAAGCGGTTGTTGTTTGGGGTAGTTCTCCGGCTTGCCGCGCCTGACAGATCGCGCTGGCAATACGGCGCGCGTAACGCTCTTCGCCATCGCGGCGTAACACATCGATTAGCGTTGCTTCATCAACTCGCGCTAGCCACTGCGCCGCTGTCTCGCCCTGCGTGTTATCCATGCGCATATCGAGAGGGCCTTCGCGCATAAAACTAAATCCGCGCTCTGGATCATCTAATTGCGGTGATGAGACGCCCAGATCGAGTAAAATTCCGGCAATTCGCCCAGCCAATCCCGCTGCGCGTAAATGCTCACCCACATCAGCAAAGCTGGCCTGTAAAATATGACACCGTGGATCATCTCCATGCCGAGCCTGTGCAAGCGCAATCGCATCAGGGTCACGATCAACCAACCACAGGCAGGCGCTATTATCGAGCGCAGAAAGCAACGCCATGGCATGCCCACCACGACCATAGGTTCCATCGACATAGGTACCGCCGGCCTGCGGCGTGAGGGCGGCGACCGCGCGTTCGAGCATAACGGGTTGGTGAACAGGGCCGTCCTGACTCATGGCAGAGACCTATAGTGATAATGATTCAAGGTCACCTGGAAGCTCCTCAGACTCGGCTGCCTCGGCAATCCACTCATCACGCCGATGCGTCCAAGCCTGCTCGTCCCAGAGCTCAAACTTATTGCCCTGGCCTATTAAAACGGTATGTTTCTCTAACCCAGCAAAACCTCTTAGTGGCGGCGGCAATAGAATGCGGCCACTGCCATCAAGTTGGCACTCAGTTGCATGACCAATGAGTAACCGCTGCAAACGCCGAGCGCTGCGATTAAGGCTAGGTAAACGCACTAATTTTTGTTCAATGCGCTCCCACTCAGGCAGGGGGTAAACCAGCAGGCAGTGATCGCGATCCACTGTAACGACCAAATTGCCATCACAGATTTCGCTCAGCCGCTCTCGATAGCGGCTTGGGAATGCAATCCGCCCTTTTGCATCGAGATTGATATGCGTAACACCACGAAACACCGGCTAACCCTCGATCTACCCTAATTCACCATTCTTTGCCACTTCTTCCCACTTCCGGACACACTCTAGACAGCAAATTCATCGGCGTCAAGCCGACAAATAATGAATTTTTCCCAATATGACAGTGACTTACGCCACCCTGAGAAAGCGAGGCCTAAGGAACATAAGTCAGCCGAAAAATAAGTTTTTAAAACATTGATTTAAGAATAGAAGCGAGAATTCGCTTTAATAAAGAAAAGTGGAAGCCGGCCTGTAAGCCGGGTTCTGTCGAGAGCAGCCATTCATCTAGGATGCCTGTCACCAGACACCTCATGCGACCTACCCGGGAGCCGCGCGGGCCACGCGTATGCCCCCCTATTTGGTCTTGCTCCGAGTGGGGTTTACCTTGCCGCGAAGTGTTGCCACCCGCGCGGTGCGCTCTTACCACACCATTTCAACCTTACCTGTGCGTCCTAAAAGGAACGCCATCGGCGGTATATTTTCTGCGGCACTTTCCGTCAGCTCACGCCGCCCAGGCATTACCTGGCACCCTGCCCAATGGAGCCCGGACTTTCCTCCACGCTGTTCACGTAGCGGCTGCCCGGCCGACTTCCGAGCGCAGTCTAACACCCGATAACCTAATCTGAGGGTTTGGTTGCATCCGATCCAGCAGCAATCGCTAGAGTATACAGCGCATTGGCTGATTGCCCCGTCAGACGGGCCGCAACGCGGGCAGCCGCCTTAGCGCCTAACCCCTCATGGCGCAAAAGACTTAAGATTTCTGTAATTGGCGGTAACTCAGCGTGCTCGATGGCGTTTGCCGACTCACCCGCGGCCACCACAATCACAAACTCCCCACGTGTGCGATCTGAGTCCGCTGCAATCCATTGGATTAATCTCTCCAAGGTGTCGGTCTCGGTAGTCTCAAAGCGCTTAGTCAGCTCGCGACAAAGGGCGGCTTCTCGATTGGGACCCAGCGCGTGGGCTAGATCATGCAACGCTTGCGGCACCCGTCGGCCAGCCTCTAAGAGCACCAATGTTTGCTCTAGCCTAGCCAGTGCTTTGAGTCGACGCTGCCGCGCGGCTGCGCGAGCCGGCAAAAAGCCCTCAAAAGTAAATCGATCCGTTGGGAGGCCTGACACGGATAACGCCGCCATAACACTGCTGGGGCCAGGAATGGTTAATACTTCAATCGCGGCGGCTTTCGCCGCTTTTACCAAGCGATAGCCCGGATCACTGATGAGTGGCGTTCCGGCATCACTAATGAGCGCAATATCCTCACCCCCATGAATCTTCTCAATCACCTGATCAACGCGGCTGAGTTCATTATGCTCATGCACACTCAATAATGGCCGACGGATCCCTAGTTTTGCGAGCAAACGCCCACTATGGCGGGTATCCTCAACAGCAACACGATCCACTCCGGCCAAGATCTCGCGGGCGCGCTCAGTGATATCGCCCAGATTGCCAATCGGGGTGGCTACAATAAACAAACGGCCGCTTTGGTTTGACACAATTTATCCCCGGAATCGATACTGCAATCCTTACGGGGAAGTCTAACCGGCAGTGCTTATCACCGCGAGAATTGTCCTTGTCTAAAGCTCGGTTGTGCATGACATCGTTATGGATGGGAATATTGGTGGTGGCCTGCGCTCCCATGCCAAGGCAGGACGCTGGTCCAGCGCCCATTTATCGCTCGCCGATTACCGCTGATGCCGAGGCTGCCCTTGCCGTGGGTGATTTAACCAGTGCGGTAACACTTCTACATATGGCTGCAGAACAAGCACCAGCGCAAGCTGCTGCTGGACTTAAGCTCGAGGCTGCTTTTTTTGCCCTGCAGTTAAATGACACCGCACCGGCAGAAGCACTGATTAGCGCTGGACAACGTACAGCGAACGCGCAACAACGCGCCAGCGCTGAATTCATTGGGCTTTTATTGGATAATCATCGGCGCCCCAATCGTCAAGCTGAGCTGCTCTTTGAGCTCGCCGGGCAATTGCCTGAGCGTCTCGAGCCCTATCGCCGTGAAGCGCTTGCCGAGGCACTGGCAGCCAACGACCAAGCATTAGCGGCGCTAGAGCAGCGCCTAGCAGCCGGCCAATTGCATCGTGGATTTACCGCTCGGCTCGCGAACGAGGCAGCACTTTGGCAAGCGTTGATGGCCACCTCCACCGAACAGCTTACCGAGGCTGCCGAGCGCACACGCAATCAACCGGCATTAACTTGGCTCGCGCGGGCGCAGGGGGTAAAACAGCGCCTACTCGAGCCATCGGCGACGGCCCGTTTTGTTAACGCATGGCGACATGATGCAACGGACTTGGTCGCCGGCGAGCTCCTAGCCACTCGCATCTTAGCAACGCAACGGGCTGCCCTTTCCCCAGCACGTCATGTTGCCGTGCTATTGCCACTCAGCGGTGATCTAGCCACCGCCGGGCAAGCCATTCAGCGCGGAATACTTGCCGCCCATCATTCACCCGCGGACCGACAAAAGAATACGCGCTTGCAGTTTATTGATGTCGGCAGCGAGGGGCTATTAGCGTCGCTCGCTTATCGTCGGGCAGTGGCCGAAGGCGCCGGTCAGGTCATTGGCCCTCTCGCCAAAGAATCCGTGCGTGAACTATTAAACAACAGCACAATCACCGCCCCACTGATCGCGCTTAATCGCATCGATGATTTTCGAGCACCCAATAACACCTATCAGTTTGGTCTTTCCCCAGAGGATGAAGCCGAGGCGGCTGCAGCCTTAGTCCAGCGGATGGGCTTTCAGCGCATTGGCGTGCTAGGGAGTTCCAGCGACTGGGGAGAGCGAGTGACACGTCGGTTCACGCAGGCCTTTGAAGCTGCAGATGGTGAAATACTCGAGCAGCAAAATTACCCACCGAATGAAGATGATATGAGCGTGCCCATTCAGGCGCTCTTTAATTTGGACACAAGCGCAGCGCGCTATGCACGGCTTCGCTCAATCACCGGAGAACGGTTTGTCTTTGAGCCGCGACGTCGGCGGGATATGCAAGCCGTATTCCTCGCCGCATTTAATGGGCCAGCCCGATTAGCCGTACCGCAATTGCGCTTTCATCGCGGCATTGGATTACCCATCTTCGCGACCAGCGAGAGCTATCCATCAACGCCCAGTAGCGCGGCACATGATGACCTAGCCAAGGTGACTATGCCGGTTATGCCATGGCTGCTTGGCAGCGCTCAGGATTCGCTGAGCAAGGGCGCGCGAGCAGCGCTCATTGAGGCCAGTGATGAGGAATCAGCGCTCCCATTGGGTGAGCTTTTAGCGTTGGGGGTGGATAGCTATCGATTGCTCGGCAGCGTTGCCTTACTTGAGGAACATGCTCAACTTCGGCTACCTGCCGCCACCGGTGAGCTCTACATCAACGCTAAACGGCAGGTGAAACGCAATTTGCAGCCGGCTACTGTTACCCAAGATGGATTACAAGCTTTGCTCAATACGCATGACCAACCATAACGATTCAGCCATGAATGGAGGATGATGTTTAAGTCAACCTTCGGCGCACAAAGCAAAAATCGAATAAGACAAAAGGAAGTACGCTTTCCATGAACCATAGCGAACGCATTGCGCAACAATTCCATGAGAGTATCGAGGCGAAGCAAACTGCCCTTGATCAAATTAGCCCGTTTATTGAGCAAGCCGGCTTAATGATGGCCGACTGCCTTCAGCGCGAGGGCAGAATCCTTTCTTGTGGCAATGGGGGTTCAGCGGGCGATGCACAGCATTTTTCCTCCGAGTTACTCAATCGCTTTGAAATGGAACGCCCTGGCTTGCCCGCTATTGCACTGACCACCGACAGTTCAACGATCACCTCAATCGCGAATGACTATGACTTTCGCGATATTTTTTCACGCCAAATTCGGGCACTCGCGCACACAGGCGATGTGGTTTTAGCCATCAGCACCAGTGGCGGGAGTGAAAACATCGTTCGCGCGATTGAAGCGGCACATGACCGTGGCGCTCGCGTGGTCGCATTAAGTGGTCGAGATGGTGGAGTGATGGCAATGAAGCTAATCGAGGGTGATGTCGAGATTCGTGTGCCCGCTGAGGTAACCGCTCGCATCCAAGAAGTCCACCTACTCGCTATTCACTGCTTATGTGATTTAATTGACCGTCAACTTTTTGGTCATTAAGCAGGATTTTTCTACTTAACGACACGCAAGCCTGGCCCTGATTGGGTGGGCTTCTCATCCGATGGATTATCGCCGCTAGGTGGCGGCTCACCGCCCCCATCTTCATCACTAAATAACATACCGCGACCGTTTTCGCGGGCATAGACGGCCATCACTTCAGCGATTGGCACAAAAACTTGCTGCGGTTTTCCCGCGAAGCGGGCGTTAAAGCTGACCGCATCGTTAGCCAAACTCAGGTCACGGACGGCGCTCGGGGAGACGTTAAGCACGAGACGGCCAGATTGCGCAAATTCAATGGGCGCAGAGACGCCCTCACCTTCGGCATTGACGAGTAGATGTGGTGTCATTCCGTTATCCACAATCCATTCGTAAAGCCCGCGCAGCAAATACGGCCGACTCGGAGTCATTAGATCGTGCGCATACCTAACTCGGTGGCCGTCAGGCTTTCCATAAACGCCTCTCGTGCAAACAAACGTTCCGCGTAGGCCTGAATGGCTTCAGCCTCCGCGGGCAACTCCACACCATAGTAAGTCAGCCGCCAAAGTAGGGGCGCTAGGACACAGTCCATCATGGTAATTTCATCACTTAGGAAATACGCCGTACCCGAGGCAAATACATCGGCACTTGCAGCAAGGCCTTCCGCCAGTTCGCGCCGTGCCGCCGCCCGCCGACGCTTATCTTGACGCTCAAGATGCGTTAGCAAGTCGTACCAATCACGCTCTATTCTTGAGATAACTAACTTGGCTTTTGCCCGTGAAACCGGGTCAATTGGCATCAACGGCGGATGTGGGAAGCGCTCATCAAGATATTCACAAATGACTCGGGCATCGTAGAGCGATAAATCACGATCGACGAGCGTTGGTGTTTCCGCATAGGGATTGAGTGCGGCTAAGTCTTCAGGCTGGGGGCCATCGGCTGAGACCTCAACGACCTCCACATTAATACCCTTTTCCGCTAGCACAAGCCGCACGCGGTGACTATCCGCACTGGATGGATCACTATACAAGCCGATGCTCGTTCGCTGACTCAAAGCGGCGGCGCCGGGGGTCACTTCGTCTGCTTGCCGACTCAGTGGATATCCCTCCAGTATTCGCGCTTCATGAAATACGCCAGTACGGTAAAGATCACGAGAAATCCGATCACCCAAACGCCAATCTCCTGGCGCTTTGCACGCACCGGTTCGGCCATGAAGGCCATGTAATTCGTAATGTCACGGGTCGCTTGATGGTACTCCGCTTCAGAGAGCATACCCTGTTGAGCCTCTGGAACACGAATCCCTGCGACTTGAAGGCCATTTTGACTCTCTTCATAACGTGCTTCTGGCACGCCCTGAAGCCGCCATAAAACATGCGGCATGGACGAGTTGGCCAGTAGCGTGTTGTTCCAGCCAATGCTTGCATCGGGATCACGATAGAAGCTGTTTAGGTAGGTATAGACCCAGTCCGCTCCACGCGATCTTGCTGTTAGCGACAGATCAGGAGGCGCCGCCCCAAACCACTCGGCAGCATCCGTCGAGCGCATCGCAGCATTAATGGTGTCGCCTGCTTGGTAACTACCATAGATCAAATTCTCTTCGATCATTTCCATCGGTACACCCAAGGCCTCAGGCAAAGCATTCCAGCGCACATACTTGGCCGAGTGACAGCCCATGCAATTATTGGCAAAAAGCTTAGCCCCACGCTGCAAAGAACCTTGATCAGAGACATCCACCTGAGCGTCCATGTAATCACCACCAGCACCTGCGCCATAAGCAGCTGCTGGGACAAGCGCGATGAGCAGGCATAAGGCAAGCTTTCTCATCACTCAGTCACCCGCTCTGGCACCGGTCGCGTTCGCTCAAATCCAAATGCGGTGTAGACGAACAAGAAGATAAAGAAGGCAAAGTAGACGGCCGTCCAAATCTGCGCCCAAGTGGTTACTGTCAAACCAAAGTAGATGTTGGATGGCGCCTGCAGACCGAGATAGCTCAGGCAGACAAAAGCGACAGCAAACAATCCGAGTGCGATTTTATGGCCTAAGCCTCGATACCGAATCGAGCGCACGCGCCCTCGGTCAATCCACGGCAGCAAAAAGAGTAGGAATATCGCAAGCCCCATCGCCATGACGCCACCGAACTTATCGGGAATGGCGCGCAAGATGGAATAAAACGCTGTGAAGTACCAAACCGGTGCAATATGTGCAGGCGTTTGTAGCGGATCCGCTGGCTCAAAATTAGGCTTCTCTAAAAATAACCCCCCCATCTCGGGCGCAAAAAAGACCACCGCACTAAAAAAGATTAAAAATACACCTAGGCCAAACGTGTCTTTGACCGTGTAGTAAGGATGAAAGGGAATGCCATCTTTAGGATTACCCTTGCTATTTTTATGATCCTTAATGTTGACGCCGTCGGGATTATTTGATCCTACCTCATGCAGTGCAAGGATGTGGAAGACCACCAATCCGACTAGCGCTAGTGGCAATGCCACCACATGGAGGGCAAAGAATCGGTTTAAGGTCACCCCGGAGATATTAAAATCACCCCGAATCCAAACAGCGAGTTCCTCTCCTACAAACGGGATTGCACCAAACAGCGAAATGATGACCTGAGCCCCCCAATAGGACATTTGTCCCCAAGGCAGCAAGTAACCCATGAATGCCTCGGCCATAAGCACGAGGTAAATAATCATGCCGAAAATCCAAATAAGCTCTCGCGGCTTCTGATAAGACCCATAGAGCAGGGCGCGGAACATGTGCAAATAAACCACCACAAAAAACGCCGATGCCCCTGTGGAGTGCATATAGCGAATCAACCAACCCCATTCAACATCCCGCATGATGTATTCGACCGAATCGAATGCACCTTCCGCGGATGGGTTGTAGTTCATCGTCAACCAAATCCCGGTCAGGAGCTGGTTGACTAAAACAAACAGGGATAACGCGCCGAAGTAGTACCAAAAATTGAAGTTTTTAGGTGCGTAATACTCACCAACATGCTCATTCCACATTTTGGTGAGCGGGAAGCGCGCATCAACCCAACCAAGCAGCCCGCCTTGGGCCTTCGTTACTGCATCACTCATGCCGCTGCCTCCGGATCTTCCCCAATCACCAATCGACCGCCATCGGCGACGTGATGCGGAGGAACTTGAAGATTAGTCGGTGCAGGCACGCCACTGTAGACCCGGCCTGCTAGATCAAACTTTGACCCATGACAAGGGCAAAAAAATCCGCCCTGCCAGTCTGCATCTAAGGAACCCGCCTGTGGCATATAGGAGGGAATACAACCTAGATGCGTACAAATTGGGACGATAACAAGAAATTCAGGATCGATTGAGCGGTGCGCATTCTGCGTGTAATCCGGCTGCTGCGAGGCCACATTGGACTGCGGATCGCTTAATTCATCTTCAACCGCCGCTAGCGATTCAAGTGCTGCTTCGGAGCGGCGAATCACCCATACCGGCTGCCCCCGCCATGTCAGGTTAATCTTTTGGCCCGGCTCTAACGTACGCGTATCAACCTCAACCGGCGCACCGGCTGCACGCGCTCTTGCGCTCGGCTTCCAATAAGCAAGAAACGGCACGGCTGTGTAGGCCGCACCAACCCCGCCGACAACAGCAACCGCGCCGGTTAAAAACCGCCGTCGGCTGTTGCTAGCACCTTCCTGGGACATCGACATTCCCCTGCGTGGGTGAACCATTCTTTTGGGCCTCTAGAATCGTACATTATGCCTTTTTCGTCAAGCTGAAATGATTTTAAAAAGCGTCGCAAAACCTGCTCAAACCCCAATATTCATGCGGGATTGGGGTCATCAATAAATTCATGCTCAATTTCAAACTGATCGGCTAAATGCTCACCCACCGTTTTAACACCTGCGCGCTCGGTGGCGTGATGTCCGGCGGCAAAATAATGGAGGCCTAATTCGCGCGCTTCATGAGTGGTTTGTTCTGATATCTCACCACTGATGTAGGCATCAACCTCAAGCGCGGCAGCCGCTTGGATAAACTTTTGCCCGCCGCCACTGCACCAGGCGATTGTCTTAATCGGCGCAACCTCAACCTCGATATGAACAGGCGACTGCCCCAGCCCATCGGCAAGCCGTGCGCTTAACGTGCTGGGGCTGATTGGCTCAGGCAAGCGCCCATGCCAAAGCAAGCCATCCACACCGCCAACACTGACCGGTGGCCGGCACTCCACGCCCAAAAGCGCACCCAAGCATGCATTGTTACCGAATTGCGGATGGATATCTAAGGGCAAGTGGTAGGCCAATAAATTAAGCTCATTTTCTATGAGCAGTTTAATGCGTTGGGCCTTCATGCCCGTGATCGCTGCCTCCTCACCTTTCCAAAAATACCCATGGTGAACAAGCACTGCATCGGCATTGGCATCGATAGCGCGTTGCAACAATCGCTTTGAGGCTGTAACCCCGGTGATCAACCGTTGAATATGGGCTTTGCCTTCAACTTGCAGGCCATTTGGGCAATAATCGCGCCCTGCGTTTGGCTCTAGTAAGCTGGTTAAATAATCGATAAGCGCCTGACGATGTATCATAAAAATCCTAATTCAATACAAAAACCGCTCGAGTATAAAAGATGATCCGTAAACGATTCACTCGATTCGTTTTAAGCTATGTTCTCGTTGGACTCATTGTTGCCATTGCCGTTGTGTGGTTGGCGCCTGAGATTCTAGACCAACGCCGCCCGGTGGTGCGTGTTGATCAATCTAATGGGGTTAGTACATCCACCGAGGCGAGCGCAGAGCGTCCATTCTCTTATGCTGATGCCATCGATCGTGCTGCCCCTTCGGTTGTTAATATCTACACCGCCACGCGCAGTCCAGACCCACGCAATGTCCTATTTGACGACCCGTTGTTTGATCAACTTTTTGGCAGCACAGACGCCGTCCCCGATCCGGCGCTCGATACATCGCTTGGCTCAGGGGTGCTGGTGGGCAATGCCGGTCATTTACTGACCAACAATCATGTTATTCAAGGCGCAGAGCAAATTCAGATAATGCTTGCTGATGGCCGCACTATTCCTGCTCGTTTAGTTGGCAGCGATCCGGAATCTGATCTTGCCGTACTCAAAGCCGACACCAATGAACTGCCCCACATTACTCTGGCGCCTACCGAAGGATTACGCGTTGGTGATGTTGTCTTTGCAATCGGTAATCCTTTTGGCGTTGGCCAAACCGTAACGCAGGGAATTATTAGCGCCCTTGGGCGAAGTGAATTAGGTCTTAATACCTTTGAGAATTTCATTCAGACCGATGCCGCGATTAATCCTGGCAACTCCGGGGGCGCTTTAGTCAACGCCCGCGGTGAAGTCATTGGCATTAATACGGCAATCTTTAGCCAATCCGGTGGTTCTATGGGCATCGGATTTGCCATCCCCGCTCGGCTCGCTCAGAAAGTGCTGACCGGTATTATCGAAAATGGACGCGTCATTCGGGGTTGGATTGGCGTCCAAATTCAGGATGTCGCCGATATAACTCGAGGCGTTTTCGTGGCGGGCGTGCTGCCGGGTGGCCCCGCGGATGAGGCTGGTCTACAGCGGGGCGATTTTATTACGCATATCAATGAGCAGCGCGTGCAGTCGGTTAGACATTTACTCAGTGAAGTCACTGAACAGGCGCCCAACACCCAAGTGCTACTCACGGGTGAGCGCGATCAAAAATCTCTCACATGGCAAATTCGCGTGGCAGAGCGTCCAACCAATCTCAGCCAGGATGGGCCACAAAGCCCACCCCAACGCTAAGCGATAGGTAGCCTCACTAACTAGCTTTGATGATCCGCTTGCATCCGCAGCTCAGCCGATCGGGCGTGCGCGGTGAGTCCTTCTGCCCGTGCAATCCGGGACGCAATAGGCCCTAAGGCCAAAGCGCCTTCGGGTGTGCACTGAACTAAGCTTGTGGATTTACAAAAATCATAGACCCCAAGTGGCGAAGCAAAGCGTGCGCTTCGAGAAGTGGGTAAAACATGGCTTGGGCCGGCGCAGTAGTCGCCAAACGCCTCAGGCGTATAGCGGCCTAAGAAAATTGCACCGGCATGATTAATCTCAGCCGCTAGTCGCTCAGGCTCCACCACGGATAATTCCAAATGCTCGGGGGCAATAATATTCGTCACCGTTGCGGCCTCTGCCAAATCACGTACACAAATCAGCGCACCACGACGAGCGAGTGAGGCACGAATAATTTCTGAGCGGCTCATCTCTGGCAATAACCGCTCCATGGCCGCTTGTACATCATCCAAGTAGCGTGCTTCCGGACAAATCAATAGTGCGCGTGCATCTTCATCGTGCTCGGCCTGAGAAAACAAATCCATCGCAATCCATTCCGGATCCGTCTGGCCATCGCAAACAATCAAAATCTCCGATGGTCCGGCCACCATATCAATGCCAACATGGCCATAAACACGACGCTTTGCCTCAGCCACATAGGCATTGCCTGGGCCAACGATTTTATCGACGGCGGGCACGGTCTCTGTACCATAAGCGAGCGCGGCGATTGCTTGCGCCCCGCCCAGCAAGAAAAATCGATCAACACCGGCCACCGCAGCAGCAGCCATGACCATCGGCGCCACTTCACCACCGGGCGCAGGGGCTACCATAATAATTTCATCAACCCCCGCAACATGAGCAGGGATGGCGTTCATTAATACCGAGGACGGATAGGCCGCCTTGCCGCCAGGGACATAAATCCCCACCCGCTCAAGTGGCCTAACCTGCTGGCCTAATTTCGTACCGTCTGCTTCGAGCTTTTCCCAAGATTCTTGGCGCTGGTGGAGGTGGTATTCACGGATACGTGCCGCCGCTGTCTCGAGTGCGGCACGATCTTCACTGGGCAAATCATCGAGGGCCTGCTGACAGCGTGCTGCATCAACCTCTAGCGCACTCGCCTCAGTCACGGCCAAACCGTCAAGTTCCTCGCTGTAACGAAGCAGAGCACGATCACCTTCGCTGCGTACCGCCGCTAAAATGCTAGCAACCGTCTCCTCAACGCCACGGGTCGCCCCATCATCCCAATCAACCAGGGCATCAAGACGCTGATTAAAATCGGGTTGTGTTGTGCTCAGTCGCTGAATCTCTAGCATGCCCGTCACCTATGTCAGCGCGCGTTAACTCGATCGGCTATACGGCTTAGAATGGGTTTAATTTCGCGATGCCGAAGTTTCATTGCTGCTTTATTGACCACCATTCTCGAGCTGATATCCGCAATTTGCTCTAACGGCGCTAACCCATTCGCCCGCAGGGTATTGCCGGTATCCACCAAATCAACAATTGCATCGGCAAGCCCGACTAACGGAGCTAACTCCATCGAGCCATAGAGTTTAATTAAATCAACCTGTCGCCCTTGGGCCGCAAAATGTCGTCGCGTTATGTTGACAAACTTAGTGGCCACACGAATTCGCCGGCCATCTAAGGCCGCATCTGGGTGTCCAGCCACCATCAACCGACAGCGGGCAATACCCAGATCAATCGGCTCGTAGAGACCCTGTCCGCCCTGCTCCATGAGAATATCTTTGCCAGCCACGCCTAAATCCGCTCCGCCATGGGCGACATAAGTGGGGACATCGCTCGCCCGTACAATAATCAGACGAACTGCCGGATCCGTCGTTTCGAGCACCAAATTACGGCTGCTTGCGGGGTCTTCGAGTGGTTCAATACCCAGGGGGCTTAGCAGTGGCAAAGTCTGTTCTAGAATGCGGCCTTTGGATAAAGCAATCGTTACTGGCTCAGGCATGATGACGCAAAAGCTCCCCAGGCATTCGGCGAATATCAGCGCCAAGCTGTGCGAGCTTCTCCTCAATACACTCATAGCCACGATCAATATGATAAATACGATCCACCAAGGTATCGCCACCAGCGACAAGACCAGCCAATACCAGGCTCGCTGACGCCCTAAGATCCGTTGCCATGACCGGTGCGCCGGTGAGCTGCTCAACGCCGTGACTAACCGCTGTATGCCCTTCGAGGCTCACTTTTGCACCCATGCGCTGAATTTCGAGTATATGCATGAAGCGATTTTCAAATACCGTTTCAGTCACCATACCCACGCCATCGGCAACCGCGTTTAGGGCGCAAAATTGCGCCTGCATATCGGTAGGAAAAGCCGGGTACGGTGCTGTGCGCAGATTAATGGCCTGTGGGCGCTTGCCTTCCATATCCAAGCTCACCCAGTCATCACCGGTTGATACGATAGCGCCGCATTCGCGTAGCTTCGCGATGACTGAATCAAGAAGATGTGGTGCCGTGTTTTTGACTCGGATTCGACCCCGCGTCATGGCCGCTGCCACCAAGAACGTGCCAGACTCAATGCGATCAGGCAGCACATCGTACTGCGCGCCATGCATACGCTCGACGCCCTCAATCGTAATCGTATCTGAGCCCGCGCCACTGACTTTTGCGCCCATGGCGTTTAGACAATTGGCCAGATCAACGACTTCCGGCTCGCGTGCCGCGTTTTCAATGACCGTGATACCTTCGGCAAGTGTCGCGGCCATCATGAGGTTCTCAGTCCCCGTTACCGTGACCAAGTCCATAACCAAACGGGCCCCTTTGAGGCGTTTGCAACGAGCGCGGATGTAACCATTTTCGACATTAATTTCAGCGCCAAGCGCACGCAGCCCTTCCACGTGCAAATTGACAGGGCGGGTGCCGATCGCGCAACCACCCGGTAGCGAGACATCAGCCTCGCCATAACGCGCCAATAACGGCCCAAGAACCAGTATTGATGCCCGCATTGTTCGCACCAGTTCATAGGGTGCGTGGCAATTGGTTAAAGAATCCGGATCGATCTCAACGCGCATGCGCTCATCCACCGTCAGCCGAACACCCATGCGTCCAAGCAGCTCCATGGTTGTAGTAATGTCATGCAGGTCAGGGATATTGCCAATGGTCGATGCACCGTGGCCTAGAAGTGTTGCTGCCATGATCGGAAGCGCAGCATTTTTTGCCCCCGATATGCGAATTTCGCCATCCAAGCACGGCCCGCCCCGAATCAGTAACCGCTCCATTAATTTTATTCCTGCTCAGCAGCGGCTTGCGCCGGCGTTAATGTGCGCATTGAGATGGCATGCAAGCTATCGCTATCGATGTGCGAGCGCAGTAAGTCGTAAACCAATCGATGCCGACGGAGCAGCGGTAGATCTTCAAAATCGGATGACACGATTCGTGCTTGAAAATGGCGCCCATCGCCAATCACTTCGACTTCGGCGTTGTGAAACCCTGCTTGTAACAGGGCCCGAATAGCGTCAGGTTCCATCATGACTCCATGCTCTCCACACCATTGTCTGAGCGTGATAATAACGCATCAACTCCCCCAATTTGGGCAAGCCGCTGCAATGACTCCGGGATATCAGAAATGACCAACTCACCACCGGCGTGATTCAGCCGATGTTGCCAATCGAGCAATAATGCTAATCCAGCACTATCAACAGCGCTAACACCCTTTAGACTGACCTGATAGCAAGCGGCTGTCATCGGCAGCGACTTCAATAATTGCTCGGCCGCCTCCACTTGGAGTGCGCCTTCTAGGCGCAGTGCATCGGGGGCGTTGCCAAGCAACTGATTAGCGATCACGACTCATCTCCAACTGCGCCTGAGCGCACGCGCTCAATGAGAATATCCATGCCGTCAGCGCGAACAATATCGCCAAACTGAGCACGGTAGTTCTGCACAAGACTGACCCCTTCTATGGTCACGTCAAATACTTTCCACTCATCATTGCGAAAAAATAATGCGTAATTAACGGGGATAACCGGACCATCACCCTGAATAACTTCAGTTTGTACGGTTACCCGCTCACTGTCATCGGCAATTCGCTGCGCGGGAAAGTGCACATCTTCGCCACTGTAGTCATTTAAGGCGCGGGCATAGGTTCGCACTAGTAAATCCCGAAAGCCGGCGGTAAACGCCTCGCGTTGGCTCGCACTTGCATCTCGCCAATGCCGGCCGAGTACGAAACGGCTCATTAACTCAAAATCAAACCGTGGCAGCAGGATTTCAGCCACCAAAGTTTGCACGGCCTCGGGATCGTCTTGCAGCTGTTGGGTGTTTTCCTCAAGCGTTGTCAAAACACGGTTTGCGGTTTGCTCAACGACCTCAAGCGGGCCCACCGACTTATTGGCTAACGCATCGGTGGCGAGCATGATTGATAGCAGCACTAGTGCAAGGCTTTGCCAGAAAAACCGTACCGGCATCGTCACTCCCCGCTCTCGCTTTGGTTGTAGAGAAACTGCCCAATAATATCCTCAAGCACCAACGCTGATTGTGTGAGCATCATCTCATCACCCGCTTGTAGTGCATCAGGCATTCCACCCGGATCAAGGGATACGTACTGCTCCCCTAAAAGGCCAGAGGTCCGAATACTCGCCGCGGTATCGCTTGGTAAATCGTCATAATGACTACCAATTGTCATTTCCACCCGCGCCTCTAAGCGTGATTGATCTAAATTAATGGCCGATACCCGTCCAATTTGAACGCCCCCTAACGTAACCGGCGCGCGCTCACGCAGCCCGCCCACGTTTTGGAAGTAGCCCACCACGGTGTAGCCCTCAGTGCGTTGAAACGCGGTGATATTACTGACCTGCATAGCAAGCACAAAAAGCGCAAGCAATCCAGCGGCGACAAATGCCCCAACGGCAATTTCCATGCTGCGAGAATTTTCCACCTAGCACTCCTCCATTAATCGAACATTAGGGCAGTGAGCACGAAATCTAGGGCCAACACGACCAGTGACGTTACCACCACTGTTTGCGTGGTTGCCCGGCTCACACCATGCGAGGTCGGCAGACAGTCATAACCGTTGAATACCGCAATCCAACCAGCCACCACGCCAAACATCACGCTTTTAATGAGACCATTAACCACATCATCAGCGAAGCTGACTTGCGCTTGCATCTGCGACCAAAATGAACCGCCGTCAACGCCTAATAGTGAGGTGCCCACCACATAGGCACCACCAATACCGAGTAGGGTAAAGATCATTGCTAGAAGCGGTAATGAAATCACTGCCGCCAGAAAACGCGGCGCAATAATTCGGCGCTCGGGATCCACCGCCATCATTTCCATACCGGCAAGCTGCTCAGTCGCTTTCATTAAGCCAATTTCGGCCGTTAATGCTGAACCAGCACGGCCGGCGAAGAGTAACGCAGTGACCACTGGCCCGAGCTCTCGCGTTAGTGTCAGCGCGACCAACACGCCAAGCGATTGCTCAGCGCCGAAGTCAACCAATGTGTAATAGCCCTGCAGTCCTAAGACCATGCCAACAAAAAGGCCCGAGATGATAATGATGACGAGCGTGAGCACGCCAACCGAGTAGACTTCACGAATGAGTAAGCGCGGCCGGCGAATGACCTCGCCACTACCCGCGATCACCCGCACTAAAAATAACAATGCGCGGCCAAGGGTGCCTAAATTCGCGAGCGTGCTACTGCCTAGACGTTGCAAAAGCCCGGTCATGATCTCTCACTCGACCAGAGGTCTTTTTCCATGGGAGAGGCTGGGTAGTGAAATGGCACCGGTCCATCCGGCAACGCATCGATAAACTGTCGAACCCAGGTCGAGTCACTCTCACGCAATGCCTGCGGCGTACCGGTCTCAATAATACGACCTTCGGATAGAACATAGACCCGATCGGCAATACGTAAAGTCTCGGCGACATCGTGGGAAACCACAACACTGGTCAGCCCAAGTGCATCGTTGAGCTGGCGGATTAACTGCATGAGCGCACCCATCGAAATCGGGTCCTGCCCGGCGAAGGGTTCATCATAGAGCACAAGCTCCGGATCGAGTGCGAGGGCACGCGCTAACGACACCCGCCGTGCCATACCACCTGAGAGCTCTGCGGGATAAAGGTCACGCGCGCCGCGTAGACCCACCGCCTGGAGTTTCATTAGAACAATGCTGTGAATCAGCGACTCTGGCAGTTGCGTATGTTCACGCAAAGGAAACGCAACATTCTCAAAGCAGGTTTGATCGGTAAACAGCGCACCACTTTGAAATAACACGCCCATTTGCCGTCGCAGGCGATAGAGATGGCGTCGGGATAATGTCCCCACCGCTTGGCCGGCCACTTTGACGCTGCCTTTCTGGGCACGCAGTTGGCCGCCTATGAGACGCAACAACGTGGTCTTACCGGTACCACTCGGCCCCATAATGGCCACCACTTCACCACGCTTGACGCTAAGATCAACGCCATCAAACAAAAGCTGACCACCGCGGCTAAACGTCAGTGAGCGTATGTCAATGAGGGCCTCTGCAGAATCGGTAGGCGCGTTTTTATTCATGGAAAGGGTTCACTGATAGGCCGGCAGACAACACAGGTGGAGTATCCGCCAAGGCATCAAAGCGGTCAAATACGGTATCGTGATATTAGTTCAGCATAAGGACACCCATCGGTCATGGAATGGTTAATGCTCGGAGCGGTTATTGGCATTGGCTTTGCTGCGCTTGCCTGGAGTGCCGATCGATTTGTCAGCGGCGCCTCTGCAATCGCTAGCCATTTCGGTGTCTCAAGCATGCTCATTGGTCTTACCGTGGTGGGCATAGGCACATCATTACCAGAGATGCTGGTCTCTGCCATTGCTGCGTTTGATGGCACCGCTGCGCTCGCATTAGGCAATGCACTTGGCTCAAACGTCGCTAATGTTGGGCTAATACTGGGCACCACCGCGCTCATCGCACCACTGACTATGCACCCACGCATTCTACGCCGGGAATATCCTTTGCTACTGGGCGTAGTGATAGCGACCGGCCTATTACTGCTCGATAGCCATCTCTCACGTGCAGAAGGCATTTTGCTGCTGCTCGGCATGCTGGGCGTATTAATTTGGATGGGGGTTCAATCACGCCAACTCGGCGATCCATCTGACCCCATCATCGCCGAGATTCAGGCGGCACTACCAACACCGCGCCCGTTCAAAAAAAGCCTCAGCTATGCCCTCATTGGTCTAGTCGTCTTATTATTTAGTTCACGTGTTTTAGTTTGGGCAGCTGTGACATTGGCCAGTAAGCTTGGCGTCAGTGATCTGATCATTGGCTTGAGTATTGTCGCAGTGGGCACCAGTTTGCCGGAGCTCGCCGCTGCCATCGCAAGCGTGCGCCGAGGAGAAGATGACCTCGCCATTGGCAATATTATTGGCTCTAATATTTTTAACCTATTAGGGGTCTTGGGTATTGCCGCAGTGATTACTCCCTTTGCCGTTGAGGGAGTGAGTCTGGCTCGTGACTACGGCATTATGTCGATATTCATGCTGGCCATTGTGCTCATGGGATTTGCAATCGGGCGCAATGCTCAGGTGGGCCGACTTGAGGGTGGCATTTTATTAAGCGTATTTATTGCGTATCAGATTTTGCTTTTCGTAATGGGGCGTTGAGCATGGAGCAGACTATGGTTGCCAATGAAGATTTATGTCGCTTGGGGCGGGCTGTTCTCGCGACAGAGGCCAACGCAGTTGCCGCGCTGAGTGAGCGCATCGATGACCAGTTTGCCGATGCCTGCCGGCTTTTATTAGCGTGTCAGGGACGCGTGGTGGTATTGGGCATGGGAAAATCTGGTCATATCGCCGGTAAGCTAGCCGCAACCTTTGCCAGTACCGGAACGCCTGCCTTTTTCGTCCACCCGGGCGAGGCGAGCCATGGTGATTTAGGCATGATTACCGATGACGATGTGGTCATTACCTTATCGAATTCGGGCGAAACCGCCGAAATCAACCAAATACTGCCGCTCATTAAACGCCGCGGCGTTGCGCTCATTGCCATTACCGGTAATCCGGATTCAACCCTTGCTCGCGCCGCTAATATCCACCTCGATGCCGGCGTTAGCGAAGAGGCGTGCCCGCTTGGTCTTGCCCCCACGGCTAGCACCACCGCCAGCCTCGCCATGGGGGATGCACTTGCCATTGCACTCCTCGATGCGCGAGGTTTTACCGCCGATGATTTTGCCCGTTCACACCCCGGCGGCCGTCTCGGGCGGCGACTGCTCTTACGCATTGAGGACCTCATGCACACCGGCGATGCGGTGCCTCAGGTCACACCCAATACGCCCCTTGGCGAAGCGCTGCTTGAAATGACACGCAAGGGACTCGGCATGACCGCCATCGTTGATGATAAGGCACAATTAATTGGTATTTTCACTGATGGTGACCTTCGCCGAGCGCTCGATGAAGGGGTTGATGTTCACACCACCGGTGTTCAAGCGGTGATGACACCAAAGCCACGGCGAGTCATTGCTGAGCAGCTTGCTGCTGAGGCGCTAGCCATGATGGAGCGACATAGCATTAACGCGCTACTTGTTACCCAACCCGACGGAACATTGGCCGGCGCGCTGAATATGCATGATTTGCTGCGTGCTGGAGTGATTTAAGTGATCCCACCGCGGCGCATCCTCATCACCGGACTGGTTTTCGTCCTCGTGGCTCTTTTGTGGTGGCGATTAAATAGCGACTCGAGCGCTCCCACCGAGCCAGATACCGCCGCTGGGCCTCTGCTGAGTGCGTATGCGCGCGAGTTCTCACTATTAAGCACAGATGCCACTGGGCAACCTGCTTATCGCTTACGCGCCCCAACAGCCCGCTATTACGATGACCCGGGTTTATGGCAGCTCGATGCGCCGCGCTGGCAAGTGATGACAGAATCGGGCGCGCCCTGGATTGGTCGATCGGATCAGGCCCGCAGCTGGGATGACAACGAGCAAGCGCAACTTCAAGGCAATGTCCAATTATCCCGCGATCAGGCAGATGGCCAAGTTCTCCTACGCACACAAACAATGAATCTCGAGCTACCCACACGCTATGCGCATACAGATGAACCAGTCACACTGACAGGCCCTGGTTATCGGGTAGCAGCAACGGGGGCCAAAGCATGGTTGGATGAACAACGCATTGAGCTATTAAACAAGGCAAGGGGACAATATGCGCGATCAAAAGCAGCGCCCTAAATCTATCGTCGGGCGTGTCATAGCAGGACTCATTATTTGCCCAGTCCTCACGCTGGGCGGAGCGCCCAGTATGCTGAGTGCACAGACCGAAGGCCCAATTGAGCTCAGTGCAGATCGCGCTGAAGTCAACGATGCCACCGGCATTAGTCGCTACTTTGGCAACGTTATTTTGACCCGCGATAATCTTAAAATCACGGGTGAAACACTTTTTGTTTACACCAATGAAGCAAGAGAATTGCGCCGTATTGAGGTGCGCGGCACACCAGCGACCTTCCTTGAGCGCCTCCCCAACGCGGAGGATCGGCAAGCCGAAGCGCCGCAAATGGAGTATTACGCCAGTGGCCCTGAGCGGATTGTTTTATTAGATGGCGGGCATTTGTGGCAAGGCGATAATCGGGTCCGTGGCGAGACGATTACGCATTATCCGGCCGAGGGCAAAACGCTAGCGGATACCGACACGGCGTCCGATGATCGAGTCGAAGTGACTGTATTTCCAGAGGATGAAGACGAACCATGAGTCAGAGCGAGCTGCGGGCGAGTGGACTGAGTAAAAGCTTTTCCGGGCGAAAGGTGGTCAATGATGTTTCTATTCAGCTTAAAAGCGGAGAAATTGTTGGTCTGTTAGGGCCTAATGGTGCCGGCAAAACAACGAGCTTTTACATGATTGTGGGCCTCGTTCGTGCCGATAGTGGTCGGATTGAATTAGACGGACAAAATATCACCCAAGCCCCGATGCATACCCGTGCCCGTTTAGGCATTGGTTATTTACCGCAGGAGGCCTCGGTTTTTCGACGTCTATCCGTGGTCGATAATCTATTGGCCGTATTGGAAACGCGGCCAACGCTAGATCGTCAAGCACGCGAGCAGCAAGCAAACGCATTAATGGAAGAATTTGGCGTTAGTCACTTACGTGATCAGCCTGGCGCTAGCTTATCGGGCGGCGAGCGCCGACGCGTTGAAATTGCGCGCGCACTGGCGGCAGAACCACAATTTATACTGCTTGATGAGCCATTTGCAGGCGTTGACCCTATTTCTGTTGGCGACATTAAAGCCATTGTTCGTCATTTAGCGGAGCGCCAGATCGGCGTTCTCATTACCGACCATAATGTCCGCGAGACACTCGGCCTGGTTGATCGCGCCGCGATATTGAACGCCGGCAGCGTCATGGCTGAAGGCGATGCAGCGCATATCCTTGACGATCCGCAAGTACGAGCGGTCTACTTAGGTGACGATTTCCGCCTATAGTGGAATGAATGAATATGAAGCAATCTCTGCAGCTGCGAGTCGGCCAACAGCTTACGATGACACCCCAACTGCAGCAGGCCATTCGTTTGCTGCAGCTCCCCGCCGCTGAGCTCAATCTCGAGATTCGTGACGCCCTTGAATCCAATGTCATGTTGGAGCTTGAAGATGACACCGACACGCTGACTGAATCCATTAATCCACCAGATACCCCAGAGCCACTCGCTGATAGCGATCCGTCCGAGGCGCTACTCGGCTCGGATGCCCCGGATGCTTCCCGCCTTGGCGAGAATATACCGGGTGATGAACGCTGGGAGGAGAACATGACGGGGGCTACCGCGTTAAGTGCACCGGATTACAGTCAACGTCCTGAAACCCTAGAGAACTATGCGAATGCTGAGAGTTCGCTGCAGGATCATTTACGCTGGCAGCTCGAATTATCTGGGCTTAGCGAGCGCGATCAGAAAATCGGTGAAGTCCTAATCGATGCGATTGACGATAAAGGCCACCTAAGCGAGCCGCTCGAAACGCTATCACACCTCTTCCCGGCGGCATTCGAACTTGATGGTGCCGATATTAAATCGGTACTCACTTTTATTCAGCACCTTGATCCGATTGGTGTTGGCGCCCGCGATGCCCGGGAATCACTGCGCATTCAAGTCGATGCGCTACCAGAATCCACTCCGCATCGCGATACAGCGCAGCAATTAATCCAACATCATCTCGAGTTGCTCGGACAAGGCCAGCAGGCAGCGCTGAGAAAAAAACTCGCTATTAATCAAACCGCGCTGGAAGCAAGCGTTGCATTGATCCAATCCCTCAACCCACATCCTGGCGCAGAGTACAGCCAGCTGCGGACTGAGTATGTCATTCCTGATTGTTTTGTTGAGTGGATTAACGGCCGCTGGCAGGTTGAGATCAATCCACACGCCTCACCGAAGCTTCAGATTAACGAGGGCTATGCGGGGTTAGTTCAACGCGGGGATAGCAGCACAGATAATCACCTGCTGCGTGAGCATCTCCAGGAAGCTCGGTGGCTGATCAAAAGCCTACAATCGCGCAATGAGACTTTGCGCAAAGTTGCCGAGACGATTGTCGAAGCCCAGCAGGCTTTTTTGGAGGATGGCGAGGAGGCCATGCAGCCGCTTGTGCTGCGCGAAGTGGCCGAGGCGATTGATATGCATGAATCAACGGTTTCTCGAATCACGAGTCAAAAATATATGCACACCCCGCAAGGCACACTCGAGTTCAAGCATTTCTTCTCAAGTCATGTTCCCACCGTGGATGGTGGCGAGTGTTCAGCAACATCTATTCGCGCGCGTATTCGGCGGCTTGTTGCCGCAGAACATCCAGCAAAACCCCTAAGCGATTCTCGCCTTACAGCAACGCTACGCGAAGAGGGGATAAACGTTGCCAGACGAACGGTAGCCAAATACCGCGAGGTCATGGGAATTGCCGCTTCCACCGATCGCAAACGTTTGGTTTGAATTTTCGAACTGAACTCATTACCGAGGAGCCATTATGAAAATTGATATTAGCGGCCATCACGTCGACATCACTGATGCACTGCGTAATTACGTCAACGAAAAGTGCCAACGCTTGGAGCGTCATTTTGATAACGTTGTGGATATTCACGTGATTCTGACGGTTGAGAAATCCGAGCAAAAAGCTGAAGCTACGATGGCGCTTAGCGGGACGCGTATTTTTGCGGACGCGAGCGCTAATGAAATGTATGCCGCTATCGACGCGCTCGTCGATAAACTGGACCGACAAGTCGTTAAGCACAAGGAAAAGCGCAGCGATCATCACCGTACGGAAGGCCGAGTTGGACCGACATTGGAACCCTAACGCATGGATCTATCCTCGCTACTGACTCCGCAGCGTGTTCGCTGTGGTCTCGAGGTTCACAGTAAAAAACGCGCGCTTGAGCAACTCAGCGAACTGTTGGTGGATACCGACACCGCGGATGCAGAGCGCGCGGTTTTCGAGGGACTCACCCTGCGCGAACGCCTTGGCAGCACCGGACTAGGCCGTGGTGTTGCGCTTCCGCATAGCCGCAGCCGTGATATTGATCAGCCTCAAGCTGCCCTCATTCGGCTTGCCCAACCCATTGGCTTTGATGCGGTTGACCGTGAGCCAGTGGATTTATTGTTTGCTTTATTAGTTCCCGAACATAGCAATGACGAGCATCTACGCATTCTCTCGGAACTTGCCGAGATGTTTCGGGATGAAGCCCTTTGCGCCCGACTACGCCATTGCAGCGGCGATGATGACCTCTTTGCTGCCGTGTGTGGATGGCAAGCCACGCCACCGGCCACATGAATAGCATTCCAGCCACGCTCATCGCACTCGAGGACTGTGGCGTGTTGTTGCGCGGTCAGGCTGGCAGCGGCAAAAGCGATACGGCACTGGCGCTCGTTGCCGCTGGCCATCAACTCGTAGCGGATGATGCCGTGCGTCTGCAGCGCACCCATCAACAGCTCCGCGGCAGTGCTCCTGCCAACGGCCGCGGGCTAATTTATATTCGAAGCCTTGGTCTCATCGATGTGCGACGAGTGTTTGGAAATAACGCGTATCGCGACAGCGTTGCGATCGAATTAATCGTCGATCTGCATTCCAATCCAAAAGACACCGCGTTACTTGGCGGTGAGTTAAGCACCGAAATTGCTGGGGTAAAGCGGCCTCGGCTGGTGCTTGCTTGCCACCGGCCAATTGCCGCACTGATTCGTGTGGCGGTTACCCGCATGCGAGCGGGGTTATCTGAACGTGAGGCCGTTTTATGCGATTAATTATTGTTAGCGGGCTTTCCGGCTCCGGTAAAAGTGTGGCACTCGCCACCCTTGAAGATGCGGGAATTTATTGTATCGATAATCTCCCGGTCGCTCTCCTTGAAGCCTTTGGCCAGCATATTGCGGACAGTGGTTATTCCCATTCTTATGCGGTCGGTATTGATGCGCGTAATCGACCGGAGGCGTTGGCCGACTTTCCCAGCATTATTCAGACGCTCTCCAATCAGGGATTGCAGGCTGAGATTGTATTTTTGGACGCCGACGATGCCACGTTGCTGAAGCGCTTCTCAGAGACACGCCGCCGGCACCCGTTAAGCGGGCCGGATATTTCACTGGCTGAGGCCATCGGCGGTGAACGTGATTTATTGATGCCGCTGCATGAGCGGGCAGACTTAACCATCGATACCACACACACCACGTTGCACGAACTTCGCGGCATGGTAAGAACGCGCCTGACCGAAGCGCGCAACCAACTCTCCATCCAACTTGAATCATTTGGCTATAAACACGGCACGCCAGCCGATGCAGATTTTGTTTTTGATAGCCGCTGTCTGCCCAATCCGCACTGGGATCCTGAGCTCAGACCGTTTACCGGGTTGGACCCGATCGTTGCGAACTATCTCGCCAATATCCCGACCGTGGAGCGTTATCGACAGCAACTGAGTCAATTTCTTGAGGAATGGCTGCCGGTCTTTGAAACTGAAAATCGTAGCTACCTAACCATTGCGATTGGCTGTACCGGTGGCCAGCATCGTTCTGTTTATTTAGCCGAAGCCATCGCTGCTGCACTGCGTAAACAAGCGATTGCCGTTACGGTGCGTCATCGGGAGCTTTCATGAGCGCGGGCGTTCTTCTGGTAACTCACCCAGGCGTGGGCGCTGCACTAGCGGATACTGCCGCTGCGATCATTGGTCATAATGATCTGCCCCTAGCGCATCTCTCACCACAAGAGCCAGAATCCCCACAAGTCACCTGCACGCGTGGCCAAAGCCTCATTGAAACCCTTGATCAAGGTGTAGGGGTGATTATTTTAACCGATGCCTTTGGCGCAACGCCGAGCAATATTGCGCTAGCCCTCGGGCGCACGAGTGCGAACCCGGTGATTGCCGGGTTGAACTTACCCATGCTGCTGCGCGTTTTAAACTACCTCGATTTGCCCTTAGATGTGTTAGCACAAAAAGCACTCTCGGCGGCACAGGATGGTATTCTCGATGTCAAAGCGACAGAGCAAAGCAAGCAAACCCGTCGCCATGGCTGATGCAAACACGCAGGCTCAGGCGAGCCTTGAGGTGGTGAACCGATTGGGATTACATGCACGTGCTGCAGCTCAATTTGTCACGGTTGCTAGTGGATTTAATGCGCAAATTGATGTGGTACATAACGCCCAACAAGCCAACGGCAAAAGCATTATGGGATTAATGATGTTGGCCGCCGCAAAGGGCAGCCAGCTCCAGGTAACAGCCACTGGCACTGATGCCGCTGATGCACTAAACGCACTCGCTAGACTTGTGCAAAGGCGATTTGGCGAAGCCGATTAATTACGCCTCGAGGGGCTCATGGTCGAAGAACTCGAAAAAAAACAAGGACGTCTCGCCGAGACAGTCAGTGAGCTTCTACACAGCGGCACCGCGCCGGAAGCACGGCGCATGCTCAATGCCCTTCATCCTGCGGAAATCGCCAACCTCCTCGAATCCTTTCCAAACGCGGAAAGAAATCTGCTCTGGGAGCTTGTTGATGAGGACAACGGCGGTGAAGTGCTGTTGCAAGTCAACGATGAGGTGCGCGGTGGATTAATTCGGGAGATGGATGATGCCGAACTGCTAGCGGCTACTTCCGGCATGGATATGGATGACCTTGCCGATTTCATGCAGGACCTGCCCAAAACACTAACGGCAGAGATCCTTCGCTCGATGGACAACCAAAACCGTCAGCGCCTTGAGGCCGTGCTGGCCTATCCGGAAGACAGCGCTGGCGGCCTGATGAACACCGATACGGTGACCGTGCGGCCTGATGTCAGTCTTGATGTTGTCTTACGCTACCTGCGCATGCGCGGCGAGTTACCTGAGCTTACCGATCACCTTTTTGTCGTGAGCCGTTTTGACCATTTTCTTGGCGTATTACGCGTGAGTGATCTACTCACGCATGACCCGGCAGGTCGAGTGGCTGATTGCCTCGATCCGGATGCCGTTGCTATTACCGCTGAGACACCAGCCAGAGAGGTCGCTAAACGCTTTGAAGACCGGGATCTCATTTCAGCCCCCGTACTCGATGCCCGCGGCCGGTTAATTGGTCGTATCACCATCGATGACGTGGTTGATGTGATTCGTGAAGAAGCAGACCGTTCCATTCTAACAATGGCAGGCTTGGGTGATGAGGAAGATTTATTCGCCCCGGTATGGTCAAGCGCCAGAAGGCGCGCCCTGTGGCTGGGAATCAACTTGCTCACCGCCCTATTAGCCGCCTATGTCATTGGTCTTTTTGAGGCAACGATTCAGGAAATTGTTGCCCTTGCCGTGCTTATGCCCGTGGTGGCGAGCATGGGCGGGATTGCTGGGACGCAAACCCTCACCTTGGTCATTCGGGCCCTTGCATTGGGTCAAATCGCTTCACGAAATACCCGAGCACTACTACTTAAAGAGTTGGGCGTCGCTGCCTTGAACGGCCTATTTTGGGCTGGGGTTTTAGCCGGCATCGCCATTCTTTGGTTTGGTCGCCCAGCGATTGGGGTCATTATCGCGGCGGCCATGATCATTAATTTAGCCGTTGCTGCAATAACCGGCGTTGGCGTTCCACTCGTGCTAAAACGTCTTGGCATTGATCCCGCCCTTGCCGGGGGCGTTGTCCTAACCACCCTAACCGATGTCATCGGTTTTATGGCCTTTTTGGGTTTGGCCACTATTTTCTTGCTTTAAAAAATTGGTGGCTACGGGTGGATTCGAACCACCGACCCCATCATTATGAGTGATGTGCTCTAACCAGCTGAGCTACGTAGCCGTATCCGGCGCGGATGAGCATAGGGAGTATCCAGAGGCCAATGGGCGCTGTCAAATCGCAACGACGCGATGATTAGACATTAAAGCGAAAGTGGCAAACATCGCCCTCTTGCATCACATAGTCTTTACCCTCAAGACGCATTCGCCCGCCCTCTTTCGCACCTTGCTCGCTACCGGCTTCAATATAGTCATCAAAGCCAATCACCTCTGCGCGAATAAAACCGCGCTCAAAGTCAGTATGAATTCGACCCGCCGCTTGGGGCGCAGTTGAGCCACGCGGCACGGTCCAAGCACGCACCTCTTTTGGCCCTGCTGTAAAAAAAGTCAGCAAGTCGAGTAAGTTATAGCCATGTCGAATCAGCCGATTTAACCCCGGCTCCGCAAGACCATAGGCTTCAAGTAGCTCATCCTGCTCGTCCGCTGTCAGCTGTGATAGTTCCGCTTCGATCGATGCACAAAGCGCTACCACGCCGGCCCCCTCTTGGTGCGCAAGCGCTTCAAGGGCTGCAAGCTGGGGGTTGTCCGTAAAGCCCTCTTCGGTCACGTTTGCAACATAGAGCACTGGCTTGGCGGTTAATAGTTGGGTCGTTTGGAGCACCTGCAAACCGGCTTCATCGATGCTTTGTGCGCGAATCGGCACACCCTGATCAAGCCCTACTGCCATCGCTTTTAGCGAATCCCGCGCCGCCATGGCGGTCTTATCATTGGATTTGGCTCGCTTGCCATAACGCTCCGCTGAACGCTCAACGGTATCCAGATCAGCGAGCAGTAATTCTGTATTAATGGTCTCCACATCAGAGACGGGATCCACCCGGCCCTCTACATGATGAACATCATCACTTTCAAAGCAGCGCACGACATGGGCAATGGCCTCGGTTTCGCGGATATTGGCTAAAAACTGATTCCCCAACCCTTCACCTTTGGAGGCGCCTGCCACCAAGCCAGCAATATCAACAAATTCCATGGCCGTAGGCAGGATATCTTTAGGTTTGACTAAAGCGGCTAACTGATCGAGCCGAGGGTCTGGCACCGGAACAATGCCGACATTGGGATCGATCGTGCAGAAAGGATAATTTTCTGCCGGAATCTCATTACGCGTGAGCGCATTAAATAATGTCGACTTACCGACATTCGGCAAACCTACGATGCCGCATTTAAAACCCATAGTGTTTATCAGCCTTGTGTGTGCAGTTGCTGTTGAGCCCGTTCCCAAGCGCCGTCAGCCAACAAGCTTGTTGTCTCTAGCGCTGCCTCTATGGCTTGCTCAATTGCCTCTTTGTGCGCTCGTCCGGGTGCATGCAGCACGTAAGAAACCACCTGATCAGCACGCCCAGGATGGCCCACGCCTATGCGCAAACGCGCAAAATCCCGGGTTCCAAGCGCTGCCAGAATATCGCGTAGCCCATTATGGCCACCGTGCCCCCCGCTTTGCTTAAGGCGAATAGCGCCTGGCTCTAGATCAATCTCATCGTGCACGATAAGAATTGCAGCCGGATCGATGCGATAAAACTGCGCGTAAGCCGCTACTGAACGACCACTGTGGTTCATGTAGGTCGTGGGACAGAGTAAATGCACATCGCCCCGCGCGCGCTGCCAGCGCCCAACAAGACCTTGGAATTTGCGCTCTGGGCGCAAACTAACACCGGCCTGTGCCGCTAGTGCCTCTATAAACCAAAACCCGGCATTATGCCGGGTTGCCGTATACGTTGGCCCAGGATTACCTAAGCCAACCATTAATTGCACCGGTAAGGCGCTCATAACCAATCGGTGCCCACCGCCCGATTAGCTCTCCTCACCGGAATCGCTGCTATCGTCCGCACTGGTATCGCCGGCTTCATCGGTATCACCCGCGTCATCGGCTTCATCCATTTCGGCCTCTTCATCAATCGCTTTACGCGCAGCATGAATACTGACCAATAACGGATCATGTTGTCCTTCAACATCTAAGCCCGGGAAGGTCACGCCCTCTGGCGGCGTAATCTCTGATAAGTGAATGGAGCCACCTAGCTCAAGCTCGGCGATATCGACATCAACCGAGGCGGGAAGATCTTCCGGTAAGCACTCCACCTCGACCTCGATGAGATCGTGATGGACAACGCCACCGCCGAGCTTTACGCCAACCGAGGTTTCTTGGTTTAAATAATGAATCGGCACGTGCTGACGCATCTTCTCGCCGGCTTTAATCCGCAACAAATCCATATGGGTAACGAGTGGTTTGAAGGGATGGCGCTGCAAATCTTTGAGAATCACTTTCTCCGCACGCTTACCCTTAACCTTCACCTCAAGAATTTGTGAGAAAAACGCCTCCTCTCGCATTAAGCGCAAGATTTGTTCTTCATCTAGAGTTAATGAAACCGGTTTTTTCCCGGCACCGTAGAGGATGCCAGGCACTTGTTTCGCGCGACGCAGGCGGCGGCTCGCACCTTTGCCCTGATCTTCGCGAATATCCGCATCCAGTTTGAGTTCAACGCTCATGATTTTACTTTCTCCACTGCTACCCCCGCGACCAGAGGTAGGTTACGGAGTCAGTCGACGAATAATTCGCTAACCGACTCATCATTGTTAACTCGCCGCATTGTCTCAGCGAGCATTTCCGCCAGCGATAGCTGACGAATTCTTTCACTGGCATGAGCGGCTTCAGATAGCGGGATACTATCGGTGACCACCAACTCATCCAGATGTCCATTTTCAATTCGCTCGATTGCCGGACCGGATAATACCGGATGGGTAATATACGCCACCACCTTGCCCGCGCCGCGCTCTTTCAAAGCACTCGCAGCCTGGCAAAGTGTTCCTGCGGTATCGATAATGTCGTCTACGATGATGCAGGTTTTCCCGCTGACATCACCGATGATGTTCATGACCTCAAGCTCATTCGCGCGCGGACGACGCTTATCAATAATCGCCAAATCCGCGTTATCGAGCCGGCGTGCGACGGCGCGCGCCCGCAAAACACCGCCAACATCCGGCGAAACGACAATCTTTTCTTGATGCGTTTGGCGCCATATATCCCCAAGAAGCACCGGCGAGGCATAGACGTTATCCACCGGGATATTAAAAAATCCCTGTATTTGATCGGCATGGAGATCTACGGTAATGACCCGATTGATGCCTGCCGCTGTAATCATATCAGCGGCGAGCTTTGCTGTAATTGGCACCCGTTGCGAGCGCTGCCGGCGATCTTGCCGGGCATAGCCATAGTATGGCACCACAGCGGTAATGCGCGCTGCTGATGAGCGCCGCAATGCATCAGCAATCACCAGCAATTCCATTAAATTATCGTTCGTGGGCGCACAGGTGGGCTGGATAATGAATACATCATGACCGCGGACATGCTCATTAATTTCAACTTGCACTTCGCCGTCACTAAAACTCGTGACTAAGGCATCACCTAGGCGGGTCTTTAAATTCGCGGCCACTGCCTTGGCTAGAGCTGGATTGGCGTTGCCAGCAAACACCATCATGCTTCCGTTTTCCATGGCCAGGGTTACCTGCGTGCAGTGGTTAAAAAATGGCTGGGGCGGCAGGATTCGAACCTGCGCATGCGGGGATCAAAACCCCGTGCCTTACCGCTTGGCTACGCCCCAATTATCGATGCTCTTGTGCTGCAAGCCGCTCTAATAGCGGCGAGCGATTTTTCGGCTGACAAACCCAGCCATATCCGGGTCCATCCCACTCGGCCAGTGCCTGCCGAGCCGTTTGTTCATTGTCAAAACGGGCAAACATACATCCCCCCGTTCCAGTCAACATAGCAGGCCCAAACTCTGCTAACCGATCAAGCGCCTGCGCCACTTTCGGATAGCGCTCGCGGACAACCGACTCACAATCATTGCGTGCCAACTCGGCCTCGAAGTCGCACATTGTTATATGCACTCCTTGACGTGTCAATTTAGCGTCACAAAAGATGTTTTCTGTCGCAACCGTTTCCTCGGGGTTGAGTAGCAACAGCCAAGGCCGATCGGGCGTCATGGGTGTCAACTGATCTCCGATCCCCTCGGCCCAGGCCGCATGACCGCTGATAAATACGGGGACATCGGCTCCCAGCCTTGCACCTAGCGCCAGCAAATCATTTTGCGCGAGCTGGCAACCCCAGAGCGCATTTAATGCAACTAACGTTGTTGCCGCATCCGATGAGCCACCACCGAGACCGCCGCCGGCGGGGATCTGTTTGTTCACCGTAATGCGCACGCCTTGGGGTACACTGGCGAGGGTTTTTAACGCTTGCGCTGCCCGTACGATAAGATCGGCCTCAGGCGCGAGTCCCAGCACCCCGCCTTGGCGTTCAATAGCAGGGCCCTCGGTGAGCTCAAAATCTAGCCAATCAGTTGGCTCGACAAATTGAAAGAGCGTTTGTAATTCGTGATAGCCATCCGCTCGGCGACCCGTAACATGCAAAAACCGATTAATTTTAGCCGGGGCGGGCCAATGGGTTGATGGCATCGGCATTATTGCAATTGCCAAGATTGAATAGCAAAACGCACCTCAACGTGATGTCGGCTCAGTGCTAAACGTCCGGGCAGTGCGTATCCGGATTGCGCCGTATAACGATCAAAAACCACTTGCCAACCGGCTTGCTCCAGCCATTGGGCACGGCCATCGGCATCAACAACAACCTCTCCCTCAAGCCATGGCGCTGGCCGCCCGGTGACCCACCAGCGCAGTAGCGAAATCGGCAGTTCATACCCTGTCGTCGCCCGAATCAGCTCTTCTGGGTTGCTCGCCGTTAGGCGCTCACCATCAGCGCGTGTGAGCACCACTTGGGTATCATCGCCGACGACTCGGATATTCCCAGCACCCAATCCACCCCGCAGATCGATGCGATAGTGTGCGGGCCGCTCACGCCATTGCACGCTTGCACTTAACGCTTGCTCTTTCAATTGTAAGGCCGCGCGGCCATTTAATTGCCAGCGCTCAGGAAAGGCGGGGATTGACCACTGAGCAATCGGCATTTTCTCAACCGCAGTAGGACTGACCGGTGCGCGCACCGCACACCCGGCCAGCACCATCAGACAGATAGCCAATCCACTCGCGGTAGTTAACTTAGGCCAGTTCACGGTAAGAGCCGCTCAAGGGTTTCTTTCAAAGTCTTATCATCAGGAAATGCATCGAGTGCCTCTTGCCAAATCGCTTGAGCCTCTGTCTTACGCTCAAGCACCCACAAGGCTTCGCCTAAATGAGCGGCAATCTCCGCATTCTCCGGTGCCTGTGCATACGCGCGCCGCAAAAAATCCAACGCAGGCTCAATCTCACCCTGACGGAACAATGCCCAGCCCATACTATCGATGATAGCGGGATCATCCGGCGTAATCGCAAAGGCGCGCTCAATTAACGCTTGGCCCTCATCAACTCGATCCGTTTGATCAACCAAGGTATAGCCCAAAGCGTTCAGTGCTTGCGCGTTATTGGGGTCTTTTTCAATGATCCAGCGCCAGTCCGCCTCAGCTTTGCCGGGTTGGCCTTCTACCGCGTAGGCGATACCACGCCCGTAGCGCAGCTGCTCGTGATCGGGGTAATCAGTAATGGCCTGATTAAAAACGTCGATAGCGTAATTTGTCTGGCCAACCTCAATCGCCAATTGGGCGACCCGAAAGTGCACAGGCGCACTTGCCTTACTCGATTGGATTAATCGCTTATAAACACCCAGCGCAGCATTTGGGCGTTCGAGTTCAAGTAAAATATCGGCCTTTAACAATAACGCTGGTGGCCAATCCGCGCGCTCATCCAAGGTAACAGCGACGGCCTGCTTGGCTAATTCTGGATGATCACGCGCGAGCGCAACCTGGGCTAAAGCCAATTGAGCAACGGCAGATTCGGGCAGCGCACCGGCGAGTGCCTGCATCACCTCTAGCGCTTCAGCCGGTAACGAGGGATCACGTAAGCGAGCCCCCAGACTCGCCAGAGCCGCATCACGCTCCACCCCGGCCGCCGGCAAGCCGGTTTGCAATGTCGCAATGGCTAAGCTGCTTTTTCCGGCCCGCAGCTGCATAATGGCGAGTAGCTGCCGCGCCTGTATTTGTTGAGGTTCAAGCGAAAGCCAATGCTCGAGCAACGTGACCACCCGCGTGGGCTGATCAACCAAAAGCGCGAGATGAACGGCTCTTTCAATAAGTGGTGTCTCTTCACTGGCAAGCGCAATGGTCTCGTAGCGTTCGCTAGCTTGCTCAACCCAACCTCGTGATACCGCAAGCTCAGCGGCCATCACCGCTGTCAGACGCGACTCATTGGCTGTCGGCGCGCTTATTGCTGTCGTTGTCGTTGGACTTGGCTCTGAAGTGCAGGCATAGAGCAGCATTACCACGCCGAGCCAGGCTCCGCGGGCGAGCCAACAAGCGGGTCGAAATGCCATTGCATGTTTTCGGTTAGCGAAACTGCTCATCGAAGCCTTACTATACTTGTGTTGTGGCAGTGCTGCCCTACAATCTGCCACGTTCTCATTAACCGGATCTCAATGCCTGTTGTAAGCCTAGGCCTTAATCATAAAACAGCACCCCTCGCCGTCAGAGAGCGAGTGGTCTTTCGGACCGACCGCCTCGATGAGGCGCTTGCGGCGCTGGCCGCGCGCCCAGGTGTGCGCGAGGCGGCGGTACTATCAACCTGTAATCGCACCGAAATTTATGCGGTTCTCGCACCAGAGGCCACGCCTGCCATCTTGCACCGCTGGCTCGAGAGCCAACATGCCCTAAAACCCAATGAACTTGCTAGTCACCTGTATACGCTACACGGCCGCGAGGCAATTGTGCATTTATTGCGGGTTACCGCGGGGCTTGATTCGCTGGTTTTAGGTGAACCTCAAATTCTTGGACAGGCAAAGATTGCGTATCATTCCGCCACACGAGCGGGTCTGCTCGGGCAAATCCTTGATCGATTATTTCAGCATGCGTTTTCTGTTGCTAAACGCGTTCGCACAGAAACCGATATTGGTGCGCATCCCGTTTCAGTTGCCTTTGCCGCGGTTACGCTCGCGCGGCAAATTTTTGGTGATTTAAAGCATCGGCGTGCTTTGCTAATTGGCGCCGGAGAAATGATTGAACTCACGGCACGCCATTTCCACGAACAAGGCCTATCCGGCGTGCGAGTGGCCAATCGCAATCTCGCACGTGCCGAGCATGTCGCGGCCATTTGCGGTGGTGAAGCACTGGGCCTAGAGCAGTTAGAATCCGCCCTTGGCAGCGCTGATATCATCGTCTCTTGTACCGCGAGCGACACCCCGGTATTGAGCCGAGAAAATATTGCCCGTGCCCTTAAGGCAAGGCGTCATCAGCCTATGTTCTTTGTTGATCTCGCAGTGCCCCGCGACATTGACCCTCAGGCCGATAAGCTTGCCGATGTTTACCTCTACACGATTGATGATTTGCGGGATGTGATTGATCGAAGCATGCGCTCAAGAGCGGTCGCCGCTGATCAAGCAGAGCAACTCATTGATGCTCAGGCCGCACGCTTTATGGATTGGGTACGCACGCTCGATGCCGTTAGTGCCATTCGCCGCTACCGTCAGCTAGCCGAACAGCAGCGTGATCAAGCGCTACAACAAGCGCAGCGGCAATTAGCGGCAGGCCAGTCTGCTGAGAAAACGCTCAACGAGCTCGCACACCGGCTAACGCGTAAACTATTGCATCGACCCACCATTGGTTTGCGTGAAGCAGCACGCAGCGGTGATCCTGAGACGATTCGGCATAGCCATGAGTTTCTAGGCCTGAATCAACAAAACGATGAAGACAACGAATGAATGAGAGCTTACGTAGAAAACTCGAAAATCTGGTTGAACGTCACGAAGAAATTGAAGGACTGATTTCTGTTCCCGAGGTGATTGCTGACTCGGAGCGCTTCGCTCGATTATCGCAAGAGTATGCGCGACTGGAGCCACTGGTTAAAAGCATGACGGCATACGAGGCGGCAACAGCCGATTTAGCAGCGGCCGAAGAAATGCTCAACGAGGCGGATCCAGAACTCCGCGCCATGGCGGAAGATGAAGCAAGTGCGGCGCGCGAGCGACTTGAGACACTATCCGCAGAGCTCAAGGTACTAATGCTGCCAGAGGATCCCAATGACGCGCGCAATACGTTTATAGAGATTCGTGCTGGCACTGGCGGCGATGAGGCAGCGCTTTTTTCAGGTGACTTATTGCGGATGTATCTCCGCTATGCCGAGCAACAAGGCTGGAAGCGGGAAATCATTAGCGAAAGCGAGGGTGAACAGGGCGGCTACCGCGAGGTGGTGGCTCGTATCACTGGCCGTGGTGTTTACTCTCGGCTTAAATTTGAATCAGGTGCCCATCGGGTACAACGCGTGCCAGCCACTGAGTCACAAGGCCGCATTCATACCTCGGCTTGCACGGTTGCGGTTTTGCCCGAGGCAGAAGCGCTTGATGAGATTGACGTTAACCCAGCCGATCTTAAAGTGGATACATTTCGAGCATCTGGCGCCGGCGGCCAGCATGTTAATAAGACAGACTCCGCGGTGCGTATCACACATTTACCCACCGGCGTGGTGGTGGAATGCCAAGATGAACGCTCTCAGCACAAAAATCGGGCTAAAGCGCTTGGCTTGTTGCAAGCACGTCTCATGGACGCGCAACGGGATGCCGCGGTGAGCGAGCGCAGTGAAGCCCGTCGGTTACTCGTAGGAAGTGGCGATCGATCAGAGCGCATTCGCACGTATAACTTTCCCCAGGGTCGCGTGACTGACCATCGCATCAATCTCACGCTGTATAAGCTTGAGGATATTTTAATGGGGAATCTCGATCCAATTATCGACCCGCTCGTCAGTGAATATCAGGCTGACCAACTGGCCACACTAGCGGATGAGGTTTAGATGAGAACAAGCGCGCGCGATTAAGCGACGCGCTGTTTCTCGCGGATCTCCTCTAGCGTTTTGCAATCCACGCATAGCGTAGCCGTTGGCCGTGCCTCTAACCGACGTAGGCCAATTTCTACGCCGCATTGATCGCAGAACCCATAATCATCAACCCGGATACGATCCATGGTTTGATCGATTTTACGAATGAGCTTGCGTTCACGATCACGCGTGCGCAGTTCAAGCGCGAACTCCTCCTCTTGGGTCGCGCGGTCTGCCGGATCGGCGTAATGATTTGCATCGTCACGCATATGGCTCACCGTGCGCTCCACTTCATCCTGCAACTGCTGTTTCCAGGCCTCAAGAATGGCTTGGAAATGCGCACGTTGCGCCTCGTTCATGTACTCCTCGTCCGCCTTGAGCGGATACGGTTCAATCCCTCGAACGGGCAGGGTAGCCTTATCGGCCATAATGCACCTCCATAAATGCGAGCGCTGATTCAACCCTTCGACGGCCTCCGGGTCAAGCCCTTAATGTGATAACTCGACTAAGCCGATCGCGCAAGCAGCGGTTTTGCTAAACGCGCGGCGGCATCTCGTAACAGGGACTCGGTGGTGTCCCAATCAATACAGGCATCGGTAATCGACACGCCATATTCTAAGTCAGCAGGGCTGGTGGTTAATTTTTGCGCGCCCCAGCCAATGTTACTTTCGATCATTACCGCTACGATAGACCGATTACCCTCAATAATCTGGTTAACAAGGTTCTCCATCACAAGCGGTTGTAATGCGGGATCCTTATTGGAATTAGCATGGCTACAATCGACCATTAAACGGGTCGAAAGATCCGCATCCGCTAGCGCTTTTTCACTGAGCGCAATACTCACTGAATCATAGTTAGGCTGACTGCCACCGCGAAGCACCACATGACCAAAGCGATTACCGGCCGTGCGAATAATGGCAGATTGTCCCTCTTGTTGAGTGATTCCAAGAAAGCTATGCGGGCTTGCCGCTGAGCGCATTGCATTAATGGCGACATCAAGACTGCCATCAGTACCGTTTTTAAAACCAACCGCAGTGGATAAGCCGCTCGCCATCTCACGATGCGTTTGTGACTCGGTTGTCCGCGCGCCAATCGCCGTCCAACTAATTAAGTCGCCAAGATACTGCGGCGTGATAGGATCAAGCGCTTCAGTGCCTGCAGGCAGGCCTATTTCAGCGAGGTAGAGCAAAAGCTCACGCGCACGCAATAGCCCTTGTTCAATATCAAAGCTGTCATCCATATACGGATCGTTTATTAGCCCCTTCCAGCCAACGGTGGTGCGGGGTTTTTCGAAATAAACCCGCATCACGATAACGAGCTCAGAGGCAAGCTCATCGTGAAGTACTTTTAGCCGACGCGCGTAATCCTTAGCGGCTTTAACATCATGAATTGAACACGGACCAATCACCACCAAAAGGCGTGGATCGGTTCCCTCCAACACACCTTCGACCGCTTGCCGGCCAGACTCAACCGTCGCTCTTGCAGCTGCGCTGAGCGGAAGTCGCTCTTTAATGGCCAGCGGTGTGGGCAAAAGCTCTTGAGCTTTAACGTTAAGATTGTCGATTGGCGCATCGCTCATGAAGTTACCTAAATGGTTTGCGTGGAATTATTTTAACCAAGATTAGTTTAGCCTGATGGCCAGAAAATGACTATGTCAACGCTGATATTCACCGTCATTCTGCTATGCTTTTAATGAATACCACGATGGGTAAAAAATTTATGGCTATCGATCGTAAACTCCTCGATGTGCTCTGCTGCCCGGTCACGAAACAGCCGATTCGCAGCATTAAGCGCAATGAGTTAAAAACACTCAATGAGCGCATTAGCGCCGGCGAAGTCCACTATCAAGATGGCAATACGGTCGAGATTCCGCTCGAAGAAGGTTTGATCACGGCCAATGAGGAACGCGTTTATCGCATTGATGACGGGATTCCTGTCATGCTCGAAGAGCGCGCCATTAATTTACGAGCCGCCGGATTGAAGTGATTGCCGAGACAACGCTGGGGCAGGCACGAAAACAGGGAATAGACCGGCTGCGGCCCACTAGCCCAACGCCTATCCTTGATGTCGAATGTCTCCTTGAGGCAGCCACAGAGCTGCCCCGGGTGCGAATGCGATCACACCCAGAAACACCCCTAAGCGCTGAGGCTAAGTGGCGTTATCAAACACTGCTTGAGCGCCGGGCTAATGGCGAACCCATCGCCTATTGCCTTGGCCGGCGCGATTTTATGGATTTCACGCTTAAAGTCAGTCCCGATGTACTTATTCCTAGGCCGGAGACTGAGCATTTAATTGCCGCCGCACTGACGAGCTCGCCTGCGCGCGTGCTTGATCTCGGGACCGGTAGTGGCTGTGTCGCGATAGCGCTGGCGCGAGCGTGGCCAACCGCGAGTGTTGATGCGGTTGACCAGTCAGCAAAAGCACTCACACTGGCTCGGCAAAATGCGAAAGCGCTTGGGGCTGAACGCATTCGATTTTATCAAGGGAATTGGTATGCGCCGGTGAAAGACCAACGCTACGACTTAATCGTCGCGAATCCGCCTTATATTGCGAATGCGGAAACGGAACCAAACCAAGGCGATGCACAATTTGAGCCAACGCATGCCTTGCGCGCGGGTCCGAGCGGATTAGAGGCACTTAATCAAGTAATAAGCGGTGCACCTACTCAGCTCACCAACCAAGGCCAGCTCTGGCTAGAGCATGGCTATCGACAAGGCCAAGCTGTACGCACACAACTACAAGCAGCCGGGTTTACCGCGATCACAACGCAAAATGATCTTGCCGGTCACGAACGGATTAGTGGCGGCATTTGGAGTGCCGCGTAATGGATGATGAGCAACTCCAGCGCTATAGCCGGCAAATTATGTTGCCGGGGTTGGATTTGGATGGCCAAGAGCAGTTACTCAACAGTCGCGTGCTTATTGTTGGGCTAGGCGGACTGGGCTCGCCGGCTGCTTTGTATCTTGCCGCCGCTGGGGTAGGGCATTTACATATTGCTGATTTTGACCATGTCGAACTCACCAATTTACAACGCCAAATCCTCTACACCAGCGCCGATGTGGGGGTGCAAAAAACCACGGCAGCCACCCAACATATCGCCGCTCTCAACCCGGGCGTGGCAATTACCGCCATCCAGCAACGTCTTGATCCCGCTAGCCTGACCGAGCTCATGGCCGATGTTGATATTGTTTTAGATGGTTCTGATAATTTCGCGACTCGATTTGCTGTCAATGCGGCCTGTGTTCGCACTGGCAAGCCTTTAATTGCAGGGGCAGTCATTGGTATGGAGGGGCAGCTGGCTGTCTTTAGGCCCGATCGTAATGGGCCGTGCTATCGCTGCGTTTTCGCTGATACGGGGGACCAAGCGCTGAGTTGCAGTGAGACAGGTGTATTGGGACCGCTGCCCGGGGTGATTGGCAGCCTTCAAGCCGTTGAAGCGATCAAGGTACTGACCGGTTTAGGTGAGGCGCTAGATAGCCGATTATTAGTGGTTGACGCGCTCAGCCAATCTTGGCGGCGATTGAACCTACGCGTCGACCCAGCGTGCCCAGTCTGCCAGCGTTAGTGTGATTGCTCGCTTGCCGGCGGTTGGGAGGCCGGGTCGGTAAATAAGCGCTCAATATCAATCGCATCAAAACGGTAGGGCTCGTTACAAAAGTCACAATGCACTTCGACCTCACCCTGCTCTGCCAGAGTTTCTTGCATCTCGGGTTCGCCCAGTCCTTGCAGCATTGAAGCGACTCGAGCCCGTGAACATCGGCATCGGAATTCAAAAGGCATAGGCTCGAAAACCCGAATATCTTCCTCATGGAACAAACGCCGAATCACCTCCTTTGGGGCAAGCTCACGCAACTCTTCACCCGTGAGCGTTGAGGCCAACACCCCGGCACGCTGCCAGGCATCCTCGTCATGAGCGTCGACGACATCTGACTGCCCAGGGAGTCGTTGAATCAGCATGCCAGCTGCTTGATTGGCCTTAGCAGACAACCACACACGGGTCGGCAGCTGTTCAGATTCGCGGAAATAATGCTCGAGCGCGGCGGCAAGTGATTGCCCGGTCAGATCAACCACACCTTGATAGCGCTCGCCTCCAGACTCAGGCTCAATTGTAATCGCCAATGTGCCTTGTTGCGCTTGATCGGCAAGCGCGCCGGTGTCTGGCAGCTCATCGCGTGAGCGCGCCATTGCCCGCAATGCACCATCACTGCCGGCCTGAACGAGTAGCAATGAAAGTGGTCCTTGCGACTGCAACTGCAGAGTAAGTGCGCTTGGATATTTCAGCGTTGCCACAAGCAAAGCTACCGCGGCTAAGCCCTCACCGACTAATTGCTGCACTGCCGGACTGTAATCAGTGCGCGAGAGAATGCTGATAAATGCGTCATCTAATTGGACGACTTCACCACGCACGTCCGCGTGCTCGAATAAAAATCGCTCTAACCGATCTGTCATCGCCATTTAGCCATCCAATCGACGCTTGAGAATATCGTTCACTTGCTGTGGATTCGCCTTGCCTTGAGAGGCCTTCATGACTTGACCGACAAAAAAGCCCATCAGTTTGGTTTTACCGGCTCGATACTGTTCGAGCTGATCGGGATTAGCGGCGATCACCTGTTCAACTAACGCTTCAATGGCACCGCTATCTTTGACTTGCTCAAGTCCTCGAGCGGCAATTACAGCATCCGCATCGCCCTCACCCTGCCACATGGCTTCAAACACTTCTTTAGCGATTTTGCCTGAAATTGTCTCATCGGCGATCCGCGCAAGGAGGCCGGCAAGCGCCACTTCGCTGACCGGGCTCTCGGTAATTTCTAAGCCGGCTTTGTTCAGCGCGCCTGAGAGATCACCCATGACCCAATTAGCAGCGAGTTTGGCATCGTTGCAGTGAGTGAGAACCGCTTCAAAATAATCAGCTAATTCGCGGTGACTCGTAAGCACCGCGGCATCATAGTGATTGAGTCCATAGTCACTAACAAAGCGTGCCTGCTTGGTATCCGGTAACTCCGGTAACTCGGCGCGTACCGCTTCAATTTGCTGAGCAGTAATTTCTAATGGCAACAGATCAGGATCCGGGAAGTAACGGTAGTCATTCGCCTCTTCTTTGCCCCGCATTGATCGAGTGACACCGCGATCCGAGTCAAAAAGGCGTGTCTCTTGGATTACCCTACCGCCGTCCTCGAGCAGCTCAATTTGCCGCTCAATCTCAAAATTGATCGCCCGCTCGACAAATCGAAACGAGTTGAGATTTTTAAGCTCGGCGCGTGTGCCAAAGGCAACCTGTCCCACCGGGCGAACCGAGACATTGGCATCACAGCGAAAGCTGCCTTCCTGCATGTTGCCATCACAAATGCGCAAATAACGCACCAGAGAGTGCATTTTTTTCATATAAGCCACGGCTTCTTTGGCAGAACGTAAGTCTGGCTCTGAGACAATCTCCAGCAAAGGCGTACCTGCACGGTTAAGATCGATACCGCTCATCGCAGTAAAGCCCTCATGCAAGCTCTTACCGGCATCTTCTTCAAGATGGGCACGGGTCACGCCAATGCGCTTGCGGCTCCCATCCTCTAGGTCAATATCCAGATGGCCTTGACCAACAACCGGCAGTTCGTATTGCGAAATTTGATAGCCCTTCGGCAGATCCGGATAGAAATAATTTTTCCGCGCGAACACCGACCGACCCGCGACGTCGGCATCCAATGCAAGCCCGAGTCGTATGGCGTAGTTCACTGCCGTTTCATTGAGAACGGGCAGCATGCCAGGCATGCCTAAATCAATAGCACAAGCTTGGGTATTGGCTTGTGCGCCGTAGGCCGTTGAAGCCCCTGAAAATATTTTTGTTTGCGTGGCGAGCTGCGCATGCAGCTCTAAGCCAATAACGGCTTCCCATTGCATGCGCTTTAACCCTCCTCGCCTGGCTGACGTGTATGCCAATCAGTGCATTGTTGATAGGCATGCGCGGCGCGCAATAGGGTGGATTCAGCAAAGTGATTACCAATGAACTGTAATCCAACCGGTCGTCCCGCCCCCATTCCTGCCGGAATCGACAATGCCGGCAATCCCGCGAGATTAGCCGCAATGGTGAAAATGTCTGATAGGTACATTTGCACTGGATCATCTGATTTTGCGCCCATTGAAAATGCTGTTGAAGGCGCTGTCGGCCCGACAATGACATCCACTGACTCAAACGCTTGCGCAAAATCGTCTCGAATCATCCGCCGAACTTTTTGTGCCTTGAGATAATAAGCATCAAAGTATCCGGCCGATAGTGCATACGTGCCCACCATGATGCGCCGCTTCACCTCCTCCCCAAAGCCTTCAGCGCGACTGCGCTTGTACAAATCTTCGAGATCCTTAGGCGCCTCACAGCGATGGCCATAACGTACGCCATCAAATCGCGAAAGGTTTGATGACGCCTCGGCTGGCGCAATAACGTAGTAAACCGGCACAGCAAGTTCGGTATTGGGTAGAGAAATATCGCGTATCTCTGCACCCTGCTCACGCAATGTTTCAACGGCAGCAGCGATTGCCTGGGTCACTTCATCATCAACTCCATCGGCTGCAAAATACTCGCGCGGCAAGCCGACCTTAAGGCCTTTTAAGTTCGCGCCCTCAAGGCCTGCTTGATAATTCGGAACCGGTTGGTCAACGCAAGTCGAATCCCGCGGATCAAAGCCCGCCATCGCACCTAGCATGATGGCAAGATCCTCTGCGCTCTGCGCCATCGGGCCGGCTTGATCAAGGCTCGAGGCAAACGCAATCATGCCGTAACGCGACACCCGCCCGTAGGTTGGTTTAAGTCCGCTAATGCCGGTAAGCGCAGCCGGTTGACGAATCGACCCCCCGGTATCGGTACCTGTTGCCCCAGGGACCAATCGTGCTGCCACTGCCGCTGCCGACCCCCCCGACGATCCACCGGGTACGCAGCGGGTATCCCATGGATTTTGCACCGGGCCATACCAACTGGTTTCATTGGATGAGCCCATTGCGAACTCATCCATATTCGTCTTCCCCACCATAACGGCGCCGGCTGCACGCATCTGCGCAACGACAAAGGCGTCATAAGGTGGAGCAAAATTATCCAACATGCGCGACCCGCAACTCGTACGAACGCCGGCGGTACAAAAAATATCCTTGTGTGCAATAGGAATGCCCGTTAGCGCGGTTGCCTTACCTTTAGCACGAGCTTTATCCGCAGCTTTGGCCTCTGCCAAGGCAATATCGGGGGTCATTGTGATAAACGCATTCAGCGCTGAGCCTGTCTCCATAGCCGCTAGGGTGGCGCGCGTGAGCTCTACGCTTGAGAGCTCACCGCGATCGAGGGCGGCCGATAACTCGGCAATAGTCCGGTCGTGCATGATGATCAGATCCTAGCGTGGCCCGCGATCAGGCGGACTTATTCGATAACGCGTGGCACCAAGTAGTGCCCATGTTCAGTCAATGGAGCGAGCGCTTGAAATTGCTCGCGCTCATTGGGCTCGGTTACCTCATCCGGTCGCAAGCGCTGGGTCATCTCGAGGGGATGGGCCATGGGTTCAACACCGGTCGTATCAACCGCTGAGAGCCGCTCGACAAAAGCCAGAATGTTACTCAAATTACGAGCGTGGTCTTGACTATCCTCGTCACCAACCGCTAAGCGGGCCAAATGGGCAATCTGCCCAACTTCATTTACATCAAGTGCCATTAGCAGGATTCCCCGAAAAACGCGGCGTAAGCCGATAAAATTACCATAATGAGTGGCTTGCCCAAACCCCCGCCTGTTGATAACTTAACGAATCTTTCTCAACCGTCTGGATTTCTTCATGTTCAAGGGTATACGGGGTATCTTCTCCAACGATCTTTCCATCGACCTAGGAACAGCGAACACGCTGATTTACTCCCGTGGTCTTAACATAGTGCTCGATGAGCCATCCGTGGTCGCCATTCGTCAGGATCGTGACGGTGGCCCCAAGACGATTGCCGCGGTGGGACATGAAGCGAAGCAGATGCTGGGCCGCACGCCCGGCACGATTAAAGCAATACGCCCCCTGAAAGACGGGGTCATTGCGGATTTCACCGTCACCGAAAAGATGCTTCAGTACTTCATAAAAAAAGTCCACGAAGCGCGTTTTTTCCGTCCTAGCCCAAGGGTGTTGGTTTGTGTCCCCTGCGGATCAACTCAGGTCGAGCGTCGCGCGATTCGCGAATCGGCCGCCGGTGCTGGCGCTCGCGAGGTGTATTTAATTGAAGAGCCCATGGCAGCGGCTATCGGCGCGAATATGCCTGTTGACGAAGCCCGAGGCTCTATGGTTTTGGACATTGGTGGTGGCACCTCAGAAGTCGCCGTACTCTCTTTGAATGGCATTGTTTACTCAGCCTCGGTACGTATTGGGGGCGATAAATTTGATGAGGCCATTGTCAATTATGTCCGCCGTAACTACGGCATCCTAATTGGTGATGCCACAGCAGAGCGGATTAAACACGAAATTGGCCAAGCTTTTCCTGGCAATGAAGTGCGTGAACTTGAAATCAAAGGCCGCAATTTGGCGCAAGGGATCCCGCGCAGCTTCACGCTAAATAGCAACGAAATGCTTGAGGCCCTCCAAGAGCCTCTCTCAGGCATTGTTGGTGCGGTAAAGACCGCCCTTGAGCAAACACCACCAGAGCTTGGAGCTGATGTCGCTGACCGAGGTATCGTGCTCACCGGCGGTGGCGCTTTACTGCGCAACATCGACCGCTTGTTGATGGAAGAAACGGGCCTGCCCGTCGTGATCGCTGAAGATCCATTAACTTGCGTCGCCCGGGGTGGGGGCCGAGCACTGGAACTCATGGATGAACGCGGCGCCGATTTATTTACGAGTGAATGATCGCCTAATTAAGGCATCATAAAGGGTTGCGATCGCCATCATTGTCTGACTAGCCTAAGGGCTTCGTTGGCAGCCGATCGAGGAATTTAGCGTATCAAACCCCTATTCTCACAGGGCCCAACAACCAGCATGCGATTTGTGCTACTGGCACTGCTCTCGCTTGCGCTCATGATTACCGACTATCGCCACGGGCTACTCGATCCAGCACGGCAGGCAATCTCAACGGTTATTCATCCCATCCGTTTATTGGCCGCACTGCCAACGCAAATACTCGATACTGCCGATCAAAAACTCACGAGTCGCGGCGAGCTCATCGCTGAAAATAAGCGCCTTAAAGCGCGTCAACAGATTTTTGAAGCACGTCTGCAACGCCTCGATGCCTTAGAGGTAGAGAACATTCGCCTACGCAGCCTACTCGATTCGTCTTATGACCTAGAGAGTCCGGTGCTCATTGCTGAGTTAATACAGGTAGATCTCGACCCTTTTAGTCATCTGATTGAGGTGAGTAAAGGCCATCGCGCTGGGGTAGCGGTTGGCCAACCCGTCATCGATAGCGATGGAATCATCGGCCAAGTTGATCGAGTTACACCGTTTAGCGCCACTGTGCGGTTAATCAGTGACCCAGGCCATGGCATTCCTGTTCAGGTCAATCGTAATGGCCTACGCAGTGTTGCGTTTGGTACCGGGCGTCTCGACACACTAAGTATTACGAGCTTGCCCAATAATGCCGATATTCGTCGTGGTGATTTGCTGGTGACATCAGGGCTAGGTGGGCGTTTTCCTTCTGGCTATCCCGTTGGTGAGGTGCGTTCAGTGACAACCGACCCGGGGCAGTCCTTCTCTATGGTGGCATTAGAGCCTCTTGGCGCCCTTGGGCGCATTCAAGAAGTGCTGTTGATTCAGCAAAAAGACAATCAACCCGCCCCCACTACAGAGTCAGACGATAATGAATAGCCTGCGCACACAAGGCGGTTGGCTTATCGCTTTGAGTGTTCTGCTCGCGTTAGTTTTAACCCTAGTCCCACTGCCTAGCTCGTTAGAACACTTACGCCCCGACTGGGTGGCATTGGTATTAATTTACTGGAGTTTAGCTCTGCCGAGCCGCGTTGGCGTTGGCATCGCTTGGTTGGTTGGCATCCTGCAAGATGCCTTGCAAGGCACGCTACTCGGCGCGCACGCACTGGTATTGGCGCTAAGCGTTTTTTTAATCATTGAGCTCCACCAACGCATTCGTAATTTTCCCATTTGGCAACAAGCCCTTACCGTTTTATTCGTCCTCAGCATCGGCCGTGCCGCTTTATTATGGATACGCGGCTTGGGTGGCAATGCGGATCTTGATTGGCGGTTTTGGATGCCTGCGCTCACGAGTGCGGTTATTTGGCCGCTCATTTTTGGATTATTGCGGACATTGCGCCGTTATTATCGGGTGAGCTGACATGAGTCTTAACCTGCTCCCGGATCGAACGGGCGAACGCCGTGTGGTGCGCGCTCGGCTATGGATAGCGGCAAGTATGATCGCGTTATTGATGATCGCCCTTGTCGGGCGCATTGGTTATTTGCAAGTCGCACAGTACGAACAGCTAAGCGCACGCTCACAAGATAACCGTATCCGCATGGCTCCACTCACACCGACTCGTGGCATTATTTATGATCGCCAAGGCCGCATTCTTGCTGAAAATCGCCCCGCCTTTCGACTGAGCGTTATTCCTGAGCAAGCCGGTGATCTATCCGATTTACTCGGGAGGCTGGATGCATTAATTGGTGTGAGCGACGCGGAGCGTGAAGCGTTTGCGGAGGCACAATCACGTTCTCGCCGCTTTCAAGAAATTCCCCTTAAACTCCAACTTACCGATCAACAGGTCGCACGCTTAGCCGTCAACCGGCATCGTTTCCCTGGCGTAGAAGTGCGCCCAGATCTCAATCGCTACTACCCCTATGGCAACAGCGCATCGCATGTCATTGGATATGTCGGGCGTATTAACGAACAAGAGCTACGTGAGCGCGATCAACGACGCTATCGAGGCACGAGTCGTATTGGGAAAACGGGCATTGAACGCTTCTATGAAGATCGATTGCGCGGTGAGATGGGGCTCGAGCGCATAGAAACCAATGCCCTTGGCCGTTCACTTGAAGTGATCGATCGCGTTCCACCAACACCAGGCGAGGACTTGCATCTAACCCTTGATATTCATCTCCAGCAGACTGCTGAGAACGTCCTAGGCGATTACCGCGGCGCGGTGGTTGCATTAGACCCACGCGATGGGGCTGTGCTTGCGCTAGCCAGTCAGCCAGGATTTGACCCGAACGCGCTCACTCAAGGGCTCGATCGGGCAGCATTCCAACAACTAAGCGAAGATACTCGCCAGCCGCTGTTTAACCGCGCTCTGCGTGGCCGCTATCCACCCGGATCGATCGTTAAGCCCTTTCTCGGTCTCTCTGGTGCCGCCGCCGGTTATATCAATCCGAATGAGCCGCTCTACTGTAATGGCACCTTTGAACTGCCCGATGTTGAGCGCGTGTGGCGTGACTGGAGACCAGAAGGGCATGGCCGTATCGACCTTATTCAGGCAGTCGCTCAATCTTGCGATATTTACTACTACGACTTAGCCGAGCGCATGGGTATTGATGCAATGCATGACTGGATGAGTCGGTTTGGTTTTGGCCGCTCAACAGGCGTGGACTTACCTGGTGAGCGCACGGGCATAATGCCCTCACGTGATTGGAAACGCGAAGCACTCGGAGAGCCTTGGTATTTAGGCGAAACGATTAATACCGGTATTGGGCAAGGCTTCACCCTAGCTACGCCTCTACAAATGGCTGCCTCTACCGCAATCATAGCCAATCGTGGCCGACCCATTCGCCCCCATTTAGCTGCCAGCGCTGATGTCGAACCCAGCAAACCCATTGGGGAGTCGGTTATGCTGAAAAATGAGCGTCTATGGCAAATCGCCATTGATTCGATGGTTGAGGTGGTTCATGGCGTTCGCGGCACTGCCCGAGCGATTGCTTCAAGTGACTATAAAATTGCTGGGAAAACGGGCACCGCACAAGTTATTGGCATTGCTCAAGATGAGGATTATGACGAAGACATCATCGCAGAGCGTTTCCATGACCATGCGCTATTTACTGCGTTCGCACCTGCCAATTCTCCACGCATCGTGGTTGCCGTCGTGGTGGAGAACGGCGGCAGCGGAAGCCAAACCGCCGCACCCATGGCCGCAGAGATAATTGAACAATGGCTCAAAAGCACCAATGAACATGGCGATCTGGCCCTCGAAAAGCGCTAATCCTCCGTCTGGGCCGCGGTACGGTGGTTGGCTCCAACGCAGCCTGCACGTTGACGGAGTGCTGTTGGCATTACTCGGTCTGCTAGCCGCTATTGGCATGGTGGTTTTATACAGTGCCTTTGGTAGCCGAATGGATCCCATACAAGATCATTTGGTGCGTCTAGGCGTGGGCTTTGGGCTTTTATTGGTTGTCGCAAGAATCCCGCCCTGGCGCCTATCACGGCTCACTCCATGGGTATTTGGCCTAGCCCTGATATTGTTGATTGCCGTTCTCGTGTTCGGCCAGGTCAGTGGGGGTGCTCGTCGATGGCTGGATTTCGGCATTATTGGTTTTCAGCCCTCTGAGCTGATGAAACTAGCCCTGCCCATGATGGTTGCTTGGATACTGGCTAATGGGTCACTACCGGCCCGATTTGGCCGCTCGTTGGTTATTCTTATTGTTATTGCCATGCCGGCGAGTTTGATCGGCGTTCAGCCTGATTTGGGAACCGCATTGTTGGTGGGCGTCGCCGGGGTGGCGGTGTTATTTCTTGCTGGCTTAGGTTGGCGATTTATCGCTCTGATCACCTCGCTTTTAGCGGCAGCTTTACCGCTGTTGTGGATCTTTGGCATGCAAGATTACCAACGCCAGCGTGTTCTGACGTTTTTGGATCCGGAGCGCGACCCACTGGGGGCGGGTTATAATATTATTCAGTCACAAATTGCCATCGGTTCAGGCGGGGTCTTTGGCAAAGGCTGGCTCAACGGTACACAAGCGCATCTTGAGTTTATTCCTGAACGGCATACCGATTTTGTTTTTGCGGTAATGGCAGAAGAGTTTGGCTTGTTGGGTGTGATTGCCTTACTGATGCTCTACAGCACGATCATTGCGCGTTCACTGTGGATTGCCCATGAGGCACAGGATAATTTTTCGCGATTACTTGCCGGCGGCCTAGCATTGACGTTTTTTGTCTACTGCTTTGTCAACATTGGAATGGTATCGGGGCTTTTGCCCGTTGTTGGCTTGCCGTTGCCGCTGATTAGTTATGGCGGATCCGCTATGGTGACGCTTCTCACCGGCTTCGGTATTCTGATGTCAATACATACTCATCGCCGAATGTGGCCATCTTGAGAATCAAACCAATGCCTGTCTTTCGCTTGTCGGTAATAGTTTTTGTTTTAATGATGGCCGGCTGCACCACTCAGGCGGCCCGCCAAGATCCCGTTGATTCTGCTGATCTTGAGGCATTCGCTAATACCATGGCAGATCGCCATGGCATGGATGCCAATGCCATTGCGGCTTTGCTCAATGATGAAGCCGTGCATCAACAAGAGATTATCGATGCGATTAGCAGTCCTGCAGAAGCCCTGCCTTGGTACCGGTATCGGCGCATTTTTCTCACTCAAGACCGAATTGAAGCCGGGCTTGAGTATTGGCAAGCGCATGCAGCCTTACTTGATGCCGTTCATGCACGCTATGGCGTACCGGCAGAAATTGTTGTCGCAATTATTGGGGTTGAAACGCGCTATGGCCGCTATCGTGGCCGTCACCGAGTAATCGATGCGTTACGCACCTTGGCGTTTGCCTACCCGCCCCGTGCTGACTTTTTTCGTAGTGAGCTTGAAGCGTTCTTAATTCTCGCCAACGAAGAAGGTATTGATCCTAGAGAACCCCTTGGCTCGTACGCCGGTGCTATGGGTGTTCCGCAATTTATTAGCAGTAGTTATCGTGCTTACGCGGTTGATTTTAATAACAATGGCCGCCGTGATCTATTCTCCGAGGCTGCGGATATTATTGGCAGTGTGGGGCATTATTTTGCCGAGCATGGTTGGCGCGAGGCAGAGCCCATTGCAGTGCCGGCGCAAGTTAATAAAAGCCGCGTAGATGATCTCCTTCGCGCATCGCTTAAACCAACTGATACGGTAGAGAACTTGATTGATGCCGGTGTGAAACCACGTCAGTCACTGGCTTTTAATCAGCCTGCGCGATTACTTGCCCTCGAGACAGACAACGGCACAGCGCATTGGGTAACGCTTAATAATTTCTATGTGATTACTCGCTATAACCATAGCCCACTTTATGCCATGGCGGTTTTTCAGCTCGCTGAAGCGATTCGTGAGGCTTATCCATGAGGTCTACCCCTGGCTTTTTGCTTGCGCTGCTTTTACTGCTAGCCGGCTGTAGCGGCATGGTACCCGAGCCAGGAGATGGGCCCGGGAGCCGTATTGATGATCCGATGGCGATTCCGGATGCGATACCAAAGGATGTCCCTAAAAGTCGTTACGGCAACCCGGAATCCTACGAAGTATTTGGCCAGCGCTATGAAGTCATGGAAAGCGCAAGCGGCCACCGCGAACGCGGCATCGCCTCTTGGTATGGCAGTAAATTTCACGGCCGACGCACCTCAAGCGGTGAGCCTTATGACATGTACGCCATGACCGCTGCCCATAAACATCTGCCGTTACCTGTGTGGGTTGAGGTGCGGCATTTAGGTAACGATCGCCGGATTGTGGTTAAAGTTAATGATCGCGGGCCTTTTGCGGATAATCGCATCATCGATCTATCCTATGCTGCCGCCGCCAAACTAGGCATGCTCGGCACCGGCACCGCGCCCGTTGAGATCCGCACCTTAACGCCGGGAGAGACACCGTCCAAACAGGCGAGCGTGACCACCGCATCCACACCACCGGAGCCGACCTCTTCAGCCCTTAAAAAGCCGGCCTACTGGATACAGGTGGCAGCATTTGGAAGTGCGGATAATGCGAAACGTATGCAGCGTGATTTGGCGTCCGCCGCACTCTCCATACCGGTGCAAATTACTCGCGGCCAAGATGGCTTACATCGGGTGCGTTTAGGTCCATTGACTGATGTTGCAGCCGTGGATCAAGCCACTGACGAATTACGCCGTGCCAATTTTCAACCCGGACATGTCATTATTGCGAACAACACCGGAATCACTGACTGAGAACATTTATCATGCCGCCAATTCGCCTCATTGCGTTATTTATTATTTTACTTTGGGGATATGGCGCTCAAGCGCAAACCCAGCCCATTCCCGTTCCCTCGCCGCCAAGCCTTGGTGCAGAAAGCTATCTTTTAATGGATTTTCACAGTGGCCAGATATTGGCTGAGAAGCAAAGTGAAATCCGCCGTGATCCAGCTAGCCTTACCAAAGTTATGACAGCATTTGTGGTGTTCAGTGAGCTCAAAGCAGGCAATCTGGCTCTGGACGATACAGTGCGGGTTAGTGAGAAGGCTTGGCGATCAGTTGGCTCACGCATGTTCATCGAGGTGGGCAATCAAGTATCGGTGGAGAATTTGCTGCGGGGCATGATCATTCAATCAGGAAATGATGCCAGCGTTGCACTCGCTGAGCATATTGCCGGTAATGAAGAGACCTTCGCGATTTTGATGAATCAATATGCGGATGAACTGGGGATGCGCAACACCCACTACACTAATGCCGCCGGACTGCCCAATGACAATCACTACTCCAGCGCAGCTGATACCGCACGGCTTGTTCGTGCCCTGATTGGGCGCTTCCCCGACTTCTATCGCCTCTACTCGGAGCGCGCTTTTACTTGGAATGGTATCGAGCAGCTCAATCGCAATCGCATGCTTTTCCGCGACGATTCGGTTGATGGAGTGAAAACAGGGTATACCGAAGCAGCCGGCTATTGCCTAGCCACCTCCGCGGTTCGTGACGGTATGCGTCTGATCTCGGTGGTGATGGGGACTGACAGCCAAGATGCTCGCGTTAGTCAGTCGCAAACACTGCTTAACTACGGTTATCGCTTTTTCGAAACGCATCGTCTCTATGCCGCTGGCGAGCGCATTGAACAACCCCGTGTCTGGAGAGGTGAGGTGGATCAAGTCGATGTTGGCGTTCAAGATGATGTCCACATTACTATTCCGGTTCGTACCTATGAACATCTCAACGCCCAACTCAAGATCGATGAATTAATCGAAGCACCACTCAGTCGTGGTGAGACACTTGGAACGCTCACGGTGACTCAGCAAGAGAAGACCTTGCTTGAGCGTGATGTCGTTGCCCTCGATGATGTCCCTGAAGCTGGCATTGTGGGACGCATGGTCGATAGCCTATTGCTATGGATCAATTAAATGCACATGAGAGCGGGTTAACGTTTCCATGCGATTACCCGGTCAAAGCAATGGGCCGTGACAATGGCGAGCTTGCTGAGACGGTGTGGGCGATTGTGACACGACATGCTCCGGAGACGCCGGCGCATCAGTTACGAACGAATCAAAGCAGCCAAGGCCGGTATCTATCGGTCACCGTTACAATCTCTGCCCAAAGCCGTGATCAGCTCGATGCCATTTATGCCGATTTGCAATCGCACCAAGCGGTGTTAGCGACTTTGTGAACAACCCGCCCATTCAAATCCGTTACTGGGGCCGAGCTGATTATCACCCAGTTTGGCAAGCCATGCGTGAGTTTACTGATCAGCGCGAGGCGCAAACGCCCGATGAGATCTGGCAGGTCGAACACCCTGCTGTGTTTACGCTTGGCCAAGCAGGCCGTCACGAACACGTGCTCGATGCCGGTGACATCCCTCTGGTGCAAAGCGATCGGGGCGGTCAAGTGACCTATCATGGGCCAGGCCAAATCGTGCTCTACCCGCTGCTTAATCTCAGACGCTATGGCCTCGGTGCCCGGCGTCTAGTCACCCTGCTTGAGGCCAGTGTTGTTAATTGGCTTGGCCAGTACGGTGTCATTGCCGCCGCTCGCGCCGACGCACCGGGTGTGTATGTTGATAACGCGAAAATTGCTGCACTTGGTTTACGTATTCGACGCGGCTGCAGCTATCACGGCGTCGCTGTTAACATCGCCATGGATTTAACCCCTTACCAACAAATTAATCCCTGTGGACATGCCGATTTGCCCGTGGTGGATTTAGCCACGCTAGGGGTCCATTGCTCGCTTGAGCGGGCGTTTAACGAGCTCACTGCAGTCTTACTGGCGCAATTAACCAGAGGTAAGCCCGACATCCAGCGCGGCTAGGCGTGCAGGTGTTCCGACATCCTGCCAATACCCCGAATAGTGGGTCGCAGTGAGTTGGCGACGCCCGCATGCTCGGCGCAGCAGCGGCCCCAATGCCGCTACGCCGGCAGACTGACCGGCAAAGAGCTCGGGATGGAAACAGCCAATACCTGCATAGGTGAGTGACCGGCCGTGACCAATGCTTTGCACTTGATCACCGATAAGAGAAAAATCACCCTGTGGGTGATGAGCCGGGTTATTCACCAGCAATAAATGCGCCAAGCCCTCGGGCCAGCTCGGCAGGTTATCAACCTTGAAGTCACACCAAACATCACCATTGAGCACAAGAAATGGCGCCGATCCCAATAGGGGTAACGCTTTTACAATCCCCCCTGCCGTTTCCAGCGCTCGGTCTTGCTCATCAGAAATCAGCACCTCAAGACCCATTGGCGTGTGATGACGCAAATGCTCGCGAATCAAATCGCCTAACCAAGCAATATTGATCACAACGCGCTCAACACCGGCCGCTACGAGCCGCTGCAAATGCCAATCCAACAATGTTTTACCACCCGCACTGAGTAACACTTTTGGGCAATGATCAGTGAGTGGACGCATACGCTCACCGCGACCTGCAGCCAAAATCATTGCATTCATGGTCATTGCTCCGGCAGGTCTGCGATCAGGTCAGCAAAGTCAGCAAACGCGGGATAGGGCGCAAGCTCGGCGGCAAGATATTGTAAAAAGCGCGGCGCATCATCTAAATAATGCGGCTTGCCATCGCGGTAGCGCAGCCGAGCAAATATCCCCAAGACTTTTAAATGTCGTTGCGCACCCATGAGATCGATGTGCTTTAGTAGATCCTCTGGCAAGGCAATACCCGCGTGTTTGGCTTGATTGGCATAAACATCAATCCAGTGGGCTTCGGCCGCTGGCGTCAAACTAAAAAATGCATCGCGCAAGAGGCTAACAAGATCATAAGTCACCGGGCCGGTTAGCGCATCCTGAAAATCGATCACGCCAGGATTAGGCGAACTGACCAGCAAATTGCGCAGCATAAAATCACGATGCACCCAGACCTGAGGCTGATTGATGGCTGCAGTGATTAGCTGTTCACTGCCCGCCGCCCAGCGTTGTTGCCATTTAGCACTCGGTTCTACGCCTAAATGCTGGCTCACATACCAAGTGGGGAAAAGCTCAAGCTCTGCTGATAATCGATCCGCACCGTAGTGCGGGAGCATGGGCTTGCGCGTCGCTGCTTGCCAACGCACCAAAGCGCTAATGGCATCGTTCCACCACTGCTCATCGGGTGATTCGCGAACGGCCGCCAAATAATCGCGTGCGCCTAGATCTTCAATGAGCATAAACCCCGCATTAGGGTCGGCTGCATCAATGCGCGGCACATGCAGACCAGCCTGTGCCATGAGTTTTTGCACCTCTAAATAGGCGTGACATTCATCGACTTGCGCCGGTGCGTCCATCACCAGTCGCGATTGATCACCGACTTGAATACGATAGTATTGACGCGCGCTCGCATCACCACTAACCGGCTGTAAGGCAACATCGGGATAACCTTGGTGGGCTAGCCATGTTTGCAGGATTTTTAATCTTTGCGCTGTTTCCACCGTTAATGCTCACTGCCCAAAAAACTGCGCTTAGGGTACCCTTTCTTTTTTTAGGGTTCGCGCTTATTCACTGTATCGGGCAAGAGTTGGTCAATGAAAAACGCTTTAATGTCAGCGAAGTTTTGCTTAATCGCATTCGCACTACTCCCTCTGATGGCAATGGCAGAAGACCGCTGGGCACTCTGTGGTGCGCCATTACTAAAGCCCGTCACTGGTGATCCGACGCTCCGCGCTGCCGCCGATACGCCGGTTGATATCACAGCCGAGCGATCACGCATTGTTGGTGACCCGCCGGTGTATGTATTCAATGGTGATGTGCGCTTAACCCGCGCTGATCAAACCTTTACCACAGAGTCTTTGCGCTACAACAGCGATAGTGGCCGAGTGCTTGCGGAGAACGGAGCGCGACTGCGTCAATCGGGTTTGCTCTTAGACGCAGAGCGCGCCGATTACTCTTTAAGCCAAGAGGCTGGCGAGTTTGATAATGTCAGTGAATATCGCATCAGTAGCGGCCACCTGCAGGGCAGAGCAGCCACCATTGTTCGTGAAGGACCCGTGCAAAGTCGTTATCACGACGTCACGCTGAGCACTTGCATGCCGGGTGATGAGCTTTGGGTGCTTAGCGCTAGCCGCGCTAGTCTTAATACCGATACCCGCCAAGGTCGAGCCTGGAATGCGGTGTTATCGATTCACGATTGGCCGGTTTTCTACACACCGTATTTACAGTTCCCCATCGGGGATGAACGCATGAGTGGTTTTTTAGCTCCCACCATTGGCGTTTCAGATACCAACGGCACCACGGTATCGGTACCTTGGTACTGGAATATTGCACCCAACTATGATGCCACCATCACGCCGACATCGTATTGGAAACGCGGCCTATTAATGGATACCGAGTTTCGTTATCTCGAAGAAAGCCTCGAGGGTGAGATTGCCAGTAGTTATCTTCCTGATGATGATCGCTTTGGCGATGATCGCTGGGCGATTAATCAACAACATAAACTCACGCTTGGCTCATCATTAACTGGCTCGCTGCGCCAGCAACGCACCAGTGACACGGATTTCAGTGATGATTTTGGCGACGAATTCGATTATCGATCCAACACATTTTTGGAAAGCGATGCGGAGCTCACCTGGGCCGAACAGGGTTGGCTCGCATCCATCGATGCTCAACACTGGCAGCGCGTCGAAGCCGATGCTACCGAACCACTCGCCCGGCGCCCGCGCATTCAACTTGGCTACAGCCCCTATGAACGCGTTGGCCCGTTTGCTTATAACGTGGCAAGTGAATGGACAGATTTCTATAGCGATGATCGCAGCCGTCAGCAGGGTACCGAACTCAACGTCAGCCCGAAGGTCTCGCTGCCCATTCGGCGTCTTGGCTATTATGTCGAGCCTGCTGTTGCCTGGCAGTACACAGCTTTTGATCTAGAAAACCCTGAAGGCAACGAGGCCAAACCCAGTGTTGATGTACCTATTTACACAATCGACACTGGTTTGCATCTTGAGCGCCCGAAGACCCTGTTTAGTGGCGTTTACCAAACGCTCGAACCGCGGGTGCTCTATCGCAATATTCCAGATGAAGGTCAGGATACGCTGCCGGCGTTTGCTAGCAGTTCCACCGATGGTACGTTTTCGCGATTATTCAGAGGATCGAAGTTTGGCATTGGCCATACCGAGCAAATCACCACAGGTGTGACCACCCGTTACATCGATAGTCGACGCGGACGAGAGTATCTTCAGTTCTCCGCGGGGCAAACTTTTTTTCTACATGACGATCGTGAGCGTAACCGCTCGGATTACATTACCGAATTACGCCTATCCCTACCGGCTGGATTTAGCGCCGAGGTTGATTATCGCTGGGATCCTGAAAATAGCACTGATGACGACCTCAGAGGCTTGCTGCGCTACGAAACCGAGACAGAGCAGTCGATCGAACTGGGGTTTGGCCGTGAGAGAGCGCTCAACACCACCACTCAGCGCGCCGATATTCGCTGGCGAGGCAGCAATCGTGAGGTCGTTAATATTGGCTGGCAGCGAAAAGAGGACAACGCCCAACGCAGCCTCGATGAAATCGAGTTCTCACTCGCACTTCCCGTTTCAGCAAGCGTTGAGGTTTTCGCTGGCATCACCCGTGATCTAGAATCACATCGAACCACCGAGGGGCTAATGGGCATTCAACAGAGCGGATGTTGTCATTCCTGGCGCCTTATCAGTAAGCATGGACCGGAGCTCAATGACGGTGACGGCCCACCACTGGAGCAGGAAATTCTTTTTGAGCTGGAGTTAAGGGGTTTGGCCGGGATTGGTGATAAAGTTCGACCCTTCCTTACTGATGAAATTGATGGATATAACCCGGGACGCTGAACGTATGATTCGAACACTGCTAATTACCTTATCGCTAGCGATCAGCGTTAACGTTGTTCACGCCGAAGAGGTCTTGCTTGAGCGTATCGTAGCGCTGGTGAATGACGATGTTGTACTGGCCTCAGAACTTGAAGCGGAAATCGTTACCGTTGAGCGCGAGTTACAGCAAAGAAACATTCGCACGCCGCCGCGAGATGAGCTCACCCGACAAGTACTCGAACGCCTCGTGATGCAAACCCTTCAACTCAATGTCGCAGAGCGTCGGGGTATTCGCGTGGATAGTGCAACGCTGGATGCCGCGGTTCGCCGAGTTGCCGAGCGCAACGGCATGAGTCTGACAGGGCTGCGCGATGCCCTTGAGCAAGAGGGCTTAGCAATGAATCGCTTTCGCGATCAACTTCGGCGCGAAATCATTTTGACTCGGCTACGCGAGCAAGAAATGGATCGTCGGGTTGATGTAACCGATCCGGAAATTGAACAATTCATTGAACGCAATCGCGAACAAACCCGAGAGTATGCGCTCTCACAAATATTGATTGGTATTCCTGAAGCGGCCTCACCCGAGGCGATCGCTGAGGCTCAAGTCGACGCAAAAGCCGTTAAGCAACGACTGGAATCAGGCGAGTCGTTTGCCCGAGTCGCTGCCGCAAGCTCAGATGCGCGTAACGCACTTGAGGGGGGTGATCTTGGTTGGCGCAATCGTGCACAACTCCCGCGTGCTGGCGCTGAAGCCATTATTGCCCTAACCCCCGGCGAGACTACTCCGATCTTACGCACGCCAGCGGGTTTTCAGATTTATCAACTTCGTGACGTTCGCGACACTAGCGAGCAAATGATTGAACAAGCGCAAATACGGCATATTCTAATTCAAACGAATGAGGTGGTAACCAATGCGGATGCCGAGCTGCGGCTCGAGGCATTGCGTAATCGCATTCAACGCGGCAGAGATTTTGCTGAACTCGCCCGTGCCAACTCAGATGATGTCAACACAGCCAATCGTGGCGGTGAGCTGGGTTGGGTCAACGTCGATAATCTTCCGCCCAATTTTCGTGAGCCAATTGAGGCTTTAGCGGTTGGCGAACTCAGTACGCCTTTTCGTACTGGTGCTGGTTGGCATTTAGCGGAGGTGCTTGAACGTCGCAAACGCGATGCCAGCGAGGAAATTGCACGCGAACAGGCGGCTGAAGCTATTCGTCAGCGCAAAAGTGAGGAAGAAACCGAGCTCTGGCTGCGCGAGCTACGCGAACAAGCGTATGTGGAGATTCGGCTGACAGGACTGTAATGACCACGCGTCCTTGCATTGCCATTACCCCCGGCGAGCCGGCAGGGATCGGCCCTGAGCTGATGGCTGAGATCATTGATCAATTCCCAATGGCTCGGTTGGTCATCATTGCCGACCCCGCTTTAATGAAATCGCTCGGAGTCGTGACCCAGCCGTATACCACCGGGGCGACACCGCAGCCAGGGGTCACTGAGATTATCCCCGTCTCGCTTAATGCCTCTGTGCAATCAGGCATGCTCAATCCCGCTAATGCTGAGTATGTGCTTGAGACACTTCGCATTGCCGCGCGCGGCTGTCTTGCCGGTGAGTTTAATGCCATGGTCACTGGCCCAGTGCATAAGGGCGTCATCAACGAGGCGGGGCACGTATTTAGCGGCCACACCGAGTTCCTGGCCGAACTCACAAACGCTGCCAGACCCGTCATGATGTTGGTCGCAGACAGCCTTCGAGTTGCCTTAGTAACCACACATCTACCTTTACGCGCGGTCGCTGATGCCATTACCGCAGAGCGCTTAGAACAGGTTATTCGTATTCTCCATGGCGATCTTATTCAGCGCTTTGGCCTTTCTAATCCAAACATTCTCGTTGCTGGACTCAACCCGCATGCCGGTGAGTCAGGTCATATGGGAGTGGAGGAAATCCAAATTATTGAGCCGGTGCTCAATCGTTTGCGTAAAGCGGGCATGCAGCTCGACGGCCCCTTACCGGCCGATACTTTATTCACACCGGGGCCACTAGCAAGCGCAGACGCGGTGTTAGCGATGTATCACGATCAAGGCTTGCCGGTGCTAAAACATGCAGGCTTTGGTCATGCGGTGAATATCACCCTAGGCCTTCCCATTATTCGTACATCCGTTGATCACGGAACAGCGCTTGATCTTGCTGGCAGCGGCCGCGCGAGCACTGCCAGCTTGCATGCTGCGATTGCGCAAGCCATTGAGCTTTGCGCAACTTAACGCTAACACAATGACTACGCCACGACGCCGGTTTGGGCAGAATTTCTTGCGCGACACCAATGTCGTCCAGCAAATGCTAGCGGCTATTGGACCAAGAGCAAATCAGGCCTTTCTTGAGGTCGGCCCCGGGCGGGGCGCTTTGACCGCACCGCTGCTAGACCATGGCGTTGAGCTAAGCGCGATCGAGATTGATCGTGACCTTGCCGCCGAACTCATGCGCCGACAGCGCCCCGGCAGTCAATTACGGGTCATTGAGGGCGATGCGCTTCGCTATCCCCTTAGTGAGTTTATTCCCGCTGATGGGGGGCTGCGCATCGTAGGCAATTTGCCCTATAACCTCTCCACCCCATTATTGTTTCATCTCACACAAGCCATGCAGGGGATTGCCGATTTGCATTTATTGCTGCAACGCGAGGTGGTCACCCGCATGGCAGCAAGCCCAGGCAGTCGCGATTACGGACGACTCAGTGTCATGCTGCAATATCGCTGCCAGGTTGATGGGCTATTTGAGGTCCCGCCGGCAGCATTTGAGCCCGCACCCAAAGTGACGTCACGTTTTGTCCGCCTTCGGCCACACGTCTCCCCGCCGACAGCCATCATCAACGAGGGCTGTTTGGGTATTGTTGTGGCGCGCGCTTTCGGTCAGCGCCGTAAAACGTTGCGCAACGCCTTGCGTGGCCTTCTTGAAGCCAGTGACCTTATCGCGGTTGATATCGATCCGAGTGCGCGCGCCGAGCAAATTGATCTCGCCGGCTTTGCGCGTCTTGCCAATCGACTAGCTGAGCAAACGGTGCGAAAACATGGCTGATTATGCTATTGGTGATGTTCATGCCTGCCGCTCAGAGCTTGAAGCGCTGCTTGAGCGCTTGTGCTTTGATCCGGCCACGGATCATCTTTGGTTAACGGGTGATTTGGTCGGCCGTGGCCCTGAGCCACTGGAGACACTCCGTTTGCTCAAAAGCTTAGGGCCGGCTGTCGAATCGGTGCTCGGCAATCATGATCTTCATTGTATTGCAATCGCTGCGGGCAAAATCCAAGCCCGTCACGACGATCATCTCGAGCGCCTACTCAATGCACCCGATGCTAGCGAGCTATTAACGTGGCTGCGCCAACGCCCATTAATGCTTGACCTTCCTTGGCTTGGCTATACCTTGGTGCATGCAGGCATTCCGCCGCAATGGAATATCGACACCGCCCTTGTGCATGCTGCTGAAGTTGAGATGGTCTTACATGGTCCTAATTATCAGGCTTTGCTGGATCATTTATATGGCAATGAGCCGGCTTACTGGCAAGACAAGCTTAGCGCTTGGGAGCGGTTGCGATTTATTGTTAATGCCCTAACTCGATTGCGCTTTTGCGATGCCAACGGGGCACTTGAGCTCACTGAAAATGGCCCACCAGAGGATGCACCGCAGGGGCTCTATCCATGGTTTGGAGTGCCTGGGCATGCGCTAGATCCAACCCGCTCAACATTGCTAAGCGGACATTGGTCGCGTCTTGGTCAGCGCCAAGGCCCGGGCTATATCACCCTAGATAGCGGTTGTTTATGGGGCGGGGAGCTCACTGCCGTGCGGCTTGATAGCGAACAGCCTGAGTTCACCACAGTGCCTGGTCTAGCCAAACAATCGGCAGATTAACGGCGGTGCCCAAGCACGGGAAAACGCGCCCGCAGCGCCGGTAAGCTCTGCAAATCCAATCTAGCAAGTGCAACGCCTGGCCCCCCGGCAATCGGACAACTCGCGAGCGTCTCCCCCCAAGGACCCACAACAAGACTCTCGCCATGGGTTTGTCGACCACTGGCATGCCGGCCACCTTGGCCAGGCGCAACCATGTAGCAAAGATTTTCAATGGCACGGGCATGCACGAGTACTGACCAATGTGCCGCCCCCGTCTTCGCTGTGAACGCCGATGGCGCGAGCAAAATTTGCGCGCCTTGATCCACTAAATCGCGATAATGTTCTGGGAAACGCAAGTCATAGCAAATTGATAACCCAAGCCGGCCGGCCGGCGTTTGCGCAGTAACAACCGCCTCGCCTGGTGCATAGGTTGATGACTCTCGGTAGCCTTCGCCATCGGCCAATGACACATCAAATAGGTGGCGCTTATCGTATCGAGCGATGCGCTCACCATTGGGGCCATAAACTAAACAAGCCGGCTGGACTCGATCGGGGTCAGGACCTAGCAGTGCTACGCTGCCAGCAACGAGCGTAATGCCAAGATGTGCGGCGATCGCCGCTAGAAAATCTTGAATAGGGCCTGCTCCATCGGCCTCTGCCACTGCCAACACGGCTCGCTCACGGGTGCCCATGAAAGCAAAGTTCTCTGGCAACACAACAAGCACCGCACCTTGATCGACTGCCGATTGAATTAATGTCTCAGCCGCAGCTAGATTTTCAGTGACAATATCCGTTGATACGAGCTGAATCGCGGCCACGAGGGGCTGATCATTCATCCGGGTTAACCCCTTGCTCGTCACCCCCTTGCAGGGGGCTTAAAAGCTCAAAGCGCGGGTCCTCCCAAGGCCCGACAATGCGGTATTCGAGCTCGGTTAAACGCTCAACGCCCGGCTCGATCATGTCACGGGTAAAAAATAACATGACTGCAGCGACTGGCCCACCGGCAAGCCCGCCAAAAAATGTAAGCGCTGAGGATAGCCGAGGTGTGACTAAAACCTGTTGGTCATAGCGCTCGCGAACCAAATCCGTCTCACCGGCTACCGCTAGGTTTAACGAAGGCCCTTCAAGCGATAAATCATCGGTAGACATTATCCCCTCATCGATATCCCAGCTCCCTTGCAGCGAGTCAAAGCTCAGCCCCTCACCCACGACATCCGAGAAATCAAGACCGATCCGGCGCGGCAGCACAGACAGACTGAATAATCCAAGCGCGCGACCCGGCCCAGGCTCAATGGCGAGTAGCGAGCCATTCCGCAAATCCACCTGCATGCTTCCAGCAAGGCTTGTTTTATCCGGAGAAAGCAACGGCCCCTGCCAGGTCAGATCTCCGCTCGCTTCGCCCACACCTTTACGCATTGCGCGCGGCAAGCCTAAGCCAGTGAGCACCGCACCCGCATCATCACTATAGAGTTCAAAACGCAGGCGTTTTAACGTCGAACCTTCCGCGTCCGGCTCAGCGAGGACATCAAGTTCAGCACGCTCGCCTCGAAGACGAATCCGTGCTTGCTCAGCTATGCCTGTCGGACTTAATAAGGCAAACTCAAGCGCACCCAATTCCGTCCCGGCAGCCACAAAACTCTCTGCGTTTAGGCTTATATTGGGTTGCGTGCCTGAGTCACGCTTTTCATCGGTTGAGGCCGGTTCATCTGGTGTTACTGGTTGTTTGATTTCAAGACGGCTTAGGTCAAGCGTGAGCTGACGCTCATCGGCAAGCCACTGTGCAGTTCCATCAGCACTACCCTGAAGTTCCACATCCCAACCATTGGCGCTTGCTTGCGCTGCCATCTCGGTTGCACCCACTCGCCAGCGCGCAATATCCATGCCCTCCAATGCCACCTCGACACGCGATAGCGGCGGTATGGCACGCTGCCATGATGTTGCCTCAGACATGGGATTTTCCGTGAGGTTGGCTAATGCCACCACAGGCAATGCGCCAGTGACGTGGGTAACAGGCTCTACAGGCAAGACGGCAGCTTGGCCGCCAAAATGTACACCTAAGCGGGCTTCACCATCAGGCTGCCAACGACTGTGGACTTGTAAGCGCTCACCATGCGAGAGAATGATGGATTGGGTCGGGTCACCGCCCCATTGCCAAGTCACTTGCGTGGCGCGTGCCTGATCAGCGGGTTTATCTAAGCCAAACGGCAACGCGAGCGCCGTGCCAGATAAATCAGATCGCAACGTCAGCCGAGAGCGCTGACTCGCCGGTTCGCTCGGCGCTTGAAATCCAGGACGCTCCCAACGAGCCCGCCATTGCGCCGCCCCCTGGCTATAGGCATCGAGTGCTTCGAACCCAGGTAGCGATTGAATAGCTAGCGTTGCCTTGGCATCAAGCCGTATTCTGGCTTGAGGCCCTTCACCCTCGGTGCTGACCTGAGCGACAACCGGTGAATCGAGAAGCTTCGCTCTTAGACCCTGCGCACTCACTCCGTCATCATCAAACGCTACCGCCCCTTGAATCCCGGTAAAAGAAGCCGCAAACGCATCGAATTGCAGATCCGCTCCGTCGAGCTGCAATTGACCACTAACCGCTGGTGGCTGACGCCGAAAAGGCACAAACACATCCAAATCAAGCTGGCCATCGCCACGGATTGTCACGCCATCGAGGCTTTGCGCCGCAGGCAGTGGTGTTGATTGCAAATACGCCTTCATCTTGGGCAACGCGCCGCTAAATTGCCCCTGAATGGCCAATTGCGGGGCCCATAAATCTTCAATGCGCGCCGTTGCCGTATTCAATGCGACATCAGCAACCCGAGCGTCTGCAACCGCTATGCTCATCGCCCGATTACGAAAACGTAATTCTGCCTCAGCTTGGGTAAATCCAGGCCATTTCGGATTATAGGTAAACTCCACAGCATTCAGTGCTGTGCGCAAATCAAACACGCCTTGGCCTTGATCAAAGGGGAAATTATCGATGGGGCCCAAAAGCCTCAAAGTGGCCGCAGCGATCTCCCCATCAATAATCGCTCGATCCAACCATCCAGGCAGTTGCTCGTGCATTACCCCCACGGGTAGGTGCGCTAACACCGCCTTGGCTGGCGCACCCGCATAGTGCGCTTGCATATCCAGCCATACCGATGCGTCCGGGGGCACCCAGACATCACCGGATAGGGATAGGCGCTGGCCTAACCACTGAGCGTGTGTTTCCGCGAGCCGCATTCGCAGGCCATTAGTGGATGTTTGTGACCACTCCAATTGGCCACTGAATGCCTCAATGTTAATGGGATTACGGAGCAAATCCGGGGGATCAATCTGTGCCTTAGCATTTTGCACATTCAATCGACCGCCTTTTGGCCCTAGCATGATGGTTGCGCTATCGGCTCGTAGCGCTGGCCGTGCCGCCTCGGCCTCAAGCGCTAATGACTTAAGATGGCCTTGCGCTCGCCAAGATGTTGGGCTTTGCCAAACCGCCTGCATTTGCGCAATCCGCCCGCTTAGCGCCTCAGCCGGCAAGCTAGGAGAGGCTGTAAGTTCGGCTACCCAAGCCAAAGGCAGCCCTTGCGAACTCACCCGCCAAGGCGCATCGGCCTCAAATGAGCGCGCCACCGCTATAGGGCCCAGCGTGAGCTCACGATCGCTTTGATCGGTAATGCTCCGAGGCCGAATGATGCCCTGCCAAGCGCCCGCTTGGCGTGAGACCCATATCGCCGCAGATGCGGACCCTAAACCGCCAAAACCATCAAGCGAAGAAGCCTTAATATTAGCGCTTACCCGCTCGATGCCTGCTTCGTTCATGCTCAGCCAGACGTCACCGTTCAAAACAGTAGACGCGGGCGGCAACGCCATCTCAGTGTTTAAAAATGCGGCCCATCGGGCGCCCTGAACGTTGCTAAGATTAATAAATCCTTTAGCCGAATCGACATTTCCGGCCTCAAGCTGTAATCGAGCACGTACGTGTTGATCACCATCCCGAGCGTCGAGCGCAAATCGCCACTCACCGTCTTCATCCCGCCGCCAGCGTAACGCCACTGGCGTAAACACTAGCTCGGCGTCACTGGGCTGATCGCGCAAACGCAAAGTCGACTGGCTAATGAGCAGATGATCGACCGGCAAGCGCCGAAGGGAGCGTAAAAAAGCGCTCAGATCATCGACCTGACCACCTGGCAGTAATCCAAAACCTTGCCAGCGACCATTGGCTTGACGCTGCAAAGTGACATCAAGGCCATTGGCCCGCAGTGAATGCAGCCGCAAGGCGCCCGCCTGTAATGACTCCCATGGGGCAATGGCAAGTTGCAATGCATCGAGTCTAAGGCCCGCGGCATCGCTTGCACCAACGCGGACATCTTTTAATAGTAATCCTGGGCGTAAGCCATCGAGCCGCGCATCGAGATCAGCCATCGTCACTGGCACACCAAGCTGTTCGCTTACCCGTGCCTCAACCTCGCTAGTGAGCGATGGGGCCATCGCTATCACCAGGCGAATGCCGCTAAGCAATAGCGCAGCACTAACTAAAATGCCGACCACACCATAGACCACGGCCGCTTTTAGCCGCTCACCTTGCTGCGGCCAAAGCCAGCGATTGAGCCACTTAGCTATGCGCATACTTACATCAACACCACATCGAACTGCTCAGGGTTATAGAGCGGTTCTGCTTGAAACGCGATGGGCTTGCCAATAAATGCTTCAAGCTCAGCAAAACTCTCCCTTTCCTCACCCAAAGCTCGGTCCACCACATCTTGTTGAGCGAGCACCAATAAACGCGCCATTTCAAACTGACGAGCCTCACGCAGAATCTCTCGAGTAATTTCATGAATCACCGTCTCTGCACTTTTCAAAACGCCCCGGCCATTACAGATCGGGCAGGGATCACAAAGCACATGTTCAAGGGACTCACGTGTGCGTTTTCGGGTCATTTCCACTAAGCCTAGCGCTGAGACTTCACTAATCTGCGTGCGGACAGGATCACGCGCCACGCCCTTTTCAAGCGCTCGGAGTACTTGGCGTTGATGTTCGGTATCTTCCATATCAATGAAATCAACAATAATAATCCCACCTAAGTTGCGCAGCCGAAGTTCTCGTACCACCGCCTGTGCCGCCTCTAGGTTAGTCTTAAAGAGGGTTTCCTCCAACGTGCGATGGCCTACATAGCCGCCCGTGTTCACATCGATGGTGGTCATCGCCTCAGTTTGATCGATAATCAAATAACCGCCGGATTTTAGGCTCACTCGTCGTTGCAAAGCCCGCTGGATTTCATCTTCAACGCCATACAAATCAAAAATGGGCCGCTCACCAGGATAATGCTCGAGACGAGTGAGTACATCGGGTAAAAATGCCTCAGCAAACCTTCGCATTTGCGTAATCGCCTCGCGTGAGTCAACTCGGACACGCTCAATAGTCTCGCCGACCATATCGCGCAGTACACGCCGCATTAACGCTAAATCTGTATGCAAAAGCGTGGCCGGTTGAGCGGTTTCGGTGCGCTTATCGATGTCTTGCCAAAGGCGTTGTAAGTACTCCCAATCACGCGCTAGCGCCGCTGAATCAGCCCCCTCAGCGGCCGTACGTAAAATACAGCCATGCGCACAGTCAGGCCCAATCAGCTCAGTTGTAATCGCTTTTAGACGCTCGCGCTCAGCGCTTTTTTCAATCCGCGCCGAAACACCAACGCCCGGCACGTCCACCATAAGGACCATGTAGCGTGAGGGAATGCTAATTTGCGTGGTCAACCGTGCGCCCTTATTACCCATGGCGTCTTTAATTACCTGCACGCGTATTCGCTGTTGTTCGCGAAGGCGCTGTTGAATCGGGGCTAGATCGGGCTCAGAGGTATTTAATAACGCTTGGCTAGAGGCGATGTCGGAAGTATGCAAAAACGCCGTACGCGTTAGCCCTGCCTCAATAAATGCCGCCTGCATGCCCGGCAGAACTCGCACAACTTCGCCTTGATAAATATTTCCAACAAGCCCACGGCTGCGAGTGCGCTCGATGTGAACTTCTAACAGACTACCGTTATCAACCAACGCCACCCGAGTTTCTTGCGGCGTAATATTAACGAGAATCTCTTGACTCACAGACTACTGATCCGACGGCCAACGAGATTGGTAATGAATGCCCAATTCTTTGAGTAAGTCATCCGTCTCAAACATCGGCAAGCCCATTACACCTGAGTAACTGCCCTCGAGCTGTTCAACAAACACACCCCCGCGGCCTTGAATGGCATACGCGCCAGCTTTCCCGATAGGCTCTTGACTTAACCAATAATCGACACATTCCTGCTCGCTAATCTCACGCAAAGTCACACTGCTGAGCGACAAGCGCGTTGACTCATAGCCATCGGTGACCAATGCAACACCCGTTAGCACCCGATGCGTCTGCCCCGATAGACGGGCTAGCATAGCCATGGCGTCATTCTGATCAGCGGGCTTGCCTAAAATGTCATCATCGATCACCACCACGGTGTCAGCACCAAGCACAGGGGCATTCGCTTTCGCTGGTCGATTACCCAGCCCTGCGCGAGCCTTCTCAAGAGCCAATCGGATAGCAAACACTTCCGGGGTTTCATCGGGGTGGAGCTGCTCATCGGCGTTTTGGCTCAGCACCTCAAAACGCACACCCATGCGCTCAAGCACCTCACGCCTGCGGGGTGAGGCGGACGCCAAGTAAATATCAATAAGGGCGGACTGAGTCGATGTCATACAAGCCTCCTAAGCGCTACGCGTCTAGCTTCGGTGATAAGGATGCCCCGACAGTAATGTCCAGGCGCGGTAGAGCTGTTCAGCCACGACAACTCGCACCAACATATGCGGCAACGTTAGTGTCGAGAGTGACCAGTGCCGCTCTGCGGCATCAAGACATCGGCGATGCAAACCATCCGCTCCCCCAATCATAAAAGCCAGATCACGTCCCTCGTGCATGGCTTGATCAAGAAAATCGGCGACATCCTGAGTTCGCCATGCCTCGCCCCGCTCATCAAGCGCAATCACTCGTGCGCCGTTTACTGAATTGAGCAACGCATCAGCCTCTTGGCTTTGTGCTTTTGCCACATCACCGCCCCGCCGCGCCTCTCCAGCAGCAACACTACGAAGCCGAAGGGGTAGCTGACGCGGCATGCGTTTGGCAAAGGTCTCAAACCCCGTGGTTACCCAATCGGGCGAACGCTGGCCCACCGCCAGCAGATCAAGGCGCATCACGCCTAAGCCTCCGCCTCGTCAACGCCCCAAATACGTTCAAGCCGATAGAAATCGCGCACATCTTCTAACATGACATGCACCACCACATCGCCAAGATCAACTAACACCCATTCACTGCCCTCTAGACCCTCAATGCCCATTGGCTTGAGTCCAAATTCACGCGCCGAATCGAGCACCGCCTCAGCAATGGAGCGAACATGGCGGCGCGAGTTGCCCGTTGCAAAAGCCATATAATCCGTAATCGACGTCCGCCCATGGACATCAATAATGGTGGGATCAACCGCTTTCATGTCATCAAGCGCTTCAGCCACTTGATTCCGCAGGCTTTGAGGTAAAACAGCAGTGTTATTCATGGCAGGAAAAAACCTCCCGGGCCATCGGCCCGTTATATTTGCGGATAACCATAGAGTCCGGCTTGAGCCATTTGCGTCCAAACCCGCTCAGGCATGAGCCCGCGGGCTGAATGCCCTTTAGCCAATAACTGGCGAATACCGGTTGCCGAAATCTCAAGGCGTGAGACCGGCTGAAACCAGACTTTTCCCGCCGGTGCACGACGTAATTCAATTGCCTGCTCTGCCTGACGCGGCGCAAGCCACTGCTGCAATGTCGTTGAGAGTTCACCCTGATCGCCGCCCCGTGTCAGCACAATGAGATGCGCTTGCTCGGTAAGCGTTTGCCAGCGGTGCCACTGCGAGAGCCCACGAAAAGCATCACTGCCCATTGCAAAACAAAGCGGCCGCTTAGGCCCAAGCTCCATGCGCAACTCAGCCAGTGTATCCACCGTGTAAGAGGGACCTTGACGTTTGAGCTCGCGATCATCCACAACCAAGCCCGGAATGGATAGGAGCGCTTCACGTAATAGCGAACAGCGTATACGCGCATTTTGGCGAGGCTGTGCTCGATGCGGCGGGATTCGGCCAGGGACTAGGCGTAATTCAGATAATCCAAGCGCCTCTAATAACTCAATCGCGGGTCGCAAATGCCCGTAATGCACCGGATCAAACGTCCCGCCTAGCAGCGCCACTGGCGAGCTTAGGACTGCACTCATTCGCGCACATGCCCCTCGCCAAGAACGATATATTTCTGCGTTGTTAACCCCTCAAGTCCGACAGGACCGCGTGCATGCAATTTATCGGTACTAATACCGATCTCTGCACCGAGTCCGTATTCAAAACCATCCGCAAAGCGCGTTGAGGCATTGACCATCACCGAGCTTGAGTCTACCTCTCGTAAAAATCGCTCTGCATTCGGATAATCGTTCGTCACGATGGCATCAGTATGACCGGATCCATGCTCGGCGATATGCATCATCGCCGCATCCAATCCGGCGACCACGCGTATTGATAAAATCGGCGCCAAATACTCGGTATCCCAATCCGTTTCAGTTGCCGCGGTAAGACCCTTCACTAACGCCCGACTTTTCTCACAACCGCGCAGCTCAACACCCAATGCATCCAATCGCGTTTTAAGTCGAGGTAGAAGCTTTGCCGCAATCGCCTCGTCTAGCAAAAGGGTTTCTAGCGTATTACAGGTCCCATAGCGCTGTGTTTTCGCATTAATCACAATCCGCTCAGCCATCGCTAAATCAGCAGCAGCATCGACAAAACAATGGCAGATGCCATCAAGGTGCTTGATCATCGGCACGGTTGCCTCTTGCATAATGCGCGCAATCAAACTTTTACCCCCTCGCGGTACCAGAACATCAATGCACTCAGACATAACAATTAAAGCGCCAACCGCCGCTCGGTCAGTTGTCGCGACAACCTGGACAACTTGCTCGGGCAAACCGGCTTCGGCTAACCCGGCGGTAATGCATCGGGCAATCGCTTGATTGGAATGCAGCGACTCTGAACCACCGCGGAGCACGCAGGCATTGCCAGATTTAAGGCATAAGCCAGCCGCATCAGCCGTTACGTTAGGTCGCGATTCATAAATAATACCGACCACGCCTAGCGGCACCCGCATTCGGCCGACTCGAATGCCCGAGGGCATTGGTTCGATCTGACTCATCCGTCCAACCGGATCAGGTAGTGCTGCAATTTTCTCAAGGCCATCGGCCATCGCCTCAATTCGTGGCGGTGTCAGTGCCAGTCGGTCAATTAATGCTGACTCAAGTCCAGCCGCCTTAGCAGCATCTAAGTCTTGTTGATTGGCCTTTGTAATCTCATCTTGAGAATTTCGAATATGCTTAGCAATCGCGCAAAGTGCGGTATTACGGGCACCACTATTGCTAGTGGCTAGTTGCTTTGCCGCCTTTTTTGCCGCATATCCAAGCGCTTGAATATACCCTGTGACATCAGTTATCGAGTCGCTATTCTCAACACGCATCCATCACTTACCTTTATGCCTTGCCTGCGCTGCCAATCCGGCCGCTCGAGTGGATAATTCTACCAGCTCGTCCCACGGCCGACGTGCTTCGGCGCCTTTGATCGCCCGATCCGCCGCCGCTGCCCGTGCCAACAATTTTGCCCAAGCATAGCGTGGCGCTGAGTGAGCAAGCCGCTCGAGCACGCTTTGGCGATTTTTCCAAACCCGATGGCGGCTCATCACCTCAGCTGTACGAGCGCTAGCGGATTGGGTTAATTGTAAATCGGCTAATACGCGCAAATCACGCGCTAATCCCCATAACACCAGCACAGGCTGCTCGCCCTCAACCCGCAAGCGTTGGATGATGCGCAGGGTACGGGCAACATCGCCGGCGGTTATTGCTTCAGGCAGATCAAAGATTGCAAAACGTGCGCTATCTGTAACTGCCTCGCGCGTCTGAGCAAGGTCAATATGCCCCTCCGTTGTGATCAGAGCCAGCTTTTCAATCTCTTGCGCAAGCGCTAATAAGTTACCTTCATTGCGCTCCGCTAATAAAGCCGCCGCCTCGGCATCAATGCTCAGCCCACACTCATGCGCACGCTGATTAATCCATTGAGGTAATTCTGCTCGCCGCAATGGCCAGGCATAGCTCATGACCCCAGCGCGAGTGATTGCCTGAGCCCAGGCGGATTTCCGCTGCGCCGGCTCAAGTCGACCAGCAATCACCACTAACACGGTATCGGCCGGTGGGTTATCTAAATACGCTTTAAGCGCCGCACTGCCGTCTCGTCCAGGCTTGCCATTGGGCATGCGCAACTCCAATAAGCGCTGCGTGCTAAATAGCGAGAGATTATCCGTTGCCGTGGTGAGCCGATCCCAATTAAAGCCAGTATCCACATGCAATACATCGCGCTCGGTAAACCCTTGTTCGCGGGCGTAAGCGCGCAGCTCATCGAGTGCTTGTTCAACCCGTAATGGCTCCTCACCTGCCAACAAATACACCGGGGCAAGCCCCTGACTAAGCTGCGTGGATAAATCCTCAATACGCAGTTCGGGCATCAGTGAGTGACCTACAAAACTCGCCCGATACGGGCAAGCATCAGTGCGATGGCATCGCGCCGAAGATCGCGCTCAATGGCCTCTTCCTCGGCTTGCGCTGCCTGCAAGGCATTCGGGTCAAAGGAGTAAGCCGAGCGTGCCTGCACACTTTGTGCCGGCGTTGCCTGCCAATCAGGCGCCGCTAATTCACCGGGCAGTAGCGCAAAGGTCAAGCGCACGGTCAGTTCATATTCACTAGCAAAATCATCTGCATCGGTGGCGACTTCACGGCGCTGGGTATCAGCGGCATCAATGTCTAGGAGCACTTCCGCGTCATCAGCGCTAGCCACGACATCAGCGCCTAAATCACTTAACCGTCGTGCGACTTGTGACTCAAGTCGATTGCCTGCTGACCCAGTGAGCGCAATGGCCACATCTTCAAATCCGCCACCTGCAGAGCCGCGGAGCTGCCAGCCACAACCGGCTAGCACAACCGCCAATACCACCACCATGCTTTGTTTAAGACCGTTCATTAGTTTGCCACCACATTGACCAGACGACCGGGCACGATAATAACTTTGCGAATGTTAAGGCCCTCGGTAAAGCGAATGACATTTTCATCACTGAGTGCCTGTTCGCGGATTGCCTCTTCAGCCATATCGGCGGCGATTTGTATGCGCCCGCGTAATTTCCCGTTCACTTGGACGACGAGCTCAACCTCATCGCGAACCAGCGCATTTTCATCCACCGTGGGCCATGGCTGATCGACAGCGGCGCCCTCGCGGCCTAATGCCTTCCATAATGCATGACTTAAGTGCGGAGTGATGGGTTGGAGCATTAACACCACCGCCTCAAGTACCTCTTGACGCAATCCACGAGCAGCCGCGGTGTCACTCGTGTAGCGGCCTAGCGCATTACACAGTTCCATGATCGCGGCGATAGCTGTGTTAAATGTATACCGCCGGCCAACATCATCGCTGACTTTGACAATCGTTGCGTGCAATTTTCGCCGCAACTCAATCCCATCATCCGCTAAATCGGTCTGAGCTTGCGCAGGCACTGCACCATGACTGACATGGCTTTCGACCAAGGCATAAAGTCGCCGCAGGAATCGCGAAGCGCCCTCAACCCCACTATCTTGCCATTCAAGTGCTTGATCTGGCGGCGCTGCAAACATGGTAAATAGACGCACCGTATCAGCACCAAAACGATCAACTAGGTTTTCCGGATCAACGCCATTATTTTTTGATTTAGACATCGTGGTCCAACCTGTAGCGACCAACGGCCCGTTGTCCTGCCGATGCCGCGCTTGGCGAATACGACCTTTACTATCACGCGCAATGATGACCTCATCCGGTGCAACCCATTCGCGCCCGGCCGCATCACTATCGCGATAGTAGGCCTCCGCCAATACCATGCCCTGGCAGAGGAGATTGGTGGCAGGTTCATCACTATTTACATAGCCCAAATCACGCATGAGTTTATGCCAAAAGCGAAAATACAATAGGTGCATCACCGCATGCTCAATACCCCCAATGTATTGATCGACTGGCAACCAGTAATTGGCGCGGTCATCCAACATGGCTTGCGCACCCGGACTGCAGTAACGCGCGTAATACCAAGATGATTCGACGAACGTATCAAATGTATCTGTCTCGCGCTCCGCTTCACCGCCGCATTGCGGACAGCTCACCTGACGCCAATCGGCGTCTGACTTTAGCGGCGATTGAACGCCAGTAAACGCTACCGATTCTGGCAACATCACGGGCAAATCCTCATCAGGCACCGGTACTGACCCGCACTGCTCGCAATGAATCATTGGTATCGGACAGCCCCAGTAGCGCTGACGCGAAACGCCCCAATCACGCAAACGATAATTAACCTGCCGTTCACCTAATCCTTGCGCTTCGAGATAATCCGCAATGGCATTAAAAGCGGCTTTAAAATCAAGACCCGTAAACTCACCTGAGTCAACGGTAAGAAGGTCTTCCTTGGCCACCCATGGCTCCACTTGAACGTCGACTGCACTTCCATCGGCAGGTCCAACGGACTGGCGAATCGGCAGGTTATAGCGCTGGGCAAACTCATGATCACGGGCATCATGGGCGGGCACAGCCATAATGGCACCGGTTCCGTAACCCATGAGGACAAAGTTAGCGACCCACACAGGAATGCGCGCTCCTGAGAGTGGATTGAGCGCATCAATTCCGAGCGGCATGCCCTTTTTTTCGAGTTTCTCCATGGCCTCTTCGGTGACCGCACCCTGCCGAATTTCGGTTAGAAATTCAGCAATCTTTGAATCGCGTGATTCGGCGGCTAGCGCGAGCGGATGATCCGCCGCCACCGCCATATACGTTGCGCCATATAATGTGTCTGGGCGCGTGGTATAAACGCGCAATGGCTCACCACCATCAGCGAGTGCGAAATCAAGCTCGACACCCTCAGATCGGCCGACCCAATTGCGTTGCATTGTTTTTACCGCATCCGGCCAACCTGGCAGTTGATCTAGGCCGGCTAGAAGCTCATCGGCATAATCGGTGATGCGCAAAAACCATTGCGGTATTTCACGGCGCTCAACAATCGCGCCTGAGCGCCAACCACGGCCTTCAACCACTTGCTCATTGGCCAACACCGTTTGATCAACTGGATCCCAATTCACCACGGCGCTCGCACGATAGACTAGACCTTTCGCGAATAAGCGCGTGAACATCTGCTGCTCCCAGCGGTAATACGCCGGGTCACAGGTGGTTAGTTCGCGTTGCCAATCATACCCATAGCCCATGCGCCGCAGTTGGCGGCGCATATGATCGATATTCTCCTCAGTCCATTTAGCGGGCGCGATGCCGCGTTTAATCGCGGCATTTTCGGCAGGTAAACCAAAAGCATCCCAACCCATGGGTTGGAGCACATTACGCCCCTGCATGCGTTGATAGCGGCTAATAACATCACCAATGGTGTAGTTGCGCACGTGCCCCATATGCAGCTTACCGCTAGGATAGGGCAGCATTGAGAGGCAGTAGTACTTTTCGCGCTCTGAGTCTTCGTTAACCTCAAAGCAGCCTTCCGTGTCCCAATACTGCTGGGCGTCGGTCTCTATTTGCGCGGGATTATATTGCTTTTCCATGGCGGCAGAGGATACCCCGCCGTCGGGGCGGAATGCACCTTCGAGTTGATCAAATTATTGTCGAGCGGCGCGCTCAAAGCGACTGCCATGGCAGCTTGGGCAAGGCGGGATATGCCCCACTCGCTCAAAATGCAAGCGCTCGCCACATTCGCGACAAACCAATGTGCCTGGACCAGTGAGCTCGCCGGTGTGATAGCGCGCAGCGGCCTGCAACTCTTGGTTAAACGCTTGCCACTGCAATCGGGTTTGATCAGCGACTGAACAAAAGCGGTCCCAAATCCAGTTTTCTACTAACTGCAAATCCATATACAACCAATCGGCATAGGTTCCACGCGCACTTTCGACGTATTCAGCGGCATCCTCTAGATCGCGTTGCAACCACATAGCCACGCGATCAGCCTCATCGCGGGTTAATTCACCCAGCTCAATGCTACGCTCACGAACACTATTAAGTGCTTCATGAAAACCGTGCTCAAGGGCCTCACCCGTATGCGCCAGCCGCTCACGCAGGCGATCGAGCATCTGCTCATAGCCTTTGACCTCGTGCTCATGCCGCTCTTTAGGGTCTGTCATTTGCCCTGACTCCTCGTTCTCTTTAATTCACAGTGTAACGGGCTTGATCTAGACATCACGAAAAAGTCGATAACCGCGCCGCCCTGTCAGCAAAATAGCCAACCAACCAATACTACTCACCCCTGCTATCGGCCAATCACGCCAGCGCATATAGGGCGTTTCGCCCTGCCGGGGCACAATTTCATGCTGTAATTGAGTGGTGGTGAATAAGGCCGTTGTCGTAATGACATCGCCACGCGAATCAATGATGGCGGAAACCCCGGTGTTTGTCGCCCGCAGCAGTGGCCTTGCCATTTCTAATGCTCGCATTCTTGCCATTTCAAGATGCTGCCAGGGCGCTGAAGAGCGACCAAACCAAGCATCGTTACTAACGTTTAATAAAATCTCCGCCACTGGCAATGCATCCGCTATTTCTGCTCCAAAGGTGATTTCATAACAAATGCTCACTCCGATTTGATGGCCAGCCGCTTGCAGCGGCGCTGCTGATGATCCCGCGCTAAAATCACCCAAAGGTGTGCCGACAAAATCAAGTATTCCACCGGCCACATCGCGCAACGGGACATACTCACCAAACGGAACGAGATGGCGTTTATGATAAAACGCTGATGGCTCGCCTAAGACCGCCACCGAATTAAAGATCCCCGCGCCAGCCGGTTCAGCAACCGGCGCTCCGGCAATGACTTGACTGCCAGCCTTAGCCGCGTCATTCGCCAGACGCTCTAACCCATTTTGGGCTTGTTGATAAACCACCGGCACAGCGGTTTCCGGCCAAACAATCAAATCATTCCCAAAGGCCTCCCGCGACTGGCGAAAATACGCCGCTAAAATTGCGCTGCGCTCGTCCGGATCCCATTTCCTTGCTTGCTCAATATTGCCCTGAATCAGGGCAACGCTGATCGGCTCACCGCTTGGAGCGCTCCAATCACGCTCCAATAACAAGCCACCAAGCGCGGCCACTAATCCCATTGCCAGTGGCACCCAACACCGCAACGACAAAGGCTGTAATAGCCAACCACCTAAGCTTGCGGCCAGCAGCGCAACCGCCAGTCCAGGGCCATAAACACCGAAGATAGGCGCCAAACTTGCCAAGGGTGTATCAATTTGACTGTATCCAACACTAAGCCATGTCGCACCGGTGAGTAGCCAACTACGCACCCACTCCACTAACGTCCATGCTAGGGCGAACGCGAGCATAGCGAGTGCTGGTCCATGACGACGACCCGCTAGCCAACCGAGAATTAGCGCGCTCATGGGGATAACGGCAAAAAGCGCTATTAGCACGCTAGTCGCTAAGACCGCGGCGAGGGGCCCGCCACCATAATCGGCAATACTGTAGTAAATCCAATACACCCCAAGGCCGGCATAGCCGAGCCCAAAGCCATAGCCAAGAGCAATGACTTGCATCCAAGAGTGAGCGGCAAGGCTGAGTGCAAAAATAATCGCTAGACCGAGCAATGGCGCCCAAGCGAAACTATGCGGGGCAAACCCCAGCGCCATAACGAGCCCCGCGGCAAACGCCAGCAAGAGGCAAGCGAATAGGCGCATCAGTGGCTAGGCCGCCGAATCATCGGGTGTAACCATAAGGAGGTGTAAACGCCGGCTATCGGCCCGCACCACATCAAAACGCAAGCCTTTAAGCACCAAATGCTCGCCGCGCCCAGGTACATGCCCAAAGCCATTAGCGACCAATCCCCCAATGGTGTCGAATTCATCATCACTAAAGCGCACGGCAAAATGCTCATTAAATACATCAATCGGTGTCAGGGCTTTAACCACCGTGCCGCCATCTTGCCCACGATTAAGGATCCAGGTGTCATCATCTAAGTCATGTTCATCATCAATCTGACCTACAATCTGCTCAATCACATCCTCAATCGTGACGATACCTGCCATACCGCCATATTCATCAACAACAATCGCTAAGTGATTGCGGCTTTCCTGAAAAAGCTTTAGCAACGCATCCAAGCGTTTGCTCTCAGGAATGAACAACGCTGGGCGCAAAAGCTCACGAAGCTCAAATTCACGCTCATGCTCGGGGTCTAAATAAGGCAAGAGATCTTTGGCAATTAAAATGCCAATCACATCATCTCGGCTATCCCCGGTTACCGGAAATCGCGAGTGACCGCTTTCTATAATGGTAGGCAGAAGTTCCCAGACTGACTCAGAGCGTGGCAGTAAGGAAACTTGCGAGCGCGAAATCATAATATCGCGCACCTGAAGCTCGGCGACATGCAGTACGCCCTCACACATAGACAGGGCATCGGCATCAAGAATGGCTCGCCGATGCGCCGTCCTCAGAATACTAACAAGTCCTTCGCGATTACGAGGCTCATGGCCTCCTAAGACTTGGCCGATTTTTTTAAGCCAGCTCCGGTGACTGGCGTTGGTACTACCGGATTGGTCATCGCTCATGCTGTTCCGTTGTTGCCTCGGTTAGCGACCTTGCGGTCGATGGGTTAGTGCGCTGCTCCAGCACCCTAACCGATCGTGTCGCAAGCGCCCGTGGCATTTAGGCGTAAGGACTCGCGTAGCCTAGCTTCGCTAGCACCTCACGCTCTATCATCTCCATGTGCTCAGCCTCTACGCTAGTCATATGATCATATCCAAGCAAATGCAAGACCCCATGTACCGTTAAATGCGCCCAGTGCGCCTCCTGTGTTTTGCCCTGCTCCGCCGCCTCGCGAGCCACTATCGGGGCACAAATTACCAGATCGCCTAACAAGGCAAGATCCACTTCTTCCGGCAGTTCAGCCGGAAACGATAATACGTTAGTCGCGGTGTCTTTATCCCGATAGTCACGATTAAGTGCCTGGCTCTCGCTAGCATCAACCACTCGAATGGCAAGCTCAGCGGCATCGCGCCGTCCTAGTAACGCCGCAGCAACCCATGTTTCGAACTGCGCGGCCTCAGGCGCCCAGCCAGTACTGGCATGCTGAACAGTAACCTCTAACATTCGCTGGCTTAGCGCGGTGGCGTATCGTCTTCGCGCCGATCATAGGCACGCACAATGCGCTGAACCAAATCATGTCGGACCACATCATGCGCGGTAAAGAAGGTAAAACTCACGCCTTCAACATCACCTAAAACCTCAGTGGCATCGCGCAGGCCCGAGGTTTTACCCACAGGTAAATCAATTTGCGTGACATCGCCAGTAATCACCGCGGTTGAGCCAAAACCTAATCGGGTAAGAAACATTTTCATTTGCTCAACCGTCGTGTTTTGCGCCTCATCTAAAATGATAAAGGAGTTATTCAGTGTACGACCGCGCATATAAGCCAGTGGCGCGACTTCAATCACGTTGCGCTCAATGAGTTTATTCACTCGCTCAAAGCCCAGCATCTCAAATAAAGCGTCGTAGAGCGGGCGTAGATACGGATCGACTTTTTGTGCTAGGTCGCCCGGCAAAAATCCAAGACGCTCACCCGCCTCAACGGCTGGACGGACCAAGACCAGACGCTGTACCTCATCTGTCTGTAGAGCCTCAACCGCGCAGGCCACCGCTAAGTAAGTCTTACCGGTGCCGGCTGGGCCAATGCCAAAACTTAAATCGCATTGCTGAACGGCGGTTAAATAACTCCGCTGATTGGGGCCACGGCCACGAATCAGACCTTTTTTAGTCCGAATCGAGACTTCATTTGGGTAATGTGCAATCACATCATCGGCCGGGGCGTTTTTATTTTCTGGCGATGCTGATTGCGACTCTGCATCGGCTGTACGCAGCTGGAGATGGACGTTTTCCGGGCCAATGATCTCGCGGGCAGTAGTTTCGTAAAGTGCGCGAATAACCTGACCGGCAACCGAGGCTGCCGGTTCGGCGCCAATGACCCGAAACCGATGCCCGCGATTTTCCACTTCCACACCAAGTTGGCGCTCGACTTGACGGAGATTTTCGTCAAATTGACCACAGAGATTGGCCAAACGCTCGTTATCGGCCGGCGTTAAGTTAAAGTCAATGGCCTCGGGCTGGGCGCTCAAAAGGATATCCGGTTCATTATGCCTGTGCTGCCTTTACCGTTTGTGCAAGATCGGGCTCGCGTTCAGCGTCAATATCAATCATTTCACCCCGCAGAGAATGCGCCTTTGCTTCGGTAATACGCACCCACACAAAGCGTCCAATGAGTCGCGGATTGCCGGGGAAATTCACCACGCGATTATTTTGTGTCCGGCCCTTAATCTCGCTGTCGTCTTTGCGCGAAAGCCCGTCGACGAGCACCGAGACGACCCGACCTACCATTGCTTCACTAATGGCCCGGGCATTCTCATCAAGCTTTGCCTGCAAGCGCTGGAGGCGTTCTTTTTTTTCCGCTTTTGGTGTGGCATCCGGTAGCTGGGCGGCAGGTGTGCCCGGCCGACGCGAGAATATAAAACTAAAGGACTGATCAAAACCAACCTGCTCGATCAAATCCATAGTGTCCTCGAAGTCTTTTTTCATTTCGCCCGGAAAACCGATAATAAAATCCGATGACAACGTTATATCCGGCCGCGCCTGGCGCAGTCTTGCTACCAAGTCCAAAAATACCTCGCGGCCGTGGTTGCGCTTCATGAGCGCCAACACATTATCCGATCCGCTTTGCACCGGCAGGTGAAGATGGTTCACAAGCTCTGGCACTTCCGCGTAGGCATCCACTAGGGCTTGGTTGAAGTCGAGTGGATGCGAGGTGGTAAAGCGAATGCGCTCAATCCCCTCAATCGCCGCGACATAATGAATCAAAAGCGCAAGATCGGCTCGCTCGCCATCTTCCATCAGGCCATCAAAGCCGTTGACGTTCTGACCAAGCAGAGTCACTTCACGAACCCCTTGCTCGGCGAGCTCAGCACACTCTGCGAGTACATCCTCAAACGGCCGGCTAATTTCTTCGCCACGCGTGTACGGGACGACACAAAAGCTACAGTATTTACTACAGCCTTCCATAATCGAGACGAATGCGGTTGGCCCTTCTGCTCGTGGCTCGGGCAGACGATCAAATTTCTCAATCTCTGGAAAACTTACATCGACAACTGAGCGCCCGGTCTCTTCAACCCGGGTTAGCATCTCGGGGAGGCGGTGCAGGGTTTGTGGCCCAAAGACCATATCCACGAAAGGCGCACGCTCAACGATCGCCGCACCCTCTTGACTTGCTACACAGCCGCCAACACCAATGACTAGACCGGGACGATCGCGCTTTAAATCACGCCAGCGCCCCAGCTCAGAGAAGACCTTCTCTTGGGCTTTTTCCCGAATAGAGCAGGTGTTGAGCAAGACCACATCGGCCGCCTCTGGCGTTTGCACGCGCTCGTAATCACCTTCAGATGCTAATACGTCTACCATTTTGATCGAGTCGTACTCGTTCATTTGGCAGCCGTGCGTTCTTACATAAACCTTTTTTGTCATAGCAAGCAGAATACTAGCGCCATGTGTCACGAACAATGCAATTAACGGCCATAAATATCCTCAAGCCGGGTAATGTCATCTTCACCTAAGTAACTACCCGACTGAACCTCCACTAATTCAAGCGGGATCATGCCGGGGTTTTCCAATCGGTGAACCTCACCCAGCGGGATGTAAGTAGATTGGTCCTCGCCTAAGAGAAAGCTCTCATCACCTCTGATCACCTGCGCAGTGCCTTTAACCACCACCCAGTGTTCGGCACGATGATGATGTTTTTGCAGAGATAGTCGACAGCCTGGATTGACCACGATGCGTTTGACCTGAAAGCGCTCGGCCACAATGAGCCCCTCGTAGCTCCCCCACGGCCGATGCACCTGGCGGTGTTCGACAGCCTCCTGACGGCCATCTTGCTGTAAGCGTTGAACGATTTTTTTCACCGCTTGCACCGAGTGACGCGGTGCGATCAGCACTGAGTCAACGGTTTCGACCACCACATGATCGGTTAACCCCACGGTAGCGACAAGCCGGCTTTCTGCGCGAATATAATTATTTTGACTGTCCTCAGCGATTACATCGCCGAGCAAGACGTTCCCTTGCGTATCCGCATTAGCGGCATCCATTAATGTGGTCCATGAACCAAGATCACTCCAGCCGGCCGTTAATGGCAAAACGGCAGCTGCATCAGTGGGTTCCATCACTGCATAGTCAATAGATTGATTCGGGCAATGACTAAAGCCTGCTTCATCTAAGCGAATAAAATCCAAATCGCGCTTTGCACTCGCCATCGCCGCTTCACAACCGCGTAAAATCTCTGGGGCATGCATCTGCAGGGCTTCAAGGTAGGTTGACGCTCGCATCACAAACATACCTGAGTTCCAATAAAATCCACCACTCGCCAGATATGCCTCGGCGGTTTTCTGATTGGGTTTTTCCACAAATTGTTTCACTCGCGCCGCCGTGCTATTGGCTACAACGGGATCACCCGCCTCAATGTAGCCATAACCGGTTTCCGCGCGGTCAGGGGTAATTCCAAAGGTCACAAGCCAACCCGCTTTGGCAGGTTCAAGCGCTGCGGCGAGTGCCTCACGCAAACGCGCAGGCTCGTTGACCAAATGATCGGCTGGAAAGACGGCTAATAACGCATCGGCGTCGTCTCGCAGGGCTTGCAGTGCGGCTACACCCACCGCCGGGGCGGTATTACGGCCGAAAGGCTCAAGTAAAATACGTGCCGACCCCAATGGATTATCACGAAGCTGCTCGGCGACTAAAAACCGATGCGCTTCATTACACACTACTAACGGAGCAGCAAGTCCGGTTAAACCATCGAGCCGCTCGAGCGTTTGCTGCAACAAAGTGCGCCCACTCGCGGCCACATCCAGAAACTGCTTTGGATATTGTTCACGCGATAATGGCCAGAGTCGTGAACCAACCCCGCCTGAGAGAATAACCGGATGCACTGCTAGTGCCGAGGCGCTTTTTGTCATGACTAATGACCCTGTGGCATCGGCCCGACTGCGGGGCGGCCAACGGCATAGTAACGAAACCCAAGCTCAGCCAACATCTCAGGGTCATAGAGATTACGACCATCAAAAATCACCGGCGCGGTCAGCTGCGCTCGCAAGCGCTCAAAATCGGGGCTTCGAAACAGATTCCACTCGGTCATGATAATGAGTGCATCCGCCCCCTCAAGCGTTTGTTCTGGACTCTCACAGAGGGTGAGTGCGGGTTGGTCGGGATAAATATGTCGTGTCTCTTCCATCGCCTTTGGATCAAACGCCTGCACCGTCGCGCCCGCCTCCCAGAGCGATTCCATTAAGCGCCGACTTGCCGCCTCGCGCATATCATCCGTATTGGGTTTAAACGATAGTCCCCAGAGCGCGAAGCGCCGATGGTTTAATTGACCTTGGTAATGCGCGTGAATACGCGTAAATAAGTACTGCTTCTGACGCTCATTCACCGCTTCAACGGCCTGCAGCAACTGGGCGGGATAATCCACATCATGTGCGGTGCGTGTCAGTGCCGATACGTCTTTTGGGAAACACGATCCACCGTAACCGGCACCGGGGTAGATAAAGTGATAACCAATCCGAGGATCCGAACCGATACCAATCCGCACCCGTTCAATATCCGCGCCTACCCGATCGGCAATATTAGCAAGCTCGTTCATAAAGCTAATTTTTGTTGCCAACATGGCATTTGCCGCGTATTTGGTGAGCTCGGCTGAGCGCACATCCATGCTAATCAAGCGGTCATGATTGCGGTTAAATGGGGCGTATAGGCTATGCAATAGATCCCGCGCTCGATCATCATCGCTACCCACAATCACCCGTTCTGGCTTCATAAAGTCATCAACCGCCGCGCCCTCTTTTAAAAACTCAGGGTTCGAGACAACGGAGAAATCGATAGTTTGATTGCGTTTTGCCAAGCCAGCGTTAATGCAGTGTCGCACCTGATCTGCCGTCCCTACCGGCACGGTAGACTTATCCACCACCACCTTATAGTCGCTCATGTGCTCAGCAATTGTGGCGGCAACGGCAAGCACGTGACGAAGATCAGCAGAGCCATCCTCATCCGGCGGTGTGCCTACCGCAATAAACTGAAACTGACCGTGGGCGACACCCATGGCTGCATCGGATGTAAAGCGTAAGTGACCGGTTTGACGGTTGCGCCCCACCATTGCCTCAAGACCAGGCTCAAAAATGGGGATTTCACCCCGGTTGAGACGCTCGATTTTAGCCGCATCGACATCCACACAAATCACATCGTTGCCGACTTCGGCAAAACAAGCACCGGTCACTAACCCCACATAGCCCGTGCCAAAGATTGTAATCCGCATTATTTTCCTCCCTGAATGACTGGCTAAGCAGCGGCAACGGCGGCATCCAATGCCACCTTCATCATGTCCTGAAAACTATTCTGGCGCTCATCAGCGCTAGTGGACGCACCGCTCAGCACATGATCACTCACCGTAAGGATGCTGACCGCTCGCTTGCCGGCCTCGGCAGCAACGCCATAGAGGCCAGCCGCCTCCATTTCAACGGCCAAAATGCCATGCGCTTTCAGCATCTCGAAGATCGCTGGTTTTGGATGATAGAAAAGCTCAGAGGAGAATACATTACCAATCTGAGGACTTATGCCCGCAGCCCGCGCTGCACTTACCGTGGCCTCAAGTAGGCCGTAATCGGCCATGGCAGCAAAATCACAACCCCCAAAGCGAGTGCGATTCACGCTGGAATCCGTGGAGGCGCCCATTGCAATAATAATATCGCGCACATCAACCTGTGGACTGACACCGCCACAGGTTCCCACGCGAATGATTTTCTCGACTTTATATTCGTTAAACAGCTCAAAGGCATAAATCGACATCGATGGAATACCCATTCCCGAACCCATTACCGATATCGGCTCACCACGATAACCTCCGGTATAACCCAGCATATTGCGGGTGGACGTCACCTCGCGAGGGTCTTCAAGAAAGGTCTCGGCAATAACTTTGGCACGCAGCGGATCGCCAGGCATTAAGACCGTTTCCGCGAAATCACCCGATTGAGCACTAATATGTGGGGTAGCCATGGGGAATGAGCTCCTTGTCCCGTTACTAAATTCAGTCTGGACCCGAACTTTACTCACCCCGTCGCTGACTGACCAGTCATGATGGCACGCAAACGTGCAACGATGCCTTAGGTTGGGCAGACTGTAGCGCTCATGCACAAAGGATGATCGATCATGCCCAGCAAGCGCCCTCTCGCGCTATTTGACCTTGATGGCACGCTGACATGGCGGGATACGCTGAGCGATTTGCTCATACGCGAATTTGGCCTTTGGCGTTGCTTAGCAGCCGGTGCTCGTTTATCGCCATCATTGTTGGGGGTTTTGCTAGGTTTGGTTCACCGCGATGTGGCCAAAGTCCAAGTGCTACGGCATTTTTTTTCGGGGATGCCGGAGGCCGAGTTCACAAACATTGCGGAAAACTATGGCCGTAACCATCTGGCAAAATTACTGCGCCGTCAGGCCCGAGAGCGGCTTGATTGGCATCGCAAGGAGGGCCATCGCGTCATTGTGATTTCTGCATCAATTGGCGATTGGATAGCGCCATGGACCGAGATGGAGGGGATCGAGCTCATCGCCACGCGTCTTAAGCGTATAGACGGTCAGATCACCGGTGAGCTCGAGGGCCCAAATTGTCGCGGCTCGGAGAAAATCAACCGCCTACGTGAGCGCCTTGATCCCCAAGACTACGATCCAATTTATGCCTACGGTGATACCCAAGGCGATACCGCAATGCTTGACATTGCGGACCACTCAACCTATCGCGGCCTTCGCTAAAACGGGATGTCATCATCAAAATCATCAGCCGGTGCAGCCTGAGCCTCTGATGCGTCATCTGCAGACGCTGCTGGCGCTGCCTGACGCTGAGTTGACTGACTGCTGCTTGCGCCGGAACCACCTGCGCCACCGCCAGCTCCATCGAGCATTTGCATATCGTTAACCACAATTTCTGTTGTGTACCGATCTTGGCCGTCCTGCCCTTGCCACTTACGGGTCTGCAAACGACCCTCAACATAGACTTTTGAGCCTTTTTTTAGATACTCACCAGCAATCTCAGCAAGTCGACTAAAAAACACGACTCGATGCCATTCCGTGCGCTCCTGTTGCTCACCGGTTTGGCGATCTTTCCACTGATCCGTGGTGGCAAGCCGTGCGTTGGTCACCGCACTGCCTGCCGCCGAATAGCGAACCTCGGGGTCGGCACCTAAGTTGCCGACCAGAATGACTTTATTAATTCCACGCGCCATAACTGCCTCCGTTAACTGATTTGAGCCGATGCATCCCTGTTATCAACCCGGCTATTGCACTCTACCCTGTTCACCCCTTTGCTCGAAATATGCGCTGACTGACGGTCAACACAAATCGATAAACCCAAGATGCTCGAGTTTAAGAATAACCTGCTGAGCGGCCTCCTCAGGCGTGATATTCGTGGTATCCACGCTAAGTTCAGGATTACTCGGCACCTCATAGGGATCATCAATGCCGGTAAATCCTTTAATTTGACCGGCACGCGCCTTGGCGTAAAGCCCCTTACGATCACGCCGCTCGCACTCTTCAAGCGGCGTGGCAACATGAATCTCAATAAACCCACCATTCGCTGACTCCACCATAGAGCGCACCGCATCGCGCGTGCTGGCATAGGGCGCAATCGGTGCACAAATGGCTGTGCCACCGTTACGCGTAATTTCCGCGGCAACAAAACCAATACGCTGGATATTTAAATCTCTGTGGGCTTTGGAGAACCCAAGTTCACTTGAGAGATGTTTACGCACGATATCGCCATCCAGCAAAGTCACTGCACGCCCACCGCGCTCCATCAGCTTAACCATCACCGCATTAGCAATGGTTGATTTGCCAGAACCTGAGAGACCCGTAAAAAACAGCGTAAAGCCTTGACGTGAACGAGGGGGGTAAGTTTTGCGCAACTCCGCAACCACCTCGGCATAACCGAACCACTCGGGAATATCTCGGCCCTCTCGCATACGCCGCCGAAACTCCGTGCCAGAGATGTTCATGACCGTTTCATTGGCCTCATCGACCTCATCGATGGGCGCATAGCCCGCTCGCTCTTCGACATAGACCATCATCCGAAACGGCACCATCTCGATTCCCAACTCGTCGCGATAACGTGTGACAAGCGCTTGAGCCTCATACGGGCCGTACAATTCCTGCCCATCGCTGCCTTTGCCAGGCCCGGCATGATCGCGCCCCACAATAAAGTGCGTACAACCATAATTACGCCGAATAATCGCGTGCCAAAGCGCCTCTCGCGGCCCACCCATACGCATCGCCAGCGGTAAAAGTGAAAGCGCAGTGGTTTGCTCGGGATATTTCTTTAGCACATGCTCGTAACAACGTACCCGGGAGAAATGATCAACATCACCGGGTTTGGTCATTCCCACCACTGGATGAATCAGTAAGTTCGCCTCGGCCTGACGAGCGGCTTGAAAGGTCAGCTCTACATGCGCCCGATGCATAGGATTACGCGTCTGAAAAGCCACCACACGACGCCAGCCACTGCGCTGAAAACGCTCACGCAGTTCGGCCGGCGTGGGCCGTAAATGGGTAAAATCATAGTGAGTTGGCAGACTTAACGCTTCGATCGTACCACCGAGGTAAACTGGCCCACTGTGCTCAAAGAGATAGGCTACTCCCGGGTGGGCACGGTCAGTCGTACCGAAGACCTGCTGCGCTTCAAGCGCAAAATCTGGCCGCCAACAATCAGACACCGTCATAATGGCTAAAATCACGCCCTCTGGATCACGCAACGCCACGCGCCTATTTCGCTCTAGGCTCTGCGCAAATGTCTCACTCACATCGAGCGTAATGGGCATGGGCCACAGCGTGCCATCGGTTAAGCGCATATCACTCAGGACACAGGCGTAATCCGCTTCACTTAAAAATCCCTCCAAGGGTGAAAAGCCGCCATTGGCAATGAGCTCGAGATCACAAATTTGACGCTCGGTTAAATCCCAACTTGGGTAATTCACTGCTGCGGCCTTCGCGGCAGCCGCTGCCGTGGCATCCAAGCGTCGATCTTTTAAAACGCCACCGTGCGGTGCGATGAGATCTGTCATGTTGTCTCCAATGAGGTCGATGAAGCGGTAGGGTCATTCACCGGCGCACGCAAACCCAAAGCGCTAATAAGCCACACACCTGCTGCTAGTGCACAGAAAATAAATACACCCTGAACGCCAAATTGGCCGTAAATTAAACCGCCTAGAACGCCACCTAAAAAGGCACCTAAAAACTGAGCCGTTGCATACACCCCCAGTGCCGTTCCGCGAAGGCCTGTAGGTGCAAATCGGGTAAGCAATGACGGCAGGCTCGCTTCTAGGGTGTTAAAGCCAACAAAAAATAACCATAACCCCAATAATGCGAGCGGCAGCCAATCATTAAAGCTCGCCAATAATAGGTCAGCAGCAATGACCACGACAGCCATGGCCGCAAGGACTCGGTGCATCACTCCGCGACGCTCACCTACGCTAATAAGCGCGGCCATGCCGGCGACAGAAAGTAGCATGACCGGCACGTAGACCCACCAGTGCACGGCACGATCAATGCCTAAACGTGATTCGAGCACAATCGGCAAGACCATAAAGCTCGCCGTTAAAATAAGGTGCAAAACCAACACGCCAAAATCGAGGCGGAGTAAATCGCGATTGCGCAGAACAACGGGCAAACCATTGCGACGGGCGTTCACGTCAGCCTGAAATACCGGCTCACCGCCAGCAGGTACCACAAAACCTAATAATCCAACGGCGATTAACGCAAGGCCTGCGGTGGCCCAAAATACCCCTGATAATCCAGCGTTTGCAGCAATGGCAGGGCCGGCGATTAGCGCCGCTAGAAACGCAACACCCACGCTGATCCCAATAAAAGCCATGATTTTTGTGCGTTGCGAGTCACGAGTGAGATCTGCAGCCAACGCCATCACTGCGGCCGCAATCGCACCACATCCCTGTAACGCGCGTCCAACAATGACGCCATAAATGCTGTCAGCTTCGGCGGCGACGCCACTGCCGAGGGCAAACAAAAGTAAGCCAAAAACGATGACGGGCCGGCGACCTATGCGATCAGACAACATACCAAAAGGAATTTGAAAAAACGCCTGAGTCAGACCATACGCCCCTACGGCTAAACCAATGAGCATTGGCGTTGCACCGCTAAGCTCAGTGCCATAAAGCGCAAATACGGGCAAGATTAAAAATAGCCCCAACATGCGAAAGCCAAAGATACTGGCGAGTCCGGCCGTTGCCCGGCGCTCAGCACTGTCCATTGGCCCAGCGGCGGATGTTTTCTTGCCGTGCACGCATGCCCCTTACGATTACTGTTGTGCAAGGACGGTATACTAACAAATTGTTCAAACAGGTAGATCGATGGACGCGATAGTAATTGAGGGTGCGCGCACACATAATCTGCGCAACCTCCACCTCTCTTTGCCACGCGGCAAACTCATTGTAATCACCGGCCTCTCGGGCTCGGGTAAGTCATCGCTTGCGTTTGACACCCTGTACGCCGAAGGCCAGCGGCGCTATGTCGAATCTCTCTCGGCCTACGCACGGCAATTTCTCTCCATGATGGATAAGCCCGATGTGGATCGCATCGAGGGCTTATCACCGGCGATTGCCATTGAGCAAAAATCGACCTCACATAATCCGCGCTCAACGGTTGGCACAGTAACCGAAATCCACGATTATCTGCGCCTATTGTTCGCTCGGGCGGGTATTCCGCACTGTCCAGCGCATGGTGTTGAACTCAACGCCCAGAGCGTTAGCGAAATGGTCGATCAAATTCTAGCGCTGCCTGAGGGCCGTCGGGTGATGCTGCTTGCACCATTGCTGAGCGGACGTAAGGGTGAGCATCGTGAGGTGTTCGCTAACTTGCGCCGGCAGGGCTTCGTGCGGGCCCGATTAGATGGTGAGGTTGTGGATCTCGATGACCTACCACGCATTGATCCGCAGCGCAGTCACACGATTGATGCGGTAGTCGATCGGTTTCGGGTTAGGCCCGATTTAGCCACGCGTTTGGCTGATTCGCTAGAGACCTGTCTTGCGCTCGGTGATGAAATTGTAAAAATTGCTGATATTGATCATCCATCGCGTGAAGAAATCGTTTTCTCTGCGCGCTATGCCTGTCCCGAATGCGGCTACTCATTGCCTGAACTGCAACCGCGCAGTTTTTCGTTCAACAACCCGCATGGCGCTTGCCCGACCTGTGATGGGTTAGGTAGGGAACTATTCTTCGATCCCGCTCGTATCCTCACCCACCCTGAGCTTTCACTGGCCGCAGGGGCGGTTCGTGGCTGGGATCGACGCAACACCTACTATGGCCAAATCATTGCCGATCTAGCCGCGCACTATCAATTTGACGCTGATACCGCATGGCGAGATCTCCCTGCAGCCCTACAAAACATTATTTTGTATGGCAGTGGTGATGAAACGATCCGCTTTCATTACGCCGGTGCGCGTCGCAGTAGCAATAAAACCCGCGCCCACCCGTTTGAAGGCATCGTCAATAATATGGCTCGGCGTTACCGTGAAACTGACTCTGCCGCAGTGCGTGATGAGCTCTCCCGCTATCTCACCCGACGCGTATGCCTCGATTGTGAAGGCAGCCGACTGAATGCGGCGGCCCGTCATGTTCGGGTTGCCGGCTGGACACTGCCAGAGATTAACGCATTGTCCATCGGCGCAGCCGCGGAGCAAATTGGCGAACTCGGACTGACTGGCGCACGAGCGAGTATTGCTGAGAGCATTATTCGGGAAATTGAACAACGACTGCGGTTTCTGGTTAACGTGGGTCTGAACTACCTCGACCTCGCCCGCAGCGCCGAGACCCTCTCAGGCGGTGAGGCTCAGCGTATCCGCTTAGCCAGTCAAATTGGTGCGGGCTTGGTCGGAGTAATGTACGTCCTTGATGAGCCATCAATTGGGCTTCATCAGCGGGATAACGATCGGTTACTTGAGACACTGCGACATTTGCGCGATTTAGATAACACCGTCATTGTCGTGGAGCACGACGAGGAGGCCATTCGCGCCGCCGACTATGTCGTTGATATGGGACCAGGGGCTGGCCATGAAGGTGGTGCCGTTATGGCCGCTGGCACAGCGGCTGACATTATGGCGGAACCGGCTTCAATTACCGGTGATTACCTTGCTGGCCGCCGAACAATCGCCATTCCGAAAGATCGCCGCCAACCTCAATCTGATCAAGCAATCACAATCCGTGGGGCTCGTGGGCATAACCTGCAATCAGTTGAGGCGCGGTTCCCTGCCGGCTTGCTGATTGGTGTCACTGGCGTATCTGGATCCGGTAAATCCACGCTGATCAATGACACGCTCTACCCGGCAGCCGCCGCGGCGCTTAACGGCGCGCAGTCCACGCCTGCTGAATGCGATGCAATTGAAGGTTTAGGACATTTCGACAAAGTTGTCGACATTGACCAAAGTCCCATTGGGCGGACTCCTCGCTCTAATCCCGCAACTTACACGGGGCTATTTACGCCCCTTCGAGAATTGTTTGCGGCCACCTCAGAGGCACGCTCTCGCGGCTACGGCCCCGGGCGATTTAGCTTTAATGTGAAGGGCGGGCGTTGCGAGTCGTGTCAGGGTGAGGGCGTCATACGGGTAGAAATGCATTTCTTGCCCGATGTCTATGTCCCTTGTGATGTTTGTCAGGGCGCACGCTATAACCGTGAAACCTTAGAGATCCGCTATCGCGGCTACACCATTGCCGATGTGCTCGATCTCAGTGTCGCCGATGCCTTGGAGATTTTCTCTAGCATTCCTGCGCTTGCACGCAAATTGGAAATGCTGGTTGAAGTCGGCATGGGCTATATCCGTCTAGGCCAAAATGCCGTAACCCTATCGGGTGGTGAGGCGCAGCGCGTTAAATTAGCCCGTGAACTCTCTCGTCGTGGCACCGGGCAAACACTGTATATCCTCGATGAGCCCACCACTGGCCTTCACTTCCATGATATTAAGCAATTGCTTGAGGTGATTAATCGTCTGCGCGACGAGGGCAACACAATCGTCATCATCGAGCATAATCTCGATGTCATTAAGACCTGTGATTGGCTTATTGACCTTGGGCCGGAAGGCGGTTCAGGCGGCGGGCATATCGTTGCAACAGGAACGCCGGAGGACATTGCAAGCAACCCGGCATCACACACCGGGCGCTATTTGGCAAAGTTGTTTGGCACAACCTAGGGCAGGAGATGCTCGACCGCGTCGCGCTCCTCAATTAGCTCTTGTTCGGTGATCTGCATACGCTCGCGCGAGAAATCATCCACGCTTAAACCTTGAACGATCTCATATTGGCCGTTCGCACAACGAACTGGGAAAGAGTAAATCAAGCCCTCAGCAATGCCGTAACTGCCATCAGACCGAACGGCCATACTCACCCAATCATCTGCCGGCGTGCCCATCGTCCAATCACGCATATGATCAATCGCTGCACTCGCTGCTGAGGCGGCGCTGGACTGGCCGCGGGCTTTAATAATCGCCGCACCACGCTGCTGGACGGTTGGGATAAAGCTCTCTTCAAGCCAAGCTTGATCAACCAAATCATGCGCTGACTTGGCGTTAACGCTCGCGTGGCTAATGTCTGGATATTGTGTAGCTGAGTGATTGCCCCAAACGCTCAGACACTGAATATCGGTTACATGGGCGTTGGTGCGATTGGCAAGCTGGGCGAGTGCACGGTTATGATCAAGCCGCATCATCGCGGTGAAACACCGTGGATCAAGATCCGGGGCATTCCGTTGGGTAATTAATGCATTGGTATTCGCCGGGTTACCAACAGCAAGCACACGGACGTCTCGGCTTGCCACCGCATTCATCGCCTTACCTTGAACCGAGAAAATCGCCGCATTAGCCTCAAGCAAGTCTTTTCGTTCCATGCCTGGACCACGTGGCTTGGCGCCGACGAGCAAGATATAGTCCGCGTCTTTAAACGCTTCTTCGGCTTGGTCACTTGCCTGCATACCCGCGACTAGCGGGAACGCACAATCATCAAGTTCCATCATCACGCCCTGAACCGCATCCATGGCGGGTGGGACTTCCAAGAGCTGGAAAATGATCGGTTGATCAGGGCCGAGCATATCGCCTGATGCGATGCGAAATAGAAGGCTGTAGCCAATCTGGCCGGCTGCCCCCGTGACTGCGACGCGTACAGGTTCTTTCATATACCCCCCTTAGAATAATCGCGCGTTAGGATGCCTCAGCGACTTCCTGCGTAGGCGCTTCATCGAGCGTTTGCTCAACCGCTCGATCCACAAGCTCCACAAACGCCATCGGTGCATTATCTCCGGCCCGGTAGCCGGCCTTGAGAATCCGCAAATAACCACCGGGGCGCTCCCGGTAGCGTGGACCAAGCTCATCGAAAAGCTTTGTCACAATGGCCTTATTCCGCAGCCGAGCAAACGCTAAGCGTCGGTTCGCGACCGTGTCGCTACCACTTAAGGTAATCAGCGGTTCAGCAACGCGACGCAGTTCTTTGGCTTTTGGCAGCGTAGTTCGAATCGCCTCATGCTCAATGAGCGACGCTGCCATATTGCGGAACATCGCCTGGCGATGCGAGCTATTACGATTGAGCTTCCGTCCGGATTTACGATGACGCATCAGTCTTTCCTTTAGCCGGTGGCCCGACCCCGTTCCTCGAGTCCAGCCGGCGGCCAGGCATCGAGGCGCATGCCGAGCTGAAGCCCGTGCTGCGCTAGGACTTCTTTAATTTCATTGAGTGATTTTTTGCCGAGATTAGGCGTCTTTAGCAGCTCCACCTCAGTCTTTTGCACAAGGTCACCCACATAATGGATGGCCTCGGCCTTTAAGCAATTGGCCGACCGCACCGTGAGCTCCAAATCATCGATAGGCCGGAGCAGCACCGGATCAATCTCAGGCTCCTTGCGTGCCGGCTGAGCTTCGCTCTCGCCACCTTCAAGGTCAACAAAAACGCTAAGTTGATCGCGCAATACACTCGCGGCCAAACGAATGGCTTCTTCAGGTTCAACCACGCCGCTCGTCTCGATATCCATAACCAGCTTATCAAGGTCAGTGCGCTGCTCAACACGTGCGCTCTCGACGTTGTAAGCCACTCGACGGACGGGACTATAGGTGGCATCGAGGGCAAGGCGGCCAATCGTGCGCTCTTCATCGCCTTCGCGGGCTGTCACCGGCTCATAGCCACGACCGCTCGAGATGGTGATGGACATGTTGATCTCACCCGCCTTGGTGAGGTTACAAATCACCAACTCCGGATTTTTAACCTCAACATTTTGTTCGGCCGCAATATCGGCTGCTGTCACAACGCCTGGGCCTTTTTTAGTCAACCGCAGCGTTGCCTCGTCACGGCCGGTTAAACGTACCGCTAAGTTTTTTAGGTTGAGCAAAATATCAACCACGTCCTCCTGCACCCCCTCAATGGCGGTGTACTCATGGAGCACGCCCTCAATCTCAACCTCTGTGACCGCATAGCCGGGCATCGACGAGAGCAAAACACGCCGCAGCGCATTCCCTAACGTATGCCCAAAGCCGCGCTCAAGGGGCTCCAGCGTAATCCGCGCACGCCGCTCGCTGACTGCATCAACGTCGACCACTCGCGGTTTTAGGAAATCCTTGAACTGACCCTGCATATTTGAAACTCCTGCTGCGTAAGAGCGCTGACCGCGGACTTACTTGGAATATAGCTCGACGATGAGATACTCATTGATCTCAGCGGCAAGATCGGCCCGTTCTGGGACCTGTTTGAAGTTGCCGAGGAACTGCTTGGTGTCAACATCAAGCCATTCCGGCAAACCGTTTTGCTGCGACATCTCGATGGCGGCTTGGATGCGGAGCTGCTTTTGCGCCTTCTCTCGAATCCCCACCGTGTCGCCTGCTTTGACTTCAGTCGAGGCCACATTGTTGACACGACCGTTGAGCAAGATCGCGCGATGCGCGACTAATTGCCGTGCCTCAGCACGAGTGGCCGCAAATCCCATGCGATAGACCACGTTATCCAGCCGACACTCAAGCAATTGCAGCAGATTTTCACCGGTGTTGCCTTTACGCCGATCCGCTTCTTTGTAGTAGCGCCGGAACTGGCGCTCGAGTACGCCGTACATGCGGCGAACCTTTTGCTTTTCGCGCAGCTGTAAGCCGTAATCCGACAAGCGCCCGCGGCGTTGGCCGTGCTGGCCGGGTGGGGTATCGAGCTTACACTTACTATCGAGCGGTCGAACACCACTCTTTAGATAAAGATCAGTCCCCTCTCGGCGGGCAAGCTTGCAGGTCGGTCCAATATAACGTGCCATTTTCTAACCTCTGCTCAGACGCGACGCTTTTTGGGCGGACGACATCCGTTATGCGGAATCGGCGTCACGTCCTCGATATTCGTAATTCGGTAGCCCACGTTATTCAGTGCGCGTACCGCTGACTCTCGTCCAGGCCCTGGGCCTTTGACCCGTACCTCAACATTTTTCAAACCGTAATCCTTCGCCGCTTCACCGGCCCGCTCCGAGGCCACCTGCGCGGCAAACGGCGTGCTCTTACGGGAGCCACGAAATCCACTTCCCCCTGCACTGGCCCAGGCGAGCGCATTGCCTTGGCGGTCAGTGATGGTAATCACTGTATTATTAAAGGTCGCGTTTACATGTGCGATCCCGTCGACAACCGTACGCTTGACGCGCTTGCGGGTCCGGGTAGTTGGCTTGGCCATTTACTGCTGTCCTGCTCTATCGTTAACGGGTAACAGCGCGACGAGGTCCCTTGCGGGTGCGCGCGTTGGTGCGGGTCTTTTGACCTCGCACAGTCATGCCACGCCGATGGCGGATGCCGCGATAGCAGCCCATATCCATCAAACGCTTAATGTCCATTGCAATCTGCCGCCGCAAATCGCCCTCAACGGCAAACTCATTAATCGCACCACGAATGCGCTCGAGCTCGTCATCGTTCAGTGTGTTGATGCGTCGCTCCGGCGCCACATCGGCAGCCTTACAGATTTGTGCCGCCCGAGTCCGGCCAATGCCGTAAATCGAGGTCAGCGCAATCACTGTGTGCTTGTTGGCGGGAATATTGACGCCAGCAATACGGGCCATGAGCCGTTACTCCAGAGTTGTTCTATACTCGCGGAAACCCACTACTATAGCCGGATTTCCCTGTTTTCTTCAAGCCAAACCTGATTTTCCCTCAGCCTTGGCGTTGTTTATGCCGGGCATCGGTGGTGCAAATCACTCGCACGACACCGCCGCGCTTAATGACTTTGCAGTTTCGGCAGATTTTCTTTACCGAGGCACGTACTTTCATTGTCCGGTCTCCGAGATTCTATTCACCCCGCAAAAGGGCGCGAATCATAGCAGAGGCCGTGCTTACATGCACGACCCGTGTTTGTGGCTAGCGCAGTAACCCGCCTCCGGGTCGGCTATGCGCCTGCAAATTGGCCTTTTTCATCAGTGGCTCATACTGGTGTGATACGAGATGCGCTTGCAGCTGTGACATAAAATCCATCACCACAATCACAATAATCAGCAACGATGTCCCGCCAAAGTAAAACGGCACGTTGAAGTAGAGAATCAAAAACTCCGGCAACAAACATACCGCTGTGATGTAACCCGCTCCGACCAAAGTCAACCGCGTCATCACCTTATCGATATAGCGCGAGGTCTGCTCACCCGGCCGCACCCCTGGAATAAAAGCGCCTGATTTTTTCAAATTATCGGCCGTATCCCGTGAGTTAAACACAAGTGCGGTGTAGAAAAAGCAGAAAAAGATAATCGCGGCCGCATAAAGGGCAATGTAGAGCGGCTGGCCCGGGCTTAATGTTTGCCCTAAGCGCTGCATCCATGACAGACCTTCCATTTCACCAAACCACTGACCAATTGTGGCCGGGAATAAAATAATGCTGGAGGCGAAAATCGCCGGGATCACACCGGCCATATTCAATTTCAACGGCAGATGGCTAGTCTGTCCTGCGTACATCTTCCGGCCCTGCTGACGGCGCGCGTAGTTAACCGTGATCCGACGCTGGCCGCGCTCGATAAAGACAATGAACCAAATCACACCTAGGGCGAGGCCGAGCAAGACAATTACTGTAGCGATGGCTAACTCGCCAGTCCGCGCAAGCTCTAAGGTGCCACCCAAAGCGGCAGGCAGCCCGGCAACGATGCCAGCAAAGATAATTAATGAGATCCCGTTACCAATCCCACGCTCGGTAATTTGTTCACCGAGCCACATTAAGAACATGGTCCCGGTGACCAGTGTTGCGGTTCCAATAAATATAAAGTCAGGCCCTGGATTAAGAACCACGCCTTGATTTTGCAGCGCAACGGTAATACCGATGCCCTGAAACAGTGCCAAGCCAAGCGTGCCATAACGGGTGTACTTGGTGATTTGTCGGCGACCTGACTCACCCTCTTTGCGCAGTTGCTGGAGTGAGGGAATGACCGCGCTCATTAACTGCATGATGATGGATGCTGAAATATACGGCATCACACCTAAGGCGAAGATTGATAGGCGGCCTAGCGCACCCCCAGAGAACATGTTGAACATGTCCAAAATCGTGCCGGACTGAGCATCGAACATTTGCGCCAGAGCGCCCTGATCAATGCCGGGAATTGTGATGTGCGCACCAAGCCGGTAGATGATTAACGCTATCACCACAAACGTCAGTCGCTGGCGGACTTCAGTAAGCCGCCCCATCCCGCCTAGAGCGCCTGCATTAGCGGATGGACCTGCCACTTAGCCCTCGACCTTGCCGCCGGCTTTTTCGATCGCCGCCCGCGCACCACGCGTCGCGCCAACACCCTGTAGTGTGACCGCACGTTCAACCGTACCCGATGAAATCACTTTAGCCATGCGCACATTGCGGGCAATGAGCCCGGCGGCGCGTAATGTCTCTAGACTCACGACATCACCCTCAACGCGGGCGAGTTCTGAGAGCCGAATCTCTGCCGAGTAAAAACCTTTGCGCGAGCTAAACCCAACTTTAGGCACCCGACGTTGAAGCGGCATCTGACCGCCCTCGAAGCCCACTTTATGATAGCCGCCACTGCGGGCTTTCTGACCTTTATGGCCACGGCCTGCTGTTTTACCGGTTCCTGAACCTGCGCCTCGACCAACGCGATCGGCGTCTGGTCGCGACCCTGGGGCAGGACGCAATGTATTGAGTTTCATGCTCAGACCTCCTCGACGGAAAGCATGTAGGAGACCTTATTGATCATCCCGCGATTCTCCGGCGTGTCGATCACCGTTACGGTGTGATGCATACGACGCAGACCAAGCCCAGCCACACAGGCTCGATGCCTAGCAACCCGACCACAAAGACTGCGCACAAGGGTGACGCGAAGCTGTTTACTCTTAGCCATGATCAGCCCTGAATCTCTTCAACGGTTTTGCCCCGCTTAGCTGCCACATGCTCTGCCGAGCTATAGGCGCTAAGCGCATTGATCGTTGCGCGAACCACATTGACAGGATTCCGCGACCCGATTGCTTTCGCGAGCACGTCTTGCACGCCGACAACCTCAAACACCGCGCGCATGGCACCACCGGCGATAATACCGGTACCCGGTGAGGCCGGCTGCATGAAGACTTTGCTCGAACCGTGATATGCGGTGATCGCGTATTGCAGTGTAGGTCCGTTTAAATTAACGCTACGCATGTTTTGACGGGCTTTTTCCATCGCTTTCTGAATGGCCAGCGGCACTTCCCGCGCCTTGCCATAACCAAAACCCACCGATCCTTCGCCATCACCCACGACGGTCAGGGCAGTAAAGCCGAATTGCCGGCCACCCTTCACCACCTTGGCTACGCGGTTAATGGTGATGAGCTTCTCTCGAAGTCCCTCACCGCTGACATCGCTGCTCGCCAT
>JAVLBI010000001.1:0-256 GCA_031581365.1 Spiribacter sp. | reverse complement strand
GCCTGCACCCGCCCGTGGTATTTGAATCCGGCGCGGTCAAAAGCGACCTCCGTGATTCCCGCTGCCGTTGCCCGCTCAGCAATTAATCGACCAACCGTTTTGGCCGCATTGATATTGCCGCCGTTGGTCACTTCGCCACGCACGTCTTTTTCGAGCGTCGACGCAGTCACGAGCGTACGTGCGGCATCGGCTGTAATAACTTGTGCATAGGTATGTCGCGGTGTTCGATGAATCGTTAACCGCACATTGCCTAACT
>JAVLBI010000019.1:0-5850 GCA_031581365.1 Spiribacter sp. | reverse complement strand
GGTCGTTTAGGTCCTGTGCGCGTTCGCGCTCACCGCGCTCGCCAATCGTGGCGTAGAGAAAACCATCGGCATCAAATACTAAACGAGACCCAAAGTGCTTGGTGCTCGTGACGCACGGAGTGGCCACCAACAGGGTCTCAAAATCATGCAGTGTTTGGCCAACAAGCCGGCCACGACCAATGTGGGTGGCGTTACCCCGCTCACATGCCCCGGCCCACGTAAAGTAAACCCATCGGTTGTTAGTAAAGTCCGGATGCAGCTCAATATCCAGCAGCCCGCCTTGCCCGCGTGCATCGACTTCGGGCGTACCATTGATGACCATGCGCCTGCCCGTTGCCAAATCCAGCTGTAATAGCCGCCCTGGCCGCTCGGTAATTAATGCGGTGTCGTTGGGTAGAAAAGCGACTGCCCAGGGATGGTTGAGATGATCAGCGATTAATTCGACGCGGGGTTGCGCGAAACTCGCTGCGGCGTAGAAGACGAGGATGGCGGTTAATATTTTTATGGCATTCACTGGATAAAGCCTCTTGGTATCAATCGCGGTTAATGGGGTTAACTATCTTTGCGCTACGCCGTCTATACGCTTGCGCATTCGGTATTGAATCACGCTTTAATCTTTTGGCAGGCAAAGCATAAGCGAATCGTTCATGCTCACCAAAGCATCGCTGAGCACTAGGCGATGCGCCACTCAGAGGGTACCCTGCAAGCTGGGTTTTGGTTGGAGTGTTTGATGAGCGCACCTATTTTAGTTACGGGCGCCGCCCAGCGAGTCGGGCTGGCGTTTGCCATGCACTGCCTGCAAAATGGGTTACCGGTGATCGCTACTTACCGTACCCACAGACCGGCGGTGCAGACGCTTGAGGATGCCGGCGCACGCTGCATCCACGCTGATTTCGCCACGAATGCCGGTGTTGATTCGTTTATTGATACGCTCAAAGACGAGACCTCGGCGTTACGAGCGATTATTCATAATGCCTCTGACTGGCGGCCAGAGACCCCTGATTCAGATACAGCTGAGGTAATGGCGGCGATGCTGCAGATTCACTGCACAACGCCGTATCGCATCAACCTGGCCTGTCGGCATTTACTTGAGCACCCTGATGAGGTCACGGATATCATTCACATGACCGACTATGTTGTGGAGAAGGGCAGTGCGAAGCACATTGCCTACGCCGCAAGCAAAGCGGCATTGGAGAATCTAACGCGATCTTTTGCGCGACTTCTGGCACCCAAGGTGAAGGTCAATAGCGTTGCGCCGTCGCTGATTATGTTCAACAAAGGGGATAGTGAGGCTTATCGTGAGAAAACCTTAAAGAAATCCCTGCTTGGTATTGAACCGGGTGAGGCCGCAGCGGTGCAGACGCTCCAATTTCTCTTGGATAATTCGTATATCACCGGCCGCAGCATCGGTTTAGACGGCGGTCGGCCCTTCGTTTAGTCCGCCCATTCACCGCGAAAATTCGCTGGTATACGCAGAATCTGCTGGTCGACTTCATTAATATTGCGATGGCCACACAATGCCATGGTGGTATCGAGCTCCTTGTGGAGAACCTCTAGGGCTTTGGTGACGCCGGCTTCACCCATCGCGCCAAGACCATAAACCCAAGCGCGTCCGATCATCACGCCATCCGCACCGAGCGCCAACGCTTTAAGGATATCTTGGCCGGAGCGAATGCCGCTATCGAAATAGATTTCCATGCGATCGCCCACCGCCTCGATGATGTCTGGCAGCATTCGGATGGCGCTGAGTGCACCATCGAGTTGGCGGCCGCCATGATTGGAGACCACAATTGCATCCGCACCGAGGTCAGCTGCCCGACGTGCATCTTCCGGATCCATGATGCCTTTGAGCACCACCTTGCCACCCCACATATCCATCAGTTCTTTGACCCGGTCCCAATCGAGCGCATGATCAAATGCCTCGGCTGTCCAAGAGGAAAGCGAGCCTGGGTCAGTGACGCCCTTGGCATGACCAACCACATTGCCAAAAGTGCGACGCTTGGTGCCAAGCATGCCCAAACCCCAAGAGACCTTGGTCATCATATTAGCGATTGAGCGTAAGGTCAGTTTTGGGGGTGCGCTGAGGCCATTTTTTAAATCTTTATGGCGCTGACCCTGAACCTGTAAATCAAGCGTTATGACAATAGCCGAGCAATTCGCGTCTCGCGCACGCGCCATTAAACGTTGCATAAAGTCATCATCTTTGAGCGTATAGACTTGAAACCAAAATGGTTGGGTTGTCGCAGCAGCGACATCCTCAATTGAGCAGATCGATAGCGTTGAGAGCGTGAATGGCACCCCGAACTTCTCTGCTGCCCGTGCGGCATGGATCTCACCATCGGCATGTTGCATGCCCGTTAGGCCAACCGGTGATAGCGCGACCGGCATAGTCACCGGTTCGCCCATAAGCTGACTTGCCGTGGTGCGGTTGGTCATATCGACCGCGACGCGTTGACGAAAGTAGAGCGCGTTAAAATCGCGGGTATTCTCAGTAAAGGTTTGTTCCGACCAGCTGCCGGTCTCACAATAGTCGTAGAACATTTTCGGAACGCGCCGATGATAGATTCTCTTAAGGTCGTCAATGCAGGTAATAACGGCCACGAACGCTTCTCCTGAATCATTTTTAACTAAGGTGCCATTAACCGCGTTGAGTATGAAGCCCTATGGAATAAAAAGCCTGCTTGTAAGCCTCCTCATGGTGGTGCTCGTGCCAGTGGGTAACGCCAATGCGGTAACGTTCTCATGTTCGCTAAATGTCAGCGCCGTCCACACGCTCGTTAAAGCCGCTAATGATTTGTAAATATGCGCACCCTTCAGGTTGGCGTTAACGGCGAGAAGATCGTAGAGCAGGCATTAAATGGCGCCTCAACGACTAAGGCAACCAATGTTAAATCTGCCTCTAAGACGTTGATCGCTGCGGTTACGGGGGCGGCAAGTGAACGAGGCGTTATTGCGGGGGTTGATGAGCGCATTGTCGATTACTTAAAAGCGGCGCTCTCTGATAAGCCTGACGCAAGGCTTGGGAAAATTATCTCAGGTAATACCAACTCGCCCACGCTGATGATCGCTGAGAAAGCCGCTGAGATGATCCATCTTGACCATCCGATCAGCAGGGATCAGCCGGTATAGCGCCTGAAGGCCAGAGTGGCGTTAGTTCCGCCAAAGCCAAAACTGTTGCTTAAAACTAGATTAAGTGGCTGATTAGAAACTGTTTTTGTGACAACCGATCGGCCTTGTGCTTGCGGGTCTAAATTCTCAACGTTGGCGGTTCCGGCAATAAAATCCCCTTGCATCATGAGCAGCGAGTAGATGGCCTCTTGCACGCCGGCCGCGCCGAGTGAATGGCCGGTCAGTGACTTCGTTGAGCTTACTGCTGGCAAAGACTCGCCAAACACTGCTTGTAGGGCATGCAACTCGGTAATGTCGCCTGCGGGGGTGCTGGTCCCATGCGCATTAATGTAATCAACAGGTTGATCCGCACTTGCGCCGCTCATTTCAAGAGCGAGGTTTACGCAACGCTGTGCGCCTTCGCCTGAAGGGGCAACCATGTCATAACCATCAGAGGTAGCGCCATAGCCCACTAGCTCGGCGAGAATATTCGCATCGCGCGCTTTGGCATGCTCGAGCGACTCAAGAACTAACATGCCCCCACCCCCGGCAATGACAAACCCATCGCGATCACGATCGAACGGCCGTGAGGCTCGGGCGGGCGTGTCATTGTATTGAGTCGATAGGGCGCCCATCGCATCGAACAGCATGGTTAGACTCCAATGCTCTTCCTCACCGCCACCGGCAAACACCACATCCTGTTTGCCAAGCTGAATTTGCTCCATTCCCGCGCCGATACAGTGAGCGCTCGTCGCACAGGCGGATGAAATACTGTAGTTCACGCCATTAATACCGAATGGCGTGGCTAGACATGCGGAGGTTGTGCTTCCCATGACCTTTGGTACCGCGAAAGCGCCAATTTTACGGACGCCACGCTCACGAAGAATATCGGCAGCACGAACGACGTTTTCTGTCGATGCACCGCCGGAGCCAACGATCAGTCCTGTGCGTGGGTTGGAAATGACGTTAGCGGATAGCTCTGCCTGTGCGATGGCTTGCTCCATGGCAATGTAGGCATAGCCGGCGGCATCTCCCATAAAGCGTCGGGCTCGGCGGGGAATGGCAGCATCTAGATCAACATCAGGCCGCCCTGCGATTTGAGAGCGCAGTCCAGACTCAGCGTATGAATCGCGAAAAGTGATGCCCGAGTGTCCGCCGCGTAGCGCCTCGGTCACTGTTGCCGTATCGTTTCCAAGGCAGGAGACAATCCCCATGCCGGTGATCACTACTCGACGCAACGTTGCTTCCTCCTACAGTCCGCTTTGCGGATTCTGAAACAGACCTACTCTAAGGTCGGCTGCCCGGTAAATGACCGTGCCATCAACCGTAACCTCACCATCTGCAATGCCCATGCATAGTTTACGACGAATAACGCGTTTAACATCTAGGCTGTAGTGTACCGCTGCATTATCCGGCAGGATCTGACCAGAGAATTTTACCTCACCACACCCCAGGGCTCGACCTTTGCCGATGCCACCTGTCCAGCCCAAATAAAAGCCTAGCAGTTGCCAAAGCGCATCAAGTCCCAAGCATCCAGGCATCACGGGGTCGCCCGGAAAATGACAACTAAAAAACCACAAATCAGGGTGCACTTTAAGTTCTGCCTCAATAGAGCCTTTGCCATGCTTACCATCGCTGTCGTTGATATGCGTAATCGCATCAAACATCAGCATGTTAGGTACCGGCAATTGTGGGTTCCCTGGACCAAAAAGTTCGCCGTGGCCGCAGGCAAGAAGTTCGTCGTAGGTATAGCTAGATTGTTGGTTCATGATCGTCCGCTAGCCGCCCAACCGTTGACATGGCCCTAGCATGTCGATGAGCGACGGCCAAAAAAATAGGGCCGTTTAAAAGCCGAAACCCTACTGGGTGGGCACTACGCTGGCAACCTTATTGCCAAGCCATTGTTCGATACGCTGCTGTATGCCCGCGGTGTTCAGGCCGACGAGTTCAAGCTGTTCGTCGCGCTCGGCATGTTGGACATAGGCATCGGGCAGACCAATATGGAGCAGAGGCAGGTTGACGCCCCTCTGATTGAGGTATTCTGCCACTCCGGAACCGGCACCCCCAGCGATAACGTTTTCCTCTAGTGTGACCAGATGCGTGTGTGAGCGCGCCAACTCATCGATTAATCGCTCATCAAGTGGTTTAACAAATCGCATATTAACCATCGTTGCGTTGAGCATTTCTGCAACGGCCTGCGCTGGGGTAACCATGCTACCAAAGGCTAAAAGCGCAACATCTTCACCCCGACGCCGAACCTCAGCTTGGCCAATGGGTAGTCCTTCAAGGCTGTCATCTGGACTGATGCCGGGTCCTCGGCCTTTGGGGTAGCGCACGCTACTCGGTCCCTCAAGGCTTAAACCTGTTGAGAGCATGCGCCGGCACTCCCACTCATCGGCGGGCGCCATGACCGTCATATTAGGTAGGCAGCGCGCATACGTAAAATCAAATGCGCCTTGGTGGGTTGCGCCATCGGCGCCGACCAGTCCAGCCCGATCGATAGCGAATACCACGGGCAGATTTTGCAAGGCAACATCGTGAATCAGCTGATCGTAGCCGCGTTGCAAAAATGTTGAATAAATCGCAAGCACCGGGCGTTCGCCCTCACAGGCAAGTCCGGCGGCCAGTGTCACGGCGTGCTGCTCGGCAATGGCGGTATCGAGGTAGCGATCGGGATAGCGTTCAGCAAAATCCACTAAACCCGAGCCCTCGCGCATGGCCGGGGTAATGCCCCAAACATGC
>JAVLBI010000018.1:0-6259 GCA_031581365.1 Spiribacter sp. | reverse complement strand
GCGATATTCACTAGCCGGTCGAGAAATTCATACATACGCTCGCGACGGAGAGTGACCTTCACGCCGATCGGCCATTCCTCACGGATTTTAAATCCGGCGACCGCTTTGCGGGTGTAGGTGACGATTGGCCGTTGTCCTGCCAGCGTCGCCATATCCTTCGTTGCGTGCTCGATCACTTTCTTATCACGGACCGCTTCGCCCAAACCCATATTGAGCACTACTTTCTCTAACCGAGGCACCCGCATGGGGTTGTCGTACTGAAAGCGCTCCATGAGTGAGGCGACAATTTGTGTTTTGTATTGCTCGCGCAATCTGGCCATCACGGCACCCTAATCAATCAGATTGTTATCGGACTTGAAGAAACGCACTTTGCTATCACCATCCTCACGAATACCTACCCGATCCGGCTTGCCGGTATTGGGGTTGTAAATCGCGATATTGGATCGGTGCAACGGCATTTCCTTGTCGATAATTCCACCGGCGTCATTCGCCTGCGGATTACCCCGTTTGTGCTTCTTCACCATGTTTGCGTTTTCCACCACCACACGATTCCGCTCTGGAAGCATGCGGGTGATGCGGCCGCGCCGGCCTTTATCTTTGCCTGCGATGACCATCACTTCATCGCCGGTTTTAATCTTCTGCATCTCTACAGTACCTCCGGCGCCAAGGAGATGATTCGCATAAACTTCTCCGTGCGCAGCTCTCGCGTCACCGGGCCAAAGACCCGTGTGCCAATGGGCTGGAGACTCGCGTTGAGTAACACGGCCGCGTTGCCGTCAAACCGAATCAACGATCCATCCGGCCGACGTACACCGCGCTTGGTGCGAACCACCACCGCGTCATACACCTCACCTTTTTTTACACGGCCCCGGGGGATCGCGTCTTTAACGCTGACCTTAATGACATCCCCGATGCCGGCGTAACGGCGCTTCGAGCCGCCCAGTACCTTAATGCACTGAACTTCACGGGCTCCGCTGTTATCCGCCGCGCCGAGCAGCGTCTGCATCTGAATCATGGCGATTGACTCTCTATTGTTCTCTTTGCCTATTGCGCAGCGCGCTCGAGGATTTCCACCAAACGCCAAGATTTACTCTTGGACATTGGGCGGCATTCTTCGACAGCGACCCAGTCACCCTTAGTGCACGCGTTATCGGCATCATGCGCGTGCACCTTGGTGGTGCGACGAATGAATTTGCCGTAAAGCGGATGGCGAACCAAACGCTCAACCGCCACCGTAATGGTTTTATCCATGCCGGCGCTCGTGACCCGGCCACTGACCGTCCGGTTAACGTTCGTTTTTTCGCTCATGCCGACTCGCCTGCCTTAATTTTCTCGTTAATGACGGTCTTTATACGCGCAATTGCTCGGCGAACCCGCATCACCTGATCAGGGCGCGCTAGCTGGCCGGTGGCCTGCTGCATCCGCAGGTTAAACTGCTCTTTACGCTGCTCAAGCAACTCGGCCTCTAGGCCTTTTATATCTTTGTCGCGAAGTTCACTTGCCTTCATTACATTGCCGTCCGCTCAACGAAGCGAGTTAGCACCGGAAGTTTAGCGGCGGCGCGGCGGAAAGCCTCGCGTGCTACTTCCTCGGAAACTCCTTCGATCTCATAAATCACTCGACCTGGCTGCACTTTAGCGGCCCAGTGGTCGACGTTACCCTTACCTTTACCTTGTCGCACTTCGAGCGGCTTTGAGGTGATTGGCGTATCCGGAAAGATCCGAATCCACACCTTACCGCCACGCTTAACATGCCGATTGATCGCTCGGCGTCCGGCCTCAATCTGCCGCGCCGTCACCGGTCCACGCGTGGTTGACTTCAAGCCAAACTCACCAAAGTTGACCTTATCGCCGCGCGTTGCCAGGCCGTTATTACGGCCTTTTTGCTGCTTTCTAAATTTTGTGCGCTTTGGCTGAAGCATGTCTGTCCCCTTCCTACCGCTTTAACTCGCGGCGCGCTGATTTGGCGCAGTGTCCGTATCTAGGATTTCGCCCTTAAACACCCACACCTTTACGCCAATGACACCGTAGGTGGTTTTTGCCTCGGCAAACCCGTAATCAATGTCGGCACGAAGCGTATGCAGCGGGACTCGACCTTCCCGATACCACTCGCTGCGCGCGATCTCGGCCCCATTTAAACGGCCGCCGACCTGAATCTTGATACCCTGCGATCCAAGCCGCATGGCATTCCCAACCGCACGCTTCATGGCTCGACGGAACATAATCCGGCGCTCTAGCTGCTGAGCCACATTTTCCGCAACCAACTGGGCGTCGAGCTCAGGCTTGCGAATTTCTTCAATATTCACGTGCACCGGAATACCCATCCGCTTACCGAGCTCCCGGCGCAGACGATCAATGTCCTCGCCTTTCTTGCCGATCACAATGCCAGGGCGTGCTGTATGAATGGTTATCAACGCATTTTTGGCCGGCCGCTCAATGCGAATACGACTAATGGATGCGTGTGCTAGCCGCTCTCTGATGTACTCACGAATGAGATGATCGGTATGCAGCTGCTCGCCAAAGCGATTGCTGTTGGCATACCACATTGAGCGCCACTCCTCGGTAATACCGAGGCGAAACCCTGTTGGATGAACCTTATGACCCATAACCTGACCCTTAGCTCTCAGCAACCGCCACAACAATGTGGCTCGTTCGCTTTAGAATGCGATTGGCCCGGCCTTTCGCCCGGGGCTGAATACGTTTGTACATTGGTCCCTCATCCACTTGGATGCGAGCGACACGAAGTTCGTCAATGTCGGCGCCATTATTGTGCTCAGCATTGGCGATCGCAGAATCGACTACTTTGCGCACAATGGCAGCTGCCTTGCGCGGGCTGAACTCAAGAATCTCGAGTGCCCGGGCCACTGGCAGACCCCGGATTTGATCGGCAACCAGTCGCACCTTTTGCGGTGAAATGATTGCATATCGGAGCTTAGCCGCGGTCTCCATGCCTTACCTCTTCGCCTTCTTGTCTGCCAAATGACCCCGGAAGGTTCGCGTTGGCGCGAACTCACCGAGCTTATGGCCGACCATATTCTCGTTGACGAGCACCGGCACATGCTGGCGCCCGTTATGGACTGCAATGGTGAGCCCCACCATTTCGGGCACCACCATGGAGCGACGCGACCAAGTTTTGATCGGACGCTTGCTGTTGGCCTCGGCTGCTTGCTGAACTTTGTTCAACAAGTGCGTATCGATAAATGGGCCTTTTCGAATCGAGCGTGGCACTGTTTATCCACCCCTTTTCGTTAACGTTTGCGACGGCGCACGATAAGATTATCGGTACGCTTGTTACTGCGGGTTTTGTGACCCTTCGTCGGGACGCCCCAAGGCGTCACCGGATGACGTCCACCCGATGTCCGACCCTCACCACCACCATGGGGATGGTCGACTGGGTTCATCACCACACCGCGGACGGTGGGGCGGCGACCGGCCCAGCGCGAGGCGCCTGCCTTGCCCAGTGAGCGGAGCGCGTGCTCGGAATTACTCACTTCACCAATGCTAGCTCGACACTCGGCTAAGACCTTACGCATCTCGCCAGAGCGCAACCGCAACGTGGCATAAACGCCCTCACGTGCGACTAGCTGCACGCCGGCACCGGCCGAGCGTGCCATTTGCGCCCCCTTACCGGGACGCAGCTCAATACAATGCACTTGTGTGCCCAATGGAATATTCCGCAGCGGCAAGGTGTTCCCTGGCTTGATGGGCGAACCCACACCGGAGCGAACTTCTTGCCCAACTTTTAAACCCTTGGGCGCGATGATGTAGCGACGCTCACCATCGGAATACAGCAACAAAGCGATATGCGCACTGCGATTCGGATCGTATTCCAAGCGCTCAACTTTAGCGCTAACGCCATCTTTCATGCGCTTGAAATCAATCTCCCGATAGCGACGCTTGTGCCCGCCACCAATGTGTCGGGTTGTGATGCGGCCATTGTTATTGCGCCCGCCACTCTTCGAGAGCTTGCGGACTAACGGCGCATACGGCTCGCCTTTATGAAGACCGTCCTTCGCTGGCTGGACGACAAATCGCCGGCCGGGGGAAGTCGGTTTTGCTTTACGCAATGCCATGATCGTTATTCCCGTTCGCCTGTTTGGTTACTCAACGCCGCCGATAAAGTCGAGCGTATGGCCCGGCTCTAGCGCAACGTAGGCTTTCTTCCAATTGGCCCGACGGCCACGAAGCCGCCCGAAGCTTTTTTGCTTACCGCTTACATTAACGGTGCGCACGTCAGCCACTTTGACCTCAAATAACTGCTCGACAGCGGCTTTAATCTCGCGCTTATTGGCATCAACAGCGACAGAGAAGACCACTTGGTTGGCTTCATCCGCAATAATTGTGCTCTTCTCCGAGACGTGCGGCCCTTTTAGCACTTGATAGACCCGCTCTTGATTCATGCCAACCACTCCTCAACTTTGCGCAAAGCATCAACAGTCATCACGACATGCTCGTGCGCAAGCAGGGTGACGGGATCAAGCGCTTCAGTATCGCGAACATCAACCCGAGAAAGATTGCGGACTGCTAGATAAAGGTTCTCGCTAATCTCTGCGCCGATGATTAATACATCATCGCTTTTAACCAATTTATTCACCGCTGCTAAAGCGTCTTGCGTGCGCGGTGTTTTCACATCAAAGCTCTTCACCACATGTAACCGCTCTTGACGAAGCAGCTCTGAGAGAATCGAGCGCAGTGCACCGCGATACATCTTGCGATTAACTTTAACGGCATGATCGCGCGGCTTTGCCGCAAACGCTCGACCACCACTCCGCCATAACGGACTCCGAATGGTACCGGCACGGGCCCGGCCCGTGCCTTTTTGCCGCCAGGGTTTGACACCACCGCCACTGACTTCTGAGCGGGTTTTTTGAGCTTTCGTTCCAGCCCGGCCGCCCGCTAAGTACGAGACAACCACTTGATGCACTAATGGCTCACGAAACTCGGCCGCGAAAGTCGCATCAGCGATTTCAACGGTACTCCGTCCGCCGCGCAATTTGACTTCCACTAGTTACCTCCCGCTGCAGCCAGCTGCTTGCCTGCCGGGCGAATGATGACATCACTTCCTGAGCTGCCTGGAACAGCTCCGCTAATCAGTAGTAAGTGACGTTCCGTATCTACGCTCACAACCTGCAAATTTTGCGTTGTGTTGCGCACGTTACCCATTTGGCCGGGCATTTTCTTGCCTTTAAAGACTCGACCTGGATCTTGTGCTTGGCCGATTGAACCTGGCACCCGGTGTGCTTTCGAGTTGCCGTGGGTCGCATCCTGCATGTGGAAATTATGCCGCTTCACAGAACCCGCAAACCCTTTACCCTTCGATGTACCCGTCACATCAACAACTGCACCGGCTTCAAACTGCTCAACAGTGAGCTCGCCACCCGGTTCAACCTCTGCTTGTGCCTGGCTATCGAGTCGCAGCTCCCAGAGGCCATGACCCATTTCCACGCCTGCCTTGGCTGCATGACCAGCCGCAGCGCGATTGACTCGCGAGGGCCGGCGTGTGCCAGCAGTGACCTGAACGGCTCGATAGCCATCCCGGTCGTCCATTTTAATTTGAGTGACGCGATTAGGCGTAGCCTCGATGACCGTTACCGGCACCGATGTTCCGTCCTCTTTAAAAACCCGCGTCATGCCGCGCTTGCGGCCGACGATTCCGATTGCCATCGTCGCTATCCTCTTCTATCGAATGGCGGCACAACGCAGTTATTGCGATATGACGTAGCGTTAAGCCTCGTCTATCAACCAAGGCGCCAGCCATCGAATTGTATCGTTCACATGGCGCTGACCTATTGGCCAGCGGGTTAGGGCCCGCCCCAGCTGTCTGGTCAATGACCAGGGCTAGGGTAGTTCCCTGAAACTCAGGAGAGTTTGATCTGAACGTCGACCCCGGCAGCCAGATCGAGCTTCATTAAAGCATCAACCGTCTTGTCGGTCGGATCAACGATGTCCATCAATCGCTTATGCGTCCGAATCTCATACTGATCGCGCGCATCTTTGTTGACATGCGGCGAGATGAGGATCGTATACCTTTCCTTCTTTGTCGGCAAGGGCACCGGGCCCTTAACTTGGGCGCCGGTGCGTTTTGCCGTCTCAACAATTTCTCGTGCAGACTGATCAATCAAGCGATGATCAAATGCCTTAAGGCGAATCCGAATCTTTTGGTTATTGTCTGCCATTCCCAATTACTCGAGGATCTTAGAGACAACGCCGGCGCCGACGGTACGGCCACCTTCGCGGACCGCAAAGCGCAGGCCATCTTC
>JAVLBI010000017.1:0-15869 GCA_031581365.1 Spiribacter sp. | reverse complement strand
GGTAGCGCGTGATTTCGCGCTACCCCACCAAACTGCTCCGCAAGCACCTTCGTTAGCGCCGCTGTCAGCGTGGTCTTACCATGGTCAACATGACCAATCGTGCCAACATTGACATGCGGTTTGTTGCGCTCAAACTTCTCCTTGGACACGACTCACCTCTTACCCGTCAAAATACAAAAATCGTTTATCGGCTACGCCTTAGGGCTTAGCCGGCCTTCTTAATCACTTCGTCGGCAATGCTGCTCGGTGCCTCGGCATACCCATCGAACTCCATCGTATAGGCAGCGCGGCCCTGTGTGGCCGAACGCAGATCGGTAGCATACCCGAACATTTCCTTCAGTGGCACTTCTGCGCGAATGATCTTTCCAGCCGGACCGTCTTCCATGCCCTGCACGGTGCCACGCCGACGATTGACATCACCCATCACATCACCCATGAAATCTTCTGGGGTGACCACTTCCACTTTCATCATTGGCTCGAGCAACACGGGATCGCCTTGCATAAAGCCATCTTTAAACGCCATCGAGCCGGCGATTTTAAATGCCATCTCAGAGGAGTCCACATCATGGTAGGAGCCATCAAAGAGCTCAACTTCCAAATCAACTACGGGGAATCCAGCGAGGACGCCGTTTTCCATTTGCTCTTGAATGCCCTTGTCCACCGACGGAATGTACTCCCGCGGCACCACACCACCAACAATTTTGTTGTTAAAGGCATAGCCCTCGCCACGATCGCGCGGCCGCATCCGAATCCAGACATGACCATACTGACCGCGACCGCCTGACTGGCGGACAAACTTGCCTTCCACTTCGACGGGCTTGCGAATCGCTTCACGGTAAGCCACCTGTGGCTGACCCACGTTCGCTTCTACCTTAAATTCGCGTTTCATCCGATCAACAATGATCTCCAAATGGAGCTCGCCCATACCGGAGATAATGGTCTGACCGGATTCTTCATCAGTGCGCACCTGAAAGGATGGGTCTTCCTGCGCAAGTTTTTGCAGCGCAATGCCCATCTTTTCTTGGTCGCCCTTAGTTTTTGGCTCGACCGCCACAGAGATCACCGGATCCGGGAACTCCATGCGCTCTAGCGTCACCTTGTTGGTGTTATCGCAAATCGTATCACCCGTAGTGACATCTTTGAGCCCAATCGCGGCGGCGATATCGCCAGCACGGACTTCGCCAATTTCTTTGCGCTCTTTCGAATGCATTTGCACGATTCGGCCTAGGCGCTCTTTTTTACCTTTCACTGGGTTAAACACGGTATCGCCGGTTTTAACAACGCCGGAGTAGACCCGGAAGAAGGTCAAGGTGCCAACATAGGGATCGGTGGCAATTTTAAAGGCCAAAGCCGCAAATGGCTGGTCATCAGAGGGACCACGCTCGGCCTTGCTGCCATCCTCAAGCTCACCCTCAATCGCAGGCACTTCCACCGGTGATGGCATATATTCCACCACTGCATCCAGCATGGCCTGAACACCCTTGTTCTTAAATGCTGAACCGCAAAGCACAGGCACCACTTCGTTGGCGATGGTCTGCGCCCGCAGGCCTTCGTTAATCTCGGCAACACTGAGCGCCTCACCACCGATGTACTTATCCATTAAGCCTTCGTTAGCTTCCGCGGCGGCTTCGACCAATGCTTCCCGATACTTAGCGGCGTCAGCGGCCAACTCGGCAGGAATATCGACCTCTTTATAGGTCACGCCATAATCGTCTTCGCTCCAGTAGATCGCTTTTTCACGAATCAAATCGACGACACCGGCAAAATTATCTTCAGCACCAATTGGCAGCTGGACGGGCACGGCGTTACAGCCTAAGCGCTGCTTGACCATTTCCACGCAACGAAAAAAGTCAGCGCCCATCTTGTCCATTTTATTGACAAAGATCATGCGCGGGACCCCGTAGCGGTTGGCCTGACGCCATACAGTCTCAGTCTGTGGCTCAACGCCAGCATTGGCATCAAGAACACAGACAGCCCCATCGAGCACCCGCAATGAACGCTCCACTTCAATGGTGAAGTCAACGTGTCCGGGGGTATCGATAATATTAATGCGCGTCTCAGGGTACTGCTGATCCATACCACTCCAGAACGTGGTGGTCGCAGCCGAGGTAATCGTAATACCGCGCTCTTGCTCTTGTTCCATCCAATCCATGACAGCGCCGCCATCATGCACCTCACCCATCTTATGCGAGATCCCGGTGTAGAACAGAATGCGCTCAGTCACTGTCGTCTTGCCCGCATCGATGTGAGCCATGATGCCGATATTGCGATAGCGCTCGATTGGTGTCTTGCGTGCCAAAACGTATACCCCTAAAAACTCTTACCAGCGGAAGTGGGAAAAGGCTTTGTTAGCCTCTGCCATACGATGTGTATCTTCGCGCTTTTTCACGGCACTGCCACGACCTTCAGCCGCTTCCAGTAATTCATTGCCTAAGCGATGACCCATTGTCGCTTCGCTGCGCTTACGCGCCGCCTCGATGACCCAACGCATACCCAGTGTGTTGCGCCGCTGCGGGCGAACTTCAACCGGCACCTGATAGGTCGCGCCACCCACTCGACGAGACTTAACCTCAACCACCGGGCGCACATTCTCCAGCGCAGTCTCAAGGACTTCCATCGGATCATTGCTGCCTTTTTCAGTGATGCGATCAAGCGCACCGTAAACAATCTTCTCCGCAACGGCTCGTTTGCCATCTCGCATGATCATATTGACAAAACGCGTGAGCATTTCGCTGCCATATTTCGGGTCGGCGAGGACCTTGCGCTTGGGAACTTCTCTTCTTCTTGGCATGAGTGTCTACTCGCTTATCCCTTGGCCCGTTTGGCGCCATATTTAGAACGACCCTGACGACGCGCACTCACCCCGGCGGTATCCAAGGAACCCCGCACCACGTGATAGCGCACACCCGGAAGGTCTTTCACCCGGCCGCCGCGGATTAGGACCACGGAGTGCTCCTGGAGGTTATGTCCTTCACCACCAATGTAGCTAGATACCTCATAACCATTGGTCAGGCGCACGCGAGCGACCTTACGCAAGGCCGAGTTCGGCTTCTTTGGTGTCGTGGTGTACACACGGGTACAAACGCCCCGACGCTGCGGACACGCTTCAAGTGCAGGAACACTGCTTTTTTCTTGCGGGCGCTTACGGGGCTTGCGCACCAGCTGATTAATCGTGGCCATAGAGAGTTGACTCCAGTCCTTCAACGAACATCAGGCCGGTAAGGCCGGCCTGAGGAAAGCCGCTAAGTGTATGTTTGGGGGTCTGGAGTGTCAACCAGACCCCGCGTATTACCTATTGTTCAGGCACATCAGCTTGATCAGGCGCCGCTAATGGCGCTGAAAGACCAAACTGCGGTGCCATCGGAATCATCGGCGCGGGGCCCTCGCGGCGCTGACGCTGACGATCCAAGTGATATGCATAACCGGTACCCGCTGGGATCAATCGGCCAACAATCACATTCTCTTTGAGCCCGCGCAGATCATCACGCGCACCGCGGGTCGCCGCATCGGTGAGCACTCGGGTCGTCTCTTGGAAGGACGCGGCTGAAATGAACGAATCAGTGGCCAGCGAAGCCTTAGTAATACCCAACAGCTGTGGCTCCCAGCGTGCCGGGGTCTTACCTTGCTCAACCAAACGCTCGTTCTCTTCTTCAACCCGGGCCCACTCTGCCTGCTCTCCGCGCAGGTAGCGTGAGTCGCCGGCATCACGAATCTCAACCTTACGCAGCATTTGGCGACTGATCACCTCAATGTGCTTATCGTTGATCTTCACGCCCTGGAGTCGATAGACATCCTGAATTTCTTTAACCATGTAGGCGGCAAATTCAGTGACGCCAAGCAGACGAATAATATCATGTGGGTTGGGCTCACCATCGGCGATCACCTCACCCTTTTCAACATTCTCACCCTCAAAGACGTTGACGTTACGCCACTTCGGAATCAACTCCTCGTAGTGCTCGCCCTCCGTGCTGGTGATCACCAAACGCTGCTTGCCCTTAGTATCTTTACCAAAGGACACTGTGCCCGAGACCTCCGCCAAGATAGCAGGCTCTTTGGGCTTACGTGCCTCAAACAAGTCCGCCACCCGCGGCAAACCACCGGTGATATCGCGCGTCTTCGATGACTCCTGCGGAATCCGGGCAATCACATCGCCCACGTCGACTTCAGAATTGTCCTCGACATTCACAATCGCGCCGGCCGGCAAGAAGTAATTCGCCGGGATATCGGTACCTGCAAGATTGAGATCATTACCTTTATCATCGACGAGCTTGACCATGGGTCGGAGATCTTTAAAGGCAACCTTCTCATCGGTCTCCTTGCGGACATGCTCTCCATTGCCACGCGTTTTCGGATCAGTCACCACCGAGCTACTGAGGCCGGTGACTTCGTCAGTCTCACGATTAATCGTGACCCCTTCGACAAAGTCATAGAATTTCAAGCGACCTTTCACCTCGGTGACAATCGGATGAGTGTGCGGATCCCAAGTCGCCACAATCTGGCCGGCGTCCACCGCATCCTCGTCAGACGCCGCAATCGTGGCACCGTATGGCACCTTATAACGCTCACGCTCACGACCGGCTTCATCGGTTACGGTAATCTCACCGGAGCGAGAGACCGCCACCAAGTTGCCGGAGTGGTGGTCAACGGTCTTGATGTTATGCAAGCGCACGGTGCCGGCCGATTTGACCTGAACATTGCTGATCGCAGCCGCACGCGAGGCAGCTCCACCAATATGGAAAGTCCGCATGGTTAGCTGGGTACCTGGCTCGCCGATGGACTGAGCCGCGATAACGCCAACCGATTCTCCCTTGTTGACCTGATGGCCACGGGCAAGGTCACGGCCGTAACAGGCTGAGCATACGCCATGGCGGGTCTCACACGTGATGGGTGAGCGCACCCAAATCTCATCTACGCCGGCGTTTTCAACCTGCTCAACTAAGCGCTCATCCATCAATGTGCCCAAGCTAACCAAGACTTCGCCGCTACCTGGCATGAGGACATCTTGCGCTGCCACGCGGCCAAGCACGCGCTCGCCCATTGCCTCAACCACATCACCACCTTCAATAAGCGGTGTCATGCGCAGGCCACGATGGGTGCCGCAATCATCTTGGGTAATCACCAAGTCTTGCGAGACATCCACCAGACGGCGGGTGAGGTAACCGGAGTTAGCTGTCTTCAGCGCCGTATCCGCCAAGCCTTTACGCGCACCATGCGTGGAGATGAAGTACTGCAGGACGTTCAAACCCTCACGGAAGTTAGCGGTGATGGGGGTCTCAATAATCGAACCATCCGGCTTCGCCATGAGCCCGCGCATTCCGGCCAGCTGGCGGATCTGCGCGGCCGAGCCACGCGCGCCGGAGTCGGCCATCATAAAGATTGAGTTGGTTGATTTTTGTACCACCGCATTACCATCAGCATCATTCAGGGTCTCTTTACCGAGTTTTTCCATCATGGCGCGGGCGACTTCATCGTTGGTCCGTGACCAAATATCAACCACCTTGTTGTAGCGCTCACCGTTGGTGACCAGACCAGAGGCGTACTGATCCTCAATGTCTTTAACCTCGTTCTCGGCCTCGCTTAGGATTTGCTGCTTCTCCTCTGGCACGACCATGTCTTCCATACCAATCGACACCGCAGCACGGCTCGACATACGGAAGCCGAGGTACATGAGCTGATCGGCAAAAACCACCGTTGCCTTGAGGCCTAAGCGCCGATAGCACTGGTCGATTACCTCAGAAATCGCTTTTTTGGTCATGTCGCGATCGACAAGCTCAAAGGGCAGTCCCTCAGGAACAATGTCATAGAGCAGGGCACGGCCAATGGTCGTATCAATGCGCCGAGTGTCCTCACTACGATTGCCCTCATCGTCAACAACAACCTCGTGAATACGAACGGTTGCCCGGGCTTGCAAATCCACCATTCGACTTTCGTAGGCGCGGTGCACTTCGCTGATATCCGAGAAGGTCATTCCCTCCCCGTGCCGATTTACGAGCGATAAGCTCATGTAATAAAGGCCTAGAACCACATCCTGCGAGGCGCCAATAATCGGCTCACCCGATGCCGGCGAGAGCACATTATTGGTGGCCATCATCAGTGTTCGTGCTTCTAACTGCGCTTCAATGGAAAGCGGCACATGGACTGCCATTTGGTCACCATCAAAGTCCGCATTAAACGCGGGGCAGACCAACGGATGCAGCTGGATGGCTTTACCTTCAATCAGCACGGGCTCAAACGCCTGAATACCAAGACGATGCAGGGTTGGTGCGCGGTTGAGCATCACTGGATGCTCACGAATGACATCCTCGAGAATGTCCCAGACCTCGGGGGTCTCACGCTCGACCATTTTTTTGGCCGCTTTAATGGTTGTTGCTAATCCTAAGCGCTGCAGCTTAGAGAAAATAAATGGTTTAAAGAGTTCCAGCGCCATGCGCTTTGGCAGCCCACACTGGTGCAGCCGCAGCGTTGGTCCCACCACAATGACCGAACGGCCAGAGTAATCAACGCGCTTACCAAGCAGGTTTTGCCTGAAGCGGCCTTGCTTGCCTTTAATCATATCCGCGAGGGATTTCAGCGGACGCTTATTCGTGCCGGTAATAGCCCGGCCACGACGGCCGTTATCGAGCAGCGCATCCACCGACTCCTGGAGCATACGCTTTTCATTGCGCACGATAATATCCGGCGCGGATAGATCAAGCAGTCGACGCAAGCGATTGTTGCGATTAATAACGCGGCGATACAGGTCGTTAAGATCAGACGTCGCAAACCGCCCGCCATCCAACGGCACCAATGGGCGCAGATCAGGCGGTAGCACCGGCAGGACAGTCATAATCATCCACTCAGGCCGGTTGCCCGATTCGAGGAATGACTCAACCAATTTCAAACGCTTGGATAAGCGCTTAATTTTAGTCTCTGAGTTGGTCGCATCCATCTGCTCACGCAGCGTGCTGGTCTCTTCTTGTAGATCGAGATTTTTCAGCAGATGGAAAACGGCCTCTGCCCCCATTAGGGCTTTGAACTCATCACCGTATTGTTCCATGGCATCGAGATATTGATCGTCGCTCAGAAGCTGATACTTCTTTAACGGCGTCATATTCGGCTCGATCACCACAAAGGCTTCAAAATAAAGAACGCGCTCAATATCGCGCAGCGTCATATCCAGCAGTAAGCCGATGCGCGAGGGCAGCGACTTTAAAAACCAAATATGGGCCGCGGGGCTGGCAAGATCGATATGCCCCATACGCTCACGGCGTACCTTGGCCAACGTAACCTCAACACCACACTTCTCACAGACCACGCCGCGGTGTTTAAGGCGCTTGTACTTACCGCACAGGCACTCGTAGTCTTTGACCGGGCCAAAGATCTTCGCGCAAAAAAGCCCATCACGTTCCGGCTTAAATGTCCGATAGTTAATGGTCTCTGGCTTTTTTACCTCGCCGAAAGACCACGAGCGGATCTTCTCCGGTGACGCAAGCCCGATGCGAATGGCGTCAAAGTCGTCGAGCTGGGCGCCCGGCTGCTTGAACAGATTCAGTAAATCTCTCATATATGGCTACCCGTTCAGTCCTGCTCTAGTTCGATATCAATACCGAGTGAGCGAATCTCTTTGACCAACACATTGAAGGATTCGGGGATACCCGCCTCCATCTGGTGCTCGCCGTCGACGATGTTTTTATACATCTTGGTGCGTCCGGCCACGTCGTCTGACTTGACCGTGAGCATTTCTTGGAGCGTGTAAGCCGCACCATAAGCCTGCAGCGCCCAGCACTCCATTTCACCAAAGCGCTGACCACCAAACTGTGCCTTACCACCCAACGGCTGCTGGGTGACCAAGCTATAAGGTCCAGTGGAGCGTGCGTGCACTTTGTCATCCACCAAGTGGTTGAGCTTCAAGATGTGCATGTAACCCACGGTCACCGGCCGATCAAAAGCCTCGCCGGTACGGCCATCCCATAACTGGGCTTGACCACTTTCTGGCAATCCGGCGAGCCGGAGCATGGTTTTAATTTCGCCCTCATTGGCACCATCAAACACAGGTGTTGCCATGGGGACACCAGCCCGCAGATTAGTGCAAAGCTCAATGACTTCGTCATCACTAAAGCTCTTGATGTCTTCTTGCTTACCGCTTGAGTTATAAATCTTCTCAAGGAATTCGCGCATGTCTGCGACTTTTTGGTTGGCATCCAGCATTTCTGCAATGCGCCGGCCAAGCCCTTTCGCCGCCCAGCCTAAATGCACTTCAAGCACCTGGCCTACGTTCATTCGCGATGGCACACCGAGCGGTGAGAGCACCACATCAACGGGCTCACCATCGGCAGAGAATGGCATATCCTCAACCGGGACCACCCGCGAGATCACGCCCTTATTACCGTGACGTCCGGCCAACTTATCACCCGCCTGAATTCGGCGTTTGACGGCCATGTAGACCTTGACCATTTTAAGCACACCGGGGGCTAAATCATCACCCGCGGTGATCTTGCGTTTTTTCTCTTCAAACCGCTCGTCAAAGACCTCACGTTGCGTTGTCAGCTGTGCCTGCACGGCTTCAAGCTGTGCGGTGGCTGCATCATCACGCAAACGAATCTCAAACCAGCGCTGACGTTCAACCCCTTGCAGATACTCGGCGGTAATTTTCGTACCGGCTTTAAGCTTATCTGGGCCACCTTCGGCGACCTTACCAATGAGTGCCTGCTCGAGTCGGATAAAGGCATCATCCTCGAAGATCCGGAACTGATCATCCAAATCTTTCCGCACATCAGCCAAGGCATCCGCCTCGATCGATAGCGCACGCTCGTCTTTTTCCACGCCATCACGAGTGAACACCTGCACATCAATCACGGTGCCGTCCATACCAGAAGGCACCCGTTGCGAGGTGTCTTTCACATCTGAGGCTTTCTCACCAAAGATAGCCCTTAAAAGCTTTTCCTCCGGTGTGAGCTGGGTTTCGCCCTTCGGCGTAACTTTACCAACGAGGATATCGCCAGCGTTCACTTCTGCACCCACATAAACAATGCCGGATTCATCAAGCTTAGCGAGCGCACTCTCACCCACATTCGGAATATCGGCGGTAATTTCCTCCGGCCCTAACTTGGTATCACGGGCAACGGCAGTCATCTCTTCGATATGAATGGTGGTGTAGCGATCTTCTTCCACCACTTTTTCCGAGATGAGGATAGAGTCCTCAAAGTTATAGCCATTCCAGGGCATAAACGCGACACGCATGTTCTGGCCCAATGCGAGCTCGCCCATATCCGTTGATGGCCCATCCGCTAGGACATCACCACGAGCGACCTGATCACCCGGGCGGACCAGCGGTTTTTGGTTTTGACACGTATTCTGATTAGAGCGCGTGTACTTAGTCAGGTTGTAGATATCGACACCTGGCTCACCGGCCTGGGTTTCGTCATCATTCACTCGCACCACTAACCGTGCCGCGTCGACCTGATCAACGATGCCGCCGCGGTCAGCGACAACGGTGACACCAGAGTCAATCGCAACCGCACGTTCCATGCCGGTTCCCACAAGCGGTTTTTCCGCCCGTAGCGTTGGCACGGCTTGGCGTTGCATGTTTGAGCCCATGAGCGCGCGGTTCGCGTCATCATGCTCAAGGAATGGCACCATCGAGGCTGCCACTGAGACGATCTGCTTCGGCGAGACGTCCATGTACTGGACTTTATCGGGTGAGGCCACGCCAAACTCATTTTGGTGCCGAATCGAAATCAGCGAGTCCACAAGGCGGCCTTTTTCATCGAGCTGGGCATTCGCCTGAGCAATGATGTAGCGACTCTCTTCAATCGCTGAGAGGTATTCCACCTGATCAGTGACCTGACCCGCGTCGACGCGACGATAAGGCGTTTCCAAAAAGCCGTAGCTGTTGAGTCGGGCATAGCATGCCAGCGAGCTGATCAATCCGATGTTTGGCCCTTCAGGCGTTTCGATCGGGCAGACTCGACCGTAGTGAGTCGGATGCACATCGCGCACCTCAAAACCGGCCCGCTCACGTGTTAAGCCACCTGGGCCTAAGGCCGAGACACGACGTTTATGGGTGACCTCAGAGAGCGGGTTATTTTGATCCATAAACTGCGAGAGCTGCGAGGAGCCAAAATACTCTTTAATCGCAGCCGCTACTGGCTTCGCGTTAATAAGCTCTTGCGGCATCAAGCCTTCACTTTCCGCGAGACTTAAGCGCTCACGCACCGCCCGTTCAACCCGAACGAGTCCGATGCGGAAAACGTTTTCCGCCATTTCGCCCACACAGCGCACACGACGGTTACCAAGGTGGTCAATATCATCCACTGAGCCTTTGCCGTTACGAATATTAATGAGCTCGTAGAGTACCGCGAGGATGTCGTCGTTATTGAGTACACCACTGCCTTCAACCTCATCGCGACCAACACGCAGATTAAATTTCATTCGACCGACCGATGAGAGATCATAACGGTCTTCACTGAAGAATAAGTTAGCGAACAGGTTCTCGGCCGCATCCTTTGTAGGCGGCTCGCCGGGACGCATCATGCGGTAAATTTCCACTAACGCTTCAAGTCGCGTCGTCGTGGTATCAATCGCTAATGTATTCGATACGTATGGCCCCTGATCCAAGTCGTTGATAAACAGGGTCGTTAACTGCTTAACACCCGCATCGCGCAGTGTCTGCACCAACGCTTCAGTGATCTCGGTATTCGCAGCAGCCAGCAACTCACCGGTGGATTTATCCACCAGATCTTCGCCAAGCATTTTGCCCACCAAGTATTCATCGGGCGTTTGTAATTTTTTCAGACCCGCTTTTTCCATTTGACGAATATGCCGGGCGGTAATGCGGCGGCCACTCTCTACAATGGTCTCGCTGCCATCTTTAATATCAAAGCTTGCCGTCTCACCGCGCAAACGCTCTGGCACGAGATCAAGATCGGCGCCTTTCTTGCGCAGATGGAACGTATCTTTAGCGAAGAACAGATCAATAATCTGTTGATTGTCATAACCGAGTGCACGCAGTAGTACGGTCGCCGGTAGCTTGCGCCGGCGGTCAATCCGCACGTAGATGGCATCTTTCGGATCAAACTCAAAATCAAGCCAGGAGCCGCGGTAGGGAATTACCCGTGCGGTGAACAGCAATTTGCCTGAACTATGGGTTTTGCCCTTGTCATGATCAAAGAACACGCCCGGGGAGCGATGCAGCTGCTGGACGATAACCCGCTCGGTACCGTTAATAACAAACGTACCGTTTTGTGTCATGAGCGGCATTTCGCCCATGTAGACTTCCTGCTCGCGGATGTCTTTCACCGTGCGGGTTTCTTTATCGTTAATGACAAGCCGCACCAATACGCGAAGTGGGGCAGCATAGGTCAAGCCACGTAACTGACACTCTTTGACATCAAACCCTGGCTCGCCAATGCGATAACGCACGTATTCAAGGCGCGCACTGCCGGAGTAACTCTCGATCGGGAAGACCGAGTCAAACGCGGCATGCAAGCCCTTCTCGCTACGGGCGTCGGGGTCTTGGTCAAGCTGGAGAAAATCCCGATAGGATTCAATCTGCGAGGCCAGCAGGAATGGAACATCCAAAATATTTGGCTGCTTGCCAAAGTCATTGCGGATGCGCTTTTTTTCAGTAAACGTATAGGCCATCGAGGTTCCTCAACGAGGTTGGGTTCCGCCGTGTGCAAGGCTTCGGGTGCTTGCCCTATGCAAACCCCCGCAGACTTGGACACGCCGGCCGGCGCGGGGATTCCCCGCGGTGCGTACATGACACGAAAACGGCAAAGGGCTGATGGCCATATTGACCATCAGCCCTGGCAACGCCGCATTTGGCGCTGTCGCCATCAAGCGCTTACTTAAGCTCGACCGTGGCGCCAGCCTCTTCAAGCTGACCCTTGAGCTCATCGGCTTCCTCCTTGGAAGCGCCTTCTTTAACGGGTGCAGGCGCGCCCTCAACAAGCTCTTTGGCTTCTTTCAGACCAAGGCCCGTGGCGCCACGAACGGCTTTAATCACGCCAACCTTGTTCTCGCCAAAGCCGGCGAGGATCACGTCAAACTCAGTCTTCTCTTCAGCAGCGGCTTCACCACCACCGGCAGCAGCCGGTGCAGCAGCAACAGCAGCAGCTGCGGTTACACCAAATTTCTCTTCCATAGCGTCAATGAGGTCTACAACCTCCATAACACTCATGTTGGAGATCGTCTCGAGAATGTCTTCCTTGGAAACGGCCATCGTTTTGTCTCCTGGCTGTATCAAATAGTAAATACGTTAAGCGGCAGCATCGGATGTCGAAGCAGCCTACTGTTTGGCGTCCTTGACTGCGGAGACGGTACGAACCAGCTTGCTTGGCACTTCATTCAGTGTGGTGGCAAGTTTCTGTACCGGCGCCTTCATAGTCGCCATCAGGCGACTAATCGCCTCATCGTAGGTCGGCAATGTGGCCAGCCGATCAATTTCTGAGCCGGGGTATTTCTCCCCGCCTACGGCCAGCATGGTCACTACCAATTGCTCGTGGTCTTTGGAGAAGTCCTTTAACACACGTGCGGCCGAACCCGGATCTTCCTGCGAGAATGCGAGCAGCAACGGACCGGAGAGATCTTCGGTCATGCACTCGAACTCTGTGCCCTCTACCGCGCGTTTCGCCAAGGTATTCTTGACCACACGTACGTAGACACCCGCATCACGGGCTTGGACACGCAGGTTATCCATCTGTCCGGCTGATAGCCCTCGATATTCCGCAGCGAGTGCGGAATGAGCGCCATTGGCCACTTCAGCGACTTCCTGCACCATCCGCTTTTTCTGTTCCAGACTTACGCCCATCCAAATGCCTCCTGGAACGGCGGTTGGTAACGACAGACAAGCTTTATGCTCATCTGCCCCCTAACGGTGAACCCGTGCAGGAAACTCATCCTGTCCTGGCACCACCGTCTACCGCTGGCGATCTTGCGATCTTTATGTGGCATGCCACACCAAACGGTCTTTGACGGCCGTCTTAACGACAGCCGGCAGCAATCCGTAACAGACTGCTGCGCACCAAGGCTTGCTAACGTTATGTCAGCGCGCCTAGATCGATCGACACCCCAGGCCCCATCGTCGTCGAGACGGTCGCCCGTTTGAGATATATCCCCTTTGAGGATGCCGGTTTAACTTTCTGCAAATCGCTAATCAGCGCCTGCAGGTTCTCAGCCAAGGCTTGCGGCTCAAAATCCGCCTTGCCCAAACTGCAATGAATTAATCCGCCTTTATCGGCGCGGTAACGTACCTGACCTGCTTTAGCATTTTTAACGGCCTCGCTCACATCAGCGGCAACCGTGCCAACACGCGGATTCGGCATAAGGCCGCGCGGTCCAAGCAACCGGCCTAGCTTACCCACAACGCCCATAGCGTCAGGACTTGCAATAACCACATCAAAATCCAGCTCGCCGCCTTGCATACGCTCGGCCAAGTCATCCATACCGACAGCGTCTGCACCCGCGGCTGTGGCGGCCTCGGCATTTGCGCCCTGAGTAAACACCGCCACCCGTACCGTCTTACCGGTGCCGTTTGGCAAGACCGTTGAACCACGAACCATTTGATCGCCCTTGCGTGGATCAATGCCGAGGTTAACCGATACGTCCACCGACTCGGTAAACTTGGCTGTCGATAACGCTTTGAGCAATCCAAAGGCTTCTTGGGCTGAGTAAAGACGCTCTGCGTCGACTTTCTCAGCGAACAGTTTCTGTCGTTTGGTTAGTTTTGCCATAACCTCACACCCCCTCGACTTCGAGGCCCATGCTGCGAGCGCTGCCAGCAATGGTGCGCACGGCGGCATCCATGTCCGCTGCATTCAGGTCAGGCCATTTGGTCTGGGCAATGCCTTCGAGCTGTTCGCGGTTCACCGTTCCAACCTTGTGCGTGTTTGGTGTTCCGCTACCTGACTTTAGCCCAGCGGCTTTTTTAAGCAGCACAGCCGCCGGTGGGGTTTTGGTGACAAAAGTAAAGCTACGGTCTGAGTACACCGTAATCACCACCGGAATCGGCAGGCCATTTTCCATTTCTTGAGTCTGTGCGTTGAACGCCTTACAGAACTCCATAATGTTAAGCCCATGCTGACCCAACGCCGGGCCTACCGGCGGACTTGGGTTGGCGGCCCCAGCAGGGACCTGCAGCTTAATATAGGCGCTAACCTTTCTAGCCATTCTTTTCGCTCCTTAGTTGGGTCGTAACGCTAGGGGCTCTCACCCTAGCTCCCCGTTTGCGGCAAGCCGCCGTCAGGCCTTTTCAACCTGACTAAAATCGAGCTCCACCGGGGTGGAGCGACCAAAAATGAGCACAGCAACTCGTAGCCGGCTCTTTTCATAATTCACTTCTTCAACGGCACCGTTAAAGTCATTAAACGGACCGTCCGTGACACGAACCACTTCGCCCACCTCAAACAACACCTTAGGCCTTGGTTTATCAACGCCTTCACGAACCTGGTTGAGGATTTGATCGGCCTCAGCATCGGAAATCGGCGATGGCCGTCCGCGCGATGCACCAATAAATCCCATGACCCGGGGCACGGCTTTCACTAAGTGCCAAGTGTCATCGGTCATGTCCATATGCACTAGCACATAACCGGGGAAAAACTTTCTCTCACTCCGACGTTGCTGGCCTTCTTTCATTTCAACAACTTCTTCGGTCGGGACCAGAATGTCGCCAAACCGCTCCTCCATGCCGGCCCGTGCGACACGCTCTTCCAGCGCCTTTTTGACCTGGTTCTCGAAACCGGAGTACGCGTGAACAACGTACCAGCGCTTAGCCATGAACGATTAGCCTCCAGGGCTTACGAGGGCGCCAACGCCCCACATGAAAAACATATCCATCAGCCAGAGCAAAATCGCGACGATAATTACCATCACCAACACAATCAGCGTGGTCTGAATCGACTCCTGCCGGGTAGGCCAAATCACTCGACGCAGCTCTTGTCGCGCCTCTTGCGCGAACGCCCAAGCATCACGCCCGGGTTGACTGGTCAATGCCAAAGCGATCGCTAGCCCCGCGACCACGACCATACCGATCACACGCACGAGGTCAGATTGACCTTCTAGTGCGTAAAATCCGACGACGCCGGCTAAAAATAGGCCAGCTGCTAAGGCCAGTTTGGCCTTGTCAGTCGCTGTAGTCGTGGTCTGTTCGTTTGCGCTCATGAACCCGTCACGGTGTTACTGGCCGGATTAAGTGGCAGGCCAGGAGGGACTCGAACCCCCAACCTACGGTTTTGGAGACCGTTGCTCTGCCAATTGAGCTACTGGCCTATGCATCGCCGTTGACCGGCCGTCAAACAGCGAACTCGGCAGTGTACGCCAAGAAATAGGCCTATGGAAGCCCTACTCGAGGATCTTAGAGACAACGCCGGCGCCGACGGTACGGCCACCTTCGCGGACCGCAAAGCGCAGGCCATCTTCCATGGCAATCGGTGCGATCAGCGTCACGGTCATCTGCACATTATCCCCAGGCATCACCATCTCCGTGCCCGAAGGCAGGCACCGGTGACATCAGTGGTGCGGAAGTAAAACTGTGGCCGGTAGCCATCGAAGAACGGCGTATGCCGCCCGCCTTCGTCCTTACCGAGCACATAGACTTCACACTCGAACTTGGTATGCGGAGTGATCGTGCCAGGCTTACACAACACCTGACCACGCTCGACATCATCCCGCTTGGTACCACGCAGCAGCGCGCCGATGTTATCACCAGCACGGCCCTCATCGAGGAGCTTGCGGAACATCTCAACACCGGTCACCACCGTCTTGGTGGTGTCCTTCATACCAACGATCTCAACCTCTTCACCCGTCTTGACGATGCCACGCTCGACACGACCAGTCACCACCGTGCCACGGCCTGAGATCGAGAAGACATCCTCGATGGGCATGAGAAAGGC
>JAVLBI010000016.1:0-17018 GCA_031581365.1 Spiribacter sp. | reverse complement strand
CGGTGAGTCAGCCCGCGTCCGTCGCCAGCACGCTAGCCGCAGCCCCACACCGCAACGGCCAAAGCGGACAAAGACGCAACACACTCGAGCCGCTGCGTCCGGACAGGGCGAGCTGGATTTATAAAAAAATCCCTGCCGGTTAGATCCGTGAGCTAGACGGCGTTGTGAATCACTTCAGTTGAATTGAGGCTTGTTCGCATCGGTTTAACCTCTTATTGTGATTACAACGTGGGTACTTCGAGATGGATATGAGAACACAACTAGTTGCAATTGGTAATTCACGGGGCATCCGCATACCGGCTGCCCTGATTCGCGAATGTGGCCTTGAAGGCGAAGTGGAGCTGGAAATCCGAGATGGTGGGCTGCACATAAAAGCGAGTAACAACCCTCGGGCTGGCTGGGAGGCTGCGGTTCAAAAAGCGCTTGCCGATGATCCCCAAGCAGGTGAGGTGGGGTTTGCTGGAGACGCAGTTGAAAACCAGTTCGACACTGATGAGTGGACGTGGTGATGGCATTAGCCATTGCGAAGTATCAAGTCAGACTCGTTGCATTAAACTCGGCCCATGGCGCAGAAATGCAAAAAAGTCGTCCAGCCTTAGTCATCTCGCCCGATGAAATCAACCGCCATCTATCGACAGTAATTATTGCGCCGATGACCACAACTCGGCGCGCCTGGCCCTTCCGAGTCGATCTAGAGTTTGATGGGAAACGAGGACAGATAGCCCTCGATCAATTACGTAGCATTGACAAAAGCCGATGCCAAAAATATCTAGGTGATGTTCCCAAGGGTCTTCGAATGACCATCACGGAGCGTTTACGAGCGCTATTTGATTATTAGCATTTGAATAAAAAACCCCCTGCCGGATAGTCGATGCCGACAGGGGGGGTTGCCGATGGGAGATTATCGTCTAAGCGATTAACGCTATTAGAAGGCGAAGATGAACCCCGCTTCCATGATGCTGTCGGTATCCGCATCATCAGTCCCATCTTCATCGGAGTACTCGGCATACAAATTGAAATCGTCAGCCAAACCATAATCGACGCCGAAGGCTGTTTTTGTAACATCGTCTCCCGTCTCAGGCGACTCGCTACCAATGCCGCCATACAAATTGCCGGCGCCATAATCGTAACTAACCGTCACAGCAGAGAAGTCTGAGTCATTACCGTCCTCATTACTCTCCTCGGCATATTTGAGACCAATTTCAAGGACATCTGAAGCTGCAATGACAGCCGAGAGCCCAAAGATTGGGTCTTCGGAAGTGTGGTCCGTGACGTCATCATCACTATCGATTGAACCGCGGTCATCATAAGCGGCACCAAACGTGACATTGCCAACTGCGTACTCGATCGCTCCAATTAGGCTCTCTTGAGTGCTGTCGCTGTCGTTTGATCCTTCATCAAGAACCCGCACTTGAAGGCCATATGAAAGGCCATTAAAGCTAGGACTGTAGTAGGTAAACATATCGGTTTCTGAGGTGTCTGATGCTTTAGGCATGCCAACCTCTTCAAACGGATCGGTCGCATCAGTGATGACATCTTCGAAGATATTATCGCTCTCGCCAATTTGAATTTCACCGAAATCGCCGGTAAATCCAACAACACTCTGACCGGAGGTCAACTCCTCGTTGTCGTCATCTTCAGCTAATGTGTCATATTCAACAACGGTTTCGACGTAGCCAGTAAAACCATTGCCTAGATTACGCTCTGCAGCAATTACGAACTCTGAACCACCATCAGTATCGAAGGTGTCATCGCCAGCGACTGTCTCAGTCTCGTTAGCAAAAATTTTGACCTCACCCTCAATGGATAGGGTTGTGTTTTCATCTACATCAAAACTGGCTGCTTGGACGCCTGCTGAAACCATGCCTGCGGCCACAAAAAGGGCCAGCTTAGAAACGTTTTTCATTGCTCATTCCTCATACAGTTAATGTCGTTGCGTTGACGCGACAGGCGCCTCGGACGAGGCCGTGCGCGACAAGCCATGACATTGCCGTTCGGATATGACGAGACGATGAGAATTCGATGACGGTTTTAAAGCAATTAGATGAACAAGAAATGGCAAAAAAGTGACAAGCGTTGCTATACGACAACGCTATCTAGTCATCCGTGGCTGGGTTACGACACCACCTAAAAACGCGCTTTGAGTTGATCGGCAAGTTCAGTGGGTGTGGCTGATTTAGGCTGGCAAGTTTGCCCACGGCAAATCCAAGCGCCGGTTTCGTGCATGCTAGCCGGTGCATTTGCCACCGGCTCATTAGAATCGCTGACTACAAATATCAGCCGCTGCGGATTAAAACCCGCCTCCGCAACATCGCGCCAGTCTCTAGCATCGCTTTTTGGATGCGCGCGAATAACCACCAACTCTGGTGGTTCTAACACGGCCTCTAGTCCATTAAGTACCGCGCAGTGCGCAGCAGCACTGTCTTCGATGCCATCGCTAGCGGCCTTTACCGAGCGTTCAGCGGCTTCGAGGTAGCTTGGTTCAGCAAGCCAATGACCTAATTGGTTTAAGGCCAAAGCGGCCACGCCGTTGCCTGAGGGAAGTGCATCGTCAGTAAAATCCCGCGGCCGCTGAATTAATGCCTCATGATCGGTGGCCGTGAAATAAAACCCACCCTGCTGGGTATCTTCAAATCGCCCCAACAATCCATCCCCTAATGATCGCGCTCGCAGCGTACGTGTCGCTGACCAACGGGCTTGTTGCAGCTCAATCAATGCAGCCAGCATAAACGCCTGATCATCGAGAAAGCCGGGCAATCGATCATTTTGGTAAAACGTCTCAAAAATATGGGCTTCAGCTCGCTCTGCTGCGTCAATCAGCCCGGGCAAAGCCAGAAACCGACCCGTACGGGCAAGCGCCTGAATCATTAATCCATTCCAAGCGATAATGACTTTGTCATCCTGAGCCGGACGCTCGCGTTGGTTACGTACCGCCAGGAGCTGTGCTTTGGCCCGCTGCCAGCGCTCGAGAATACGCTCACGAGGGGTTTGCAGACGTTTCGCTAATTCAGAGAAGGTCATATGAACCTGCGGATGCCAGCGACCATTAAAGTTGGCTTTTTCATCTAGGCCCAAGCGCAAAACGACAAGTTCAGCCTCATCATGCGTAAGCTGCTGATGGATTTGCTCAGGCGTCCATAAATAAAACGCCCCTTCGCCCTCGCTGGTATCTGCATCGAGTGAGCTTGCAAATCCCCCATGGTCAAGTTGCATTTCATGGATGGCCCATTGAGCAGTTTCGTGGGCAATACGTTGAAATAGCGCATCGCCCGTTGCCCGGTAGGCATCGGTCGCGGCGCTCATTAGCAGGGCATTGTCGCTTAGCATTTTCTCAAAATGCGGAATCATCCATTCCTTATCGACTGAATAGCGCGCAAAGCCGCCACCAATTTGATCAAAGATCCCACCGAGCGCCATGCGCCTGAGACTATGGCAAGCCATGTGCAAAGCGCCTCGGTCGCTATTGCCGAGGCGCTCACTTCGTGCGTAATGTCGCAATAGCCGGTCAATGGCAACCGGTTGAGGAAATTTCGGTGCATCACCAAAACCCCCAAATGCGGGATCAAAACGCTCACCTAATTGCAATCGAGCGGCCTCAAGCGCGCTTTGATCGGGCAGTTCACTGCCTGTACTTGTGGCTAGCTGAGTGAGCACGCGCTGCATACGTGCATTTTGCTCAGTGATTGCATCGGGCTTATCGCGCCAGGTATGAATCACCTCACTGAGCACTTCGGATAGGCCAGGCATACCGTTACGATTTTGTTTTGGGAAGTACGTGCCGGTGAAAAACGGCAATTGATCGGGCGTTAGGAAGACCGTCAATGGCCAACCTCCACCCTGTCCGACTAACAGCTGGTGAGCGGTTTGATAAATTTTATCAAGGTCGGGGCGTTCCTCGCGGTCTACTTTAATATTAATGAAATCGCGGTTCATTTGCTCAGCGATACCCGAATCGGCAAACGACTCATGTGCCATTACATGGCACCAGTGGCAGGCGGAATAACCAATCGATAATAAAATCGGTCGATTGAGTTCGCGGGCGGCATTCAGTGCGGCCTGATCCCATGGTTGCCAGTGAACGGGATTGTCAGCGTGTTGGCGTAAGTATGGGCTAGTGGCTTTTGCTAAACGGTTGGTGAGGCTGGCCGTTGAGGGCATGGCGGCTCCCGCGCAATCTTTCAAAACCATAATGCTATCATCAGCGGCTGCGCCAACGGCATAAAGGGGGAAAGATGTGGGTTGATTCGGCGACAGGTCGATTACAAGAGGTAGCGTACGTAGAATCTCCCCATCGTGGTGCTCGTCCGAAGGGGGCGGAGCCCGAGCTCATCGTTATTCATGGAATTAGTTTGCCAGAAGGCATTTTTGGCAATGACCATGTCCTACAGCTTTTTACAAATCGGCTAGATACCCGCAATGATGAGCGATTTACCCATTTGGCAGGGCTGCGCGTATCTGCACACCTTTATATCCATCGCGATGGGCACATAACCCAGTTTGTACCATTTACTCAACGCGCTTGGCATGCTGGACATTCCAGTTTTGCGGGACGCAGCGAGTGCAATGACTTCTCGATTGGTATTGAGCTCGAGGGCACGGATCAAAGCCATTATGCGGACATACAATATCAGTGCTTGGAGGCGGTGATACCGGCGTTGCGTGACGCCTATCCGGGTATTGCTGAAGATCGGGTGGTCGGCCATTGTCATATCGCCCCTGGTCGAAAATCTGATCCCGGTCCATTATTTGATTGGGGGCGTTTACAGCGCACGCTTGGTATTCGTCAGCCGGTAACTCAGCCGCAGAGGTTTAATAAATGACACTGATTGCGCTTTTAGCGGCCCTGATACTTAACGTTTACTTGGCGCCAGGGGGCTGGCGCAGTGCGCGGGGGTTCTTTGCCTATGCCGCTTGGTTGCAGGCCCGATTAATCGCCTCTGGCCTTTGGAACCATGCGGGTGGGGTTGCGCTACTGCTCGTGCCTCTGCTGTTGCCAATTGCGCTTTTGCAATGGTTTTTGGGTGATGCGCTATTGGGTCTTGTCGGCCTAGTGCTTGGCATGGCGGCGCTGTGTTTTGCTTTTGGCGGCGGCGAAACGCTTGAGACGGAGGTGACGGCGTTTAGTGCAGCTTGGCGGCGCGGTGATGCGCAGGCATCAGAGGCCGCTCTAGCCGCACTTGCAGGTGGCCCGCTCGAGCCTATGGCGATGGAAGCACAGCCAGAAGCGGCGACCGAGCATTTAATGCGCCGAGCACGTACGCGGTTATTTGCACCCATTTTTTGGTTTGTGGTGTTAGGCCCGATCGGCGCTCTTGGTTATCGACTATCAGTGATGAGCCGAGCATTTGGCGATTGTCACGATAATGCAGGCCCTGGGTATTGCGCGGCAGTCACCCGCTGGGTGGCTTGGTTGGACTATCTTCCCGATCGCTTATTGGCTTTAGCGCTTGCTCTAGCCGGGCACTTTAGTGCTGCTTGGCAAGCTTGGGAGAGCACAGTGGGGCAAGCCCCCGGAGAACGTTTAGCCGAGACAGGCATTGGGGCGCTGGGTCTACCGGTTGCTGAAGGCCCCCGCGATCTGACCGCAGAGACCGTTCATGACGCTCATGCGCTGCTGCGCCGGGCGCTTTATGTGTGGATAGCATTAGTAGCTGTTGGGGTGCTGCTCGGCATCGGTTAAGCAACGAGCACTGGGCAGTGCGAGCCGCCGGCGACCCGTTGAGCGACGCTACCCAATAAAACATTGGTATCGCCGTTTGTGCCCTGAGCGCCAATGACGATTAAGTCGACATCACGCTGGCGAGCAAATTGTACAATCGTGCTCGCAGGGCGACCGCCTTTAACAAATGCGCGCAGCTGGTCTTTGGGTACATCATGATCGATAACGTATTGTTTAGCCGACATAGCGATGTCGGTGGCATATTCCTTTAATGCATCATCCGGTAAATCAAGCTTATTAGGTCTAACCATCGACAGGGATGCCTCACGCAGGCTGTGGTGTTTGAAAACACACAAGACTAAGATTTCTGCATGAGTGAGTCGCTGAATGCCGATTGCTTTCTCTAGCGCGAGAACCGCGCCACTTGATCCATCAACCGGAACAAGAATTCGGTTAAATACTGCCATGATCAGTCTCTAATTAAACATAAAATCGCGCAGTCCTAGCGCGATCTGCGGGAACATAATCAGCAACGCCGCAGCGAGCACCAGCATAACGATAAACGGCGGTGTGCCTTTAATCACCTCAATGTAGGGCCGCTTGAAAATAGCGATGGCGGTAAAGATATCGCAACCAAACGGTGGTGTCGCTGAGCCGATGGCGACTTGTAAGGTGATCAAAATACCCACCAGCACTGGATCGAGGCCGGTGGCCTCAATGGCTGGCATGAAAATCGGTGTAAGCACCAAAATGACCACAATGGGATCAACAAACATACAGGCAATAAAAAATGCGACGCAGATGGCGATGAGCACGCCAACCGGGCCCGCTTCATTAATACCGGCTGCTTCAAGCACCATTTGTGGAATTTGCGCAAACGAAATAATCCACGAAAACCCATTACCAACACCCACCAGAATAAATACCACAGCGGTAATCAGTCCGGTGGATTTTGCGATAGCCCATATATCCGCCGTCTTTAGCGAGCGGAAAACAATGAACTCCAATATGAATGCGTAGAGCACGCACACAGCAGCCGCCTCAGTAGGGCTGAAGATTCCGCCATAAATTCCGCCCACAATGATGACAGGAAAGCCAAGCGGCCAAAGTGCTTGGCGCACGGCACTCAAGCGCTCACCCCAGCTCGCCTTATCTTCTGTTGGGACATTATTAATGTAGGCGTAGGTTATGCAGTAGATCGAGAACATCGCCAGAATCATTAAGCCAGGCACAATGCCAGCAATAAACAGCTCACCGATTGAGGTCTCAGAAATGACCCCATAGACGATCATGCCGATGCTAGGCGGGATTAAAAATGCGATATCACTTGAGTTTATAATGAGTGCAAGCGAGAACGAGTCCGAATAGCCGGCCTTGAGCATGCGCGGACGCAGCGGTGAACCAATGGCTACAACGGTAGCCTGAGTTGAGCCAGACACAGCGCCAAATAGCGTGCAGGAGGCCGCCGTACTAACGGCAAGCCCGCCTTTAATGTGACCGATAAAGCTCATCACCATATTGATCAAACGCTCAGCTGAATGGCCGCGCGTCATAATATCAGCGGCTAAAATAAACATTGGCACCGCAATGAGTGAGGCTGGCCGGATTCCAGCAACAATTTGCTGGATAAGCGTATCCATTTGACCAAAGCCTTCGAACATCATCACAAACCCGATGACCGCGCCAGCAATGAGAGGCACCATCATCGGGAAGCCGAGTAAAAGTAAAATCACCATGACCGAGAACATAATGGTGGCCATGATGCTAAACCTCGGTTTCCGTATCGCTATAGCCATCAACCATAGCGGTGGATAAGTAAACGTCTTTCTCGCGGAGATTTTTTACCGCTGTTAGCAAGTATTGGATGCCGGTAATGCCTAGGCCAATGGGCACCCAAAGATAAATCCACCAAATAGGCAAGCCTAATGCCGGTAGAACTCGGCCACGGCTTTGCAAGCTAAGGATGTACTCAATGGAGTAATACAGCAGAAAAAACATAGCCGCTGAGGTGACGAGCGACATAATGATCATGAGCACTTTGCGGCCCATGACTGGGAAGGCATCGTAAATGGCAGACATGCGTATATGACGGCCATGGCGAGCAGCGTAACCAATACCGGCAAACGTGATCATGATGATCAAGATCCGATTGATCTCGCCAGAAAAGAAAAGGCTCTCGCCAAACCCAAAGCGCATGACCACATTAGCTACTGTGTTGACGGCCATAAGCAAAACACCAAGGCCGAGAATAAGCGCCTCTAGTCGGCTGATAAACGTATCGATGACACCGAGAATGCCGGGTAGACCCGAACGATAATTCTTCTCCGCCAGTTCATCTTCATTCATGCCACATCGGCCCCTTTTTTATACAAAAAGGGGGTGGGCCTTTGCCGTGGCCCACCCCCTTGGCTTGCAGCGCATCGAGGTGGTTAATTGCTTTGAACTGCCTCAAGATCAGCTTTGAACTGCTCAAGCAGTGCAGCACCGTCATCTCCGCTCATCTCTAGATAAGCGTCCTCAACCTGAGGAGCACGTGCTTTAAATGCAGCGATTTGCTCATCAGTAAGACGGGTTACCGTGACATCGGTGTCGCTATCTAGGATTTTTTGAAGCGCCTCATCGGCTAGACCTTGAATGTGCTCCATGGTCTGTTCATAGGCCACATTGGCAGCGTCAAGAATGAGCTGTTGATCACTGGAGGATAGGCCATCAAAAAAATCTTTGTTCGCCATTGATGCGGTTGTGAACCAACCATGACCGGTGAACATCAAGTTAGGTGATACCTCGTAGAGACCACCAGACTCAATCCAGAAGATAGGGTTCTCCTGGCCATCGATCACGCCTGTTTGCAGGCCACCATAGACCTCACCCCACGGCAGCGGAGTTGGGGTGGCACCAAAGGCATTATAGGTTTCCGATAACAGTGGGTTGGTCATCACCCGAATTTTTTTGTTATCAAATTCAGCTGGACTGGTCACAGGCTCATCGGCTGTCACCACCATTTCGCCTTCTGGGTACATTTTAAGCAGCTCTAAACCGTGCTCTGCATAGAGCTCTGGGAACATCTCATTGATGGCCTCACTTTCGTTGAAGAACTCGAGCACAGTCTGCTCATCAGTAGGCAGAAGATACGGCACAAAGAAGATCTGTGCGGCTGGCAGCCAAGCACCACTAAAGCCTGGCGACTGGTTTACAAATTCGAGGATGCCGTTTTGAGCTTGCTCCATGATGTCATCTGACTCACCAAGCTCGCCAAAGCGGTAAACTTGCAGTGTGTGATCTGAATTGGCTTCGATATGGTCTTTAAACGCCATAGCGAAGACGTCCTGAACGTCGCCTTCAAACTCCTCGTGAGCATAACGCCAGTTATCGGCGAAAGCCGCGGTAGAAAGCCCTAGTGCCAGAGCGCCGATGGCGGCGTGCGTCATAATGCTGGATGACTTCATTGGTAAGTCTCCCTTATTTTGCTGTTTCGGGTGACGGCCGAATGCCGACTACTTGCCGATTGGCAGCCATCACATTTTTGTGACAGTTGCCTCGACCCTAGCTCGAGGTTGATTAGCGGTCAAGTGAGCACAAAATTGGTGCTATTGGTTGTTGTGGCGCACCAAATCAGCACGGTTTGGGAGGTGTCGAGACTGATATAGCCGACTTTGCATGCGTATGGTGGCAGTGGTGATGATTGGTAACCGGCTGCTTGCGAGCATTACCCGCTCTCGCGCGTCGTAGTGGCGCGTAAAGCGAGTGGCCAGCTGAACCGCTTGCAAAATAAACGCTCCAGCAAAGGGCATATTAAGCGGGTAGCCATAGGTCGCTTGTACACTTAAGAGTCCAGCATCTTGGACACTAATCTGACTTTGCCTACCGATGCGCGATGGGGCACGACGCAAATCGCGGTAAGGCAGATAACGCCGAGATTGATAATCTACCCGGGCATGATCAGCGAATGCTTCTTGGGTTGGATTGAGCAGTCGTAAACGCATGTGGACACGAGAATCAGGCAATGCTTTGGTAAAGAAGGCAGACTCAAAGCCGCGTGCCGTTTGTTTAGGTGTTTTAAGTGATACCAACGCGCGCGCAAAGGCATTGCGCATAGGCGCCATTTCAGCGTGATTTACTGCCCCTGCCCGTGCAGCCATCAACGTTGCATGATCAACAACGGCACGTGCCTGGTGTACTAGTGCCCATTGCGCCACCGATAATCCTAATACCAAAACCACCGGCAACGCGATCAGCGTTTCAAGCATTACGTTGCCGGTGTTTTGATGGATGGGTTTAGCTGCTGCTGCGGCAGTTCGCGGGTGCATAGCGTTCGGACAACGTACCTTCTCCTTGGGACGCTTCACATTTCCAGCTGATCTGGCCATTGCTGCCGATTTCTGGCTTGTAAACGAGTGTTTCTGACCCTACTGTTGAACCGCCGATATCATTTATAGCAACAGTAATGACGCCTGCTCCGGCTGGTGCACCGACTGCAATTGACTCGATTACATCTGTGCCGTAGTTACCGCCGGCAATGCTATCTGCGGTTGTTGAGTCATCGAGGCCAGCCTCTGCTGAATCGAGTGGAAGGGCATTGTTGGCGTAGTAAAAATCAGCGACGCTGGCTTTCACTGGTGCAACAGCCGCAACCGCCTCAGTCACTTTTGCTCTTACGGTATAGTCCGAATAGGCGGGGATGGCGACGCTTGCCAAGATGCCAACGATCGCGACAACGATCATTAGCTCGATTAAAGTAAAACCACTTTGTTGTTTGTGCATGCCTGTGCTCCTTTGCATGGATAAAAAGGCAGCCGATACGCTTGGCCACCTTGGTTAGCTAGTAAGCCGGATGCGAGGATTACCTAGCTGTGCGTTGGGTCGCATTGCCGGTTAACGGCGTTATTGCGAGGCTTGGGTGGTGCGGTTTAAGGGATGCTTGGCAGGAGAGCTTCATTGAAGCAGCGCGGCAAATTTTTGAACCGTGCGTCAGAATGGTGGAGAATGCGGCTAATTTTCCCGAAGAGGCGGAGCGTTCATGAACCTGCACGAGTTTCAGGCGAAACATATCTTCAGCCAATACGGCATTGCTATTCCGAAAGGGTTTGTGGCCCGTTCTGCTGCTGAGGCAAAGGCTGCTGCGGAAAAGCTAGGTGGTCCGGTTTGGGTTGTGAAAGCCCAAGTTCACGCGGGTGGTCGCGGGAAGGCCGGCGGTGTAAAAATCGCCAAAAGCCTAGATCAAGTGGTTGAGTTCACCGAAGCGCTCCTTGGCACGCGTTTAGTCACGCATCAGACCGATGACCATGGCATGCCCATCGACGCGGTGATGATTGAGGAAGGGCTCGACATCGCGCGTGAGATTTACTTAGGTGCTTTGGTTGATCGTGCTAGCAAGCGCATTGTTTTCATGGGCTCTGCTGCGGGTGGTATGGATATCGAAGAGGTTGCGGCTACAGAGCCAGAAAAAATCATCACCGTACGCGTTAATCCTGTCGCTGGGTTGCAGGCCTACCAATGCCGGCAAATGGGTTTTGCCCTTGAGCTAAGCCCAGTTCAAATCAAACAGCTAACACAGATCATGCAAGCGTTGGCTCGCTGTTTTGAAGAGCGTGATCTCAGCCTTGTTGAAATTAATCCGCTGATTGTCACAGGCGATGATGAGCTGCTCGCCCTCGATGCCAAAATCAATGTCGATGATAATGCTATCGAAATTAATCGTCAGGCCGAAATTGCGGATATGCGCGATGTCAGCCAAGAGGACGAAACCGAGGTCGCTGCTGCTGAGCACGGACTTAACTACATTACTTTGGATGGCAACATCGGTTGCATGGTCAATGGTGCAGGTTTGGCTATGGCAACAATGGATGTCATTAAACTTCATGGCGGTGAGCCGGCTAACTTTTTAGATGTTGGCGGTGGTACCAATAAAGAACGTGTCACCGAGGCCTTTAAAATTATTTCAGCAAGCCCGGATGTGCAGGGTATTTTGGTGAACATCTTCGGCGGGATTGTTCGTTGCGACATGATTGCTGAGGGTGTCATTGCAGCCGTTAAAGAAGTGGGCGTGAACGTGCCCGTCGTTGTGCGCCTTGAGGGCACCAATGTGGAACAAGGCAAGCAGCTATTGGCTGATAGTGGGCTTGATATCATTCCGGCCAATAATCTTACCGATGGTGCAGACAAGGTCGTCGGCGCAGTTCGCGCTTGATCCTGTTACCCGGACAGTAGACGAGGAAATCGCATGAGTATTCTGGTGGACAAACACACCAAGGTGATCGTCCAGGGCTTCACCGGCAAGCAGGGCACCTTTCACGCCGAACAGTGTATTGCTTACGGCACTAACATTGTGGGCGGTACAACGCCGGGCCGTGGTGGTGAGAAGCACTTAGAGCAACCGGTTTTTAACACTGTTCGCGATGCCGTTGACAGCACGGGGGCCGACGCCTCAATGATTTACGTGCCGGGTGCATTTGCAGCGGACGCAATTTTAGAGGCCGCCGAGGCAGGCATTAAAGTCATCGCTTGTATTACCGAGGGCATTCCGGTTTTGGATATGCTTAAAGTCAAAGCGGCACTGGATTTTTATGACGCCACTCTGATCGGGCCAAACTGCCCGGGCATTATTACGCCCGGAGAGTGCAAGATCGGAATCATGCCTGGGCATATTCATAAGCCTGGCTCGATTGGCATTGTCTCGCGCTCCGGCACATTGACCTATGAGGCGGTTAAACAAACCACCGACATCGGCATGGGTCAAAGCACCTGCGTGGGTATCGGCGGAGACCCCATTCAGGGCATGAACTTTATCGACGTCATCGAGCAGTTTGAGGCCGATCGCCAAACCAAGGGCATCGTCATGGTTGGTGAAATTGGTGGAACGGCAGAAGAAGAGGCGGCAGAGTATATCCAAGCACATGTGCGTAAACCAGTCGTTGCCTACATTGCCGGTGTCACTGCGCCTGCCGGTAAACGAATGGGCCATGCGGGTGCCATTATTAGTGGTGGCAAGGGCACTGCAGCTGATAAGTTTGGTGCGCTTGAGAAAGCCGGCGTTGCTACGGTTCGCTCTCCAGCGGAGATTGGCCAGCGCGTTAGTGACTGTTTTACAGGTTGATCCCCTTAGCCGGCCGGGTCATGCTCAGCCGGAATCAGCAAGAGGCATCTTTCGCTAATGAGCGAGCCGGTTCGTTTTGTCATGGCCCAGCTCAATCTCCTTGTCGGGGATGTGAGCGGGAATACTGATGCAGTCATTGCAGCCGCGATTGCGGCACGGGATGAATGGAGCGCTCAAGCGGTGTGCTTTCCTGAGCTCACGCTTACCGGCTATCCGCCTGATGACTTGTTATTACGATCCGACTTTATTACCGAAGTAGAACTGGCCATAGAGCGTATCGCGGCGAGTACACGGGGAATAACGCTTATTGTTGGTGCGCCAGTTCTGGAAGCCGGCAAATTACTGAATTCGGCGCTAGTTATTCGTGATGGCGCCGTATTGGCCCGCTATGACAAACAGCAACTTCCCACCTATGGCGTCTTTGATGATTTGCGCTATTTCACCCCCGGCGCGAGCCCATGTGTAATTGATATCAATGGCTGCGCTGTGGGTATCACCATTTGTGAGGATGCTTGGCACGAAGCGCCCGTGCAATCCGCCGCGGAGGCCGGCGCTGAACTCATCGTCAATCTTAATGCTTCGCCCTTTGATCAATATAAAGACACGGCCCGTGAATCGGTGCTCCGAGCGCGTATTAATGCGGCAGGCTTACCGATTCTTTACTGTAATATGGCCGGTGGTCAAGACGAAGTGGTCTACGACGGTGGGTCCTGCGCATTTGATGGTCAGGGCGATCTCATGGTTCGCGCGCCGCGTTTTGACACCGGTCTTTATCCTGTTGATGTGCAATTGATTAATAAGCGCTGGACGCCCTTAGAAGGCGAGATCGAGCCTGATCTATCCTCTGAGGCCGAGGTCTATGAGGCCCTTGTCTATGGCGTGCGTGATTATATTGAGAAAAATCGCTTCCCAGGTGTGGTGATTGGTTTATCCGGTGGAATCGATTCTGCGCTGACCGCTTGTTTGGCGGTCGATGCGCTCGGCGCTGATCGGGTGCATTGTTTAATGATGCCAACCCGTTACACCAGCGAAATGAGCCATACCGATGCCGGCGCGATTGCCGAGGCGCTCGGCCTTCGCTACGACACCGTCGCTATAGAGAGCGTGTTTGAGCCGTTCCAAGGAGCGCTAGCGCCGCTCTTTCAGGATCGCCCTGCCGATGTTACTGAAGAGAATTTACAGTCCCGAATTCGAGGGACCTTGCTCATGGCCGTATCGAATAAGCTTGGTGGCTTAGTGTTAGCCACTGGCAATAAAAGCGAAATGGCCGTCGGTTATGCCACGCTTTACGGTGATATGGTGGGCGGGTTCTCACCACTGAAGGATATTTTTAAAACCGAAGTTTATCGACTAGCACATTATCGTAATACGCTAAGCGAGGTCATTCCGGAAAATGTCCTAACTCGTCCGCCGAGTGCCGAGCTCGCCCTGGATCAAAAAGACACTGATAGTTTGCCCGATTATGCAGAGTTAGACGCTATATTAGCCGCCTACGTTGAAGAGGACGCGGGCATCGATGAAATCGTATCAGCCGGACACGATCGCACGGTTGTTGAAAAAGTGGTTAAGCTGTTGCACCGCAATGAATACAAACGCCGTCAGGCCGCGCCCGGCGTCAAGGTGACGACGAAAGCATTCGGCCGTGATCGGCGTTATCCCATCACCTCAGGGTTTGGCCGCGAGCAGGCCTGATACACTAGGGGTTGTTCCATCAGTTGGAGTATCAGAATGAAAAAGATTGAAGCGATTATTAAGCCTTTTAAGCTCGACGACGTGCGCGAGGCGATTGCCGAAGTGGGCATCACCGGCATGACCGTCACCGAGGTAAAGGGGTTTGGTCGCCAAAAAGGCCATACTGAACTGTATCGCGGGGCCGAGTATGTAGTGGATTTCTTGCCTAAGATGCGAGTTGAGGTGGTAGTCGCCGACGATCAGGTTGATCGAGTGGTTGAAGCGGTCGTCAAGGCAGCCAACACCGGCAAAATTGGTGATGGCAAAGTATTCGTTTCAGCAATGGAGCAGGCGATTCGTATTCGCACCGGAGAGGAGGGCGAACAGGCGCTTTAAGTTAAGCGCCGTTGCTTACATTTCCATCATATCGCCATCAGGAACTTCTGGCTGCTGTGGTGGCTCGGTGGCCTCTGGCGATGGCGGCACCTCAATTGACTCCCCCTCGTAACGCTCTGGCATTTCAGGAAGCCCATCGGCTTGTCCATTAATACTTCCTTGATCTCTTGCGGCGACAACGCCATCCGCTAAATCATTAAGATCAAGCTTACGGTAGGCCGATTCAAGCAGCGTCATGGCTGGCTCAACTGAGGCGGTTCCTGCGAATTCATTAATAATGCTGATTGCCCGTTGGGCGGCGGCTACCCATGCACGTCGATCAGCATAAAACTGTGCAACGCTGAGTTGATAGCGAGCGCTTTGCTCAAATAACCCAGCAAGACGTTGGCGTGCATCATCGGCGTAATCACTGTCGGGGTAGTCGTTGACGATGGTCGTATAAGCATCAAAGGCCTGCCGCCGTGGGACAGGATCACGCAATGTGGTATCGACCCCGACCCAGCGCTTTAACGTGTCATCGTTTTTCTCTTCAAGGGCGAGGCCTTGCATGTACCAGCTGTAGGGCACGGCGCTATGGCGTGGGTTAATCCGTCGAAAACGTTCAGCCGCCGCGACAGCAGATGCGACATCGCGTGATTGGTAATAGACATGGATGATATCGAGCTGGGCTTGCGTGGCGTAGATCCCAAAAGGATATTGCGCTTGTAGCGCTTCAAGCTCGGTGGTGGCGGTCTGCCAATCACCTCTGTCCATTGCGCGTTTAGCGGTCTCGTAGAGTGCGGCCGCTTCCGCATCGCGCAACTCCGTGCCGCCATCATCCGTACTCGCACATCCCGCGAGAACACCAATAGTGAGTAGAATTAGCAAAAAGCGCTTCATGACACCCTTGTCCAGCGTTTAATTAATACGCACAGTCTAGAGAAAAGCGGGAGCATCGCCCAGCCATATGAGCCATTCAGTGGAAAATAATCACGAAAACACACCATTGGTTGATGGGACAGAGCGTATTGAGCGAAAAGCGACTGTGCCTGAGGCGGCGGCAGGGCAGCGATTGGATGCGGTGATCGCGGAACTGTTTGCTGAGTTCTCACGGTCACGGCTGCAGCGGTGGTTAAAAGAGGGCGCGCTGACGGTTGATGGTCAGACGCCAAGAGGTCGCACAGCTGTAAAAGGTGGCGAGCAGCTGCATTTATCCACTGAGCGAGTTATGGAAGGGCCGATTGCTGCGGAAAATATTCCGTTAGATGTTGTGTTTGAAGATGCTGCGATCTTGGTGGTGAATAAGCCCGCGGGACTGGTTGTCCACCCGGGGGCAGGAAATTCGGCTGGTACTCTACAAAATGCTTTGCTCCACCATGACGCGCGACTCGCTGGGGTGCCGCGAGCGGGGATTGTGCATCGATTAGATCGCGATACAACCGGTCTGATGGTTGTCGCAAAAACGCTTGAGGCGCATGCGCATTTGGTTGATCAACTACAAGCTAGAACCGTGGGTCGAGAGTATTTAGCGCTTGTTGGTGGAACATTTACTGCGGGTGGCAAAGTGGACGCACCGATTGGCCGACATCCAAAAGACCGGCTACGAATGGCGGTTAGGCAAAATTTTGAGAGTGCTTCCGGGCATGGTAAGCCAGCCCTAACCCATTATCGGGTGGAGGAGCGATTTCCCGCGCACACCTTGCTTCGCTGCAAGCTTGAAAGTGGCCGCACACACCAAATTCGAGTGCATATGGCGCATATTCGCCACCCGATCGTGGGCGATCAGCTCTACGGTGGGCGGCTGCGGCTGCCCGCTGAGGCGGACGCTGTTGTGATCGACCCAGACGTCAGCCTAGCCGATACCCTGCGGCGCCTGCACCGCCAAGTGTTGCACGCTGAAACGCTGACGCTGACGCATCCAACAACGCTTGAGACGGTGAGCTGGAGTGTGCCGTTACCGAGCGATTTTGCGCATCTACTCGAGGTCCTACGCGCCCATCAAGCGCATGTTGGTGCTAAAGACGACGATGATGGACGTTGGCGGCCATGAGCGGAGTTGGGCGCGTGGGCGAATGCATTCAAATATTACGGCCAGACTGGACCATTTCCGGCGTCAATGCTGGCTTTACCCAGCGAACTGGCGGCGTTAGCCACGCGCCTTACGAGAGCCTTAATTTAGCCCTGCATGTCGGTGATCACCCCGATCATGTGCACGAGAAC
>JAVLBI010000015.1:0-25780 GCA_031581365.1 Spiribacter sp. | reverse complement strand
ATCGCCTTCAGCCCCTCATGGGCCTGTCGCAGGTCGGCAAGCGTCTGGCTTTTATAGGCGGCTAGCGCGTAGGCACGCGCAAAGTGAATCAGGAAAAGGTAATCCTGCTGAAGGTAGTGCTGGAAGGCGGCCTTGGGCAGCGAGCCATCGGCCAATTCGCGCAGGAATCGGTGCTGCGTATACGCCTGCCAGTCGTCATGGCAGCGGTTTTTGAGGAGGGAGAAGTTCGGGCTATCCATCGCCCGAGTATGACAAACGACGGCCAATCAGCCTATCAATGAATGGTGGGCCCGCCAGGATTCGAACCTGGAACCAAAGGATTATGAGTCCTCTGCTCTAACCATTGAGCTACGGGCCCCGGTGCTCGGGGCGCGGCGGGCTGCTATTGCTCGTCGAGGAAGCTGCGTAGGCCGTCTGAGCGGGTGGGATGACGCAGTTTGCGAAGCGCCTTGGCTTCTATCTGACGAATGCGCTCGCGGGTGACATCAAATTGCTTACCCACCTCTTCTAAGGTGTGGTCGGTATTCATGTCGATGCCAAAGCGCATGCGCAGCACTTTTGCCTCACGTGGCGTTAATCCTGAGAGCACCTCGCGAACGGACTCGCGTAAGCCCTCACGCGTGGCCGAGTCCACCGGGGACATGACCGAAGTGTCTTCAATGAAATCACCCAAATGCGAGTCTTCATCATCACCGATGGGCGTTTCCATGGAGATCGGCTCTTTAGCGATCTTTAGGACCTTGCGGACCTTGTCCTCAGGCATTTCCATTCGCTCGGCGAGCTCTTCTGGATGCGGCTCACGGCCCATCTCTTGGAGCATTTGCCGAGAGACGCGGTTGAGCTTATTGATCGTCTCAATCATATGCACCGGAATACGAATGGTGCGCGCCTGATCCGCAATCGAACGGGTGATCGCCTGACGAATCCACCAAGTCGCATAGGTCGAGAACTTATACCCACGGCGATACTCAAACTTATCCACCGCTTTCATAAGGCCAATATTGCCCTCCTGGATAAGATCCAAGAACTGCAGGCCTCGGTTGGTGTACTTCTTTGCAATAGAGATAACCAAGCGCAGGTTGGCCTCAACCATCTCTTTTTTAGCCCGGCGTGCTTTAGCCTCACCAATCGACATGCGCCGATTGATCTCTTTAATCTCAGATGGTGGCAAGCCGGTGAGCTCATGGATTTGGCTTAGCTCTGCCTGCTCATCGAGTAGCGCCTGACGGTGCTCTGCCAATTGGCTGGCATAAGGTTTTTTCGACTTAACGACCCGATCGACCCAACCCATATCCATCTCATGGCCCGGGAAGCTTGCAATAAAATCTTTGCGCGGCATACCGCCCTGCTTAGTGGCCACGCGCATGACTTCACGCTCGGCAGAGCGCACCCGCTCAACCGCCTTGCGCAAATTACCGGCAAGACCCTCGATCACCTTGGGCACAAACTTAAAGGCTAAAAATAAACCCGTCATCTCTTCCCGAATGGGGCCTAATCGAGAGCTATCTGAGCCCTCGTTATCCAGCACTTCCAGCATCTCGCCGTGCAAGACCTCAATGCGATCAAAAATCTGCGCGGCCCGCTCTGGATCCGGTCCACTGTTATCCGGTGGCGCTTCCTCATCCTCAGACGCCGCCGCGGCCTCCTCAGCTTCACGCTGCGCGATCGCAGCATCGGCTAGCTGTACTTCAACAATAGGGGGGACGTTTTCGACCAAATCGGTAATGTCCCGAAAACCGGCAACCACATCGCCTAAGCGCAACTCACTGTTTTGAATACCGTGATGCAAGGCCACCATGGTCCGAGACGACTCTGGGTAACCGGATAGCGCCCGAAGCACCTGATCAAGGCCATCCTCAATGCGCTTGGCCAAATCAATCTCGCCCTCACGCGTGAGCAGCTCAACCGTACCCATTTCTCGCATATACATACGCACTGGATCGGTCGTGCGACCAAACTCAGCATCAACAGCGGCTAGGGCTGCAGCGGCCTCCTCGGCCTCATCATCATCAGTCGATACAGCTCCTTCATTGAGAAGCAGCGTATCGGCATCGGGCGCGGTCTCGTGGACCGGGATACCCATGTCATTAATCATGCTGATGATATCTTCGATCTGCTCGGGCTCGACAATATCGTCAGGCAGGTGATCGTTCACCTCGGCATAGGTCAGGTAACCCTGCTCTTTGCCACGGGCGATTAAGTCTCTAATTTGGGATTGCTGGTCCTGGCTCGCCATATGCTACCGCTGCTAAGGATGATCTGAAGGGGTCACTAATATTACGCGTAACCAAGAATATTAGCACTTTTCCATTGTTTCACAACGTTGCCGTGCAACGCAGACTTATTGTTTGAGTCGGGCCCACTCGGCCCACTCCTCTGGAGTGAGCTCGCCGGCCTGCAAGCGCTCATTTAAATGCGTAAGCCGCCGTTCGGCCAGCAAATTACGCACGCCTCGCATGGCATCCGCGAATTCTTGGCTAAGCCCACGCTCCGGTACTAAGTGATCCCAAGTGGCAAGCTTCCACAAAGCCGCCTCGTGCTCGCTGTCTTGGAATCGCTCTAACACCGCGCTTGAATTAATGTGGGGTTCATTTCGGCTCAATTCAAGCAGCTCAACCAATAATGGCAACCCAGGCAGGTCATCAAGCCCCCGTAATGTCTCAATTTCCTCGAGCTCAGAGGCCAGTGCCGGGCGCTGCAGTAATAAAGCAATGGCTAATCGCACTGGCGTGCGACGAACGCCGCCGCCATCAATTGCCTCTGCAACCGGCGTACTCGGCCGTCGGCTACGGCTTAAGTGTTCGCGCCCATCCACCACACTTTCTAAATAATCACTGCTGAGTCGTGCAAGACCGGCCACGCGCTCGAGGAGCATATGCCGATAAACATCGGGTGGTAGCCGTTGCAGCAAAGGCAGCGCTTGCTCAACAAAACGCGCCCGGCCATCCATGGTGTGCATTTCGACATCTTGGCTCACCCGCTCGATAAGATAATCCGACAGTGGTCTAGCCTCAGCCAATAACGCCTCAAACCCCGCCTTTCCTTGGCTGCGAACCAGGCTATCCGGATCTTCGCCACTGGGGAGGAACAAAAATCGAATGTGTCGGCCTTGGCGCATAGCCGGCAGTGCGTTTTCAAGCGCTCGCCAGGCCGCGCGTAGACCAGCGTCATCGCCATCAAAACAAAACACCACATCATGACACGCCCGAAATAAGCGCTCGACCTGGCGCGTGGAGGTGGCGGTGCCAAGTGTTGCTACCGCCCGGGGTAGACCGTGCTGCGCCAGTGCCACCACATCCATATACCCTTCAACCACCAAGATTTCGCTCGGATGGCGGTCGGCCTCGAGCACTTCATACAGGCCGTAGAGTTCTTGGCCCTTATGAAAAACCGGGGTCTCAGGGGAGTTGAGGTATTTGGGTTCGCCATCACCGAGGACCCGGCCACCAAAGGCAATCGTTCGCCCACGACGATCGCGGATGGGGAACATAATCCGATCACGAAAGCGATCATAGGTCTTACCCCCCTCGCGCTCGATCAATAAACCGGCGCGCTTTAGTTCATTAGGCTCGCCTAAGCGGCTTAATAAATTATCCCAGCCCGGCGGGGCAAAACCGATACCAAAGCGCTGAGCGATCTCGCCGCTTAAGCCGCGCTCTTGGAGATAGTTGACCGCACGTTCGCGCTGATCGTGCTGGCGTAGCCACTGCTGATAGGCCTGATCGGCTTTAGCAAGCACCGGATAGAGGTGTTCATTTTGTGGTTGTGGCGCGGCACCGCGGGCTTCTTCGGGGATGTCCATGCCCGCCATATTGGCCAACTGCTCAACGGCATCACGAAACTCAAGCCGGTCATATTCCATTAAAAAGCGAATGGCACTGCCATGCGCACCACAACCAAAGCAGTGGTAGAACTGCTTGGTCGCGCTCACGGTAAATGAAGGAGTTTTCTCACCGTGAAACGGACAAAGACCACTGTAGTTACTACCGGAGCGTTTGAGTGGCAGCCGCTCGCCAATCATCTCAGCGATGTCGATACGAGCCAGTAGCTCGTCTATAAATGCATCAGGAATTCGGCCGGCCATAGCTCGATACTCTACGCCAATCGGCCGATAACAAGGAGAGGGTGTTGTTTAGGCGAGGCGCTGTTTGACCTGAGCGCTTACCGCACCCATATCGGCCCGGCCTTGGACCTGTGGTTTCACGATCGCCATGACTTCGCCCATGGCTTTAATAGAGTCTGCGCCGGTCTGCGTAATGGCCGCATCGATCAAGGCATCAATTTCAGCCTCAGTCAGGGCTTGCGGTAAGAACTCACTAATAATCGTGATTTCATCGCGCTCAGCGCCCGCCAAATCATCGCGGCCAGCGGATGCATATTGATCAATCGACTCGCGTCGCTGCTTTACCATCTTATCGAGAATGCCGAGCACATCGGCATCAGCCAGTTCGCAGCGCTCATCTACTTCTTTTTGTTTAATGGCCGCACTGGTCATGCGCAATGTTGCTAAGCGCGGTTTATCCCCCGCGCGCATCGCTTCTTTGACCGCATCGAGGATGCGAGTCTTTAAATCGCTCACTGACTCGACCGCCTAGTAGAGGCGCTGAGTGCGTTGGCTTTCGCGTTGTACGCGCTTGGAATGGCGCTTAACCGCGGCTGCCTGCTTACGCTTGCGCTCTTGGGTGGGCTTCTCGTAGCTCTCACGACGGCGGACTTCTGAGAGTACGCCTGCCTTTTCACATGACCGCTTAAAGCGACGTAGTGCCACTTCAAAGGGCTCATTCTCGCGAACCTTAACGCTCGGCATAGACTTCTAACCTTACCGTTTAACTGTTATCAACGTAGAATCGGGCCAGTCCCGATCGAGCCGGCAAGTGTAAGCCCGCCACTAGCCAATTGCAAAAGCCAGTGAGTCTAACCGCTATATGACTGTTCTAGGTATCGAAACCTCCTGTGATGAGACAGGGATCGCGCTCTACGATAGCGAGCGCGGATTATTGGCGCATTGCTTACACAGCCAAGTTGATACGCATGCCCGTTATGGTGGCGTTGTGCCTGAGTTGGCAAGCCGCGATCACATTCAGCGGGTATTGCCGCTAATCGATGAATGCTTAGCCAAAGCGCAGCTCACCCGAGCCGACATCAGCGGCATCGCCTATACCCGGGGGCCAGGGCTTGCCGGGGCCTTACTCGTCGGGGCATCAATCGCTAATAGTCTAGCGTGGTCGTTGCAATGTCCCGTGCTCGGCGTCCATCACATGGAAGCGCACTGCCTTGCCCCCATGTTAGAACCTAATCCGCCCCCATTTCCGTTCTTAGCACTCTTGGTCTCCGGCGGGCATACCTTATTGGTGCAAGTCGCTGGCATCGGTCGCTACCGGCTTCTTGGCGAATCCCTAGACGATGCCGCCGGTGAGGCCTTTGATAAAACCGCCAAGCGACTGGGGTTGCCCTATCCAGGGGGGCCAGAATTAGAAGCCTTAGCCCATAACGGTGACCCACAGCGCTTTCGTTTTCCCCGACCAATGACCGATCGGCCTGGCTTTGATTTTAGTTTTAGCGGATTAAAAACCGCCGTGGTCAATACGCTGGCCACCGCGCCGACTGATCAAGCAACCCGAGCGGCCATTGCCCGCGCCTTTCAGGATGCCGTTGTCGATACCTTTGCGATTAAGGTGCGCCGGGCGCTTGAGCACACCGGCGCCTTACATTTGGTCGTGGCCGGCGGGGTGGGTGCAAATCAAGCGCTTCGCAGCCGCTTGCGTGAGGTGGCAAAAGCGGCTGGCGCCAATGTGGCCTATCCGCGATTGGCTTTCTGTACGGATAATGGCGCGATGATCGCCTACGCCGGCGCTTCTCGTCTGCAAGCCGGAGAGCGCGATCAGGCAGTCAAAGCGGTTCGCCCGCGTTGGCCGCTCGAGACCTTACAGCCGCCAGAGGAAATGTCCCTTGCGCGTGATGGCGATTAGCTTTATCCGCCAATCTTAGGCTCAGTCCCGGCTTTGAGACGCTGGATATTACCGCGATGGCGCCAAGCCGCTAATCCCGCCATCACGGCACTTGCTAGGGCAAGCGTCGGGGCAGCGCTGAGCCCCCATAAATACACCGGCGCTATGCTAAAGCTCACCAATGCGGCAAGTGATGACAGCCGAAAGACAGCAGCGATAAATGCCCAGGTAAGTAATGCTGCAATGCCAGCCGGTAGTGACCACGCGAGCATGACACCAAACCCCGTCGCAATCCCCTTGCCGCCCCGAAAACCAAAAAAGACCGGATAGAGGTGGCCTAAAAATGCAGCCAGCCCAACCAGTGCGAGCGTGAGACTATTAAGCCCAAGCGCTTGGGCGGCGAGCACCGGAAGCACGCCTTTAAGCGCATCAGCAAGTAAAGTAATTATGGCGGCCTTCTTGCCCCCTAGCCGCAATAAGTTCGTGGTACCAGGGTTGCCACTGCCGCCCTCGCGGGGGTCGCCAAGCCCCATGATGCGAGCAACAATAATCCCCGCCGACAGAGAACCGGCTAAATAACCAACGACAATTGAGGCGATCATTAACATGTCGGCATTCCACCCTGTGGCCTGCTAGCGGTCAAGCGCCTCTTGTACTGGTGGCAGCGACGTGGAATGCTCGCTACGCGATGGATACGGTATTCCTGCAAGGCTTAGAGCTTCGTTCAGTTATTGGTGTGCATGCTTGGGAGCGAGCATTTGCTCAGCGCCTGCGGCTCGATGTGGCACTCACCACCTCAATTCAGGCGGCCGCGACATCTGATGCACTAGACGATGCCATTGATTATGCGGCCTTAGCAGAAACACTCACTGCACGTGCGCGCCAAGCTCACTACGCGCTCATTGAAGCGCTGGCTGAGGACTTGGCCGCCATCGCGTTAAAAGACCCCCGCATACAGTGTGTGGAGCTCACCTTGTATAAACCGGGGGCCTTGCCCGATGCGCAAAGTGTTGGGGTTAACATCACTCGCAGCCAGTCAGAGGATTCATGACGCGCGCTTATTTAAGTATTGGAAGCAATATCAAGCCAGAACAACATGTCCGGGCGGCCATTGCCGCTTTAAGCCGGCATTACGGTGAGCTGCTGATTTCACCGGTCTACCAAACCCCGGCTGTCGGTTTTGATGGCGATGATTTCTATAACCTCGTCGTCGGGCTTGAGACAGAACAAAGTGCTGAGCAGCTTGCCGCCGCCTGCCGCGAGATTGAGACAGAACAGGGCCGTCAACGCGGTGCGGAGCGATTTAGTGCACGCACCCTCGATATTGACTTGCTCACCCTAGGGACGGCGATTCGTGATGATGTGCCGATATTGCCGCGCGATGAGATCTTAAAATATACCTTTGTGATTAAGCCTCTGGCTGATGTGGCGCCGGATGAGCGTCATCCGGTTGATGGCCGGCGTTATCAGGATATTTGGGCAGCATTTACGGATCCAGGCCGCTTTAAGCGGGTAGACATTGATTTTAGTGCGGATCTATCGAGTGATTAATGGCGCGCCGTGATCCGCCACCTATCCCTGTCCCTGATGACGCCGCTATCGAGCATAGCCAGGCGCTGACTGAGCGCATTAAAGCTGCTATTGACATGGCCGGGGGAGCGCTTGATTTTGCCGATTACATGGCCATGGCGCTCTATGCCCCGGGGCTTGGCTACTACAGCGCGGGCCAGCGGCGTTTTGGCGCCGGCGGTGATTTCACCACAGCGCCATTAATAAGTGACCTGTTCTCGCGCACGCTTGCCCTTGAAATTGCTCGGGTCATGGCGGCAGTCGACGGCGATAGCGTACTCGAGTTCGGTGCCGGCAGCGGCCAAATGGCCGCCGATATTCTCCAAGAGTTAGCCGATCGTGAGGCCCTTCCTAGGCATTATTGGATTTTAGAGGTCAGTGCGGATTTGCGCGCCGAGCAAGCGCAAACCCTCAACGCATTGCCCGCCGAACTTAAAGCCCGAGTCCAATGGTTGGATCGCCTGCCAGCACAACCCATTCGTGGCGTGATTTTGGCAAACGAAGTTCTTGATGCGCTGCCTGTGCAGCGCTTTTCCCGCACGGCAACGGGCGTTGAGAACCTCGCTGTGGGGCATAACCCTGAGCAGGGATTGCATTGGCAGCCCCGCCCTGCCGATGCCGCCTTAATAAAAGCCGTCAAGACAATCGAGCGGGCTATCGGCGCTCACCTGCCCAAGGGCTACTGCACGGAATGGTGTCCAAGCCTTGGCCCTTGGATCAGTGAGCTCAATGCGCTCATTGAAGCAGGCATGGCCTTACTGATTGATTATGGCTATCCGCGGCATGAGTACTATCACCCGCAGCGGGCAACGGGCACATTGCTTTGCCACTATCGACATCGCGCCCATGACGATCCGTTTTTTTGGCCGGGGTTGCAGGATATAACCGCCTCGGTCGACTTTACCGCCGCTGCTCACGCTGGTCAGCAAGCGGGACTGGAATTATTGGGGTTTGCAACGCAGGGCAATTTTCTTGCAGGTGCCGGGCTACCCGCATTGCTTGAAGCGCGCGCAGCGGGTGATCCCAATCGCGCTGCTGAACTCTCGCAAGCCGCCAAACCCTTACTGTTTCCTGAAGAAATGGGCGAGCGATTTAAAGTCCTGGGTCTTGGCAGAAACGTGCCTGAGCCGCTTAAGGGGTTTTCCTTTGCCGATCATCGGGAAAGGTTGTTAATGAAAGAAGATTAATTTAGTACTGGTCTCTAACGGCCTCAAAATGCCACTCAGGGAGCGATGGAATGCCCTTTCGTCATGCCTATCGGCAGACTTTTTCTTACACCCGCAGCATGGATTTGTATGCACAACGGCATTCTTGGTTTTCACGGTATTTAGCCCCACCGGTTCGCGATTTGCTTGACGCTGGTCCCGCCGCAGAAAGTGCTTTGCGCGCCCCTCGCCACTCCAATGCATGTATTTTATTTACCGATATTCGCGGTTTTACTGAGCTCTCGCGTACGATTAGCGCCGCGGCATTAATGGAAGCGGTCGATGGTCATCTCGGTGGCCAAGCCGAGTCCATTGAGCGGCATGGGGGTTATATTGATAATTTTACCGGCGATGGGGTGATGGCCGTGTTTGAGGGGGGAGACATGGAGGAGAATGCCTGCCAATGCGCGCTTGAAGTTGCAGAAATGGCGCAAAATCAGCCCTACCAAACTCACCATGACCCCGTGCCGGTTGGGGTTGGCTTGCATGTCGGTGAAGTGGTGATGGGCACATTAGGCTGTGAAAGCCGCCTGACCTACACCGCCATTGGGGAAACAGTGAATGTCGCAGCACGCCTTTGCGATCACGCCAAAGGCCCTGCAGTGCTAACAACCGACTCCGTCCGTTCGCGAGCGCTCAGCATGGCCGGCATTGCCTTTGATAGTTGCCAAGCCAACGCGCCCACCGGTGTGGATGCGGATCTTTCGTTGTATTGGTTAAGGCGCGAAGCCAATGGAGGCTAGTCAAGCGCTGTGGTTAGGCCTCATTCAGGGGCTTACTGAATTCTTACCCATCTCAAGCTCCGCGCATTTAATCTTGCTGCCTCGGTTATTTGGCTGGCCAGATCAGGGCTTGGCCTTTGATGTGGCGGTGCATGTGGGCACGTTACTGGCCGTCATGTTGCATTTTCGGCGCCAGCTAAGCGGGCTAATACAGGATACCCTGACATCCGCCTGGCGCCGCGAGCCCGTTGGTGAGAGTGGGTTGGGTTGGGCCATTATCCTTGCCACCGTGCCCTTGATTCTGGGCGCGCTAGTCCTTGCAGATGCCGCGGAGAGTGTTTTTCGTGGGCCGCAGGTCATTGCCTGGGCAACCATTGGTTTTGGCATTTTGCTCTGGGTGGCAGCTAAGCGAGGCAACCGAGGCCGCAACGAATACAGCATTGGTCTTAAGGGCGCGCTATTGATTGGTGCCGCGCAAGTACTCGCCATTATTCCGGGAACCTCGCGCTCGGGCATCACCATGACAGCGGCCCTATGGCTCGGCTTGGAGGCAACGGCGGCGGCGCGATTTTCATTCCTACTCTCAATCCCTGCCATTGCCCTTGCCGGTGGGTGGAAGACGTTGCAATTAATCGGTAGCGCCCAAGCGGTGGATTGGGGCAACTTCGCATTGGGTTTAATCGTTGCAGCGATGGCAGCGTATGGATGTATTCGAGCGTTTCTAGCACTGGTGGCACACGTGGGAATGACACCGTTTGTGATCTATCGCTTAGCGCTCGGTGCGATGCTACTGGTCTTGTTCGGCGCGTAGCGCTTCTAGGGCGGTGACTCGGGCGGCATGAATGGCCTTGCCGATTTCACTACCGGTATAGCCCTGCTCGGCAAAAGGTTTTGCCGCAACAGCCTGACAACGCCTTAACGCCTCGCGCAGGTAATCAGCCTGTGGATAGGCGCGATCTTCCAACCCAAGCCGTCCTCGGTAATCCGCCTCACATGCCTTTAGAAATGACTCGATTCGTGTTGGCCGGCGAAACGCATCGAGTCCTTCTAACAAAGCGAGTGCCGTTTCTCCGCGAAGCTCGCGAATACGATGGCATTGTAGGTGGTAACGGGTCACGCCACGAGCGAGTTCCCGGCACTCATTGGGCACCCGAAGACGGTCACAAAGCGCATCGACCAGCGGCACACCACGCGCTTCATGACCGCGATGGCGGGGCAGCTCATCGGCAGGGGTAATCCCCTTGCCAAGATCATGCACTAAGACCGAAAAACGCTCGGCCAAATCGCTCTCAAGGCGGACAGATTGTTGTAGGGCAAGCAGAATATGCTCACCGCTATCGACTTCCGGGTGATGGTTTGGGGGCTGCGGAATGCCAAATAAGCAATCCACTTCAGGCAGCAGTTCGGTGAGCGCGCCACAATCACGCAGGACCCGTATAAACACCTCAGGCGCGGGCGCGAGTAGTGCTTTGGCAGTCTCTTGCCAGACACGCTCAGGCACTAGAGCGGCCACCTCGCCGGCCGTAACCATGGCTTGGCAAAGCGCGCGCGTGCTTGTGGCAACGCTAAATCCCAATGGGGCTAGGCGTGCGGCAAAGCGCGCCAGCCGCAACACTCTAACCGGGTCTTCACGAAAAGCATCCGTGACATGGCGAAGCTTTCGATCGGCTAGGTCCGCTTGACCGTTATACGGGTCAATAATGTCGCCGGCCGGGCTGCAGGCCATCGCGTTAATGCGCAGATCACGCCGGCTGAGATCATCAACGAGGCTAACCGATGGATCGGCTTGAAATTGAAAGCCGTGATAGCCCGGCGCAACCTTTCGTTCGGTGCGGGCCAGCGCGTACTCCTCGCCGGTCTCAGGATGGAGGAATACGGGAAAGTCTTTACCCACCGGTTTAAACCCGCGCTCCGTCATCGCCTCTGGTGTGGCACCCACCACGACCCAGTCATGCTCAGTGACCGGTAACCCAAGCAGACGGTCGCGAACGGCGCCGCCCACTTCATAGACTTCCAGTCCAGTGGTGATCATTTAGTCATCGCGGCCGGCGCCGCGCCGCCACTCGTCATAGCGCCCACGACTGCCACCGCCGCCAAGATAACCCGGTGCGACCGCTTCAAGCGCGGTCGGATGGATCCCGAGATCGGGCAAGCCATTGTGCTCACAAACATTATCAATTTGGCTCGAGAGATAGTTATCAAACGTATACGGTTTGCCTGGCACATGCTGGAGAATGCGGCCTTGCAGGCGCGAAAGCCCATCAGGTAAACCAATAATGACCCGGCGCAGCCCGAGTAATTGAGCGACATAGCGCACCAAGGTCTCGAGCGTGTAGGTGGTGGGGCCGCCGAGCTCGTAGGTCTGAGCAAAGGTATTGCGCTCTTCTAGGGACTGTTCAAACGCTTTTGCCACATCATCCACATAAACCGGCTGGAAGCGGGCGTTGGGTGTGGGTAGCGGCATCATGGGGGTTTTTTGCAAAACGCTCGCAAAGGTATTTAAAAAACCATCGGATGGGCCAAAGACCACCGATGGCTTAAATACCGTGACCGCAAAATCATCGCCGCCAGCGGCAAGCGCAATGCGCTCACCCTCGCCTTTGGTTTGCTGATAGCGACTCGGTGCATCCGGTGCCGCGCCAAGCGAGCTCATATGCAGTAGGCGTTTAACGCCACTGTCGCGACAGGCACTCACTAGGTGTTCAACAAGCTTCACGTGAACATCATCAAAACGCCGGCCGGGTTTGTTCTCCTCATTGAGAACGGCGACGAGATTAATGAGCGCATCGACGCCTTCTAAGTGCTCGCGCAGCGCATCGGGGTTATGGATATTCGCCTCGATGAGCTCGAGGTTTGGGATAGGCAAGAGGTGGCGATTGCGCTCGCGGTGACGCGTGAGCACCTTAATTTTGATATCGGTGTTGGCAAGACGGTTAGCGATTTGCCGGCCGACAAAACCGCTACCGCCTAATATGCAGACGCTATGAATGCGCATACTGATCGCGTTCCTATGCTTTGCTTATCGATAGCGCCATTGTAGAGCAAACCAGCGCTTAACCGCAGCGCGATCCGCGCTGGCTTACGGCATCTGGCATAATGCGGGCTTTATCCATGAGGCTGACCGGGCCGCGGAGGCGTAGCTTGCTGTTTTTGATCGCTTATCTTCTAGCGGGTGTGTTTGTCGGCTTGGCCTCCGGTCTGTTTGGTATTGGCGGTGGGGTCATTGTTGTGCCCGTGCTGCTGGCGATTTTCGCAGCCCAAGGGCTTACCTTTGATATTGCGATGCATATCGCGGTTGGGAGCTCGCTCGCAACCATTGTGATTACCGGCATGTCATCAGCCCACGCGCATTGGAAGCTTGGCAACATTGTTAAAACAGCGCTGCCATGGCTCGTATCGGGCCTTGTGGTGGGCGCTCTGGCGGGCTCGCAAATTGCAGCCGCTCTGCCGGGCGATGTTCTCCGAATGATATTTGCGGTGTTTTTGCTGATCATCGCGGCAAGGCTTGTGTTATCCAAACAGCCGCCCGCGAATCGCAAAATGCCACATCCCGCGATCGTTGCCATTGTTGGGGGCGTGATCGGCGTTATCTCAAGCTTTGTGGGAATCGGGGGCGGTGCGATGGTGGTGCCGTTTTTAGCCTGGTGCGGGGTTGCTATGCGCCAAGCCGTGGGCACGTCCTCGGCGGCTGGGGTTTGTATTGCGATTGCGGGGAGTTTGGGCTTTATCCTCGCCGGCACCGGCGATGACCAATTGCCTGCCTACAGCTCGGGCTATGTGTACTGGCCGGCAGTCTTGGGGATTACCGTTTCCAGTGTATTTTTTGCTCCACTCGGGGCCCGGCTTGCGAGCCGGTTGCCATCGCATTGGTTACGCCGCGGCTTTGCCCTATTTTTGGTGGTGGTTAGCCTGCGGTTATTTAGTATTGGCTAAATTACCGTTATAGCCGATTAGCTTATCCCCAAGCGCTTTTCTAAATAATGAATATTGGTGCCGCCCTGCTGGAAACCGACATCGCTCAGTAGGTCTTGGTGCAAAGGCGTATTGCTTTTAATGCCCTCAATGACAAGCTCACTTAATGCCGTTTGCATTCTTGCCATGGCGATATCTCGGTCCTCACCCCAGGTAATAATTTTGCCAATCATGGAGTCGTAATGCGGCGGTACGACATAGCCTGTGTAGACGTGGGAGTCGACCCGCACGCCAGGCCCGCCCGGGGGATGGTAGAGGGTAATCTGCCCGGGTGAGGGCATAAAGCGCTCGGGGTCTTCGGCGTTAATGCGACATTCAATGGCATGCCCACGGAACTCAATTTGCGATTGCGTAAAGGATAAGGCCTCGCCACTGGCGACACGGATTTGCTCGGCGACTAGATCACAACCAGTGACCATTTCTGTTACCGGGTGCTCGACCTGAATGCGCGTATTCATTTCAATAAAATAAAACTCGCCATCTTGGTAGAGAAATTCAAACGTGCCGGCCCCGCGATAGCCCAACCGCTGGCAGGCCTCAGCGCAGCGGGTGCCGATCGCTGCACGCGCTTCTGCGCTAATGCCCGGGGCTGGACTCTCCTCAATCACCTTTTGGTGGCGCCGCTGCATCGAGCAGTCACGCTCGCCTAGATGCACGGCATTGCCATGCTCATCGGCCAGCACCTGAATTTCGACATGACGTGGATTATCTAAGTACTTCTCCATGTACACCACGTCACTCCCAAAGGCGTTCGCTGCTTCAGCGCGGGTCACTGAAATCGCATGCAATAGGGTGGCTTCGCTGTGGACTACTCGCATGCCGCGACCGCCACCACCGGCCGCGGCTTTAATAATGACCGGATAGCCGATTTCGTTGCCTAGCCGTAGGTTGGTTTGGTCATCATCGCTCAAGGGTCCACCCGAGCCTGGCACGCAGGGCACGCCGGCGGCTTTCATGGCATCAATGGCGGAGACTTTATCGCCCATCAGTCGAATGGTCTCTGAGCGCGGGCCAATAAACCGAAATCCTGATTGCTCTACACGTTCAGCAAAGTCAGCGTTTTCCGATAAAAACCCATAGCCTGGGTGGATGGCCATGGCGTCAGTTAGTTCAGCAGCGCTAACAATCGCCGGTATATTTAAATAACTTTCTGATGATTTTGCACCGCCAATACAAACGGACTCGTCAGCAAGCCGGACGTGCTTGAGATCACGGTCTGCGGTGGAGTGAACAGCGACCGTGCCAATGCCAAGCGTGCGGCAGGCGCGCAAAATACGCAGGGCAATTTCGCCACGATTGGCGATGAGTACCTTATCGATCATGGGTGTGCCTTACTCGATCACAAAGAGTGGCTGATCAAATTCAACCGGTTGGCCGTTTTCAAGCAAAATCTTGCGCACCACGCCGCTTCGATCTGCCTCAATTTGGTTGAGCATTTTCATTGCCTCAATAATGCATAGCGTCTCGCCGGCCTCAACGCTTTGGCCTTCCTCCACAAACGCCGAATCATCCGGCGAGGGGGCACGATAGAATGTGCCCACCATGGGCGAGCGCAGGGTATGACCGGCTGGCTCAACCGGTGCGCTTGCAGCCGCTATTTCTGCCGCGGGTGTGGCGCCAGCCGGCGCCGCCGCGACGGGGGCGGCAACCGGTGCTGGTGCCGGCGCAGCCGCCGTTGGGCCGCGGCTAATGCGCACACTTTCTTCGCCCTCAGCAATTTCGATTTCATTTACGCCAGATTCATCAAGCAGTTCAATAAGGCGTTTGATCTTACGAATATCCATAAAACGTTAATTCCGGTCAGAGGTGGATAGCAGCGCCTGTAGTGCGAGCGCATAGCCCAGCGGGCCAAGTCCGGCAATCACACCGCGGGCGGCATCGGAAAAATAGGAATGTTGGCGGAAGGGCTCGCGCGCATGAATATTAGACAGATGCACTTCGATAAAAGGAATGGCCACCGCCATGAGGGCATCGCGAAGTGCAACACTGGTATGGGTAAAGGCAGCGGGGTTAATAATAATGCTATCAGTACCGTCTGTCCCTGCCTGCTGAATGCGCTCGACCAGTGAGTGCTCGGCATTGCTTTGAATACACTCAATCTCTGCCCCGGCTGCTTTGGCTTGACCGGTGAGCTCGGCATCAATGCTGGCAAGATCCGTTGAGCCGTAAACCTCCGGCTCTCGTTGTCCCAACATATTCAAATTAGGCCCATGGATGACCAAAATCTTAGGCATTCGCCAACGCTCCCACTCACTCAAACCCGAAGTTTGCGCAAATTAAGCGTTTTTGTCCATGGTCGGCGCTTTTAGCGACTCATTCGACGCAGATCAGCGCTAACCGCCGGCAAGATCTTCGAGGATGGGACGAAGTTGGGGCTCATGCAATTGACCGCTCATGGTCTGAATAATATGACCATTGCGATCGATGATAACGGTATAAGGCAAGGTACCGCGATCATTGCCGTAAGCCGCAGCGACGTCAAGGGCGGATTGCATGCCATAGAGCGTGGGATAACCCATATTAACTTGGGCTAAAAATCCCCGCATGGGTTCAGGGTCATCAATTGCGATGCCTAAAAATTGAACCCCTGCATCGGCAAATTCTGTCTGTAATTGGGTGAATAGCGGTATTTCTTCTCGGCAAGGCGTACACCACGTGGCCCAGAAATTCAGCACAATCACCTCACCGTCCCAGTCACTAATGCTACGGCGTGGACCATCGAGCTCTGGTAGAGAAAATAGGGGTCGGGTGATTGGGCCTTCGGGACTTTGCTGTAGCCAGGCCACAGCAAAAATCCCGCCGCCTGCGCCGATGACAGCTGCCAATAACACAGTCAGTGCCGTGCGTAAGCCACTGCTCACGGTTGACCGCCTTGTAGCCCTAAACGAGCGCGTTCAATAAACGCCGCCGGTGCCAGATAGCTCACCACGCGAGCAGCGCGGTTTTCTTTGCCATTAGGGCCGTAGAACACGATCGCCGGTGGTAGGTAGACATTGAGTTCTTGCATTAATGCCCGCTGCGATTCGGTCATTTTGGTCACATCGGCGCGTAGCAATAGAGCGCTTGCGAGCGCTTGTTGAACCTGGGCATCCGTGAAGGTGCGTTGTTCAAGCTGAACACAATAAACGCACCAGTCCGCATACACATCAATCATTACCGGACGGCCCGCTGCGCGTGCATCGGCAAGGGCGGTATTCAGCTCGGCAGGGCTATTGATATCGCGAAACGCTAGTGTCTTTGCCGGTGCGGTCTCGCCGCTGAGATTGAATTCGGCTAGCGGCTGGAGTACATCACGGCCGCCGCTTGCGGCGCCCAGTAAACTGGCTGCCCCCCAAATGAGAAGCGCAATACCAAGCGCCTTACAAAGCCGCTGCCGGCCACTGGTCGGGTCGCTGCTGCGCTCAAAGACTCCTAACCCAACCCCACAGCCAATTAACAACGCACCCCAGAGCGCGAGCGTGATGGGTCCGGGTAAAAAGCGCTCAAGCATCCAAAGTGCAACGGCAAGAAAACCTACCCCAAATACGGCGCGCACCGTGCCCATCCAAGGCCCGCTGCGTGGCAGCCAGCGCCCGGCTGATGTGCCAATGATGAGTAGCGGTAGACCCATGCCATTGGCCAGGGTGAAAAGCGCTAGCCCGCCGAGCCAGGCATCCCCGGTGCTGCCGATAAACACCAATGCTGCGATTAATGCCGGGCCTGAACACGCGCCGACAATGAGGCTGGAGAGTATGCCCATGATGGCGACACCCATGAGCGTGCCGCCGCGTTGGCGGTTCGCTAAGGCGGTAAATCGGGTCTGCAACCCGCTTGGCATGCGTAACGCAAATGCATCAAACATGCCCAACGCAAGGAGTACAAATACCGCTGCAAAACTGCCAAGTACCCAGGGGGATTGCAGGTCGGCCTGTATGGCGGCTCCTGTCATGCCGGCAGCAACGCCAGCAAGGGTATAGGTAATGGCGGTGGATTCAACATAGACCAATGACAAACCAAGGGCGCGTAAACTGCCCCTTCGATGTGGATCGCCCGCAATCAGCCCCGAGAGAATGGGGATCATTGGATAAAGGCAGGCGCTAAACGCGAGCAAAATACCAGCGAGAAAAAACCCCGCTAAGATAGCCGGCAAGCTCGCTTGGGTCAGTAGGCGCTCGAGCCGGCCGGCTTGACCACCGGCGCTTGGCGGCGGCGTTGCCTCGATTGCCGTGTTTTGGCTGATGCGGGGTGCTTGCGGGTTGATGCGCCAGGTTTGCTCGCCGCCAGTCGCGGTTGTCATAACGCGATAAGGCGGATAGCAAACGCCTGATTCGGCACAGCCTTGGAGCAAAATCTCAACCGGCGTATTGGATTTCGCCGGCTTATCGAGCGTGAGCGTGATTTGGGTTGGCTGGGTGAAGACGGGTTGGCGGCCAAAAAACTCATCATTTTTAATGGCGGCGTTAGGAAATTTTATTTCTGCGGTGCGCGCGCGATCGCCATCAATCGTGAAATGAAGACTATTTTGATAGACGTAATAGCCTTTTTGGACATCGATTTGAATCGTTAGGCGGGCAGGGTCTGTGGGGGCAACAGAGACCGGAAACGCTTGCTCGACGGGCAGGATGGCATTGCCATCACGGCCAAACAACGTATCCAGTCCACCCTGGGCCGAGGCCTGAGTGCTTAGCAGCAGAATAATGAGTGCGCTGAGTAAACGCGGCATACGATTGCGTTGTCCTGATCAATAATGAGCGAACAATCGCTCATCGGGTGACTTGAATTCTAGCATTGGCGTCCCCAATTACCGACTAGGTGTTGACGTGGATGGTTTCGTCACTATCATTAGCACTCACCTAGGTGGAGTGCTAACAGAGCACCTCTAGGCCCAACAACATTTACATTGAGGGAGAAATAGAAGATGAATCTTCGCCCGCTACACGATCGAGTCGTCGTCAAGCGCATGGAGGAAGAGCGGACCACCCCTGGTGGCATCGTCATTCCTGATAGCGCTGCTGAAAAACCTATTCGTGGTGAAGTCCTTGCCGTTGGCAATGGCAAGCGCCTCGACAATGGTGAGGTCCGTGCCCTCGACGTCAAAGTCGGAGACAAGGTCCTATTTGGCAAATTCTCCGGTACCGAGGTCAAAGTCGGTGAGGAGGACCTCCTCGTCATGCGCGAGGACGACGTAATGGCCGTGATCGAGGGCTAAATAGCCCACGCACTGCTTTAACAATCCCACTGAACATTAGAATCGAGAGGAATAAATACAATGGCAGCCAAAGACGTACGCTTCGGTGATGACGCTCGGCACCGCATGGTCGCTGGCGTGAACACCCTGGCCAACGCGGTCAAAGTCACCCTAGGACCCCGTGGTCGTAATGTGGTGCTTGAGAAGTCCTTCGGTGCTCCCACCGTGACTAAGGATGGTGTCTCCGTCGCCAAAGAAGTTGAGATTAAGGAAAAGTTCGAGAACATGGGTGCGCAGATGGTCAAAGAAGTTGCTTCGCAAACTTCTGACGCGGCCGGTGATGGCACCACCACGGCGACCGTGCTTGCGCAAGGCATCTTGCGTGAGGGCATGAAAGCGGTCGCCGCGGGCATGAACCCCATGGATCTCAAGCGCGGCGTCGACAAAGCCGTGACCGCCGCTGTGGCCGAGCTGCACAAGCTCTCCAAGCCTTGCGAGACCGATACCGCTATTGCTCAGGTCGGTTCAATCTCGGCTAACTCAGATAAGGCCATCGGCGAAATCATTGCTGATGCAATGAAGAAAGTCGGTAAAGAAGGCGTTATTACGGTTGAAGAAGGCAGTGGCCTTGAGAATGAGCTCGACGTCGTCGAGGGCATGCAGTTTGACCGGGGTTATCTGAGCCCTTACTTCATTAACAATCAACAGAGCATGGCCGCAGAGCTTGAGGATCCCTATATCCTGCTCTGTGATAAGAAAATCTCGAATATTCGTGATTTGCTGCCACTGCTCGAGAATGTGGCTAAGTCAAGCCGGCCGTTGCTGATCATCGCTGAGGACATCGAAGGTGAAGCGCTCGCTACCCTCGTGGTCAACAGCATGCGTGGCATCGTCAAGGTGGCTGCGGTTAAGGCCCCAGGCTTTGGTGATCGTCGTAAAGCGATGCTTGAAGACATTGCCGTGCTAACCGGTGGCACCGTGATTTCTGAGGAAGTTGGCCTGAGTCTTGAGAAGGCGACGTTGGATGACTTGGGTAGTGCCAAGAAAGTTAACGTCTCCAAAGAAGAGACCACGGTGGTTAATGGTGGCGGCCGTGCCGATGGCATTAAGAGCCGAGTCGATCAGATTCGTGCGCAAATCGAAGACAGCACCTCAGACTATGACCGCGAGAAGCTCCAAGAGCGCGTGGCTAAGTTGGCCGGCGGCGTTGCCGTGATTAAGGTTGGTGCCGGCTCTGAGATTGAGATGAAAGAGAAAAAGGCCCGCGTTGAAGATGCCTTGCACGCCACGCGCGCAGCCGTCGAAGAGGGCATTGTACCTGGCGGTGGCGTTGCGCTGCTGCGCTCGCTCAAAGGCTTGGCCGATTTGACCGGCGATAATCATGACCAAGACGTTGGCATTAGCATTGTTCGTCGTGCGCTCGAAGAGCCACTGCGTCAGATCGTTTATAACTGCGGCGAGGATGCCTCGGTCGTGGTGAATAATGTCTCTGCTGGTAAGGGTAACTACGGTTACAACGCCCAGGCTGAAGAGTATGGCGATCTGGTGGAGATGGGTATTCTTGATCCAACCAAGGTGACCCGTACTGCACTGCAGAATGCGGCATCGATCTCTGGTCTGATGATCACCACCGAGTGCATGATCGCTGAGCATCCAGAAGAGAAGGATGACGGCGGTGCTGCTGGCATGGGTGGCATGGACGGCATGGGAGGCATGGGCGGCATGATGTAAGCCGCTCAGGCTTTTCCGCCTGACCCCAAGCCCCGTTCATTTTGAGCGGGGCTTTTTTATGGCCAAGCCTTTTGTGCCTGTCCCATAAAACTCATTTTCTCGCTAAGCTGGCGTTATGGATATCGATACTGCGCCTGAGCCACTTCAAGCGGCCTTTGCTGATTTACCTGCCGACCTGCAGATACCGGTGAGGATTGCGCTTGAGCGTCTACCTGATCAGCAAGCACTGCCCGATAGTCCCGATGTACTAAGGGAGCTGCCAGGCATTTGGGCGATGAGCGAATTCGCCGCCCGGGTGTGTTTGCGTGATCCGAATATATTGATTGATTTAGTCGAAAGCGCTGATCTCACCACCGCTTATGCAAGGAATGGCTATCGAGAGCGCCTGCAAACCGCTTTACGCGGTATTGCGAGTGAGGCTGACTTACACCGTGCGCTGCGGCGTTTTCGCGAGCGCGAAATGCTGCGGATTGCTTGGCGTGATTTAAGCGGCCGTGCCAGCGTTGATGCGGTGCTCGCTGATCTGTCGTGCTTGGCCGATGTGATGATCGATGAGGCGCTTAGTTGGCTTTATAAAGAGCTTTGTACGCAGATGGGCACGCCGCTTGATAGCAAAGGCAATGCTGAGCGCATGGTTGTCTTGGGTATGGGTAAGCTTGGCGGTGGCGAGCTTAATTTTTCTTCCGATATTGATCTGATTTTCATCTTTCCTGAGCCCGGATTTACGGATGCGGATAGCCCTAAGTCCAACGAGCAATTTTTCACTCGGCTTGGTCGGGCGTTAATCGCAGCACTCGATCAACAAACAGCAGATGGCCAATGTTTTCGGGTTGATATGCGCCTACGCCCCTATGGTGAGAGTGGACCGCTTGCCATGAGCGTGCCGGCAATGGAGCTCTATTTTGTCGAGCAAGGCCGTGAGTGGGAGCGTTATGCGTTGATTAAAGCCCGCGTGGTGGCGGGCGATCAGGCCATCGGCGAGGAGTTGCTCGATGCGCTATCGCCGTTTGTCTATCGTAAATATTTTGACTACGGCGCGCTTGAGTCACTGCGTGATATGAAAGCCATGATTGCGCGTGAGGTTAAGCGCCGGCGCTTGGCCGATAACGTCAAGCTTGGCCGTGGTGGCATTCGTGAGATTGAGTTTATTGCTCAGGCATTTCAGCTGATTCGTGGGGGCCAAGAGCCCGCATTGCGTGAACGTGCCCTGCAACCGGTGCTGGGTTATCTCGCCGATCAGGCACTAATCCCTGCGCACGCCCAGCAAGATCTAACAAAGGCTTATCGTTATTTGCGCGTTATCGAAAACCGTATTCAGGCGATGCATGACCGCCAAGCGCATGATCTACCCACTGATCCACTCGATCAGGCGCGATTGGTACTGGCGATGGGGGCGGCCGATTGGGATGAGTTAGTTGAGACACTCAATGACTGGCGCCGGCGGGTGCAGGGGCATTTTGATCAGGTGTTCGTTGCCCCGCAGCAAGAGGATGAGGCTGAACAAAGCGATGAACCGGATTTCACTGACATCTGGCATGGCCTTTTGGATGAGCAAACCGGCAAAAACGTGCTCAGTGAGCAGGGCTTTGCGGATAGTGCCGCTGCGCTCAGTCATATCGAGCGTTTTCGTGATGGTAGCCGGGTACGGTCGTTATCCGATCAAGGCCACACTCGGCTCGATCGACTCATGCCCATGCTGCTCGCTGCCGTCGCTAGCGCCGATAACCCCGATGCGGTGATCGATCGGCTGATTACGCTATTGGAGGGGATTGTGCGGCGGACGGCTTACTTAGCCCTGCTCAATGAGCATCCACTAGCGGTCTCGCAGTTGGTCCGACTAGTCGATGGCAGCCCATGGATTGCGCGCTATCTTGCCCTGCATCCGATGCTATTAGATGAGCTGCTCGATCCGCGCACCTTGTATGCACCGCTCTCTCGCGAGGCGTTAATCACGGAGGTGACTGCGCGCCTAGGCACTGCCGATGCGGGTGATCTTGAGCAGCAAATGGAGATACTACGGCAATTTAAACAAACTCAAGTTCTGCGTGTGGCGGCGGCTGATTTAGCCGGCGCCATTCCTGTCATGCTCGTTAGTGACTATCTCACCGATATTGCTGAAGTGCTGCTCGAGCAGGTGCAAACCCTTGCCTGGCGTCATGTCAGTGAGCGTTACGGCGAGCCGCTGCGCGAAGATGGCGAGGTGGCCAGTTTTGGGGTGGTGGCCTATGGCAAGATGGGCTCACTGGAAATGGGCTATGGCTCGGATTTGGATATTGTGTTTTTGCATGATCCTGTCCCTGCCGGCACGGCCACCACCGGTGATAAACCGGTTGAGCCAGCGGTGTTTTTCGCACGCCTTGCGCAACGCGTTATCCATATTCTAAGTACCCCAACGCCAGGTGGTATTTTGTATGAGGTGGATACCCGTCTGCGCCCAAGTGGCCAATCCGGCCTGCTAACCACCAGCCTTAGCGCATTTGCCGATTATCAACGTGAGCGTGCTTGGACTTGGGAGCATCAAGCGCTTGTGCGCGCGCGCATGATTGTCGGCAGCCCGGCCTTAAAAGCCGGCTTCGCGCAGGTGCGCCGGGAGATCCTGACACGCCAGCGCGATCGCGTAGCGTTAATCGAGCAGGTGCGTAAAATGCGTGAGCGTATGCGCCGGGAACTGGGCTCAAGCGCCAGTCAGGCCTTTGATTTAAAGCAAGATCGAGGCGGTATCGCCGATATTGAATTCATGGTTCAATATGGCGTCTTGGCCGGGGCCCATGGGTATCCCGGCCTGCTGCGCTATACAGACAATATTCGGCTACTCGATGAGCTCGAACGGGCCGAAGAATTCACTGCGAGCCAAGCGCAAACGCTGGCGGATGCGTACCGCCAATATCGCGGGCTTGTGCACCGACTGACCCTGCAGGAGCAGCCTGCTAAAGTGGCAGCGGAAACGCTGGGGGAGACCCGCCAGCAGGTAGTGGCGGTCTGGAGTGCGGTCATGGAATCTGGGGCACAAAATAACGCTGAGGAGAGCGGCTCATGAGCATGGCCGATCGTGATGGTTGGATTTGGATGGATGGTGAGATGGTGCCATGGCGCGAGGCCAATGTGCATGTTCTCACCCACACGCTGCATTATGGTATGGGTGCCTTTGAAGGCATTCGGGCGTATAAGACAGATCAAGGTGCCGCAATTTTTCGGTTACCCGAGCATGTCCGGCGGTTATTTGATTCCGCCAAAATCCTGGGCATGGAAATGCCTTGGAGCCAACAAGTCATTAGTGATGCCTGCTGTGCGGCCGTCCGCGATAACAGCCTTGAGAGTGGCTACATCCGGCCGATGGCTTTCTACGGTGCAGAAAGTATGGGTTTGCGTGCTGATAACCTGCAGGTGCATCTCATGATTGCTGCTTGGTCGTGGGGCTCTTATATGGGTGAAGAGAATATGCAGCGTGGCATTCGGGTGCGCACCTCATCGTTTACCCGTCACCACGTCAACATCGCCATGTGTCGTGCAAAAGCCAATGGCCAGTACATTAACTCGATGATGGCGCTGCAAGAGGCTGTGGCCTGTGGTTATGATGAGGCGCTGTTACTCGACCCTGAAGGTTATGTGGCGGAAGGCTCAGGCGAGAATTTCTTTTTGATTCGTGATGGGGTGATACACACACCGGAGATTCACTCGGCGCTGGCTGGGGTGACGCGTGAGGCGATTATGACCATTGCTCAAGAGGCGGGTTATGAGGTGCGTGAGCGTCGCATTACCCGCGATGAGGTCTATGTCTGCGATGAGGCTTTCTTTACTGGCACTGCCGCTGAGGTGACTCCGATTCGTGAGCTCGATGGGCGCATGATTGGTGAGGGCTGCCGTGGGCCGATTACCACGGATGTGCAAAGCCGCTTTTTTGCTGCCGTTGAGGGCCGCGCCCCGGCGCATAAAAACTGGCTCACCCCAGTCGCCTAAAGCTAAGCAGGAGAACTCGATGCCGGATCCACAAACGCATGAGCGCTCAGATCTCATTAAGCCCAATAGCGAAAACCGCTATGAGGTCAGCGCTGACGATCTGCCGTTGTCTTGTCCTATGCCCGGTATGTATCTCTGGAATAGTCATCCGAAGGTGTATATCGCCGTGCATAAAACCGGTCAGGGTAAGTGCCCTTACTGCGGAGCTGAGTACTTTATTCGTGATTTTGACCCGACCGACGCCGGGCTTGCTGAACACCACCGTCGCGAGTGAGCCAGCATGGCGGCAACCCGGGTGCGGATGCGCCACTTAAAGGCCGGGCCCGGGTCATCAACGCAATACTCGGATTGTTCTCGCTGCTGCCGCTTCGCGCGCTGCATGCCTTAGGCGATGCGACGGCTTGGCTGAGTATGCGATTTAACCGACCCGAAGCCCATATTGCCCAAGTCAATGCCAATTTATGTTTTTCCGACTGGCCTCAGGCTCGCCGTCAGTGGCTAGCGCGAGCGGCAATGCGGGAGAACGCCAAAGGCCTGTTTGAGCTAGCTGCAGTGTGGCGTTGGTCACCTGAGCGTGTACTTGGCAAGGTTCAGATGATCGAGGGTGCCGAGGTCATTGATGAGGCCATGGCCGAGGGTAAAGGCATGCTGGTCATTGCTCCGCATCATGGCGCTTGGGAGGTGTTGCAGATGTGGTTGGCGCGACGAGTGCCGTTGCATGCCCTCTACCGCCCCCCGCGCTGGAGTGAGTTAGAAGCACTCCTTAACCGCGGCCGATCCCGCAGTGGGGCGACTTTTTGGCCCGCAAAACCCGCCGGTATCCGTGCGCTCTTTAAGGTGCTAAAAGCCGGTGAAGCGGTGGGTGTACTGCCGGATCAGTCACCCCCCGGTGAAGGGGTATTTGTGCCTTTCTTTGGTCATCCGGCTAAAACCATGACTCTATTTGGCAAACTAGCCAAACGCACCGGTGCGCCGGTCATTATTGGCTGGGCCGAGCGTCTGCCTCAAGGCCAAGGCTATCGCTTACACTGGCATCGAGTTACGGAGGCCGTCGATCATAATGATCCCGAGCAGGCCGCCGCTGCAATGAATCGGGAAATCGAGCGCGTCGTCCTCGAGCGTCCTGAACAGTACCAGTGGACATATCGGCGGTTTTTGCGGCGGGAGACAGGCGAGGCAAATCCATATGGCTGATAAGAACATAGCAGTTGGAGGGTTGATGTGATTGTTGTGACCGGCGGTGCTGGATTTATTGGAAGCAATCTTGTCCATGGGCTCAACGAGCATGGACGTGATGACATTTTAGTCGTGGATAACTTAGAAGATGGTCGAAAATTCTTAAATATTCGCGATGCTAAGATTGCCGACTATCTTGATCAGGACGAGTTCTTGGACTGGTTAGTGGAAAATGGTGATGATGCGGTGGATGCCGTCTTTCATCTTGGCGCTTGCTCGGATACAACCGAGTGGGACGGCCAGTACATGATGGATAACAACTATCAGTATTCC
>JAVLBI010000014.1:0-32505 GCA_031581365.1 Spiribacter sp. | reverse complement strand
GTAAGCGTGGCAGGTTGGCCGCTTCATCCTTGGTAATAATGGCAACGGATAGGGGCAGCAATTTTAAGCGAGCCCGTTATCAACTAACCCACGGAAATACGCCACAGTGGGTTTTAAGCCGGCTTCGAGTGCAATATTAGGCACCCAATCGAGCTGTGATTGTGCCAATGCAATATCCGGTTGGCGCTGGCGCGGGTCGTCAGCGGGCAAAGGGGCATGCATGAGCTTGCTTTGTGTGCCCGTCTCAGCGAGTACCTTCTCTGCTAGCTCACGCATACTAAATTCACCCGGATTACCTAAATTGATGGGGCCTGTGATCTCGCGCGGGGATTCCATCAAACGCATAAGCCCAGCGACTAAATCATCAACATAGCAAAACGACCGCGTTTGCTCACCGTCGCCGTATAAAGTGATCGCTTCACCTTTTAGTGCTTGGACAATGAAATTAGACACCACCCGGCCGTCATTCGGGTGCATGCGCGGGCCGTAGGTATTGAATATACGTGCCACCTTAATCTCAAGATTATGCTCGCGGTGATAGTCAAAAAAGAGCGTCTCAGCACACCGCTTACCCTCGTCATAACAGGCGCGAGTACCAATGGGATTGACATGCCCCCAATAATCTTCCGTTTGTGGATGAATCTCCGGATCGCCATAGACCTCGCTTGTCGATGCCTGAAGGATAGGGACGTTTAAGCGCTTAGCTAGGCCTAGCATGTTAATCGCGCCATGCACGCTCGTCTTGGTGGTTTGTACCGGATCGCGCTGATAATGAATCGGCGAGGCGGGACACGCCAAATTATAAATAGCATCGACCTCAACAAATAGTGGGAAAGTCACATCGTGGCGCATGACTTCAAAATGCGGATGCTCAAGCAAATGCGCAATGTTATCGCGGCTACCGGTCAAAAAGTTATCAACACACAACACCCCGTGGCCTGCCTCGATGAGTTGATCGCAAAGATAAGAGCCAATAAACCCGGCTCCCCCCGTGACCAAGTATGTTTTGCGGTAATGATTGCGTGTTGGCATAAATTAATTGTCCTTGGCCGTTTCGCCAGTGGCAGCACTCACGGCGGCCGAAACCTCGCTAGGTGTTATTCCCCGTAAGCAGTTTAAATGCCCAAGCGGGCAGGTTCGTGCAAAACACGGACTACATGAGAGGTCATGATAAATCACCTGCGCATTGTTGCTCAGTGGCGGAGTATATTGAGGATCAGACGAACCGTATACGGCGACCACTGGCGTTGCCGTTGCCGCAGCGATATGCATCAGCCCCGAGTCATTGCTGACCACCCCCTGACAGGCGGCAAGCAAATCAATGGCTTGGGCTAATTGCGTGCGGCCGGCTAAATCCACAACGCCCGGCGCCTGCTCGCGAATCGATCGAGTAATGCCAGCATCTTTAGCTGACCCAAATAACCACACCGCCCAACCCGCATTCAGGTATTCACGAGCGAGTGCAGAAAAATACTCAGGTGGCCAGCGTTTGGCCGGACCATATTCTGCACCGGGACACAAACCAAGGGTTGGAGTGGCGTGACTCGAAGGGTCTAGCGCAAGTTCAGCCATCGCGGCCATTTGCTGATTAGAGGTACTGGAGAGCTTAGGTGTTGGTGGTTCAATCGAGCGATTAGCGTCTTTGCGCAAGGGTGCAAGCGCTACAAAGCGATCCACTGTGCGGTAGTGCTGCGCTCGATCAAGCTTGCGTCTATCGTTAATGAGGCCGTAGCGGTATTCACCACGATAACCCGTTCGCACTGGGATTTTTGCGATCCATGGCACAAGCGCGGCTTTGGCTGAGCGAGGCAGCACAATCGCGCGGTCATAGCCGCCCTGACGTAATGCACGACCAAGCGAAATGCGTTTACGCAAGCCTGCCTCGCCGTGTCCAACGGCTAACTCATGCAAATGACGGACTTCAGGCATGCGCTCGATTAACGGGCTGCTCCAAGCCGGGGCAATGACATCGATCGGGTGCTGAGGGGATTGTTGGCGCAATGCCATGAACAAGCTTTGCGCCATCACCATATCCCCCACCCATGCCGGTCCGACAACGAGTGTCGCAGGCGTTGTCGATGAACGAACTACCACGGTGCGCCTTTGACGCGGTTATGCCGCTTTTGCAGTGAATTTCGATAAGCGGGCGATTCGCCTGGCGGCGGGTGTTTAAAGCGTCGATGGACCCACAGGTATTGCTCGGGATGAGCGCGAATACCGCGCTCAATGACACCATTCATCCACTGCGCATCAAGCACATCGGATCCGGTCGGAAAGCCCTCGAGTGCCGGCTCAAAGGTGACTTCATAGGCGTTTCCGGCTTGATTGGCATGGAAGAAAATCGGCACCACTCGGGCCTTACTAAGCCGCGCCAAGCGAGTCAGTCCTGTTACCGTGGCTGCGGGTACGCCCATAAACGGCACAAACACGCTGTTATTGGTGCCATAGTCCTGATCGCCGGCATACCAAACAGGCACCCCTTTTTTTAACGCTCGCACAATGCCACGCAAGTCATCACGCGGCAGTGCATCGACCAGTGTGCGCCGGCGATTGCGTAGCATGATCCGGTCCATGAGCGGTTTTTTACGCAGTGGTTTATAGATCACCGCCATATCAACCTGCTGGCCAATCAAGCGGGCAGCAAGCTCGATGCACAAAAAATGCCCCGAGAGCAGAATGACGGCTTGTCCATTGGCTTGGGCAGCTTGCAGATGCTCCAAGCCGTGTACATGACAGGGGATGTCATCGACTTTTTTGCCACCAAACCAAGCCAGTGCGGTTTCAGCCCCCGCCCGACCCATGTACTGCAGGTTGCGCCGCATGAGCGACTCGCGTGCTTGTGGCGTGAGCTCCGGCATACAGAGCTGCATATTGCGCAACGCAATGCCGCGCCGTTGGTTTGACACACTTGGCAAACGACGGCCCCCAAACTTGCCGAATTCAAAGGCAATTTTTGGCGGTAGCCGTCCGACGAGCCAGAGCACAGCCAGCATTAACCATTGGCCAAGGTTGTGTGGATGGTAGGGCGAACGAGTCATAGGGTCAGACACAGTGTTTATAGCTCTTTTTGTACGGATTGATGCCTGGCTATTCGCGACGGCTGCTAGAATTGGGCAGTATTTCACATTATTTACCGTCTCGAGGACAGTCATGCAGCTAAAAGTTCCTGATCTTGGCGTCGCCCGCGTCCTTGTGGTGGGTGATGTGATGCTTGATCGCTACTGGCAAGGCCCAACCGGACGCATATCACCCGAAGCCCCTGTACCGGTGTTGCGTGTGGATGAGGACACGCTCCGCCCCGGTGGTGCCGCCAACGTCGCCATGAACCTAGGGGCCCTAGGGGTTCAGGTGAGCTTAGTGGGCCTTATTGGCGAGGATGATCATGGCCAATTGCTCGATGAACAATTACGCGCCGGCGGCGTGACCCCCCTATTACAGACGCTACCTACTCACCCCACCATTTGTAAGCTACGCGTGCTGAGTCAGCGCCAGCAGCTTATTCGGTTAGATTTTGAGCGGCCATTCACCCCAGCAGAAACAGCTGGGCTTGTGGCACATTACGAACAAGCCTTGAGCCAAACGGATGTGGTCATCGTCTCTGATTACGCCAAAGGCACGTTAGGCGAAGTCCAAACTCTGATCGCCCGCGCCTGCGCTGCCAACATACCGGTGTTAGTGGATCCGAAAGGCACCGACTGGCAGCGCTATCAGGGCGCCACATTGTTGACACCGAACTTGCCTGAATTCCGGTCGGTCTGGCAGCAGCGCACCCGTGAGACGGCACATGCTGTTGAGGCCGCCTTAAGCGATCGCGATCAGCTCGCCGCCGCTGCCTGCGGCCTTGCGCAGACGTTCGGCCTGACCGGCCTATTAGTGACCCGTGGTGAACACGGTATGAGCCTGATTCCAAGCGCTGGCGATGCATTGCATTTACCCGCCCATGCACGTGAGGTCTACGACGTCACCGGTGCGGGTGATACCGTGATTGCGCTACTGGGTGCGGTAATGGCCACGGGCGCCAGCATGGAGGATGCCACTGCGCTTGCTAATTTAGCCGCCTCGTTGGTTGTAGCAAAAGTCGGCACGGCATCAGTGAGTATGGCGGAGCTAGAAGCCGCCGCGGGCGTATCCCGAAGCAATGACCAAATCGTTGATCAAAAAGCGCTACAGGCACAGTTAGCACCCCTGCGTGCGCGCGGTGAACGGATCGTGATGACCAATGGTTGTTTTGATTTGTTGCATGCCGGGCATGTGCACTATTTAGCTCAGGCGCGGGCATTGGGTGATCGGTTAATTGTTGCAATTAACGATGACGCCTCAGTCAGTCGGCTCAAAGGGCAAGGCCGGCCAGTCATGCCGCTCGAGCAGCGCATGCGCGTATTAGCAGCCCTAGGCGATGTCGACTGGGTCGTGGCGTTTAGTGAAGACACGCCGGCTGCTTTAATTGCCGAACTCCTCCCCGATGTACTGGTGAAAGGGGGTGACTATCAGCCTGAGGATATTGCCGGTTATGACGCAGTGAGCGCTGCTGGGGGTCGAGTGGAAGTGCTTGATTTTCTCGAAGGCGAGTCGAGTAGCGCCATCATCTCCCGGATTCAGGGCTCAACATAGCCAGCCATAAGCGCTGACCAATGTTGCTTGGCCGCAGTCTCAAGCCGGGGTTCGCGAGATAATGATCGCCGTAGACGCTGCAAGCTTTGTTGCTGTTGCCGCGATCCGGCGCCGAGAAAACCCCGATCCCAGTCAATAAGCCAGACTTTACCGCCAGCATCAATTAAAACATTACGCACGTTAAGATCGGCATGGCCTGCCCCTGCGGCATGAAATTGGGCAATGGTTTTGCCAATCGCATGCCAGTCATCAAACCCCTGCGCAATGCACTCAGCCAATGGTCGGGCAGTCTTAATGCGCTCAGTTACAATATCCGCGCGATAGCTTAACCCTTGCCGCTTAATCCGCCCGCCCAATGGCGTTGGAACGGGTAACCCCCGGGTGGTGAGCTCGCAAAGCACATTAAGCTCACGCCAGGGCCGGCTGCGCGATAAGCCTTGCCAGAGATAGCGATCTGCACTTAAGTAAGCGGGCAGTCCGCCGCGGCGGTAATGACGCAACACCATGGCGGTGGCATCGAGCGTGAAAAACCACGCCTGAGCGCGACCGCTTGCCTGGCCCTCTATGAGTTGCCGCTGCTCGAGCCCAGCGTGGTCATAGGCCCAAGTTGGCACAGATGCCGACGCCAAGGCTTTGGGACTGATAAAGTACGCATATCCCATTGTTTGGACTTGAAGATGGCGCGTCACAACGCATTCACTCTTGATCGCCCTCCGGGCCGTATTTGTCTGTTCCGGCTTTCTGCCATTGGCGATTGCTGTCATGTCGTGCCAGTGATCCGAACACTGCAAACCGCCTTCCCCGATACGCATCTTACGTGGATTTTAGGCGCGGCGGAGGCCAGCCTATTTCAGGATTTAGATGGCGTTGAAATTATTGCCCATAATAAAAAAGCGGGCCGGCGCGGGCTAGCGCGGCAGCTCGCCGGGCGTTCGTTTGATGTGCTGATGCTCATGCAGGTCGCATTGCGAGCGGGACTTGCCTCACGGGCGGTTAAAGCACCTTGTCGGTTGGGTTTTGATCAAGCACGCTCGCGTGATGGCCATCGGTTGTTTATCAATGCGCGCATTCCCGATGCTTCGCCCGGCCATGTCATTGATGGATTTTTTGATTTTCTAAAGCCGCTTTCCCTAACCGATCCTGTGATGCGCTGGGATATTCCCATCCCAGCACGCGCTCGCCGCCACGCCCAGCAGCTGATCGATGATCGGCCAGTGCTTATTATTAGCCCCTGCAGCAGCCAGCGTTTGCGCAATTACCGCAACTGGCGGCTAGAGCGCTATGTGGCACTAGCACGGCACGCCATCGAAGTGCATGCCATGCAAGTGATGATTACCGGTGCCCCCGGCGCAGAATCAGTTCGTTACGCGGAGGCGATTGAGCAGGCCTGCGCCGGTTTATCAACCCCTGCCAACTCTGCTCAGCCAGTCACTAACCTTGTTGGACAAACGGATCTTAAAACCTTGTTTGCATTAATTGATCAGGCCACTGCGGTGGTTGCACCGGATTCAGGCCCGGTGCACCTGGCCGCTGCTGCCGGGACACCGGCCATCGGTCTTTATGCCACATCAAACCCCGATCGAACGGGGCCTGTGCGCGGTCAGCGTTGGGTGGTTAATGCCTACCCACAGGCGGTTCGACAAGCGTTTGGTTGTGATGTTGATAGCATCCCCTGGGGGAAACGCGTGCGCGACCCGGCCGCAATGGACTTTATTGAAGTTAATGCCGTTACCGATCAACTTGATCGCTTACTCGCCACACCACCTGCTGAGCGCTTATCGCCATGAACTTATTCAGCTACCAATGGGCCGCTCGCTGTCTAGCGCCGTTGGCGTTTGCGCTTTTGTGGTGGCGGGGTCGAGGTGATCCGGCCTATCGCGATGCGCTAGGGGAGCGTTGGGGGAATATCAGTCCGCCGCAAACATCCGGCCAATGGGTCTGGCTGCATGCCGCCTCAGTGGGTGAGGTGCGCGCGGCGGTGCCGCTTATTACGGGCCTGTTAGCGGCGGGTCACTCGCTGCATATCACCACGAATACGCCCACTGGACGAACCGCAGTGGCGGAGCAGTTTGGCAATCAGGTCAGACAAAGCTATCCGCCATTTGATACACCGCAGGCGGTGAATCGCTTTCTCGATCGATTGCACCCAATTGCAGCGATTCGGGTAGAGCTCGAACTTTGGCCCACCCTATTGGCAAGCTTGCAGGCTCGAGATATTCCGATCGCGCTCGTCAACGCGCGCTTGAGTGAGCGGAGTTTGCGCCGTTATCAGCGCTTAGGGGGTGTGCTATCTGAGCGAATGGCCAGGATTAGCTGGGTTGGCGCCCAAACCAAGGCCGATGCCGATCGATTGATTGCGCTTGGGGTCGCTCACAGTCATCTCGATATTACCGGCAGTCTTAAGTTTGATCAGCCGATCAACCCAGAACAGGTCAGCGCAGGCCAGCAGCTTCGCCACCGCATTGGCGCGGAGCGACCGGTATGGGTGGCGGCGAGTGTGCGCGAAGGCGAAGCGCAGAGTGTTCTTGCCGCGCATGCGATGCTTTGTAAGCGCATTCCCGATGCCTTACTAATTTTGGTTCCTCGCCATCCCGAGCGCTTCGTGCTGCCATCTCTGCCGGCATATGGTGGGGCCGATGCGGTGGTTTATCGCACTAAGGCGAGTCCTATCACTCGCGCTACTTCGATTTTATTCGCGGATACGATGGGTGAGCTCAGTGTCTTTTTGGCCGCCGCCGATATCGCGTTTGTTGGCGGCAGTCTCGTTGCCGTGGGTGGGCATAATCCATTAGAACCTGCAGCGCTTGGATTGCCGGTGTTAATGGGCCCGCATGTGGTTAATTTTGCCCAAGTCGATCGCCTGCTCGGCGAAGCAGGCGCGCGGTATCGCGTGGTCGACGCGAGAAGCCTGGCAACGACGCTGGAGAATTTACTCACTGACGCGCCAGCGCGTCAGGCAGCCGGGGTGCAAGCACAAGCGGTGGTTGAACAACACCGCGGCGCCTGTAAGAAAACGCTAACGCAATTAACGGATCGACTTGGCCTAATCACTAAGTAGCGCGTTCACCCGACGCAAATCCGCAACCGAGAGTGTGCCTGCCGCCTGTTTTAAACGCAGGGTATTCACCAAATAGGCATGCCGGGCTTGCTCGTAATCACGCTCGGCGTTAAAGCGCTCGCGCTGAGCGTTCAGCACATCGACAATGGTCCGCGTACCGACTTCAAAGCCCGCCTCAGTGGCGTCCAAAGCCGCTTGGGTGGAGACCCGGGCTTGATCCAGGGCGCGGACACGCTCAAGCGCGGTGAGGGCGCCCCGATAGGCATTGGCTGCATCGCGGGAGACCGATCGACGGGTTTGCTCAAGGACTTCCCGCGCTTCGGTGTAACGAAACTGGGCTTCGCGAACGCTAGAGCGAATCCCCCCGCCTTGATACAGCGGCATACTCAGTTCGATCCCTGCGCTCCATTGATCGGAGCTTGGATCGCTGTCTTCGCGTTCGTACTGATCGACGCCGCTATAGTTCGCGACGATATCGAGTTGTGGAAAACGTGCGCCACGCTCGACATCAATGCCCTCCATCGCCGCTTGGGCAGCAAATTGCGCGGCAAGCAGCTCGCGGTTATCTTCCTGCGCCCGATCACGCCATTGTGATGGATCTGCGGGCTCAGGCGAATTTAAGCTCGCGCCCTCGCGCACGCTTGCGAGCAGGGCGGGGGCTTGGTTCGTTAGTTCACGTAATGCCTCGCGTTGGCTTTCTAGATCATCGCGCGATTGCAGCAGGGATGCACGGGCAAGATCGGATTGGGCTTTGGCCTCCTCAACATCAGTACGCGCGATCACCCCCACTTCAAAACGTTGTTCTGCTTGCTCGAGCTGACGCTCAATGGCCTGCAAACTTGCTTCTGCCGCATCAACGGCTTCACGCGCATCGAGAACGGCAAAATAGCGCTCGGCGGCGCGTAAAATTAGCGCTTGCTCGGCAAATGTAAACTCAGCTCGCGCTTGCTCGACTTGGGCGCTTGTTTGATCAACGCGACGGGCTTGTGAATAACGGTAGAGCGGCTGCGAGAGTGACACGCCATAGTTGAGTTGCTCGTAGCGGACATCTTGCTGTGTGCCAATGTCGCTGTCGGTATCAATAGTTTGATACGCCGACTCAAGACTGACCTGCGGGCGCAGGCCAGCGCGTGCCTGCGGCAGCGCCTCCTCGCGCGCTTGGCGATCAGCAAGCGCTTGCTGGAATTCTGGGTCACTTGTGCGTGCGCGCTCATAAATACTGAGCAGATCGTCGGCGGCCCACACTGAAGCAACAGGCAGTAACAGGCCGGCGAGTGTGGCTATTGTAATGAAGCCGGCAAAGGGTTGAGGCGATCGGCGCATTCTATCTATCCTATATGGTTGTCTTAAAGCGAAAAACTGCGGGTCATGGGCGCACCGATGAGCGCTGGCGTGCTGGTGTCAAACAAGCTCTCACTGGCCCACTGGTCCTCGCCTACTCGGGTGATGAGCATGGCCTCCATAATGGGAGACTGGCCAACAATGACAAATAAACGTCCGCCTTGGCTTAACCGATGGTGAAAGCCTTGGTGGAGCTCAGGCAGTGAGCCGGTCACTGCAATGACATCGTAATAGCGTCCATCATCCCAACCCGACGCCGCATCACCTATGTGTAGATCCGTATTGGTGATCGTGAGTTCATCGAGTGTGCTTCGCGCCTGCTCACTCCAGGCTGTATGGATTTCGACACTGGTGATGTGATGGGCGAGCGAGGCCAGACAAGCGGTTAAAAAGCCGCTGCCGGTCCCAATCTCTAAAACATGATCTTGGGGCTGTGGGTCTACGGCTTGGATAAGCCGGCCTTCGACTTTAGGCTCAAGCATGACTTGGCCTTGGCCTAAGGGAATTTGCATATCGGCATAGGCAAGGTTGCGATAGGCGCTTGGTACGAATTGCTCGCGCGGTAAGGCTTCAAGCGCGCCAAGGACGCGTTCATTTAACACCTCCCAAGTGCGCAGCTGCTGTTCGATCATATTGTCTCGGGCGTTAGCGAGGTTTACATCCGTCATTGATTGGCCTGTGCAAGGAATTAGCGATGGGCTGGAGTGCGAAGAGTAAGGCGTTTCCGCGAGGCCGACAAGATGATCAAGCCTGATTGACCGTATTCCTAGACGCTTAACACGGTATGATCTATTGCCGGTTAGCCTCAGAAAGCACGATTATCGGATCGCCTTTGCGGTTATCGCTGAGCAGAAATTTTACGGATGAACGGCGCTTTAAGGTTGCGCTCGATGGGGTTCATTGGTATAACACGCGGTCTTCCCAAGGCGAGATGACTCGCTGGAATAGACACTGAATTCGGGAGGCCCTGATGGCCAAGGTCTGTCAGGTCACCGGCAAACGGCCGATGACCGGTAACAACGTTTCACATGCGAATAACAAGAGCCGTCGGCGGTTTCTTCCCAACTTGCGTTATCACCGCTTTTGGTTGGATACGGAAAGCCGTTGGGTACGTCTTCGGGTGTCCAGTAAGGGCATGCGGATCATTGATAAGCTCGGCATCGATCAGGTCATCGCTGATCTGCGCAGCCGCGGCGAGAAGGTCTGAGGTCGGTTATGCGTGATAAAATTAAACTCGTCTCTTCCGCGGGCACAGGGCATTTCTACACCACGGATAAAAACCGTCGAAATACGCCGCACAAGCTTGAGTTCCGTAAGTACGATCCGGTGGTACGCAAGCACGTGATCTATAAGGAAGCGAAGATTAAGTAGCGATGCCTGCCGGTTTAACGGTTATGCAAAGCCCGCCATGTTGCGGGTTTTTTTATGTCTAATCATGCCTGAGTAGCGGAGTCAGCGATGCCTGAACTACCTGAAGTTGAGACAACGCGGCGGGGACTGGCACCGCACTGTGTTGGCGCAACGATTACGCGAGTCAAAGTGCGCGAGGCGCGTTTGCGCTGGCCTATTGCCGCTGATTTGCCGCATGCGGTAGCGGGGCAGGTCATTCAGCGGCTTGAGCGCCGGGGTAAGTACTTAGTGTTCCAGCTCAGCAATGGCGGCGCCGTGTTATTGCATTTAGGGATGTCAGGTCGTGTTCATGTGGTGGCTGCTGATCAGCCCATTTTACGCCATGATCACGTCGATTTCGTGCTAGATAGCGGCAAGATTTTGCGTTTTCACGACCCGAGACGCTTTGGCAGTTTGCACTATCAAGCGAGTGATCTGGCCTCGCATTGGCTCCTTCGAGATCTTGGCCCTGAGCCCCTTGCTGATGATTTTAGCGGCCACTACCTCTGGTCGATGAGTCGGCATCGGCGCATCGCCGTAAAGCCTTTTATTATGGATGCAAAGGTGGTGGTGGGCGTTGGCAATATTTACGCGACAGAGGCCTTATACCGTGCCGGTATTCATCCAGGGCGTGCGGCTGGGCGTATCGCAAAACCAAGATACCTCAGACTTGTCGCGCAGATTCGGGCGGTTTTAAGTCAAGCCATTGAAATTGGTGGCACGACACTGCGTGACTTCACCAACAGCCAAGGTGACCCGGGCTATTTTCAGCAAACCCTTAACGCTTACGGCCGGGGTGGACTGCCCTGCCCGCGCTGTGGCCGCGCGCTGCGCTCAGTGCGGCTAGGCCAGCGCGCGACGGTTTACTGTTTAGGCTGTCAACATTAGCTTAAATGCGCTCGAAAGGTGTCCATTAGCGCCGCTTTATCCTCAAACCCAATGCCCGGCATATCGGGTAAGCGGACATGGCCATTTTCAATCGGCGTGGAATCAGCAAAGCCCCCGAATGGTGCGAAGACTTTGGGATAGCTTTCATTACCACCGAGTTTTAATCCGGCAGCAATTTGCAGCGCAAATTGATGACCGCCATGGGGAATGCCGTTGCGTGGGGTTAACCCATGCTCACGCAACACATCTAATATGCGTAGATATTCCACCAAGCCATACGAGAGGACCGGGTCCATTTGTAGAATATCGCGATCCGCTCGCATGCCCCCGTAGCGCAGCAGATTACGCACATCTTGGTGCGAGAATAAATTCTCGCCGGTGGCGGTGGCGCCGGGATAACACTCTCCTAAGCGCTTTTGAATGGCGTAGTCCAACGGATCGCCCGCCTCTTCAAACCAGCGCAACCCCAGTGGCGCAAGCGCATCGGCATAAGCCTCGGTTGTGGCCAAGTCAAAGCGACCATTGGCATCAACCGCCAAGCAAGCCGAATCGCCCACCACCGCAATGGCTGCCTCAATACGGGCAATATCTTGCGCCAAGGGCGCACCACCAATTTTCATCTTGGTAGCGGTATAGCCCGCTTCAAGGTAGGCGTGCATTTCTGCGCGCAAACCATCGACTCCGGTGTCCGGGTAGTAATAGCCGCCGGCAGCGTAGACAGCCACTGACGAATCCGTGGTTTGATCACCAAAACGTTCTGCCAAGACCTCTGCGAGTGGGCGTTGCTCGACTTTTGCAACGATATCCCAAACCGCCATATCCAACACGCCAACGGCAACCGAGCGCTCACCATGACCGCCGGGTTTCTCATTGGCCATTAGGATGTCCCAAATCTTGAATGGATCGAGGTTCTCACCGCTTGCATCGACAAGTGCTGAGCTCGGTGCTTCACGCAGTCGCGGAATAAATCGTTCACGGAGTAGACCGCTTTGCGCGTAGCGGCCGTTGGAGTTAAACCCATAGCCAATGACCGGTTCGCCATTGCGCATAATATTGGTATGAATCGCCACCACCGATACATCCATTTTGGTGAAATCGATGTAAGCGTTGGCAATTTCAGAGGCGATGGAGACTCGCGCCTCACGAATCTCAGTAATCATCATGCGAGTTCCGCTACCACTCGATCGGTGAACGCAAGCGTTCCAGCGCTACCGCCTAAATCACGGGTAAGCACCTTACCTTCGCCAGTCACTGCCTCAAGGGCGCCCATCAAATCAGCGGCGGCATCTGTCTCACCTAAATCGTCCAGCAACATAACCACTGTCCAAATCATAGCGATGGGGTTGGCAAGATCTTGGCCAGCGATATCGGGCGCAGAACCATGGACCGGCTCGAACATCGATGGGACATTCGGGTCGGGGCTAATATTGGCTGAGGGGGCAACGCCAATGCCACCCGCGGTAGCCGGCCCTAAATCCGAGAGGATATCGCCAAACAGATTGGTTGCCACAATGACATCAAACCAATCCGGGTGAGTGACTAGGTTAGCGGCCAAGATATCCACGTGATATTGCTCAACAGCAACCTCTGAGAACTGCGGGGCCATCGCTGCGACTTGCTCATCCCAAAACGGCATGCTGTGTTTAATGCCGTTAGATTTGGTTGCATAGGCCAACTGCTTGCGGGCGCGTGACTGCGCGGTACGAAAGGCATAATCAAGAATACGCTCACTGCCCTTGCGGGTAATGACCGTGGCCTGTACTGCCATTGCCTCCGGTAAGCCATCGTAAAGACGGCCACCAATTTCAGAATACTCACCTTCGTTATTCTCACGTATGACAAGGTAGTTAATATCATCCGCGCCGCGATCACGCAGTGCTGAGGTTAGTCCGCGCAGTAGCCGCACGGGTCGAAGATTGACGTACTGCTGGAATTCGCGGCGGATGGGCAGTAACAGACCCCATAGGGAGACATGATCGGCCACACCGGGATAGCCAACCGCGCCTAAAAGAATCGCATCATGGCCTCGCAGCTGCTCTAGGCCATCGTCAGGCATCATCACGCCATGCTGAGCGTAGTACTCGCAGGAGTAAGGAAACTCCGTGAAATCGAAGTTCAGCCCCGGCCGCTGGGCCAATGCTTTAAGACAGCGAACGCCCGCGGGAGTGACTTCACGGCCAATGCCGTCACCCGGGATTAGCGCAATGCGATGAGTCATGATGGTCCTTTTGTTATGAGCTATACGGATCGAAATGCTACCGCAGCGGGGCGCTTAAGGCACCTCTCCGGTGCTTTCATGACGCTGGAGTCGCCCCGCTTTTAAGGTAAACGCGCGCTCAACGGGCGGCATAGCAGAGAACTCATGCCCCAGCACAAGGGTAGTGCGTCCGCTTAGCCAAGTATCCAATGCTGCTGCCACCCGCGCGCTCGTCGCGGCATCGAGATTGCTGAGTGGCTCATCAAGAATAACGAGCGGCGTATCGCGCAAAAAAAGCCGGCCTAATGCCAGTCGCCGTGCCTGCCCACCTGAGAGCTGTGTGCCTGACTCCCCGATCCAAGTGTCTAGGCCCTCATCGCAGCCATTGACAAAGCCGGCAAGGTCGACGGCCTCAAGGGCCTGCCAGAGCGCCTCATCGCTTGCGTGACGATTAGCAATTCGCAAATTGGTGCCGATCGTGCCACTAAACAAATCCGTTTGTTGAGTGAGATATCCCATGCTGGCGTAGAGGCGATCAGTGGAGAAGTGGCTGAGGGGCGTTTGGTTGATGGTGATCACGCCCGCATCCGCTGCAAATTGACGTGTGAGTAGTGCCGCTACGCTTGATTTACCACAACCAGACCCGCCAATAATCCCAACGCGCTCACCTGGCTTTAGCGCTAGCGAAAATGCATCAAGCACGCATGCGCCCGCGCCGCGAGTGACTTGCACCCGGCTGAAATTAACTTCAGGGGCATGTATCCATGCGGGCTGCGGGTCTGAAATGGTTTGGGTAGCTTTCGCTTTCGTGCCGGCTTGTAGGCGCTCGGCCGAGGCACGTGCTCGCGCTAAATTAAGGCCAGCGCCGGGAAGCACGCCGAGGGGTTCTAAAAGGGCAAGTACGGCCAGGGGCATCATAACCGCCAGCGCGCCGCCAATGTGCGCTTGCTGGTAGAGACCCAGTGCGGCAAGAAACACCACTACGGCCACCCATTGAGTAGCGCCGTGAATAACCGCCTCGCCAGTGGCGAGCACGCCGGCCGCACGGCTATCTTCTCGGCGCTCCGCGGCGGCGGCCGCAAGCACCCGGTCGCGGTGATCGCTTAAGCTGCCAAAGGCAATGAGCTCAGCTAAGCCATTGAGATGATCGACGCTACTCGCGCGTAGTTCAGCGCTTGCGCTAGCGAGACGTTGGGTAAGTTGTTGGCCAATCAACCCACTGACACTCAGGGTGATTAGGCCAATCGCGAGTAAACCTAGGCCGGCCAGGGCCGCCACCTGAGTGCTGGCAATCGCTAACAACGCCATGACCAGCAAAATTGCTAATCCCGCGACTATCGGGGGCGCAATGCCGCGTAAATAAAGTCCATCCAAGCGATCAATATCGGTGGTTAACCGATTGAGGAGCTCGCCATTGCGCATTGTCACCATGGCGGTTGTTGGAAGTGCGGCAAGGCGGGCAAATACTTGTCCGCGCAAATCACGAAGTAAGCGCAAGACGCTGTCATGATTAAAAATCCGTTCAAAATACCGGGCTAGCGTCCGAGTGACCGCAAACATCCGTATGCCGCCGCCCGGGACATAAATCTCAAGGCTAGCGGCAATGCCGGCCGCCATTAAAGCGCCGGTGACCGCGGTGGCGGTAATAAACCAGCCAGACAATGCCAGCAAGCCAATGCCGGACGCCGCAGTAATAAGCATTAATACCGCCCCGAGCAAAAGCCGGCCCCGGTACTCGCTCAACATACGCAGATAAGGAATGAGCTCACGCATGCGAGGGCTCCGGCGTGCAAGCGATCAAATGGTGATCTTTAATACAATACCGGCGGTGGGCTTTTGAGCGCAGCACTTTGTCGTGGCTTGCAATGACGATAACGCGCCCGGCCTGCGCTAGATCGCTCAGACTATTCAGGATGATCTGTTCGGTATCGGCATCGAGTGCGGCCGTTGGCTCATCGAGCAAAATTAGTGGTGCTCTCGAGACAAACGCACGTGCTAGGGCAACACGCTGCGCTTGCCCGCCGGATAAGCCAATGCCGCGCTCGCCAACGGCTGTGTCTAAGCCATGGCTCAAGCGGCCAGCAAACTCCATGACGCCGGCCTGCTGAGCAGCCTGATCAATGGCCTCAGGCGTGGCCTTTGGGTTACCCAAAATAATATTCTCTCGCAATGAGGCACTCGCCAAAAACGCAGGGGCGCCTAGCCAGGCAATATGCCGGTTTGCAAATGCTCGCGAGATGTCTCCGGATGTGGGGGCTAGCAGACCACCGAGTGCCATAAGCAAGGTGGTCTTACCGCTCCCTGATGGGCCTTCAATCAGTATGATCTCACCCGGATCGGCGTGAAGCTGCGCTACCTGGAGAACAACCCCCCGGCCTGGGCGGCTTAGTTCAAGGTCCCTGACTGCTAATCGTGTGAGCGCCTGGGTGTTGCTCTGCGCAGACGCCACTGTGAAATCACTCGGCTCAAGCGCTTGAAAATTCACCAGTAGCTCAGCGGCACCAAGTGCCGTTGCGCGGTCATGGTAGTGCTGCGCTAGGGTGCGCAGTGGCTGGAAAAACTCCGGGGCTAGTAGTAAGACGAATAAACCACTGAATAGGGTGAGCGCGGGTGCTGGGCCGTATTCAATATAGCCAAGCAAGCCAAAGCCAACATAAATAGCCACCACAGCAATGGCGACTGAGGCGAAAAATTCAAGCACAGCGGAGGATAAAAACGCCACACGAAGAACACGCATGCTGCGAATACGATACGCATCAGATGCGCCAATAATGCCGTTGGTGGCATCGCGGCTGCGGCCGAACAATCGCAAGGTGGTGAGGCCTTGGACGCGATCAAGAAACTGGCCAGAAAGCCGCCCTAGGGCAATGAATTGATCGCGATTAAGGCGCTCGGCACCCATGCCAACCAATGCCATAAAAAGGGGGATAAGGGGGGCGGCGAGCAGCAAAAAACTCGCTGCAATCCAGTCTTGAGTGAACGCAGCAGCGGCAATGGCGAGCGGCACGATAATGGCGATCTGCATTTGCGGGAGATAACGCGAAAAATAACCATCCAGCGCACTGACCTGATCCGTTAATTGGCTACTGATCTCACCGTGGCTTATGCCCTGGGCGCCGCCCGGACCGAGTGCCTCGGCATGTGCTAGCAGCCGGGCATGAACGCTAGCCCGCACATGGGCCGATGCCCGAATGCCCGCGCCTGCACGAAGCCGTTGGAGTACCGGTCGTAGCAAGACCACACCCATTAGCGCGGCAATCGGGAGGGTCAGTGTCGCGAGTAGGCGCTCTGCCATGATCGTTTGTTGGACAATCCAAGCAATTAACCCCGCTTGGGCAATGATGAGCACGCCTTCGATCACCCCAAATAGGGCAGCTGCCCGGAGCCGGCCGGCAACTTCAAGGCGTTGCCGGGCCAGCCATTGCTGCGGTGTCATGGGCTAGTGATAGCCCTCGCCAGGCCGAACCTTGCCGCGAAAGACCCAATAGGTCCACGCGGTATAGGCAAGCACGACCGGAATGACCAATAACACGCCAATGAGCAAGAACGCTTGTGACTCACGAGCGGAAGCGGCGTCGTATAGGGTGTAGGCCGGCGGCACCACATAAGGCCATTTGCTTGCCAGCAAACCAAGATACGTAAACACAAATAAGCCCATGGTCGAGACAAACGGCAGTCCCTCGTCACGCCGGCGTACTGAGCGAATAATCATATAAGCACAGGCGAGCGCGCCGGCGGGTAGCAGCCAAATCGAAAAAAGATTGCTAAACCAACGATTGCGGACGAAGTCATCCACTAAGGGAGTCCAAAAACTAATTATTAAAAAGACCCCCAACACGCCAGCGAGAATTTTTGGGGTGATGCGGTAGGCCCACGCCTGCACAGGCCCTTCGGTTTTCATGATAATCCAAGTGCTACCGAGCAGCGCATAGCCAAATACCAACCCTATGCCTGCGAGCATAGTGAACGGGGTGAGCCAATCGAACGGCCCACCGACATAGGCAAAGTTCTCCGTATCAAAGCCTTGGATATAGGCACCCACTACAATGCCTTGGGCGAGTGCTGCCACCGTGGAGCCAGCGGCAAAAGCAATGCTCCAGTATTTTTTCCGGGACGGACTGGCTTTAAAGCGAAACTCAAAGGCAACCCCCCGAAATATCAGTCCAGCTAAGAGTAAAAACACGCCTAAATAAAGCGCCGGGAGTAGAACCGAATACACCAACGGAAAGGCGCCCAAAAGACCTGCCCCGCCAAGCACAAGCCAGGTTTCGTTACCGTCCCAAAAGGGCGCGACCGTATTCATCATAATATCGCGCGAACCTTCATCCGGCGCGAATGGATAGAGAATACCCATGCCCAAATCAAACCCATCAAGTAAGACGTACATAATCACGCCAAACGCAATGATCACCGCCCAAATCATGGTGTAGTCGATCATATCCAGTCTTTCCCCATCGGTGCCGCTGGTGTTGCATTGCCCATTGGTCCACCGGCTGATAATGGCCGCTTAGGGTGAGCGCCTGGTTCATCGGTTTGCGGCTCATCCTCGAGCATGCCGCCTTTGACAATTTGCCAAAGATAATAGGCACCGGATGCGTACACCACCGCATAGACGGCCATATAGCCCACTAGACTGAGCAACGCCATCCAGCCCGTTAGTGATGGGGTAATGCCCTCAGCAAAGCTCACCATGCCGTAGACAAGCCATGGTGCACGGCCAGATTCTGTGGTGACCCAGCCCGCTAGCACCGCAATAAATGGTGCGGCGATCATCACTGGCAGAAATCGGTGGAAAATGCCGGGCTGAAAGAGTCGGCCTTTTAGGCGAAGGACTAACGCCCAAATACCCACGCCGATCATGGCAAACCCTAGCGCCACCATAATGCGGAATGACCAAAAAACAATGGCAACCGGCGGCTGTTCCGCGACAGCCGTCTCGTTGATACCCGGTATCACGCCGTTAAAGTCCTTAGTTAAAATAAAGCTCGCAAGGTTGGGGATGCCCACTTCAAAGTGATTGGTTTGGCTTTCTTGATCAGGTAGTGCAAACAGCAATAGTGGTGCCCCGGCCTGGCGCTCCCAATTACCTTCCATCGCGGCGACTTTAGTTGGCTGGTACGCCAAGGTGTTTAAGCCATGGAAGTCACCAATCACCGCCTGCGCTGGTGCAAGCAATAAAATCATCCAAAGGCACATCGAAAGCGCTTTTCGATTGGCCTCAATCATATGGCCTTTAACCAGATACCAAGCGCTTACACCGGCAACCACAAAGCTACCGGTTAAAAAGCTTGCCACGGCCATATGGGTAAATCGGTACGGGAATGACGGATTAAAAATCGCCTCCATCCAGCTAACGACGTGCAGCATGCCGTCCTGAAATTCAACGCCAGCGGGTGTATGCATCCAGCTATTGGCCACCAAAATCCAGAATGATGAGATAAAAGTGCCTAGCGCTACCATAATGGCGGCGAACAAATGCGTGCCGCGCGGGACCTTATCGCGCCCAAATAACAAAATGCCCAAAAAGGCTGCTTCCAAAAAGAAAGCAGTTACGACTTCGTAGCTTAAAATCGGGCCTAAAAAGTTAGCCGACATTTGCGAAAAATTGCTCCAGTTCGTACCAAACTGAAACGACATCACAATTCCAGAGACTACGCCCATGCCAAAGGCGACAGCGAATACCCGCGTCCAAAAACGCGATAGCTGCGCCCAAGCGACATTACCCGTTTTAAAGTGAAGCCCCTCTAGCAGCGCAATATACGAGGCCAATCCGATCGTAAAGACCGGAAAGATCGCGTGGAAGGAGACCACGAACGCAAACTGCAAGCGCGACAGAACTAGCGGATCAAATTCCATGACTTTGGCCTCAAAGCGTAATCATAAACGTAACAGGTTCAACCATTTAGAGGCAGCAGAGCGGGGTTTCGTTCCGTGCAACCCAGCCTTAATGACCCGATTAGCCGCCTAATAATCGCAATCCATTGCTTTGGCTCGCTCGCGGGTAGCCTCTGGGTCACGCCGAGCGCGTTTAACCTTAGGACTTGCCTCTGGCCATCCTTGCAGATGGTCAATAATGAGGTTTGTCAGCATGTCGAGATGATCTTTGCGGTCATTCAGAGCCCGAATGTAGCGCAGTGACTCACCACCATGCGCTTCAAATATTTCGGCGTTTTCACCCTCAATTTCTTCCAATGTCTCTAAACAGTCTGCGGAAAACCCAGGGCAAATGACATCCAGTGTTTTCATGCCCGATTGAGCCAGCGCCTCTACCGTGGCGTCCGTGTAAGGCTGTAGCCAGACTTCGCGGCCAAAGAGTGACTGGAAGGTGACTTGCCAAGCCGCATCATCGAGCTCAAGGCGCTCAGCAACGAGCCGTGCGGTTTTCTGGCATTGGCAGTGGTAATGATCCCCATTGAGTAGGTAGCGCCGTGGCATGCCATGAAAAGAGAACAACATTTTCTCCGCACGGCCATGCTGCTCCCAGTGCTCACGAATCGTGTTCGCGAGCGATTCCACATAGTCTGGATCGTCATGGTACTGCCCAATCAGGCGCAGTTCCGGTATCCACCGCCACTGCTTGAGCTCAGCAAACACCGCGTCATAGGTTGAACCAACGGTTGTTGCCGAGTACTGCGGATAAAGTGGCAAAACCAAAATACGCTCAGCCCCTTGTTCACGAAGTTTACGCAAGCCATCCCGAATCGAGGGATTGCCATAGCGCATCGCAAGCTCGACAGACACCGGGCCATCGAGTTTTTTAACAAGCCGCTCACGGATACCGTGAGTTTGCGCTTTGCCAATGGTAAGAAGTGGCGAGCCGCCCTCTTCCCACACTTGCGCATACGCCGCGGCTGATTTTTTAGGCCGAGTGCGAAGCACAATGCCGTGCAAAATAAGCCACCACAGTACGCGATTGATTTCGACAACGCGGGGGTCACCGAGGAACTCCGCTAGATAGCGACGTAAGGCCGGCGCGGTGGGCGCATCAGGCGTTCCTAGGTTGGTAACGAGCACGCCAAGACGAGGCACATCGTCGTGGCGGGCGTTCGGCTTGGCGCTAAACATCGGCATGGGGCAACTTCCTACTCAATTAATGCCTACAATGATAGGCGGTATTTTAGTTTGGGGAAAATGCAACAGACAGAGGACGCCGATAGCGCCCGTCTATCGTTCAGGCAAGGAGAGCGTCAGCTGATCAATTAAAACAGCCGCTTGTTCCTGGCGTTGTTTGGAAAGCGCATCACCAATGATGCCGCCACCAACAGCACCACCCACGCCGCCAACGGCTGCCCCGGTGGTGCCGTCACTGCCGACTTCCGCTCCAATAATGCCGCCACCAATGGCGCCGATGAGCTGGCCCGCGCGTCGCGTCATATCGGCACCGGTGCGTGCACTCCCTGAGGCTGACCATAAAATGGTGCCATCCTCCACATCGACCATTTGCGCGCTCATGCTCATGTTATCGCCAAATTCAGGCAGCGTAATGATGACCGCACTATCCACGTTGAGTACCCGTCCGGCCTCGGCTGCACCACTTGCCCGAGTCAGCGCTGAGCGGGAGAAATCTTGCTCTTCTAAAACGGCATTAATTTGGCTGCGCTCAATGGGGCTGTAGCCAAGTCCCAGTAACGCTTGATTAAACATGCTAGCAATTTGATCGCGGGCGGCTGTCTGACTGCCAACCCCAGCGACCGATACAACCGCTGTGCGCTCAATGCTGGCAAAGTCATAGCTGCGGTTGTACTCACCGCTACCACTGACGGAGGCACAACCGGCCACCGCAAGGGTTAGCATCAGGACAATCATTAACGGGGCGGGGGCGAGTTTTTTTAAAAACAACATGGTGATTTCCTTATAAATCCACTGAATAATAGGACCTAAACAGCGGCCTTTTAATTCCTCTGGTTGGGCGCTTTAAGCGCTCAGGGCTGCTAGCATAGCGCGAGATATGGCTGATCATTCTACCCATCACTACACTCTTGATGTTGCGGGCATTAAGGTGGTCGTTCAGCGAAAACGCATTCGCCATCTTTACTTGCGGGTTATCGCGCCGCAAGGCCAAGTTCGCGTGTCCGCCTCGCTACAGCATACGGATGCGGATATTGAGCGGGTTGTTACTGAGCGGTTTGCTTGGATTGAGCGCCAACAAGCGCGCCTTGCCGAGCGAGAGCGCCAAATGCCAACAACGCCATCGCTCGTTGAAGGCGAACCACAGTGGTTTTTAGGCCTCGCCTATCCTTTGCGATTGACTCACCCTAAGGCGGGCCAAGGCATAACACTCAGCTCGGATGCCATCCATATGGCCATTGCCGCGGATGCAAAGACGGCCGCCAAGCGGCATTTGCTAGATCAGTGGTATCGCATCCAGATCAAAAATCGATTGCCTGCGCTATTGGACGATTGGACAGCGACGATGAACGTGACCGTTAAGCAATGGCGCGTTCGCCGTATGAAAACACTCTGGGGTAGCTGCAATCCCATCGCTCAGCGAATTTGGCTCAACCTTGATCTCATACGACACCCGCCTGAGTGTCTTGAGTATGTGCTTGTGCATGAATTAGTGCACTTATTAGAGCGTGGGCACAACGCGCGGTTTTATGCGTTTATGGACCATTTCTTACCGGATTGGCGATTACGCCGTCGGCAGCTCAATGGGCTTTCCCATCAGGCCAGTGATCAATGTGACCTATAGGCGTAGTATGACAACGATGGAAAGCGTGACCGATCAAGTGTGTTCTGTCATTCGTCAGCGCATTTTAAGCGCTGAGTACGCCGGCGGTGAATTTCTGCAAGAGCAATCACTCGCGGAAGCGCTCGATGTGTCGATTACGCCTGTGCATGAAGCATTGCGGCGATTGGCAGCTGCCGGTTGGGTTGAAATTATTCCGTATCGTGGCTCACGGGTTATGCCGTGGACACAAGAGGATGCGTTTGAGGTCTTTGAGTTACGTGCGCTGCTGGAATCGCATGCAGTTCGTCGCTCAGCGATACGAATTAGACCACCACAACTGCGGCGCCTCGAGGCAATTGTTGACGCTGAGTACGAGCTTCTCAACAGCCAGGCGTTTAGCCACGAGCGTCAAAGCGAACTTAACCTTGAGTTCCATGAAATTATTATGGCGGCGGCCTGCAGTCGCCGACTGCAGCGATCCTTGGAGACGGTATTGCATGATGCAGTCTCCGCGCGAAGTACTTATGGGCTCGATCATGTCGCGATTAAAAAATCGCTTGATGAGCATTGGCAAATTGTCGACGCTTTAAAAGCCGGCGATAGCGATCGAGCCGCGGATGTCATGCATACCCATATTATGTCGGTAGCGCGCGGTCAGCCCCAGCCCGCCGATTCCTAATGGGCGAACCCTGTCGCGAAACCCTGGCGATTTGGCTATTAAATTAGTAGCCGAAATGCGTTGCGACCCGTTTTTGGTGTGGATAGCGTCGACGAACTCGTGAGCGGGTCGCTCTAGCGTTGGAGCTATCTTGATCGTAATTGGCTTGCAAAGCAGCGGTTAGACTCACAGCATGACGATCATGACAGAGCCCTAACCGGCAAGGAGATCGTTCATGGAAAACCGCACACTTAGGCTTGCCCCCGGCGGCGGCTTCGATCAGATCAGCATTGATGATGAGGGCGCGCCGCGCCCGCCAAGCCGCGGCGAGATCACGGTTCGTCTGCGCGCGAGCTCCCTGAACTACCATGACTATGGTGTTGTGAAAGGGCCGATGGCGCCGCGCAATGAATCACGCATTCCCCTCGCGGACGGGGCTGGCGAGGTGATCGCAGTGGGTGATCATGTGAACGATTTTGCGATTGGTGATGCGGTTGTTAGTACCTTTTTCCCGCATTGGTTGGCCGGCGAGCCGGATACGGAAGGGTTTGGTAATACACCGGGCGATGGGATTGATGGCTTTGCCCGTGAGCAAGTGACATTGCCAGAGACTGCGTTTACCCGAGCGCCAGCTGGATGGAGTCATGCCGAAGCGGCCACGCTGACAACGGCAGGGGTGACGGCATGGCGGTCATTGTTCGTGCACGGCGATTTAAAGCCAGGGCAAACGGTATTAACGCTTGGCACCGGTGGAGTATCGATTTATGCCCTGCAACTTGCGGTGGCCGCCGGCGCACGGGTGATTAGCACATCCTCAAGTGATACCAAGCTCGAGCGCTTGAAGTCGATGGGCGCTGAAGCGGTCATTAACTATAGCGAGCATCCGGATTGGGGCCAAGCCGTGCGCGCACTTACAGCGGGTCGTGGCGTTGATCATGTGGTTGAAGTTGGCGGCCCTGGTACGCTAGAGCAGTCGATGATCGCGACAGCCGTGGGTGGGCATGTCTCTTTAATTGGGGTGTTAACTGGGGTAAAAGGCGATTTCCCGCTGATTCAGTCTTTGCTCCGCCAGCTCCGCTTGCAAGGCGTATTAGTGGGCAGTCGACGTGACCAGCAGGACACCGTAGCGGCGATGGAGGCGATGGGCCTCCACCCCGTGATCGATCGGCACTTCCCGTTAGAATCGTTAGTGGAGGCTTTTCAGTACGAAGAAAGCGGCGCCCACTTCGGGAAGATTTGTATCGATCTATAGCGCTTAACGCACCAGTCCTTGGTTACGGGCCATGGCGTATGCCGCCTTCGGCCCGGTCCAAAGGGAGGGTAATAGTACGAGCGATACCGGAATTGCGGTTACAACAATAAATTGCTGTAGCGCAGAAATCTGCCCAGCGCCCATGTATAACAAAATGGCCGCCATCACGGCGAGGCTAATGCCCCAAAACGCCCGCACCACGGTTTTAGGCTCATCATGGCCGGTTGCCACCATGGAAATGGTATAGCTCATAGAATCCCCCGTTGTCGCCACAAAAATCGTGGTGAGCAAGAGAATCGCGGCGGCCATAACGGTGCCTAACGGCAATGCCTGAGCCACCGTTAGCGTGGCGACATCAAAGCGAAAATTCGTCAGCGCCTCTGCCAAATCAATGCTGCCATTGAGTTGATAGAAAATGCCTGAGCCACCCAGTAAGGTAAACCAGATCGTGGTGGCGATCGGCGCGGCGACACAGACAGCTAAGATCATTTGCCGAACCGTACGGCCACGCGAAATACGCGCCACGAACAGCGCCATGAGTGGCCCATAACCAATAAACCAAGCAAAAAAGAACACCGTCCACCACTTCATCCACCAATCCGGTGCGGTTTGGGTGGTCATGGTTGCCATGCCTAAAAAGTTGCCTAAATACGCGCCCATGCTCTGGGTATAGGTGTCGATTAAAAATAGGGTTGGCCCAAACACTAAAATAATGCCGCCAATTACCAAGGCAAGATAGACATTAAAGCGGCTGAGCATTTGTATGCCTTTATGGATACCACTAATGGCTGAGCTGACATAAATCATGCCGAGCACAACCAGCACGGCAAGTTGTGTGCCATACCCTTCAGAGAGACCAAACAGCACACTGCCGCCATACGCGACCTGGGTGGCGAGAAAACCAATAGGCCCAACCGTTCCAGCGACAACAGAAATGACGCATACCGCATCAATCGCGCCGCCGATGGCCCCATGCATTACACGCTCACCAAAAACCGGGTAAAGCAATGTCCGTGGTTGCAGTGGTTGGCCATTCACGTAATGCGCATGCACGAGCACCAAGCTTGTTAGGCCGCCGAGCACCGCCCAGGCGAGAAAGCCCCAATGCATAAATGATTGCGCGAGAGCGCCTTGTACCGCTGCTGGCGTGCCCACCTCGGTGTCAAACGCAGGCGGCGTTTGGGCAATAAAGTGATAGACCGGTTCACCGGCAGCAAAAAACACACCGCCGCCCGCTAGCAGCGTACACATAATGATCGCAACCCAGCGGAATGTGCTCATCTCAGGCTGGTCAAGATCACCCATGACTGCGCCGCCTGCCGGCGAAATGGCGACAGCAATCGCGATAACAAAGGTCAAAAGCAGGAGCAGTTGGAAATAGGAGCCAAGATATTTAGCGCTCCACGTAAATGCCTCACCCACAACGCTAGAGAGTAATTCCACGTCGTAAATAGAAAATGCAACAAATAACAGAATAAATCCGGCACTAATGCCAAGGACCCACGGATCACCGAGAGTGGCGTTCATGCCCGCGCGAGGTTGTGGATTCGCGAGGTCGCGATTAGGTTGATTCAAAATGTCTCCCTCCCGAGAGTGCTTTATTAATGTGCCCAAAATAAAGCGCGTCATCGTCTGGAATTGGAGAGAGGAAGTAAAGTTTATTTATGCAACAGCAAGTTCAAGAAAATTCATTTCGAATTACTGGATTTTTGCAAGCAATTGTGCATTTCCGCCGGAGGCAGTGATATCGACACAAACATGACGCTCATACTGGACATGGGCGCGATCGGGAACGGCGGTGATTAACGGAATGATGGGACCTTGACGCGCGCTTAACGCTGTTGCGATTTCAGCACCCTTGGCGGAATCCCCCCACCAAACAACCCCCGAGAATCCTGTTAATTCTTTAACGGCTTCTACCGATAGTACGCCGTTTACAGCAATGGCAACTCCGCCAAGCGCTTCGACTTGCTCGCATTGCGCTTGCGCCGCCTCACGACCGGGGCCAAGACATAGCAGCGGCGGCCGTGGGATATGATAAAGCCGATTGGATTCGCCGGTTGGCCCAGGCATGTCGATACTTTCAGCGGGCATCGCAGCCGATGGGCAGGCGTTAATTTGCGCTTGTAGGGTTTTGTAATTGGCGCTGTCACGCCAGTCATTCGGCATGACTTCAGACATAGCTGGTGCGCCAAATCGTGGCACATAGTCAGGCCCACCCGCTTTTGGCCCGGTCCCGGAGAGTCCCTCGCCACCAAAAGGTTGGCTAGCAACGATGGCCCCAATTTGATTACGATTAACGTAAATATTCCCCGCATGGATGCGATCCACAATATGCTGGACGCGGTCTTCAATGCGGGTATGTAAACCAAACGTCAGGCCATAGCCGCGGGCATTAATTTGATCAATCACCGCCTCGAGCTCGTCGGCCTGGTAGCTTGCGATATGCAGCACTGGACCAAAAATCTCACGTTCTATGTCATTAATTCCGGAGACGGCGATCGCCGTTGGGCCGATAAAATAGCCATCGGCGGGTGCGCTAATTTGCTTTATGACACGGCCTTGTTCGCGTGCTTGATCAATATGCGTGGTTATCTCAGCCATCGCCGTGGCATCAATGACTGGTCCTACATCGGTACTAATCGACCATGGGTTACCAAGGCGTAGCTCATCCATGGCACCCGTCAGCATCGCCAGAAAATCATCATAAACGTCTTTTTGAACATACAAACAACGTAGTGCCGAGCAGCGTTGCCCAGCTGACTGGAATGCACTGGCAAGCACATCGCGCACGGCCTGTTCATGTAACGCGGTGGAATCGATGATCATTGCATTAAGGCCGCCTGTTTCAGCAATCAATGGCGTGCCAGGGGCAAGATGGGTTGCCATGCTATTTTGAATAACGCGGGCGGTGTCGGTGCCGCCGGTAAATGCCACACCATTAACTCGTGCATCAGTGGTGAGCGCCCGGCCAACGCGCGCGCCCTCGCCAGGTAGTAATTGTAATGCGCTCACCGGCACCCCGGCCTCATGCAACAAGGCAATTCCTTTAGCGGCAATGAGTGGGGATTGCTCCGCGGGTTTAGCCAATACCGCATTGCCCGCGGCCAGGGCGCCGGCAATTTGACCGGTAAAAATGGCTAACGGGAAATTCCACGGCGAAATACAAACAAATCGACCTCGTGGGATAGGTTCTTCACGCTTGGCTTGCGCCGCGTAGTAGTAGAGGAAATCGACAGCCTCGCGAATTTCACCGACGGCATCGAGAAGATTTTTGCCCGCTTCACGCGTGACAATGGCAATTATTTCTCCAAAATCCCGCTCATAGAGTTCGCCAGCGCGCTCTAAAATCGCCGCGCGTTCACGCGGGCTTGTGTCCCAAGGCTGCGCCGCATCAATCGCAGCGGTTACCTCAGCCGAGGTCGCTTGGCGGACTTCACCCACGCAATCGGCATGATCGGCTGGGTTATGCCTGGGCTGCGGGCTCGCTTTTTTCGCGGTTGTTGCAATCGCTAAGACAGGCTCGGCTTTGAATTGACGTTGCAAGAATGGCCGCCGTGCTCCCTCGATACAGTCAAGGTCCGCGAGGTCGCCTAAGTCTAGACCGCGGGCGTTGCGACGGGTGGGCAAAAAGATTTCGGGTCCCGGCGCAAGTCCCGGATTATAGGGTTGGATGATGTCATCGAGTGCAGAGAACGGGCACGCAACCACGTCTTCAGGGTCAACCGATGCGTCCACAATTTGATTGACGAACGACGAGTTCGCGCCATTTTCAAGCAAACGACGCACTAGATAAGCGAGCAAATCACGGTGCTCACCGACGGGCGCGTAAATGCGACACCGGGTGCCGTAGCGTTGCATAACGATGTCATGCAGGCGCTCACCCATACCATGTAAACGTTGGAATTCGAAGGCATCCAGCGGGATGTGACGCTCATTTGCCATGGCTAAAACGCCAGCCACGGTGTGGGCATTGTGAGTGGCAAATTGCGGGTAAATTCGATCGGTCATGCCAAGGAGCTTGCGTGATACCGCTATAAAGCACACATCACTTGCCGCTTTTCGCGTGAACACCGGAAAACCATCAACTCCAAGGACCTGAGCGCGTTTGACCTCGGTATCCCAGTAGGCGCCCTTGACCAGTCGCAACGTCATTTTCCGATCTAATCGCGTGCTCAAATCATACAGCCAGTCCACGACATCAGCGGCGCGTTGACCGTAGGCTTGTACGACCATGCCAAAGCCATTCCAATCGGTCAGTGTTGGATGGTTTAAAGCCGCTTCAGCGACTTCAAGTGACAAGGCTAAGCGATCGGATTCTTCTGCATCGATATTAAGGCCAATATTCTTTTCTGCAGCGAGCGCTATGAGCGTTTGCAGTCGCGGCACTAGCTCTTTGATCACGCGGTCACGTTGGGCAAGCTCATAGCGTGGATGTAATGCAGAGAGCTTAACGGAGATGCCGGGATTAAAGCGGCTCTCGCCCGCATTCGCGGCTTTGCCAATAGCATCAATTGCCTCGCGATAGGCGTTGAAATAGGTATCTGCATCGGCCGCTGTTCGCGCCGCCTCGCCGAGCATATCGTAGGAGTAGCTATAGCCTTTTTTCTCTAGGCTGCGGGCCCTTTTAAGTGCCGCCTCAATGGATTCACCGAGCACAAATTGGCGCCCCATCTCACGCATAGCGCGGCCAACAGCGGTGCGAATGACCGGCTCGCCCAAGCGTTTCACGGCAGCGCGCAAACTACCGGCGACGCCGTTGCCCTCATCATCTAGGATTCGCCCGGTCAGCATGAGCGCCCAAGTTGAGGCATTCACCAAGCTCGAGGCTGAATGCCCCATGTGCTGGCCCCAGTCAGATGGACGGATCTTATCCTCAATCAACGCATCAATACTGGGTGCATCCGGTACTCTCAAAAGGGCCTCAGCCAAGCACATCAGCGCAATGCCCTCATCTGTTGACAGTCCGTACTCGGCCAGAAAGACCTCCATTAGCCCTGGTCGAGCGCTTGCCCGTATTTCGCTCACCAGTTTGGCGGCCTCGTTAACAATGCGCTCACGCTGGTCTAAATCGAGTGCTGCGAGATCGACGAGCTGCTGGAGTGTGTTGATTTCACCGCGCCGCATGCCATGCGTGATGGCCACCGGCAAAGTGATGGCGTGGGGATGATTGAGCGCTGAGACTTGCGTATCCATGCCGACTACCTTAAACCAGTCATAGTGGTAGATTGTCGTAAATATCGGGATATGGCAGTGTGATTGATTTGTTTTAATGGGGAATAACATGACAAATGTCCCAGAAAATTCCATTGATCTAGATCGTTTAGATCAAGCGCTATTGCGGGTGCTTTCGATCGATGGCCGGATTAGTGTTGCTGAGCTCGCCCGGCGTATCGGACGCTCAAAGTCACCCACTCAGGCGCGCTTACGGCGACTTGAGCAAGCCAACGTGATTCGGGGTTATCGGGCTATCCTTGATCCGATTGGCATTGGTGCTGCGCATGTGGCGTTTGTTGAGGTGAAGTTATCGGATACCCGAGAAACCGCCTTACGCGACTTTAATCAGGCTGCACGCGATGTGCCTGAGATCGAGGAATGTCATCTCATTGCGGGCGGCTTTGATTATTTGATTAAGGTGCGAACATCCGACATCAGCAGCTATCGGCGGGTATTGGCAGAGAGTATTTCTAGTCTCCCCTATGTCGCATCCACGAGTACTTACGTGGCGATGGAGGCAGTCAAAGAGCTTGGGCCCTAATTAACCAAGCCATTAGCGTGTCGCTAAGTCGAAAACGAGTTTGCCGGCAAATCCCAAGAACGCGAGGCCAGCAAGACGTTCAATCCAATGTTGATAATCCTCAAGTCGTACCAAAAGCCCGGTCGATGCGGTGAAAAAGCTCACAGTTGAAAACCAGACAAACCCACACAGGCCAATGACTGCGACCACCGCGGTTAGCACCCAAGGCGGTGTGTCAGGGCGAATGGCGGTGCCAAAAATACTGGCAAAAAAGACAATTGCTTTGGGGTTGGTCAGATTAACCAATAACCCCATCACCATTGGATTACGTTGACTCGCTGTGGGGTTCTTGGGTTTAGGTTCGAATGGCTCGGCGGGATGCCGCGTGAACAATAAACGAACGCCGAGATAGCTTAAAAAGCTCGCACCAGCAGCCCGCACAAACCAACCAAACCAATCGATTTGATTGAGCAAAGTCGCCAGTCCGGCCGCACTTAAGCCGGCATAAGTCGTAATACCAAGGCTCACTCCTAAAGCGGTTAAGACGCCAGCGGCTTTGCCGCTGGTCATGGTGTTACGCACAACGGCCACAAAATCCGGACCCGGTAGCATCAGGGCGGGCGAGAAAACTGCAAAAATCCCTAACAGTGGAAGCACACTTTGCATGAATCGAATGGTAACGGGATGTGGAGGCGAGGACTATGACTCGCCGATGACATTGCGATGATTTTTTAGTGGGGTAGTAAGGGAAGGTCGGGTGGCTCGCTCATATGGATATCCCCTTCAATGCTTGCGCCTTCACCAAGCTCAATCTGTGAGCATCGAGTCATCCCTTCGATATCACCCGGCGCCAAAACACGCAGGTTGCAGCACACAATCTCACCATGCATTTTTCCGCTCACCGAGATGCTCTGGGCATGCGCTTTACCATGAATGCGGCCGCGTTCGCCGACGACGATTTTGCTCGCTTGGATGTTGCCCTCGAGCGTGCCGTTGACATGAATAATGCCCGGCGCAGAAATGTTGCCGGTCATAACAACTCCCTCGCTGATCACCGAGGAGCGCTCGGGCGCGAGCAATGTGGCGCGGGTTGTGTTCGGCTTTGTTGCTAGGCTCGCGTGCTGGCCTTTGCCGGTTAATCCTCGAAGCGGATTTGGCAAGGTAAGCAATCTGCTTGATTTACTGAGCATTGGCGGTGACCTCAAAGACTTTTTTAGGGTTGAGGTGTTTGTTCGCTATGCGCACCTCATAATGCAGATGGGCCCCATTGGTCTCGCCGGTATCGCCCATGAGACCTAAGGCATCGCCCGTATCGAGGCGTTGATTACGCTCGACATCAATACGCGCTAAGTGAAGGTAATAGGTTTTTATACCAAGGCCATGGTCAATGACTACCATATTGCCGGACTTTCCGTCTGCGCCGGCAAATGTGACCCGGCCAGGTGCAGCTGCAATAACCGTTGGCTGATCCCAAGAGACCAAATCAATGCCGCGATGGGGGCCGACTTGACCGGTAACGGGATGTTCGCGCATACCGAAGGCAGACGTCATGTGACTGCCTTTTAGCGGTGTGGCGGCGGGGAGGCGTTCCAGAAAGGCTTCAATTCTCGCGATTTCGTGGAGATTACGTGCTGTCCCGTTATCCAAATGATCGGCTAAAACACGGCCGACCCCTTCTTTGCTGGAGGATAAGCCGCCGATTCCGGTTGTTTGTGCAGCGCTGGCAAGAACATCGCGCGCACCAACTCCTAATTGATCCAGTCGTTGTGAAAGCCCATCGCGGTGATCGGCAACAATATCGCGAGTGAATTCTGCGTACAGATCGAATGCTTCTATGGCGGCATCGCGTTCGGCTTGTATGTCGGCGTATTGTTCGCTGGCAATAAATGTTTGAATTTCGCGATCGACGATACCGGTAAACACAATCGCGAGTGCGCTTAATAAGCTAATGATGATCCATCGATAAGCAGCGCCTTGGCGGGAGAGGCGCTTTTTGTGGGAACCGGTGTAGGCATCAATTTCGTCTTTGGTAAGGCGAATATGGTGACTGCCGGAAACCCCCGGGATAATGACCTCGCCGGCTTCATCGTCAGCAAGGCTATCGCGGATTTCTTTTATCCACTCATCCTTTCTTCGTGATTTACCCATCAGCGACCTCGTCGATTTTCAGATTAACGTCTACCTCTTTTTGCTGGCGCTTTGAGAGGGTGGCATCGATTTGTGCGCCTGCCTCAATGCTAATACTGCCGTACTCAACGCTGCCGCCGGCCCGGCTTGATTCTCTTAGTGTGAGCGTTTCGGCGGTGAGGTGATTGACGATTTCACCTTCTACATCTGCATTCTCAGCGGTCAAACTACCGCTCATTCGTCCTTTAAGGCCGATATGTATCCCTTCACAAGTGACATCGCCCTCTATTTCGCCTTCGAGTTCAATATTGCCAGGCACATGAAGCGGACTTGCGAGGCGGACAACAACGCCTGCGCCAATGGTCATTGCGGTGACGTCGGTATGGCTCATGGTTTGTCTCGATGATCTGCTTGCTAGGAACCCCCTATAAGATCATGAGATGCGTGAGCTTGCTATACCGCCTCCAAGGGAAATTGCTTGAATTTAATAAACGCCATCTCGCGATAGTAGTTGCTGGTTGTGCCGTCGAGCCAACGGTGATTGATCGACAGGCAATGAGCATCGAGCTTGTTGAA
>JAVLBI010000013.1:0-39864 GCA_031581365.1 Spiribacter sp. | reverse complement strand
CCATGCCACAGGATGATGGAGAGTTCGAGCGTATGCCGCTGCAACCGCGGGATATTGGGCTTTAATGTTTCTGCTAGATACCGTTGTTCTATCGGAGACGCGCAAGCGCAGTCGTGACCCAAGCGTAGTGACGTGGCTGTCGCAACAACGCGATGCTGATCTGTTCTTGAGCGTGGTCACCATTGGCGAAATCGAGCGGGGTATTGCCCAACAGCAGACGCGCAATCCTGACTTTGCCAAGACACTGAGCAAGTGGTTGGACCGCGTTCTAACGCTTTATGGCGATCGGATTTTGCCGGTGGATACCGCCACGGCAAGGCGCTGGGGCGAGCTCTCGGCCGCGCATGGAAATAATGGCGCGGATCTGTTGATTGCGGCGAGCGCCCTAACTCATGGACTTACCGTCGTCACGCCCAACGAGCGACATTTTTGCCCAACGGGGGTCGATGTCTGCAATCCCTTCGCCGGGCTTTAATTTCGCTAAGCGGCTGTTAATGGTCTGAAACAGGCCTGTCACCTCGCTAACCGTGTACTCAGCGTGGCTCGCAGTTTTGCCCACGCATTCGCCACGCCGCCCAGCGGTTATATGCGAAATCAGCCAAGTGGAAGAGACCGGGAAGGCTGAACAGCCGAGCAACAACGCTAAGGAGAGGACCGCCGAGCCGCCAATACGCCAGCGTGGCCGGAAATCCAACCAGCATTTGTTGGCCGTTGTAAAAGTGGATGCGCTCCATCATCGCCGCGAGGCTGTAGCCCGATGGCGCTTCAAAATCTGCCGCGCTAATATCCGTGAGTTTGATGCCCGATGCCTCAAGGCGAGGGCGCAAATGATCGATCTCGCGCTGGCACATCCCGCAGGAGGCATCGTAGTAGAGCGTGGGTTGAGGCGCTTGGGTATGAGTATGCATAGCATCTAGCATACCGCGTTTATGGCGTGCCAAGTTACCTCTCTCGCTCCAACTCATTAACCCTTAAGTGCGCTGCTGTTGTGGTTCAGGCTTACCTGCATCAACAATCTTGGCATACTCAGGTACGCTTAGTGTTAGATTTAAGTAGAGTCACGCTTATGAGATTCTCAGGAAGTGCTATCGCTCGTCGATCCAATACCCGTCGAAGGAGTATGACCGGCCTAATGGCATTTCTAGGCGTGGTGTTAACGAGTATTGCGGTAACGCCAGCCCATGCCAATGAGCTACTTGATCATGATATGCGGCGTCTGCACTCGAGCGAGACGGTGAATGTCAAAACATTGGCAGCCGATGCACCTGCGGTCTTGCTGGTTAATACCGCAAGTCATTGCGGATTTACCGGGCAGTTCGAGGGCCTGGAAGCGCTCCATCAAAAGTTTCGCGAACGCGGCCTCAAAGTCATTGGCTTTTCGTCAGACTCATTCAACCAAGAGGCTGATAATGAAGCCGATGCCGCCGATGTGTGCTATATCAATTTCGGTGTGAGCTTTGACATGATCTCAACCATCCCCGTACGCGGTGCCAACGCGCACCCATTATTTGCCGAACTGGCCCGCCAGTCACGCGCCCCACGCTGGAATTTTAATAAATATCTAATCAACCCCGCCGGCGAGGTTGTTGAGGTGTTCGGGTCAATGACTCAGCCTAATTCCCGCAAGCTCCACCGCGCCATTGAGGCCCTGCTCTAAGCGCACCATGTTCTTTTTTACCAAGCTAGCTGGCGCCTTACTCAAACCACTCTCGCTGGTGTTATTCGGGCTAGCCATCGGATTAATCATCGCGGGCCTGACTCGCTACCGGCGGACAGGCCTCACATTAATCGGCTTGAGCACCCTGACACTGGCATTAATCAGCTGGTGGCCAGTCGCCAACACACTGATCTCACCACTAGAGTCTCGTACTCCAGCTCTGCCTACCAATGTACCTGCCATTATTGTCCTAGGCGGTGGAGGTGTGAATGCGCCGTCCCTACCATTAACGGCTCAGCTTTCATCATCTAGCGTAACTAGGCTTACCGAGGGGATCAGACTTTGGCGCCAACGACCTGATGCCCTGCTCATCACAAGCGGCGCGCTCTCGCGCGGCCGCTCCCAAGCCGCCATTGCCGCAGATCTAGCCAAACAGCTTGGCGTGCCCGCAGCGCAAATTAAAATGCTCCCAACAGCCCGTAATACAGAAGATGAGGCCCGAGCCTATCGGGCACTTCATCGCGATGAAGTCACGAGTGCCGATGCAACACCCGATACAATCGATACCGCCCGGCCCATTCTAGTCACCTCAGCCAGTCATATGCCTCGGGCACTGGCCGCCTTTCGTAAAATGGGCATAGACCCTATTCCCGCCCCAACGGCGTATCGCGCCACTCCACGGTATTTTGATCTGCCCTCGGACTTTGCCCCGAGTGCCACCGATCTACAGACCACAGAGGCCGCTTGGCATGAGTATTTAGGCCGCTTTTGGGCCTGGATAAGGCAATAAGAGAATACCCCTGCTTACCAAGCCAATACGGCCGATTCCATCCTTGGCTCAGTCCCGCCACAAAGCACACCGATCTCGGGATGACGCAAAATGATCTGACCGCGACCAAAGCTTATTGATTGTGTCTGTTTGCTAATTTGGTGGCCGGCTCGATCTAAAGCCTGAAAAAGGTCATCAGAAAAATGCGGTTCTACCTCAATGACTTTGCCTTGTGTCCACTTTCAGCGAGGTCGATCAAGCGCTGATTGTGGGTTTAAATGCTCATCGAGCATGCCCGTAATCAATTGCACATGACCTAGTGGCTGCACAAACCAACCCATCACCCCAAACGGCCCTACCGCCTGATCACCCCGAGTGATAAACCCGGGGGGAGGATGTCAACGGAATGAGACCATGCCGTGGCATTTGTTGATGCCCAAGCGCTTTGACCGCATCAATCGCATTGCCACCGGCGCGAATGGACTCTAGATCGATCTGCGCTGCCAGCGGTTGCGAAGTTGCCACCATTCCGCGATGGCCGTAAGTCAAATGCTGACCTGAAGGATAGGGGTAGTCATGCGGATCAAAGCGCATGCGATTATCTCCACCTACTTGGCGTAGTCTGTTTGCGCGCTCAGTCCCGCAAGCACCGCTAGCATAAAGGCATACATCATTGCCCCGCTATTATGATTAAAGCCCACCTGCGTTAACCCACCAACAAAGAAACTCGCCGGCAGCAACATGCCAGCCACGGCTAAGCCTAAGCGGTTGGAATGCACTAACTGCCCAGCCTGTGCCCGACCATGGCGTGCAAACCAAATCAGCGGCGCTAGATACACGCCGAATAAAATGAGCGCACCGACCATACCGCGCTTAGCCAAAACGTTAATCCATTCATTATGGCCATGCGTAAAGCGCGAAGCGCCCTTGGCAATCACACCTTCCTCACCGAGCGCCCGTAATCGCTCAATATAGGCATTCTCACCCCAGCCGATCACTGGGCTTTCCGAAAATAAAATCCATCCGCCTCGCCACATCTCAAAGCGATAGCCCACTGAACCGCCGCGATCATCGTTAACAAAATAATCTCTGACCTCTGCCGCCGCGGTATCCACCCGGCTTTTCACTCCCGTCTCCGGAATGAAATAGATGCTCATGTAGAAAATCACCACCACGAGAGGCAATAAAACGCAGATGCGTTTTTTATGGCCCAGGCGTGCTGCCGCCCACAGGCCAATGGGCAAAGCAGCAAGCGGCGCTAACCACGCCCCGCGCGTACCGGATAAGAATGAGGCAAGCACCCCACCCATTGCACCTATCAACAAAAGGCTGATCCAAAGCTTACGATGCCGTTGCGCCCCCGCCCAAATCAGCCCCGCTAAGCACATTAGTCCGATCATCATAGCGATGTTGCCAAACTGAATGGTCTGCGCGGTGCCACTCGCCCGCGTCATGCCCTCAATGAACTTCTGCCAAACGGCAACGTAGCCAGTCACAATGCCGCCAACACACAGCCCTGCCCAAAGCCAGGCCTGCGATAGCCGACATTGGGACAACGCCACTAAACAAAGTGCCGCAAATAAAAACCGGCTTGGCCGGTCAAATTCACGCACCCCCTCACCGCGCCATGCCGCATCGCCGATCCAAATAGCCGCGTATGCCAACATAAAACCTATGAGAATCTTCAAACCGAGTGGAAGCGGCTGCCAAGCCTGGCGCAGTGACCGGCGAGTAAAAAACACCGTCACTGCGCCAATGAGTAACAATGAGGCGCCCCACGAATAACCGGTTGGCGCGACCAGTGCGATTGCTGGCAACAAAAAAACCGCCATGGCCATAACGGTATCTAACCAGTGATATCCCAATACACGGTATTGTCTTTGCAGCACGGAAATGAATCCCCAATCCCTGTGGTCGTGACCGCGATCATACAGAGACGCTGTCCATGCGTCTCTGCTAGCCTTACGCATTAGAACGATTTTAGAGAGTTCAAAAGCCCATGAATGTATTAGTGACCGGTGCAACGGGATATATTGGCTCGCATGCGGTACTTGAGCTACTGCAGACAGGTCATCATGTCGTGGGCGTTGATAATCTTTCTAACAGTTCATCCCAGTCTCTTGAGCGAGTCGCGGAACTCACTAACGGCTCAGTGGCATTAGAAATAGCGGATATTCGTGATGGTGCGGCCATGGCCGCCGTTCTGCAGAAAGGGTTAACCAAGAAAGCTGACAAAAACGAGCCGTTTGATGCAGTGATGCACTTCGCTGGCCTCAAAGCCGTCGGCGAAAGCGTAGAACAGCCACTGACTTACTATGAAAACAACGTTGGCGGCACGCTAGCGTTACTAAAAGCTATGGATGGCGTTGGTCTGCGCCGGGTTATCTTTAGTTCCTCTGCCACCGTATATGGTGACCCGGCGCAAGTGCCGATATCCGAGACGGCGCCGACGACCCAGCCGTCTAGTCCTTATGGCATGACTAAACTGATGATCGAGCAGATACTGCATGATCTGAGTAACTCAGATCCGCGTTGGGCAGTTGCCCGACTGCGTTATTTTAATCCAGTGGGTGCGCATCCCAGTGGAAAAATTGGAGAAGATCCGCAAGGCATCCCGAATAATCTGGTGCCGTTTATTAGTCAGGTAGCCGTTGGCCGGCGCGATTCATTATCTATTTTTGGTGACGATTGGCCAACGCCAGACGGAACGGGCGTGCGGGATTATATTCATGTGGTCGATCTTGTTCGTGGGCATTTGGCCGCACTGGAGTACCTTGCAAATACACAGGGTTGTCATACTTGGAATTTAGGGACGGGCCGGGGTTATTCCGTGCGTGAAGTTATCGGCGCATTCGAAAGGGCGTGCGATCAAGAAATTCCTGTCAAAATTGCGCCGCGTCGGGCTGGAGATGTCGCAGAGTGCTATGCCGACCCTTCTCGCGCTAATACGGCTCTTAATTGGCGGGCCGAATATGACCTTGGTGCGATGATGCGGGATGCTTGGCATTGGCAGCAGCAAAACCCTCAGGGATATGGGGATGCGAAAGCGACCAGTACATCAGTGACCGCGCCTAGAAAAGCGCCACGCTAGGGGATACAGGCACAAAATTAAAGCGAATGTACCCCGGCCGCTCCAAATCCCCGCATCTGCTAGTATTTCTGACATGAAAATTCTTATCACCGGTGGTGCGGGTTTTATTGGTTCGGCGCTCATACGCCAGTTGCGAGCGCAGTCCAAAGCTGAGGTCGTTAATGTTGATGCGCTCACCTATGCCGGTAACTTGGATTCATTGCCTGGCCTTCAGAAGGATCCGGGGTATCACTTCGAACTCGTCAACATTGCTGATCGGACTGCCTTAGAGCAGGTATTTCGTGAGCATCGCCCGGATGCAGTGATGCACCTTGCTGCCGAAAGCCATGTTGATCGTTCTATCTTAGGCCCTAACGCCTTTGTCCAAACCAACGTCGTTGGCACCCAAACGTTGCTGGAGGTTACGCGGGCGTACTGGGCCGAGCTCAGTCACGCGGGCGAGCCCGGCCACAGTCCCCGCGAGCGTTTTCGTTTTCATCACATCTCCACCGATGAAGTCTTTGGCGACCTACCCGCCAACGCCCCCGCCTTCACCGAATCCACGCCTTACGCCCCCAGCTCGCCATATGCCGCGACTAAGGCGGCTAGCGATCATTTAGTCCGGGCTTGGCACCGCACCTACGGCCTGCCCGTGGTCATCACTAACTGCTCCAATAACTACGGCCCGTACCAGTTTCCGGAAAAGCTGATTCCGCTGATGATCCTTAATGCCGTTGCCGGCAAGCCACTGCCAGTCTATGGCGATGGCGGACAAATCCGGGACTGGCTGCATGTCAATGATCATGCCACCGCCCTCTGGACGGTCTTGCAACACGGAGAAATAGGCGCAACTTACAATATTGGCGGTGATGCTGAGCGCACCAATTGGCAAGTGGTTGAGGGTATTTGTGAGGTTCTGAGTGAACGACGACCGACAGGGCCAAGGGGAGGCGGTGCCTATGCCGATTTAATCACCTCTGTGACCGACCGCCCCGGCCATGACCGTCGCTACGCGATTGACAGCACCCGAATTCGTACAGCGCTTGGATGGCGGCCGGCGCATAGCTTTGAGACAGGCCTTCGCGAGACCGTTCAATGGTATCTCGATCACCCAGAATGGGTAGAGCGAGTCCAATCGGGTGCCTACCGTGAATGGATGCAACAGAATTACGCGAGCCGTTAATATCCAGTGTTGGCAGCCCCGTGGCGTGTAAGCCAATGCTAGGCGGGGGTAATGTGATCTACCCCAGCGTCGGTGCCAACTAAACAATGATTGGCGGCGCGACGGGCAAACAGGCCATTGGTAAGAACGCCCGCAATATCATTTAAACGCTGCTCCATGGCAATGGGTTCCGATAAATCCATGCCCCGAACATCCAAAATGACATTGCCGTTATCAGTGCTAAAACCCTCGCGCAGCTCCGGCCGGCCCCCGAGCTTAACGATCTGACGGCCTACATATGATCGCGCCATCGGAATCACTTCAATGGGCAGTGGAAAGTCCCCCAAGGCGGTGACCTGCTTGCTCGCATCCACAATGCAAACAAACGTGCTTGCTAACGCAGCCACGATCTTCTCGCGAGTTAAAGCGCCCCCGCCGCCTTTGATCATTTGTAAATGGCGATTGATTTCATCGGCGCCATCCACATACACCGCTAGATCACTCACACTATTGGCATCACGTACCTCAATGCCATGACCCCGAAGCCGCTTTGCGCTTGCCTCAGATGCGGCAACAGCACTATCAATATTGATCTTGGCGGCGGCTAGCGCGTCAATAAAATGATCCACCGTTGATCCACTGCCCACCCCAATCACGCTATTAGGCTGGATATAAGCAATCGCCGCTTCAGCGGCGGCGCGTTTCTGGGCATCTACGCTCATCGGCGGGCTCTCCTGTACAATCAAGGTTTTGGGGCTTTAATCTCGTTCGCCATGAAATCCTATCTACAACGCATTCTAACCGCGAGCGTCTACGACGTCGCTGATCAGACACCGCTCACACCGGCGGTCAATCTATCGCGCCGGCTCGATAACAATGTACTCCTTAAACGCGAAGACATGCAGCCGGTGTTTTCGTTCAAGATCCGCGGGGCGTACAACAAAATCGCCAAGCTCAGTGAAGCGCAACGCGAACGCGGCGTTATTTGCTCTTCAGCCGGTAATCATGCTCAGGGCGTCGCGCTATCAGCACAAAAGCTCGGCATCAAAGCCACCATTGTTATGCCCCGAACCACGCCATCAATCAAAGTCGATGCGGTGCGTAATTTTGGCGGTCGTGTCGTTTTGCATGGCGATACCTATGATGCCGCCAAAGCGCATGCCGAAAAGCTAATGAATGAACGGGGTCTAACCTACATCCCGCCCTATGACGACCCCGATGTGATAGCCGGTCAGGGTACCGTTGGCATGGAGATTTTAAGCCAGCACCCGCGTCCCATTGATGCCATCTTCGTGCCAGTGGGCGGCGGCGGTCTGATTGCAGGCATTGCGGCATACATCAAACAACTGCGCCCTGAAATTAAAATCATCGCCGTTGAGCCAGAAGATGCGCCCACGCTTGAGCGAGCCATGGCCGCCGGCAAACGCGTGACACTCGATCATGTTGGTATCTTTGCCGATGGCGTTGCGGTACGGCAGATTGGTAAAGAGACCTTTCGGGTTGCGCGTGAGCTCGTTGATGAGTGCCTGCTCGTCAGCACCGATGAAATTTGTGCTGGCATTAAGGATATCTTCGAAGATACCCGTACGGTCATGGAACCCGCCGGTGCATTGGCCGTTGCCGGCATAAAAAAATATGTGGCCGAACGCGGGGTCAGCGGCGAAACACTCGTTGGCATTAATTGCGGGGCGAATATGAATTTCTCGCGCTTAGCGCACGTGGCTGAACGCGCCGAGCTTGGTGAGCATCGCGAAGCAGTGCTCGCGGTAACAATCCCCGAGCGCCCCGGGAGTTTTCGCGAATTCTGTGAAGCCCTTGGCAATCGCAGCATTACTGAATTCAACTACCGCTTCGCTGAGGCCGATGAAGCGCATGTGTTTGCAGGCATCGGCTTAAACGATGGATTAGCCGAGCGCGATGAGGTGGTGGGGATTCTTGAGGCGGGGGGGTATTCCGTGCTCGATCTCACTGATGATGAAATGTCGAAAGTCCATGTCCGGCATATGGTCGGTGGACGCGGCCATAACGTCAGCGATGAAGTGCTCTATCACGTACGCTTTCCCGAGCGCCCGGGCGCTTTACTTAATTTCCTAAAGCGCCTTGGCAGGCGTTGGAATATTTCGTTATTCCACTATCGCAATCACGGGGCGGACTATGGCCGTGTGTTAGTGGGTATTCAGGTGCCGCCAGCACAACGTGAGAAGTTCGAGCAAAGCCTAGATGCACTAGGCTATCCCTACCGGAATGAGTCTGATAATCCCGCTTATGCGCTGTTTTTAAGTTAGTGGCTCTAAGCGCTTAGCGATCAGCGCAAGCCACACAGAGCGTCGCGGCAGGATCAATCGCAAGGCGTTTAGGATTAATGAGCTCGCCGCAATGCAAACACTCGCCATAGCCACCCTCCTCACAGCGCCGCAACGCTGAGGCAATGCGGGTGAGATGAAGCTTGGTGCGCTCACCGGTAGCCTTAGCCATTGCCTGCTGTTGCATGGCATCCATGCGCGAGAGCCGGCCCACCCGCGTTTGATCCAGTTCAACCGTTGCCTCAGAGGCGGTCCGCGTTTCATCTAGCGCCTCGAGCTCGCGCTTTAACTCAAGCAGCACCGCTTTAAAATGCTCAACATCAGGCTCAGGTAAATTTTCCATACCTGAGAGCGTAACAGTGTTTGCCACTAGCGCATGGTGGGCATAACAAAGGCGCTACCCTCCCCACTGCCATCCCGAATCCCCTGCGGCCAGCGACTCGTTACCGTTTTCATTTGCGTATAAAAGCGCACGGCATCCGGGCCATGGGCATGTAATACGCCAAATCGCGAGTGCTTCCAGCCACCAAAGCTATGAAAGGCCATAGGCACCGGGATGGGCACATTAACCCCCACCATGCCCACTTCAACGCGTTCGGTATAGGTACGCGCGGTATCGCCATCACGGGTAAAGATCGCGGTGCCATTCGCAAACTCATGACCATTAACTACCCCAAGTGCTTCCTCAAAGTCAGCCACGCGAACGACGCTTAGCACCGGTCCAAAAATCTCCTCGGCATGAATGCGCATGCCAGGACGGACCCGATCAAATAACGACCCACCGATAAAAAATCCATCCGCACTGCCATTATGCGAAGCCTTACGCCCATCAACAACGAGTTCAGCGCCCTCAGCCTCACCAATTGCCAAATAATGCCCGACCTTATCGCGGTGAGCCGCAGTCACAAGTGGGCCCATTTCCGGTTCGGGCTGATCTAGGCCATTGCCAACGGTTAGCGTCTCAAGGCGCGATTGCAGAGCAGTAACAAGGCGATCCGCTGTTTGTTCACCCACAGGCACAGCAACAGAAATGGCCATGCAACGCTCACCCGCCGAGCCATAGGCCGCGCCCATTAGGGCATCAACGGTTTGCTCCATATCCGCATCGGGCATGATCACCGCATGATTTTTTGCCCCGCCAAGCGCTTGCACGCGTTTCCCGTGCTCGGCACCTGTGGTGTAGATGTATTGCGCAATCGGCGTCGAGCCAACAAAGCTAATCGCCCCCACGCTGGGATCAGTTAGCAGGGTATCAACTGCCTCTTTATCACCATTGACGAGGTTAAACACTCCCTCCGGCAATCCCGCTTCAGTCAATAGGCCAGCAAGCAGAAGCCCGGCCGAGGGATCTTTTTCTGATGGCTTTAAAATAAAGCTATTGCCACAGGCAAGCGCGACTGGCGCCATCCAAAGCGGCACCATTACCGGAAAGTTAAAGGGTGTGATGCCCGCGCAAACCCCCACTGGCTGCTGCATCGAGTGGCTATCAACGCCGGTGCCCACATTGGGCGAATGCTCGCCTTTGAGTAAATGCGGAATACCACAAGCAAACTCGACGACTTCAAGACCGCGAGTGACTTCGCCTTTGGCATCAGAAAAAGTCTTACCGTGCTCGCGCGTAATGCACTCAGCGAGTCGATCATGATTCTCTTCGATGAGCGCTTTAAACCGAAACATCACACGCGCCCGGCGCAGCGGCGGTGTCGCGCCCCAGGCCTTTTGCGCTTTCGCCGCCTCAGCAATGATGCGTTTCACTTGCGCGGCCGAGGCGAGGGCAACCGTGGCGCTTTGCTCGCCGGTGGCAGGGTTATATACCGGGCTGGTGCGGCCGCCGGATTCTCCAGCAACGACTTTGCCATTCACATAATGGCCGATTTGACGGGATGCTTGTTGTTGATCAATGGCAGTGGCCATGATGTCTCCTCCTATGGTCTGACCAACACTATAGCGGCTGTAAGCAAACGACGGAACCACTGAGCACGGGATAAAACGCTCCCCAAAGGCGCGTTTTGGCTTGGTCTAAGCCTTGGGTTTCTGGTACAACACAAGCTCAACATATTCTGGAGGTTGCGTGGCTATTTCATCCCCGTGTGTGAGTATTTGCGAAGTCGAACAAGGCCGCTGTATTGGCTGTGGTCGAACGCAAGAAGAAATTACCGATTGGCGCGATTACTCAGAGAAAACGCGGCTTGAGATCATGGACCGGCTTGAGCGCGAGGCCGCGGCGGGCGGCTGGCTAGCGGCGGATGCTTTTGCCAGCAAACCGAGCAACCATGCCTGAGCACGAGCTCAAACACTGCCTGCGTTGCGGTAATGGATTTGAGTGCCGTCAGGGCAGTATTCATCGTTGTCAGTGTGTTGATGTCGTACTGAGCGATGAAGTCCGCGAGGCTATTGCTCGCGAATATGATGATTGCCTATGCCGTGCGTGTTTGCTTGCGCTCGCCGCTGCCGATGCAAAACGAGCCACCGGAGATGCGCATTAGTGGAGAGATTATTTTCGCCGATTGAGTCGCCCTCAGATGGCCGGCTATCCGATGCCATTGCCGAGTCCATCGAACGACTCATTGTCGAGGGCCAACTGCATGCCGGCGATGCCCTGCCGGCAGAACGAGAATTATCTCGCTTAATGCATGTCTCGCGGGCATCGCTGCGTGAGGCCTTGCTCCGTCTTGTCTCCCGAGAGCTACTGAGTGTTCGGCGTAACGCCGGCTACACCGTTGCCGAAGTCACCGCACCAAGCTTGACCGATCCCTTGCTACGACTCATGGACGGCCAGCCGAAAGCGGTTGCTGATGTCCTTGAGCTCCGCCAAGGCGTCGAGACCTTATGTGCTGACCTTGCCGCCCGGCGCGCGACCGACAAAGACTTGGATGCGATTAATGAAGCGCTAAATCGTATGGAATCAGCCCAAGCGAATGGCAAGGCCGATGAAGCCGCGGATTGGGATGCGCGATTGCATTTGGCCGTGGCCGAAGCCAGTCATAATGTGGCGTTGGTCACCATGATGCGAGGTTTATTCTCCGTGCTACGCGAGCATGTCCGACGGGCCCGCGCGGCGATGCTCATTAGCCATCTCGGCGAAGAGGCGCTGCGTAAGCAACACCGCGATTTAGTCGAAGCCATTCAGCAGCATGACGTCACGGCAGCCGTGGACGCTGCGGAAACGCACCTACGCTATATTCGCGACGGCTTAGGTGATGGCCGCGACTCGGCATAAGCAAATCGCATAGAATAGTCTGTCCTAGGTTGGATCATTGTGGGAGAAATGGTTGATGAGCCTTGCTAGTCACGAGCGTACTGCGAAGATCGCCCAAGTCGAGGGGTTAATACGGGATATCCCCGATTTCCCCAAGCCCGGCATTATTTTTAAAGACATCACGCCATTGCTCGGTGATGCAGCCGGCTTTAAAGCCTCGATTGATCTACTCGCCGATGCAATCGAAGGACCCATGCCGGCGTATATTGTCGGCACAGAATCCCGAGGTTTTATCTTTGGCGCGGCGCTAGCACATCATATCGGTGCGGGTTTTATTCCCGTGCGCAAGCCCGGCAAACTCCCCGCCGATGTGCACTCCTGTGAATATGAGCTTGAATACGGCACTGACGCGCTTGAAGTTCATCGGGACGCGTTGCACAAGGGCGCGCGCACATTAATTATTGATGATTTGCTTGCCACCGGGGGCACCGCAAGGGCCACAAGTGACTTACTGCGCCGATTAGGCGCGGAGATGCTTGGTTACTTTTTTCTCATCGAGCTTAGCTTTCTTAAAGCCCGTGAGCGGATGACCGATGCGCCGGTCATTTCATTGATTCAGTACTAGGGCGTCTTATCCATAGCCGTTTGTCGGCGGGCGGATTATTTTATTAACCGGCGACGGGCGAGTGCTGCACTGATCCAATAGGTAACGACGATATAGCCAATAATCACGCCTAAATGTAGCAGTGGTAGATCGACACTGCCGCCGGTCATAAGCGGCCTGACGAGCATCACCACATGGGCAAGCGGCAGGAGCTGTGCGCCAATGGCAACGGCATCTGGCAGACTCGAGAGTGGGAAAAACACGCCTGAGAGTAAAAGCATGGGCGTCATTACCAGCGTGAAATAGTACAAAAAGAAATCATAGCTCGGCGAGATTGTGGTCACGATCATCGCAATGCCGGCAAAGGCAAACCCGGCGAGTAAAATCACCGGCAAAACAAGCATCGCCTCAGGCCCTGCAACCAACCCAAGCAAAGCGGCCACAAGCACAATCGCGCTTGCATTAATCAGTGCTTTGGTTGCCGCCCACGCGATCTCTCCTAGCACCACATCATCGACGTTCATGGGTGCGGCGAGCATGGCCGCCCAGGTCTGCTGGATGGTTAAACGCGTGTAGGCTGAATACAGCGCCTCGAACGTTGCCCCTGTCATTGCGGCCGAACACACAATGCCACTGGCAAGAAACACCATATAGCGCATGTCGTTAATCTCGCCAACGAATTGGCCTAGTCCATAGCCAAGCGCGAGTAGGTAGAGTACTGGCTCACCAAAGTTGCCAAGCAACGAGGGCAGCATGAGCTTACGCCAGACGCGTAGATTTCTCAGCCACACAGCGATAAAACGCAAGCTCAATTGCGGCGCTTCCAGCAGTTGATCGCGCAAGCTAATCGCAGACATTAATCTCTCAAATCGCGGCCAGTAAGGCGTAAAAAGACATCTTCAAGACTCGCGGGGCGGTAGAGATAACCCTGACCAATCAGCGCTTCGACATGCTCAAGTAGGGCCTCTCTTGCGATGCCGTAAATGAGCACGGTTTCTCCCACAGGCTCAACGCGTAGACCGGCGTTGGCCAGTGGCGCTAGCCTATCGGCCCCGGGTTCAAGCCACTGCAATGCCAAATCCCCCCGCAGCTCAACCACATGCGGTTCAATGTGCTGAGCGATTAAATCACGCGGGCTATCACAGGCAACAATCCGGCCATGATCGATAATGGCGGCGCGATCACATAAGCGCTCAGCCTCTTCCATGTAATGCGTGGTTAGCAATAGTGTCCGGCCTTGCCGACGAAGCGTGTGCAAACGCTCCCAAATATGTTGTCGTGCTTGCGGATCTAAGCCTGTGCTTGGTTCATCCAAGGCGATCAGTTCGGGGTCATTGACCAAGGCACGGGCCAGAGTCAGCCGCCGGCGCATGCCACCCGATAATCCTTGAATTGGGTCATCGGCGCGTTCGCTGAGCTCAGCAAAAGCCAATAGATCATCCATTCGAGCTTCAACCACTTGGCGCCGCGCACCGTAATAGGCGCCGTAGGTAATGAGATTTTCGCGTACGCTGAAATCAGGATCTAAGTTATCAAACTGCGGAACAATGCCGGCGCGCTCACGCATGGCTCGGGCACGTTCAGGGATAGGCTCATCCAATACCCGAATAGTGCCGGCACTCGGTGGCGTTAGCCCAAGCAGCATTCTTAGCGTGGTGGTTTTGCCCGCTCCATTGGGCCCGAGTAAGGCAAAGCATTCGCCTTCCGGGATATCTAAATCAATCCCATCCACCACGTTAACGCCGCCATAGGCACGAGCGAGGCCGCGGGCGATCACGGCCATTTTCCTCTGACTCATGCTGTGCTTGCGGGCGTATTTGCGTTGTGATCGCGGGCGAGCAGCAAATAAAACGCAGGCAGCACAAATAGGGTAAAGATTGTGCCGATACCCAGCCCCGTCGCAATGGTAAGACCGATATGAAAACGACTAACCGCGCCCGGGCCGCTGGCGATTAACAACGGCACCATGGCCATAATGAGCGCCAGCGAGGTCATTATGATCGGCCGCAGGCGAATGGCTGCCGCTTCCTCTACCGCTTCGCGCTTACCTAAGCCTTGTTTGATTTGCAGGTTATTGGCGAACTCCACAATCAAAATACCGTTTTTTGCCACCACACCAATCAGCGTGATTAGCCCCACTTGGGTGTAGATATTAATGCTCGCCACCCCAAGGGTAATAAACGCTAACGCACCGGCGATACTCAAGGGCACCGATACCAAGATAATTGCCGGATCTCGCCAGCTCTCAAACTGGGCAGCGAGCACCAAATAAATCACCAAAATGGATAAAAAGAAGGTTAGCACCAGAGCGCTACCTTGATTAGCAAACTGCCGCGACTGGCCGGTGTAATCCACACTGTAATTAGCCGGGAGGACACCGCTTGCGGTTTTTTCGAGATAGTTAAGGGCATCACCAAGGGGTACACCTGGAGCCATAATACCCTCAAGCGTTAATGCGTTGAGTTGTTGGTGCTGATTGCGTGAGCTTGGTTCAATGGATTGAGACATCGTGACCAAACTCGCAAGCGGCACCTGCTCACCTGCCGGCGTTTCGATGTAGTGGTCATTGAGTCTGTCGGCATTCATGCGAAATTGCCGGTCAATTTGCGGAATAACTTTGTAGCTCCGGCCATCGAGGTTAAATCGATTAACATAGCCTCCACCGAGCATGCTCGAGAGGTTACTACCCAAATCAGCCATGCTAATGCCTAAATCGGCGGCTTTGTCGCGGTCGACTTCAAGGGTAATGACCGGGCGATCAAACTCCACTGACTTTTTCAAAAATAGAAAATTACCGCTGCCCATAGCCTGACCAATAAGGCCGTTGGCCATGCTATCGAGCGCTTCGTAGCTATCCGATGTGGTGATCACAAATTGCACCGGCAATCCGCCGCCTGAGCCAGGTAGGCTTGGTCGTGGAAACACCGCGGTATCGAGTCCCGGGTTTGGTGTGAACTTTGCGGTCATCTCGCCTTGAACCTGCGTTTGGCTGCGTTCGCGCTCACTAATGGGCACCATTTTAAGCCCACCAAACACTGTGTCTGGCGATAAACCACCAATAATCATGAAAGTTTCGCTGTATTCAGGGATGCTCTCAGCGGCATCTTGATACTCGCGTGCAAACGTCGATAGGTAATCAAATGTGGCCGTACGCGGCGCAGAGCCTTGAAAGAACAAAATACTTTGATCTTCGGTTGGGGCGAGCTCATTTTCGCTCATGGTGAACATAAAGTAGTTCGAGCCCAGCACGATCGCGCCAAATAATATAAGCACACTTTTGGTATCGAGCAGGCTGTGCAGGCTTGATTTATAGACCTCGGCCAAGCGATTAAATCGATGCTCGACAAATCCCTCAAAGCGACCTTGGTTGCCGCCCGGTTTTAACACTTTAGCTGAGAGCATAGGCGAGAAGGTCAGCGCCACAATGCCAGAGATCAGCACCGCACCGGCCAAGGTAAAAGCAAACTCGGTAAACAACGTGCCAACAAGCCCGCCCATAAAACCAATGGGGGCGTAAACGGCAAGCAGTGTTGTGGTCATGGCAATGATGGGCACCGCAAGCTCGCGAGCCCCCGTAATGGCCGCATCAAACCGCGTCATACCCTCTTCAATATGACGATGAATGTTTTCCACCACGATGATGGCGTCATCGACCACCAGACCAATTGCAAGCACGAGGGATAATAGGGTTAGGAGATTTAACGAATAGCCCAATGCGAGCATGAGACTCGCAGCACCCACAAGGGATAGCGGCACGGCAATGGATGGAACAATCGCGGCCCGAAACGAGCCGATGGTTAAAAAGATCACCGCAAGGACAATGAGCACCGCTTCAGCGATGGTTTTAAATACCTCGGTAATCGAATCTTCGATAAATTCGCTCGCATCATAGGGCAGCGCGAGCTGCAGGCCTTCGGGCAGTTGGCCACGGAGCTCTGGCAGGGTCTCGGTTACCGCGCCGGCAACATCGAGTGGGTTAGCGCCGGGCGCCTGCTCAACGGCAATAAACACCGATGGCTGGCCTTTATACCAAGCCGCTGATGAATAAGATTCTGAAGCAAAATCGGTTTCAGCAATGTCCTCAAGCCGAATGACACTGCCATTATCTTCACGAACCACGAGGCTTTGAAATTCCTCCGGATCGCTAACATCGGTGGTGACCGATAAATTGATTTGGGTATACGCGCCCTTGGTATTGCCAATGCCCGCTTGGTAATTATTGGCCCGAAGCACGTTGGTGACCTCAGTCGCCGTGACATCGAGGGCGGCCATGCGCTCGGGGTCAAGCCAAATTCGCATTGCCGGTGAACGCCCAAATACACGGGCTTTGGCTACGCCAGGAAGCGCTTGAACCTGAGGCTGAATGACCCGGTTCACAAAGTCAGTGATTTCAGGGACCGGTACCTGTTCACTGTAAATGGCCATGTACATGAGCGCGGTCTGATCACCCGTGCTCGATTCAATCACTGGATCTTGGGCTTCAGCCGGTAGTACGTTGCGTTGGCTAGCGACCTTAGCCTGAATTTCAGATACCGCGGCATTGGCATCGTAATTAAGCGCCATATTCACCTCAATCGTGGAGCGCCCCTGGCGACTCTCGGAGGTGATGTAATCAATGCCACTGGCTTCGGCGATCGCTTGCTGTAGAGGCTGAGTGATAAAGCCCTGGACAAGTTCACTGTCAGCACCCGGAAAACTGGTGGTGACCGTGACAACGGTATTCTCTGTTGACGGGTATTGGCGTACCTCAAGCAAATCGAGCGATCGAACGCCGGCGAGCAAAATTAATAAGCTCACCACCGTCGCGAGTACCGGACGGTTAATGAAAATATCGGTGAACTTCATCGGCCTGTGACCTCCGATGGATCCATGCTCACACTTTCATCAATCGTAACCGGCTGTCCGGGTCGGACTTTGACAAGCCCCGCGGAGACCACGCGATCACCCTCACTTAGGCCCTCTAGCACTTCAACTCGGCCATCGCGTACTTCACCCGTGCGAATTTGTACCTGCTCGCTAATGCGGCCTTGATCGGTCTCATTAATGCGCAGCGCAAAATCACCGTAGGTATTGAAGTTAACCGCTGTTCGCGGAATGGTCAGCACCTCTCGGCTCATCGGCTCAAGGACGGTCACGCGGGCAAACATTCCCGGACGTAGGCGCGCGTCTGCATTCGTTAATGTGGCTCGTACCGATACCGATCGGGTGGATTCTGCGATACCGCTATCAATGGCGGTAATCTCGCCTTCAAAGCGCTCATCATAGGCGCTGGTACTAACCTGTACCGTTTGTCCTGTCTGAAGATTAGGCAAAAATCGCTCTGGCAGACTGAAATCAACATAGATGGGATCAAGCCGGCGTAGTTCAACAATTTCCGTGCCAGGCGCTAAGAACTGGCCCACGCTGATATTGCGAATGCCTAAGACACCATCAAACGGTGCACTAATCGATTTTTGCTGAATGCGGGCTTCTTGGCTCCGGGCAGCGGCGGTTGCACTATCGAGTCGTGCCCGTGCTTCATCAAATTGTGATTGTGAGATAGCCCGTTGCGGTAGCAGATTTTCAGCGCGTTCAAATTCAATGCGGGCAAGCGCAGCCTGCGCTTCAAGGCCCTCAAGCTCGGCGCGATCGACACGGTCATCAAGCTCGATCAAGGTATCGCCAGCGCTCACCTCCGCGCCAGAGGTAAAGCCAATGGATTCGATAATTCCGGCCACTTCCGTACTAACGGCCACTTGCTCAACAGCCACGAGACTGCCTACGGCACGCTGCTGGCCGCGCCACCGTTCTGCAGCGACGGTGGTTGCGGTAATATTGACAGCCTGCGGGCCGCCGCCAAAGCCTCCGCCCTGTGTTTGGAAGATTAATTTATAGCCAAAAATGCCGCCAAAGATTACGCCAAGAAGCGCCAGCGCAATCAAAATTCGGGTCAAGGTTTTCATGAACGCAGTCCTGCTTGCGAGTGTGTAAACGATTGAGAATGACTTGCGCGATCTGACCGCTCACTCCCTAAATAGTTGCTAGTCTATCAGTGCTCTGCGCGTTTGATGGTGTTTACGTGGTGCTTTCCAATCGGGTTAAGCTAGATGACATGCCTTAGCCAGAACAAGGGAAACCCACCATGATTGCCGATATTTTGCTCTACCTTAATGATGATGGCCATGAGCATGCCCATGTTGGCGCGGCGGCGGACGTTGCCCAGACCCATGGGGCCCGGCTCACCGGGCTTGCGGTGGCTGAACCGCTCGCTGCTCACGCTGAGTATTTGCCACCGGATGCACTGGATCGCTACCGCGATGCTTGGCGCTCGCGCAACCTTCGCTTGGCGGACACCTTTAATGAAGTGCTTGCCAACCGCGGCCTTAGCACGGAGTGGCGATCGGTTGAGGATTTGCGGGTGGATCGCAGTACAGTTGATGTGATTGCCCTGCAAGCACGCTACGCCGATCTACTGATTGTGGGCCAGGTGGATCCGGAACGTCCGGCTGATTTGGTGCCATCCGATTTGCCCGGTCAGGCCGCGGTCATGGCCGGTCGGCCGGTATTGGCACTGCCTTATGCTTGGGAGCAACGAGCAATTGGCAAACGTATTGTCATTGGTTGGGATGGCGAGCGTGAGTCAGCGCGAGCGGTGGCTGATGCGATGCCATTTTTGCAGGCTGCTGATCAGGTGCATGTCTTAGTTGTGGGCAGCCAGCAAGGCCCCCGCGAGCGTCACGGGGATTTGCCCGGAGCGGATATTGCCGCGCACTTAGCTCGGCATGGGGTTAATGTTGAAGCATCCAGTCAAGCGATCAGCGACATCCCGGTGGCGGATGCCTTGCTCTCCGCGGCCGCTGATAGGCGGGCTGATTGCTTAGTGATGGGAGCCTATGGGCGGTCGCGCTTTCGGGAAATGGTGCTAGGCGGGACCACTCGGCGCATTCTCAATGAAATGACGCTGCCGGTGTTGTTATCGCATTAATCGCGGTGCTTAGCGCTAAAAACACCAATAGCGCACCGGTTAAACGCTCGATCCAAAGGCCATGACGGCGCAGCCATGCCGTTGCACCTGTCGCTGAGAGTGCCGCGGCAACGGTGATGTACCAAAGGGCATCAATGCCACTCGCTGTTCCTGCCAACAAGGCCACGGTCCAAATGCCGCTTAGGGGTTGAACCAACTGGCTAAACAGCGCTAAGAAAAATAGCCCAATCTTCGGGTTAAGCAAGGCAATCGTGAACCCATCCCGTAAGGCATCGATTGCACGGATATGCGGGCTCGGAGTGGCTGGCGTTGAGAGAGGGTTGGCGGTGGCCTTCAATGCCCCTTGTCCGCGCAAGGCACTGGCCCCTAGCCATAATAAGTAGGCCGAGCCGGCAAGCGTTAATCCTTCAAAAATGCCCGCATGGGTGGTGATGAGTGTGGCCAGGCCAAGCGCGGTCGCCAGTGCATACAGTCCCACCCCAGCCCCGTGGCTTAATCCTGTCAAAACGCCATAGCGACGACCCCCATACAAGGTATTACGCAGCACCACGGCAAGGCTCGGGCCGGGAGAGATTGCACCTAATGCACAAATAACAACCAGCGAGAGATAGGCGCTTAGGCTCATGCCAATACCGCCAGCTATCGCTGCCCGTTAGCCGGACTGGCGATTGGCTGACATGGACAACGATACCGAGTCAGAAAAGCGCAAGGCATGCGGTTTATCGACTTCAACCTGAACCGCATGAGCAGCCGCATGCGCCATCACTATTTCGACTAAATCATTGACGAGCTTCTCAAGTAGCAAAAAGCGGTTGTCTTCGACATGGCCAATGACTTGCTTGGTGATGGTTTTATAATCGAGCGCCTCGGCTACGCTATCGCCTCTCGCCGCCGATAAGGCGTCATAGTCAATGCGGATATTAACAACGACGTCTTGGCGCTTGCGCTGCTCTTCATCGTTAAACCCAATAAACGTGCGCAGGCGCAAGTCTTTAATGTGAATGCGCGAAAGCGGCCGATTCCAGTTCTCTTGGCTCACGCTGCACGCCTGCGAATGAGCTGGAGGAATTCATTACGAGCCGATTCTGAGCTACGGAACGTCCCCAGCATGACCGACGAACTCATTTCGGCATTTTGCTTACTGACACCGCGCATCATCATGCATAGATGCCGGGCATCCATTTGCACCGCCACGCCGAGTGCGCCGGTTGCCTCTTGGATGGCATTGGCTACATCGCGAACGAGTTTTTCTTGAATCTGCAGTCGCCGCGCGTACATATCAACAATACGAGCAATTTTGGATAACCCGATGACTTTTCCATTGGGAATATAACCGACTTGGGCATGGCCAATGAAGGGCAACACATGATGTTCACAAAGCGAGTAAAATTCGATATCACGAACAATGACCATTTCATCGCTGTCGGATTCGAATAATGCATCGTTGACAATATCATCGAGCGATTGGTGGTAACCCTCGGTGAGATATTCCATAGCGCGGGCGGCACGATAGGGCGTTTTAACCAGACCCTCGCGCTCAACATCTTCGCCAAGACCACGAATGATCTGCTCGTAATGATAATCCAGATCGGGATTCATCATCGATCTCCGTTTAGTGGTGGGAGTGTGCCAAATTTGGCCTCAGATCGACCAAGTTTACACAGGTTAGTCATAAAATCGACATAGAAATGTCAATTATGACGATTGACTGAAGTGATTCATTCATTGCGTCCAGCGGAGCTGATGACATGAATATTGTCATGATGACCAACACCTACACGCCACATGTCGGCGGTGTTGCGCATTCTGTCACGGCATTTACCGAAGCGTTTCGCGATCGCGGTCATCGGGTGTTAGTGGTTGCCCCGGTATTTCCAGAAATGCCAGCGGATGAGCCTGATGTCGTTCGCATCCCGGCCCTGCAAAATTTCAATGGCAGCGACTTTTCAGTGGTCTTGCCGGTGCCAGGCAAGCTCGATGAGGCCTTGGATGCTTTTAACCCGGATATTATTCATGCCCATCACCCGTTTCTCATCGGTTCAACCGCACTGCGGGTCGCCGCTGAGCGTCAATGCCCTTTGCTATTCACCCAGCACACCCTCTATGAAGCGTATACCCACTATGTGCCGGGCGACTCGCCTGCGTTAAAACGGTTTGTTATCGAACTCTCAACAAGCTATGGCAATAGCTGTGATCAGGTTATCGCGCCTAGCGAGAGTATTGCTGATTTACTGCATGAACGCGGCGTCAATGCGCCTGTGGCTGTCCTGCCGACGGGTATTGATCAGCAGGCCTTTGGCCGCGGCAATGGGGCGCGTTTTCGCGCCGAGCATGGCATACCTAAAACGGCCCGAGTCATTGGGCATGTAGGCCGCCTCGCCGAAGAAAAAAATCTGCACTATCTCAGCAATGCCATACAGGCTGCACTCAGGGCTGAGCCAACGGCGCATTGTTTAATGCTAGGAGATGGCACAGAGAGCGCAGCAATTGATCAGAGTTTTGCCGAGGCTGGACTGAGCGCGCGCTTGCATCGCCCCGGGACGCTTGGCTTACCAAGCTTGGCGGATGCCTATGCCGCCATGGATGTGTTTGCGTTTGCCTCGTTAACAGAAACCCAAGGCATGGTGTTGGCAGAGGCCATGACCGCTGGCGTACCGGTCATCGCACTTGATGCCCCCGGCGCACGTGAGGTGGTTAAGGATGGCTTTAATGGCCGTTTGCTCACGGCGAATGCCTCGCCAACCGCGTTTGCCAAGGCATTGACTGAATGGCTGGGTTGGGCAGACTCAAGCGGCGATAAACAACGCAACAAACCCCCGGCAATTGTGGTCGAAGCAATGGCCGATACAGCGGCGAGGTATTCGATGGATGCCAGTGCTGAGCGGGCCTTAGCGATGTATTCACGCCGGCTTGCTGCCGGTACGCTGAGCGCTGAAAGTCGCGATGATGCTCGCGCAGCATGGCAGGGTAGCCTGCGCCGCGTGCAGGCGGAATGGGTGGTGATTCGGGGTATGGCGCGGGCGGCCGGCAAAGCGCTGACCGGGGATGATCCATCGGTCATTTCATAAATTAACGGTTGTAGGATTGAAGCGTCTATCCTGACTCAAATATAGATCAACTAATGCCATGGGTTAATGGCGATAACGGAGATGAATTGTGAGTAAAATTTTAGTGCTTTATTACAGTACTTGGGGTCATGTAGAGACCATGGCAGGGGCTATTGCTGAGGGCGCTCGCAGCGTCGCCGGCACCGAAGTCGCGATTAAGCGCGTGCCTGAACTCATGCCAGAGGATGTGGCGAAAAGCGCAGGCGCTAAGCTCGATCAAACGGCCCCAATTGCGGCGCCGGATGAGCTTGCTGACTATGACGCCATTATTTTTGGCACGCCGACACGCTTTGGCAACATGGCCGCCCAAATGCGCAACTTCCTCGATCAAACCGGCGGGCTTTGGGCGGCTGGCAAACTAATCGGTAAAGTGGGCAGTGTATTTGCCAGTACGGGCAGCCAGCACGGTGGGCAAGAGACCACCCTTACCTCATTTCACACCACATTGTTTCATCAGGGCATGGTTGTCGTTGGCGTACCGTATTCCTGCCCCGAACTCACAACAATGGATGAAATTACCGGCGGCACACCGTATGGCGCAACAACACTCGCGGATGGCGATGGCAGTCGTCAGCCCAGTGAAAATGAGCTCACCATTGCTCGATTCCAAGGTAAGCATGTAGCTGAAATTACCACCAAGCTTGCTAGCTAAGGGGAGGCCGCATGGGATTACTTGTCGATGGCGTCTGGCACGATCAGTGGTATGACACCGAATCAACCGGTGGGCGATTTGAGCGCCCAGATACCGTCTTTAGACATTGGATCGGCCAAGCCGATGGCGCCTTCCCGGCAGCCTCTGGGCGCTATCACCTCTATGTCTCGCTGGCCTGTCCGTGGGCGCATCGAACTTTGATCGTGCGGCGATTAAAGGGTTTGGAGCCGCATATGGGCGTATCCGTTGTCCATCCTTACATGGGCAATGGTGGCTGGCATTTCGATGGGCGTTATCCCGGCGCCACCGACGATGAGCTCTATGGCTTTGAGTATCTGCATGCGCTGTATCAAAAAGCCGATAGCCACTACACCGGCCGAGTCACAGTCCCGGTGTTATGGGATCGCGAGCAGGCCACAATCGTTAATAACGAATCCGCCGATTTAGTGCGAATTCTCAACACCGCCTTTAACGATTTGGACGGGGTCGATCAAGCGCTTGATCTTTATCCAGACGCGAAAGCCGCGCAAATTGATGCCTTAAACGAGCGTATTTACCACGCCATTAACAATGGCGTGTATAAGTCTGGGTTTGCGACTACCCAAGCGGCATATGAGCAAGCGGTCGGTGAGCTTTTTAATGCACTCGATGAGTTGGAAGCGCGGCTGGGTGAGAAGCGGTACTTAACCGGCGAGCAAATCACTGAAGCGGATTGGCGATTATTTACTACGCTGATTCGATTTGATGCGGTGTATGTCGGCCATTTTAAATGCAATCAACGGCGCATTGATGACTACCCGCATCTTGCCGGTTACCTGCGTGATCTCTACCAACAGCCGGGCATTGCAGAGACGGTGAGTATTGAGCATATCAAGCGCCACTACTACACCAGCCATCCGATGATTAACCCGACCGGTGTGATTCCAGTGGGGCCGGTGCTAGATTTTGATGCGCCGCACCAGCGAGGCGCGTGATAATCTAAACGCATGTCAAAAGCAGCCAGCATCAATCCCACAAGTGCGCATGAGACAGGACATGCGCGTTTGCCAACGCCATGGGGCGAATTTCTTATTCATGGGTTTAAGGATACCCAGGGGAGTGAGCATGTGGCGTTGGTTATGGGCAACCCGGCCGCGGCAAAAGCGCCCTTGGTGCGTGTGCATTCAGAGTGCTTAACCGGCGATGCGCTGTTTAGCCAGCGCTGTGACTGCGGCCCTCAGCTAGAAGCGGCAATGCAGCAGATTGGTAACGCCGGTGAGGGCGTGATTGTGTATCTACGCCAAGAGGGCCGTGGGATTGGGCTGCTTAATAAGATTCGTGCCTATGCCCTGCAGGATGAGGCGGGTGCCGATACCGTTGAAGCGAATGAAGCCCTAGGGTTTGCGCCAGACTCACGAGATTACGGGGTGGCCGCAGCCATGCTAGAGGCCATTGGGGTGCAGCGCCTACGTTTATTGACCAATAACCCGAGTAAAGTCGCTGGGCTGGAGGCGGCTGGCATTCAGGTGATTGAGCGCTTGCCGTTACTGGCTGGCCGCAATCCGCATAACCATGCCTATTTAGAAACCAAAGCAGCCAAGTTTGGTCACCATTTTGGCGGGAGTGAACGCGAGTGAATCGCAAGTCTTACCTAATTGCGGCCGCTATTGCGGCTATTTTAGTGATTTGGATGCTCAGCGGTCTATGGGGTGGGCAAAAGGTGGCGACACCGAATGCGATCACACCGGTGGCCGAGCGCGACGGCATGGCGGTAGAGGTTCAGACTTTTAGCGCAGAACGTATCGATCGGTTTTTAGAAAACCAAGGCCAAACGCGAGCAGAACATGATATTGAGCTGCGTGCCGAAACCGCAGGTCGCGTGGCTGAGGTGCAAGTGGCCGAGGGTGATGAAGTCGCTGAGGGCGATTTAATTTTACGTTTGGCCCAAGGTGATCGTGTCTCTCAACAAGCTGAAGCTGAGGCTAAAGTCGCGCAGCGCAAAGCGGATTTTTTAGCGATTGAGCGCCTGCAAAACGACGGTTTTCAATCAGAAATTGCGCTGAATGAAGCGCAAGCGGCTCTGGCCACGGCTCGGGCGCAACTTGACGCCATTAATAAAGAAATAGCGGATACCCAAATCGTTGCACCGATTGATGGGCGTATTGAGTCACGCCCGGCTGAGGTCGGTGACTATGTCAGCGTAGGCGATGCGGTGGCGCGTATTATTGATAGCGATCCGCTTATTGTGGTCGCGAATGTTGCCCAACAAGACATTCGTAAAGTCAATTTAGGCCGCGAAGCGCAAATCACTCTAGCCACCGGCGATACCCTTGTCGGTGAAGTTCGCTACATCAGTGAAGCGGCCGATGCCGGATCGCGCACCTTTCGGGTGGAAGCGGCCGCCCCCAACCCCGATGGTCTGCCGGTTGGTATGAGTGCCACGGTCAGAATCCCGCTAGATAGTGCCCAAGCACATTTTCTAAGTCCCGCCTGGCTATCCCTTGAAGATACCGGGCAGGTAGGTGTTAAAGCGGTAGATGCCAATGATGAAGTGGTTTTCTACCCCGTCGATATTGTACGTGCTGAGCGGGACGGCGTGTGGGTGACTGGATTGCCGGATGCACTACGCCTCATTACGGTTGGCCAAGGTTTTGTTCGCGAGGGTGAGCCTGTCACCCCCGTCCTCAATACGGATTAGAACGGCATGCGTGCACTGATTAATGCCGCTTTTAATCGAAGCCGTGCAGTCACCCTTGTTTTTTTGCTTGTGATTGCGATGGGACTTGTTGCCTATCAAAGCATTCCAAAAGAGGCCGAGCCCGACGTTAATATCCCGATTATTTATGTCTCAATGGCGTATGAGGGGATCTCTCCCGAGGATGCTGAGCGTCTTTTAGTGCGTCCGATGGAGCGCGAGCTGTCGAGCATCGAAGGACTTGATCAAATTAAAGGTACGGCGACCGAAGGCTTTGCCTCGGTATTATTGGAATTTGATGCCGGATTTGATGCGGATCGGGCGCTTGATGATGTCCGTGAAGGCGTGGATATTGCCCGCTCTGAGCTGCCGCAAGGAGCGGAAGAGCCACGGGTCAGCGAAGTGAATGTTGCGCTTTTCCCGGTGCTAACAGTGGCCTTATCGGGGCCGGTTCCAGAGCGTGCGCTCATTAGCACTGCCGAGTCGCTACAGGATCGTATTGAGTCACTCCCTGGTGTGCTGGAAGCGGATATTGGCGGCGATCGCGAGGAGCTACTCGAGGTGGCTGTCGATGATCGAGTGATGCAGACCTACGATATCGCTTACGCTGATTTATTTAACCTTGTTGATCGAAACAATCGCTTGATTGCCGCTGGGGCGCTCGATACCGGTGCTGGTCGGCTGTCGGTCAAAGTGCCGGGCGTGATCGAGACCATGGAAGATGTTCTTAGTTTGCCGGTAAAAGTATCCGGCGATCGGGTGGTCACCTTTGCTGATGTCGCTAGCGTTCGGCGGACGTTTAAAGACCCGAATGAGTTTGCCCGACTTAATGGCGAGCCTGCGGTGACATTGGAGGTATCTAAACGCGTTGGCGCCAATATCATTGAGGTCAACGACCAAGTGCGGGCCATTGTCGAGGACATGCGCGGGGACTGGCCTTCTTCCATGGAGGTGACGTATTTGCAGGACCGCTCGCAGGACATTCGGACAATGCTGCGAGATTTGCAAAATAACGTCATTACTGCCGTGGTGCTAGTTATGATCGTCGTGGTGGCTGCGATGGGTTGGCGGCCGGCGCTGCTCGTGGGGCTTGCTATTCCGGGGGCGTTTTTAACCGGTATCTTAGCCGTGCATGCGATGGGCTACACCATGAATATCGTGGTGCTCTTTAGCCTGATTTTGGTGGTGGGCATGCTCGTGGATGCGGCGATCGTTGTGGTGGAGTTAGCCGAGCGAAGAATGACCGAGGGGTGCTCGGCGCTTGAAGCCTACCGCTTTGGCGCCCAGCGCATGAGTTGGCCGATTACCGCGGCCACGGTGACCACCTTAGCGGTGTTTGTGCCGTTATTGTTTTGGGGCGGCATTGTTGGCCAGTTCATGAAGTATTTACCGATCACCGTGATGGTAACGCTGGCCGCCTCGCTTGCGATGGCGCTTATTTTTATACCGGTACTGGGTGGTTGGTTTGCGCGCGGTGCCTCAGCTCAAGGTGCGCATCAACGTCGCATCAGCATTGCTGAGACGGGTGATTTATCAGAGCTTGATGGCTTTAGTGGCCGTTATCTGGGCATGCTCAAAGGTGCTATTGATCGCCCAGGCCGTGTCTTAGCGCTGATTCTATTGGCTGTTGTCGCAACCTATATCGCCTATGGCCGGTATGGCGCCGGGGTAGAATTTTTCCCGTCAACTGAGCCAGATTATGCGCGGGTTCAAGTCCAAGCCCGTGGCGATCTGTCTGTTTATGAAAAAGATCAACTGGTGCGTGCCGTTGAGCAGCGATTAATGGGCTTTGATGAGGTGGGTTATGCGTATTCGCGGACGTTTGCCGATCCCACCCGAACCGGTGGTCAGTCATTAGCCCGGGATGCGATTGGTGTGGTGCAACTAGACTTTGTGGATTGGACAGAGCGCCGGCCGGCCGCGCGCATCATTGAAGATATTCGTCAGGCGGTTGCGGATATTCCTGGCATTCGGGTGCAAATTACCCAGCAGCAGCAGGGCCCTGGTCAAGCCAAGCCCGTTGAGTTGCAAATTGCAGGCCTACCCGATCAGCTTGCAGGCGGTGTCGATACGCTTCGCGAGCGAATGGATACGCTCGGCGGATTTGCAGATATTGAGGATAATCGTCCGCTGCCGGGTATCGACTGGGCGTTGCAGGTGGATCGCGAGCAAGCCGCGCGCTTTGGTGCGGATGTCCAGCTGGTTGGTAATGCCGTGCAATTGGTGACTAACGGCGTTTTGATTGCTGATTATCGGCCTGATAATAGTGATGATGAGGTCGATATACGCGTGCGCTTTCCTGTTGAGGATCGCAGTTTGGATACCTTAGGCCAACTTCGCGTGCCGACACGACACGGCCAAGTCCCGGTCAGTAATTTTGTTGATTTTCTGCCGGTGGCAAAAACCGGCACGCTCGAGCGCATTGATGGTGAACGCGTGCTAACCATTAGTGCCGATATTAAAGCCGGACGATTGGCTGACGAGCGCGTCGATGCGCTGCGGCAATCCTTAACCGCCAATCCGCTACCTCAGGGTGTCAGTGTTCAGTTCAAAGGCGAGGATGAAGATCAGCGCGAGGCGCAATCGTTCTTATCCACCGCTTTTGCGGTGTCGATTGCGCTGATGAGCATCATCTTAATTACGCAATTTAATAGCATTTATCAGACTGTGCTGGTGCTCTCTGCCATTGTGCTATCGACGGCTGGTGTGCTGCTGGGGCTTTTAATCACTCAGCGACCTTTCAGTATTGTCATGGGTGGCGTGGGTATGATTGCGCTTGCCGGCATTGTGGTGAATAACAACATCGTCTTGATCGATACCTACAATAATTTGCGCAGCGAGGGTATGCCGGTGCGCGAGGCGATCTTGCGCACCGCCGCCCAGCGCTTACGCCCGGTACTGCTCACCTCGGTGACAACGGTGCTTGGGCTTATGCCCATGGTGTTAAAAATGAACGTCGATTTGTTAGGCCGTAATCTTGAGTTTAATGCGCCCTCAACGCAGTGGTGGGCACAACTGTCTGCCACGATTGCTGGGGGGTTAACGTTTGCAACAGTGCTAACGTTGGTATTAACACCCTGTCTTTTGATGTTGGGTAACAATGCAAGCAACCGATTAACCCAGTGGCGGGAGCACTCGCGTTTTGGCCACGCCTAGCGTGAATGGGGAGGGCAGATCATGAAGCTCTACACATCGCCAACATCACCCTATGCTCGCTTGGTGCGAGTGGCATTAGTCGAAAAGCAGCTCAACGATCGAGTGGCGTATTGTTTTGTTGATCCATGGCAGACGCCGGCAGAGTTGCTCGCTGTTAATCCAAGCTGCCGTGTCCCAACATTGGTGACCGATGATGGTCATGCGCTCACCGAAGCGGGTGTCATTGTGCTTTATTTAGAGCGGCGTTACCCCGAGCCCCGACTCATGCCGCGTGAGGCAGTGGAGTGGGTGCATACCCAGCTGGGTCGCGCCTTAGGCTGTATTGACTCAGGAGTGGGGGTGCTCACAGAGCGCCGTCATGGTGATGCCACCACAGCGCTTGCCGAGCGCCGTGGCGAGGCGATGCAGCGCGCGGTTATTGGTTTGGCCGAAGCGGTTGGCTCAGGCGAGCGTAGAGATCCTGATTTGGGTCAGATTGCTTTGGGTGTGGCATTGGATTGGTTTGATTATCGGTTCTCGGACGAAGTGGGTTGGCGAGTCGATTACCCGCTCGTTGCACAATGGTTGGATGCACTAAAACAGCGTCCCTCGTTTATTCAGACCGCGCCACCGGCGAACTAAGCACGGTATTGAGGAGAGGCTATGGCTGAGCGGCGTGCGGCAGTGCAAGCGGGATTACGCGCAGTCGCGCCGATGGTCGCGGCTGTCATTCCCTTTGGTGTCACCGCTGGCGTCGCCGGCCTTGATGCCGGGCTTGGCGCGGCGCTGACGCTGGGAATGTCGGTCATTGTGTTCGCAGGGGCTGCGCAGCTCGCCAGTATTCAGTTAATGGATGCCGGGGCGGCCGCGCCCCTGGTCGTGATGACCGCGCTCCTGATTAATTTGCGCATGCTTATGTATAGCGCCCATCTTGCGGCATATTTTGGCTATTTGCCGCTACGTTGGCGCGCGCTAATGGCGTATATATTAACCGATCAGGCCTATGCGCTGAGCGTGCCTAAGATGATGAATAATGCGTCTGCCTCGAATGCGCATTGGTTTTTTATTGGTGTGGCCATTCCGTTGTGGGTGGTCTGGCAATTAGCCACTGCCTTTGGTTATTGGGCAGGCACCGCCATGCCGGCGAGCTGGGAGCTTGGCTTTATTGTGCCGTTAATTTTTCTGGCCCTGCTAATGCCAGCGGTGCAAAGCCGCCCCTCGGTGGTGGCCGCCGTGGTGGCAGGCAGTATTTCGGTGCTAGGCGGCGGATTACCGGCGGGACTTGGGCTAACACTTGGCGCCCTTACAGGTATTTTAGCTGGTGTGCTCGCTGAGCAATGGTGGCGTCATGAATGATTCATTGTGGTGGGTCATTATTGCCATTGGTGTAGGTACTTATCTATGGCGCGGATCATTTCTGGTTTTTGGTGGCCGATTACGGTTGCCCGGACTCGTGCGACGTGCGCTTAATTATGTACCGCCGGCGGTATTTGCTGCCCTGGTATTACCCGGCATCTTGCAGGTTCAGGCCGATGGCCATATTGATGGGCCAAAGCTTGCTGCCGGCATGCTGGCTGGATTGGTGGCATGGCAAACCAAGGGCACGATCATCACATTAGCGGCCGGAATGATCGTGCTTTGGAGCTTGCGTGCGCTACTGCCAGGTTGATTAGTGCTGCGATGCAAGGCCATGCTGGGCGGCTTGACGCTCGCCTAGTCCATGCCGAATGCGCGTGACTAGGGACTTGCAGGCGCCGGCGATATACGCACTACGAATAATTTCGGCCTGACGGATGGCGGCATCTATGTCAGTGTTTTTCAGAGCGTTACTTTTCATCAATGATCCTTTTTCGGTTATGTTCATTAATGAAAAAGGTTACTCTGTTCCTGAAATAAGATAATCCCTCAAATTGGCAAAGCATTAATGAATGAGGAGCACAGATAGTTATGGATCGCGCCGCGGAAATGCAGATGTTCGTCCGCTCGGTTGAGAAAGGGAGCTTCTCGGCGGCAGCGCGCGATTTAGATCTTACGCCCTCAGCGGTGAGTAAGCAGATTCGGCGACTTGAGGACCGACTTGGGGTGCGGCTATTTAACCGTACGACCCGTCGAGTGAGCCTCACTGAGGTTGGCCATGCTTACTACGAGCGCTGTTCACGCATCATCCAAGAGATCGAGGAGGCCGAGGAAGCGGTCACAGCCTTGAATGAAAATCCACGCGGCACCTTGCGTGTCGCTGCCACGGTGGCATTTGGCCGAGTTGAGGTCTTGCCGCGTATTAATGAATTCCTTGAGCGCTATCCTGAGCTAAATGTCGAGTTTGAGTTAACCGACCGGCATGTCGATCTCATTGAAGAGGGTATTGATGTTGCCATTCAATGGCGCGAGCAAATGGAAGACCCCTCGCTTATTGCCCGGCGTTTGTGTGTAAATCGCCGAATTATTTGCGCCTCGCCACATTATATTGCGCAACATGGAAAGCCACGAACGCCCGAGGCGTTGCTTGAGCATAACTGTTTAACGCTCTATGAAGTCTCGCAGTTTAACGATTGGGCGTTTGAGGATGCCGAGCATGGCCACCGTGTGCTGCATGTAAAGGGAAGTTTTCGTGCCAATACGGCAGATGCGTTGTATGAGGCTGCATTAGCGGGCGTGGGTTTGGCGCGACTATCGACCTGGTTGGTTATGCCCGCGATTCGTCGCGGTGAGCTGGTGCCAGTATTGCCGCAATATCCGCATGATATCTCTGCCTATTTTCTGCTCTACCCGCATCGGCGCCATCTATCGCAAAAAGTCCGGGCATTTGTCGACTTTTTGGTTGAAGTCTTCACGCCGGTGCCACCATGGGAGCGTGAAGGGTTGGAATTTACCCAAGCCGAGTGGCAGGAGCGTATTGAGCGCGGTTAATACTGAGTACCAGACCCGTGCTACGGCGGTGCGGGGCCATTCAGTACGATAATCCCAATATTGAGATAACCTGCATAGCTCACCCATACCCAATACGGTAGCAACCACCAAGCCGCCGGGGCATGGACTCGATAAAAGCGCATGATCGTAAGCCCAATCAGCGCCCAAAGCACGACCAAATCAACGAGCGCTAAATCCGGCCGATTCCACTGAAAAAAGACAATGCTCCACAACCCATTGGCGCCGAGTTGCGCCACAAAGGGCAGCAGTGTGCTTAGCCCAGCGCGCACGCCAATGCGTCGCCAGACCTGCCAAGAGGCCACGATCATCGTAATATAGAGCAGCGTCCAGGCGACCGGGAATAGCCAATTCGGTGGCGTCAGCGGTGGCTTGGTGAGTGCGGCGTACCACTCACCAGGCGGGCTTAAAATACCCCCCATTGCTGCAATGAACACCAATAGCGTCCAGCCCAATAAACCGTAGGCATCCTGTCGTCGGGACATGATTGGTGCGTGGAAGGTAGACATTCGATTACCAAGAACCGGTGTTGGCCATTGATTCCCAGGGCGCTTCGGCGGGTAGGGGCTCGCCGCTTTGTAGCAACTCGATAGAGATACCATCAGGGGATTTTACAAAGGCCATGTAGCCATCACGGGGGGGGCGATTAATGGTCACGCCATGATCCATGAGGTGTTGGCAGAATTGATAAATATGATCAACGCGATAGGCCAAGTGGCCAAAATTTCGCCCGCTGTCATAGCTTTCTGGATCCCAGTTGTAGGTGAGCTCCAGCATGGGTGCTTTATCGCTCGAGCGTGCTCGCTCGCTATCCGCAGGGGCCGCTAGAAAAATGAGCGTGAATCGGCCGGCTTCTACCTCGCGCCGGCTGATCTCTTGCATTCCCATTAGAGTGCAGTAAAAGTGCAAAGACGCATCAATATCGCTGATGCGAACCATGGTGTGGAGGAATTGCATTGGCATCTCCCGAGCAAAACTCCATTTTAGCGCGCCCTAGCAGCTGCTGGCCATGTTTGCTCTAGGATGTCGTCAGCGTTCGCCGTACCGCATCATGCCAACCGGCAACAATATGCTCGCGGGTGCTTCGTGAAATGGCCGGCTCAAAGCGCCGATTAAGCGCCCATTGCGAGTTCACATCTTCAAGCGAAGCATAAATTCCATGCTGCAGTCCGGCCAAATATGCCGCCCCTAAAGCGGTGGTTTCAATAATTTCTGGGCGTTCAACCGCCAAACCCGTTAGATCGGCTAGCCGCTGCAACAACCAGTTATTCGCGACCATGCCACCATCAACGCGCAAGGTCGCCTGCGCCGTGCCGGAATCACCAGCCATAGCCTCGAGTAAGTCGCCCGTTTGTAGGCAAACCGAATCCAATGCGGCGTGCACAAACTCGGCAACCCCGGTATTACGGGTCAGTCCGTAAATCGCCCCGCGGGCCTTAGGATCCCACCAGGGCGCGCCAAGACCGGTAAATGCAGGCACCAGATACAGTCCCTCTGCGTCGGCATCATTGGCTAAGCCCTCGCTTTGCGAGGCATGCGCAATAATCCCAAGCTCATCGCGCAACCACTGAATGGCGGCCCCGGCAATGAAGATGGCGCCCTCAAGGGCATAGGTGGGCTTGCCATTAATTCGATAAGCGGTGGTGGTTAGTAGACGATTGTTTGAGGCAACGGCCTGATCACCGGTATTGATTAAGGCAAAACACCCTGTGCCATAGGTGCTTTTAATCATGCCCGGCTCAAAGCAGCCCTGCCCAACAACCGCGGCATGCTGATCACCGGCAACCCCCTCTATGGGAAGCTCCATCCCAATCGTTGCGGAATCGGTGGTTCCAAAATGCGCCGAGCTATCAAGCACACGGGGTAACAGCTCGCGCGGGATATCAAAAAGGGCGAGCAGTTCCTCATCCCAGGCTTGGCGATGAATATCAAATAATAGAGTCCGGCTGGCATTGGTCGCATCAGTCGCGTGGGCTTGGCCGCCCGTTAGGGTCCACAGCAGCCAAGTATCAACCGTCCCAAACGCAAGCTCACCGCGCTTCGCCCGTTCACGGGCTGTGCTGACGTTGTCCAAAATCCAGGCAATTTTCGTTGCCGAAAAATACGGATCGAGGAGTAAGCCTGTCCGCTCTGTCACCAATGTTTCGTGGCCGGCGGCTTTTAATGCGGCACAACGCTCAGCGGTACGACGGTCTTGCCAGACAATGGCGTTATGAATAGGCTCACCGGTTTTACGATCCCAGACAATCGTCGTCTCGCGTTGGTTGGTAATGCCAATGGTGAGTGCATGCACGCCAGCGGCTTTGGCGGCTTTCAGGGCACGGCGGGCGGTTTCTATTGTGGCGTCAATTAAATCTTGTGGATCGTGCTCTACCCAGCCGCTGTGCGGGTAGTGCTGAGGAAATTCTTTTTGCGCACTGGCCACAATGACGCCTTCGGTATCGAAAACAATGGCTCGTGAACTGGTTGTCCCTTGGTCGATTGCCAATATTCCGTTGCGTTCTGCCATGCCAATGCTCTCCTCCGGGTATTTTGCGCCTTTCTATCTAAACGGTATGATCAAACTCGAGTGATAAAAGTCAAGCATGACTTTCATAAATGAAAATTGAGGAGGGGCTGTCATGGCGACAGATGAGGCGGTCGTGGATTTAAATCGGCGCCAAAGCGCCATGCTGGAGTTGGTGCAAGCGCATGGGTTTGTCTCAGTCGAAGAGCTTGCCCAGCACTTCTCAGTGACTTCTCAGACCATACGCCGTGATATTAACGATCTGTGTGAGGTGGGATTACTGCGACGTTTTCACGGCGGCGCGGGGTTGCCCTCCAGCGTTGAAAATGTGGCCTATCAAGCGCGGCAGATCCTACACCTCAACGCCAAGGAGCGGATTGCCCAAGCCATTGCCTCGCGCATACCCAATCAGGCCTCACTGTATATGACCCTTGGCACGACCACAGAGGCAGTTGCACGAGCGTTACGTGATCATCAGGGCATTCGCGTGATTACCAATAATCTCAATGTCGCCAGCATTTTGGCGGAAAACCCCGGTTGTGAGGTCATCGTAGCAGGTGGGGTCGTGCGCCATCGTGACCGTGGCATTACCGGTGAGGCCACGATTGATTTTGTTAAACAGTTCAAAGTGGATTATGCCGTGATGGGCATTTCAGGCATCGAATTAGACGGAACAATGCTTGATTTTGATTACCGCGAGGTTCGGGTTTTGCAAGTCATCATGGGTAACGCTCGGTCTGTGCTCCTGGGTGCCGATCACAGTAAGTTTGGCCGTAATGCTCTAGTCCGCGTGGGCGATCTTGGTGAAATCACCGAACTGTTTACCGATGCGCAACCACCGGCCGCTGTGCGGCGGTTATTGGGTGAATGCGATACCAAGTTAACGGTGATTAGCGAGTAATGCGCGAAAATGTTCGCTTGACTCCCCTGATTCGGGTGGTATGTTTGAAAACGAACATTACAAAACGGCAACATAAGTCGTTAGCGCAATTGGAGGAGACTCGCTCGTGCCTACAGCAGGTCAACAGACCAGCCATTACGACGTTGTCGTCGTTGGCGGCGGAATCAACGGAGCCGGAATTGCACGCGATGCCGCAGGGCGCGGGCTGAACGTTCTGCTGTGTGAACAGGGCGACCTTGCTAATTACACCTCATCAGCAAGCACCAAATTGGTTCATGGTGGCTTGCGCTATCTCGAATACTACGAATTCCGCTTAGTCCAAAAAGCCCTCGCAGAGCGCGAAGTCTTAATGCGCATTGCGCCCCATATTATTTGGCCGCTGCGCTTTGTGATGCCGCATGTCAAAGAATTACGGCCAGCATGGATGATCCGCATGGGGCTGTTCTTATATGACCATCTAGGCGGTCGGAAAAAGCTAGAGGGCTCTAAGGGCATTAATCTGCAGACTCACTATGCTGGCATGCCACTCGATGACAGCTTGCATAAAGGGTTTAGGTACTCAGACTGTTGGGTACAAGACTCACGCTTGGTTGTACTCAATTGTATGGATGTCAGATCACGCGGTGGACGCGTGCTGCCACGGACACGGTGTACCGGTGCAGAACGCCGTGATAAGGATTGGTCGGTTGAGCTAACCGATACCGCGACCGGCGAAACGTGGTCTGTACAAACGCGCTCAGTCATTAATGCGGCTGGCCCTTGGGTGGCAAAATTCTTGGGCGAGGCGATGCAGCGGAGTGACAATAAGGATGTTCACTTGGTTAAAGGCAGCCATATTGTGGTGCCGGCGATGTTTAGCCATGAAGACGCCTATCTTTTCCAAAATAATGACGGCCGCGTCATATTTGCGATTCCTTACGAACAGCACTTCACGCTCATCGGCACAACCGATGTTGGTTATGAAGGTAACCCGGCTGAAGCAAAGGCGAGCGATGAGGAAATTCAGTACTTATGTGATGCGGTTAATCGTTACTTTAAAAAAACGACCACACCCGAAGACGTGGTTTGGACGTACTCCGGGGTGCGCGCCCTCTACGATGAATCCGATGAGCAGAATGTCTCCGCGGTCAGTCGCGATTACAGCCTAGACCTTGATAAAACAGCCGCGCCGTTGTTGTCCGTCTTTGGCGGCAAAATTACCACTTATCGCACCCTCGCCCGCGAGGCCGTAGATCGCATCGCACCCCTACTTGATGCGCCGATAACCGATTGGACCGGAGATGAGGCCTTACCAGGAGGGGATATTCCTAACGGCGATTTTGACGCTTATCTCAATCGCATGCGGGCTGCCTACTCGTGGTTGCCGGCGGATACGGCCTGGCGGCTCGTGCGGAATTACGGCACAGGCGCCGAAGACCTACTCGGCACGGCAGCCTCAGTAGTTGACCTGGGCGCTCACTTTGGCGCCGACCTTTATGAAGCCGAGCTTAAGTATCTCGCAGACAATGAATGGGCGATGACCGCCGAGGATGCGATTTGGCGACGCAGTAAGCTTGGACTCATGCTCAGCCCGACTGAGCGTGAGCAAGTCGCGGCCTGGTTTGCCGGGCAAAACAAACAAAGGGCGAGCGCATAATGAGCTTTGTTTTGGAGGCAGTAAGCCGCAGCGTTAGTGGCGAGATGTTTTTAGACGACATCAATCTGACGTTCGAGCGTGGCGAGTTTAACGTGCTACTCGGTCTTACTGAGGCAGGTAAGACAACGCTTATGCGGATCATGGCAGGTTTAGAGCCGCCAAGCCGTGGCCAAATCATTGAAGATGATGTCTATATGACCAAGGTGCCGGTGCGGAAACGCTCGGTCGGTATGGTCTATCAGCAGTTTATTAATTACCCCTCATTAACGGTCTACGACAATATTGCCTCCCCGCTTAAGCTTGCCGGTTTGTCAAAAAAAGAAATCGATCAGCGAGTGCGGACCGAAGCCGAGCGTCTAGGTATTGAGCATTTGATTGATCGTCTTCCCGCTGCACTATCAGGTGGACAACAGCAGCGCTGTGCGATGGCTCGTGCACTTGTGCGCGACGCCAAACTTGTCCTTCTCGATGAGCCTTTGGTGAATTTAGATTATAAATTGCGCGAGGGCTTGCGCTCTGAATTCCGCACGCTTTTTGCCGACCGCGACACTGTGGTGGTCTATGCCACCACTGAGCCGGAAGAAGCGCTTGTGCTCGGTGGCAAGACCACGGTATTGCACGAAGGCCGAGTGATTCAGCATGGCGTAACAGCCGATTGTTATCGGCGGCCGGCGAATACCACGGTCACGCAAGTTTTTGCCGACCCACCCATGAATTTAATGCCAGTGCGCATCGATGATGGACAGATCAAAGTCGATAACCTGATGAGTGTGCCTATTCCAGCGCATATGCAGGATCTCGCCAGCGGCGAGTACACCTTTGGTATTCGTCCACACCATCTTTTTGCTCAGGCCGGCGAGCATCGAATTTCCTTAAAAGGTGAGGTTGAGGTCGCCGAAATTGCAGGTGCGGTGACGTATATCCACTTAGCGGTCAATGGCCGCGACTGGGTTATTGAGGAGCGCGGGGTGCATCAGGTCCATCCCGGCGATGCGTTTGACCTTTATCTAGATTTAAACCGGGCATATGCCTTCGACAGTGCGGATCGCTTAGCGGCCGCCCCTGACATCGAGCGCGGATAATCGACATGGCGCGAATTGAACTCAACCAACTAGCCCACCGGTATAGCCCAGGCGATGACTACGCGCTGCAGCCCATGCAGCATGTTTGGGAAGACGGCGGTGCCTACGCTTTGTTAGGCCCATCGGGCTGCGGCAAAACGACACTACTCAACATTATCTCTGGCTTAGTTCAGCCCTCAGAGGGCCGCGTTTTGTTTGGTGAGCAAGACGTTACTCAATTACCGCCCGAGCAGCGCAACATCGGTCAGGTGTTCCAGTTCCCGGTGATCTACGACACCATGAGTGTCTTCGATAATCTCGCCTTCCCTTTGCGTAACCGCAAAATGGATCAGCGCTACGTCAACCAGCGCGTGACGCATATTGCCACCATGCTCGGGCTTGAGGGTGTGCTGCAACGGCGCGCACGTAATTTAGGCGCAGACGCGAAACAGAAAATCTCGCTCGGCCGCGGTCTCGTGCGTGAGGACGTGGCCGCGGTGCTCTTTGATGAGCCACTGACCGTGATTGATCCGCATCTTAAATGGCAGCTGCGGCGCAAACTTCGCGAAGTTCATGAGCAGTTAAATCTCACCTTGGTATATGTCACCCATGACCAAACCGAGGCCCTAACGTTTGCCGATAAGGTCGTGGTGATGCTGGCCGGTCAGGTGCTGCAAGTGGGCACACCGCAAGCATTGTTTGAGCGGCCTGAGCATACCTTTGTGGGGTATTTCATTGGCAGCCCTGGCATGAATTTCATGGACTGTGAGGTTGAGGGTAGCGAGGCCATTGTTGATGGCGAACGCATTGCCGTTGATCCAGCGATGGCCGCGGCAGCACGCCATGCCGGTGGTCTTTTGCAGCTTGGTATACGCCCGGGGCTAATACGGCTTGCCCAAGAAAACGAAGCGGGCATCACCCTGAAAGTCGAAAACATGGAAGACCTCGGTGATTACGACTTAATCACGGCGCGTTTGGGCGAGCACACCCTGCACGTCCGCCTTGAAGAATCTGAAAAAGTGAGCAGCGATACCTTGAGAGTGGTTTTTCCCACCGAGCATGCGCTGCTCTACGCCGACGACAGACTCGTCGTTTAGGGGGCAAGAACAATGGATAACAAACGCGAGTATCAATGGGCTTGGCTAATGGTGTTGCCAGTGGTGTTAGTGGTGGCCTTTAGCGCCATCATGCCGCTGATGACCGTCGTGAATTATTCGGTTCAAGACATCTTCGGTCCGGATTCAAGATTCTTTGTTGGCACTGAGTGGTTTAAAGAGGTGCTGCGTGATGCTGATCTGCACGCCGCGCTTTTGCGTCAATTTGGGTTCTCGGCCGCTGTGTTGGCTATCCAAATCCCACTCGGTGTTGGGCTCGCGCTTTGTATGCCCAAAAAAGGCGTTTGGGTTTCAGTTTCGCTGGTCGTCCTCGCCCTTCCCTTATTAATCCCTTGGAATGTCGTTGGTACGATTTGGCAGATTTTCTCGCGACCCGATATCGGGCTTTCCGGGTCACTTTTGACCAACCTTGGTATTGACTACA
>JAVLBI010000012.1:0-41086 GCA_031581365.1 Spiribacter sp. | reverse complement strand
CGCTCAAATCATCATTGGACTGGTATTTGTTGGGCTCGGAATACTTCTAGCCAAGCCATTCGTCAAACAGCAAGGCTGGCTTAAGACAGGGGCTGCACTCGGTGGGCTCATACTAGCGATACCCTTACTTGGCTATATTCTGGACGCTGAGTCGAGGAAACAGCAGAATTTAAAGAATTTGCTAGAACTAGAAATGTCGGCTCAGTTAGACGAAGGCGCGTCAATTACTGACATATCTGTACTCAGAGAACAGGGCAATAATTATCGGGGACTCATCACGGCGGAAGACGGAAATGGAGAAATAAAAATGAGCATGGACATAGTCTATGACGGAGATCGCTTTATTTATGACATTCGCAACTCAGGAAGAGTAGAGTAATACATAATATCGGATGACCATCCACCAACTCTTAGCCAATCAAGTCATAGTGTTCACTAAATCCAGAGAACTCCATAAGTAGCCATACTGCTACCTGCAATATATAATTTGTAAGTTATTGATTTAAAAAGCTTGATAAAAAGATTAAAGTCTCCACACGGCAGGGGTCACTGGTTCAATCCCAGTACCGCCCACCACGATCAAGCCATCGAATTGGGTCACGGCAAACCAGGGATAGTCTTTGGTAAGCCGTGTGATCCCCGATTGATTGAACTCAACGCGCTAGGAGCGATGCCTTGAAATACCGCCAACTTGGCCATACCGATCTTAATGTCAGCGCACTCTGCCTAGGCACGATGACCTGGGGCAAACAGAACACACAAGATGATGCGTTTGCGCAACTCGACTATGCCTTCGAGCACGGTATCAACTTTATTGACACCGCCGAAATGTATCCCGTCCCTTCGGACGCACAGACACAGGGCGCAACCGACATCATGATTGGTAAATGGCTTGCGGAGCGCGGCTGCCGGGACCAGGTTATTCTTGCAAGCAAGATTGCCGGCCCGGGGGCTAGCAGCGTACGCGGTGGCCAAGGTGATTACAGCTTTAACAATATTGAGACCGCCGTTAACGAGACATTGCAGCGCTTACAAAGCGATGTTATCGACCTATACCAAATTCACTGGCCGGCAAGAAACAGTAACTTTTTTGGCAAATTGGGCTATCAGCCCGACGCCGATGAGGCCGATCCTGTCCCCGCGATGCTCGATGTCCTCGAGTCACTACAAACCATGGTGAAAGCTGGAAAAATTCGGTATATCGGCCTGTCGAATGAATCGGCTTGGGGGACCATGAAGTTCCTCGAGCTTGCCGAACGCCACGGTCTTCCCCGCGTGGCTAGTGTCCAAAATCCCTATAACCTGCTCAATCGCAGCTTTGAGGTGGGCTTAGCTGAAGTCTCTGACCGTGAGCAGGTTAGCTTGCTTCCCTACTCGCCGCTCGCTTTTGGTGTATTAAGTGGTAAATATTTAGGTAATCGGGAGCCAGCTAATTCGCGTTTAACGCTATTTAAGCGCTTCAGCCGTTATACAAAAACACCCGGCGTTCGTGCGACTGAGGCCTATGTGGCGCTTGCGCGAGAACATCATCTTGACCCCGCGCAAATGGCTTTGGCGTGGGTGACCGCTCAGCCCCATGTCGCTAGCAATATTATTGGCGCAACAACTATTGAGCAGCTCGCGAGCAACATTGCCAGCGAACAGCTCACCCTTAGCGCTGAAGTGATCGCAGGGATCGAGGCCATTCATGCTGAGGCATCCAATCCAGCCCCTTAATCAAGGCAAACGCTAGAAAAAACGAATGAGGCGAAGCTGGACATTTTCTTTTAGCTCGAGTCCGCTCGCATCGTCGATCGTACTTTTATAGCTTAAATTCAGCTGTGTCCGTGCTGATAAGGTCATTAATGCCCACAAACCATAGCGTTCTCGATTAATTGCGCTACCCCATTCGCTGCCAACGTTGCGAGATTCAGCACCCCGATCAACGTAATAACTCATCGCAAGAGTTAACGCGGAGTTCGCCTGATAACTTAGCGCTGATTGGTAACTTGCATACGGTTTGACCTCAAATCGAGACGGGACCTTGGTAATCACATCATCGCCGATATATTCATCGTTATCTTCAAAAAACATAACATCAGCGGCAATTGACCAAGCCCATCGATCGCTCAGTTCCTGATGCCACCCTGTTTGAATAATTGCAGCAAAGCGATTGTTGCCAGGATTGAGATTAAGACCCACGGTCCGCTTACTGTCGTACTCCCCAGTTGGCAGCACTAAATAACCGGCTACACCAAGAAAACGCCCAGCCTCACGATTAGTATAAGGCCAAATAGCCGCGGCAACCGCAATATCTCCAACACCCTGATCTGGCGCTAACGCCAGCGCCTCGTTGCGCGCTACTGATCCACCTACGTCAAAATCAACGAGAGGTAAATTAATGTAGGTATAGACAGGACGATTTGATAACTCGCCTGAGCGCCCATACCGTAAGCTCACATTTTGCCGATCGACCCGTCCGGACGCGCTGCCTAGATCGCCAATAGCCACCGTGCCCTCAAAGCTTCGATGCGCAACCGAAATACTCGCCGCCGATACGCCAGGCGGAGGAGGAACACCCGTTCGTGGCGCGAGATCGAGTGCGTGAGCGTTCGATATCGCTAATCCAAAAACCAATGCCAAAGCCTGACAGAGCATAAAAACTCGGACTGGCAATCGCTGTGTAAGCTGGCCAACATCCATAAAACAGAGTATGCGTAAACCGCCACACAAGATCTAGTCAAAATTAAGCATTTTTAATGTGGCTTATAAAGCCTAGAGATCAGCGAAATAATCAACAATGTGTTGAGCAAGCGCCTCTGCTGCCGCACCACGAGCAGGCATGCGTAATAGCACCACCTCATAATCGCCTAGTGCGGTTAGTCCGCCCTCATCCTCTTCAATAACGCGCAAGGGCGATTGCACCAAACTGCGTGGAAAGGGCGTAATCGCGATATCTTGCAAAATAGCGGCCTCCTGCGCTCCCGTGTGCTCACAGGTATATGCAATGCGGTAGCGATGGCCGGTGCGCTCGAGGGAAGCTAACGCCATCCGCCGCCAAGCACAGCCACGATCAGCGACGGCGAGGGGCAGTGGCGTGCGCTGCAGCGCGACTCCGCCCTCTCGTCCTGTCCAAACCAATGGTTCACGATAAATTGCCTCTGCCAAGGGATGCGGTTGGTGGCCAGCCTCCGTGATTAATAACGCGATATCTAACTCACCAATATCTAAACGCCGCATGAGATCTGGACTGCGACCGACACGAACATTGACCTGAACAGCCGGGAAACTGCGTGCAAATTGCGAAAGCACATTAGGTAGCACTCGTGTCCCTAGATCATCCGGGGCACCTAGGCGCACCGTTCCGCCAACCTGTGGCGAGAGAAACTGACCAACCGCCTCGTCATTGAGTTCAAGCATCTGGCGGGCATAGCCAAGCAATGTCTCGCCCTCCGGTGTGAGGTGGACTTGCCGGGGCTCACGCACAAACATGGCGCGGCCGAGCATCTCCTCAAGCCGTTTAATCTGCATGCTCACTGCGGATGGCGTTCGAAACACCTGCTGGGCTGCCCGGGTAAAACTGCCCGTCTCAGCAATCGCAACAAATGTGCGCAGAACTTCCACATCGAGAAGCGGAAGACCTTGAGGCGAATTTGGTGAGTTATTTTCCGTCATAGGTCTCGCCTGAGCGTTCAATAAAATTCACTTAAAAGTTTATTCTTTTTCAGTTGTCTGAACAAATAGTAAGGCGGACAATGAGCTTACTTTGTAGGCATTGGCTCGTTATGAGCTATCATTTGATAACCGAATTGGAGGTTAAACGCCATGGCCCAGACTTCTCATCGTCATACAACTGCGATCAACCTCCGTGATAACGGTGATCGCCAAGTTGCAAAAATCTACACACGCAGCCAATCCATTAATGGCTTATCCAATGTGATTAGCCGTTGGCTAAAAAGCCGTCGTCGCTCGCAAGGTAAGCAATCCTTGCAGCAGTTAGATCACCATCTTCTTAACGACATTGGTGTTGCGCATCGGCGTCATGCGGGCCTGAGCGAAAGTCAGCTCGCGGCATTCTATGCTCAGCCGCTGGGGCATGCGCCAAGCGCGATACGCCATGGTGCACCCGCTGAGTATCATGCTGCACGGGCGTTACGCACTGGGGCTTCGCGACGCTAGATCCACGGCGACCTAAGGGCTAGCGAATAACGCTAGCCCTCGACTTGCCTCTCCTTGCCTGATCGCCGAGCATAGAGCGATGACGTTAAAACTGCTCGCCATGGGCGATCTCCATCTCGGCCGTAGTCCCACTCGCCTGCCAAGCTCGCTAGCAAGCCAAGCGATCGCGTTTGCTCCGAGAACTGCTTGGACACGCTGTATCGATTTAGCGATCGCTGAGTCGGTCACAGCCGTTATCCTAGCCGGCGATGTTGTGGAATCCGTACATGATTATTTTGAAGCGCTAGGGGAGCTACAAGCAGGCGTTGCAAAATTAGCGCGGCATAACATCCGAACTATTGCTGTCAGTGGCAATCATGACGTCGATGTGCTGCCAAAGCTCACCGCACAGATTGCTGAATGCGAACTATTAGGCGCCACGGGACAGTGGCAAAGCACCGTAATCGGGAGCGCAGAAGAATCATCAGCGGACCGCATTACTCTATGGGGCTGGTCATTCCCAACCCCAAGCGTTAGTGATAGTCCGCTCGCTGAATTCCCTGGTCGACAAGGCTCAGGACTGAATATCGGCGTTTTGCATTGTGATCGCGACCAGCCTGCAAGCTATCACGCACCGGTAACCACCCGCGCCCTAAAAGACACGGGGCTCGATGCCTGGCTACTCGGCCATATCCATCAACCCGACGCGCTGAGTAAAGAGAATCCCAGCGGTTATCTTGGCACGGTTAGTGGTTTGGATGCCGGTGAGTCTGGGCCAAGAGGGCCTTGGATGATTACCATTGATCGTGGCGATATCACGCGCTTTGAGCAAATCCCTTTAGCGCCCATACGCTGGCAGCCGTTAAGCGTGGATATCACTGGATGCGCAGGTCCAAATGACTTAGAGGGCACGCTAACAACAGCGCTGAAAACACTTGGCGAGCAGATCACACAAGCTCGCGCTTTGCCCGATTTAATCGGCATTCGGCTTCGCTTCCAGGGTGAAAGTGACTTCAGCACGCAACAATTACTGGATGTCGTGCCAGAAAGTGACCATCCATTTGGTCTTCCTGGAAGGCCCGAAGTGCAGTGGTTTATTGAGCGCTGCCTCCTCGATGTGCGTCCAATCACTCCGCTTGAGCAACTCGCAGAGCGTGGCGATCAACCAGGCTTATTAGCGCAACAGCTTCTGGTTCTCCAACAACCGATCGATCACCCTGAACGCAATGCGCTATTGGATCAAGCAGAACAACAAGCACAAAAAGCATTGTCGCAAAGCCGTTGGCAAGGTCTATCAAGCTCACCGCCTAATCGCGACCAAATAGCCGAATGGCTGCGCCAAAGTGCCCAAGATGCGCTTCGCGCCATGCTTCAGGCCGAGGCTCGCTAATGCACCTCAGTCAGCTCGATATTCGACAGCTTCCCGGCATTGATCCGATTACGCTGAACGAACTTAGCCCGGGCATCAATTTTATTGTTGGCCCTAATGCTATTGGCAAAAGCAGCCTTATCCGCGCTCTGCATTATGTTCTCGCAGAAGCCAGACCCCATGATCCCAGCGCATTGTCCATTAGCGCGACTTTGCAGGCGGAATCACACACTTGGATAGCTAGCCGTAACGGCCCGCATACGAGCTGGGAGAAAGACACAAAATCCGTTGACCGCCCGGCACTCCCTCCGGCTGAGACCTTGCACTGTTATTGGTTACGAGCAGAAACCCTCATCGCGCCGGCACAAGAAGATAGCGAGGCTTTAAGCCAGCGACTAAGACAAGCCCTTGCCGGCGGAGTGAATTTAGAAAATGTCCGAAAAACAGCGGGGCTAAATTCGCCGGGATTTCCCGCGCGTCAATATTCTGAATGGCAAGAGGCAAAGCGTGGCCAGGCGCTAACAGAACGCCAATATCAAGCGCTCGATACACAACGTGACCAACTCCCCGTCCTTAAAACCAAGCGCGCAGCCGCCCAACAAGCCCGCGACGAGCTCGAGCGCCTGCATGCAATATCTCGCCTGCGCGAGGCTATTGATGAGCGCGTTTCGCTTGAAGCGTATCTCACCGAATTCCCGGCCGAGATCAGTCAATTAAGTGGTCGCGAGGGTGAGCAAGCCGACGCGCTGGAAAAAGACCAGCAAGCCATTGATCAAGCGCAAACCGAGCTCAGCATGGAGCGGCAACAGAATGCCGAGCAGATTAAAAGCGTGGGTTTTAGCGGCGAGCCGCCGGCTAGCCCTGAAATTAGCGCCGCAAGAGATCGCTTAGAAGCACTACGCACGAGAATTCAAGAGAAAAACCATGCAGCCGATGCCCTAGCGCGCGCCAATGCAGAAGTTCAGGATGCCGTGAGCACACTTGGCCAACCACCTAAAGATCCGCTGCCGCGTTTTACTCCCGCGCAAATTGATGCGGTTACTGAGGCCTTACGTGAGCGTAATGAGGCTCGATCATGGCAGGCACGCACCGCGACGTCCTTACAGCATCATAGCGCAGGCGTTTCAGTGACACTTGGACTGGGTGTTTTAGCGGCAGGCAGTGCCGCCCTAGCGGGAATGATTACAGCCAATTGGATGGCGATTGGTGGCGGTCTTGGTGCGATGATGACAAGCCTAATTGCTTGGCTTTTACTGCGCTTGCAGACTTCGTCCGAGACCCCAACCACACACTCAGCGGTGGCTGATGCCCAAGCAAAACTCGAGGCAACCTTAACTGAACTTGGATTAGATCAATGCGATCTGCAGGGCATGGGTCTGCCGCGCTTTATGGAAATCTACGCGCAAATCGAGCGCGCGCACATCGACGCTGTGCGTGAACAAGCTCGTGTCGATCAAACTGACCACGCCATTGCCACCGAGACTGAGGCGCTCTGCAAGCAGCTGCAAGCCTACATCGCCCTGCCAAGTACGGATGTTGCCGCTTTGCGCGCGGCCATTGATGATTTAGCCGATCGAGCGCAGCAACGCCAAACACTTGAGCAAACCCGAGACACGCTTAATCAGCGCAAGCAAGCCATTGATCAACGACAAAAAGATAACAAACAAGCACGTGAGGCGCTCTACCGCCAACAGGGACTTACCCCCGATAAGCGCCCCGAACTCGACGCCTTATTAGCGCGCTTTGGACAATACCAACAAGCCACTGCGGCGCTTGAGCGCGCACGATTAGCTGAAAAACAGCTGCAGGCCCCATTACAACGAACACCAGAATCTATCACCTGGGCAGAAACGGCAACGCCGGATGAGATTGCCTCGGCGGTACAAACCGCCACCGATCAGAGCAATGAACTCGATCGCCTGACAACCGAAATTGCTGAACTTGAAGCGAGCCTTGCACATATCGGTGGCGATGGCGCGTTAGCAGCGGCTATTGCCCGGGTTAATGAGCTTGAAGCGGGCTTAGATGAACGCCGTGATCAGCATCTCAAAGCCCATTTAGGGGATTGGTTACTCACAGGTATTGAGAAAATCTATCGCGAGAAACATGAACCGGGGTTAATCCAAGAGGCTCGCATGCGATTTGAGACATTCACCCAGTCACAGTGGTCGCTCGAAGTTGATGCCGATCACCAACTCGTTGCCCGTGATTTGCGCCGTAATGCGCAGCGGCCGTTATCTGATTTATCCTCCGGGACACGAATGCAATTATTACTGGCTGCGCAATTGGCATGGGCACGCGATCAGGAGCAAGGACAGTCACCACTGCCACTCGCTCTTGATGAGGCCTTAACGCACACGGATCCAGAGCGCTTTGCTCAGGTGGTAAAGAGTATCGAATCACTAAGTGCACAAGAAGGCCGTCAGATTTTATATCTAACCGCTCGCGGCGAAGACTTGGCATTATGGGCTGAAGTTGCTGGCTACACGCCGCATACCATCGATCTTGCCGTCCTTCGTGGATTGACAGATCAAGCCACTCGGCTACCACCACCACCGCCTGTTCCTGCGACCCCGGCGCCTCAAGGCGAGGACCCGAGCACCTATGCCAAGCGCCTAGGCGTTAGTGCCATTCATTTAACGAGCGATGTGCGTCGCATTCACTTATTTTACCTCTTGCGTGATGCGCTCGAGACTTTGCACTGGCTGTTAGACACGTGGGGACTGGCTCAATTAGGTCCACTCGAGCGCTGGCTGCAAAGTCCCGCCGGACGAGCGATCATTGCTAATGATTCCAGGGCGGGCAGCCTAACCGATCGCATTGAAATCACTCATGCCTGGCATGCGTTAGCCCAACAAGGCCGCGGCCAGCCTGTTGATAGAGCGGTGTTAGAGCAAGCAGACGTGTTATCAGAGAAGATGCTCGATCGTGTAGCGAATCTCGCAACCACCTATCAAGGCAATGCCCAAGCGCTCATTAAAGCCCTTGATGATCGAGAACTGCCGGCACTACGCATCAGCTACATTAATAATCTTAGGCGTTGGTTGACCGATCATGGTTACCTCGATACCCGGCCCTTGCTAAGTGAATCGGCGATTACAACGCGCCTGTTAGGTGAGCTTGGGCATCGCATCGAACCGGCAATGATTCGTTCATTAAGCGCAAGCCTTGCCGCTGGCGCCGAACCCGCATTACCTGTTAGCACATGAGTGATTCCAAACGCCATACACCGATGATGCGGCAATATCGAGGCATTAAAGCTGAGCACCCCGATGGGCTGCTTTTCTACCGGATGGGTGATTTCTATGAACTCTTCTACGACGATGCCCGGCGAGCCGCTCAACTCCTCGACATCACACTCACCCAGCGCGGCGAGTCCGGCGGTGCACCCATTCCGATGGCGGGTGTGCCAGTGCATGCCTATGAGGGGTATTTAGCCCGCCTGCTCAGTCAGGGGGAATCTGTGGCCATTTGCGAGCAGGTTGGCGACCCGGCAACGGCTAAGGGCCCAGTCGAGCGCCAAATTGTGCGAGTCGTCACACCGGGAACACTCACTGATGAGGCTTTATTAAGCGAGCGCCAAAGTCAGTTACTTAGCGCCATTGCCGGGCATGCTGAGCATTGGGGCATAGCTAGCCTAGAATTAGCGGCAGGGCGTTATACCGTTACCGAAGGCCATGGCGAGGCCAACCTTGCCGCTGAACTTGAGCGCCTAGCGCCCGCTGAGTTGCTCATTGCTGATGACACAACCCTTTCACTGGCATGGCCCGATCGCTCGGGCGTGACTTATCGACCGCCCTGGCATTTTGACCATGATAGCGCGCAGCGCGCACTCACCGAGCATTTTGCCACTCGCGATTTAGCCGGCTTTGGTCTCTCTCATCTGCCCCTGGCCATTGCCTCTGCCGGTGCGGTATTGCAATACGTCAAAGACACACAACGCTCAGCGCTACCGCATATCCGCGAACTCCGCGTTGAAACCACCGATGCGGCCATTACCATTGATGCGGCAAGCCGGCGCAATCTTGAGCTCGAACGCAATCTCCAAGGCGGTACCGCGCACACCCTTGCAAGCGTGCTTGATACAACCATTACCGGCATGGGGGGACGAGCCCTTCGACGATGGATTAACCGGCCACTGCGCGATCAAAATGCCCTCATTGAGCGGCAAACGGCAATTGCCGCACTATGCGCGCATGATCTCAACGAGATGCGAGAAATCCTACGGGGCTGCGCGGATATTGAGCGTATTAATGCCCGGCTAGCAATGACGAGCGCCCGACCGCGTGATCTCACCGGCCTTCGCGATACCCTAGCCGTGCTCCCCAACCTTGCTACCAATCTCAATGGCATCGATAACCACTACCTGCAAGACCTTGCAGAAAAAGTGGCACCACAACCTGAGGTGGCAGCGCATTTACAACGCGCACTCGTTGAGCAACCGCCTGTGGTTATGCGCGATGGTGGTGTCATTGCTGAGGGCTACGACCCAGCGCTCGATGAGCTTCGTGGGCTTTCGCATAACGCCAACACATTCTTAACAGATTTAGAGACACGAGAGCGTGAGGCGACCGGTATAAGCACACTCAAAGTGAGCTATAACCGCGTTCATGGCTTTTATATTGAGATCAGTCGAAATCAAAGTGAGCAAGCGCCCGCCCACTACATTCGTCGGCAAACACTCAAGGGCGTTGAGCGCTATATCACGCCTGAACTCAAAGGCTTTGAGGATCAAGTCCTCTCCGCGCGAGAGCGCGCACTAGCCCGCGAAAAGCTCCTCTACGAGCACTTATTGGACTGGTTGGTCGAGCGTTTAGATGGACTACTTGATTTAGCGGATGGTCTAGCCGTCCTAGATACCCTTGGAGCGCTTGCCGAGCGTGCCGATACCTTAGGTTATAGCCAACCGCGCTTCGGTAAAAGCCCGGGAATCACCATTCAAGCGGGCCGCCATCCAGTGGTTGAATGCAGCACCGACGAGGCGTTCGTACCTAACGATATTGAGCTCAGTGATGAGCGCCGCATGCTAATCATTACCGGCCCGAACATGGGGGGTAAGTCCACGTATATGCGGCAAATCGCCCTGATCACCTTAATGGCCCATATCGGGAGTTTTGTACCGGCAAACGCGTCTCGATTTGGTCCGATTGATCGGATATTTACGCGCATTGGCGCGTCTGATGACCTTGCTGGTGGCCGCTCAACATTTATGGTGGAAATGACTGAAACCGCGAATATTTTGCACAACGCCAGCGCGAAGAGTTTGGTTTTACTCGATGAAATTGGTCGCGGCACCAGTACCTTTGATGGCCTAGCGCTCGCCTGGGCAACCGCGCAGGCGTTGTGTCAGCGCATTCGGGCCCTCACCTTATTTGCCACTCATTATTTTGAAATGACCGCACTGCCAGACCACTACCCCAGCGCCGCCAATGTGCATTTGCAAGCCGCTGAACATGGTGAGCAAATTATTTTTTTACACAGCGTCCAACCCGGCCCGGCCAACCAAAGCTATGGGCTACAAGTTGCCTCTCTCGCTGGTGTTCCCGCTGAGGTGCTGGAGGCTGCGCGGGAAAAGCTCGCTCATCTCGAAACGGGCGAATCGACACAACCCCAGCTTGGCCTATTTACCTTACCCACCCCCGCGCCTCAGCCCCAAAAACAACCACTTGAGCGTGCGATTTACGATCAACTTGCCCAAATCGATCCCGATGATCTAACCCCTCGCGAAGCTCAAGCAGCACTTTATGCATTGTGTGATCTACTCAATAACACCCCGGGTGCAGGAAGGTCTTGATCAATGGACACCTGCGTGCACTCAACCCCAGCGTGCGTAGGTTGATGCAGGCATCGAGTGCGCCTAGCATCCAATGGATTACTCGTTCGACCAGCGGAGCCACCGATGACATACGTTGTCACTGAAAATTGCATTAAATGTAAGTACACCGATTGTGTAGAAGTTTGTCCTGTGGACTGCTTCCATGAGGGCCCTAACTTTCTTGCTATCGATCCGGATGAGTGCATTGATTGCACACTGTGTGAGCCTGAATGCCCGGCTGAAGCCATTTATTCAGAAGATGATTTACCCAAGGAAATGGAACATTTTCTCGAGCTCAATGCTGAGCTTGCACAAAATTGGCCCGTTATCACGGAAATGAAAGCGGCGCCGGCTGATGCAGAAGACTGGGATGGCAAGCCGGACAAGCTCGCTTTACTAGAGCGCTAACCACGCGGGTGATGCTCGGCATGCAACGCCTGTAAGCGCGCCCGAGCAACATGTGTATAGACCTGCGTCGTGGACAGGTCACTGTGGCCCAATAGCAACTGAACCACGCGCAAATCTGCACCATGGTTAAGTAAATGCGTGGCAAAAGAATGCCGTAAGGTATGCGGCGATAATGGGGTTTTAATACCCGCGCTCAATGCATAGTGGCGTATACGGTACCAAAAGGCCTGCCGGGTCATTCCTTGACCACGCGCTGTCACAAACGCCTCGCTCGCAGTTGCCCGCGGGGCGATTACCGCCCGATCGTTATCTAGGTAGTGCTCCAACGCCGCGACGGCATTTTCTCCTAAAGGCACTAAACGCTCTTTGCCACCTTTGCCGGTGACTCGAACAACTCCTTGGGTGAGGTTGATTTGATCGAGCCTTAATCCAATCAGCTCAGACACTCGCAGGCCGGTCGCATACAGCACTTCGAGCATGCACCGATCACGGCGGCCAAGCGGCGTCTGCGCATCGGGCGCTTGCAATAATCGATCGATCTCAGCTTCACTTAATGCCCCGGGCAAGGGCCGGTCGGCTCGTGGCGCATCAACCCGCTCTGTTGGATCCTCGCTCATGCCACGTTCACGAATTTGCTGGCGATAAAATCGGCGCAAACTTGAGAGCAGCCGAGCACTCGTGCGACGACTAGCGCCAGCGGCAACTCGGGAGGCTAAATAACTCATAACATCAGCTCGATCTGCACGGCGCAGGCCCACTGATCGTGCCTGCTGCAACCACACCGCAAAGCCTTCTAAATCACTGCGATAGGCCGCTAGGGTATTATCAGAGAGGCCACGCTCCATCCACAATGCATCTAGAAAGGCCGCAATAATCGCAGCCTCTTGACTCGAGAGTTTGGTGGTCCGTGAGTCAGTCATCCGCCGCTTTTGGGCTAGTGTTCGGGGTTGCGTTCAGGTTACCGACCCCCATGGCATTTAATAAATCCATTGGCACTGGAAACACGATCGTCGAGGCGTTTTCCACCGAAATATCATTGAGTGTCTGTAGATACCGTAATTGAATACCTTGCGGGTTTTCCGAAAGGACTTTTGCGGCTTCTAGCAACTGTTGCGAGGCTTGATATTCACCCTCAGCATGAATGACTTTCGCCCGCCGATTCCGCTCCGCTTCAGCCTGCCGCGCAATCGCTCTAATCATCGACTCGTCCAAATCAACGTGCTTAATTTCGACATTCGCAACTTTTATACCCCAGGCATCGGTTTGGCTATCAAGAATTTCCTGTATATCGGCATTCAGTTTGTCCCGCTCTGAGAGCATTTCATCGAGATCATGCTTACCGAGCACTGAGCGCAGTGTTGTTTGCGCGAGCTGACTTGTCGCCGCATCAAAGTCTTCAACATGAATTATGGCCCGCTCCGGATCCACTACCCGGAAATACAAAACGGCGTTGACTTTCACAGTCACATTATCGCGCGAGATCACATCTTGCGAGGGAACATCAAGCGTGACCAAACGCAAATCCACTTTCACGGCTTGCTGAATGACCGGAATCACTAACCGAAGGCCGGGGCCTTTAACCCGCCAAAATCGGCCAAGTAAAAACACAACAGCCCGCTCGTATTCCCGGAACACGCGAAACGAAGCAATAATAATGGCAGCGAGTGCGCCGAGAACAATAAGGATCGGTAGCGTCATGCCGCCTCCTAATTCAAAACTCATCATTTTAACTGGCCTTTTAGAATCATTCGCACATCAGACACAAAAAAGCCGTGACAGGTTCGCCCATCACGGCCTTTTTTGCTAAGACCAATGCGCGAAGGCTTTCTTAGCGCCAGCCTACCCGATCCATTAGGCGAACGGCATCGGCATTATTATCTCCGAGCACGCTGACATTAAGATCATCGAGTTTTCTATCGCGCCAGGGTTTTAACGCATCAATAGGCTCAACACCAGCAACCGCTGGAAACTCGTTGTTGCCAGCAGAAAATAAAGCCTGAGCTTGATCAGAGGCTAAAAACTCAAGAAAAAGACGAGCAGCCTCTGGATTGGGGGCATCGGCAACCATGCCCGCCCCGCCAATATTACGATGCGCACCACGGTCTTGTTGATTGGGGAAAATAACGCCGACACGCTCGGCAACTGCTTGATCATCCGGATCATCGGACAAGGCTAAACGCACCCAATAATAGTGATTTCCAACGCCTAAGCCGCATTGGCCTGCTGCTACCGCTCTAATCTGATCGGTATCACCACCCTGTGGAGTGCGTGCCATATTCTCAACCAGACCACTCGCCCAGGCTTCAGTCTGCTGTTGACCGTGAGCGTCAATCATTGCGGCGACCAGTGATTGGTTGTAGATGTTGCTTGAGGAGCGGATGCACACCTCGCCGGTAAAGGCAGGATCAGCCAATGCCTGATAGCTTTCCAATGGTGGCTGATCATAGGTCTCAGTGTCGTAGTAAATCACCCGCACGCGTTCACTAAACCCAAACCATAAACTCTCGGGATGACGAAGAGCGGCGGGAATACGCTGCTCAAGCTCCGCGGAATTCACCGGTGCGAATATACCCGCTTGTTCGGCCCGATTTAACAGGCCAGCATCCACTGTCATCAGCACATCGGCAGGACTGGCTGCGCCCTCGCGCTGAATTCGCTCAATTAGTTGATCCGCCCCGCCTTGCAGAATATTGACCTCAATGCCGGTTTGCTGCTCAAACGCCTGATAGAGCGCTTCATCAGAATCATAATGACGAGCGGTGTAGAGGTTGAGACTTTGAGCTCCTACCGCAGTTATACAGAACATTGAGCCTGCCACCACGGTGAAGACTCGACTAAGCGTTGCCTTGCGCATGTTTGTCTCCTTAAAACCTTTCCATTCTGAATGCGGATGCGAATTATTCGCATCTACGGCTCCATTGGACCGAATATCGCCTTAACCGTCAAGCGCCAATGAGAATCGCTTGCAAAAACCGCTATGGATCAAGGACACTCTTACTATGAGTGCACCCCAAGAGAATCTCGTCGCGCGTTTCCCCGCTGGTGGCGTTGCCGCCTCGCAAGCGCCCTGCCCCACGCCTTCCGGTGAGGCATTAGCGCTTGAGGAGATAAGCCATAACTTTGAGAACATCACCGCAGCAGACGACGTTAATTTAAGCGTTGAGCCCGAAGAGCTTTTATGTTTGCTCGGTCCATCCGGCTGTGGAAAAACCACCTTGCTTCGCTTTGCAGCGGGCTTAGAGCGCCCACAGGCTGGGCGTGTACGAATTGGCAGTCAGCTCATGTCAGACTCCGCTGCAAGCACCTGGGTGCCCCCTGAGCAGCGCCATGTCGGCTTGGTATTTCAAGATGCCGTGTTATTTCCGCATTTAAGCGTGCTGGATAATGTCAGTTTTGGGTTACCCAAAATTGCTCCCCGTGAGCGTGAGCAACGCTCGCGCGCCCTACTCGCTCAGCTTGGCCTCGCGCCATTCGCGGAGAGCTTTCCACATATTCTCTCGGGCGGACAACAACAGCGTGTCGCACTGGCACGGGCGCTAGCACCATCGCCGCGCATTATGTTGCTTGATGAGCCCTTCTCTGGCCTAGACGCTCGACTGCGAGATCGCATTCGTGACGACACACTACATCTACTAAAACGCAACGGCACCGCCACTTTGCTGGTCACCCATGACCCAGAAGAAGCCCTGTTTATGGCCGATCGCATTGCGGTCATGCGTGAAGGACGCATCGTTCAACAAGGCCACCCAACAGATATTTACTGCAACCCAATTGACCCCTTCGTTGTGCGTTTCTTTGGTGATGTCAATGAAATGCGTGGCATCGTCGTGGACGGGCGAGTGGATACCCCCACCGGCCCCATTGCGGCTAACCATTTGGCCGATGGCACAGCGGTGCAGGTATTAATACGCCCTGAGGCACTTCGCGTCGAGAAGCTATCTGGACCGCGCGATCATACCCGCAGTCACGTATTGATGTCGCGATTACTGGGCGGCGCAAGCTTTATCCATCTTTGTGTTCATCAAGGCAATGATGAGTATCACATGCACGCGCACATGCCTGGCGTATTTCTACCTGAGCGGAATGATCCGATTGCCGTGCACCTTGACCCGACCCAGGCGTTTGTTTTTCCTATTCAGCCCTGATCCGTCTGACCTGGCCGCGATCGGCGCATCGCTTGGCTTAACAAAATCACCGGTAGCACACCCACTAATACGATGGTTAACGATGCGGTAGACGATTGGCTAAGACGCTCATCAGAAGCAAGCTCATACGAACGAACGGCTAGGGTAGTAAAATCAAATGGCCGCAGAATAATAGTGGCCGGGAGCTCTTTCATAACATCGACAAAGACTAAAATACCCGCACCCAATAAACTCCCGCGCATAATCGGGGCATGCACCCGACGTAGTGTCCCGCCCGGGGTCTTGCCTAAAGTCCGCGAGGTTGCATCCATACTGGGTGTAACTTTAGTGAGACTCGCCTGTACGGCATTATAGGAAACGGCCAAAAATCGCACCAAATACGCATACACCAACGCAATACCCGTACCCGTTAATATAAGCCCAACATCCCAACCCCACTGGCCTGATAGCACGGCGTACAAACGCTGATCGAGCCAACCAAGCGGAATTAAAATTCCCACGGCAATCACTGCACCAGGAATGGCATACCCCATCGCTGAGACACGCACAGCGGCAAGCGCTAGCGGTGAAGGCGATAGGCGCACGCCATAGGAGAGCAATACAGCGAGCCCCACCGCGGCGGCGGCAGCCACACCGGCGAGGCTTACGCTGTTGAATATATACCCAACAAATGCCCACCCAAACCGTTGATCTCCACCGGTTAAGCTCATTTCGAGCAATAACGTGGCCGGCACCAGAAATCCTAGCAACACCGGCACACCGCAGCCTGCAAAGGCCAGCCAGCGCTTATACCCAACCAGTTCATAGCGTGGCAGTGAGCGATAGCGACTTGAGGTATGAAAGTATTGCGCTCGACCGCGCGAGAAGCGCTCCAACAAAAGCAATAATAAGACAAACAGCAGTAATACACCGGCAAGCTGCGCGGCAGCGGTTCGCTCACCAAGCCCAAACCAAGTCCGATAAATACCCGTGGTAAAGGTATCCACTGCAAAAAACTGCACCGCGCCAAATTCGTTAAGTGTCTCCATCAGCGCAAGCGCTGCACCGCCGGCAATGGCAGGGCGAGCGAGCGGCACAGCAATGGTAGTAAATAATTTCCAGGGGCCGCGCCCAAGCGTTCGTCCAACCTCAAGGACACAAACGGATTGCTCTAAAAACGCCGCCCGCGTTAATAAATATACATAGGGATAGAGCACAAGTGTGAGCAGCGCAATCGCACCGCCGAGTGAGCGCACGGGCGGAAACCAATAATCACCGGCGCCCCAGCCAAAAGTCTCACGCAAGAGACTTTGCAGGGGACCGGCAAATTGCAGAAAATCTGTATAGGCATAAGCAATCACATAGGTCGGTACCGCCAGTGGCAGCAGCAATGCCCACTCAAATAGCCGTTGCCCTGGAAAGCGACACATCACCACAAGCCAAGCGGAACCAACGCCAATCATCAACACACCAACGCCCACGCCTAGCGCAAGCCCCGCTGTGTTGAGCAAATACCGTGGCAACACAGTACTCGCCAAATGCGCCCAAATCTCAGGCGCTGGTATAAATAGCTGAACCAAAATGGTGAGCACTGGCAAGGCAACAAACAAAGCGATAATCGCCATCATCACAGGCCAAATGCCGGCGCGTTTAGCGACCAATGCAAGCCGGGTTAGAAGCGGGAGTGATGAAGCGGGAACCGCCAAGAGCGTACTCTCCTCAGGTCGTGTTAATTAAGAGGACCAGTTTGGTCCACATAATACCCTGCCCGGCATGCGTTTTCAGCCCCAAACACTAGCGCAAAGCATTACAGCCGATTCACCAGCACGGTATACTCTGGTGTATGACGTATGCGCGCGAGAATATAGAGCAAATGCATGGCTACACCCCGGGCGAGCAACCGCTCGGGGATCATGTCATTAAGCTCAATACCAATGAAAACCCTTGGCCGCCCTCACCCCAAGTGATGGCTGCACTGCGCGATATCTCAGCGGAAACACTGCGGCGTTATCCATCACCGAGTGCTGCGCATTTTCTGGCACAGGCTGCCGCACTTCATCAACTGACACCCGAGCAACTCGTGGCCAGTAACGGCGGTGACGAATTGCTGCGCCTCGCATTGACAACATTCGTTACGCCGGGCGCACCCATCGCGGTGACTGAACCCACCTATTCGCTCTATCCCGTACTGGCCGCTATCCACGATAGCCCTGTCATGAGCGCCGAGCTTGACGCCGCCTGGGACTTGCCCGTTGACTTTGCTGAGCGCATGAACGCAGCAGCGGTAGCTTTAACGCTCCTCGTCAATCCGCATGCGCCAAGCGGACGTCTACTGAGCGCTTCGCAAATCAGCACGCTAGCGAGCACGCTGAACGGCGTACTATTAGTCGATGAGGCCTATGTGGATTTTGTTGACCCCGGACATGATGTCGTTAGCTTAATTCATAAACACGATAATTTATTGATTCTACGGACATTATCCAAGGGATACTCGTTAGCAGGATTACGCCTTGGTTATGGCATTGGATCCACATCACTGCTAGCACCCATTAAAGAGAAAACCCGCGATAGCTATAATGTTGACGCAATAGCTGAGCGCTTAGGCGCGGCGGCATTAGCCGATCAGGATTCAGCCAGGCAAACCTGGCATGCCGTTCGAGCAGAACGCGAGCGTTTAACTAAAGCCCTCCGTGAGCGCGGCTTTCATGTGATCGATAGCCAAACCAACTTTTGCCTAGCATGGGTACCTGCTGAGGCTAGAATAACCGCCGGTGAGCTCTATGCGGGGCTTAAGGAGCGGGATATTTTAGTCAGGCATTTTGCAACGCCCCGGCTAAGTGATGCGATCCGAATTAGCATTGGCACACCGGCACAAACCGATGGGCTCCTCGCTAACCTTGATGAACTGTTAGCTTGATTCGCTAAACCAAGCACGGCGCCGCCACTCGCGTGCAAAAATCCAGCCCAGTAATACACTGCGCGCGAGCGTAAAACTAATAAACGCAAGCCAAAGCCCGTGATTGCCTAAAGGCTGAGCAAGCCACCAAACCGGAAGATAGAACCCCAGCAGCGCAATAATCATGGTATCGCGCATGGCGCGTGTCCGGGTTGCCCCAATGAATATGCCGTCTAATAAATAGCTAATAGCGGCAAGCACCGGCATGGCTACCATCCAGGGTAGAAAAATAGTGGCCATAGCGCGAACATCCGGCAAATCGGTCAGTAATGCAATTAACCCCTCGCCCGCCAGAGCAAACGCTAGGCTCGCGCCTAGCGCGGTTAACAACGACCACTCAAGCGCTGCTCTCACCAGTACACGAAAGCCCGGCTCATCAGCAGCACCTAAGCGCTGCCCAACTAATGACTCAGTTGCGTGAGCAAATCCATCAAGACCGTATGAGGCCAATAAGACAAACTGCAACAGCACGGCATTGGCCGCTAACGTTGTATCTCCCATTTGTGCGCCTTGCGAGTGGAAAAAAGCAAAAGCAAACAGCAAGCACAGCGTACGAACAAAAAGTGCCGCATTAACCGAGATCAGCCGCCGATAACCCACCCGATCACTGAACACCCCTCGTATTGGCTGCCAATGCCAGCGCCGCCAGACCCCGAGGGCGAGGATAATCCCTGTGGTTAGGGTTAGATAATCAGCCATCACACTAGCCAGTGCGACACCGGCAGTGGTCATTCCCAAGCCGATAACAAATACCAAATCGAGCACGATGTTAACGCTGTTATTCACGACCATTAGCAATAACGTCACACGGCTTTTTCCCCGGCCTAAAAACCAACCAATAAGGGCATAGTTCGCTAGCACCGCTGGCGCACTTGCAATCCGAATGTCGGCGTAAATTTTTGCCTCGGCACTCACCGCAGCGCTGCCACCAAGCCACTCGAGCCCAAGCGGAATCATCAGCGGATTAAGGAGTATCAAACCCACGCCAATGAGCACGCCGATGAGTAGGCTTTGCCCGAGCAACCGAAGCAGTGCCGCCGTATCACCTCGACCATGCGCCTGGGCGGTTAAACCGGTTGTTCCCATGCGCAAAAAACCAAACCCCCAATAGAGAAAACTAAATAACATCGCCCCTAGAGTCACACCGCCAAGATAGCGACTGTCTGGTAAATGACCGACAACGGCGGTATCCACGAGCCCAAGCAATGGCACGGTGATATTGGAGAGAATCAACGGCCAAGCCAGTGCCAACACCCGCCCGCGAGCCTCGGCAGGGTCAACAAGTCTCTCAGTCCTGCTATACTCTGGCGCCATGAAGACCATTACCCCTACTCAATATCGACGAGCCCTAATGCTGCTCGTCGGCGCCCATATTGCCATTATCGCCGCGAGCAACTACCTCGTGCAGTTGCCAGTAAGCATTGTTGGCGTGCAAACGACTTGGGGCGCATTTTCATTTCCGTTTATTTTTCTTGCGACTGATTTAAGCGTGAGAATTTTTGGCAAAGCGCCGGCCCGACGAATTATTTTTTGCGCAATGGGACCCGCATTAGTGCTCTCCTACCTCATTGGCGTGCTTTTTCAACAGGGCAGCTTTCAAGGCGCTGATGCGCTCATTAGCGCGAACACCTTTGTGGGTCGTATCGCCACAGCGAGCTTTATGGCCTATGCCTTAGGCCAGCTTTTTGATATTCATATCTTTGACCGCCTCCGACAGGCAGCACGCTGGTGGGTTGCACCGGCTGTTTCAACCGTCTTTGGTAATCTTGCTGATACCGCCGCATTCTTTAGTATCGCCTTCTACCAAAGCCCTGATCCCTTTATGGCCGCTAATTGGCCCGCCATTGCGATGGTCGATTACGCATCGAAAATCGTGATTTCGCTGGTGTTCTTTATTCCCGCCTATGGGCTATTTCTTAGTTGGCTCCAGCGCCATGTGCTTGGCGCTGATGGCCAGATCAGGTTGCAGACGGCATCGCGTTAACACGACTCGGCCGCGCTGGATACCAGACCAAAGGCTCGCCTTGATGGCTATCATCAATTTGAAAATCATGCCGGGCATACCAATCTAATAACTCCGCTTGATTTAAGCCACTCGCATCGTCGACGTTAGCCTGTCCAAGCAAGACCACGTCGTACCGGTCGCAAACGCCCTTTAACCATTCAAGCAGTTCACTGGCTTGCCCCTGCCCGCGCCTATCTGCGGGGGTTTCGATCCGCATTAGCACCAAGTAAGTGGATTCAGCCTCAAGCACCGCACGTACGGGGCCAAAGCAGCGATACTCAAGCGCCGAGTCAGCCACAGCCGGCGCCGATTCTGTGGCCTCAAACCATGCCTGCATTGCAGCGTGCACATCACCCATTAGACCGACACCCATGTTTGACCACCCATGTAGGGCTGCAAGACCGTCGGAATCGCAATACGTCCATCGGCTTGTTGGTAATTCTCCAACACCGCAACAAGGCAGCGTCCAACGGCGAGCGCTGAACCATTGAGCGTGTGCAGCGGTTCAGGGCGACCTGTCTCAGGATTACGCCAACGGGCCTGCATACGCCGTGCTTGAAACGCTTCAGTGTTGCTGCATGACGAAATCTCACGATAGGCCGCCTGCCCCGGCAACCAAACCTCAAGGTCATAAGTTTTTGCCGCAGCAAATCCCATATCACCGCAACATAGTGTGACCACCCGATAGGCCAACTCCAAGCGCTGGAGAATGGTTTCAGCATGCGCTGTTAGGCGCTCCAATGCCGCATACGAGTCATCCGGGCGGGTGAGTTGAACCAGCTCGACCTTATCGAATTGATGTTGACGAATCATCCCACGAGTATCCCGCCCATATGATCCTGCCTCAGAGCGAAAACACGGGCTATGACAGACATAGGCTTTGGGCAGCGCATCCGCTTCAATAATCTCACTCGCTGCAAGATTGGTCAGCGGCACTTCAGCGGTTGGAATCAGCCAAAGCTGATGATCTTCGCTATCAATTGCAAAGAGATCTTCAGCAAACTTTGGCAACTGACCTGTGCCCAGCAGTGCCTCATCGTTGATTAAATACGGCACATACGTTTCGACATAGCCATGCTCACTGACATGTACATCGAGCATGAATTGCGCGAGCGCTCGATGGAGCCGAGCAATACCGCCTTGCATCACCACAAATCGGGCGCCCGATAGTCTCGCCCCTGCGGCAAAATCGAGCCCGCCGAGTGCCTCACCTAATTCAACGTGATCGCGTGGCTTGAAAGCAAAGTTTGGCGGCTCGCCCCAGCGCCGAATCTCAACATTATCCGCCTCGTCTTGGCCGGCTGGGACCGAGTCGGCGGGTAGATTGGGGAGCGCAAGGTGGAGTTCACGCAGCTCGGACTGAACCGCCTCTAGAGCGGATTCAGCGGACTTAAGCGCATCCCCTAAGTCTGCCACTTGCGCAAGCAGTGGCTCGATAGGTTCACCCTGCTGCTTTGCTTTACCAATCGCTTTGGAGCGATCATTTCGCTCGTGCTGCAACGTCTCAGTTCGGGTTTGCCAGGCATGCCGGCTCGCTTCGAGCTTGGCATAATGATCGGCATCAAATGCATAGCCTCGAGATGCAAGCGCTTTGGCAATCGCATGGGGATCCTGTCTTAGGATCTTTTGATCGAGCATGTTGTTTCTCTATCGTTGAGAGATTCGCATTTTACGGCAAACCGCCGCCAGATTCGATGCGCTTTAGCGATGAGCTCAGTCACCCCGGGCGGCCGCATCGCGGCCAGCAAGCCGGGCAAACCGATCTCGAATCTTACGCTCTAAACCGCGATCACTTGGTTGGTAATAATTCCGTTGTGCTAAAACATCGGGTAAGTATTGCTCACCGGCTGCGTAGGCCTCAGGCTCATCATGCGCATAGCGATATGCATGACCATGGCCAAGCGATTGCATTAACTCAGTCGGTGCGTTGCGCAAATGCACGGGCACTTCGAGCGAACCGTGCGCCCGGGCATCGGCCATGGCTTGATTAAATGCCCGATATACGGCGTTGCTTTTTGGCACTGAAGCGAGATAAGTAATGGCGTGTGCAATCGCAAGCTCACCCTCAGGGGATCCTAACCGCTCTTGCGCTTGCCAGGCATCTAAAGCGACCTGAAGTGCACGCGGGTCGGCATTACCAATATCTTCCGAGGCCATACGAACCACCCGACGGGCAATGTAGAGTGGATCACAACCGCCCTCCAACATGCGTGCCAACCAATACAGCGCCGCATCGGGTGCTGAGCCGCGCACCGACTTATGCAGTGCGGACATTAGGTCGTAGAACGCATCGCCGCCTTTATCAAAACGAGCTCGACCGCCGGCTGCGGCTTCTTGAATGAGTGTGAGATTAATTTCTTTCGCCTCACCACCGAGATCGACCGCCACTTCCAGTAGACTTAACGCTGTTCGCGCATCACCGTCCGCCAACTGCATCAACGCCTCACGCGCCTCACTCGTTAAAACAAGCTCGCGCTTACCTAAACCGCATTCGACATCCGTCATTGCCCGATCAATCAGAGCGCCAATGGCGAGCGGTTCGAGAGCGCGCAACACATAAACACGAACACGTGAAAGCAGTGCGTTATTGAGCTCAAACGAGGGGTTTTCAGTGGTCGCGCCAATCCACAGCAACGTGCCATCCTCAATATAGGGCAGGAACGCATCTTGTTGGGATTTGTTAAAGCGATGAACCTCATCAACGAACAATAATGTCTGCCGGCCTTGTTCGCGGTTAGCGCGCCCATTGTCTGCCGCCTCTCGAATGTCTTTAACACCCGACATAACCGCCGATAAGGTTAAAAACTCAGCATCAGCGCCAGCAGCCACCAGTCGAGCGAGCGTTGTTTTACCGGTGCCAGGCGGGCCCCAGAGCACCATGGAATGAGGACGACCCGCTGCTAACGCTTCGCCCAACGGCCTGCCTTTACCTAATAAATGCGATTGCCCAGCAAAATCCGCCAATTGCTGCGGGCGCATGCGATCAGCGAGTGGGCGAGTCCAGTCTGTCATGATCCTCGAATGACATCAGCGCCCTCAGGGGGCTTGAATTCGAATTGCTCAGGATCAAGCGACGGATTGCGCTCGAGCGCGTTGAGTTCCACTTCGATTTGCTGGCCCATTCCATCTTCAATCATGAGCAAAGCAGGGATGCCAGCCTCAAATTGCAAATTGACCTGCTGGAATGACCATGCCGGATCTTTTGGCTGCAACAACACACCACCGTGCTTGCCAGCGCTGACATTAAATTGCTCACGAAGTTGTTCGAGATTGCCGCTCAAAAGCTGCGCAGCACCAACGCCAAGCGCGTCATCAAGGGGGCGTACAACCACTTGCTCAAGATCAACATCATGTACCCATAAGGATTGGCCATCGGAGACAATCCACTGCTCCCATGGTTGTTTGTAATGCCAGACAAAACGCTGCGGCCGCGCCATCACAAAGGTTCCCTGCGCCTGCTCGACAACCGCACCGGTCTCATCGCGTGTTGTTTGCACAAAGTCACCAGCGAGCTGGTCGATTGCGTCAAAGTAGTGCGTAAGGACAGCCGCTGGATCGGTAGATGGCTTATCGCTTTGCTCAGCAAAGACAGTGCTACTCAGCAATAAAGCAATCGCCATTGAGCACAGATTTAAGCGAGCCCCTAACCAGCGCATGGATTACTCCTTTGGTGGTGGCGGCGCGATCACTTCGCGCGCGCCATTGGCTTGTAAGGCGCCAACGATGCCTGCGGCTTCCATCTCTTCAACCAGTCGTGCCGCGCGGTTATAACCAATTTTAAGCCGTCGCTGCACGCCAGAAATCGAGGCTTTGCGGGTTTCTGTCACAATACGAACTGCCTGATCATAAAGTGGATCTGCCTCACCTCCACTACCGCTAAGCTCATCGGAGAGACCAGGAATGGCTACGCCATCCGCACTCGATTGTTCAAGAATGCCATCAATGTATTCCGGCTCTCCGCTGCGCTTTAACTGCTCAGCCACGCGATGCACCTCGGCATCCGAGACGAATGCCCCATGCACTCGCTCAGGAATGCCACGGCTACTTGGCCCCATATAGAGCATATCGCCATGCCCAAGCAGCGATTCAGCCCCCATTTGATCAAGAATCGTGCGCGAATCCACCCGGGATGAAACCTGAAAGGCCATGCGGGTTGGAATGTTCGCTTTAATCAGCCCAGTAATTACATCAACCGAGGGGCGCTGCGTGGCTAAAATCAAGTGAATACCAGAAGCCCGCGCTTTTTGCGCAAGCCTAGCGATCAGCTCCTCGACCTTTTTACCCACCATCATCATCATGTCAGCAAACTCATCGACGACCACCACGATATAGGGCATCGTTTCGAGCTCTGGCGCGGCGGGCGGGGGCGCATCATCATCTAACCGCGGCTCAAGCCGATTATCTTCCGCCTTCCAAATCGGATCGACTAACGGCTCACCCCGGGCTTTTGCTTCATTAATTTTGCGATTTGCGCCGGCAATATTACGCACGCCGAGCGCCGCCATCAGTCGGTAACGTCGCTCCATCTCGCCAACGCACCACCGCAGCGCATTAGCAGCCTCTTTCATGTCCGTTACAACCGGTGCGAGTAAGTGCGGAATGCCATCATAAACCGAGAGCTCGAGCATTTTTGGATCAATCATGATCGTGCGCACAGCGTCTGGGCCATTTTTATAAAGCAGGCTTAAGATCATGGCGTTAATGCCAACCGATTTACCCGATCCGGTTGTACCCGCCACCAATAAATGCGGCATCTTGGCTAAATCAACGACCTGGGTATAGCCACCAATATCTTTACCAATGGCAAGCGTAAGCGGGGATGCCGATTTCTCAAACGCCTCTGAGCGAATAATCTCAGACAGCGCAATAACCTGGCGGTGCTCATTGGGAATCTCCAAGCCCACCACGGCTTTGCCCGGAATCACTTCAACCACCCGCACGGCAGTTACCGATAGCGCGCGCGCAAGATCTTTAGCTAGGTTACTGATTTGACTCACCTTAACGCCCGCAGCGGGCTTGAGCTCAAAGCGCGTAATCACCGGTCCTGGCTGGACGGCAACTACCTCAACTTCAACGCCAAAATCACGTAATTTATGCTCAACAAGCCGCGACATTGCCTCGAGCGCATCGGGTGTATAGCCCGGTTGCTCCGCAGTGGGTGAGTCGAGTAGCGAGATGGGGGGCAAGGCACCCGGTGTTGGCGGCGTTTCAAATAATGGGATCTGTTGCTCTGCGCGGGTGCGCTCACTCGGCTTTGCCTCAGCAGCGACCGGCGCAATATCGGGTTTTGGCCGTTTACGCGCACGCTTTTGCTCATCACGTCGCGCCGTTTCACGCTCACGCCGAGCTTGCCGTGCCGCTTGAAAATCCTGCCAACGTGCTTGAATGACGCCGACATATTTAGTTTGTGCGAGCACAAATCGGCCAAGCTGATCCATCAGCGCAATCCAAGATAATCCAGTAAACAAGGTGACGCCGGCGAGAAACACTGCGAGTGATAACAAGGTTGCGCCCGTGAAGCTAAACGCTTGCTGGATTTGATCACCCACTAAATTACCCAACACGCCACCTGAGCTTAGTGGCACGGTACCGGCGACCGGTTCGACATGCAGCCGAGCCAGCGCAGCGCCAGCAAATAGTGTGAGTATAAAACCAAACAACCTCACACCAATCACCTTCCAATTCACCCGCCCCTCCCGTCGCTGCCAGCGATAAATCAAGGTCGCAAGCAGCGCGATCATAGCGGGGAATAAAAAGCCCAAATAACCAAACAAGTACAGGCTTAAATCGGCCCAATACGCACCGACAAGGCCACCGGCGTTGTGCACATCAACGCTAGGGCCCGCATGACTCCAGCCTGGATCCTGTGGGTGGTAAGTCACCAAGGCGAGTAGTAAAAAACCTGCCACTGCCATAAGCACTAGCAGTGCGGCCTCACGCAACATGCGGCCGAGCTGTTGACTAAAAGGAGCCGCTGGCTCCCGTGCTGTTGTCTTACCTGCCATAATGCTAAGTGTACAGCAGCCTTCTAGCCTTGAGCAGCGTGATTTTCAGCGGCACTTCATCGACTCACTTGTGGTCAGTCTAAGCATGGAATTAACAGCAATCTCCGCGATTGAACAAATAAGCCCTGCTCGGTGGAATGCGTTAATGGGGTCGGAAAACCCTTTTTTACGCTATGAGTTTTTGCATGCACTTGAGCAACACGGTGCAGTATCGCCTGAAAACGGATGGGCAGCACAGCATCTGTTGTTATGGAATAGCGATACATTGGTTGCCGCTGCGCCGGCTTATCTCAAAGCCAACTCTTGGGGTGAATTTGTCTTTGATTTTGCTTGGGCCCATGCCTATGAGCGAAATGGGCTCGATTATTATCCAAAATTAGTCATTGCCGTGCCCTATAGTCCGGTCACAGGCCCGCGCATACTCACCCATCCTGACTATCCTGCCGCAGGCCTACGTCGTGCAATGGTCGATGGTGCGCGTGAGATGACTGAGTCATTGAATTTAAGCTCGGTGCATTGGCTATTTACCCAAACAGCCGACACGAATGTGTTGAGCGCAGCCGGCTATTCGCTGCGAGAAGGTTGTCAATATCACTGGCGCAATAACGGCTATGCCAATTTTGATGATTTTCTTGCCGGTATGAGTGCAAAAAAACGCAAAAATATTCGTCGCGAAAGACGCTTAGTTCGTGACCAAGGCTTAACTCTACGGACTATTCACGGTCATGAGACAACACCCGAACTATGGGCGGTATTACATGAATTCTATCAAAAAACCTTTCATGAACACGGCAATTTACCGGTCATTACGCAAGCATGTTTTGAGGCGATGGCAAGTGCGCTAGGCGATCAATTCGTCATTTTTCTCGCTGAACACGACTCCCTTCCCGTCGCTGCAGCCATTTGCTTGCGGAGTGATGACACGCTCTATGGGCGGTACTGGGGCTGCGCCCAGGATTTTGATGGCTTGCATTTTGAGACCTGCTATTACCAGGGTATTGACTATTGCATTCATCACGGCATTGATCGTTATGAACCGGGGGCGCAGGGCGAGCATAAAGTCGCGCGGGGATTTCTACCGGTGCTTACGCAATCAGCCCATTATTTAGTAGATGCAAGATTTCGCAGCGCTGTCGATGATTTCTTGGCGCGAGAGCGCCCGGCAATCGCTGCTTGGGCAGCTGATCTGACTGCACAAGGTCCTTATCGTGCGGAGGTATTGGAGCAACTGCCACGTGACTAAACCGACCCTACCGATTCCTTGGCTCGATCAAGACGATGAGACAACGCCGCTACCCGATCCGCAATGGGCGCTGAGCGAGCCTAATGGACTGCTTGCGATAGGCGGCTCACTCTCCCCGCAACGGCTGGAAGCCGCTTATCGGGCCGGGATTTTTCCGTGGTTTTCAGCCGGCGAGCCTATTCTTTGGTGGAGCCCTGACCCGCGTGCACTTATTTACCCTGATCGCTTTCATACCAGCCGATCATTGGCCCGCGCATTACGTCGTGACCAGTTCACCGTTACGCTTGATCAAGCGTTTAATCAGGTTCTCAGTGCATGCGCTGCGCCCCGCGCTGAGGAGCAGGGGACTTGGATTACGCCCGAGATGCAATCGGCTTATTGGCGTTTACATCAACAAGGCATTGCACATTCAATTGAGGTCTGGCGGACGGGTGAATTGGTTGGCGGCGTTTATGGCGTATCACTTGGGCATGCATTTTTTGGTGAATCCATGTTCAGTCGAGTCAGTAATGCGAGCAAAATTGCGCTTGCTTGGTTATGTGCGCAGTTACGCGCTTGGGAATTTGATTTCCTCGACTGCCAAATGCCCACTAACCATCTACTCAGCCTTGGCGCGGTTTGCTTGCCACGCGCGCAATTTTTATTGGCACTCGCGGCAAGTCAACGGTTTGCAACCCGCCAAGGCCCTTGGGAACTCAGCGTGAGCGTAGGTGATTTATGAATGATTCGGCGCCCAGCACCCGATTACGTTTGTTCGGCACCGGTGTGCGACCTTGTCCCTATCTGCACGATCGCCCCTCTCAGTTCGATTTTATTGATCCTCGACTCACCCCCGATCCTCGCCTTTACAACGAACTCTTAGCACAAGGGTTTCGGCGTGGTGGAGAGCATATTTATCGAACGGCATGTCCTGGCTGTAATGCCTGTCAAAGCTTACGTATCCCCGTTACTGCATTTTCACCACGGCGCCGACACCGACGCTGCCGGCGTGATAATGCCAATGTGTATCTCAACAATGTCGGCTTTCGCTATCGTGATGAGCACTACGCGCTCTATCTGCGCTATGTGCAAGCCCGCCACCCCAACGGTGGCATGGATGATGCTGATCCTGATCTTTACTGGCAGTACCTCACTGCGGGTTGGTGCCGAAGTGAATTCTTAGAGCTTCGCGAAGACAAGCAACTATTAGGGGTTGCCGTCACTGATGATACCGAGGGCGCATTATCAGCCGTCTACACCTTCTACGAGCCCGAGCTTGAACATCGCGGATTAGGCACTTTAGCGATTTTATTGCAAATCGAAGAAGCCCGGCGGCGAGCCCGTGAGTGGCTTTATTTAGGCTATTGGATCAAAGGCACAGCAAAAATGGATTATAAATCCGGGTTTCATCCGCATGAACGCCTCACACCGCTAGGGTGGGAGCGTTTTGATTAAAGCGTGATTGTTATTGGTGATGCCACGCCAGCTCCGGTAGAATTAGGCGCTTTAGCAAGTTGAGGGTATTGAATGGCGAAGGAAGAGAATATTCGCATGAACGGGACAATCACTGAAGTGATGCCCAACACCATGTTCCGTGTTGAATTAGAAAACGGCCATGCCGTTACCGCACACATCTCGGGCAAAATGCGTAAACACTATATTCGAATTTTGCGTGGCGATACCGTCACGGTAGAACTCACCCCATACGACCTCAATAAAGGCCGTATTGTCTACCGGGCGCGGTAGGCCCGCACCCGGTACAGTAAAAACGGATTAATCAATCCTTGGCCTACTCCACCGGTTCCGGTGTATCAATATGAAAGGCCAGTGCCTCGCCCGTATCATCAAGATCAACCGCGACGTGGCCGCCGTTAGAGAGCTTGCCAAAGAGCAACTCATCCGCTAACGGGCGCTTTAATTTATCCTGAATGAGTCGAGCCATCGGCCGCGCCCCCATTTTAGGATCATAACCCTGCTCAGCGAGCCAGCCACGCGCTGCATCACTTACCTCAAGCGTAACCCGCTTTTCCGCCAACTGATGGCGTAAATCACGAATAAACTTCTCAGCCACGCGCTGAATCACCTCAGGGGCTAGTCCATTAAACTGAATAATGGCATCAATGCGATTGCGAAATTCTGGTGTGAATTGCTTACGAATCACCTCAATGGCATCACTGCTTTGGTCTTGCGGGGTAAAGCCAATGGAGCGCCGACTTTGCTCTTCAGCACCTGCATTGGTCGTCATTACCAATATAACGTTGCGGAAATCAGCATGGCGGCCATTATTATCCGTCAATGAGCCATGATCCATTACCTGGAGTAGGAGGTTAAAGACATCCGGATGCGCCTTTTCAATCTCATCGAGTAACACCACTGAATGGGGGTGCTTTAGCACCTCTTCGGTCAACAACCCACCCTGATCAAAACCAACATACCCTGGCGGTGCACCAATCAAACGAGACACCGTGTGGCGTTCCATGTACTCCGACATATCAAAGCGGATCATGTTGATCCCCATCACCTCGGCGAGCTGACGGGTCACTTCGGTCTTACCCACACCGGTCGGCCCAGCAAACAAAAAGCTGCCAACCGGTTTTTCGGTATCACGTAATCCCGCCCGCGACATCTTAATGGTGGCAGCAAGCGTATCAATGGCCTCGTCTTGGCCATAAATCACTCGTTTGAGATCTTTCTCAAGTGATTCAAGTAACCGCATATCTGAGGTCGATACCCGTTTTGGCGGTATCCGCGCCATTTTAGCCACGATGGTCTCGACATCGCCGACGCTGACGGTCTTTTTCTTTTTAGACGGTGGCAGGAGGCGTAAATTAGCGCCCGCCTCATCAATCACATCAATGGCTTTATCCGGCAAATACCGGTCAGTAATGTATTTGGCGGCTAATTCAGCCGCTGATTCTAATGCCGGCTGCGTATAGCGCACGCCATGATGACTTTCAAATCGGCTTTTTAGCCCACGTAAAATCTGCACAGTCTCATCGACCGTCGGTTCAGTCACATCAATTTTTTGAAAGCGTCGGGCAAGCGCGCGATCTTTCTCAAACACGCCTCGATATTCTTGATAAGTCGTCGAGCCAATGCATTTAAGCTCGCCACTTCCGAGCATTGGTTTGAGCAGATTTGAAGCGTCCATTACACCGCCGGACGCCGATCCTGCCCCAATGATCGTGTGGATCTCATCAATAAATAACACCGCATGCTCTTCTTTTTTGAGCTGAGCGAGTAATGACTTCAAGCGCTTTTCAAAATCACCACGGTATTTCGTCCCCGCCACCAAGGCGCCTAAGTCCAACGAATAAATCGTTGCATCCGCTAGCACATCAGGAACTTCGCCGTCTTCAATGAGCTTGGCCAAGCCTTCCGCAATGGCCGTTTTACCGACACCTGCCTCACCCACATAGAGAGGATTATTTTTGCGACGGCGACACAATACCTGGATTGTGCGTTCCACCTCGTGTTTACGCCCAATCAGTGGATCGGTTTTCCCCTGCCGCGCTCGCTCATTGAGATTAGTGGCAAAACTCTCTAATGGCTTAGCATTAGCGCCATCTTCGCTGACTTCGCCCTCTTCCGAGGCTGATTCAGAGTCTGCGCTCCCTTCCTCGCCGGAGACTTTAGAGATCCCGTGGGAAATAAAATTCACCGCATCGAGACGGGAGATGTTTTGTTTATGCAAAAAGTAAACCGCTTGCGATTCCTGCTCGCTGAAGATTGCAACCACTACATTAGCGCCGCTGACCTCTTTTTTGCCAGACGATTGCACATGCAGAATCGCGCGTTGGAGCACGCGCTGGAAACCAAGCGTAGGCTGTGTCTCACGATTGTCGTTCGCAGGTAACAGGGGCGTTGTCTCGTCAAGAAACGCCTCAAGATCTTTTCGCAAAGCCTCTAAATCCGCTCCGCAGGCACGCAGCACTTCAAGCGCTGCCGGATTATCGGTGAGCGCTAACAGCAGATGCTCCACGGTGAGAAACTCGTGTCGCTTGTCGCGGGCCTCTTTAAAGGCGAGATTCAACGTGAACTCGAGTTCTTTACTTAACATGCGTTTCTCTCTTGAAGACTGTCTGTTTGACCGGGCACCAACCCAGTCGGTTCCGGCTTAAGCCGGCTCCATGGTGCACATCAATGGGTGATCATGCTCACGCGCATAGTCACTCACCTGATCGACTTTCGTCTCTGCAATATCGCGGCTAAACACGCCACACACGCCTTTACCACGAGTGTGGACATGGAGCATAACCTGCGTGGCCTGATCGCGATCCATGCGAAAAAATGTCTGTAATACCTCTACCACAAATTCCATCGGTGTGTAGTCGTCATTTAATAACACCACCCGAAATAATGGCGGTTGCTTGACGCTTGGCTCAGCCTCTTTGACCGATAAATCATCATCGCGTTTCGGATCGTTCTCTTCAGTCATGACCACAAGCCTTTGGATCTATTTACTGATGTGGGGACGAATCATTGATTTTAAAAGCTCCATTGAGCCGCGCCAATGTTAATATTTCTGCCATGAATGCTTCGACTCGAGTGATTGTTGGCCTATCCGGTGGTGTCGACTCAGCAGTTAGCGCTTGGCTGCTGCGTGAGCAGGGTTACCGTGTTGAGGGCCTGTTCATGAAAAATTGGGAAGACGACGACAGCGCGACACACTGTAGCGCTGAAGCTGATTTTGCTGATGCCCGGCAAGTGGCATCAACCCTCGATATACCGTTGCATCGCGCTAATTTTGCCGCCGAATATCGGCAGCAAGTTTTTGACCACTGCCTTGATGAGTTTCGTGCCGGCCGCACGCCTAATCCCGATATCTTATGTAACCAGCGTATCAAGTTTCGAGCGTTTCTGGATCATGCAATTCGCTTAGGTGGTGATTATGTAGCCACTGGGCATTACGCAGGCATTGGTGGAGACGCCGGGGCAAGAACCCTACTGCGGGCGGCCGATGCCAATAAGGATCAAACGTATTTCCTCTACACACTCGGACAGGAACAGCTTGAGCGCGCCATTTTCCCGCTGGCTACTATGAGCAAACCCGATGTGCGCGCACTGGCGGATCAAGCGGGCTTTGCCAACTTCGATAAGCCAGATAGTACTGGCATTTGTTTTATCGGCGAACGTGATTTTCGCGATTTTCTCTCACGCTTTATCGATGCGCGACCCGGACCCATCATAAGCGTTGAGGGCGAAGAGCTTGGCCAGCATGTCGGGCTTGCATTTTATACCCTCGGCCAGCGCCGGGGCTTAGCGCTCGGTGGCCAGACCGGAAAGCCCGGCTTGCCCTGGTATGTCGCTGAAAAAGAACTGCAAAGTAATCGCCTCATTGTAGCTCAGGGCCATGACCATCCCGCGTTAATGAGTACCGCGCTCACTGGCATACATTGGCAATGGGTTGATGGCGAAGGCCCAGCAAAGCGCATAACTTGTAGCGCCCGACTCCGCCACCGGCACGTTGATCAACCGGCTACGCTTAGCCCGATCGGCGATGATCATTGGCAGGTGAAATTCACAACACCACAGCGCGGCGTCACGCCCGGTCAGTCGGTAGTGCTCTATCAAGGTAATCAGTGTTTAGGTGGGGGCATTATTAATACACGCATCCCGCTTGAAAAGGCTCACGTCATTGAGTGCGCCTAATCGCGAAGAGACCTTGGCGCTCGCTGCGGTATTTCAAGCGCTCTCTGGCGTTAACGCTTTCGCTGAAAACGGCCAGGAAGATAAGCGCCGCACCCTGCCACTATTAGAAGGTCTCGTGGGGGAATACACTGGATCTGTCGCTACGCTTTATGGCGGTGAGCAAGCGCTTGATACTGGTTTGCGTGTGCTAATCGAGCATTTATCCCAGCCAACAAGCATGCAGTTGACTCGCTATTTAGTGGCCGTCATGCAATTAGAGCGTCGGCTGCGCCGTAATCGAAGACGTTTAAACGCCCTAGCAGATGATCTCAAGCAAGCGCGTGAGCGAGTCACCTACTTCGGGCAAGTCAATCACGATAATGTGATTTATAACTTAGCGGATATTTACGCTCGACATATTAGCGCCCATCGCCCAAAAATTTTGGTTCAAGGGCAGGCCCAATACTTACAGGATGAGCGAATCGCCGCGCATATTCGAGCGCTATTACTCGCTGCTATTCGCGCCGCAGGCCTTTGGCAAGCGAATGGTGGCGGACGCTTAGGTCTTGTCATGGGTCGTCGGGCGGTGATTAACGCCGCGGAGATAGCACGGCATGAGATTTGATGCGATCCAAGATCGGGTAAGGTAAAATGCGAATGAAAGCATGGATGAAGTTCTTCGGGAGAAAGTATGAGTAATAGCTATAACGCCCGCGCTAAACTTGACGTTAAAGGCCAGTCCTATCAAATCTATCGTTTAGATGCGCTCAGCCAACACCATAATATTGAGCGCTTACCTTTCTCCTTGAAAATTCTCCTTGAGAACCTTTTGCGCAAAGAAGATGGCGTTAACGTCACTGCTGATCAAATTGATGCGCTCTGCCAGTGGGATCCACATGGCGGCCCGGGCAGCCAAATCTCGTTTATGCCCGCCCGTGTGGTACTTCAAGATTTTACCGGTGTACCGGCCGTGGTCGATCTTGCAGCCATGCGGGATGCCATGAAGAATCTAGGGGGTGACCCCACACTGATCAATCCGCTTGAACCCGCTGATTTGGTTATTGATCACTCCGTCATGGTTGATCATTACGGCTCGGCCAACGCGCTCGACCTCAATACCAAGATCGAATTCAAGCGTAATGAGGAGCGCTATAAGTTCCTGCGCTGGGGGCAAAAGGCATTTTCTAACTTCCGAGTCGTCCCGCCCGGTACCGGCATCGTCCACCAGGTTAATCTTGAATACCTTGCGAAAACGGTCTTCACTAAAAAGACCGACCAAGGCACCTTGGCCTATCCTGACACGCTGGTGGGTACCGATTCGCATACCACCATGGTTAATGGGCTTGGCGTCTTAGGCTGGGGTGTGGGCGGCATTGAAGCGGAAGCGGCTATGTTGGGGCAGCCCATTACAATGCTTATCCCTGAAGTCATCGGCTTTAAGCTCAACGGCAAACTGCGTGAGGGTGCCACGGCCACAGACTTAGTCCTTACGGTCACTGAGCTGTTGCGGAAGAAGGGCGTCGTTGGGAAGTTCGTTGAATTCTTTGGCGATGGACTCGATAACCTGCCACTCGCTGATCGAGCAACCATTGCGAACATGGCGCCTGAGTACGGTGCCACCTGTGGCATATTCCCCGTTGATGCAGAGACCATCCGCTACCTCCAAGTCTCTGGGCGCGAGCAAGAAACCATTGATTTAGTAGAAGCCTATGCCCGCGAACAGGGTATGTGGCGCGAGACTGGCTCTGCGCATGCTGACTATACTGATGTGGTTGAGCTTGACCTAGACTCGGTGGTGCCCAGCATTGCCGGGCCTAAGCGGCCGCAAGATCGGATTGCTTTAACCGATGCCAAGTCAAGCTTCTTGGATTACCTCAAAGAAGAGCTCGACACGCGTGGCGCACTGCCAAACACTGATGAAGCACGGTTTGAGGGTGAAGGCGGTGATACGGCAGCGGGACACACTATGTGGCATGAGGCCGGTGGCGTTAATGTCGATATTGATGGCGAGCAACACCGCTTAAACCATGGCGATGTGGTCATTGCAGCCATCACCTCTTGTACTAACACATCGAACCCAGCGGTGTTGGTTGCGGCAGGCTTAGTTGCTCAGAAAGCCCATCAGCGCGGGTTAACGACGCAGCCGTGGGTAAAAACCTCGTTTGCACCAGGCTCGCAGGTCGTACCCGCTTACCTGCATGAGGCGGGATTAATGCAGCCGCTAGAAGCGCTCGGCTTTGACGTGGTGGGCTTTGGTTGCACCACTTGCATCGGTAACTCTGGTCCCTTGGATGAGAATATTACCAATGCAATCCGAGAGGGCGATTTAATGGTCTCTGGTGTTCTCTCCGGCAATCGCAACTTTGAAGGCCGCATCCACCCAGATGTCCCTGCTAACTACTTGGCCTCGCCGCCATTAGTGGTTGCTTATGCGCTCGCCGGCAATGTTGCTTGTGACATTGCCAATGACCCCATTGGAAATGATCAAAACGACAAGCCGGTCTATCTCAAAGATATCTGGCCAACACAAAATGAAATTGCTGAGATCATTGAGACACACATTAACTCTAAAATGTATCGGCAACAGTATGCCAACGTTTTTGAGGGCTCAAAGGCTTGGCAAAATCTGCCGGCACCTGAGGGTGAAATCTACGAATGGCCGGACTCCACTTATGTTCGTAATCCACCCTATTTTGAGGGCATGGACATGGAGCCAGCCGCAGTCACTGAAATTCGTCAAGCACGCTGCTTAGTTAAGGTTGCCGACTCAATCACGACCGACCATATCTCTCCTGCCGGGGCGATTAAGGCGGATAGCCCGGCCGGTCAGTATCTCCAAGAACTCGGGATCATGCCGCAGGACTTCAATAGCTATGGCTCGCGCCGTGGTAACCATGAAGTCATGATGCGCGGGACGTTTGCGAACGTGCGGCTTAAAAATGAGCTAGCACCTGGTACACAAGGCAGCTGGACCACGTATTTTGCTAGCGGTGAGCAAGTGTCAATTTATGACGCCGCTATGCGCTATAAAGAACAAGGCACACCGCTTGTTGTACTCGCAGGCAAGGAGTATGGAACAGGCTCAAGTCGGGATTGGGCGGCCAAAGGGACGGCCTTGCTCGGTGTCCGCATGGTCATTGCTGAGAGCTATGAGCGTATACATCGCTCGAACCTGGTTGGCTTTGGTGTCGTGCCATTGCAGTATGCCGATGGAGAGAGTGCGAGAAGTCTTGGCCTTACTGGCGAGGAAATCTTTAGCATCGATAGCCTTGCCGATGAGCCAGCTCGAGTCACCGTCCGTGCAGTCACACCAGACGGCGAAGTGAAGAGCTTTGAAGCACGAGTCCGTATTGATACGCCTACTGAATGGGAGTATTTCCGGAATGGCGGGATTCTACACTACGTATTGCGCGACCTAGCGCAGCGCTCACAGGCGGTTGCTTAATACCCTGTGGGTCAATAACACCGCTTTAATGCCAATAAAAACCCGGCCATTAGCCGGGTTTTTTATGCGCTCTACGCTAAGACGATGTCTTAGTGCTCACTTTTTTTGCCAATGAGATGGCGCCAAGTGTCATACGTTGCTAATAAAGCACAACCAATTGTGATGGCGATTAGATCAGCGTGTGGCACAAATATTGGCACCACAATTAGAAATGCGCCTAAAGTCAATAATCCAATAACAGCCATAATACGGTCTATCATGTCGCGCTCTCCTCATTTGTATGGCATTGCGCAAGCAACCAACGCGCCGTTCTCAGTAATCGCGCATCCTGTCCATAAGCACCGACTATTTGAACGCCAACCGGCATATTGTTAGCACCGCTAAGAAGCGGGAGTGTGATCGCTGGCAGTCCGCACAAACTCCATAATGTGCAAAATATCGGATCACCCGTTGTGCTGAGATCGGTAGGTGCTTCACCTGGCGCGGCGGGCGTAATAATGGCGTCAAATCGCTCAAACAAAGGCTCAAGAGCTTCGAGCAAAACGGGTTGCATATCGCGCGCAGCTAAATAATCAACGGCTGAAATAGCTTGGCCTTGTTGCATTAACGCTTTAAATACATCGCTGACTTGGTCGGGTTCGCGCTCAGCATAATGGCCTAAATTACGCGCCATTTCGCTTGCCATGATCGTCGCTAGCCAGCCTACTCCACGACCAAAGACTTCCGGCAAAGCCGTCTCCGTACCATGCTCGCCAAGCACTTCAATAAGTTCCGCAAACCCCTGGGTAGTCTCTGGCTCTAGACGCTCACTAAACGGGGTGTGAACCATTGCAATATCCGGTGTCACCAACGGCACTGATAGCGCCGTCTCGAGCAGCGGCCCAGGGTTAAGCGCACATTGACGATCTTGGCCATCGGCGCCCATTACGCTGGCCGCTAGCGCGACATCTTCAACACTGCGAGCGAAAAAACCCACCTGATCGAGCGATTGAGACGCTTTGAGTACTCCGGTACGAGGGACTGAGCCAAAGCTTGGCTTATAGCCAACAACACCACAGAAAGAAGCAGGGCGTATTACCGAGCCATTCGTCTGCGTACCCACCGCAAAGGGCACCATTCCCGCAGCAACCGCTGCCGCTGAACCACTCGATGAGCCGCCGGGTGTTCGCGTTGGGTCATGGGGATTAACGGTGGGTCCCGGATTAAAATACGCCAACTCACTGGTCACGGTCTTACCTAAAATCACCGCTCCAGCATTGCGTAAGCGCTGCGTAACCGTGGCATCGTCCCAAGGACGATTACCGGCATCCAACGAAGTCCCATTTTCAGTCGGCATGCCGCGAGCATCAATAATATCCTTAAGACCAATCGGAACCCCGTGGAGCGGGCCTAAAGGAAGGCCTTGTGAGCGCCGGCGGTCTGCCTCTTTCGCTTGCATGATAGCCTGCTGACGATCACAGAAAGCCCAGGCATGCAGCGTGGGCTCCATCGCCTCAATGCGATCGAGGCACGCGTTGGTCACCGCCTCTGCACTCAACACACCCTCGGCTAAGTGTGCCGTAATCTGAGTGGCGGTCAGTTCCGTTATTCCGTCAATTGCCACCTGCTTAACCATAAATCGTATTCGGCAACCAGAAGACGATTTGCGGGAATACGTACAGCGCAACCATTGCAATGACCACAAATATCAAAAACGGCATACAGCCCTTAAATATTTGTATCAATTGCACCGAAGGCGGTGCGATCCCCTTTAAATAATACGCCGACATCGCCATCGGCGGGGTGAGAAAGGAGGTCTGCAAATTAAGCGCCACTAAGATGCCAAAGAACAACGGATCAACGCCAAAGATCTCGAGCAACGGCAAGAAGATCGGCACAAAGATAATAATGATCTCTGACCACTCCAACGGCCAGCCGAGCAAGAAGATAATGAGCTGAGCGAGGATCAAGAAGGTGATGGTATTGAGATTAAGCCCGACCACAAATTCAGTGATCAGATGCTCGCCACCTAAATATGAAAACACCGAGGAGAAAGTCCACGAACCAACAAACAGCCAGCACACCATTGCTGTGGTTTTAAGCGTCAAGTAAACCGAATCGCGCAACTTATCCCAAGTCAATGCTCGATAAATCGCAGACAGCGCGAGACCACCCAACGCACCGGCGGAGGCCGCCTCCGTTGGCGTGGCCAAACCAAACAGGATTGATCCCAGTACAGCTAAAATCAGTACCGCTAGGGGTACAAATGAAGTAATGATCATCCAGATCAGCTTACTGAGTGGCACATCGCCAACTTCATCATCGGTTGGCTTAGGGGCTGCCGAGGGCTGCAGGATACTTCTCACCACGATATAGGTTATATACAGACCCGCTAGCAACAGTCCCGGGAAGAGCGCACCGGCGTAAAGCCGCACAATCGACGTTCCTGAGGCGGCCGCATAGACAATCAACATGATTGACGGAGGTATCAGAATACCCAACGTCCCGCCGGCACAGATAACCCCGGAGGCAAATGATTTATCGTACCGCGCGTTAAGCATTGCCGGTAAAGCAAGCAATCCCATCAAGGTCACAACCGCACCCACAATCCCAGTGGCCGTTGCGAATAGCGTGCAGGTAATTAATGCCGCGACGGCCATCGCGCCGGGTACCCGGCGTGCAGCGATATAAAGCGTTGAGAATAAGCGCTCAACAATGTTGGAGCGCTCAACGATGTAACCCATGAACAAAAATAGCGGCACAGCAGTAAGCACTTCGTTCGCCATAACCGAATAAGTTTGGTTGACAAACAAATCAAAGATTCGGTTGTTGAAGAACCCATCAATATAAGCTTGCCAGACCTGCCAACCCTCAGCGCCCTGCTCCACGAGACGCTCATAGCCTCGCCACATGCGACCAGCGTCGAAGTAAGCAAAGTAGCCAAACGCAATCCCTAGCGCCATGAGCGTAAAGGCAATAGGAAACCCTAAAAAGATAAAGAGAATGAAGATCCCTAACATCAGGATCCCAATTTGGGGATCACTCATTGATCCTTACCTCCGGTTGCCGAACCAATATCCAAAGGGTTTTTCACATAGTCTTGACCACCACTTTCAAGTAGTTGGTCTTCTAATTCAGTGACGTCATGAACGTCAGCTGGCCACTCCCCACTGCGAATGCACACAAGGCAACGACAGACCTGCGCGACTCCCTGAATGAGCATTAGAACGGCACCAACGACTAACATCGTTTTAAAATGAAAAATGGGCACACCGGCAGGCGAGAAAACGCTTGTCTCCATGTATCCCCACGATTGACTGGCATATTTTCCGCCGGCAAACGCGAGCGCAAGGATGCCGGGAAAGAAAAATAAGACATACAAAGTCAGCTCAACTTTTGCCTGCGTTCGAGGCTTCCAAAGCCGATAAAGAAAGTCACCCCGGACATGCGCATTACGTGAGAGCGTGTAGGCGCCACCCACCATAAATAATGTGCCGTAGAGAATGTACGACATGTCATATGCCCATGCCGTTGGCGCATTAAACAAATAACGCGATAGCACCTCGTAACCCATACCAAATGCCATCAACAAAATCAGCCAGGAAAAACTGCGCCCAACCCAGGTTGTAAAGCGATCGATAAAGTGAATGACTTGAAGCATAACCGGCTCTTAATCAGCTGTAATAAAAAACTGCCCCGGCCCAAAAAGGCCGAGGCAGATTATCTGACTCTGCGGAGTCTTACATATTAAGCCGACCTGGGAAGAAGTGCTCATAAGCGAGCTGCAGGTCAGGCTGATTCATGAGCTCGTAGAACACGGTGCGCTCTACCCATTCTTTCTGACTTTCCATGACTCGACGCATGAAGTCGTCCTCTTCCAAGGTTGGAATCAGAGTACTCCAGGCCTCAAGCTGAGCGGCCAGAATTTCGTCAGAGGTCCGATGCACGGTAACGCCTGACTCGGTCTGCAGGGACTCAAGGTCAGCCGAG
>JAVLBI010000011.1:0-53138 GCA_031581365.1 Spiribacter sp. | reverse complement strand
TGAGGCATTGAGTGCGCTTGAGAGCTGGGAGGCCAGTGAACTCCACAACGCCGTTATTGGCGTGGCGGAGGAGCATGATCTTAAACTGGGCAAAGTCGCTCAGCCTATTCGAGTGGCTGTCTCTGGGGGACCAGTGTCGCCGCCGATTGATCAAACGCTCGAGCTGCTAGGCCGAAAGGTGTCTTTATCACGGATTGCTGCTGCCCATGAATGGGCGTTGCAGGCGAGTGAGACTTGACACAAAGCGGGGTCATTCCTAGACTCTGGCGTCTTCCGTATGGGGGCCATAGCTCAGCTGGGAGAGCGCCTGCATGGCATGCAGGAGGTCGGCGGTTCGATCCCGCCTGGCTCCACCATTATTTTTATCTCTGGCAGATCACCCGATTACCTTGACGGCAGAGTGAGCGCTGCCTATCATTCCGCGGGTCATGTCAATCGCCGTCCCCATCGTCTAGCCGGCCTAGGACACCACCCTTTCAAGGTGGCGACACGGGTTCGAATCCCGTTGGGGACGCCAATTCTCTCGCGCTTTCACACTTCTGTAACACGCCATAGCCACACTCCGAATCAACGTGCAGGGAGTAACTGGTTATGGCTGAAGATGTTGCCTGTATCACCACAAAACAACGCACCCGAGATTTTCATCGCATTATGAATGATGCGCTCAGCCTTGCGGTACTGACGAGCCTGTATGAGGCCGGTGAGCTCGAGGCTGAGGCGCTGGCGGATGCATTGATGCGAGATCCGGCAGAGTTGCGCGAATTAATTGCGTCTCTTAGCAGTGTTGGACTTCTTGCCGAACGGCACGAGCGTTTTCGACGCTATTATCGCCTCGCGGACGCACTGCCTGCATGGGTGGTGATTGCGCTAGGCACGGCATGCTCGCAACGAGTGGCTGCGAATAGCTGAACAGGTCTTAGCGAGCCCACCGAAAAGGGCGAAGACTTAGAGGCCCGGTAGGCCCGCAAGCGCCATTGACTGCTCCGCATTACTCGCCTGGTCATCGGAGAGCTTACCGGCTAGATAGTCGGTATACGCTTGCATATCAAAATGCCCATGACCACAAAGATTAAACAATAAGGCTTTCGATTCTCCCGATTCCCGACACGCCATCGCCTCATCAATAGTCGCCTTAACCGCATGATTTGCCTCTGGTGCCGGAATAATGCCCTCAGCGCGGGCAAACTCAAGTCCAGCGGCAAAGCACTCGAGCTGCCCATAGGCACGTGGGTGGATATAGCCTAGGTCGGTAAGATGACTGATTTGTGGCGCCATACCGTGATAACGCAGGCCACCTGCGTGAAAGCCTGGCGGCACAAAACCAGAGCCTAGCGTATGCATTTTGGTCAGCGGCGTTAGGTGACCCGTGTCCCCCCAATCGTAAGCAAACTTACCTTTTGTAAGGGTGGGGCAGGAAGTGGGCTCAACGGCAATAAATTCGGTTTTAGGCCCCCCTTGTAGTCGCTTGCCAAGGAATGGAAAAGCGATCCCTGCAAAATTTGATCCGCCTCCAGTACAGCCAATCACTTTATCTGGGTAGTCATCTAGTCTCTCTAACTGGCGCATTGATTCTAGGCCAGAGACGGTTTGATGCAGCAACACGTGATTGAGCACGCTACCGAGGGCGTACTTCGTATCATCACGCTGGGCAGCGAGTTCGACCGCCTCGCTTATCGCAATGCCCAAGCTGCCGGTAGAATCAGGGTGTTTAGCTAAAACAGCGCGCCCGGCATCCGTTGTGTTGCTTGGGCTTGCCAGGCAAGTAGCACCAAAGCTTTCCATGAAAGCACGCCGGTAGGGCTTTTGGTTAAAGCTGACTTTAACCATAAACACTTCAATATCGAGATCGAACATCGCCCCCGCGAGGGCAAGAGATGATCCCCATTGGCCGGCGCCGGTTTCTGTTGTGATGCGCTTAACGCCCTCGGCTTTGTTATAGAACGCTTGGGGAATAGCCGTATTGGGCTTATGGCTCCCCGCCGGGCTGACGCCCTCGTATTTGTAGTAAATACGCGCTGGCGTATTAAGCGCTTTTTCAAGTCGTCGCGCTCGATAAAGGGGGGTCGGCCGCCACTGCCGGTAAACATCACGCACGGGTTCTGGGATATCAATATCCCGCTCTGCGCTCATTTCTTGTTCGATTACCGCCATCGGAAATAGTGGCGCAAGATCATCTGGCCCGACTGGCTCATGAGTGACTGGATGCAGGACAGGGGCCATCGGTGCTGGCAAATCGGCATTGATGTTGTACCACTGCTTGGGCATCTCAGATTCAGGCAGTAGGGTTTTAATGGACTCAGACATAGAACAAAAATCTCTTAAAGATTATGCGTAATCATTAAACCTTAGCATTACTCGCTTTGGCTGCCATGGTTTTGGCCAATCGATTGTGGCGATCAATCATGACCCCTAAATCATGCCCAAGAAGCTCGCCATTTTGAACACGAGGTTGGCCATTAACGATGACTAAATCGGCTTGCCGTGGCGGGCAAAAAACCAAAGCAGCTAACGGGTCGTGCACGGCACCGCCTGCCATTTCTAGTGCATCTAGACGATACCCAGCGATATCCGCTGCCATCCCGGGTGCCAGTGCACCAATGTCGTTGCGACCGAGAATCTTAGCACCGCCAACAGTGGCTAGGCTGAGTGCCTGTTCCGCGCTTAATGCGGCTGCGCCTTGGTTGACTCGTTGTAGTAGCAGCGCTTGGCGAATTTCATTGAGTAGATGGCCGCTGTCATTGGAAGCACCCCCATCTAACCCTATGCTCACGGCAAGTCCAGCAGCGAGCATTGCTTTAATTGGAGCAATTCCATTGCCAAGTCGCATGTTTGAGCATGGGCAATGGGCAACACCACAGCCGCTTCGATGCACGCGAACGATCTCAGTACTTGATAGCGCAACCATATGCGCAAACCACACATCATCCGCTAACCAACCCAATGACTCGACATACAAAAGCGGCGTTTGTCCAAGGTTCTCTCGAGCCCAATCAACCTCGTCCTGACTTTCTGCAAGATGGGTATGGAGTCTTACCTTGTGGCGACGAGCGAGTGCAGCGCTCTCGCGCATCAACGTTGGTGTGACAGCGTAGGGTGAGCGAGGGGCGAGTACGATTTGCAACTGACTGCCGGGTTTGGGGTCGTGGTAGCGGTTAATGATGCGCTCGTAATCGGCTAGGACTGCCGCATCATCTTCAGCACCAAGTAAGCCAGCTTGCGTAATCGATCCGCGAGCCACATGAAAACGCATGCCCATTTCTGCCATGGCACTGATCTGGTCATCAACGCGAGCGCCATTAGGCCAGAAGTAATTATGATCTACTGTGGTCGTGCAGCCACTGAGCAGTCGTTCGGCGGCGGCAATTTGTGTTGCGCTTGCCAATGCCTCTGGCGTGGCCTGCCACCAAATTTGCTCGTGCGCACGCTGCCATTCATGAAGTCCTTTGTTTTGGCCGGCGGGAAGGGCTCGCGTGAGATTTTGCAGGAAATGATCGTGGGTATTGATCAGGCCAGGAATCAGGATAAGGCCATCGCCATCAATGCATTGATAACCCTGAGTATCGAGGCGATCTGCCGGCCCCATCTCAGCGATAAACCCTTCGTTAATAATTATGCTGATATTCTCCAGCGCGGGTGCGCCACTGCCAGGATTGATTACCCAGGTCGCATTGGTTATCGCACAGCTACCCATCACAGGCTCCTCGATCAATTAATCCTGATAATCAGCATACGCCAGACTTGAATGCGCGCGGCATCGCCTCCATTTCATGGGTATAGGCATCGATTGATCTCGATGCACAACGGAGGTTTCTATGACGATATCCGATCAGCAAAGCGACGCGGATGATCCGCTCGAAGGTGAGGCAGCCGCTGAGGTGATCTCACCCTCACGCAGTTTGGTTGTGCCTCGGCTGCCGGATGATGCAATGGTGATATTGCCCGTGCGCAATATGGTGCTTTTCCCCAATATGTTGGTGCCGGTGGGGGTGGGCCGCTCGCAATCGATTCTTGCCGCACGCCAAGCGACCCAACAGGATTTGCCCATTGGGGTTTTGCTCCAGCGCGATGCAAGTATCGAAGAACCGGCGGGCGACGATCTCCATACGATTGGCTCCGTCGCGAATGTCATGCGCTTTGTGACCGGGCGTGAGGGGCATCATCACCTCGTACTCCAGGGTGTGGAGCGGTTTCGGGTGGTCGAATTTTTGCAAGGCTATCCCTTTTTAGTGGGCCGCGTAGAGCGTATTGAAGAAGTCCAACCAAGCGGGCCAGAAATTGATGCGGGCATGCTGGCCTTACGCGAAAAAGCTCTGGAGGCGCTTGAGCTCCTGCCTCAGGCGCCGCAGGAGCTAGCTGGCGCGCTCACCAATATTGAAGCACCCGGTGTGCTAGCGGATTCGGTAGCGGGTTATCTTGATTTGGGCAGCGAGCAGCGCCAGTCACTCCTTGAGACACTCGACATTGAGGCCCGGCTTGAGCGCGTGCTCTCTTTAGTTGATTACCGCGTTGAGGTATTAAAGCTTTCGCAAAAAATCAGTGAACGCACTCACGAGACGATGACAGAGCGTCAACGTGAAGCCTTGCTGCGTGAGCAGCTTCGCTCTATTCAACAAGAGCTTGGCGAGAGCGACGATAAAGGCGAGGAAATCCGTGAGCTTGAAGCGCGCCTCGATGAGGCAAAAATGCCCGATGAGGTCGATCAACAAGCGCGTAAAGAACTACGCCGACTCGAGCGCATGCCCGAGGGGGCAGGTGAGTACTCTATGCTGCGGACATATTTGGACTGGCTGCTCGAGCTGCCTTGGTCTGTCGAGCGCACAGAGGATATTAATATTGCTCAGGCGCGCGAGATTTTGGATGCCGATCACTATGGCCTTGAACCGGTTAAACGCCGAATTCTCGAGCACCTAGCCGTCCGCAAGCTCAACCCCAATGGCCGCAGCCCGATTCTATGCTTCGTTGGTCCACCCGGTGTGGGAAAAACCTCGCTAGGCCAGAGCATTGCCCGAGCGACGGGGCGTGATTTTATGCGCGCAAGCCTAGGTGGTGTTCATGATGAGGCCGAGATTAGGGGCCATCGGCGAACCTATTTAGGCGCGTTGCCGGGCAAAGTCATTCAAAGCATTCATAAGGCAGGTTCTAATAATCCGGTTTTAATGTTTGATGAAATGGATAAGCTAGGTGGTGGCATCCAAGGTGACCCTTCAGCGGCGCTATTGGAGGTATTAGACCCGGCACAAAACGGTAGTTTTCAGGATAACTACCTCGGTTTGCCGTTTGATCTGACCGGGGTTTTCTTTATCGCCACAGCGAATGTGCCCGATCAAATTCCTGGCCCGCTGCGCGATCGTATGGAAATGATCGAAATCCCAGGCTACACGCAAGAGGAAAAGGTAGAGATTGCCAAGCGGTATTTACTCGATCGGCAACGCGAGTCTGCAGGGTTGAGTGCAGAGCAGCTTGCGCTTACCGATGCGGCGCTCAACGAGATTGTTTCCGCTTACACCAGAGAGGCGGGTTGTCGACAGCTTGAGCGTGAGCTTGGCGCGGTCGCGCGTAGCCTCGCCGTGCGAATTGCTGAGGGGGAGATAACGAGCGCTCACATTGATGCCAAAGATTTACCCGAACTCTTAGGTGCCCCCCGATTTGAGAGCGAGCTTGCGATGCGCACCAGTGTCCCCGGGGTAGCCACTGGTCTGGCCTGGACGCCGGTGGGTGGGGATATCTTATTTATTGAGGCTAACCGATCTCAGGGGAGTGGGCGCTTAATGCTCACCGGGCAACTCGGTGATGTCATGAAAGAAAGCGCGCAAACCGCTTTGAGTCTCATTAAATCGCGAGCTGATGCATTAGAGATTGATGCCGCTGCGCTACAGTCTGATGACGTCCATGTTCACGTGCCTGCCGGTGCCATTCCAAAAGATGGGCCGAGCGCGGGTGTGGCGATGTACAGCGCGCTCATTTCATTACTCACGAATCGCTGCATTCATGAAGATGTCGCGATGACCGGTGAAATCACCCTTCGTGGACTCGTTCTTCCGGTGGGTGGAATTAAAGAAAAAGTGCTTGCCGCCCGGCGAGCAGGAATTACCACAGTGCTGCTGCCGGCACGCAATCGCAAAGACTATGAGGACATACCTGAGGCTGCGCGCGAGTCAATGACGTTTCACTGGATTGAGCACGTCGAACAAGCCACCGCAATCGCGCTTCGCGAGCAATCAAAATAAAGGTTGTAAGGGCATGCCACGAAAACGCTCTGGCGGCGTGTCTTGCCAACGCGTGCTGGCAGGCGCGGTTGCCTTGGAGTGATCGCTATTTCGATACCAACGTCGTGCAAGGCGATTCACAGGCACCTCGCCTCTGCGCTCTTCAATCGTCGGCGGTAGCCACATCGGGGCCGTGCGGCTGGTGAGGATCAAAATCAGCGGGTAGAGCATCGGCCCTGCGAGAGCAGGTAATAGCCAGATAGCGAGTATCGGGTCATGCCATAACACACTGATCTCGATAGCGATCGCAATTAAAGCGATCGGCCCGCCGAGTTTTAAACCATCACTGAGCGTGACACGGCGTCGCCCGCGCAATCCAGTCTGCCAACCGGCCGGTCGGCCGCTTAGGATGCGCGTAATATAGCCGCTGTAGAGCAGCATCATGAGGGGGCCGCGAAGGATGCTAAATCCCAGCTCTAAAAGTCCGCCACGGGCTAGTTCAACGCGATGACCGGCAGCTTGAGTGCTGGCGATAACCGTGCCAATGCTAAGCAGGCGCGGTATGAATAGGAGTGTGAGGGTTAATGCAACGAGCAAAGAACCCGCAGTGCGTCCGCCATCACTAACCGTCATCTGCCAAGCGCTACTCGCCGAGGTAAGGGCATCAAAAACGCCAACGCCCATTAATGCTAACCATAATGGTGCATTGACATAAGCAAGACCACCAAGCAAGAAATTAAGCCGCGTGATCGCGCGCCATCCAGGTGCGGCGAGTAAACGGAGATGCTGGAGGTTGCCTTGGCACCAACGTCGTTCACGTTTTAGGTCATCGACAAAATTGCCGGGCATGCCCTCAAAACTGCCCTCAATTTCAGGCAACACATAGACGCCGCGACCGTGGCGTCGCATGAGTCCTGCCTCGACATAATCATGACTCATCACATCTCCCCCTAAGGGCGGTGAGCCAGGGAGTTTCTCCAAGCCGCAGTAGTCTTGGAAATCACGAACACGAATAATCGCGTTGTGGCCCCAGTAATTGGTGCTGTTGCCCTGCCAAAAAGCCAACCCCGTGGCGATTGCATGAGCTTGCACGCTCGCTCCTAGTTGCTGAAAACGGCCAAGAACGGTGCGTTGTCCAACCGGTAGTGGCACGGTTTGAATAATCCCGGCTTGCGGATTTGCTTGCATGCGACGCACGAGCGTTAAAATAGCCTCACCCGTCATTCGACTATCCGCATCCAGCACCACCATATATTGGTAGTGATTACCCCAGCGTTCGCAAAAATCTCTTATATTACCGGGCTTGCGGCCTTCGTTATTGGCTCGCGCGCGGTAATACAAACGAATCTGACTGCCAAATCGACTGCGTAGGCGAGCAATTGCATTGCGCTCCGCAATGCGTTGGTCGCTCGCGGTGCTATCGCTGAGTAAAAAAACATCGAACCCGTTGGCTTCGCCGGTGTCCATCAAGGATTGCCAAGTCGAGGCAAGGCAATGAACCACACTGGCCATGTCCTCGTTATAAACCGGCATGACGAGTGCGGTTGGTGCCAGCGGTGGCCATGTTGACGCGTTTGATTTGATGGGACTCAGTGTGACGGGATGGCAATTGCAAAAGCGCAAAAAAAGCCCGGTCATTGTGCTCCAGAACGATACGCACAACAGACTAAAAGGCAGGGTAAAAATGAGCAACATGAACCACTCGATCGGCCGCATTCCCTGTGCGCCTAATAACAGCGCCATTAATGCGATCCCTGTACCAGCAGTGGCAATCACAAGCATGCCAAAGAGCGTACGGCGGAGGTACAGCTTTGGCTCGTGTAGTTTCCAAGCTGCATCATGTCGGTCTAATGTCATTGCGGATATCACTATGGCCTTCGCCCAGAATCGACAGCAAGAGCATTCGGTTAGTTGCATAACTAAGACGCCGCATTATTAATGAGCGTGCCTATCGATCGATCTTTTTGGTTTGTTGCGGCGGCAACAACACTGCTCATTAACGCCTTACTTGTGGTGCCCGAGTGGTGGATGCCCTATAGCGCATTCGCTGCGCCATTAATCGCAGCAGAGACGCTGCTGTTGATGGGATTAGTGGGGTTAATGGGGTTGATGCCGGCAGCGATCGGGCGTTTGATTGCGGCTTTTTTTGCCGTCGCGGTGCTGCTGGCCCTGGGTCTTGCACTCTCTGATTTAGGCACTGCTTGGGCACTTGGCCGGCCGATGAATCTCGCCATCGATTTACCCCTAGCTCAATCCGTTGTGCACCTATTGAGTGGCGCAATTGGCAAGCCTCTGGCGTGGCTGGTTTTAAGCGTTGCCGGTATGGCGGTCATCCTGCTTTGGCTGGGTATTTTTTGCGCCTTTCAATCACTCTCGCTGCGATCAAACTCGCTGGCAAAAAAGGGTGTCGCTGTGCTTAGTATTATTTTGGGCCTTGTGCTCTGGCAGCAACGCGATGCGGCATTAATGGATGAATCAGTTGATACGCCGATGCATATTCGCTTGAGCGATCAAGTCGAGCGGGTGCAGCGCACGTTAATTGAACGCGAGGCATTTGCTCAAGCTCTAGTGGCACCAAGCACCGAATCACTGGCTAATTTCTCCAGGCTTGATGGTCGCGATGTCGTGATGGCATTTGTTGAATCCTACGGAGTGAGCTTTTTGCATGATCCGCGCTACCAAGCGGTCGCGGCAAAGACGCAGCAAGCGATGGCGAGCGCCCTTGATCAAGCTGGACTCGCGGTGGTGACCGCGAGCCTGCGCTCGCCGGTGCAAGGTGGACAGTCTTGGTTGGCTCATGCCAGCGCACTCAGCGGCCATTGGATTGATAATCAAATTCGCTATGACTTGTTCTTAAGCGCCGGGTCGTCATCGCTAATGACTGACTTTAAAAATGCCGGCTATCAAACCGCGGCGATTATGCCCGCTATTACTGAGCCTTGGCCTGCGGGAACACAATGGGGTTATGACCAAATTCATGATTATGCAGCGATTGACTATGCGGGGCCTGCGCTTAATTGGGTAACGATGCCGGATCAGTACACTTGGCATTATTTTGCGCAGCAAGTTCGCGCCACGACCCGAGCGCCATTATTCGCAGAGCTAGCGCTAATTAGCAGCCATGCACCGTGGACGCCGATCCTACCGCGACTTAACTGGGATGCGCTTAGTGATGGTCGATTGTTTTTGCCGTGGGCTGAGGTGGGCCCATCTCCGGCCGTGTTATGGAGTAATCAAGCAGACATTCAGCGTTTTTATGCCCGGGCGATTGACTACGCTTTACAGACCGCCGCGGAGTGGGCAGCCCGTGATCTTGATGATGGCATTTTGGTCTTATTGGGTGATCATCAAGCCGCGCCATTGATTACCGGAAATACCGCCTCACGCGCGGTACCTGTCCATATTATTAGCGCGGATAAAAATCTACTGAGCGATTTCACAGCGCATGGGTTTGAGTTTGGATTATCCGCACCCACTGATTCCACGGGATCCTTAGCGGACTTGCGCGGTTATATGCTGCGCGTGCTTGACGTTAGTCATCTCAATAGCGCGTCAGCGACTGCCCTCGGTGATCCAGCTATGGCACCATCAATAAAGCCAAGACAGGAGTAACTCAATGGAAGGCAGACGCGTGCTCATTGTGGGTGGCGGTATGGTTGGTAGTGCACTGGCGGCTGATTTAGGCCGTCGTGGCGTGCCCGTTCGCGTGCTCGAAGCCGCGCCGCCGAGCCGGCCTGAGTTAGCAGCACCGCCACGCCTGCGCGTCTCCGCGCTCAATCGAGCGTCTATTCGCTATCTCACCTCCATTGCAGCTTGGCCAGCGTTGGACGCTGATCGGCTAGCAGATTTTGATGAAGTTTGTACCTGGGATGTTGGCGGGGGCGGGCGTTTAGAATTTCGTGCCGATGAGCTCGGCTTAGACCGGCTGGGCGTATTTGTTGAAAATGATCATCTGCAAGCCGCCTTAATGGAGACTGCAAAGTCCTGCGAGAGCGTAGAGTTTGATGCGCCGGCGCCAGCACTTGATATTCAGCCTGGTAAGCATGGTCCGATTTTGTCGTTGGCTGATGAGGGTCGACTTGATCCCGCCTTAATCGTGGCGGCCGACGGCGGCGCATCGCGGTTGCGCGATGCGGCGGGCATTACCACGGCCAACGGCGATTACCGCCAGCATGCCGTGGTGGCTAGCGTTACCCCTGAACCACTGGCAACGCATCGGACATGGCAGCGATTTACGCCAGAGGGCCCGCAGGCGTTGTTGCCGCTAGCAGAGGGCGCGGCATCGCTTGTTTGGTATGTTCGGCCAGATAGGGCGAGCGAATTGCTTGCGTTGGATGCCGCGGATTTTATTCGAGCGCTCGAAGATGCTTTTCCGGTTGAGCTTGGGCGTATTCGGGTGCTGCATGAGCGCGGCAGTTTTCCAATTCGGCGTTTACACGCCCGCCGGTATTGGCGATCAAATGTCGTTTTGGTTGGCGATTCGGCTCACGTCATTAATCCACTCGCAGGCCAGGGCGTTAACATTGGTTTACGCGACGCCGGTGCATTGGCTGAGTGCATCGCGGAGGCGTTCGAACAAGGCCTTCCACTATCCCATCCACCATTGTTGAGTCGTTATGAGCACGCAAGGCGGCTCGATAATCAACTGATGCAATCGACAATGACGGCATTTCATTGGGGATTTACCGCGCCGCTGGGTCCGCTCGCCTCACTGCGCGGGCTTGGTTTGGGATTAGCCAATCGCGGGGGTTGGGTTAAACGCCGGGTATTGCGTTACGCACTCGACGGTGCCTAGATGGTCTTAAACAAAGCGAATCAGTAATTCATTGCCGATCGCGCAGGCAGCAACGACCCAATAGACCGGGATACGAAAGCGCATTAGTGCAACGAGCGCGCCCAAAGCAATCAATGCATCGATCAGGCTTTGGATGCCAACGGTGAGTAGTGGGTTCCAAAGCACAGCGGCAATCAGCCCAACCACGGTCGCATTAATGCCGGCAAGCGCTTGTTGTGCCGGTTGATATTGGCTCAAAGTTTGCCAAAAGGGCATTAATCCAGCGACCAACAGCATGCCAGGACTGAAGATCACTATCAGTGCGATGAGCCCAGCGCTAAGTGCATGATTGGGGAAAATTTGCGCGCCTAAATAACCAGCAAACGAAAATATCGGGCCGGGGATCGCTTGTGCAGCGCCGTATCCGGCTAAAAAACGATCATTATCGATCAATCCGGGTGCCACTAAGCCAGTTTCCAGTAAAGGCAAGACCACATGGCCACCACCAAATACCAAAGCACCACTTTGATATAACACCGCCCACAGCGAGTCTTCGGTGATGTTTGCGATTCCACTTACGATCAGCGCAAGCGCAAAAAGGCCTAACACTAGGCCGCCTTGAGCACGCGTGAGGGGGCTTTTTAACGCCTCAGTGGGGGTTGCCGAGGCGGAAAGAAACCTAAGGCCAATTACCGCTCCAATCGCTATCATGGCCATTTGCCCTGCTATCCCGGGCAGTAAGCTAGCACCGAGTGCAGCAATAATCGCAATGCTCGCTCGGCGCATATCTGGGCAAAGCGTGCGCGCCATTCCGTAAATTGCATTCGCCACCACGGCAATGGCTGCGAGCTTTAAGCCTTGAATCCAGCCTGTTTGATCGATCACGCCCCAATGGGTCAAGCCAATGCCCAACCCAATCATGATGATCGCGGCGGGAAGCGTAAACCCAATAAATGCAGCGAGCGCGCCAAACAGCCCCGCCCGATGAAGGCCAATAGCAAAGCCCGTTTGACTGCTCGAGGGGCCAGGAAGTAAGTGACAAAGGGCGATGATTTGTGCGTACTGGGCATCATCGAGCCAGCCACGCTCGTCGATGAACCAACGGCGGAAATAGCCCAAGTGAGCGACGGGGCCACCAAACGCGATAAAACCAAGGCGAAGGAAGGTCCAAAAAATCTCGCTTATGCTGGCCACTTGTCCTCCAATTCTTCTCGCTCCATGGCTATTGAACTGCTAGCATCGCGGATGCGGCGGCGCTGGTCCCCTCGCGACGACAGACCGCAAACCCCGTCAGGCCCGGAAGGGAGCAGCGGTAGCGGTGGACTCGGGCGCCGGGGTGTGGCTGGCGCCCCGCACTTCCTCCGTCTCAGCCCCAACCCGATGGTATACTAACGGTTATGTCCTATCAGGTGCTTGCTCGGAAATGGCGACCGCGTGGATTCGCGGAAATGGTTGGCCAAAGTCATGTGCTGCGCGCACTGAGCAATGGCCTAGCCAATGGCCGTGTACATCATGCGTATTTATTTACCGGTACTCGTGGTGTCGGCAAGACCACCATTGCAAGAATCTTAGCCAAATGTCTTAACTGCGAAGGCAATGGTGTGAGCGCAACGCCCTGTGATGAGTGCTCCGCTTGTCAAGAAATTGATGCCGGTCGCTTTGTTGACCTCATCGAGGTTGATGCTGCCTCACGTACTCGGGTGGAGGATACTCGCGAGTTACTCGATAACGTTCAGTACGCACCGAGTCGGGGGCGTTTTAAAATTTATTTAATTGACGAAGTGCACATGCTCTCGTCACACAGTTTCAATGCGTTATTAAAAACCTTGGAAGAACCCCCCGAGCATGTAAAATTTCTGCTGGCCACCACCGATCCGCAAAAACTTCCCGTCACCGTGCTTTCTCGTTGTTTGCAATTCAACCTCAAGCCGCTGTTGCCTCAGTTAATTAGTGCTCAGCTTGAGCATATAGCGAGTGCTGAAAACATCGAAACCCAGGCGGCTGCGTTGCAACGACTGGCGCGGGCCGCCGATGGCAGTATGCGAGATGCCTTAAGTCTAATGGACCAAGCACTCGCATTTTCTAGCGGCGCGCTGTATGAGGCCGAAGTGGCCGACATGTTGGGCAGTCTCGAGCAGGACTTTTTGCTCAACTTACTTGAGTGTCTTGCGAGCGCTGATGGCCCGGGGCTGCTCGCCGGTATCGATCGACTCGCCGATGCATCGCCCGATTTCACCGAAGCACTTGCCGAGCTTTTAGCTCTACTGCATCAAATCACGTTAATACAAACCGTGCCCGAGAGTATTGATACTGATGCGCCGGATGCCGAGCGTTTGCAAAGGCTCGCAGCGCATTTTGATAGCGCGGGCGTGCAATTGCTCTACCAAATTGCCTTGCACGGTCGTCGCGACTTGCCATTGGCGCCGGATCCACGGGCTGGCTTTGAGATGACAATGCTTCGTATGCTTGCGTTTGAGCCGGACTGCGGTGCGGCAAGCCAGCAAAGTCCAAAGCTGGCTTCGAGAACGGCTAGCGTGGCCGATAAACCGGCCCAGACTATCAACGATAAATCGGCATCAGCTTCAGTAGCAGCGCCGGAGCCAAGTATTGATCATTGGCATGCAATGGTCGCTGAGCTCCCGGTCAGCGGTGTGACTCAAGCGCTTGCCCGTCATTGTGAATGGGGCGGTCGTGAGGGTGATCAGGTGACATTAAAAATTGATGAAGGTCATGTGCATTTATTAAATGACAACGTTAAATCTCGGCTTGCAGAGGCCTTGTCGAGGTATTTTGATACCAGCATTAGCGTGAATATTGCGATCGGCGGTGTTGAGGCCGAAACGCCTGCTGAACTCGCTGTGCGCACGCAATCAGAGCGTGAGGCAGCAGCGCATGCCTCGATTGCGGCTGATCCCAATATTGCGGCACTGAAAGCGACTTTTGGTGCCGAAGTGATTGATGATTCTATCCGGCCCGATGATCAGGAGAGCAAATCATGAAAGGCGGCATTGGTAATATGATGAAGCAGGCTCAGCGTATGCAGGAGCAAATGCAAAAAGCGCAAGAAGAGCTCGCGGAAATGGAAATCACTGGGCAAGCCGGTGGCGGTATGGTCAGTGTGGTGATGAACGGACGTCATGAGGTCCGTCGCGTTAACATTGACGAGAGCGTCTATGACGATCGTGAAATGGTCGAAGATCTTATCGCCGCTGCCTGTAATGACGCAGTCCAGCGCTTAGAGCAAGTGACCCAAGAGCGAATGTCTAATCTCACCGAGGGTATGAACTTACCCGCGGGCATGAAGCTGCCGTTTTAAAGCGCGCCTACAATAATGGCTTACTCTCCGCTCGTGCGTGAGCTCATTGATGCGTTCCGTTGCTTACCTGGTGTGGGGCCAAAGTCCGCTCAGCGTATGACCTTCGCCCTACTGCAACGTGATCGCGCCGGTGCGACCCGTTTAGCGCGTGCGCTCGAAGGCGCAGCCGAGGGCGTTGGTGAGTGCAGCCAGTGCCGAGATTTGACCGAAGCACCGGTTTGCGCTTTGTGCACAAGTGATCGGCGTGACGCCAGTGTGCTCTGCATTGTTGAGAATCCAGCGGATATACAGGCGCTTGAAGAGGCAACGGACTATCGAGGCTTATATTTTGTACTTAAAGGTCGGCTATCGCCGCTCGATGGTATTGGGCCTGCAGAGCTTGGTCTTGAAGTTCTGGAATCACGGTTTGCTAGCGGTCAGGTGCGTGAAATCATTTTAGCCACTAACCCCACGGTGGAAGGTGAGGCAACCGCTCAATACGTTGCGGAGATGGCTCGCGTGATGAATATCCAGATTTCGCGCATTGCCCATGGCGTCCCGCTAGGCGGCGATTTGGAGTATGTCGATAGTGGAACACTCTCGCATGCCTTTGCCGGACGGACACGCTACGGCTAACGATTTTGTAGAGCGGGCTCAAGCGCTTGGTCTATTGCCTCGCGCGCTTCAGGACTGCGCGCATGAATGGCTTGGTCAACGATAGCGTGATCGAGATGCGGGGCAAACGTCTCGATAAACGCGTACATGTAATCGCGTAAATAGGCGCTGCGTCTAAACCCAATTCGTGTGGTGCTTGGCGCAAACAAATGCCCGGCATCGAGGGCGACGAGGCCTTGATCACGTTCAGCATCGAAGGCCATGGTCGCCATGATGCCAACGCCTAAGCCTAGCTGGACATAGGTTTTAATAACTTCCGAATCGGTGGCGGTAAAGACAACATCGGGAGCGAGTCCAAGCTCGGCAAACGCCTCATCGAGCCGTGAACGCCCGGTAAAGCCAAAGACGTAGGTGACAATAGGGTAGCGTGCAATCGCTTCAAGCGTGAGTGGATGGTCAGTGCACAGCGGGTGGTTTTCAGGCACAACAATGCTGCGGTTCCATCGATAGCAAGGCAACATCACCAAATCGTCATACAGTTCAAGTGCCTCAGTTGCGATTGCAAAATCGACCTCACCTTGCGTGGCCATTTCGGCGATTTGCACGGGCGTGCCCTGATGAAAATGCAGGCTCACACGCGGGAAGCGATCGCGAAAGGCTTTAACCGCCGGCGGTAGGGCATGCCGGGCTTGGGTATGCGTGGTTGCGATGGCAAGACTGCCACGTTGATCATCGCTATGTTCTTCGGCAATTGCGGTAATGTTGCGGGTTTCAGCGAGTGTTCGCTCAGCCGCTAGCATGACCTCTTTGCCGGCGGGCGTAAGCTGGGTAAAGTGTTTGCCGCTACGTTCAAAAATCTGTACGCCTAGCTCTTCTTCTAGCAAGCGTATCTGCTTGCTAACACCGGGCTGTGAGGTGTAGAGCGCTTCGGCGGCAGCCGATACATTGAGGCCACGGCGATTCACCTCAACAATATAGCGTAGTTGATTGAGTTTCACGGGGACTCCTAATTACTAATAAAACTATGATCAGGCTTTTTCATGCCATTTGTAAATAATTGGACTGGGTTTTCAGGCGGCAACATCGTCGTTGCTATTTTGCTTATGCTCTCTGTCCTTGCCTTAGCCATCGTGCTGCTAAAGCTCTGGCAATGGCGAGGGATTTCACTTAAACGCCAGCATGCTGTCAGTGAGGCCATTGACTTCGTGTATGCCGGTGCCGATGCCTCAGCGCTCAATGCGTTGCGTGGACAACGTAATCCCATTGCCGTGGCGCTCGCGGCGGCGTTACGCACGCGATTGAGCGATCAGCCGATTGAAGCGGCACGAGAAGCTTTTGAGCGTGAGGGTGCTAATCAATTAATGAGCCTACGCTATGGTCTACGCGCTTTGGAGATGATTGCTAATCTGGCGCCATTGCTTGGTCTTTTTGGTACCGTTTTAGGCATGATCGAGGCGTTTCAGGCGCTAGAAAATGCCTCGGGTCCGGTTGATCCGGCAATGCTCTCAGGCGGTATTTGGGCGGCGTTAACCACAACCGCGGTCGGCCTTGCGCTTGCTATTCCAACGATGATGGCGTTTGCCCTGTTTGATCAGCGCACACATCGTCTTGCGCATCGAATGGATGACACGATCTCCCGGGTCTTAGTGCCGGATCCTGAGTTAGAAAAAGATCAACGCACGCAGTGAATAGCGGGCTTGCGCAGCGCCTACCAACACGGCGTCAAAAAATCCCACTCACACCACTGATCGATGTGGTGTTTATTTTATTGGTGTTTTTTATGCTCGCGGCCAATACAGCGGATTGGCGTGTTATTACCATCGCGCCGGGGGCAACGAGTCGGCAGATTGAGCCAGAACCTCCCGTGCAGTGGATGACCTGGAAGCTTAATCAGCAAGGCTTGCAACCCCTATCGGCTAGCGCACAATCCGGGCTATCGAATCCGGTCTCGGCGAGCGAGGCCGCGCGTGAGTATCTCAACACTATTCGGGCGCAGGGTGATGCGGCTGACTGGGGCTTTGCCCTGATCCCGGAAGCGGGCGTTGATTTGCAAACGCTTATGGACAGCGTTGGCCACCTTGAGCAATCTGGGGTCAAAAGATTGCGATTACTGGAACCTGCCCAATGAGTGATTTCAGTCGACGGGCCAGTGGGCTCGCAAAGCGAACGGCGTATCGCGAACAAAGTAGCGATGAGCAGTTGTTAGCGTTAATTAATGTTGTCTTTTTGCTGCTCATTTTTGTCTTAATTAACGCAACGTTTATACCCCAGCCTCCATTCGCTGTTGAGTTGCCAATCAGTCAAAGTGCTGACGAAGCATCCAATCAACCGCTCACCATTGCATTAGGGGCAGATGGTCAATTGGCCTGGAATGGACAGCAGATCAGCTCAGATGCGCTCATTGAGGCACTGCGTGGGCAAAGCCTAAGTGCTGAGGCCGGTGTGCAACTCCATGCGCATTCGGCCGTGCCGGCTACAACAGTACTAAAGCTCGCGAATCAGATTGAGCAAGCCGATTTAGGTCGCATCGATGTGATTTTGCGAGTTCGCCAATAATGCGAGGCTGGCCATCATCACGCACGTTAGCGATTGTATTAGCCATGTCTGTAGCCATACATGCGATGGGATGGTGGATTGTTCAACGTGAGTTAGCCCCATCGACGCGAGAATCAGCGATAGCCTCAAAAGAGCAGGATCTGAGCCGTCAACTTGGCATGCGCAGTCAAATTGAGACAGGCGTTGCCACACCGCCAGTACCACCTGAGCCGCAACCGAAGCCTGAGCCTGAGCCTGAGCCTGAGCCTGAGCCTGAGCCTGAGCCTGAGCCTGAGCTTGAGCCTGAGCCTGAACAGGAAGAACAAGCAGTAGCAGAGCCAAAGTCAGACGCAGCGCCAGCCCCGGAGCCTGAACCTAGCGCTGAATCTGCGCCTCAACCTGCTTCCAAGGCGATTGAGGGCGCAGATAAGACGATTGATTCCGATTGGCTCGCGCAGCTTAAAGCACATCTATCAGCGCATGTGTACTACCCGCAACAGGCAAAATGGCGTGGCCAGGAGGGCAAGGTAGTAGTGTCAATGCATATTAGCGGCGAGGGGAGGGTTAAAGACTATAAAATTATCCGCTCGAGTGGCGTCGCCGCGCTAGATGCGGCAGTGACTGAAATGCTCGAGCGGGCCGGGCCATTTCCGGAACCGCCTGCTGATCAAAGCACAAGGCGGAGTCAGCAAGTGAGCGTACCGATTATTTTCTCACTGCAGAATTAGCCAATAAAAAACCCGCCACGGATTAGTCCGGGCGGGCCTTTAACTGCGTTATCAGGACGATTAGCGCTCGCCAGCAAACGCCGCTAAGAGCTGGAGTAAGCTGAGGAATAGGTTATAGATGGTTACATAAAGCGTAATGGTCGCCATGATGTAGTTCGTCTCACCGCCGTTAATGATCTCGCTTGTTTGATACAAGATCAAAGCACTCATCAAGATGACAAACGCAGCGCTCACCGCAAGCGATAGTGCCGGGATTGAGAAGATTATGGCAATAATGCCACCTGCGAAGGCAACGAGCACGCCGGCAAAGATAAATCCACGCATGAAGCTAAAATCACGCTGTGTGGTTAGTGCGTAAGCGGATAGACCTAAAAAGATCATGCCCGTGCCGCCTAGTGCCATCATCACCAGTTCTGTGCCGTTGCTAAATGCACTGATATAGAGACTAACAATCGGTCCGATGGTATAGCCCATAAACCCGGTCATCGCAAAAACACTGACCAAGCCCCATACACTATTGCGAAGCGAGGTGGTTAGAAAAAGTAGCCCGAAATAGCCACCAAGCACCAAAAGCCAGTGCATTGGTTCAGCCTGAGTTGCCATTGCCACACCGGCCATGGCGGCACTGAACAGCAGTGTCATCGAGAGCAGTGCGTAGGTATTACGCAGTACTTTGTTGCTAGCTAGTGCCGAGCCGCCGGCGGCGGGACGGTTGGCAGTTACTGCGCGGAAATCCTGAGCCATCGTGATTCCTCCAGTCGGTAATCAGGTCATTAATATCTAACATGACATGAGATGGGGTCAATGTCACTGTCATTCAAGTCTATGAAACCTTGATGACATTCGGGATGATTGCTTGCAGGTCGCTAGGAAAAGCCTTAGTGTCCGCTACCCTGCGTTAGAGGCTTTACTCTGTGAATATTGTTTGTCTTGACCTTGAAGGGGTCTTAATTCCTGAGATTTGGATTAACTTTGCTGAGCTAACCGGCATCGATGCCCTGCGAGCGACTACTCGCGACATCGTTGATTATGACGAGCTCATGCGTATGCGTTTGGACACTCTCGCAAAGCATAACTTGGGCTTGCCAGATATCGAGCAGGTCATTGCGCAAATGGCGCCATTGCCCGGAGCAGGTGAGTTTCTTGATGGCCTGCGTGCGCGTTACCAGGTGGTTATTTTATCGGATACGTTTTATGAGTTCGTCCACCCACTGATGCGCCAACTGGCATGGCCGACATTGTTTTGCCATTCGTTGAGAGTCCAAAAATCGGGCCAAATTAGTGGTTATAGCCTACGTATGGCTAATCATAAGCGTGCGGCTGTTGAGGCATTTTTGCAGTTGAACTTCAACGTGGTGGCCGCTGGCGATTCATACAATGACACGGCGATGTTGGCGGCAGCCAATCACGGCATCCTATTTAATGCCCCTGATAATGTTATTAGCGATTTTCCCGACTTTGCCGTTAGTCATGATTATGGAGAACTGAGCGAATTAATTGCCCAAGGGTTTCCAAACCATGAATAAGGCGCCCACTCGCGTCGCGATTCTGGCTGATACCCATGGATTTTTGGATCAGCGCGTCGCTGAGCAAGTCGCCACGTGTGATATTGCCATTCATGCGGGTGATGTTGGTGGCGCGGATATTTTATTTGCACTCCATCCGCGCGAAGAGGTGATTGCCATTCGGGGCAATAATGATGATGACGCGCATTGGGCCATTGCTGAGCGCGATACGTTAGCCAATCTCCCCACAGAAACCACGGTGAGGCTACCGGGTGGAGAAATTAAGGTAGTCCACGGTGATGACGGTGGCACGCTTGAGCAACGTCATCGGCGCTATCGCCGCCAATATGCAGACTGCCGAGCGGTTGTTTACGGCCATAGCCACCGCCAGCTTGTTGAGCAGCAAAGTACCCCTTGGTTATTAAACCCCGGTGCAGCGGGGCGAACGCGGACCTATGGCGGGCCTGGGTGTTTAATCCTCACCTGTTATGAGGCGGATTGGCAGATAGAGCCTATGTGTTTTGAACCGCGTAACTACCGGACACATCGCTCCCGCAGTGGCTGATCAGCCCAAATTATCACCGCGTTTTGACCTAGATCTGCCCGTTCTCGCGCATGCCGAGGAGATACTCGAAGCCGTTCAAACGCATTCTATTGTTGTCATTTGTGGTGAGACCGGCTCGGGCAAAAGCACGCAGTTGCCAAAGCTCATGCTCGAACTAGGCCGCGGCACAGAGCATATGATTGGGCATACTCAACCGCGACGCATTGCAGCGCGAAGCCTAGCGAGCCGTGTGGCCGAGGAGTGTGGCACCCGCGTGGGCGAGGGCGTGGGGTATCGGGTGCGTTTTAACGATCGCACGAGTGCGCAGACACAAATAAAGTTACTCACCGATGGCATGCTGCTAGCGGAAACCCAGCGTGATCCGGACTTACGCCAATACGACACGCTCATCATTGATGAAGCCCATGAGCGCAGTCTCAATATTGATTTTTTGCTCGGCTATCTTAAGCGCTTGATCGCTCGTCGTTCCGATTTACGCATCATTATCACCTCAGCCACGATTGATCCACAGCGCTTTGCTGAGCATTTTGATGAGGCGCCGATTATTGAGGTCTCTGGGCGTACTTATCCGGTGGAGATGCGTTATCGCCCGCTTGCAGCGCAAAGCGAGGATGAGCGTGAACGAAGTTTACGCCAGGGCGTATTAGAAGCGGTTGATGAGCTCTCCGGATTAGGCCGTGGCGATGTCCTGGTGTTTCTGCCGGGTGAGCGCGAGATTCGCCAATGTGCTGAAGCCCTGCGTAAACACCAGCCAGCGCATACAGAGGTCTTGCCGCTGTTTGGTCGCCTTTCAGCCGCAGAGCAACAGCGTGTTTTCGCAGCGCATCGCGGCCGTCGCATCATTCTTGCCACCAATGTGGCGGAAACATCGCTCACCGTGCCGGGGATTCGTTATGTTATCGACAGCGGGCTTGCCCGAATCAGTCGTTATAGCTACCGCACGAAAGTCCAGCGTTTGCCAATCGAGCCGATTGCCCGCTCCAGTGCGGATCAACGCGCCGGGCGATGTGGCCGCGAGGGCCCCGGCGTTTGCATCCGTCTTTTTGATCAGGCGGATTACGAGGCACGCCCCAGATTCACTGATCCGGAGATTTTGCGTACCAATCTCGCCTCGGTGATTTTACAAATGAAACATCTTCGCTTAGGTCCCATCGAGGCGTTTCCTTTTATTGAGCCGCCAGATCCTCGCTATGTCCGTGATGGACTAAAATTGCTTGATGAGTTGGGTGCACTGAATCGGCGTGAAAAACTCTCTGCACTGGGGCGGCAATTAGCCCGTCTGCCGGTTGACCCGCGCATTGGCCGAATATTGCTAGCTGGTGCAAAAGAGCATGCCCTTAGTGAGCTTGTGATTATTGCGGCGGCGTTATCGATTCAAGATCCACGTGAACGCCCTATGGATCAGCGCGAGCGTGCAGATGCTGCGCAAAAACCTTGGCAAGACCGGCAATCAGACTTTGCGGGCCTGCTGCGTTTATGGGAGGCCTACCAGGAACAAAGCCGAACGCTGAGTCGGCGTAAGCTCCAGGACTGGTGTCGTGAGCATTTTCTCTCTTATGTTCGTATGCGGGAGTGGCGCGATGTGCAAACTCAACTGCATGGATTAGTCAAGGGTATGGGCTTAGAAGAAAACGCAACGCCAGCCCAATCGATTGCGATCCACCGAGCGTTGTTAACGGGTTTTCTCTCTAATATCGCCCGCCGCGAGACCGCCTCAGAGTATATTGGCCCGCGCGGTTTAAAGCTCGCTATCCACCCCGGCTCCGGGCCGGCAGCAAAGCGGCCTCGCTGGATTATGGCCGCTGAGTTGGTAGAGACCACTCGTGTCTTTGCGCGTGCCACCGCAGAAGTTCGGCCGGAATGGATAGAGCCCCTCGCTCCGCATTTGCTCAAACATCGATACCATGACCCTTGGTGGGAGGCGCAAAAAGGCAAAGTTTTTGGCCGCGAGGATGTCACGCTTTATGGCTTGCCTATCGTGAGTGGCCGTAAGATCGATTATGCCCGCGTTGAGCCCGCACAAGCGCGCCAGGTATTTATCGAAGAGGGATTACTGGGTGAACTGCCGGTCGATCCGCCTGATTTTTTATTGGCTAATCAAGCGCTTATTGAATCGGTCGAGGCGCTTGAAGCAAAAACTCGACGACGTGATGTGTTGGTGGATAAAGAGGCGTTAACGGCGTTTTATGAGGCGGCGCTGCCAGCGCAGGTGATCGATGGTCCTAGTTTATCCCGATGGCTAAAAGCCGGCGGTGATGACACCCCATTACGACTTCAGCGTGATCAGCTTATGGCGCGGGGAGCCGGGCTCAGTGTCGATGCTTACCCGGATTATCTTGAACTCAATGGAGTAGAACTCCCTTTGACCTATCAGTTTGAGCCCGGCCATGGGGCTGATGGCGTGAGCGTTCGTATTCCCATTGCCGCGCTCAATGCGCTCGAGCCGGAGCCATTTGAGTGGCTTGTGCCGGGGATGCTCGAAGACAAGGTCATAACGCTGATTCGTGCTTTGCCAAAATCCCTACGCCGGAACTTTGTCCCGGTACCGGATTTTGCGGCCGCCGTGCTCGAGGCGCTGCCGGCCCGAGCGGGTTCGTTAGAGGCTGCCGTTCAGCAAGAGCTTCGACGAATGACCGGTATCGATCTACCCGCTGGTATTTGGGATGCCGCGCCGTTGCCGGCGCATCTGCGAATGCACTTTCAGATCGTTAGTAGCGAGGGAGAAACACTCGACCAAGGCCGCGATCTACCTGCCTTACAGCGTGCGCTTTCGACACGTGCCGCTGAGAACTTCGAGGATCGAGCCGACTCGGGGTTTGAGCGCGTTGGCTTAACCGATTGGGATATCGGGACGCTGCCTGAGCGGCTGGCCTTTGTGCAAGGCGGCGTCACCTTGCAGGGCTATCCAGCACTATGTGCCGAGTCCGATCAAGTTGCACTGCGATTGCTCGATAGTGCTGATCGTGCCAAAGCCGCCCATCGCGCTGGTGTGCGTGCATTGCTGATGAAGCGATTTGCTCAGCAGGCGCGTTTTCTCCGGCGCGGCCTCGAGGGATTAGATCGTATCGCGATTGATTATCGAGACGTCGATCGCGCGGCGGCCTTTAAGCGCGAGTTTGCGGCGGCTGTTTTTGATCAGGTATTTCTGAGCGAAGGTTTACCCTATAGCCGAGAGGCATGGCTTGAGTGTTGTCAACAGGGCCGTGAACAACTCATTGAGGCCGCAGAGCGACTCCGTGATCATGTCTCTGCTATCCTCCGGCGCCAAGTGGTGGTGCGTCGGGTGCTCAATGGTAATGTCCCGATGGGGCTTATGGATAGTTATCAGGATATGCGCGAGCAGCTTAATGGACTGATCTATCCTGGTTTTTTGCTGGAGACGCCAACGGATCGATTAACTGAGCTGCCACGGTATTTAGAGGCGATGGAAAAGCGCTTAGAGCGCTTAGAGCGGGATCCAAATCAAGATCAAGCCGGGTTAGCGCTTATTAAACCGCATCAGCGCCGATTACAGGAGACGCTGAGCCGACATCAGCAAAAAGCCATTCGGGATCCAGCGCTTAATCAAATCCGCTGGATGTTGGAAGAGTATCGGGTCTCGCTGTTTGCTCAGGCCCTCGGTACCCGCGAACGGGTCTCGGAGAAACGCTTAGGAGAAGTTTGGGCAACGCTACGTTAGTGCCCCGCAACGAATGAGGATTGATGTGCTTGATAGCAATGCATTAGCGAATCAGCTCGATGATTTAAGAGAACGCGCCGAGTCTCTGAGGGGGTATCTTTGACCTCGCTGGCCAAGAGGAACGCTTTGAGGAGGTATCCCGTGAGCTCGAACAGCCGGATGTTTGGAGCGAGCCTGAGCGAGCGCAAGCGCTCAACCGAGAGCGGGCGGCGTTAGAGAAAGTCGTTACCCAGTTAAATGGCCTTTGCAACGGACTCGAAGAAGCGGCTGAGCTTTTAGAAATGGCCCGCGAAGAAGCCGATGAAGCAACGCTTGCAGCCATAGAAGCGGATTTACAAGGCCACCAGAACGTTGTCGCAGCGCTTGAGTTCAGACGCATGTTTGCCGGTGAGATGGACCGTGCAAATGCCTTTGTCGATATTCAAGCGGGTTCAGGTGGCACCGAGGCGCAGGATTGGGCGGAGATGTTACTGCGAATGTATTTACGCTGGATCGAGCATAAAGGCTTCCAAGGCGAACTCATCGAAGTCTCTGAAGGTGAGCAGGCCGGAATTAAAAGTGCGACGATTCGTATCGAGGGCGACTATGCATTTGGTTGGCTTCGCACGGAAACAGGCGTCCACCGATTAGTGCGTAAGTCACCGTTCGACTCGGGCAATCGTCGCCACACCTCGTTTGCTTCAGTCTATGTCACCCCCGAGCTCGATGAGGATGTCGACATTGAGATTGATCCATCGGACTTAAGAGTCGATGTGTATCGCGCGAGCGGGGCGGGTGGTCAGCATGTTAACCGGACCGAATCAGCGGTACGCATCACTCATCAACCCACCGGAATTGTGGTGCAGTGTCAGAATGATCGCTCGCAGCATAAAAATCGGGCGACGGCGATGAAGCAGCTTCGCGCTAAACTCTATGAGCGTGAAATGGACGCGCAGCGGGCGCAGGCGGCAGAGGTTGAACAATCCAAAGCGGATATAGGCTGGGGTAGTCAAATACGCTCTTATGTACTCGATCAAAGTCGGATCAAAGACTTACGAACGAGCGTTGAGGTCGGCAATACCCAAGCTGTGTTAGACGGTGATCTAGATGGTTTTATTGAAGCGAGTCTTAAAGCGGGACTGTAGCTACGCTTAGACACTCTGCTATGCATTAACGGGAAAAAAGATATGGCCGAAGAGCACGAAGAACATCGATTAATCGCTGAGCGGCGGCGTAAGCTGGGTGACTGGCGCAAGAGCGGCCAGGCTTTTCCCAATGATTTTCGGCGTAAAAATTTAGCCACTGACCTGCAAACGCGCTTTGCGGCGTTTGATCCGGAGCAACTGCAAGCGGATCCGCAAAGCGCTCAGGTGGCTGGACGTATGGTCCAAAAGCGGGTGATGGGCAAGGCGAGTTTTGCCACGATTCGGGATATGTCGGGCGATATTCAGCTATTCGTTAGGGGTAATGACCTGCCGGAGGGTGTCTACGAGGCGTTTAAGGGTTGGGACGTGGGCGATATTGTTGGGGCGAGTGGTACCTTGATGCGTACGCGAACTGGCGAGCTCTCGGTGCATTGTGACTCATTGCGTTTGCTCACTAAGTCACTGCGGCCTCTACCCGAGAAATATCACGGACTCGGTGATACTGAGGCACGGTATCGGCAGCGCTACCTCGATCTTATGACGAATCCTGACGCCCGGCGAATTTTTCAGATGCGCAGTCGCATTGTGAGCGTTATTCGTGAGGTCTTCCAAGAACAGGGTTTTCTTGAGGTTGAAACCCCCATGATGCAACCCATTCCCGGCGGCGCAGCAGCGCGGCCATTTGTCACCCATCATAATGCGCTCGCACTGGATCTCTACTTAAGAGTTGCCCCTGAGCTCTACTTAAAGCGCCTTGTAGTGGGCGGCTTTGAGCGCGTTTATGAAATTAATCGTAATTTTCGCAACGAAGGCGTGTCCACTCGGCATAATCCTGAATTTACGATGCTCGAATTCTACGAAGCGTATGCCGATTACAATGACGCTATGGATTTAACAGAGCGGTTATTACGCCGCTTGGCCCAAGAAGTGCTCGGCAGTGAGCAGCTCACTTGGCAAGGTGAGACCATTGATTTAGCCCCTAATTTTACTCGGCTGAGTGTCGCCGATGCGGTGCTTGTCAATAATCCAAGCTTAGCGGGCAAGCTCGATGATCACTCGGCACTGAGCGTGCATGCTGAGTCGTTGGGGATTAGCGTCCAATCGCATTGGGGCGCGGGGAAGTTACTGGCAGAAATCTTTGAGAAGACCGCTGAGGGCGCGCTGCGTCAGCCGACCTTTGTCACTGATTATCCAACGGAAGTCTCGCCGCTTGCACGCCCCCGCGATGACAACCCCGGTGTGACTGAGCGTTTTGAGTTAATTATTGCCGGTCGCGAAATTGCGAATGGCTTCTCGGAACTTAATGACGCCGAAGATCAGGCCCGACGTTTTCAGCAACAGGTCGAAGAGAAAAACGCGGGTGATGACGAGGCCATGCATTTTGACGCCGACTATATTCAAGCGCTGGAATACGGAATGCCACCGGCCGTCGGTGAGGGTATCGGTATCGATCGCTTGGTAATGCTGCTAACCGATAGCGCCTCGATACGCGATGTGTTGTTATTCCCCGCCATGCGTCCGCGTTAACCGCTATCGCCCGGCGGGGGGTAGGGCAGGTCAAGAAATTCAAGCGCATGCCCATCAATATTGAGTGTGTCTTGAGCCGCTTTTTCAATTCGACAAACTACAAGCAATTCGCTGCCATTATCGCTCGCCGGTGCTGCGGTAACGACCTGTCCCGCCTCGGCTCCCTTGGAATCATTAACGGCTGTGCCTGGCGCCGGTGGTTCAGCGGCAATGGCGGCCCGATACATGCGGCGTTTTAACTTGCCTAAGTAGTGCATTCGGGCGACAACCTCTTGGCCGGGGTAGCAGCCCTTTTCATAGTGAATCCCTCCTAGAGGCTCGAGATTGAGCATTGTGGGAATAAACATTTCCTGCGTCTGCAGGCTTACCTCAGGCAGCCCGGCCTGGATGTTTAGCAATTGCCAGAATTGCGAATCCGCTCGACTGAGTGCGGTTTTATAACGCTGCCAAAGGGCGCTGAGTTGATCAGCGGGTGCGAGCACCAGATAGCGTTGGGTTGATTCACTAGCTAATGCAATGACGTGCAAATCACCGGCTCGCAGCAAGTGGCCGGCCGTTGCCGGAAGGGTGCCGACGGTCTCGGTGAGCAAGTTAGCAGCGACCGGGCCGGCCATTCCCATCAAGCCCTCACGGTCGCTAAGTGAGGTCAGCGCCACCCGCGAGCGGAAGATAAACATTTGCAGCGTTGGCTGTATCGCCTCGAGAACCTCGGCATTGGCGATGAGGAGCAATCCGGTGTCGCTGGGAACCACTCGCACGAGGGCGCGGGTTCGACCTTTAGGATTGCACCAAGCTGCGAGCCGCGTTTCATGTGCTTGAATATCGGTAATTGATTGGGTGAGCTGGTTATGTAGAAACGCACTCGCGTCATCGCCAGCGACATGGAGGACGCCAATCTCAGGTAATGGCGCAAGCAATCCTCCCTCGTGAGCAGCGACAGCGAGTTGAGCGCTGGAGGGAAAGGGGTCTAAATCTGTTTCGGGTGATTCGGCTAAAATGCTGTGCCAAGGTTCGCGCATAGTCGGCTCCCATCGGGTGCGTTTCAACAAGTAACCATGCGATAATGCCAATTGTTTCATGGTTTAGGCACCCCAAGGAGTTCTCATGAGTGATGAACCGCAGGAAAAGCCAGTCAGTGATCAGGCAAGGACTGAACAGTCAGCTAATGATCAGCCCGAAAAAGCGAAAGAAATTGGCGGCGCGCCTGGGCCAGAGCCTACGCGCTATGGAGACTGGGAGCGAAACGGCCGTTGCACTGACTTCTAGCCCGGTTGCTGCAGTGCAGCGATCTTGCTTCCGCCGCCCTGTCCGCGTATCTTATTGGTATTATTTCAATCTACATCTTGCCCGGAGAGAGACTCGATGAGTACGGATAACCGTCCGCTATCGCCGCATCTTCAGGTCTATCGTTTGCCCTTCACGGCATTGACCTCAATTAGTCACCGAATCTCTGGCGTCCTACTGTCTGCGGGTGCGTTGGTGTTGGTCTACTGGGTTCTAGCAGCGGCAGCGGGGCCAGCCAGCTACGCGAGCGCTAGCAGTCTCCTAGGCAGTTTGCCTATGCAGTTACTCATGCTGCTTTGGACATTCGTTTTGTTTTATCACCTATGCAACGGCATTCGGCATTTATTCTGGGATGCGGGCTACGGTTTTGAACTGGAAAGCGCAAAGCGATCGGGTCAGGCGGTTTTGGTTGGCGCATTCTTGCTCACTGGCCTTGGCTGGCTTATTGCCCTTGTCTAAGGAGACACGGAATGGCATTTCGAACACCGCTTAAACAGGCCCGTGGGCTAGGCGCGTCACATCATGGCGCATCGCACTGGTGGTCACAGCGTCTAACAGCGATCGGCATGGTGCCGCTAATGTTGTGGCTAGTCATTGGTATTGCCGCCAATGCGGGAGCTGGCTATGCAGAAACCATTGCGTGGATTGGGAGTCCGATTAATGCGGTACTGCTAGCGGTACTGTTTGGTGTGCTTTTCTATCATGCCTCATTGGGGCTGCAGGTCATCTTAGAGGACTATGTAAGCCACCAAGGGGTAAGACTAGGATTAATTATTGCAGTGCGCTTTCTCGCACTACTGCTCGCGACAGCGGGTATTTTCGCTGTCATAAAGATTGCGCTCGGAGGCTAAATTAATGACCGCCGATTATGAGATTCTCGACCACAGTTATGACGTTGTCGTTGTGGGTGCTGGAGGTGCAGGCTTGCGGGCGACCTTTGGTATGGCTGAAAAAGGTCTTAAAACCGCCTGCATTACAAAGGTATTTCCTACCCGAAGTCATACTGTAGCGGCACAAGGTGGCGTGAGTGCGGCATTAGGCAATATGGGTGATGACGATTGGCGTTGGCATGCCTACGACACCATTAAGGGGTCGGATTGGTTAGGCGATCAAGATGCCATTGAATACATGTGCCGCGAGGCTATTCCGGCGATTATTGAGCTCGAACACTACGGTGTTCCGTTCTCGCGAACGCAAGCGGGTAAAATCTATCAACGCCCCTTTGGCGGCATGACCACGCATTTTGGTGAAGGAACTGCGCAGCGGACTTGTGCCGCGGCTGATCGCACCGGTCATGCCATTCTGCATACGCTCTATCAGCAGTCGCTTGCGCATGAGGCTGAATTTTATATTGAGTATTTTGCGCTCGATTTGATTATGGAAGATGGCGCTTGTCGCGGCGTTATTGCGCTAGAACTTGCCACTGGCAAGATCCATCGCTTTCGTGCACATATTGTTGTGCTGGCAACGGGTGGTTATGGCCGGGCTTGGTTTTCATGTACTTCTGCGCATACCTGCACGGGTGATGGCGGCGGTATGGTGCTACGTGCTGGCCTACCGCTGCAGGATATGGAGTTCACCCAGTTTCATCCCACCGGTGTCTACGGTGCTGGCTGTTTGATTACCGAGGGTGTCCGTGGTGAAGGCGGCTATCTGACAAATGCCGAGGGCGAGCGCTTTATGGAGCGCTACGCGCCGAACGCGAAAGATCTGGCCTCGCGTGATGTTGTATCGCGCTCGATGACAATAGAGATTCGCGAGGGCCGGGGTGTGGGGCCAAACAAAGATCACATCCACTTGCACTTAGAGCATTTAGGCGCCGATGTGATTAATCAACGGCTACCCGGTATTGCCGAGACCGCACAAATTTTTGCTGGTGTTGATGTCGCCAAGGACCCTATCCCTGTCCTACCGACGGTCCACTACAACATGGGTGGAATTCCGACGAATTACCGCGCCGAAGTCGTCGCGCCTCGTGACGGCGATCCGGATGCGGTGGTGCCTGGGTTAATGGCGATTGGTGAAGCGGGTTGTATATCGGTGCATGGCGCGAATCGCTTAGGCTCGAACTCTTTGCTGGATTTGGTGGTCTTTGGACGCGCCGCGGCGATTCGCGCCGCTGAGATTGTGGCGGATTGCAGCGACCACAAACCGCTGCCTGCCAATAGCGAGGAATACGCCCTCTCACGTCTTGATCGGGTGCGGAATGCGGATGGTGAACATCCCACAGCGAAGATTCGTGATCAGATGCAAAGTGTGATGCAAGAATATGCGGCGGTCTTTCGTACCGCAGAAACGCTTGATGAGGGGAGTCGACGGATTCACGAAATCCATGACATGTTTAACCACGTCAAGCTCTCGGATCGCTCGCTCATTTGGAATACCGATTTAGTGGAAAGCCTTGAGCTTGAGAATTTGCTCGGTAACGCGTTGGTGAGCATGGACTCGGCAAGCAACCGTCAAGAAAGCCGCGGTGCCCATGCACGTGAAGATTTCTCCGAACGTGATGATGCTAACTGGATGAAACACACTGTCTCTTGGATGCAAGCTGACGGTGATGTCCAGATCGATTATCGACCGGTGCACATGACCACGCTAAGCGACGAGATGGAAGTCATCCCGCCGAAAAAGCGTGTCTACTGACCCAGAAGAGGTATTTCATGGCTCAGTTTATATTGCCCCCCAACTCGCGCATTCAACAGGGCGAGACGCATCCGGCCCCCAGTGGGGCGGCGAATACGCGTTTATTTAAAGTCTATCGTTGGGAGCCTGAGGCGGGGGAAAACCCGCGCCTTGATAGCTATGAGCTCGATCTCGATGATTGTGGGCCGATGGTGCTTGATGCGTTGGTAAAAATTAAAAATGAACTCGACCCCACATTAACGTTTCGGCGCTCTTGCCGTGAGGGAATTTGCGGGTCTTGTGCCATGAATATTGATGGGAAAAATACCTTGGCTTGCACCCAATCAATTGACGATATCAGCGGAGATGTTCGAATTTATCCGCTCCCTTCGATGCGAGTGATCAAAGACCTTGTGCCGGATATGACGCATTTCTATGCCCAATATGCCTCGATTCGGCCTTGGATTCGTAAGCAATCACCAACGCCTCCTGATCGTGAACAATTGCAAAGCCCAGACGATCGTGAGGCGCTTGATGGGCTGTATGAATGTATTCTGTGCGCTTGTTGCCAGACATCCTGCCCAAGCTATTGGTGGAATCCAGATCGTTATCTTGGCCCTGCCGTACTCCTTCAGGCGTACCGCTGGATTGCGGACAGTCGTGATGAAGACACCGGCGCACGCCTTGATGATCTTGATGATGCGTTTAAGTTATATCGCTGTCATACCATTATGAACTGCGCATCGGCCTGCCCTAAGGGCCTGAATCCGGCTAAAGCCATCGCTGAGATCAAGCGCTTGATGGTAGCGCGGCAATAAGCAACGTAGCGAAAAGCGTGAGTGAGCTCTCCCGATTGCGCTGGCGCTGCCGGCGGGGCACGACCGAACTTGACCGGCTTCTCAATCGCTTTTTAGATGCCGAATCACATGGTTATGCCGCGCTAAACGCGAAGGGACGCGAGCAATTCGAAACCCTACTGACCTGTGAAGATGATCAACTAATTGACTGGTTGTTAAGTGGCCAAAGGCCTACGGAGAGTGCCCTTGTCGATATCGTCCAGCAAATTAGATCAGTATCCGGTTTATAGAATTCGTCCGAGTGTCTGGTTGCGAGTTTTCATCCTTTCGGTCCCTAGCGTTATTGTTATTGGCTTGCTAATCACGCCCGCAATATCAGTTGGCGTGAAAAGCCTGCTCATCATGCTAACTGGCCTATCAATGCTGCAGGCCTATCGCTGTCACTGGCCAGGAGCGGCCCGGGCCCCTGCAGCGCTGAGTCTCGATGATCGGGGCGTGTGTGAGGTTGAGCTGGAAAACGGCCAACACCTAACCGGTGCTATTTCTGATCGACTTGCGCTGCCTTCTCTTATCATTTTATCTCTCGGTAATCGTATGTCTCGGCGAGCGGTTGTCATCCCTGCTGATGCGCTTGACGCTGAGTCGCATCGACAACTTCGAACCCAAATTGGGCAAGGTTTATGAGTTTGCGGTGTTATGGGCCATTCGCTAGCCTGCTGGGCAGTGTGAACTTAATGATCAGGTGGGGGTCGATAGACACTGGCAGCGTCCGGCTGTCGGGAGCGTCGGGCGCGGAGGTGCAATGAGTACCGCAAATGCGGACAAGGAGTTAGTTGAACGTGTACAGGCCGGAGATAAACGGGCTTTTGATGTGTTGGTTCTTAAATATCAGCACAAGCTCGTGAAATTGATTTCTCGCTATGTCCATGATCATGCTGAAGCGCTTGACGTGGCTCAAGAAGCTTTCATCAAGGCCTACCGCGCGTTGCCTCGGTTTCGTGGAGACAGCAGTTTTTATACTTGGCTCTATCGCATTGGCATTAACACCGCGAAAAATTATTTGGTCTCACAAGGACGGCGGCCGCCGGATAATGATATTGATGCACAAGATGCGGAACGATATGACATCGAATCGCGTCTGAAAGATCATGAATCACCGGAAGCCCTCGCGCAGCGTGATCAAGTACAGGAGACGGTTATGAGCGCCATCGACGATTTGCCGGAGGATCTGCGGACTGCGATTGTACTGCGAGAATTTGAAGGTTTGACTTACGATGAAATAGCGCAAGCAATGGAATGTCCTATTGGAACCGTCCGGTCGCGAATTTTTCGTGCCCGGGAAGCGATTGAAAAACGGTTAAAGCCGTTGCTAGACGATACAGGCGGATAAAACAATGCAGGATAAAACGTCAGAACATCTCTCTGCTTACGTCGATGGCGAGCTCAGAGCCGATGAACGACGATTTCTGGTGCAGCGGTTAGCCGCCGATGACCAAGCGTTCGATCAGTTATCTCGATATCACACCATGTCTGCTGCGATACGCGGAGAATACGTCAGTGGGGCAAATGAGCTTACCCAGCGCATATCAGAAGCTCTCACTGATGAGCCAACGTATCAGGCCAATATGACGTGGGAAAAATCAAACCGAAATACATTCTCGGTCGTTAAACCACTTGCTGGCATGGCCATTGCCGCTAGCGTGGCGCTGGGGATTGTTGCGGCGTATCCGCTTGTCACCGGTTTGTTATCGCAACCAAGTTCCACGGTTGATATGGCAGAGAACACTGATGCAGAGACGCTGACCTCACCAACCGCTGAGTCGTTTGCCACGGTCAATCAACAAGGCATGCAGCGGGTTCAACAAACTGGCGGGCTTGATGCCGCCGAGCGCCATCGTCTGAATCCTTATTTCGTCAACCATAGTGAGCATTCCGCAAGTGGACGGCTTGGTGGAACGCTTAAATATGTACGCATTGTCGGCCATGACGCTGAGCGCTAATTCGTTAACTCGAACGGTATTAGCAGCGCTATCAATCTGCTTAATCGCGCCGGTCGTAATCGCGCAAACCCTACCGGAAACGGCGGGCGAATGGATTGAGCGAGCGAGTGATGCTCGTGAGCGCCATAGCTTTGTTGGCTCTTTTATTTACCAGCATGGTGATGATATTGAGACGGTTCGAATTTGGCGCGCGGCCAGTGCCGGTCAAGGGGTTCGCGAGCGGCTAGAATCGCTCTCGGGGGAATATCGAGAAATTCTCCGCGACGACGAGTCAATCACCTGTATCTTGCCTAATAGTGATTCGCGTTTTATTGATGATCGGCGCTTACGCCGCACGCTGAGCTCGCGTATTCCGAGGGATAGCTCGACGCTGCGCCCGCATTATCAAACCGATCTTGGCGCGCAAGATCGCGTTGCCGGACGTCAGGCTCAGCATGTCCGGCTGGTCCCGCGCGATAAGCTCCGGTACGGCTATGATCTGTGGTTTGATGTCCAAACCGGCATGCTCGTGCGCGCTGAAGTAATCAGTCCACGCGGTCAAGTGATTGAGCGGTTAATGATGCTTGATTTTGAACCGCGACAAACAATCGCTAAAGCTGAACTTAGGTTAAGTGAGCCTAATGAAGGATTTGCGCGGGTCACCACACGAACAGCGCTTGTTGATTCAGCAAAACCAACACTGGCGAATTGGGTACTCAATGACATTCCCGCCGGATTTACTCTGCAAATGAACCAAATCGAAGAATTACCAGGACGTCCTCAGCCAGTTCGCCACCTGATGTATTCTGATGGGTTGGCTACGGTGTCGATCTATATCGAAGCTGCCGGATCGGCGAAAACGATTGAGGGAGTTTTGCAAATGGGGGCAATGAACGCCTATGGCCGGGCCGTTGGTGCTCATCAAGCTATCGTGGTGGGCGAGGTGCCAACACGCACTGTTGAGCGCATGGCCAAAGCCCTCGTGCCGCTTCAATCCCGCGACAACTCAGGAAACTGATCTCATGACGCAAGTAGACACTTTACGCCGATTCGTCGCCCGATTAACGGGGACGATCATTCTCTTGCTTGTTAGCATCGGGGGTGCCGGTGCGCAGTCCCTGCCGGACTTCACCGAGCTGGTTAAAGCCAACAGTCCGGCTGTCGTTAACATTAGCACCACCCAAGAAATTGAAGCCCATAGCAGCGGTATGCAGGATATGCCGGGCATGCCAGACTTCAGTGAGTTGCCCGAGGGCCATCCTTTCCGTGAGTTCATGGATCGTTTTATGGATGAAGGCCGCTCGCAGCCGCCGAGTTTTAACACTCGCTCGCTGGGGTCGGGGTTTATTATTTCCGATGATGGTTACATTCTGACCAATAATCATGTTGTTGAATCCGCTAGTGAGATTGTTGTTCGTTTAAATGATCGCCGGCAACTCACCGCCGAGCTTGTGGGAGCCGATGAAAGAACGGACTTAGCGTTGTTGAAGGTTGATGGTGAAAACCTGCCCACGGTTAAAACCGGCGAGTCTTCAAATCTCGAGGTCGGGGAATGGGTGCTTGCGATTGGTTCACCCTTCGGTTTTGAGTATTCAGTGACCGCTGGGATTATTAGCGCAAAAGGCCGCAGTCTTCCGACCGAAAATTATGTGCCTTTTTTGCAGACGGATGTAGCTATTAATCCTGGCAATTCAGGAGGCCCTTTGTTTAATCTAAAGGGTGAAGTGATTGGTGTGAATTCGCACATCTATAGCCGCTCTGGGGGTTTTCAAGGCATTTCTTTTGCCATTCCCATTGAGCTTGCTATTGAAGTAGCCGATCAACTACGCGATGGGGGATCGGTCAGTCGCGCCTGGTTGGGCGTTGTTATACAGGATGTTACGCGGGATCTTGCTGAGTCTTTCGGTATGGATCGTCCAGAGGGCGCATTGGTATCGCAAATTCTGCCGGAGAGCCCAGCTGCAGCGGCCGGCCTTGAACCCGGCGATGTGATTGTTGAATTTGATGGGCGCGATGTCCCGAGTTCTGGTGCGTTACCACCAATCGTTGGTCGTGCGCCGGTGGGCTCTACTGTTGATGTAGTGGTGATACGCGATGGTGAGCGTCGCGGTATCAATGTCACAGTTGAGCAACTCCCCGATGACGCTGCTCGGGCCTCTGGTCAATCGCCACAGACGGATTCCGGTGAGTTTGAATCGCTTGGGATGAAAGTTCAGTCGCTAAGCGATGAGCGTCGCGAAGCGTTAGGATTATCAGCGGACATTCAAGGCGTTTTAGTCAGCGGCGTTATTGGCGGGCCTGCCGCTGAGGCTGGTCTTGCACCCGGTGATGTGATTCGGCGGGTCAACCGTAACGGCATAACAAGTATCGCTGATTTGCGTGAAGTATTGGCCCAAATTGACTCCGGTCGTAGCGTTCCGTTGCTGGTACAGCGAGAGAATAATCAGCGTTTCCTTGCTCTGCGTATACCCTGATCGGTATTGTCTCTCGCTGAGCGGCCAATCTTTGGCCAATGGGGCCGTAGCAATTGACGTTGCTACGGCCGCTTTATTCCCGCAACCGGCTAAAGCCGGGCCAGGTTTTAATGGATCAGATCAGAAACTTCTCAATCATCGCGCATATCGATCATGGCAAGTCGACGCTTGCCGACCGTCTCATTGAGCGCTCTCGGACATATAATGCCCGACATGCAAGTGAGCAAATGCTCGATTCCATGGATCTCGAGCGTGAACGCGGTATAACGATCAAAGCGCAAAGCGTCACGCTTGACTACACCGCAAGCGATGGACAGACCTATCAGCTTAATTTTATTGATACGCCCGGGCATGTTGATTTCTCGTATGAAGTGAGCCGGTCATTGTATGCCTGTGAGGGTGCATTGCTGCTTGTCGACGCCTCTCAAGGTGTTGAGGCGCAAAGCGTTGCCAATTGCTACACCGCAGTAGAGCAGGGGTTGGAGGTTATCCCTGTACTCAACAAAATCGACCTCCCCTCAGCCGAGCCTGAACAGGTTATTCAAGAAATTGAGGAAATTATTGGCCTTGATGGCGCTGAGGTATTGCCGATTAGCGCTAAAAGTGGGCTTGGGGTTGATGCGCTGATTGAGGCATTAATTCAGCGGATTCCGTCGCCTCGGGGTGATCCTGACGGCCCTTTGAAAGCGCTTATTATTGATTCCTGGTTTGATAATTACCTAGGCGTGGTTTGTTTAGTGCGCGTGTTTGATGGCGAACTGAAGAAAGGTGAGCGCATTAAGGTGATGTCCACCGGACGCGAGTTCCAAGTGGATGAGCTAGGCATATTTACACCGCAACGAACGACTTGGGATGCCTTGGGGGCAGGGCGGGTTGGGTTTGTGGTCGCTGGGATTAAAGATATCGATGGCGCGCCGGTCGGCGATACGCTGACGCACGCGAAACAGCCTACCGAACAGCCCGTCCCTGGTTTTAAACGTGTCCAGCCACGCGTTTTCGCCGGCATATTTCCGATCAGCTCGGATGATTATGAAAACTTCCGTGATGCGCTTGGAAAACTACGTTTAAACGACTCTGCACTGTCCTATGAGCCGGAGAACTCAGAGGCGCTAGGGTTTGGATTTCGCATTGGATTTTTGGGCATGCTTCATATGGAGATTGTCCAAGAGCGCCTTGAGCGCGAATACGGGCTTGATTTGATTACCACCGCACCAACGGTGGTGCATGAAGTGATCGATAAAGAGGGCCTCACGCATCGTGTCCATAATCCCTCCGAATTACCCGCCGTTAATTCGGTGGATGAGATTCGGGAGCCGATTATCTTAGCCAGTATTTTGGTGCCGCAGGCCTATGTGGGTGCTGTTATCAAGCTCTGTGAGGAAAAGCGCGGCACCCAAAAGGGCATGCAATATGTGGGTAATCAGCTATCACTGGAATATGAAATGCCCATGGGCGAGGTGGTGTTAGATTTCTTTGATCGACTTAAATCGGCCACCCGCGGCTACGCCTCGTTTGATTACGAATTTAAGCGTTTTCAAGCGGAGCGTTTGGTTAAGCTCGACGTATTAGTCAATGGTGACCGAGTCGATGCATTATCGGTCATTGTGCATCGGGATCAGGCAGAGAGCCGCGGACGTGATCTTACAGAGCGATTAAAAGAGATCATACCGCGGCAAATGTTTGAGGTGGCTATTCAGGCGGCTATAGGATCTAAGGTGATTGCGCGGTCATCGGTTAAAGCGTTGCGTAAGAATGTGACTGCGAAGTGCTATGGTGGCGATATAACAAGAAAGAAAAAGCTGCTGGAAAAGCAAAAGCAGGGGAAACGTCGAATGAAGCAGGTCGGGCGGGTAGAGATTCCGCAAGATGCCTTCTTAGCTGTCCTCCAAGTCGATCAGGATAAATAGCCGGGCAGGGGGACGATGGGGATGTTCGACTTTGAATTAATTATTGTGTCGCTGACGTTGGTTAGTGGGGTCATTTGGACATCGGATTGGTTTCGACGCCGGCAGCGATCGGCAGGCGCACAGATATCTTGGTGGGTGGATCTTGGCCGCTCATTATTCCCGGTGCTCTTAATTGTGCTTGTGGTGCGCTCCTTTATTGTTGAGCCGTTTCGTATTCCCTCCGGCTCAATGCTGCCCACCCTGGAGGCAGGCGATTTCATTTTAGTGAATAAATTTGGCTATGGGCTCAGGCTGCCAGTGGGCCATCAATTGGTTGTGCCGATTGGCGAGCCCGAGCGTGGCGATGTCGCCGTGTTTCGCTATCCGGTGGACCCTGCGCAGGATTATATTAAGCGCATTATTGGTTTGCCTGGCGATACGATTCGATATGTGAACAAACGCTTGAGTATTAACGGTGAAACGCTTGAAGTCGAACGCATGGGGCGATGGTCGGCCGATGAGACATTCGCGCTATTGCGCGAGCGCATCGATAGCGACTGGCATGAAGCGTTGGTGCATCGACCATCATCGACGCCGGGTTTTGAGTACACCGTGCCTGCTGGCGAATACTTTGTAATGGGTGATAATCGCGATCGCAGCAGTGATAGCCGCTTTTGGGGGCCCGTGCCGCGAGATCATTTAGTGGGGCGAGCATTTTTTATTTGGCTAAGCTGGAATGGTGGGCCTAATTGGTCGCGGATGGGTAATGTTATTCATTAGTGTGAAAAAGAGCGTTTGCTCATGACAGATTTGCAGGCACTTGCTGAGCGTGTTGGCTGGGATTTCAACGATCCCACCTTGCTGCGTCAAGCGGTGACGCACCGTAGTGCCAATGGTCCGAATAATGAGCGCCTCGAATTCCTCGGTGACGCTATTCTTAATTTTGTTATTGCCTCAGAAGTATTTGAACGCCGTCCCGATTTACGCGAGGGCGAACTCAGTCGTCTGCGCGCCTCGCTTGTGAATAAAAACGCGTTAGCGGATATTGCTCGAGACATCGCACTCGGCCCGCATATTGTCTTGGGAAGCGGCGAGCTCAAAACCGGCGGTCGACGACGGGATTCGATTCTAGCCGATGCGCTCGAAGCGCTGATTGGTGCGATCTATCTTGATGGTGGTTATGAAGGCGGTCGCGAGCTCATCCTCCGGCTCTACGCGAGACACCTAGAGCGCTTGCCTGAGATGCAAGCGAATAAGGACCCGAAAACACAATTACAAGAATATTTACAGGGACGAGGGCTTGATTTGCCAAGCTATGCGGTCGAACACATCAGTGGTCGCGCGCATGAACAGACCTTTCGCGTAATCTGCAGCAGTGAAGGGTTACAAATGGTGGGTAACGGAATCGCAAGTAATCGACGGCAAGCCGAGCAGGCTGCCGCGCAAGACTTACTCGAAAAGCTCCAGCCCGCTGAGCTTGCACGTGTTAATCATCATTCAGATTCTGAGGACGCTTAAGCGTAATGCGTAATCATTCATGAGCAAAGCTGAACCTGAGGTGCTTCCTGCTGGGTTTGCCGCGCTAGTTGGACGGCCTAATGTGGGTAAATCCACGCTCTTAAATGCACTCCTTGGCCAGAAAGTGAGTATTGCAACTCGCAAGCCACAAACGACGCGGCATCGTATTCTGGGAATTCATCAGCGCGATGATGCGCAAATCATCTATGTCGACACGCCGGGATTGCATGAGGGCGGACGAACGGCGATGAACCGATACCTCAATGATGCGGCTGGCAGTGCGCTAGCGGATGTTGATGTTGTGGTGATGCTCATTGAAGCGGGACGCTGGAGCGCGGCCGATGAGCGGGTGTTGCAGCGCTTAGCGCACACTAATTCACCTGTGATAGCGGCGATTAACAAAGTCGATCGAGTCCGTGATAAAAATCGCTTACTCCCGGAGATCGCGGAAGTCGATCAACGCGGTCACTTTGCAGCCGTTGTGCCCGTCTCTGCGCAAAAGCATGAAAACCTAGCGGCTTTAGAATCAGCCATTATCGCGCAACTGCCAAGAAGTCCAGCGTTATTTCCGCGTGACCAAGTCACGGATCGAGGCGAGTCGTTCATGGCTGCAGAATTAGTCAGAGAGCAGCTAACGATGATGTTGGGCGATGAGTTGCCCTATGCGAGCACCGTAGAAATTGAAGCCTTTGAGCAAACGGGGAGGTTACGGCGAATTGCCGCAATTATTTGGGTTGAGCGGCCCGGGCAGCGGCGCATTGTCATTGGTGAGGCGGGTTCGCGTGTTAAGCAAATTGGTGCGGGCGCACGGCATGAGATGGAGCGATTATTTGATGCGCGGGTCTATTTAAAACTTTGGGTAAAAGTGCGCGAAGGTTGGTCTGATGATGCCCGCATGCTTCAGGCCTTGGGGTATACCCAGCACCAATGAGCGCGGCGGGCCGAGATGCCTCATTGGAGCCTGCGTTTGTGCTCCATACCCGGCCTTATCGCAATACGAGTTTGCTGCTAGAAGTGCTATCACGTGTGCATGGCCGGGTGGGATTAGTTGCCAAGGGTGTCCGTGGAGGGCGTTCGCGAACAGCCGGTCTACTCCAACCCTTTCAACCATTAGCGCTATCGTGGCGGCTAAGAGGCGAAATGGGCACTCTCCAACAGGTCGAGAGCGCTGGGCCGGCTTTGCCGTTGCAAGGACGTCGGCTTGTCAGTGGTTTGTATGCCAATGAACTACTCATGCGGGTGCTTGGCCGAGAAGATCCGCATCCTGGGTTGTTTGAAAATTATGTCCGCTTAATTGATGCCTTAGCTGCCAATGAACCAGAGGCGCCTGCTTTGCGAACTTTTGAGCGTGATTTGCTGGGTATGTTGGGCTATGGCCTATCACTTAGTGCTGACCGTCAAGGCCACCGACTGGTGCCCGAGCAACGGTATCGGTACGATCCACTTAATGGTGCGATACCGGTCACAGACTCTCAGACGAGCGGCGTGGTGATGATTGGTCAGCATCTTATTAATTTGGCAAAAGATCCGATGAGTGCTGAGACGGCAAAAGCGACCCGCGCATTAATGCGAGCTGCACTGGCGCCGCATCTTGGCGGACGGCCGCTAAAAACCCGCGAGCTCTATGCTCGCTATCCGGTACAAGGAGATAACGACGATGGGCCATCATCAGGGCAGTCTTGAACCCCTATTAGGCGTGAACATCGATCATGTTGCGGGGCTTCGGCAAGCCCGCGGTACGCGCTATCCCGACCCTATTTTTGCTGCACAGCTTGCTGAGCAAGCCGGTGCTGATGCCATTACGGTGCATTTACGCGAAGACCGTCGGCATATTGTTGACCGAGATATAGACCGTCTCGCGCAAACCCTACAAACCCGCATGAATCTGGAAATGGCAATAACGGATGAAATGATTGCCATTGCCGAGCGTATTCAACCGGCTGACTGTTGTTTAGTGCCGGAGCGGCGTGAGGAATTAACAACAGAAGGCGGTTTGGATGTTGCGGGAGACCCCCAGCGTTGTCGTCAAGCTTGCCAAGCACTTAGCAAAGCGGGGATTCGGACGTCGTTGTTTATTGACCCAGAGCCTGATCAGTTGCATGCCGCGCAAGCCGCCGGCGCACCCGTTGTAGAACTGCACACCGGTGCATTTGCCGATGCCACGGATAATGCAACAATCCATGCCGAATTCCAGCGTATTCATAAAGCGGCACAGCTTGGCCAATCCCTGGGGCTGCAAGTCAACGCAGGACACGGATTGCACTATCATAATGTCGCGCCGATTGCGGCATTAGCGGAAATCACGGAACTCAATATTGGTCACGCCATTGTTGGGCGTGCGGTATTTACCGGTCTAGAAGTAGCCGTCCGCGAGATGAAGCGTCTTATTCGTGAGGCTCGGCATTGAGCATTATTGGCATTGGCACCGATGTGGTTGCTGTTGAGCGAATGTTGCGTATGCATCAAGCGCATGCTGAGCGGCTGGCGGTTCGCTTGTTAGCTGGCGCGGAAATTGCGGAGTATGAGCGCGCCCGAGTCAGCAAGACCGGCGCGGCTGCGTTTTTGGCCCGTCGGTTTGCGGCTAAAGAGGCAGCCGCTAAAGCGCTTGGTTGCGGTATTGGTGCTCGCGCTGGATTTCGCGATTTGATCGTCGAGCACTATCCGAATGGTGCACCCCGATTAGCATTTAGTGGTGCTGCACGGGATACTGCTGATCGCTTAGGAGTCAATCAGGCGCATATCAGTATCACCGATGAGCAAACGCATGCCGTTGCGTTTGTCGTGCTTGAGAACTAGCGCCCGTTAGGGAGCCTCAGGCAAGACATGTTCGAGCCACTGCGCATTCAGCCGATCACTCAGCCGGTTTTGCTGCTGACGCGCGGCTAAGTTATCTAAATCAATCCAAGTTAATGGCTGATCTTGACCCGCGCAGGAGAAAACCGGTCGGGTGCGTTTGCCAGTCTCCGGGTCAATTTGCCATTGTAAGCATTGCGCGCAAACGCCTTGCATCATGCATTGCATTGGGCTGCCAACCGTTCCAAATGCGTCGCATTGCGCAGCCACCATGCCCTTGAGATCACCTTTTACCGCCGCTTGAAAGCCTTTTAATAGGCCGGTTCCGCCCATAACCATTATGCGATCAACGTCACTCAGCGGAATGCCGCCCTCGGCTGGACCAATCTCACCGGCGCCATAACGCTTAACCACCTCAATCATGTCGGTCGCTTGTAGACTGCTATCTTGCGGGCGCCGTGGTTCGATTAGCGTGTCTTTGGCGGTGCACCAGATGATTTGGTCGGCACCGGCTTCCAGCTCGTCTTGATGATCGATATCCCCTGGGCTACCAAATGCAGCGACATAGAGCACGCGATTACCGGCTGCACGCAATGCCGCACCAATATCTAGCATCACCGCGGCTCCCCAGCGTCCGGCAACCACCATGATTGTACGTCCGGTTGGCATGTCAGTTGGCGCGCCGGTTGGCCCCATAAGAACGACCGGATCTCCCGCTTGTAAGCGTCCTACGAGGCGTGGCCCAGCGCCCCATTGCAATACCATAAGACGAATACAATCATTTTTTACCCCAGTGCCAGAGACCGTGATAAGCGGGATTTGCAGGCGTGTGTTCTCAACCACGGGAGAGAGTGATTCAAAGGTCTGCAGGCGGAAGAATTGGCCGGCTTTGAAGTTACGTGCAGCCATTGGTGCGCGCACCCAGACTTCGACCATGGCAGGGTTATCGCTGCGTACCTCAACCACTCGTGCCGTTAATAGGTCATCGATACGAGTGAGAAACTGCTGATGGGGTTCATCGCTGCCGGGTAGCTCATGGTCCATCGCCGCGATCACATAGGGGTAAGTGCGCATGCCCGAGGCAATCGCCTTAACCACACTGCCATGAAAAGCCGGATGCGTATCGCCAATAAATGTCACACGCCGACCGCCCTCGCTATAGGAGGTAAATGGGCCAAACATATTAGATTTACAGTGTTCAGCATCTGCCACCGGTTCAAGGCCCTGATCGGTGGAGTGGTGCGGCAAAAAGTGATTCCCCTCAAGAGCAAAGGTCTCGCTATGTTCGCGCTCGTAAATGGTATTAGGCACGGTGCCGGCGGCAATGAATATCGCCCGTGCCGGTAGCGTTCGTTTAGCGCCAGTCGGTACCCATTTGCCCTCTTGCGCGCAGAGCTCGCGGCATACTAAACCGCTGACATGCGCATAGTCATCGAGCTGGGCATGCAAGGGCTCAAGGCCCTCAGCATAGAATAAGCCCTCTTCAGTCGCCTTTGTGACCTCTTCGTGGTTGCGCACATAGGCCGGCGAATCTGACATCCCTTTACGATAGGCAACGGTGACACCGCCCCAAGCTCGAATAAGGCCGTTGAAATCTGGCTTGCGAGCAGCCGTTTCTGCAGCGCGGCGCTCTGCACGAACCGCTTTACCGTGCGTAAGAAACTCCGCTAGCGTTGCCTGATCCTCATCGTTCATGCCAGCGGTCATAGCCGCTTCACCCAGCTGCGCGCTTAAGCGTTCATAGCGAGTGAGGATTTTTTCAACTTGTTTGATGTAGTAAGCCTGTACCTCAGTGGCGGTATCGATGCCTGTGAGTCCACCACCAACGACAACGGCAGGTAAGCGGACTTGTAGGCTTGCCAGTGAAGAGGATTTAGCCGCGCCAGTTAGCTGCAACGCCATTAAAAAGTCACTTGCTTGGCGCATACCGCGTGCCAGACTATTGCCCATGTTGACTACGCGCGGCAGACCGGCACCGGTGGCATTGACGACATGATCAAATCCCAGTGCCCAAGCATCTTCAAGCGTGACTGTGCCGCCTAGGCGAACCCCACCATAAACTTTGAAATTCTCGCGACGAGCGAGGGTGAGGTAAATGAGTTTAAGGAAATTTTTATCCCAGCGCACGGTAATGCCGTATTCGGCAACGCCACCAAAACCGAGCAAAATTCGCTCATCCAAATCCTCTTGCAGATCGGCCCAGCGTTCAACGGGCGCATTGAGTAGCGTCTCTGGCAGCGGTTCGATCTTAAGGCCATCAACACCGACAACAGCTGTGCCAGTCATGGTCAGATGATGCGCGATGGTAAAACCAGCTGGCCCCATGCCGGCGACTAAAACCCGTCGATTATTATTGCGTTTTTGCAGGTACTGCTCGCGGCGCAGCGGGTTCCAGCGTGTCAGGAGGTGATAAATTTCAACCCCCCAAGGTAAGTCGAGCGCATCAGTAAGGACACCCGTTTCAATCTGCGGGATATCAACCGCATCTTGTTTTTGATAAATGCAGCCTTTCATGCAGTCATTACAAATACGATGCCCGGTTGCCGGTGCCATGGGGTTGTCGACCATAATCATGGCTAAGGCGGCGAGGTTATAGCCCTCACGCCGTAGGACATGCATTTCTGAGATTTTCTCTTCTAACGGGCAGCCAGTAAGCGCAACGCCCAGAGGGTCATGCTTAAAGCCAAGCTCGGGTTCGGTTTTTTTCTCAGGAAATCCTCTAGAGCAAAAATCGCCCTCGTGATCGTGGCAGTAGATACAGTAATGCACTTCGCTTTGTATATGGCGAGCGTCCATACGCGCATCGGTAAGGGAAAAGCCATCGCGCGCTCGATGTTGATCTGCTGGTGCCTCGAGACGAGTGATGCCATCCATTTCGATGCGTTCTGTCGGTACAAGCGCAAAATGATCAATGCGCTCGGGAAGTTTAAAGCTCGCCCAGCCCGCGACTCGCGCTTGGCCCTCTGGCGTGTGCCGAGCAAGCTTGCACCATGCAGTGAGTGTCGCAATGGCTTTGGCATTCTTCTCAGGGTCTTTAAGTAAAGCCATACCCATTTGCGCGATTGCTTTTTCTTCGTCACCCTCGATAACGGAACCTAGACGCTTAACAAGCGCTGCATCGAGTTCACTAAATGACTGCTCAATCGGCTGGCGATATTTTTTAACCCGTTTTTGTACAAAGGCTTGTTTGAACTGCATTACGATGTCATGCGCAATGAGGGCGTCATGCTGCTGGGCCAGCGCATTTTCAATGCCAAATACGCGACCGATATAACCCTCGATATGCGGTGCAAGTGCAATGAGCAATTCGCTATTTTCGGTTCCTGGCAAATCAGTGTCGCGATCGCGATAGCTCAGGAGCCGTTCTAGCAGGCTTGGTGCCGCGGTTTTAAGCTCTTTAATAAAGCCCGCATCAAGCTGTTCAAGACCTTCCGGTGTTTGGAGGGTTTTGAAATCGAGGCCGTAGCGGCTAAGCGCAGCATTGAGATCCATAACGTCCTGGTAAAAGTGGTGCGAATAATAAGCGTAAGGATGCGCCTTGGCGGGCTTGGCAACAAGCCAAATGCCGTGCGGTTTTGATGATTATGTCGATGAATTTGAGGGGTCCATTGGCTCAAGCGACTCGATCGACTCCACTCGCGTGATAAGTTCACCGTGGCCGAGTTGGGTTTTTAATAATTCTCCCCGCGCGGTGTTTTGTGCATCAGAAAGAATGCGGCCATCGGTGAGGCGACGGACGATGGCATAACCGCGATGAACGGTTGCAAGCGGGCTGACCGCCTCGAGTGCCCGAGCGTTTTCCTGTACCCGGGCGCGATGGTGTGTCAGTCGCTCTACCACTGCGCTCGCGAGACGCTGGGCAAGTGTTGCGTTATGGATTTTGTGCTGTTCGATATTGCGTGCTGGGTTGCTCGCCTGAAGGGCTCGGAATAAGCCATCCACACGAATCGATTGATGGCGCAGGCGAGCGTTGCTGGCATGACTCAGGCGGCGTTCCAATTCATCGAGGCGTTGCGCACGATCATGCAGACGGCGCCCGGGGTGTTGGGCCGATAGGCGCTCGCTAAGGCGCGTGATCTGATTTCGACGTTCATTCCACTGACGTTGCAAGCTTTGGCCTAAACGCGAGCGCTGAGCTATTAATACTTGCTGAATAGACTGCGCATCCGGTGAGATTAACTCGGCGGCAGCCGATGGAGTGGCGGCGCGTTGATCAGCAACAAAATCACAGATCGAAACATCAACCTCATGCCCAACCGCGCTAATGACCGGTTGTGAACAAGCAACAATAGCGCGGGCTACTTGCTCATCGTTAAAGGCTTGCAAGTCCTCTAACGAACCGCCGCCTCGCGTGACAATCAAGACATCAACTTCCGCGCGTTGATCAGCGCGTGCAATGGCACTGGCAATATCATCTGCAGCGCCTTCACCTTGTACACGGACGGGGTAAATCAGCACGGGCAGCGCGGGGAAACGCCGTTTGAGAACACTTAGAATATCGCGAATGGCCGCGCCGGTCGCAGAGGTCACCACACCAATACGTTGCGGTAGGTCAGGGAGGGATTTTTTAAGCGCCGGATCGAATAGCCCCTCTGCGCTTAGGCGGGCTTTGAGGGCTTCAAACGCACGTTGTAGCGCACCATCGCCTGCAGGCTCCATATGCTCGGCGATGAGCTGATACTCACCGCGCGGGGCATAGAGTCCGAGACGCGCATGCAGTCTGACTTGAGCGCCATTCTCGGGTGAGAAACGCAGGCGTGATGCCCGATTACGAAATAGCGCGCAGCGTACCTGAGCCGCGCTATCTTTGAGGGTGAAATAGAAGTGACCGGACTGAGGCCGGGCTAAATTAGAGATTTCGCCTTCGACCCAAATCAGCGGGAAAGCCTGTTCAAGCAGGTTTTTCACGTCTTGATTGAGGCGTGAAACGCTATAGATTTCCTGACCGAGCGGTTCTTCCATGCATTAAGCCTATCAGCCCCGTATAATGACCGGTTAATTTATTGATGCAAAAAGAGGACGTCATTATGCAAATTGCCCAGGAAGCGCTGACCTTTGATGACGTTCTTTTGTTGCCTGACTATTCAGAGGTCATGCCGCGCGATGTCGATCTCTCTACTCGGGTAAGTCGTGATATTACTTTGAATATCCCGCTGTTATCAGCCGCAATGGATACGGTGACTGAGTCTCGATTAGCCATTGCACTGGCTGAACAGGGCGGTATCGGTATTGTTCATAAAAGCATGAGTATTGCTGAGCAAGCCCGCGAAGTACGAATCGTTAAAAAGTTCGAAAGCGGAGTGATTAAAGAGCCGATCACGGTGACACCGAATTCGAGTATTCGTGATGTGCTCACGTTAATGGGCCAACACGGTATTTCTGGTGTGCCGGTGGTGGAGGGCGAAAAGCTCGTTGGCATTGTTACGAGTCGTGATTTGCGCTTTGAAACCCGGCTCGATTTGCCGGTTACCGCTGCAATGACACCAGAGGATCGTCTAGTGACTGTCCAGGAGGGCGCAGAGCGTGATGAGGTTCTGGGTTTACTGCATCGTCATCGGATCGAAAAACTCTTGGTCGTTAATCGTGACTTCAAGCTGCGCGGCATGATTACTGTTAAAGATATACAAAAAGCTAAAGACTTTCCGCAGGCCTGTAAAGATGAGCATGGTCAACTGCGGGTTGGCGCGGCTGTGTCGACTGGCGAGAATACCGAAGAGCGAGTGTCGGCGCTTGCCGAGGCCGGTGTCGATTTATTGGTTGTCGATACCGCGCATGGTCACAGTCGCGGTGTGCTTGATCGGGTGTCATGGATTAAAAAACATTTTCCTGGCGTTCAGGTCGTGGGCGGTAATATTGCCACGGCGGATGCCGCCCTTGCGTTAGTTAAAGCGGGCGCGGATGCGGTCAAAGTTGGTATTGGTCCTGGCTCAATTTGCACAACGCGGGTGATTGCTGGGGTGGGTGTGCCACAGGTCACAGCAATTGATAATGTCGCGACAGCGCTAAAGGGAAGCGATATTCCTGTCATTGGCGATGGGGGTATCCGTTACTCAGGCGATATGGCAAAAGCGATTGCCGCCGGCGCTCATTGCGTGATGATGGGCAGCATGTTGGCGGGCACTGAAGAGGCACCGGGTGAGGTTGAGCTGTTTCAAGGCCGTAGCTACAAGTCTTATCGAGGAATGGGCTCGATCGGAGCGATGGCTCGACATCAAGGATCCTCTGATCGGTATTTTCAAGACAATGCTGGCGATGTGGATAAGCTGGTTCCTGAAGGGATTGAAGGCCGGGTTCCTTATAAAGGCGCGATGAGTGCAATTGTTCATCAGCTATTAGGGGGGCTGCGGGCGAGTATGGGTTATTGCGGTTGTGCGGATATCTCAACGTTTCGCGCGGATGCAAAATTTGCACGCATTACCAACTCCGGTGTTCTCGAGGGGCATGTCCACGATGTGAGCATTACCAAAGAAGCGCCCAACTATCGCAGTAACTAACGATGATGAGCCAAGATATTCACGTTGAGCGTATCCTCATACTGGATTTTGGCTCTCAGTACACACAGCTTATTGCCCGTCGCATTCGTGAAGTTGGGGTTTACTGTGAGATTTTGCCTTGGGATGTTGATGATGCGCGGATTCAGGCGTTTGCGCCGGTTGGCGTCATCCTCTCAGGGGGGCCTGAGTCGGTTCATGAGGATGCGCTCACAACGCCGCGTATCGCTGATGCTGTGCTCGCGATGAACATCCCCGTGCTGGGTATTTGCTATGGCATGCAAGCACTCGCTCAGCAATATGGTGGTGTGGTTCAAGCCTCGAGTCACAAAGAGTTTGGCTATGCTGAGGTGCGCGCTCGCGGTCACTCAAATTTGCTTCGCGATATTGAGGACCGTAGCAATGCGAAGGGCCATGGTCTGCTCGATGTGTGGATGAGTCATGGCGATCGGGTGGCAGAGTTGCCAAAGGGCTTTAAGGTCATCGCTAGCACCCCAAGCGCACCCATTGCGGGGATTGGTGATGATGAGCGGGGGCTCTATGGCCTGCAGTTTCACCCTGAAGTGACCCATACCCCCCAAGGTGCGCGCATTCTTGAGCGCTTTGTCCGCGAGGTATGTGGCTGTCATGGACAGTGGACTGCCAATAATATTATCGATGATTTAATCGCCAGGGTGCGCGAAACCGTTGCCGGGGATAATGTTTTATTAGGGTTATCCGGTGGTGTTGACTCCTCGGTGGTGGCCGCCCTGCTGCACAAAGCCATTGGCGATCAATTAACTTGTGTGTTTGTTGATAACGGGTTGTTGCGCTTGAATGAGGGCGATGAGGTGATGCAGACCTTTGCCCGACACATGGGGATTCGGGTGATTCGTGTTGACGCTGAATCGCGTTTTCTTGATGCCTTAGCCGGTGAGTCTGATCCTGAGGCGAAGCGAAAAATAATCGGTCGGACTTTTATCGACGTTTTTGATGAGCAATCCACTGCGCTTGATAATATTCAGTGGCTTGCCCAAGGCACGATCTATCCGGATGTGATTGAATCGGCAGGATCGAGCTCTGGCAAAGCCCATGTGATTAAGTCGCACCACAATGTGGGTGGATTGCCTGAGCGTATGAATTTGCAATTGCTCGAGCCCTTGCGCGAGCTATTTAAAGACGAGGTACGTCGGATTGGCGTTGAGCTGGGGCTTCCGGCAGAGATGGTTTATCGGCATCCCTTTCCCGGGCCTGGATTGGGTGTAAGGATTTTAGGCGAAATCCACAAACACCATGCCGACTGTTTACGCCTTGCTGATGGCATTTTTATTGACGAGCTACGTGCTGCTGGTTGGTATGAGAAAACGAGTCAAGCGTTTGCCGTGTTCTTGCCAGTCAAGTCTGTCGGCGTCACTGGTGATGGACGGCGTTATGAATATGTGATCGCATTGCGCGCGGTCGAAACCGTGGATTTTATGACCGCTCGCTGGGCGCATTTGCCCTATGATTTTCTCGACCATGTCTCACGCCGCATCATTAACGAAATCGATGGTATTTCACGAGTGGTGTATGACATTTCTGGCAAGCCCCCGGCAACGATTGAGTGGGAGTGACCGGAATTTTTTTACAGGGTTCTTATGGTTTTGAAAATTTTAAAGCCATGATATAGCCGGTGCCGGGGTCAATTACCTGTTAGGTTGTCTTGTCTTTTTGTAGCGCATAAGCTACATTTAGTGCATGCGATATCACATACTCACCACGGATCACTTCAATCGCTGGTTAGCCGGAATTCGTGACGGCGAACTTATCATCTTGCTGTGCGGTGGTAAAAAATCCAGTCAGTCACGCGACATTGTCCGTGCGCAACGAATATTGAGTGAAGTGGAGGTTTGAATCATGACTAAACTGACCGAATATAATCCTTTTGACCACTTGCTGGGCGAGAATGAGCTGGCCCAATACCTGACTGATGCCTACGAAGATGACGACCCTGCCGTATTCGTTGTGGCCCTGGGGCACGCCATTAAACACAAGGGTGTAGCCCAGATTGCTGAAGCAGCTGGACTCAACCGCGAAAGCCTCTACAAAGTGATCAATGGCCAGGTGCAGCCGAAGTGGGACACCATCCATCGCCTGATGCACGCCTTGGGTGTGCACTTGTCGGTCGCGGCATAGGGTGTGGTGCGGGCCCAGGTCCATAGACACTCGATAGCTTCCCCCGGTTATAAATGGCGGAACACCGTATTGGCTTTGGTTTATAAAAACCGTATTTTAGTCACTATGAGTGATCAAAATGAGAAAAAATTAAACCATCTACTGGCTGGCCTCGGTGATACCGGCGTGGTTTCCAGCCGGTGGCTAAGAGCGCATGGCTATTCCAGCAGCCTGGTGGTCCGTTATGTGGACAGCGGCTGGCTGGTATCCCCGGCCCGTGGTGTGTATATGCGCAAAGGCGGCTCCCTGCAGTGGGAAGGTGTGGTGCGGACGCTGCAATGGATGGAGGGTTTGTCACTGCATGTCGGCGGGCGCTTTGCCTTGGCCTGGTTGGGGCATGAGCACTACCTGCGCTTGGGCGAAGCTGCCGTGATCACCCTCTACGGGCCGGATCGTGTGCCCGGGTGGGTGCGCAAGTTGCCGTTGGTTGAAGGTGTCGAGTACTGCGGCAAGGGGCCTTTTGATTTGCCAGTGCCTTCCCTTACCGATGAGACATCGGATCAGACGTTGCTGAACCAGGGCCTGGAGCGGCGTGAAGCAGTGCCGAGCGGGATGCTAGTGTGTTCAACACCGGAGCGGGCCATGCTGGAATTGTGTGCCGAGGCGTCTGATGCCAGTGGGGTCTATGAGGTCGACGCATTGATGCAGGGCATGGCCACGCTGCGGCCCGAGCGGCTTGAGGTGTTGTTGCGACGATGCCACAGCATCAAGGCTAAGCGCTTGTTTCTCGCCCTGGGCGAACGTCACGGGCATGCTTGGTTTTCGCACCTGTCGCTCGATGGTGTGGACCTCGGTCGTGGTAAACGATCACTGGTCTCCGGTGGCCGTTTGCATCCCCGCTATCAGATCACCCTGCCGGGAGACCTCGATGAACAGCTGGGATAAGCGCTACAGCGATCGGGTGCAATTGCTGGTGGATATTCTGCCGGTGCTGGCAAAGGAAACCCGCTTTGCCCTGAAAGGCGGGACGGCCATCAACATGTTTGAGCACGATCTTCCGAGGCTGTCAGTGGATATCGATCTGACCTGGTTGTCTGTGCAGGATTTCGAGGCGGACGTGGCGGCAATGTCGGCGGTGCTAGAACAGTTGGCGGGGACATTGCGTGCCCGCCCTTTGCAACTCCAAGTGCAGACGTCGGGTGGCGCAAACACCCGGGGCATCACGCGGTTGATTTGCAGCCGCGGCCGTGCCCGTGTGCAGATCGAAACCACCCCGGTGATGCGCGGCACGGTGTATCCGGTTCGTACTATGGTGGTCCGGCCGAAGGTGGAACAGGCCTTCGGGTTTGCTTCCACACAGGTGCTCGATTTTGCCGATCTCTACGCCGGCAAGCTGGCGGCGGCCTTGACCCGCCAACATCCCAGGGATCTGTTTGATATTGGTTTACTGCTGGAAGACGAACGGGCCGACGCGACATTGTGGCGAACCTTTCTGGTATACCTGACCTGCAGCCCCAAGCCGGCCTGGGAACTACTGGCTCCTCGGGAGCCAGTGGATTTTGAGCCGATCTTCGATGCCCACTTCAGGGGGATGACCGCCGAGCCGGTGACAGCGGCGCAACTGTTGGAGAACAGGGCGCAGTTACTCTTGTGGATATCCGGAAAGCTGGATGAGCCGTCATGTGACTTTCTTTGGTCGGTTGAAGATGAGCAACCTGATTTTGGATTGATTGACTTGGCAGACGTTGCAGCATTGCCAGGGGTAGGGCGAAAGTTGCAAAACCTTGCCCGTCGCTCAAAGGTCAAGCGCCTGGCGGATCGCCATCAACTTGAGCAGACCCTGGACCGGATAGTGCCTGGCGCATGAAGAATGTCACCCTCACTGAAACAGGCCAAGATGATAGGGAGAGAACTGGCGGCTGGTGCGGACCCAGTTTTCTAAACACTCGATAGCTTCCTAAAGTGGTGCTCTTCCAGCTCGGTTGGAGACAGGTCCACACTCTTAATCTGTACCGTTCCGGAGGGCATTGCTTCATCGCTGCCGCTATGGCGCCGAAAAAGTTGTGCAGGGAAATGATCAGAAGTTAAAAATCGTTCACGTCGTGCGCGGTGCTAAATATAAGCTGTTGATTACTTGAAGGTTAAAGAACTGAGCGGAAAAATCCTCACATTTTTTAGTGCACAGATGTTGCACAAAAGACCTTTACAAGTTTTTAACGTGTTGAATTTATTGACTATATTTTTTCGAAACGATTGAGTGGGAATAATGCAAAACAACTTACTTGAGCGACTGAGCAATGGCCCGGTGATTTGTGCTGAGGGCTATTTATTCGAGACCGAGCGCCGCGGTTATATATCCGCGGGCGAATTCGTGCCAGAAGTGGCTTTGGACCATCCTGAGATACTCGCCCAGATTCATCGCGATTTTCGTCACGCTGGGAGTGATGTTATTCAGGCGTTTACCTATAATGGCCATCGCGAAAAAATGCGAGTCGTGGGAAAGGAATCGCTATTGGAGCCGCTTAACCGTGCTGCGTTAAAAATTGCAAAGTCGGTCGCTGTCGAGCCAATGGGCGAGTTACCTGATGCGCTGGTTGCCGGCAATATC
>JAVLBI010000010.1:0-55533 GCA_031581365.1 Spiribacter sp. | reverse complement strand
CGCCGATGGTTGAGCCCGGGCTACCCGTTGTGGATGAAAGTGGTACACCGAAATGGCGTATGGCGCCCTCACCGCATGGCCCTTATTGGGAAGAGGGGATGAAAGTTGGCTATCAGGACATCGGGTCTTGGACGCTAATGAAACATGCCGATCCAGAGCGTCGTAAGGCGGCATGGTTGTACGGGCAGTTTGCCACGTCAAAAGTGGTTGATCTGAAGAAGCTCCATGTCGGGTTAACGCCGATTCGTGACTCAAGCTTAAATCATGAGTCGATGACTGAGCGTGCACCTGAGTTGGCGGGGCTGGTTGAGTTTTATCGCAGCCCTGATCGTGAAATGTGGACCGACACGGGTATTAACGTGCCTGACTATCCGCGTTTAGCACAGCTGTGGTGGTCCAACGTAGCTGCAGCCGTTACCGGTGAGGTCAACCCTCAGGAGGCTATGGATAACCTGGCGAGTGAGCAGGACCGCGTAATGGAGCGCCTTGAGCGTGCCGGTGTGCAGGATAACTGCGGGCCACGCATGAACGAAGAACGCAGTGCCGAGTACTGGTTCGACCAGCCAGGTGCACCGAAGCCAGCGCTTGATAACGAGAAGCCACAGGGCGAGACCGTGCCTTACGACGAGCTCGTTGCGAGCTGGCGCGAGGCGATGTAATTCGGACTCATCTCTCCATTTGAAATCTTTAGGGGCCTTCGGGCCCCTTTTTTTGTCTTGACCAACCCCCCGGGGGGAGGGGTAGAGTGCAACGAACATTTAATGAAAATTGTGCTGATATGTCCCAACAATCCTTTGATATTGATATTACCGGTCTAACTTGCGGGAGCTGCGTGAACAGCGCGGAGTCTGCAATAGCGCAAGTCGATGGGGTAGCGAAAGCCAGTGTCAATCTAGCCACGGGGCGGGCTCGGCTTGATGTGAAAGAGAGCGCAAATGCCGTCACCACCCTTAACGCCGTGGCACAAGCGCTAACCAATGCAGGCTATCCGGCGGCCACGCAATCGCTAAAACTTGAGCTAACCGGTGTGAGCTGTGGTGGCTGTATTAGCCGAGTCGAAACCTCGCTTAAACGTCTACCGGGCGTCCTGAGCGCCAGTGCCAACTTAAGTTTAAGTCAGGCCCAAGTTGAGGTTCTCACTTCAGCTATTCGCTTAGATACGTTAACTGAAGCGGTGGCCGCTGCCGGTTATGGCGCCTCACTCGCGGCTGCCGAAAACGCGATGGATGGTGACCAAGCCGAGTCAGCACAAGCGCTTGAGCGGATGAGTTTGCGCCGCCAAGTCATACTAGCGGCGGCATTTACGCTGCCGCTTGTGATTGTTGCTATGGGTCGTCACTTGCCAGGGGGCCATGCGCTCTATACGCAATGGTTGCCAGAGCGCGCGTGGATAGCGATCGAATGGCTGCTGGCGACACCCGTTGTATTTTGGGCCGGACGGGGGTTTTTTCAGCGTGGCCTAAAAGAAATGCGGCATGCAGCGCCTGCAATGAGCAGTTTGGTGATGATTGGTGCGGGCGCGGCCTATTTCTACTCTCTGTTGGTGCTATTGGTGCCACAAATTTTTCCGCCGGGAACGGCAGGCAGCTATTTTGAGGCCTCTGGCGTGATCATCACATTGATTTTGCTAGGCCGTTATCTCGAGCAAATCGCCCGTGGCCGAACCTCACAAGCGATTCGTCGATTGCTGAGTCTGCAAGCCCGAACGGCGCGAGTGCTGCGTGATGGCGAGCCCACCGAAGTGGCGATTGATGCTGTCGTCGCTGATGATCATGTGCTAGTGCGGCCAGGCGAACGAATTCCGGTGGATGGGGAGATAATTGAAGGCCATTCCCGTGTCGATGAATCCATGATCTCTGGTGAGCCTGTGCCGGTGGCTAAACAAGCCGGCGATGAAGTAGTCACAGGCACAGTCAATGGTCAAGGCTCGTTGACGTTTAAAGTCACCCGTGTGGGGGCAAAAACGGTTCTTGCACAAATTATCAAGATGGTCGAACAGGCTCAGGCTGAAAAACCGCCCATTCAGCAAATGGCTGATCGCATTGCAGGTGTATTTGTGCCGATTGTGTTGGCAGTGGCCGCGATTACCGGGGTGATATGGCTGTGGCTCGGACCGGATCCGGTGCTCTCCTATGCATTGGTTGCCACCGTTAGTGTGCTCTTGATTGCTTGTCCCTGTGCCATGGGGTTGGCAACGCCAACAGCGGTGATGGTCGCGACCGGCAAAGGCGCCGAAAATGGACTGCTGTTACGTCGTGGCGCGGCCTTAGAGGCACTCGCCCGCGCCGATATGGTGGTATTGGATAAAACCGGCACCCTCACGTTGGGCCGGCCGCAATTAACCGACCTTGCGGTCGCCAACGGAGCTGAAGACGAAACCCTTGGGTTAATCGCTGCTGTGGAATCCCATAGCGAGCACCCACTGGGTATGGCCATTGTTGAGGCCGCCAATGCCCGCGGCATCCGTATTCCAACCGCTACCGAATTTGACTCGGTGACCGGTTATGGCGTGAGCGCTTTAGTTAACGGTCGCTATGTGCATATTGGCGCTGGCCACTATATGGCGTGGTTAGGCGTCGATACGAGCTCTGTTGCTGATACCGCTCAGCATTTAGCCGCCGAGGCGAAAACCGCGGTTTACGCTGCTATCGATGGGCAACTATTAGGCGTGGTTGCGGTGGCCGACCCACCGCGGCCTGAGAGTGCGGCAGTCATTGCTGGATTGAAGGCTTTGGGCCTACGTGTAGCCTTAGTGACCGGTGATCAGGCCGCTACGGCTAATGCATTGGCCAAACAACTCGCGATTGATGAGGTTATGGCGGGCGTCCTACCCGATGGGAAGGCCCGGGAGGTCGAGCGCCTGCAGGCTGACGGCCAACGAGTGGTGTTTGTGGGGGATGGCATTAATGATGCGCCTGCCCTTGCGCGTGCGGATGTGGGAATTGCCATTGGGACGGGCACCGATGTGGCCATTGAGGCGGGTGATGCGGTGTTAATGCGGGCAGACTTAAATGGTTTATTGGATGCCGTAGCGCTCGCCCGACGCACCCATCGCACCATTCAGGGTAATTTTGTGTGGGCCTATGGCTATAACGTATTACTCATTCCGGTGGCCGCTGGTGCGCTCTTCCCACTGACCGGCTGGCTGCTTAGCCCCATGGCAGCCGCTGCAGCAATGAGCCTATCGAGTTTATTTGTGCTCACTAATTCACTGCGCTTGCGGCGGTTTCGCCCAGCGCAACAGCGTGAGGTGTTAACCCATGACTGATTCCATACACTGCTCGCTTTCTCTGGATACGTCAGTGCGTGATAGCGCCCGGCAACGCCTCGCATCGGTGCGTGGGCATGTCGAAGGCATTGTCCGAATGTTGGAGCGCGAGGATGTCTATTGCGTGGATGTACTCCGCCAGCTAAAGGCGGTAACCGGTGCGCTCGATAAGGTCGGCGATGCGGTATTGCGCAGCCACTTACACCATCACGTGACCAGCGCGCGCGAGCGAGGCGATGCCACTGAGATCGTTAATGAGCTCATGGACATCCTTAAGTACCGGTAAGGGGCAGGCGTACCTCAATAATATCTCGATCTTGCGGATTGGTGTGTTGACTAAAGCCAAGCTGTTCGCAGAGCGCGAGCATGGGCTGGTTTTCTCGTAAGACATCTCCGGTGATTTCTTGGATGCCGCGATCGCGGGCATAGTCAATAACATGTTCCATGAGTAGGCGGCCGAGTCCCTGGCGGGTTAAATCATTGCGCACGATGATCGAGTATTCGGCCTTCTCCCCATCTGGATCAGCATGAATATGCACAGCGCCATAGAGCTCAGCTTCGCCCGGAACTTTGTCTGGGTCGGTAATAATAAGCGCCATTTCGCGGTTGTAATCGATCTGAGTAAATCGCGCCGCGGCCATGTGGCTGAGTTGCTTCATGGGCGCAAAAAAGCGCAGCCGAATTTGCTCTGGGGTGAGATGGGCAAAGGCACGATGCAGTGCCGGCTCATCTTCAGGCAGTATCGGCCGGAGTAAATAGGGTTTGCCGTCATCGCCGGCCACGGTTTTCTCTAGCTCTCGTGGATAAGGTCGAATGGCAAGCCGTCGAGTGCCTTGGCCATTCTCACCAATACGCACGCGCGCATCGAGGGCGAGAACACCCTCGGCAGAGGCGAGTAGCGGGTTGATATCAAGCTCTTTAACCCGGGATAAATCCGCTGCGATTTGCGCAATTCGTGTGAGCGTTAAATCAATGGCACCTAAATCCGCAGCTTCGTGATCTCGATAGCCTCGCAGCTGGTGATAAACCCGAGTGCGAGTAATCATATCGCGGGCCAATTTAAGGTTGAGCGGCGGCAGCGCTAAGGATTGATCGCGAATAACTTCAACCGCTGTGCCGCCCTGGCCAAACAGCACAACCGGACCAAACTGAGCATCGTCGGTAAACCCGGCGATGAGCTCCCATGAGCCTGCGCTTTTTACCATCGGTTGCACACTAAAGCCCTGTAACTGAGCATCCGGATAGGTCTCGATCACCCGCCGTTGCATGGCCTTAGCAGCCCGTTGCACAGCCTCGGCATCATCAAGATTTAGGGCGACGCCGCCAACATCGCTTTTATGCGTGATATCGGGTGATAAAATTTTTATCGCCGCCGGAAATCCGAGCCGCTCTGCTGCCGCCACCGCGGCCTCAACACTATCGGCGACTTCGGTGGGCACCACATCAACGCCATAGGCAGCCAATAATTGTTTAGCCTCAGGCTCACTTAAAATTTCACGGCCTTCAGCGGCAGCCTGTTCAATAAGCGCCTTGGCTTTTTGATAATCGGGCGTAAATATTTCGGGCACGGACGGCGGTGTTTCTAATAGCTGCTCTTGGTTTTGCCGATAGGCCACCATATGCATAAACGCCCGAACCGCCGCCTCGGGCGTGGTATAGCTCGGTATGCCGGCTTCGGCAAAGCGCCGACGGGCGGTTTGTGCGGTGTGCTCCCCCACCCAACAGGTGAGCAGTGTGGGGTGAGTGCCACGACTTTGGCGTTGGCGTTCGTGTTCAGCAATAACGGCCTCTGCGGCATCCATACTGTCGGCCACCGCAGTGGGACAGTTCAGCACTAAGATCGCATCGGCCTCATGAGTGTCTGTGAGTATGCCCAGCGCATCGGCGTAGCGCTTGCCGGGCGCATCGCCAATGATGTCTATGGGATTAGCCTGTGACCAAGTGGCCGGAAGTACAGCATTTAACGCGCTAGTGGTGGATTCAGAAAGTTCAGCCAGATGGCCGTTATGACCAATCAATGCATCCGTCGCTAAGACACCTATCCCGCCGCCATTGGTAAGAATCGATAAACGATCACCTGCAGGTGGTTCGGTTGTGGCCAGCGTCTCAACCGCTGCAAATAACTCTCCAAGGGTGTCCACTCGCAGCATACCGGCACGCCGAAAGGCAGCGTCATACACTGCATCAGATCCTGCTAGCGCCCCTGTATGGGAGGCGGCCGCTTTTGCACTAGCGGCATGGCGGCCAGATTTGACCACAATGACCGGCTTCATTCGCGCAGCGGCACGAGCCGCCGACATAAATTTGCGCGCATCAGTGATCGCTTCAACGTAGAGCAAGATGGCGCGGGTATCAGAGTCATTCGCGAGATAATCGAGTGTGTCGCCGAAATCGACATCGGCCATATCGCCTAACGAAATCATATGCGAGAAGCCAATTCCGCGGCGTTCCGCCCAATCCAGCACCGAGGTGACGATGGCGCCGGATTGCGTTACAAAGGCAATTCTCCCCTTGGGTGGCGCTAAGTGCGCAAAGCTTGCATTCAATCCAGCACCCGGGACTAATACGCCAAGGCAATTCGGTCCAATGACTCGCGTGAGATGCGGTCTTGCAGCATCCAGCATGTCTTGACGCAGGCGCATGCCTTTCTTGTCATTGCCTTCACCAAACCCGGCGGTAATAACCACCACACCCCGAGTCCCTTGCTCAGCTAAATCGCGAACAATCCCGGGCACGGTAGCGGGTGGTGTGCAGATGATGGCTAAATCCGGCGTCATGGGTAGCTGTGCAATATCGGGATAGCAAAGGACCCCTTCGACCGCGCGATGTTTTGGATTGACCGGCATGATCGGGCCATCAAATCCGCCATTAAATAGGTTACGGGCGAGCACCGCGCCGACTGATCCAGGTCGGCGACTTGCACCAATAATGGCGATCGAGCGAGGTTTAAAAAGGGCGTCTAAATTGCGGACCGTCATAGGCACGCTCCTGCGGTTAGAAAATGCTGCTGTGCAACATTGTAGCGCAGAACCATGGATGAATTGTGACGATTTGGACTAGCTGCCGTGGCTTGCTAGCAAAGCGAGGACAATCGGTAGGCTAATAACAGCGGCTGCGGTCTGAACGGTGAGCATGCCAGCAATCAAACCATGATCACCGCCCATTTGTCGGGCAAGAATATAAGCGGAGGTCGCGGTTGGCAGAGCAGCAAACACAACAAGCACTTGGGTCTCCTGAATCCCAAGTCCGACAACGTGAGCGATCATGGCGGCCAGTAATGGCAGTAACAGCAGTTTGATCATGCCCGCACCCACCAGGGCGCTGCGGTCCGCATTCAAGCGCTGTAGACTCAGCCCCGCCCCAACACACATTAATCCCAAAGGCACCGCTGCTTCACCGGCAAAGCTAAAACCAAGCGCAAACGAGGGGTGTAGGCCTAGGCCACTCAAATTAAGCCCAAGCCCCACCAAGCATCCTAAAATCAGAGGATTGCGGGTTAGGCTTTTGAACATACCCACAGCTGAACCATCGCCGCCGGCAAAACGACTGAGCACCAAGACACAGCCTAAATTAACCAATGGAATCATCAGCCCGATTACAAGCGCCATTACGGCCAGCGTGGATGGCTCAAACACAGCCATAACAATGGCAATCCCTAAATAGGTGTTAAACCGAATACTGCCTTGATAAAGCGAGCTCAGCGCCGGGCCGTCTAGCCGCAGCAAAGGTTGAGTAGCAAACACCAAGCCACTGCCAGCACATAAAGTCATGACCACAGCGAGCAGCAATGGCGAGATACGGCTCGGATCTAACGGGGCACTCGCCAAGCTCTCAACAAGCAAGGCGGGGAACAGGATAAAATAAATGAGGCGCTCTAGGCGCTGCCAAAACTCAGCGCCCGGAAAGCGCCAGCGGGCGAGAAATGTGCCCAGCACGATCAATCCAAATAGCGGCACGAGTGCAGTAAGGATGGCCAATAAATGGTTCACGCCGCCTCCAAGCCTGAGAGTTGCACTCCAAGCAATCGGACCGCGCGATGCAGTCGATGAGCAAACAAGCACTGCTCTACAGCATCAACTAGCGCGTCGAGCTGACTAGTCGCCTCGTTCAAGCTATGAGAACGCGTGTGCGTTGTGAAATCGCGATAGCGCAGTTTGACCGTTACGGTGCGTGCGATTAGCGCTCGAGCGATTAGCCGTGAATGCACATCATCGAGCATAATCCGGGCCTCATGCGCGAGTCGGCCACTGCTGCGACAATCCTGCTGAAATGTACGCTCGCGGCCAATAGATTTCCGCACCCGCTCGGTTTGCACAGGGCGCTCATCAACCCCATGGGCGGCTTGGTGCAGAGCGAGCGCATGGCGAGGACTAAAGCGAGTTTGTAATTGCTCAAGCGAGAGTGCGGCAAGATCGCCAATACTGGCGATATCTAGCGTGGCAAGTCGCTCGGCCGTGCGCGGTCCAACGCCATGCAATGTTCGCACGGGCAATGGCCAGACTCGGTGCGGCACATCATTAGCGCTTAGTTCGGTAAGCCCATCCGGCTTTTCTAAATCAGAGGCAATTTTAGCCAATAGCCGATTCGGCGCAATGCCCACGGAGGCGACAAGTTCAGTGTCGGCGAGTATTTCGGCTTTTAACCGTCGAGCAATCTCTAAGCCCGACGCTTTATGCTCGGAAATATCCAAATAAGCCTCATCAAGACCGACCGGCTGAAACCGCTCACTCACCGCAGCAAGATGCTTAAACACCCGCGCCGAGGCGGCGCGATAGGCACGAAAATCAACCGGTAAAAATACCGCTTCCGGGCAGAGCCGAATCGCAGTGCGAAGCGCCATGCCGGAGTGAATGCCAAACTCTCTTGCCGCATAGGTGGCGGTCGCAACGACGCCGCGTTGATTAGGATCCCCACGACCACCGACAACCACGGGCTCACCGTAAAGATCGGGGCGGCGTTTGAGTTCAACTGAAGCAAAAAAAGCGTCCATGTCGACATGCATGATAACGCGCGACATGCCGATGCTTGCTCCTTAGGCGGTCTTGGGTGAGAGGTCGTACAAAAAGCGCTGGCCCCAAGCGTCAATCGCGTTCTCTTGTAATACGGCCAGCATGTTTTGATGGCGGCGGCGGCGCTCGGGGAGGGGCATTGCTAGGGCGGTATTCATTCCCGCGGCAATAGCATCGGTATCGTAAGGGTTAACACAAATCGCATCGGTCAGTTCGGCGGCTGCGCCCGCTAACTCTGAGAGCACAAGCACCCCCGGGTTATCCGGGTCTTGACTTGCCACAAATTCTTTTGCGACTAAATTCATGCCATCCCGTAGCGGTGTCACCACGCCCACGCGAGCCGCCCGATACAGTCCCATAATGGTACTGCGGGCAAAGGCCTTGTTTAAGTAGTGGATCGGTGCCCAGTCTAAATCCGCATACGTACCATTAATATGCCCGCTTAGGCCCTCAAGGCGTTGGCGTAAATCAGCGTACTCGCTAATGCTGCTGCGCGAAGGACTCGCGATTTGCATTAATACGCTATGACCGCGACGATGAGGGTAGTCTTCCAGCAAGCCTTCAAAGGCACGGAAACGCTGCTCTAAGCCCTTGGAATAATCTAGGCGATCCACGCCAATGAGTAAGTCGCGCTCGCCAAGACCCTCTAGCAACTGGCGCACGCGCGGGGCGATGAGACTTTTTTTTGCTAGAACGGCGAGACCTTCTACATCGACACCGACGGGATAGACGCCCGTGCGTAGGTTGCGGTTGCGATGGCGTAGCGCACCGGGCGCCCGGATCAGAGCACCAATGGCCCTGGTGGCGGATTCTTCAAAGGCATGCCGATCGTTTTCCGTTTGAAAACCGAGCAAATCAAAGCGGCATAGATCTTCTAATAGCTGACGATGGCCCGGCATGGCACGCAGGACATCATAATCAGGGAAGGGAATATGCAGAAAAAAACCGATTCGAGCACGCACGCCCCGATCGCGGAGTTCACGCGCCAAGGGCATTAGGTGGTAGTCATGCACCCAAATAATGTCATCGGGCTCAAGTAAGGGTACGAGTGCATCAGCAAACAGCGCGTTAACCCGTGCATAGCCAGCGCTATAACAGCGCTCGTAATTCATAGCCCCTAAGTTAAAGTGAAACACCGGCCAAATTACCGCATTGGCATAACCTAAATAGAAGTCGTCGTAGTCGGATTTACACAGTGGCAAGGTGGCATAATTAATACCCTTGTCGTGATCGAGGCGCGGGCGGTGAACGGTGCCTTGGCTGAGCTGGCCATTCCAGCCAAACCACAACCCACCACGACGACCGAGGGCGTCGGCGAGGGCGACGCTTAGTCCACCGGCTTGCGGCTGCGTGGCGTGCGGATCGGGCACGCGATTGGATACGACAACCAGCCGACTCAAAGTGCTTCCTCCCAAGAGCGGCTCAAGCGCATGGCGCCATTAATGAGCCCCACCATGCTGTAGGTTTGTGGGAAATTCCCCCATAGCTCGCCGCTCTGTGTGCTTAGATCCTCAGAGAGCAAGCCAAGTTTCGTCCGGTAGGTCAGCATGTTTTCAAATAAACGCCGGGCTTCCTCCTCGCGGCCGATGGCGGACAGCGCGTCAATAAACCAAAACGTACAAATGTTAAAGGCGTTCTCAGGTAATCCGAAGTCATCCTCGGCGGCATACCGAAAGAGGTGATCGCCCCGCCGTAAATGCCGCTCAATCGCATTCACGGTATTCACAAAACGCGAGTCATCGGGTTCTAGAAATCCCAACTCATGCATTAAAAGCAGGCTTGCATCCATGGTGTCACCACCAAAGGTCTCGGCAAACGCTGATTCCGCCTCGCACCAGGCTTCACGACAAATACGCTCATGCATATGCGCCGCCTCGCCGGCCCAGCGTCGTGCATCCGCATCAAGGCCAAGACGCAGTGCAATGCGATGCAGCCGATCGCAGGCGGCCCAGCACATCATGGCGGAATAGGTATGGACTTGCGCGCGGCCACGGTATTCCCAAATACCCGCATCCGGTTGATCGTAAAGCCGGGCGGCTTCCTCACCAAGGGCACAGAGACGGTGATACAAGGCCTTATCGCCGGGATGCTCTAAGCGCTCGTCAAAAAAGGCTTGAGTGGCCGCTAAAACCACCGTGCCATAGACATCATGTTGGACTTGCTCATACGCGGCATTGCCGACACGAACCGGCCCCATACCACGATAACCGGCCAATGCCTCGGCGTTATATTCATCAATGCGGCGCTCGCCACCAATACCGTAGAGGGGCTGTAAACGCTGATCACCGGTGCCTGCCACTACATTGATGATGTAGCGCAAAAAACCTTCCATGGTCCGCGTTGCCCCCAGACGGTTAAGGGCGTGAACGGTAAAGTAGGCATCCCGTAACCAGCAGTAGCGATAATCCCAATTGCGACCACTGTTCGCCGCCTCAGGAATGGAGGTCGTAAATGCAGCGATTACCGCGCCGGTGTCTTCATAGGCTGAGAGCTTAAGCGTAATCGCGGCACGAATAACCTCGCGCTGCCACTCAAACGGAATCGCTAATGAGCGGGACCACTCACGCCAGTGCTCTTCAGTCAGTTCTAAAAACCGCCGGCCCATTGTGTCAACAGACTCTTTAACGCTTTCATCGGGGCCAAGTACAAACGTCATCGTGGCATCAACCACAAACGGGGTTTCGTCCATCACATGCGTTAAAGGTGCATCCGTGGTGACGCGCAGGATTTGCTCGCTGCGTAAAAACCGCACGTGATTGCTGCCCCGGGTGATTGCTGGGGTTTCACCATCCCAGCCCATAGATGGCCGCAATCGCACTTGAACAACCGGATTGCCGCGCACGACTTCCAGGCGACGAATCATCATAACCGGCCGGTAGTAGCGGCCGTACTGCCGAAAACGGGGACAGAAATCGATGACCCGCAAAATCCCACCATTACGGTCTGTTAGCTCGGTACAGAGCACAGCGGTGTTATGGCGGTAGTATTGATGGGTATCGCATTGTGCGTGCAACTCAATACTGAAATGACCCCGATCTTCAGTATCCACCAGGCTTGAGAAAGCCGGCTCAGCGTCAAAGCGTGGCAGGCAGGCCCAGATGAGCGCCGCTTGCGCATTAATCAGTCCCGCGATCTGACAGTTGCCGATCACGCCCAGTTCAAGAGTATTGGGTTCGGCTTGCATGGCAATCAGTCTAGCACTTTCCCGACGCAGGCTGAGCGCGTTGTGTCGAGTCGGTGCGATTGTCATCAACAAGTCATAACCCTGCAATACGGTATTCATCATGATCACTGACCCTGTAGAGGGTAGTGCTCGGCGCCTTTTATAAAAATCACTGCGTCGGTCGCTGCAAAGTCATTTTTCTCTGAGGAGCTTTGTAATGAATAAGCCAATGAATCGTTTTCTCAATTCGGCTGCGCTCAGCTTGAGCCTTGTCGCAATGACCGCAACTGCCGCTGATTTAAGTGATGTCTGTCCTAACCCGCTGCGTATGGCGGATACCGGCGTTGAGGGAATGGCCCCACTGACTCAAGCATTTGCCCCATTTGCCGAAGATTTTGAAGCCACCACTGGGCTTGAACTTGAAATGTATAGCTTAAGCAACCGCACCGCCGCTGGTAACGCGCTTGTTTATGATGATGTTGAGCTGGTTTTTGCTGGGCCTTCGGAATTTGTTCTCTTCCAGCGCGAGACAGACGTTGAGATTTTATTTGATATCCAACGGCCGCATTACGGCAGCAGCTTTTTCGTGCCTGCCGATAGCGATATTCAGTCACTTGAAGATCTCGCGGGTAAGCATGTCGCGCTAAAAGATACCGGTTCCACAAGTGGCCATATTATTCCTAGCCAAATGCTCGTCTCCGCGGGCCTTGATTTAGATCGTGACCTTCGGATCACGATGGCGGGTGATGCCCGTATTGCTGCCATTGTGAATGGTGATGTTGATGCCATGGGTGGCGGCAATCGCGATATCGAGAAAATCCAAGACATGGATCCGAGTGGTGATTACCGAGTGATTGCTAAGAGTGATCCCCTGCCAGGTGATCCTGTGGTCATTCGCAGCAGCATTGGCGCCGATTGCATCGATGCACTGCGCTCCACGCTGCAGGCAAATCGTGATCAACTCTGGGAATCATTGGTATCCACGGATCGTAATGAGGATAAATTCCTGAACCGGGATTCAAGCCTTGGCTTTGAAGTTACAGCTGATGACTATCAGGTTGTCGCTGATGCTTACCGGGCCGCTGGCATCGATCTTAATGAATGATTGATGTTAGTCAGGTTGAAAAATCGTTTGCCGCGCTGCACGTGCTGCGCGGCATCGATTTACACGTTCAGCCCGGTCAGTTTGTGGTTCTGCTTGGGGCCAATGGCTGCGGCAAGTCCACGTTAATCCGTTGTCTTAACGGGCTAACGCGACCGGATGCTGGCCGCATTGAGGTGGCAGGCGTTCAGATCAGTGCCGCTCGGCGTCGACGGCTAAGGCGTGCCCGCCGGCAAATTGGTGTTGTCTTTCAGCAATTTAACTTGGTTCCCAACGTCAGTGCTTTCCAAAATGTTCTCTACGGTGCGCTTGGACGGCCGAGTGGAGGCCTAATGCGAACATTGCCAGCGTTTGCGCCGAGTCAATTGCGGGAACAAGCCATGGCGTGTCTTGAGCGTGTTGGGCTTGTGGATCATGCGGCAACGGCGGCTCGCGACCTATCGGGTGGCCAACAACAACGGGTCGCCATTGCCCGAACGCTATTGCAATCTCCCAATGTCTTGATTGCTGATGAACCAGTGGCCAGTCTCGACCCACAGGCTGGTCGGGCGGTGATGGAACTGCTCATTGAGATCGTGGCAGAGCGTGGAATGACTGTGCTTTGTTCTTTGCATCAGTTGGAATTTGCGATGGCCTATGGTGATCGCGTCGTGGGTATGAAAGCCGGTCGAATTGAGCTCAACGAGTGCCGCGAGCGGGTTAATCGCGATGCAATGGGTGAGCTTTATAAAGGCGTCGTGCGTGTTGATCATGAGACCAACAATGCGCAGGTTCATTAATGCAATCCGATAACCAAACAACATCGCCATCAGCGCCGCCACGATTTAAGCGACCATCAATATTTACCTGGGTGGTCTTGCTGATATTTATTGGCTTACTCGCCCAAGGCATATCGGTGATGGAAATCACCTTCGAGCGTTTGGCTCGAGGCGCTGTTAATTTAGTGCATTTTATTGGTCGGGCCATACCGCCTGATTTTGATGATCTGGATCTTATCGGTCGGTCAATGCTGGAGACTCTCTACATTGCATTGGTGGGGGTTACTGTTGGGGTCATTTTGAGTGTGCCGTTTTCCTTGTTAGCGGCCCGAAATACGGCGCCGCATCCGCTTATCCGAGCGATTGCTCGGTTTGCTATTGCCACCATGCGCACGATACCGGATTTAATTTGGGCGCTTATTTTTGTCGTCGCGGTAGGGCTTGGACCATTAGCGGGTGTGCTTGCGATTATTATGGATACGATTGGCTTTGCAGCGCGATTTTTCTCTGAGCGTATTGAAGAAACCCATCCCGGCCCGGCCGAGGCATTGTCTTCTACCGGTGCAGGCCGGCTCTCGGTTATTGGCGGCGCCATAATGCCCGAGACGCTTGCCTCAATGACGGCAACAAGCCTTTATAGTGTCGAAAAAGCCTTACGCTCAGCGGTAACGCTCGGACTTGTGGGTGCTGGTGGGATTGGTGTTGAACTCGCGGCGGCCATGCGCTTATTTAATTATGACGATGCGCTCGCCATTATCTTAGTAATCCTAGTGTGTGTGCTCAGCTTTGAGCAGCTCTCATCAATGATTCGTAAGCGGGTTATTTAAGCCGTCCCCCAAGATGGGTGAGCCATTCTAACGCTGCTTTCACCGAGTCAATTTGGTAGGCCGCTGCAGTATCCCGATCCGTGCCGACCCGGATGGCGTGGCCCCCTAAACGTTTAACCGTGACAAAAGCATCCTCGTCAGTGACATCATCACCGAGAAAAACCGGCGTGCGTCCGGCGAACGGTGGTTCTTGCATAAATGTCTCGACCACCCGGCCTTTATGGGCAGCAATTGGCTTTAGCTCGAGCACCTGCTTGCCGCGCTGTAAGGTAAATTCCGCGCCAAGCGATGTGCATTGGGCGTGCAAAAGTGCCTCGGCCGCTGCGGCAAGCTGTGGCGCGCCACGGTAGTGCAGCGTTAATGCGTTGCCTTTATCTTCCATTGTTGTGCCGGGGTGAAGCTCGACAAACTCACGCAGCGCAGCGCGCGCCTCTGTGAAACTCTCGGTTTGATCAATGGGCTGATAAAGGGTGCCTTGGCCGTCTCGGCGCTCAAGGCCGTGGATGCCGGCCATGGCCGGTAAGGCGCCATCCAATAGTGCATCAAGTCCTTCGAGGCTGCGTCCAGAGACAATCGCAACCGCGCCGTTTAATCCCTTAGTTAGTTCACTGAGGAGGCGCTGCAACGTTGGCGGCACGACAACGGCATCAGGATGCTCCGCAATCTCCACTAGGGTGCCGTCAAAGTCTAAAAAAAGCGCCCAGTCTGACGCTGGCTCAGGCAATGCGCTCATTATTAGCGCCGGCTTTGTATAAAGCGCGCAAAGTCTTCATCTAAAAGCTGTCTAAGCGCTCGCGTGATCGCGGTTTCGATAATTTCTGCATTGGTCTTATCACTAGGAGGCAGGGCGCGTTGATTGGATAGATTAGAGCGTGCACTGCCAGTGTAGCGATCATCCCCTGCCCATGCGGTGCCCTTGAGTGCGACCACGGTCTCGAGTTGATAGGGCACGCCTGCGGTCACCTCGTGATCCAGCTGTTCAATACGAATCTCAACACGCGGTGTTGTACTCGATGTCCATAGCGCGGGGCTAAAATCATAGCCACGTAATGCCTCGGCGGCGACAAGCTGCAGGGCATATGCAACATCCTGCGCTGCGGTAAGCCGGACAATACTACCGTCAGGGTTTTCCAGAACACCTAAGTCACTATGGCTGCGAGCATCAACAATTTGCAGACCGACCGCAACGCCACTACCCATCGCGGGTCCGGTTTCCGGTGGGGTGGGCGAAAGCCTTAAATTTTGTGTGCTCTGGCTACAGCCGGCAATAAAAATGAGAAGGCAAAAAGCGCTAAAAACCCGAATCAATGCTGGCATAGTAATAATCCTTGGCTGGTGATTGCCTAAGATTAACATCCTGCGACGCTGCTTGACGCCACGATAAGGGGACCGGAGACTTCCTCGCCATGAAAACAATACTTGAAGCCGTCCCCCCTGAATCCCATCGCGGTGAAGCGGGGATTGAGGCTGTCCTTGAGAAAGTGGCGGCCGTGCATGCACTCAGCCCGCTCGATGGGGTCAACATACCTGAAATTCATGAAGAGCCGGCTCGGAGTAAAAAGGGTGAGCGGCGTCGGCCGTTTGCGCCCCGGGTGCCGCCACGGGAGTTGGCCGGCTTAATCCAGCAGCGGCTGGGTATCGATTGCATGATCAATCATGTCGTCGTGCATCATCACTCCAATCAAGCGCTGTTAGATTGGGCGGAAAAGACCTTTGAGGTCTATGGAGTGAGTGATTTTGTCTTGGTGGGTGGAGGCAGACACGCGTTTGCCTATCCGGGGCCAAGCGTCGCACAGGCAAATACCTTGTTGCGTGAGCAGGCAGCCATCCCCAATTTACGCATTGGCAATATTTGTATTCCCTCGCGTCAAAATGAAGCCGAACGTATGCAGGCAAAAGCGCAGGCGGGAGCACATTTTTTCACAACACAAATTCTCTATGAGCCGACTGATTTCACCAAGCTGCTGGATGCGATTAACACCAACAACGCAGCGATTGAAGAGGTGCTATTGGCCTTTTGCCCGGTACGCAGTCAGCAAAATATTCGCTTTTTATTATGGTTGGGTGTGGAGATATCGGATGCGCTTGAGCAGTGGTTAACCGCCGCCGAAGGCAACGTCGAGACGCGCTCTCTTGAGCAAATTAAAAGCACCTGGCAGACCATCGCCGAGCACCAGCAGATTGCCGGGGTAAGGCAGCCGCAACTGGGCATCAATCTTGCGCCAATCGGCCCGATCCCGCCGGCAACCAGCGCTGACTTAGCGCACTCGCTAGCAGCCGTGCACGCGCGTGGAAATGACACGGTATAGTGCGAGCATGAGTGGCAGATTAGCCGATTTGCTGAGGCAATATCCGCGGGCGGGTAAGCTCGAGTGGATAGGCTGCCGTCCCGATCGGCGCGCGCCAATGGATATGCCAACCCAGGCAATGATTAATGCGACCGGGCTCGTAGGTGATCGCTACGCCGGCCGTCGCGGACAGCGCGCCATTACCCTGATTCAGGCTGAGCATTTGCCGGTCATTGCCGCATTAAGTGGTCATGCTCAAATCGATCCAGGGGTGCTACGGCGCAACTTAGTGATTAGTGGGGTTAATGTCTACGCGCTGCGTGGCGAGCGCTTTAGCGTGGGTGGTGTGGTATTAGAGGGGACGGGGGTGTGTGATCCTTGCTCGTTAATGGAGCAAGCGCTGGGCCCCGGTGGTTATAACGCCATGCGAGGCCACGGGGGTATTACCGCTCGAGTGATTGCGCCTGGCTCAATCGCGTTAGGCGATCCGGTCAATGCACTGATGAGAGATCCGGAGGAGCAAATAGAATGAACGATCCGGTTAAGACTTTTCGCCGATTGGGGTGGGTATTTTTGGCCATTGCGCTCAATATCGTGGGCATTGGTATTGGTGCACTTTGGATGAAGGTAGGCCCGGCGGCATTGTCGATGCTGATGGATCCGGCCAACGCATTCATTTGGCTTACAACAGCGCTAACCTTCGCGCCAGCGATCGGTAGCTTTTATGCATCCCGATTGTTTGCCCGTCGGCAAAAAGCCTGAGCCTTAGCGACGGCGATTAGTCAGTGGCGGCACGACTTTGCCCGGGTTCATGCACTGCTTGGGGTCAAAGGCATTTTTCAGCGTACGCATCAGCGATTGTTCGACCGGGTCTTTTAACCGACCGACCTCGGTGGGTTTTAACTGACCGATACCATGCTCGGCTGCGAATGATCCACGATAGGTCATTGCGACATCATGCACTTCTTGGCTTAGCGTATCCCACTGCGCTAAGAAATCTTCAGCGCTTAAGTGCGCTGGTTGAGTCAGATTAAAATGCAGGTTGCCATCACCAATATGCCCAAAAGGACACACCAATACACCGGGGCAAGCCGCTTGCACACGGGCACTCGCGGTGTCTAGAAATTCCGGCATCGCAGCAATGGGCACAGAAATGTCGTTTTTAATGCTCGCCCCTGCCCCCTTTTGCGCACTGGGAATGGTATTTCGTAAGCGCCAAAAGTCAGCGGCCTGCGTGGTGTCATCGGCAATTTGATAATCCCCTATCCCCGCGGGTGCAGCGGCAAGCGCACGCTCAAGACGGCGGCCTAAATAGGCCTCTTCAGCGCTAGTGCTCAACTCCACCAATAGATACCACGGATAATGCGCGGGCAGGGGTTCAGCGCAGTCTTTGCCATAACAAACGGCATATTCCAGCGCTCGCCGAGCCATAAGCTCGCAACTGGTGATAGTGTCACCACTTTCACGGCGCAACACCCCAAATAAGGCAACGGCCGCTGCCGCGCTATCAAGGCCAACGATGGCTGTCGCTCGCTCACGCACGGCCGGAAAGAGCTTAAGCGTGGCAGCGGTAATAATGCCCAAGGTGCCCTCGGAACCAATGAATAAGTCTTTTAAATCATAGCCGCTATTATCTTTTCGCAGTCCGCGCAATCCTTCCCAAATTTGTCCATCAGGAAGCACCACCTCAAGGCCTAAAGCAAGATCACGGGCGTTGCCATAACGCACAACATTCATGCCCCCGGCGTTCGTGGCAAGGTTGCCGCCGATTTGACAGTCTGCCTCGGCCGCATAGCTGAGCGGGAATAACCGATCCACATCCGCCGCGGCGTTTTGCACGGCGCTAAGGGTACAGCCCGCCTCGGCGGTGAGGCTGAAATTATCTGCATCTACCTGACGAATTTGATTGAGACGCTCGAGGGATAAAACAATCGCCGTTGGTGTTTCTCCTGATAACACCTCGCCAGGGGCGGCACCGCCGCATAGTCCCGTGTTGCCGCCGCGCGGGATAATGGCAAGATCATGGCTCTGACAGTAGGCCACGACGTTGGCGACCGCTTGAGTGCTTTGCGGCCGGGCAACAGCCATGGCAAGGCGCCCGGCGTAAAGGCCACGTTGCTCATCCATATAGGCTGACATCGACTCACCCGGGCAAATCAGCCCATCGGGGCCAAGTAATTGAGTCAGTGCGTCTAAATGCTGTTTGCTGGTCATGTCCCTATAATCGCATGAGTGCGCGGATCGGGAATACCGCTGTCCACACCCCCAGTGCCAAAACAATCAGACCGGCTAGCCTGCGTGTGCTTTGATGTTGAAAAAATCGCGCAAGCTGCCCGCCAGCAATACTAATGGTTGCCATCGCCGGAATGGTGCCTAAGCCAAATGCGAGCATAAAGATCGCGCCGCCGCCCGCACTGCCAATGCCAGCCGATGCTAATGCCATTGCATAGACCAAGCCACAAGGCAGCCATCCCCAAAGGCTGCCGAGTGCGAGGGCGGTGGTGGGGTTGTGAACTGGCATTAAACGCTGTGCGATGGGGGCAATATGTTGCCAAAGGGATAAGCCCATACGCTCAATCGGGGCAAGTAAATTAAGATTGATGCTGAGCTGTAATCCCATGAGAATGACGAGCAGCGCAGCGAAAAGCCGCATTAACGGCGCCGCCGCACCGAGGCCTTGACCGATGCCAGCGCCAAGTAACCCCGCGATTGCCCCGATTAGCGCGTAGCTTGCGATACGACCTACGTTGTACCCAAGGATGCAGGCAATACCGCGTCCGCCGGGAGCAGCGCTGCTACCTAACATCGCTGCAATGCCGCCGCACATACCAATGCAATGACTGCTGCCAGCAAGTCCAGCGATCAGTCCGGCAATTAACATCGGATCAGTCTCGCCCATGTTCATCCGCGCTCTCCTCGATGTCGTTGTGATTGCTAGTTTTAGCTGGGGGGCGCTTTTCATCATCAAGCAATATGCGCCAAGCCGGGCTTTCAAGATCATCATATTGACCATTGCCAATCGCCCATAAAAACGCTGCAAGCGCGATCCCGAGGAGTAAAAGCCCGAGGGGGATGAGAACAAATAAAATGCTCATCGTTGGACCTCCTTCGATGCTTGGCCGCGTGTTAGGCGCAGCGCATTAAGCACAACTAACAACGAGCTGGCCGACATGCCAATGGCAGCCGCCCAAGGGGGGATTTGGCCAGCGGCGGCCAGTGGTAATGCCAGCGCATTATATCCAGCCGCCCAGCTTAGATTTTGCCGAATCACCCGACGCGTACGCCGGGATAGCGCGAGCCCTGGCGCCAGCGCACCCAAGCGCTCGCCAGCAAGCAACAAGTCGGCACTGCCATGGGCAATCGCCGCGCCACTGCCAAGGGCGATGGCTAAATCGGCGCCAGCTAAAATGGGTGCATCATTGACGCCATCGCCCACCATAGCGACCGCGCCTAGGCTGTTTTGGCGTTTTTCCTCAAGCACATGCAGTTTGGCGGCAGGATCAAGATTGGCCTGCCAGTCGCTAATATTAAGCTGTGTCGCGATTGGACCAACGCTAGCAGCGGCATCACCACTGGCAATGCTGATATTCACTCCCGCCGCTTGCAGTGCGCGAACAGCGCTAGCCGCGTCGGGTCTGATGGCATCGGTCAGCCAGAACTGGGCCATTAGTTCTTCGTGATTACCGAGTGCGACGAGCGTGCCGGTTGTTGATGCGCTGGCCGGCGGTGACCGGTTACTAAGCGCTGCTACCCAATCCGGCCGACCGAGTCGCAATGGCCCATAAGGGCTTTGTGCGCTCACCCCATATCCCGGCTCGGTGTCGATGGCGGTAATGGCATCCGCTTTGATACAACCATCGAAGGCCCGTGCGAGTGGATGCCCTGCCGCACTCTCCATAGCCGCAGCAATGGCGATGCATTGATCGCTACTCAGCCGGCCCAAGGGTAGGGTATTTTCCAAGCGAATATGTCCGCAGGTCAGCGTCCCTGTTTTATCAAAAATGATGTTGGTGACAGTGGCGAGCCGCTCAATCGCATCGGCCCGCGCTACCAATAGACCCTCGCGCGCTAGCTGTGAGGTGGCACTTACTAAAGCCGCGGGTGTAGCCAGTGACAACGCACAGGGGCAGGTGACCACCAAAACGGCAAGGGTAATTTCAAAGGCACGGCTTGGATCGATTTGTAGCCAAACCACACCGGTTAATGCGCCAGCAACTAAAATAACGCTCACAAAAACACGGGCAATTCGGTCAGCAAGGTGCGCGATCGCTGGACGTTCGGCTTGAGCACGCTCGAGCAAGCGCATGATGGAGGCCACCACAGTATCGGCGCCTGTGCGGGTGACAGTAATGTCGAGCGCTGTCTGTAAGTTAGTGCTGCCACCGACAACCGTATCGCCTTGTTGCCGAGCTTGTGGGAGGGATTCGCCGGTGAGTAATGACTCATCGACATGGGTTTGACCGTGAATAATCTCGCCATCGGCAGGAATGGCCTCGCCCGGTCGGACCCGCAGACAATCGCCCGGCGCAAGCGCCGCTAGTGCGACGCGTTCTTCACCATCGGGACCGAGCCGGAGTGCGGTGGCGGGCAATAGCCGGCCAAGGGCGGTACTGGCACGTCCGGCGCGTTGACGGGCCATGAGCTCGAGAAAGCGGGCGATGGTGAGAAAAAAAACGAACATCGTGACCGAATCAAAATAGACCTCGCCACGACCGATAAAGACATGCCAAATGCTTGCGCAATAGGCTGCGCCAACAGCGATCGCCACAGGCACATCCATGCCGGGACGCCGGGCTTGGAGGTCACGAAGTGCGCCGCGAAAAAACGGAAAGCCGGCATAAAGCGCGACCGGAGTAGCCACAATCGCACTGACCCAGCGCAGCAGTGTTGCAAGATCTTCGTCCATTTCGGCATGAATCGCCCCGGCGTAAAGGCCCACGCCGTACATCATGACTTGCATCATGCCAAGGCCAGCGACCGCAAGTCGTCGCATGGCAGCACGCTGCTCCCGAAGTGCGGCCGAATCGCGCTCGCCGGGCGTGAGTGGATGCGGCCGATAGCCAAGCCGATCAAACTCACGCAAAACATGAGATAAGGCGGTAACAGAGGGATCCCAGCGCAGTATGCTCCGTGCAGATGCTGGATTAACGCTAATGCTTTGGACGCCGGGGAGCGCGCCGATGAGATGCTCAATCAACCAACCGCAAGCCGAACAACGCAATCCTTCAATTAGCAAAACAACCTCGCGCTCGCCATTGGTCTTTGTTTCTACCAGTTCACCTTGAGCGCTCTCGCTATCCCATGCTTGCCATGCATCGGTTTGAGGTTCAGGCCGAGGAGCTGCGGCCGTTCGATACTGATAGAAGTCCCCCAATCCGGCGCCGGCGATCAGGCTTGCTACCGCGGCACAGCCGCGGCAGCAAACTGCATGGCTTTGCCCTTGAATCCTGACCTGAAGCGGCTTACCGGACGGCAGTGGCTCACCGCAATGAAAACAATGACTCAAGGCCGATTGGCACCGGCACCTAGCCGGGCCTCACCAACATCAGCACCAAGCCGGGCCTCAATACGCCAGTCTTCCTGGGGGTCAGACAGCACAATATAATGTCGGCCTGAAAGTGCTTGCGGTAGCCGGCCCTCGTAGCGATCGCCATCAACGCGAACCAACCCAATGTGTTGATCATGCTGGCCTTGCGTGGCGTGAGCGAGGGTCAAATGTAGGCGTCGGGGGGTATCATGAGCGCCATCTAGCCAAATACGCACCGTGCCTGCGGCGGCCGGTACTTCAATGCGCGCCGCAATGTTGAGTTGCTCGGCCCGTGCTTGGGCTGCACTTGTGCTTTGATAGCTCAGGCCGACTTTTGAGAAATCACCGGTGACGAGGTTATCGGCATAACGGTTAGCAATTAACACGGTTGCGGTACCGGCAACCACGGCTACGAGCGGTGGAATAATGACAAACCAGGCCCAAAACTGCCGATACCAAGGCGCGGGTTTTGTTTGCATTGTGTTGTTCTCCAATGGCCAAGGGCGCACGGGCTAGCGGCCAACCGGCGTGCGAAAACGTGTTGTCTCCGAGTGCTGAATGGCTTTATCGCGCATGCTTTTGGCAGTCACCGTGACATCAACCCCACCAATGCCCGTTGTGTCGGACGGATCGAGCTGAATACGTGCCGGTATGCTCAGGGTTTCGCCAGCGCCAATGGTGACTGCAGACGGATCGGTTTCAATGGTGATGCCGCGAGGTCCACTAACATCAAATTGATAGGTATGCGTTGCGTTGCTCATATTGGTGAGCTTGAAGGTGTAGCTATTTTCAATCTGCCCAGCACTCGTTTCACGATAAAGCGCGTTGCGGTCTGTAAGAATATCGAGACGTACAGGTTCGCGCAGCGCTAATCCCGTTGCACCAGCGGTAATTAGCGCAACCAAAAGCACGGTGTAAATAAGCGTGCGTGGACGCATGATGCGGCTTGGTTTTTGCTCTAGGGCATTTTCTGTGGTGTAACGCACTAACCCGCGTGGATAGTCTAGCTTGTCCATCACGCTATTACAGGCATCAATGCAAGCGCCGCAGGCAATACACTCGTACTGCAGGCCATCGCGAATATCGATGCCCGTTGGGCAAACTTGAACGCAAAGATTACAGTCAATGCAATGGCCAAGGCCCTTGCTAGCCGGATCGACACCGCGTGCACGACCGCCGCGGGGTTCGCCGCGTTGTTCATCGTAAGAAATTACCAGCGTGTCACGGTCGAACATTGCACCTTGAAAACGCGCGTAAGGACACATGTACAAACAAACCTGTTCGCGCAAAAACCCGGCATTGAAATAGGTCGCAAAACCGTAGAAAAGACTCCAAAAGGTCTCCCAAGGGCCCAGTTCGAAGGCAGCGGCGCGGCTAAGCAAATCAGTGATGGGGGTAAAAAATCCAACAAAGGTGAATCCAGTTAGCAGGGCAAAGCTTATCCAGAGGATTTGTTTGCTGCCTTTGCGAAGTATTTTTTCGCGATTCCACGGACCTTTATCAAGCTTAATACGCTTGCCACGTTTGCCCTCGGTCCAGTGCTCCATCCATAAGAACACTTCGGTCCAAACGGTCTGTGGACAGGCATAGCCACACCAAACGCGGCCCGCTAATGAAGTGACAAAAAATAGCCCAAGCGCACAAATGACCAAAAGCAAGGTGAGATAGAAAAAGTCCTGCGGCCAAAAGGTCAGTCCCAACACATGGAATTGGCGTGCGGGTAAATCAAAAAGCACAGCCGGCTCGCCAGCAATCCGAATCCACGGCACGACATAAAACACCCCAAGCAGAGCAAATACAGTGGCCTTACGGATCGTTTGGAAACGGCCTTTGATCTCACGCGGATGGATCTTTTCATGCGCGGCATACATCGACTCAGCGGTCATAATGACGACGCGGCGGATGGGCTAAAAAAATACTGACAGCGCTGGATAAAGCAGCGACTGCCCAAAACATCAAAAAGCCAATGCTATAACCGGCTGTCCGACTGATTTCCCAATCCGGGATGGTCTGTAGGCGCAAAGTCTCTGGGTCGATGCCGCTAAAAAAGAGCATGGTAGCCACACCGGCGGATAAAAAAGCGGGCCACAGACAAACACCAATCAACCAAGCGCGGTGCGGCGGATGCGGCTGCGTTTTGGGATTGGGGCGTGTGGGTTCAGCGCTTGGCGAGGTCATCATTGCTCTCATCACTGCCAGAGAGGCGATAGACGTAGGCCGATACTAAATGCACGCGGTCCTCACCCAGCGTCTCGGCGAAAGCAGGCATTTGGCCATTGCGGCCATTGATTAATGTCTCCTTAATCACCGCGAGTGAACCTCCATAGAGCCAAATTTCATCAGTAAGATTGGGGGCGCCGAGCTGAGGGTTGCCTTTTCCATCTGCGCTGTGACAGGCCACACATGAAGTTTGGAATTGCTCGCGGCCGGCGCGCACAAGTCGCTCTGGCGCGTCGCGACCATTAAGGCTGTAGACATAGGCGGCGGTTGCCTGGAGCGCGCTCTCATCGAGACTAGCAGCAAATGCCGGCATCGCCGCTTGGCGACCATTGATAAGGGTGTGCCGAATTGCCGCCGGCTCGCCACCCCACTGCCAGTCGTTATCCGCTAGGTTAGGATAGCCGCGCGCACCGCGTCCATCGGAGCCATGACAGGTCGCACAATTATTCGCAAATAGGCGCCCGGCAGTGTCCATGGCCTCATCGTGATTCGCTAGTTCAGCAATAGGGATGTCGGCATAGCTGGCATAAAGCGGCTCTAAGCGTGCCTGCGCTTTGGCGACTTGCTGGTCATACTGGGTGTACTGACTCCAGCCAAGTAGGCCTTTGAAATTGCCAAGGCCGGGGTAGAGCGCTAAATAAATCAGGCCGAATACAATCGTGATGTAGAACAGCCACAGCCACCAGCGGGGCATCGGGTTGTTGTATTCGGTCAGATCACCATCCCAGACATGACCGGTGGTCTCATGCGCGGCGCCTTCGCCTTGCCGCGGTTTTGCCGTCCAACGAATCAACCACCAGCAGGCAAGAATATTGCCCAACACGAATAAAATAATAAAAACGCTCCAGAACAGACTCATCACTGCTCCCCTTTATTGTTTTTTGCCGAAGCGGCGGGCTTGTCATCGTTATCGAGGGGTAGCTGTGCCGCTTCGTTAAAGTCTTTTTTGCGCTTGCCGCTGTAGGCCCAGATCACAATGCCCAAGAACATCAGCAACAAAACAATGGCGAAGATGCCGCTCGCCATCAGTTCGTGCTCTCGTTGGTGCCAAGACCCTGGAGGTAGGCAATAAGTGCTTCCATTTCGCTGACCTCCCTCAGGGTATCGGCCGCGGCAATGTCTTGATCGGTGTAGGGCACGCCTAAATAGTCGCGTTGTGCGCGCATGTTTTTCGCCGTTTGCTCGGCATCCACCGTTCGTTCAGCGAGCCAGGGATAACCCGGCATATTCGATTGCGGCACCACATCGCGAGGGTTGATTAAATGCACAGTATGCCAATCGTCGGTATATAAACCGCCGACTCGCGCTAAATCTGGCCCGGTGCGTTTTGAACCCCACTGAAATGGCCGGTCGTAGACAAACTCGCCCGCTTGGGAGTAATGACCGTAACGCTCTGTTTCGGCACGAAAGGGACGTATTTGCTGTGAGTGGCAGTTATAGCAGCCCTCGCGGACGTAAATATCGCGGCCAGCAAACTCAATAGCAGGATAGGGCGTAACGCCCTCGAGTGGTTCAGTGGTGTTTTTGGAAAACATCAATGGGACGATTTCGACAAGTCCACCAATGCTGATGACGATAAAAATCAATACCGCCATTAGCCCCACGTTTTTCTCAACAACCTCATGTGACATCAGATTATCCTCAGGCACTCGGCGCTGGCGCTGTGGCCAGACGCGCGGCTTGGACCGGGCGAATCGTGCGCCAGATGTTATAAGCCATAATCAGCATGCCGGCGAAAAACAACACCCCGCCCAATAGCCGAATGGCGTAGTAGGGGTAAGTGGCGGCAATGGACTCGATAAAGGTGTAGGTCAGGGTTCCATCAGCATTGACGGCGCGCCACATCAGGCCTTGCATGACACCGGAAATCCACATCGAGGCGATATAGAGAACGACGCCGATGGTGGATACCCAAAAATGCACATTAATCAATGGCACGCTATACATCTGCTCGCGGTTAAAAAGCCGCGGAATAAGCATGTAAATGGCGCCAATCGTAATAAAGGCGACCCAGCCCAATGCGCCTGAATGCACATGGCCAATCGTCCAATCGGTGTAATGCGACAATGCATTAACCGTGCGAATGGACATCATAGGACCCTCAAACGTGGACATGCCGTAGAACGATAGGCTGACCACCAGAAAGCGAATAATGGGGTCGTCACGCAGCTTATGCCAGGCCCCGGAGAGGGTCATGATGCCGTTGATCATGCCGCCCCAGGACGGCGCAAGGAGAATTAACGAAAACACCATGCCTACCGACTGCGCCCACTCAGGCAGTGAAGTCCAGTGGAGGTGATGCGGTCCTGCCCACATGTACGTCGAGATCAGTGCCCAAAAATGCACCACCGACAGCCGATATGAGTAGATGGGGCGGCCGACTTGTTTGGGCACAAAATAATACATCATGCCGAGAAACCCGGCGGTTAAGAAAAAACCCACCGCGTTATGGCCATACCACCACTGCACCATGGCATCGACTGCGCCTGAGTAGATGGGATAGGACTGAGTGAGTGAGGTTGGAATGGCTAAGCTATTGACGATATGCAGCATGGCTACGGCAACAATAAACGCACCGTAGAACCAGTTTGCAACGTAAATATGCTTCATTTGGCGTTTTAAAATAGTGCCAAAAAATACCGCTGCATAAGACACCCATACGGCCGCAATTAATAGATCAAGCGGCCAAATAAGCTCGGCGTATTCTTTGCTTTGGGTAAACCCGAACGGCAATGTGATCACCGCCCCAACGATGACCGCCTGCCAGCCCCAAAAGGTAAAGGCGGCTAGGCGATCGGCGATTAGCCGCACGCCACACGTGCGTTGAACGACATAGTAAGACGTCGCAAACAACGCTGAGCCGCCAAAAGCAAAGATCACCGCATTGGTGTGCAGCGGCCGTAGACGACTATAGGTTAGCCAAGGCAGGTCAAAGTTAAGGGCCGGCCATAACAGTTGAGCGGCGATTAAAACGCCAACCAGCATCCCTACGATGCCCCAGATCACCGTCATAATAGTGAACTGGCGCACGACGGTATCGTTGTACGCAGCATGAGTGTCCATGGAGACCCTTGTGTTTTTATGATTTGACACGCGTAGTGTCGATGGCTGGAACGCGCAATGTATTGATCTAGATCAATCCCTCTGGCGCGAATGGGTGGGGCGTGTATTATTTGCGCGACACAACTGATTGATCACAAAAGGAGCGATTTATGATGCTGCGCTATTGGGGATTGACTGCGCTGTTGCTTGGGATGGTGTTGCCGGCAGCTGCCGAGACACTGGATATCAATTTAAGTGGCGATGCCGCTGAGATTTCCTATATCCGGCCACTCAATAATGACGGCCTTGAAGCTGGGGGTGGATTACTTCATCACGACGATGATGGCGATATTTTTGCAGCGGATTTCCATCTTGTTGATCGCCCAGAGCCAGGTCGTAATGCGCTGGTATTAGGCATTGGCGGCAAATTGCCCGTTGTCATGGATGATTTGCGCGATGCTGATGGCGCGGCTTTGGCGATTGGCGGCAAGCTACGCTGGACGCTGCCGGAATATAATCGCATCGGGGTGGCAGGGTCGGCTTATTACGCGCCGTCAGCGACGTCAGTTAGTGACGTGGATGGTTATCAGGAATACCGCATTCAGGGCGAATTCCGCCTATTAGAAGAGGCGGATGTCTATGTGGGTTATCGCGGCATTGAGCTGAGCTATGACGGCGATGAATTCGGCGCTGATCGTGATTTTGAAGATGGTGTTTATGCCGGATTCAATATCGATTTTTAGACCAAAGCGGGTCAATGCCCGGCTTCAGGCCGTGGTGATGGGCTTGTTAGCTGCACTGATCGCATTGCCAGCGCCTAGCTTAAGCGCTGATGCTACCCCGCAGGCAGTCGTGCTGATGTACCACCGAGTCGGTGAAGACAACACGCCAAGCACAAGCGTGAGCGTTGAGCAGTTTCGGGCGCATTTGGCGTATTTAGACGCTCAGCAATTTAACGTGATCCCGCTAAGCCAAGTGGTCAGGGCACTGCAGCAGGGCTCGAGCCTGCCGGCGAAAAGCATCGCAATTACGTTTGATGATGGCTATGCGAGCGTGGGCGAGGTGGCGCATGATTTGTTAGCCGAGCGCGATTGGCCCTATACCGTCTTTGTGAATACCGAGCCGGTGGATGCGGGGTTAGAGAGTCACTTGAGTTGGTCGCAAATGCGCGCAATGGCCGCCCGTGGGGCTGAATTCGCCAATCACTCCCATACCCACACCCCCCTGTTTGTGCGCAACGAGGGCGAAAGTGAGGCAGATTGGCAGGCGCGCATTAATGCCGATATTGGCCAAGCACAGACACGACTTGTCGATGAGCTTGGCGCTGCGGCATTGACCGATCCGCCATTGCTTGCCTATCCCTACGGCGAATATGACCTAGATGTATTAGCGCTGATTGAAAACGCCGGCTATGTAGGATTTGGCCAGCAGTCTGGCGCGATTGGCCCAACGTCTAACCTACTTGCCCTGCCACGTTATCCCATGAACGAGCGCTATGCGGCATTAGATGGTTTTGCAGTCAAAGCCAGCTCCAAAGCCCTTCCAGTGCGTGCCAAAACCCCGGCTAACCCTGTGCGTGATACGGCGCAGCCACCACGATGGGTGGTCACTTTGACCGAGGAGGGCCTGCCAGGGACGAGTCCGACGTGTTTTTACGGCAATGAACGGCTGCATCCTGAGTGGCTGATTCCAGGACAGCAATTTGCGGTTCAGGGTGAGGCGGATTTACCGATTGGGCGGAGTCGATATAACTGCACCGCGCCCGATGGCGAGGGTGGTTTTTATTGGTTGAGTCAGATGTGGATTTATGCCGAGGCGGGCACTTAGTCATGGCGCGATCGCAGCGGTTGTTACAAATGACCGACACGCATTTATTAGCTGATCCGCAAGCGCATTTATCTGAAGTCGATGTAGAGCGACGTTTTCAAGCCACGCTAGAGGCAATGCGGCCGTGGGCGGAGCGCTCGGATGCGCTGGTGCACACCGGTGATTTAGTACATGACGGCAGCCACACTGGCTACCGGCGTTTGCAAGCGGCATTAGCCACGCTCGATCTGCCCGTAAGGGTAATTCCCGGTAATCACGACGATCGTGAGGTCATGGCAGGGGTGTTTAAGCAAGGCCGCGTTCGGGCCGAACATACACTAGATATGGCGGATTGGTTACTGATCACCCTGGATTCGCTATGGCCGGGTGAGGTCAGTGGTAGGTTGGCGCAAACCGAGCTTGATGCGCTAGATCAAGCGTTAGCGCTCGCCGATGCTGCCCATGTTTTAGTGGCGCTGCATCATCCGCCGGTGGCGGTGGGAACGCCATGGTTAGACGCCATTGGATTGCAGCAAGCGCAAACATTCTGGGCGCGGCTAGAGGCTGAACCGCGATTACGTGGTGTCTTATTTGGGCATATTCATCATGTCTATGATGGCTATCGTGAGCAGGTAAGGCTATTGGCTACGCCAGCAACGGCGGCGCAATTTTTAGCCGCTTCACCAACATTTGCGCTTGATCCGGCGGCCCCGGCATTCCGTTGTTTGGATTGTTTCGCGGATGGCCGTATTGAGACACAAGTCGTTCACGTTCCCATGGATTGAATAAAGACCACTTTCAAGCGCTCGGCACAGGCTTTAGGGTAATCGTTTCACTAACTGAATCGGAGGCAGTAACGATGGAATATCGTTCTTGGATGTGTGTGGTTTGCGGCTGGATTTATGAAGAAGAGGATGGTTTGCCTGATGATGGCATTGCCCCGGGGACGCGTTGGGAGGATATCCCCGATGATTTTGTCTGTCCCGAATGTGGTGCCGGTAAGTCAGATTTTGAAATGATTGAAATTTAATCGTGCCGGCAGCCATCTCTGGGCTCTATGTCATCACGCAGGCGGGTTGGCCGCGGCCGGTGGCCTTGGAGTCTGCTGTAAGCGCAGCACTACGTGGCGGTGCGAATGTCGTGCAATATCGCGATAAGAGCGAAGATCATCGCCGGCGTTTAACCGAGGCAAGCGCATTGGCAGCGCTATGTGCCACGTTTAAAGCAAGCTTTATCGTTAATGATGATGCTGAGCTTGCACTGGCTGCCGGTGCGCACGGCGTGCACTTAGGTCAGGACGATGACGATATAGCTGCAGCACGCGCAACGCTTGGACCGGCAGCCATCATTGGTGTCTCCTGCTACGGCGATTTAGATCGTGCCCGAGCTGCGGTGGCAGCGGGTGCGGATTATTTAGCCTTTGGTAGTGTCTACCCATCAACGACCAAACCGAACGCACCCCGTGCCGCGCTTGAGTGCTTTACCCAAGCACGCGCATTCACTGATTGTCCATTAGTCGCGATCGGTGGCATTGACTCGAGCAATATTGCTGAAGTGACCGCGGCCGGTGCCGATGCAGTGGCGGTGGTGGAGGCAGTGTTTGGTAAGGCTGATATTGAACACGCCACAGCAACCCTAATAGAGCGAGCAAACCTATGACGAATCGATCCGAAGCGCTATTTGCCGAGGCCCGTGAGCATCTTGTCGGCGGTGTTAATTCGGCGGTCCGAGCCTTTCGCTCAGTAGGTGGCACGCCGGTATTTATTCGCCGTGGTGAGGGCGCGTGGATTGAGGATGTCAACGGCAAGCAGTACGTTGATTACGTGCTCTCCTATGGCCCGCTTGCGATTGGCCATGCTCATCCCGAAGTGCTTGAAGCCATTCGCCAAACGGCAGCTAATGGCACCAGCTTCGGTGCGCCAACCGAGCTCGAGACCGAACTTGCGGTATTGGTGAAAAAGCTAATGCCCAAGGTTGAGCGTATTCGAATGGTCAACTCAGGCACCGAGGCGTGTATGAGTGCCGTGCGCCTCGCCCGGGGTTATACCGGGCGGGATCGGATTTTAAAGTTTCGCGGTAACTACCATGGCCATGTCGACGCACTATTGGTGGAAGCCGGCTCGGGCGTATTGACGCTTGGCATCCCCGGCTCGCCCGGCGTGCCCGCAAGCGTTACTGAAACCACCCTAACCGCGCCATTTAATGACATTGACTCGGTCTGTGAAATTTTTGCCGAGTACGGCGATTCGATTGCCGCGGTGTTGGTCGAGCCAGTCGCTGGCAATATGAACTGCATCCCCGCCTTGCCCGCGTTTTTAACGGGTCTGCGCGACGTCTGCGATGACAGTGGTGCGTTGTTGGTGTTCGATGAGGTTATGAGTGGCTTTAGAGCGGCTTTAGGTGGCGCCCAAGCCGCGTATGGCGTTGATCCGGACCTCACCTGCCTTGGTAAAGTCATTGGCGGTGGTTTGCCGGTGGGCGCCTTGGTCGGGCGGGCGGATGTCATGGAAATGCTGGCGCCGAGTGGCCCGGTGTATCAAGCCGGAACGCTGTCAGGCAATCCGCTTGCCATGGCGAGTGGGTTGGCAACATTGCGCAATCTCTCGCAGCCGGGGGTGCACGCTGAAGCTGTGGATTGGACGGCGCAATTGCTCAATGGTCTGCGCGAACGGGCGGCGAGTGCAGGCATAGGTTTAGTGACCCACCAAGCAGGAACAATGTTTGGCGTGTTTTTCACGGATGCCGATGCGATTGTCGGCTTTGAGGACGTGGCCGCTTGTGATGCGGAACGCTTTGTGCGGTTTTTCCACGGTATGCTTGATGCTGGAGTTTACCTTGCTCCGTCTGCATTTGAGGCGGGCTTTGTCTCGACCGCCCATGACCAAGCCGCGCTCAGCCATACACTGAAAGCGGCTGAGCGCGTCTTTGCAACACTGTGAACGGTCTGGAGGCCGCGGTTGCGCCTGTACTTGCTTGGTTAGCCGCTAACCCGGCTTGGGCAGGCGTGGCGATTGGGCTGATTGCTCTTGCTGAATCGCTAGCCATCATCGGCTTACTTGTGCCCGGTGCGGTTTTAATGTTCATGGCCGGGGCGGCGGTCGGTAGTAGCCAACTGCCCATCGTGCCAATGCTTATTTGGGCGATTGCTGGTGCTATTTTAGGCGATGGCTTGAGCTACTGGCTTGGCCGCCACTATCGTGACCGGCTGCGGCATTTGCCGGTGATTCGGCATTATCCAGGTGCACTGCATCAGGCCGAGGGGCTATTTCAACGCCATGGGGGCAAAAGCGTTGTGATGGGCCGATTTGTGGGACCCGTGCGGCCAGTCATTCCGGCGGTAGTGGGCATGCTGGGTATGCCCCCGGGACGATTTTTGCTCGCTAATATTAGTTCAGCGCTGGCATGGGGCCCGGCTTACTTACTTCCGGGTGTGGTGTTTGGTGCATCGTTGCTATTAGCCCTTGAAGTCATGGGCCGATTAATGGCTTGGCTTGTCATCATCTTTGGTGGCTTTTTCTTCCTCCGTTGGTTACTCCCCCGAATTGATCGGCCAATGCGGTTTGCCGGCTCGCGCTTGGCGCGTGGTTTGGGTCGACAACCACCGCGCGGTCCATGGCGGCAATGGCTGCGACCCCTGCATGCGGCGCTGCGAGCCTTACGGCATCGCTCGGGCTGGCTTTGGTGGGCCGGGTTTTTGAGTTTTGTGCTCACAAGCGCTCTTAGCCTCAGTGGCTCAATTCCGCATGGCTGGGAGCAAGGCATTATTGCGATTGCCAATGCGCAGCGCTCAGAGTTGCTACGTGAACTCGCTTGGCGGGTGACCCAGCTGGGTGGCTTGCTGCCGGTCATACTGGCAAGCCTTGTACTAGCGGTCTGGCTTTGGCGCGATCGACAGCCCCGCAAAGCTGTTCTTCTCGTCATGGCAGTGGGTTTGGCTGAAGCAGTGAGCTATGGTTTAAAAATACTGTTAGCGGTGCCGCGACCCAACGCACTAAGCGCCAGTGCGGATTTTGCGGCGGCATTTCCAAGCGCACATGTCGCGGGTATCGCAGTCTTGGTGACAGTTTGGGTGAGCACATTACCCCCGCGCCGCAGCGGTGTCATTGATACCCAGGCTTGGGTGATGGGGCTCGGGGCAGTGCTCGTCACATTGGTCGCTGCCAGTCGTTTGCTGCTGGGGGTGCATTGGCCGCTCGATGTTGTGGGCGGCGTTGGTATTGGCATTACCTTTGGTGCCCTGCCGGGAATACTCACTCGGGTACCGACAGCGCCATTGCGCGCACGATACGCCGTGAGCGTATCGGCCGGCGTACTCGTCCTGGCCGCCGTTGCCACACAAACGCTGCATTGGCCAGATCCCCTCCAGGCATATCCAGAACAAACTCGCATTCCTTTTCTTGCGAACAGTGAGCCGGCGTCACCCGATTCACAAACGCTGGAGCGCCGGCTTGGAGCAGGTGGCTTTATTGATGATTTTGCAGCCGTCTGGCCGCTGGGCCAAACCCAACCAGCGGGCTTTGCCTTAGACTGGCAGGCCGCGCCGCGCTGGCGCTGGCAGACATGGCTGCGTTGGCTAAGCCCAAAGCCTTCACCCGCTTTTTTGCCAGTGCTACCACGTTGGCATGATGGACGTTTGCCGTCTGTTGTTCTCACCCGGGTTCATGCCGATCAGCGTTCACGGGTTGTGCTGCGGGCGTGGCCGAAAGCGAAAACCGCTACGGCGACAGTGTGGTTGCTGAGCTTTGAGCACGAGACGATACGAGGTGGTGTATTGTTACCGCGTTTTGATCGGCGTGCATTGGCGCATAAACATGAGCAAGCGATTCTTGATGCGGCCGCGCAGCAGCCATAAAAACGCCAATCAGTCTGAGTGCTCGCGCTTTGCTAAAGCGTCGAGCAAACGTCCGTGAATACCCTCAAATGCTCCATTGCTCATGACAACAATGCGATCGCCCGGGCGTGCCCAGTCGCTAATGGCTGCAATGAGATCAGTCACTGTCGTCGCGGTATTAGCACGGGCACCCAGCGGCGCTAATGCGGCGCTCACATCCCAGTCTAAGTGCGGGGTTACTAGCATATAAACGCGGTCAGCCGCTTGTAATGCAGGGGCGAGGGTTGCTGCATGAACGCCGGCTCGCATGGTATTTGAGCGTGGCTCAAGTACAGCAATGAGACGCCCACGCTTAGCTTTCTCACCGAGCGCGGCAAGCGTGGCAGCAATGGCGGTGGGGTGATGGGCAAAATCGTCGAAAACGCTAATGCCGTTGCTTCCACCCACCCGTTCAAGACGCCGCCGAATGCCGGCAAAATCACTCAGTGCCGGCACGCTGGCTGCCAGCGGCACACCGGCATCGCGCACGGCAAGAATAGCGGCAGCGGTGTTTTTAGCATTATGTACGCCGGGTAATGGTGGTGTGAACGGCGTATCTCCAAGCTGCCAATGCGGCGTGGCGGGCGTAAGCGCGCCCGGCCCGTCGGCTTGCAGGCCAAACGGGATAAGCCGAGACCAGCAGCCTTGCTCGAGCACTCGGGTTAACGCGAGATCATCGGCGTTCACCACAATGCCGCCATTGCCGGGCACGGTGCGTATTAAATGCTGAAATTGCTGCTCAATGGCGGCAAGGTCGGTAAAAATATCGGCGTGATCGAACTCAAGGTTATTTAACACCAGCGTGTCGGGGTGGAAATGAATGAACTTCGAGCGCTTATCAAAAAACGCCGTGTCGTATTCATCGGCCTCAATCACAAAAAATGGTGGCTTGCCCAGACGGGCTGAGCTTTGAAAGTTACCGGGCTGACCGCCGATTAAAAAGCCCGGCTCAAGCCCGGCTGCCTCGAGTAACCATGCCACTAGACTTGCGGTCGTGGTTTTGCCATGAGTGCCAGCGATCGCAATCACCCAGCGGTCTTTTAACACATGTTCAGCCAACCAGGCTGGCCCCGAGGTATAGCGAAGCCTGCGCTCCAGCACAGCCTCGACGGCGGGATGGCCACGAGAGAGTGCGTTGCCAATAATAATGGAGTCCGCCTGATCAGCTTCTGGGCTTAGATCATCGGTTGTGCTTAGCGCAATGCCCGCATCGGCTAAGACTTCGCTCATTGGCGGATACAAAGGCCCGTCTTGACCGCTTACCCGATGGCCAGCGGCTTGTGCAAGGACTGCCACCCCGGCCATAAACGTTCCGCCAATGCCCAAAATATGGACGTGGCTCATAGGCCAACGACCGCGCGCACAAACAGGCTCGCCCCGAAGATATAAACGAGCGTTAGGCCTAAACTGATCATGCCGCTAAGAGAGAGGGCAGAGCGAAGGATGTGATTAACCACCGCAATATTCCAGATCAATAGGGCAAAGAATGCGAGTCCAGCCAGCGCGTTAGTCTCGTTAGGCTGACCTATGATGAGCAGAATCGGCAGGGCGATCAGCGAGATAATGGCATCGGCACCAAATAATGCCGTTGCCGTTTGCACAAAGCGCGCGCCATAGCGACGAATCGCTAGCGCCATCCATAGAAACGCGGCGTTATAGCTCACCATTAGTGTGATGTGAATCAATGGCTGTGCATCCGGCGTGTATTGCTGAATGACCGGGATGTTCAGGCCGGCGGCCAAAGCAATGACCAATCCTAATAACCCCGTTGAATAGGGGATATCCTCTGGCCCGGCGCGCAAGCTCACCAAGCCAACAAAGCGCTGAATGATCGATGTATTTGCCATACTGTCATGGTAACCGTTCATGCTTCTCACGTCTTGGTTCGAGCTTGTCAGCACTGAGCTTGCTAAACTAGCCAAGTTCTTGGGGGGAGAGGTCGACTGATGAGCGCTAAAAACGCCTTTTATGCCCAATCCGGCGGTGTGACCGCTGTGATTAATGCCAGTGCCTGTGGCGTGATAGAAACGGCACGAGCCCATCCCGATCAAATCGGTACGGTGTATGCCGGCGCAAATGGAATTCTTGGCGCCTTGCACGAAGCGCTGATTGATACCGCCGAAGAGTCAGCACAAACCATTGCGGCTTTGCGCCATACACCGGCTGGTGCATTTGGTTCAGCGCGCTATAAGCTCAAAGGGTTAGAGGAAAATCGGGCCGAGTATGCGCGCCTTATTGAAGTCTTTCGGGCGCATGATATTGGCTATTTTTTCTATAATGGCGGCGGTGATTCGCAAGATACCGCGCACAAGGTCTCTCAGCTTGGCAAGTCGATGGGCTATCCGATGACCTGCATTGGCATACCCAAGACGGTTGATAACGACCTCCCGATTACCGATACCTGCCCGGGTTTTGGCTCGGTTGCAAAATATATCGCAATTGCAACGCGTGAGGCCGGGCTTGACGTCGCTTCGATGGCGCAAACCTCAACTAAGGTATTTATTCTCGAGACGATGGGTCGCCACGCTGGCTGGATTGCGGCGGCCTCTGCTCTTGCCAAAGACACCGAAAGCGACCCGCCGCATGTCGTTCTCCTGCCGGAGGTGCCGCTCGATCAGACCGCCTTTCTTGCCCGGGTAAAAGACAGTGTTGAGCGCTTTGGCTATTGCGTCGTCGTGGTCTCTGAAGGAGTGAGGACCGCCGCGGGCCAATTTCTCTCCGACCAAGGCACCGTCGATGCCTTCGGCCATGTCCAACTTGGCGGCGTCGCCCCGACGGTGGCTAATATGATTAAAACGGCGCTGGGGTATAAATATCACTACGCCATTGCTGATTATCTCCAGCGCGCCGGCCGGCATATCGCCTCAGCAACGGATGTCGAGCAGGCCTATGCGCTCGGCAAAGCGGCGGTCGAGTTGGCACTGGCTGGGCGTAACGCCATTATGCCAACCATCGTGCGTGACTCAGATAGCCCGTATCGCTGGCATGTTGGTGAGACACCGCTGGAGTCAGTCGCCAATGTTGAGGCCAAGATGCCTGCGGATTTCATTGATGAGAGTGGTTTTTTTGTCACCGAAGCCTGCTTGCGCTACCTGCGCCCACTGATTGCCGGGGAAGACTATCCGCCTTATCGTGATGGCTTACCCGACTATGCACGAATACGCGGCCATCGAGTTGCCCGCCGACTGCCGGCGTTTGGGGACTGACCGAGTTGACTTTGACTGCGTATAATCACGCCCACTGTAATTGACACTGAGGAGTACGGAGACCATGGCCTACGAGGGCATTACCGCAGGCAAAAGCCTGCCTGATGACGTCAATATCATCATTGAGATCCCGGCAAACGCTGATCCCATTAAGTATGAAGTGGACAAAGACTCGGGTGCGATTATGGTGGATCGGTTTATGGGCACGGCCATGCACTATCCGGCCAACTACGGTTATATTCCCGAAACCCTCTGCGGTGACGGCGATCCATTAGATGCCCTCGTGGTCACGCCGTTTCCACTGGCGGTCGGTTCGGTGATTCGTTGCCGTCCCATTGGGGTGTTAGAGATGGCGGATGAGAGTGGTGAGGACGCCAAGCTTTTATGTGTGCCGATTAGCAAACTCACCCCTATCTATGACGCGATTAAAGGCCCAGATGACCTGCCCAAGCTTTTGCTAGAGCAAATCAGTCACTTCTTTGAACATTATAAAGATTTGGAGCCTGGTAAGTGGGTTAAAATCAATGGCTGGAAGGGTTATGACGCGGCGGTCGCGGAAATTCATGAGTCTGTCGCTCGCGTGAGTGGGTAAACGGCGTGGTTAAACTCACGCGCATCTACACACGCACCGGTGATACCGGACAGACAGGGCTAGGCGATGGCACTCGGGTGGCAAAAACCGATGCCCGCGTGACGGCTTACGGCACGGTCGATGAGCTCAACGCCATCTTGGGTATTTGTCGGCTGCATGCCGCCGGTGAGCTCGATGAGTCGCTTGCGCGTATTCAAAATGATTTATTTGATGTGGGGGCTGATCTTTGCACGCCCGAAATGGATGATCCGCCGTATGAGCCGCTGCGTGTAGTGAGTGCTCAGGTAGAATGGTTAGAGCAGGCTATCGATCAGGTGAATACGAATCTCGAACCGCTGCGCTCGTTTGTACTGCCAGCCGGAAGTCCTGCTGCGGCTCATTTGCATCACGCCCGAACAGTGACCCGTCGCGCCGAGCGTGATACCGCCGAGCTCGCTGCCCACACGCCGATTAACGAGGCTGTGTTGCAGTATCTCAATCGCCTATCCGATTATCTGTTTGTGCTAGCGCGCGATGCCAACCGTGAAGCGGGTGGCGATGTGCTCTGGCAACCTGGCGAAAATCGTTAATCATGGCCTGGCAGCAGGTGGCCTTTAACATCGCCGCTGCCCGGACCGGGTTGGCTGAAGCGGTGCTCGAGGCAGCCGGCGCGAGTGCCGTGACCTGGGCTGAAGTGGCCGGGAGCGACGCGGTGCTTGAACCACCGCCAGGGCAAACCCAACTTTGGGATCAAGTCCGGGTTGAGGCATTATTTACAGCGGAAACACGGTTAGACTCCGTACGCTCAGCATTGTTGGAAAGCTTGGGCGAGCTGCCCGATAACTACAGCGTGCAACCATTAGCCGATAGGCAATGGGAGCGGGAGTGGTTAACACATTTTCAGCCGCAGTCGTTTGGCCATGGGCTTTGGATCATCCCCAATGCGTTAGAGCCACCTGAGCCAGGCGCGGTTAATCTACGGCTTGATCCGGGGCTTGCTTTTGGCACTGGCACGCATCCGACAACCGCCCTCTGCCTTGAGGCATTAGCCGAGCGTCCGCCCGTTGGCCAGCGAGTGATTGATTATGGCTGCGGTTCGGGTTTGCTTGCCATTGCCGCATTGCGTTTGGGTGCCACTGAAGCAGTGGCAATTGATAATGATCCACAGGCACGGCTTGCGAGTCGAGATAATGCCGAGCGTAATGGGGTGGCCGATCGCTTGGTGATCGCAGATGTCGATGCACCGCTACCAACGGTGGATTGGGTGCTGGCCAATATTCTTGCTGGCGTGCTGTGTGATCTGGCACCACGGCTATTGGCAGCGCTAAGAGATGGTGGACAGATAACGCTTGCCGGATTGCTCAGTGAGCAAGCAACGGCGGTACGCGAGGCCTATGCGCCAAATGTATTATTTTCGCCTGCTATCGAACGTGATGGCTGGGTGAGATTGGATGGAAAAGCCTCGGCGCTTTAATGCATCGGGGGTTGTGGTTATGATCCGGGGTTTATCCCCTAAGGAAGGACGGCATGGCAGATAAGCCCCCACAAGACTGCCCGAACGTTGGCCCAATTCGTGCCTGCGTGCAGGATACGGTGGACAATTACTTCGCGCAGCTCGATGGGCATTCCTGCTGTGATCTTTACCGAATGGTGATTGAACAGGCCGAGGCACCCTTGTTTGAGGTGGTTATGCGTGAGTGTTCGGGCAATCAAACGCGAGCGGCCGCCGCGCTTGGGATCAACCGCGGCACCTTGCGTAAAAAGCTTCGCCAATATGGTCTTGAGGACTAACACTTACGGAGTGATTCATGAAGGCTGCGGCCCATGTAATGCCGGTGCGCCGAGCATTAATTAGCGTTTCTGATAAAACCGATCTCCTCCCACTCGCTCAAGCGCTTAGTGACGCCGGCGTCGACATCCTCTCAACCGGAGGAACGGCACGGCTGCTAAGCGAAGCCGGATTGGCCGTGACAGAGGTGAGTGAGCACACCGGATTTCCGGAAATCATGGCAGGCCGAGTAAAAACGTTGCACCCGAGTATTCATGGGGGGCTCTTGGGCCGACGCGGACAGGATGAAACGGTTATGGAGGCGCATAACATTGCGCCGATTGATCTTTTAGTCGTCAATCTTTATCCGTTTGAACAAACCGTCGCTCAGCCAAATTGCCAACGCGCTGATGCGATTGAAAACATTGATATTGGCGGCCCGGCAATGCTGCGTGCGGCGGCGAAAAATTACTCAGGCGTAGGCGTAGCGACCGATCCCTCACAATACGCTGAGGTGATTGAGGCAGTGACTAGCGCCGGTGGGCTAACGGATACACAACGCTTTACGCTTGCTGTGGCCGCGTTTAATCATGTTGCCCGTTACGATGCGGCCATTAGTCATTATCTATCGGCGCAACACGCCGATACAACGAGTGAACCGGCGCTATTTCCCGACCAGCTCAACCACACCTATGAAAAAGTCGCGGATTTGCGCTATGGCGAGAACCCGCATCAAAGCGCGGCGTTCTATCGCCACCCGAATGCGCCGGCGGGCGCCTTTGCGAACTACCATACCCATCAAGGCAAAGCACTTTCCTATAACAACCTAGCCGATGCCGATGCGGCTTGGTCATGTGTGAGTGCCTTTGCGGCACCGGCTTGCGTTATCGTTAAACATGCCAATCCCTGCGGAGTGGCGACCGCGGCTAATTTGCTCGATGCCTACGAAGCTGCATTTTCGACCGATCCAACGTCTGCGTTTGGTGGGATTATTGCGTTTAATCAGCCCCTTGATGCGGTCACTGTTGAGCGCATTATTGAGCAGCAATTTGTTGAAGTGATTCTAGCCCCGGGATTCGCGCCAGAGGCATTGGCCGCTAGCGCATGCAAGGCTAATGTTCGCGTGCTTGAAATTGCCGCGAGCGAGGAGCGATCACAGGCATGGTGGTCACAACCAATTGGCGGTGGATTGCTTGTCCAGCAAGCGGATCAAGCCATGTTTGGCGCGGCGGGTTTGCGATGTGTCACCCAAACACCAGTGGATAAAGCCCTGCAAGCTGATCTGGATTTTGTCTGGCGGGTGGCTAAATTTGTAAAATCCAATGCCATTGTATACGGCCGTGGTGGGCGCACGCTTGGTATTGGTGCCGGGCAGATGAGTCGTGTGGATAGCGCACGCATTGGTGTGCGCAAGGCAGAAGATGCGGGTTTATCCTTAGCCGGTTCCGTGTTGGCTTCGGATGCATTTTTTCCGTTTCGCGATGGTATTGATCAAGCCGCCGCCGCTGGCGTTCGGGCGATTATTCAGCCAGGCGGATCAATGCGTGATGATCAAGTCATTGCTGCGGCCGATGAGCATGGGCTTGCCATGGTATTTACCGGCATGCGGCACTTCCGTCATTAAGGAGCAGGGCATGAAGATTTTGCTAGTCGGTAATGGCGGCCGTGAACATGCACTGGCATGGCGGCTTGCACAATCCGCGCAAACTAAAACGGTGTATGTCGCCCCGGGGAATGCAGGCACCGCCGCCGAGCCTGGGGTAGAGAATATTAATGCGGGCGCTGAAGACATTGAAGGCTTGCGCGAGATCGCCGGCAAGCTTGAGGTGGACATGACCATTGTTGGTCCAGAAGCGCCCTTGGCGGAAGGGATTGTTGATGCCTTTGCGGAGCGAGATCTAGCCTGCTTGGGACCAGGCCGACTCGCCGCCGAGCTTGAAGCGTCGAAAGCGTTTGCGAAAGCCTTTCTAGCCCGCCACCACATTCCCACCGCTCAGTACGAGACCTTTGATGATATTGACGAGGCGCGGGCCTATATCCAGGCCCGGGGCGCGCCATTGGTGATTAAGGCCGATGGCCTCGCAGCGGGTAAGGGAGTCGTTGTTGCTCTGAGCCTTGATGAGGCTTTGCTGGCCGCCGAAACAATGCTTGCCGGTGCCTTTGGCGATGCCAGTGCGCGCATTGTGGTGGAAGACTATTTGGTCGGTGAGGAGGCGAGCTTTATTGCCCTGGTGGATGGTGAGACGGTCTTGCCACTGGCAAGCTCACAAGACCACAAAGCCCGTGATGCAGGTGATGTGGGGCCCAACACTGGTGGCATGGGCGCGTATTCGCCAGCTCCGGTTGTGACCGACGCCCTGCATGCCCGCATTCTTAAAGAAATTATTACGCCAACCGTTCAGGGGTTGGTGGCTGAAGGCCGTGGTTTTACTGGATTTTTATATGCCGGATTAATGATTGATGCTAGCGGTGCGCCGCGTGTGTTGGAATTTAATGTCCGGCTCGGTGACCCAGAGACACAGCCTATTATGTTGCGCTTAACCAGTGATCCGGTGACCCTCTTTAAAGCGGCGCTTGATGGGGAGTTGGCCCATCAGACCGTGAGTTGGGATCCACGCCCTTGTTTAGGCGTCGTTATTGCCGCCGGCGGTTATCCTGGCCACTATGATCGCGGCCATGTCATCACAGGACTGGATGCCGCTGCTCAACAACCCGGCAAAGTCTTTCATGCGGGTACAGCGATTAATGCCGATGGCGAAGTCATTACCGCTGGTGGACGTGTGCTTTGTGCCTGTGCGCTTGGTGATGACATTATTGCCGCGCAAAAAAATGCCTACGACTTAGCGAGCCATCTACATTGGAAGGCGTGTTTTATGCGTACCGATATCGGTCATCGAGCCATCGCCGCTACACTTGCAGGAGAAAAAAAATGAGCATTGCCTATTGGACCGTGTTGGCAATGATTTTCATGCCGTTTGTATTGGCTGGCATGTCCAAGTCAGCGGGCGGTTATGACAACGCCCAGCCACGAGAATGGTTAGCGCGGCTTAGTGGCTGGCAGCAGCGCGCTTATTGGGCGGAACTCAATACCTTTGAGGCTTTCCCAGCGTTTGCAGCGGCGGTGATTATTGCCCATCAGTTAGAAGCGCATCAGGTGGGTATTGATGCCTTAGCGCTTGGTTTTTTTGCCTTGCGGGTCGGCTATGCCAGTGCTTATGTCGCCAATCGCCCTGGTTGGCGGAGTTGGCTTTGGATTGGTGGGTTTATTTGTGTAGTGGGATTATTTGTCCTTGCTGCACTCACTGGCGTTTGATCAAAGCTTGGCCTGATCCAAATCAAGCGATCGCTTGAGCCTTAGCGCTATTGTAGAGGCCATTTAACGGCTGACTAAGGCGGCTGCCATGGCCAAGAACTTGCCCCTAGAGCGCGAGCTACTGCGGCGTTACGACGTGACCGGACCGCGCTATACCTCGTACCCAACCGCCGCTCAATTTACCGAAGCGTTTGATGCCCAGACTTATCGCCAGCGGGTGGAATGGTCGAATGAGGATCCGATGCCACGGCCGCTGTCGCTCTATGTGCATGTACCGTTTTGTAAAACGGTGTGTTTTTACTGCGCCTGCAATAAAGTCATTACGGCAAACTACCGCCGGGCAAAGACTTATTTAGCGCACTTAATCCAAGAGCTCGATTTGCAGGCGGCGTTATTTGACGATGACCGTCCGATTGAGCAACTACACTTAGGCGGTGGTACTCCGACGTATTTCACGGATGATGATTTAGCCATACTCATCACCGCGATTCATGATCGCTTCGCACTTGCCGATCCAGCGATGCGGGAGTTTTCTATTGAGATCGATCCGCGCACGGTGAATCGCGAGCGCATCGTGCGATTGGCCGAACTAGGCTTTAACCGGTTAAGCCTTGGGGTACAGGATTTTGACCCCGATGTGCAAAAGGCCGTTAATCGCGTGCAAAGCGTCGAAGATACCGCTGATGTGGTTGCTGAAGCACGAGCGCAGGGCTTTCTCTCGATTAATCTGGATTTAATGTATGGCCTGCCGCTGCAAACGCCCGCGCGGCTATCCCGCACTTTGGATGCAGTCATGGCGATGCGGCCTGATCGTATCGCGCTGTATAACTATGCGCATATGCCGCAGTTGTTTAAGATCCAGCGGCAAATTCCAGAGGATAGTTTGCCGCCAGCGGAGGCAAAGCTCACCTTATTAATGGAAGCGATGCAGCGAATGGCAAAAGAGGGCTATCGCTATATTGGAATGGACCATTTTGCGCTTCCAAGCGATGCGCTCGCGCAAGCAGCAGATAACGCGACCCTCCATCGAAATTTTCAAGGCTATGCCACACGGCCCGATTTGGATTTGATAGGTTTAGGTGCCTCGTCAATTGGACAAATTGGTGATTCTTACAGCCAAAACAAACGCGATCCTCAGTGTTATGCGGAAGCAGTATTGGCGGGTCAATTACCGATTTGGCGTGGTTTAGAAATGCGAGCCGATGACTGCCTGCGCCGTGATGTGATTCAAGCGATTATGTGTCAGGGCAAGGTTGATTTCGCGATGGTTGAAGAGCGTCACGGTGTGGTGTTTAAGCAGTATTTTGCCAGCGCTTTAGCTGCCTTATCGCCGTTGGTTGATGATGGCTTGGTGGAGATTCAACAAACAGGCCTCGCGGTGAGTGATCGTGGCCAGTTCTTTTTGCGCAATGTGGCCATGCCATTTGATGCGTATCTCGAGCAAGCGCGCAGCGAACGGCGCTTCTCTCGCGTGCTTTAGTGATCCATGGCGGTTGGGGCTTTAACCTCGACCTCAACAACAATGGGCTCTGCGCTGGAGAATGCCAGGGTCAGCGTGAAGCGTTCGCCCTCAGCTAGGGCTTGAGTCAGGCCCATGAGCATAATATGGCGTCCTGTAGGTGCAAAAGTAACGCTTTGTTCGGCAGGAATGCGCACGGTTGGGGTGTGCACCATTTGGCTATTGCCGCTGGACTCGATGGTTCGGTGGATTTCAGCGCGCGGTGCGCGGGCTGTGCTAACCCCAATCAGTTGATCGCCCCGTGCCGCGGTATTAATTAGATCAAAATAAACCGCGCCGGTGGGTAGCCCAGGGGCAGTGGCCCGCGCCCATGCATTTTCCACGCGGATATCCGCTGCATTGACCGCGCCCGTGACAACAACCCATAGCAGTCCAAGCATTAATGTGAGGATTTTCATGATGCCTCACTCCTCAATGGCTGTGGTCGATCGCCCTTACGTAGCGTGATGATGGGCCAGTGGTTTTGTTCTGCCGCGGCCAGAAGAATGGGGTCTGGGTCAACCGCTATCGGGTGGTCACAATGCTCAAGCAGCGCTAAATCATTGTGCGAGTCGCTGTAGAAGTAAATCGCCTCAGCACGCTTGCCCTCGGCCTCAAGCCAAGCCTGCAGGGCGGTGACTTTGCCCGCCTGAAAGGTGGGCGTTCCGATATGACGGCCGGTGAACGCGCCATCAACAACCTCAGGCTCAGTTGCAAGTAACAAGGGGATACCAAACATCGCGGCAATCGGCTCGGTCACAAAGCGATTGGTTGCAGTAATAATCATAAGCGTATGGCCTTGATTACGGTGTTCATTGACCAATGTTTGGGCGGCGGGGAGGACTCTTGGTGTGATGTGACTCGTGATAAACGCGGCACGCCAGCGCAGCAGGGTGGCGTAATTTGTTTGCGCAAGCGGCGCCAGTGCAAAGGCTAAAAACGTCGCGATATCAAGCTGCCCCGCTTCGTATTCGCGCATAAAGCGGGCATTTTTTGCTTCATAGTTGGCTTGCGAGACGGCGCCTTGCTCAATGAGGTATTGCCCCCATAAATAATCGCTATCTCCACCCAGCAAGGTATTATCGAGATCAAAGATGGCAAGCTGCACGGGATCTGCTCAAGTTGTGAAATTGTTCAAAGATTCTGCTCTGTGGAAGAATGAGATACAATGAAATTTCGTAATCGGTGTAGTAAGTGATTGATTCAAATGGTTTTCGCCCGAATGTCGGGATTATTTTAGCCAATAACGTCGGCCAGCTTCTCTGGGCACGGCGTATTGGCCAAGATGCCTGGCAGTTTCCGCAGGGCGGGATTCAGCGTGACGAAAGCCCGGAGGAAGCACTTTATCGTGAGTTAAACGAAGAGGTTGGCCTCTATCCGGCTGATGTGACTGTGCTCGGCGCCACTCGCGGCTGGCTGCGCTATCGGCTGCCGGCGCATTTAGTCCGTCGTCGCCAACGCCCGGCGTGTATTGGGCAAAAACAAATTTGGTTTATGCTAAAGCTACTAGTCGATGACGCTCAAGTGCGCCTCGATGCCAGTACCGAGCCTGAGTTTGATGATTGGAGTTGGGTGTCCTATTGGCATCCGCTTGAACAAGTCGTCTCGTTTAAACGCAAGGTCTATGAGCGGGCCTTAGAGCAACTTGCCCCCCTACTTTTCCCGGCGGGCCCACCCACTCGGCCGGCAGATTTAGGTCCCGGGTTAGCACCCGTAATTCAGCAGCGCTCGCAGGAGGGCTGAGCGCCGTGCTCGAGTCGCTCCACCGCATTGTTCAAGCCGTCAATGCGGCGAGTCATTTCGAACAAGCCCTGAGCATTATTGTTCAACAAGTCGCTGAGGTTACCGCAGCCGATGTCTGTTCGGTGTATCTACTGGAGCCCGATGCGGCTCAGTTACGACTTATGGCCACCCAAGGCCTAAATCCTGAGGCGGTGGGGCAAATTCGGCTTAATCTATCCGAAGGGCTCGTCGGATTGGTGGCTGAGCGTGAGGAATCAATTAACCTTGAAAATGCGGATCGTCATCCGCGCTTTCGTTATTTTCCAGAGGCCGGTGAGGAGCATTTTCACTCCTTCCTAGGCGTTCCCATTATCCACTATCAATCCCGCCTTGGCGTGATTGTGGTCCAGCGCCACGCGCGTGAGCGCTTTAATGATGCGGAAGTCGCGTTTCTTGTGACCATGGCGGCACAATTGGCTGGGGTCATTGCGCATGCTCGTGTTCGTGGCGAACTCGCGGATGAGTTCGCGACATCGCCTGAGCGCCCGCTTGCTGTGGATGGCATAGGCGGTGCAAGTGGAGTCGCAATGGGCACTGGATTTGTGTTGACTGTGGACGCTGATTTGGACCGCGTGCCTGATCGGCCTGCGAGGGATCCGGCTTTTGAGATAGAAGCCTTTGAGCACGCCGTCGTCGCGGTGCGCGATGACATCCAGGCGTTGGCGGCCCGCATGCAAGGCCAGCTACCTGAGGCGGAACAACGACTCTTTGATGTTTATTTGCAAATGCTTGATGGCGATAGCTTAAAAGCAGGCGTCGTTGAGCATATTCAAGCCGGGCATTGGGCCGCGTTTGCCTTACGCCAAGCGGTTGCCGCGCATGCACGTCGCTTTGACGCGATGGAAGATCGTTATTTACGCGAGCGTGGCAGTGATTTGCGCGATGTAGGCCGGCGTGTTCTCGCCCGCTTGCTCGCCGTTGAAAAGGACACTCGCACATTGCCTGAACAGGCGATTTTAGTGGGCGAAGACTTAAGCGCCTCGCAATTGGCTGAAATACCGCCGAAACAATTAGTCGGTGTTATTTCAGCCGGCGGATCGGCCAACTCACATATTGCTATTTTAGCGCGGGCGCTTGGCATACCGGCGGTGATGGGCGTGCGGGAACTGCCTGTTGATAGTTTGCATGGCCGGGCTTTAATTGTGGATGGCTACCGCGGCCGGGTTGAAGTCGACCCCTCGGACCCGCTGCGCGCAGAATACACCCGCTTGCAACAAGAGGAAGCAGAGCTCACCGCGGAGCTTGCCCAGTTAGCGGGAGAGCCGGCAGAAACCTCTGATGGTGCAAGTATCGCGCTTTATGTGAATACCGGTCTTGCCGCGGAGATCGAGCGCGCGCTGGAGATAGGTTGTGCGGGGGTGGGGCTGCATCGCACCGAATTTCCATTCATGATTCGTGATCGATTTCCGGGTGAGCAAGAACAAGCGGTGCTCTACCGCGAGGTTTTGGAGGCGTTTGCCCCATTGCCGGTTACCCTGCGAACCTTAGATGTGGGGGGCGATAAACCGCTTGCCTATTTCCCAGTCGATGATGAGAACCCATTTTTGGGCTGGCGCGGACTGCGCATGACGCTTGATCATCCAGAGATATTTCTCACCCAATTACGCGCCATGCTGCTCGCCTCGGTTGGGCTCAATAACTTACGTTTAATGTTTCCGATGGTCACCCGCATTGAGGAGGCCGAGCAGGCCGCCGCGCTTCTTGCACGGGCGCGGGAGGAGTTGGCCGAAGAGGGTATCGTAACGTCTATGCCAGCAGTGGGGGCGATGATTGAGGTGCCTTCGGCGGTGTATCAGGCCGAGGCACTCGCGAGGCGACTCGATTTTCTCTCAATTGGCAGTAACGATTTAGCGCAGTATTTGCTCGCAGTGGATCGCAACAACGCCCGCGTGGCCTCACTGTATGACGAACTCCATCCGGTGGTGATCCGTGCGATTAGTGAGGTGGCTGCCGCGGGTCAGCGTATCGGTAAGCCTGTGTCTATTTGCGGCAGTATGGCCGCTGATCCTGCCGTCGCGCCGTTATTAGTGGCCATGGGCCTTGAAGGCCTATCTATGAGTAGCGGCCGGTTGTTGCGGGTTAAATGGGCGATTCGCAGCGTGAGTCTTGCCGAGTCAAAAGATCTGCTTGCTGCTGTACTTGAATGTGAAACACCGACCTGCGTGCGTGCGCATTTAAATGCCACGATGGATCGCCATGGATTGGGTGGGCTGATTCGTGCCGGACGCCGTTAGGACGCCTGAATAGCGATTCTCCGGTCAGGCGGGACGGCGTACGCGCACAATGACATCCACGCCTTCAATTGTTTTACCCGGTGGCGGCGTTGGCAGAGCGCTGACGGCAATGCCATCGGCCGGAATATCTTCCATATCACCCGTTTCTTCATCGAGAAAGTGATGATGCGGATCGACATTGGTATCAAAATAAATTCGCCGCGGATCGGCTAGGATCTCTCGCAATAGCCCGCCTTCCGTGAACTGATGGAGGGTGTTGTACACGGTGGTTTGCGAGAGTCTTAGCCCCGCCTCAGTGGCTTCAGCATACAGTCCTTCAGCGGTCAGATGGCGTTCACCATGACCAAAGATAAGCTCAGCCAAGCCCAGGCGCTGGCGGGTAGCACGCAAACCGGCTTGTTGCAGCAGATCGCGTAAATAAGTGTCGTGACGACCTGATTGAGTATGCGTATTCATCGACATGGCCTATACAGGACTCAAATAGTACGATTTAAGGTAGCACGAAATGCTAGGGCGGGTAAGCCCTTTCCCGCGGTCACTAAGGCCATGGTTTAAATTCTACCAGTAAAACCACCGCAATCAGCACGACGACCGGGATCTCGTTAAACCAGCGATACCAAACATGGCCATGGGGGTTGCGATCCTCTGCAAAGCCGCGCATAAGTCGACCGCAATAGAGATGGTAGCCAATTAGCCCTACCACCAACAAGATTTTTACCTGTAGCCAGCCTTGTTGTAGCCACAATGGCTGAATAACAACCAAGGCTACCCCTAAACCGACCGCTACTACCGCGCTGGGATTCATGATGCCGCGGTAGAGCTTGCGCTCCATGACTTTAAACCGCTCGCGACTCACCGCATCTTCGGCCATGGCGTGATAGACAAATAGTCGCGGTAAATAAAATATCGCCGCGAACCAGGTCACCACACTGATGATGTGAAATGACTTAATCCAAAGCGCCATCATGCCGAGCGTTCTTCCGGCAGTAATTCAGTGATTTCTTCGTGCAGACGGTCAAAATCCAGCAACCCGATACGCTGCCAGACCACGCGGCCTTCAGCATCAATGAGCACGGTCGTCGGGGTGACGCGAACGTTGCCGAACGCATCGGCAATAACCCCGCCGTTATCAAGTGCAATGGCATAGGGTAGGCCTTTACGCGCAACAAGGCGGCGCACGCGATCCTCTGGGTCATAGGCCATAGCAACCCCCACTAAGTTTAGTCCATCGGCATGCAGCGCGTGGTGTAACTCCATTAAATCCGGCATTTCACTGACACAAGTGGTGCAGTCAGTCGCCCAAAATTGAATAAGCACCGGTTCACCTTTAAGTGAGGCGAGTTCTACTGACTGACCATTGAGCATTTCAAATTCGATCGCGGGCGCGGGTTCACCAGGCGGTGGGGCCAGCCAAACAAAACTCACTGCTCCTAAGATGACAAACACCATTAATCCAATGAGCCATTCTTTGCGCGGCATGAGCCTGTCTCCATGGGTTACCGGGTCTATTCTACGCCTTCTCTTCAATCTGGCATTATAATACGCATTAACTGCATCTGAACGGAGTGTCGCTATGATCAACGCCGGTATTGTAGGCGGAACGGGGTATACCGGGGTCGAGTTGCTGCGCTTGCTCGCAGGCCATCCTGATGTCTCTTTGCAGGTGATTACCTCCCGTACCAAAGCCGGCACGGCGGTTGATGCGGTCTTCCCTAATCTGCGTGGGGTGCTCGATCTCACATTTTCAGCGCCGGACACCACGGCTTTGCATGACTGTGATGTTGTGTTTTTTGCCACGCCGAATGGAACCGCCATGGCCATGGCACCAGCGCTGATCGAGCATGGTGTGCGAGTGATTGATTTAGGTGCCGATTTTCGGATCCATGATTTAGCCCTCTGGTCGCGTTGGTATGGCATGACACACGAATGCCCAGAACTAGCGGCAACAGCAGTCTATGGCCTGCCTGAGCGCAATCGTGAGGATATTCGTCATGCGCAACTTCTGGCCAACCCCGGGTGTTATCCCACGGCAGTGCAATTAGGTTTGATGCCATTACTAGAGGCCAGCGCGGTCGATACAACGGCATTGATCGCGGATGCAAAATCGGGTGCAAGCGGTGCCGGCCGCCAGCCAAAGCAGCATACGTTGTTATGTGAAGCGGCCGAAAACTTCCACGCCTATGGCGCCGGCGGGCATCGGCATTTGCCAGAAATCCAACAAGGCCTAGCAAAAGCCGCAGGCGCTGAGGTGGGGCTGACGTTTGTGCCCCATTTGGTGCCAATGATTCGGGGCATTCACGCCACGCTTTATGCGCGTTTGCACGATCCTGAGCTTGATCTGCAGGCGTTGTTTGAAACGCGCTATGGCAAAGAGCCGTTTGTCGATGTGCTTGCGCCCGATAGCCATCCCGAAACACGGACAGTCACTGGCAGCAATATGGTTCGGATTGCTGTGCATCGTCCTATCGATAGTGATATGGCCGTTGTGTTGGTGGTTGAAGATAACCTGGTCAAAGGCGCGGCCGGGCAAGCGGTGCAAAATATGAATTTAATGTTTGGGTTAGCGGAAACGGCCGGTCTCTGGCGTGTACCCGTTCTGCCGTAGGCAATTGACGGCAGGCAGGCTTGCGACTCAGAATAGTCGTAACGCATTACTCATCAGCCGAGGATTAAGCAATGACGGAAGTGGCTGAGCAGGAAGACCTCCTGATCTTTACCGATAGCGCGGCAACAAAAGTCCGCCAGCTTCTCGAGGACGAGGAAAACAACGACCTAAAGCTACGGGTCTATATCTCAGGTGGCGGGTGTTCTGGCTTTCAATATGGCTTTATGTTTGATGAAAGCGAAGAGCCTGGCGATGCGGTGGTGGAAAATCATGGCGTCACGTTGTTGGTTGACCCAATGAGCAGTGCTTATTTAGAAGGTGCTGAGATTGATTATGTTGAGGGTCTTGAGGGCGCTCAGTTTGTCATTCGCAATCCGAATGCCAGCACCACTTGTGGCTGTGGCTCATCATTTGGTGTCTAGGCGATAGCGCTTAGACGCTTAAGCGGGATAAATACCGCCAAGGATCACCGGTCGTTTTGCGCCGGTGATCGCGGCTAAATCAAAGGCTTGCCTCTGCAGCGTTGCCCGCGCTAGCCAAGCAAATCCTACCGATTCAATGGCCTCAGCTGGCAGGCCGCATGCATCGCTATTGATGACGTTTACGTTCGGTAATTGCTGCGCGATTCTGGTGATTAGATCAGTATTACGGGCACCCCCACCACCGATAATCAACTCCGTTAACCCTTCACCGTTTTCCTGCACGGCTTTGCTCACGCCCCAGGCAGTTAACGCCGCTAGCGTTGCCTGAACATCCACCGCCGATTCTTTGCCGGTCAACTGGGCATTAAGCCAGGCTAAATTGAAGTGCTCAGGTCCGGTGCTTTTGGGTGCTGGCTGATGGAAAAACCCATCGGTTTGTAGCCGAGCAAGCAGCGCATGATCGACCTTGCCACTCGCCGCCCAGGCGCCGTTGGCATCAAACGGTTGCTGCTGATGCCGCATCGCCCATTGGTCAAGTAGGGTATTGGCCGGGCCGCAGTCAAAGCCCCGAACCACCTTGCCGCCAGCGGCAAGTACACTTAAGTTCGCAATGCCACCAAGATTAACGACGCCGCGTGAATGCGCCGCCCCAAACAAAGCGCTATGAAACAATGGGGCAAGGGGTGCGCCTTGACCGCCCGCTGCCAAATCACGCTGGCGAAAATCAGCCACAACCGTGATGCCCGTGCGCTCTGCTAGACGACTCGGGTCACCAAGTTGGCAGCTAATTGGCGGGTGCTGATTTGGGGCATGCCAGACGGTTTGGCCATGTAAGCCAATGGCATTAATCGCTTCGGGCGTTGTGTTGGTTTGCTGGAGCAGAGCAGCAACGGCTTTAGCATAGGAGTCGGCGAGATGAGCATCAACGCTTAAGGCCTCGGCAAGCGGTGTGTGGGCATTTGTTTGCTGCAGCGTGGTGGTTAGTGCTGGGGAGTAAGGCGTGTGGCAAAAGCCATTTAAGGCGATGTCGCCGCTGGCACCAAAATGAACGAGGGCAGCATCAATGCCATCCAGACTGGTGCCCGACATGAGCCCAATGAAGTACATCGTCTGAGTTGTCCGGTTCAGTTGTCGGCCCTGGCCAGCCGGGTGCGGCTGAGTTGATCAAGTCGTGCCAGAACCTTTGCGGTGCTGCGCTTAAAATCAGCCCGATACCGCTCATCAATGGGCATAGCCTTGGGCAAATCGACGGTGCGTGGATTGCGGTGGACGCCATCAACGCGGAATTCGTAATGCAAATGTGGACCGGTAGAAAGACCGGTGCTACCGACATAGCCGATGATGTCGCCTTGTTTGACACGATCACCAATGCGGTGGCCGTTGGCAAAAGCACGCATGTGTGCATAGAGCGTGGTATAGCGTGTGCCATGGCTGAGAATAACGGTATTACCGTAGCCACCTTTAGTGCCGCGGTGGATAATTTTGCCATCTCCCGCGGCCTTAATCGGCGTCCCCGGCGGGGCGGCATAATCGGTGCCACGATGAGGACGAGTCGTCCCATAAACCGGGTGAACTCGGTTGGGGTTAAACTCGGAGCTCACCCGCGTGAAATCTGTCGGCGTGCGTAAAAATGCTTTCCGCATGCTATGGCCATCAGGCGAGTAATAATCGCTGCGGCCATCGGCTTTCGTATAGCGCAGTGCACGAAAGCGCTCACCGCGGTTTACAAATTCAGCCGCGATGATATTGCCATTGCGAATTTTTTCGCCGTCACGAAACAACGTTTCATAGATCACGGTAAATTGATCATTGCGGCGAATATCCAGTGCAAAATCGATATCCCAGCCAAAAATACTGGCAAGGTTCATGATGAGCCGATCATCGAGTCCAGCATCCACCGCGGCATTATATAAAGAGCTAGTGATGGTGCCTTGTGCTTGAGCGACGCGTTTTTCTAAGGGCCGGGTTTGGATCCGGCTCTTATAATCGCCATCGGGCTTGCGTTCGACATATAAGGTACGAGTCTCATCAATGGGGTAACGAATGGCCTGTAATTGATTATCCTCGTTACTCAGCAAATGAATTTCATCGCCGGGGTAGATGCGCACTAGGGCTTGCGTGTCAGCACTAACGCTGATGACTTCGTGGACATCTTGCGCGGAAAAGCCGGCGCGATTAAAAACGGCCGCTAAATTATCACCCGAACCTACCGTTTGGGTTTGCCAAATGCCGCTGTCAGCGTTGCTTGGATCAGCTGATGGTTTTACCGCGGGTTCAGACGCGCTCGGTGCTGGCGTGGATAATGCCGCTTCGCGCAAAGCATTGGCGTCAGGCACTGGCGCTCGGGTTGAGGCAGGTGTGGTGTCGCGCTCGGATAAATTCAGATCAAGCGCTTGCGCGCTGTCGTTAACCACCGGCGTGGCGTTATCAAGGGGCAATAATAGCCCGCTGACAATTAAACTCGCACCGAGCACTAATAGCGTGTTGCGAATACGCTTAGGCCCCCAAAAAGATGTTTTGGAGGGGTTTTTCGACGCGTTGTCAGGCTGCGCTTGAGTCATGCGCGTGAACGATAGCGGGGCGTCAGGGCCTGGTCAACGGGCAAGACCGCGCGGGTGAGGGCTTTTTTTGGGTAAACTAACGATCTACGGGATCATTTACTGGGGTAGGAGCGGATCATGAGCAGTGTGGATGCTGCGTTAGAAATCCTTCGGCGAGGAGCCGATGAGATTATTCGTGAGGATGAGCTCAAAGAGCGGCTAGCGGGCGATCGGCCGCTGCGTATTAAAGCCGGCTTTGATCCGACTGCGCCGGATCTGCACCTAGGCCACACCGTATTGGTGAACAAGCTGCGGCAGTTCCAAGCGCTCGGCCACCAGGTCATATTTTTGATTGGTGATTTCACCGGCATGATTGGTGATCCGACCGGCCGCAGCGCAACCCGTAAGCCGCTGACCCCAGATGATGTCGCGCGGAATGCACAAACCTATCGCGAGCAGATTTTTCGCATACTCGACCCCGAGCGCACGGAAATTGCTTTTAACTCGCAATGGATGGCGTCAATGAGCGCAACCGATATGATAGCGCTCGCCTCACGCTCGACGGTGGCGCGCATGTTAGAGCGCGATGATTTTAGTAAGCGGTATAAAGGCAATCAGCCAATTGCGATTCATGAGTTTCTCTACCCGCTCGTCCAAGGCTATGACTCAGTAGCGCTTCGGGCGGATGTGGAGCTTGGCGGCACCGATCAGAAATTTAACCTACTCATGGGCCGTGAATTGCAACGTGAATACGGCCAAGCCCCGCAAGTGCTCATCACCACGCCGGTGTTGGAGGGCTTGGATGGGGTGCAAAAAATGTCGAAGTCGTTAGGCAACTATGTCGGTATCCGTGAGCCGGCTGCCGAGATGTACGGCAAGCTCATGTCGATTTCTGATGATTTGATGTGGCGTTATTTTGAGTTGTTGAGCTTTCGTGATTTATCAGACATTAACGCGCTTAAGCGCAATGTTGAGGCCGGGCTTAATCCCCGCGACGCTAAATTTGAATTGGCGAATGAGTTGGTAAGTCGGTTTCATGATGCGCAAGCAGCGCAGCGTGCACATGCAGGGTTTGTTGCGCAATTCCAGCGTGGTGCATTGCCTGAAGCGATGCCTGAGCACACGATTAAGGTGGCGGCAGAGGGTGTGGGTTTAGTCGCGTTGCTTAAACAAGTTGAATTGGTACCAAGCACTTCAGAAGCCCTGCGTATGCTCAAGCAGCGTGCTGTTAGAATTGATGGCGAGCGCGTGGAAGATAGCGCGCAGATACTGTATGCCGAAGCAGAGCATGTTGTGCAGGTGGGTAAACGGCGGTTTGCGCGAGTCACGTTAGAAAAAAGGTTATGACAGGACGTTGACAGTCTTTGGTGATGCTGTAGACTTCTCTTTCTCGCTTCGGCGGGGTCATCTTCCAGCAGCAAAAGAAGTTGACGCGGCAGCGCAAACGATTAGAATGCGCGGCCCGCAGTCAGGGAATCCCTGACGGTGATAGTTCTTGAATATAGGACTTGACCCATGGCGGCGTAGGCATAGAATGCGCGGCCCTGCCAATCGAAAGATTTGGCGCTCTTTAACAAGATGGACCAGACAACTTGTGTGGGTGCTCGTGTCGGCATCACTGTTAACGCAGAGATATCGACTTAAGAGCAACCTAGAAATTTCTAGTATGCCTTGTGTCGAGCCAAGATTTGTCGGCTTAACCGACTACTACTCT